>NZ_JBVIUQ010000006.1:34518-213753 GCF_055596485.1 Streptomyces sp. NPDC039736 | reverse complement strand
CCCGCGCGAAGGTCCCGCCCACCGGCTCACCCCGGCGGGCGGGACCTTTTCGTTCGCCGCCGCGGGGTCTGGGGCCCCGCGCCCCGGCAGCGCCCGCTCAGCGCCGCCTGCGCCGCACCAGCAGGAGCGTCACCACGACCGGAAGCGCCACGAGCAGGAAGAGGGCGCCCAGGATGACCCATTCGACCCCTCCCACGCCCGCCAACTCGGCCGACTCCAGCGGTACTTGATCCCATCGCGTCTGCGTCATGCGGCCCGGGTGCCCGCGCGCCGCCGCTTGATTCCCGGACCGGACGCGGACAGCGGAAGGCCCCGCCTCCCTCGCGGGGAAGCGGGGCCCGAGGGCAGTCGCCCGGGAACTCAGTACGCCGAGCCCGAAGCCCCCAGCGAACCCGTCGGGTGCCAGACCGTCTTGGTCTCCAGGAAGGCCGTCAGGCGCTCCGTGCCCTGCGGGGCCGTCCAGTCCGGGGCGGCGACGGAGGGGCGCAGGACGCGCTTCAGGTTGTCCGCCGCCGCGACCTCCAGGTCCCGGGCCAGGTCCGAGCCGTGGCCCGTGCCCGTCAGGTCCAGCGCGTTGACGTCCTGGTGGGCCGCCAGGGAGGGGGCGATCTCCGAGACCTTGCCGGTGAGGATGTTGATCACGCCGCCCGGGAGGTCGGAGGTGGCCAGCACCTCGCCCAGGGAGAGCGCCGGGAGCGGCGACTCCTCCGAGGCGACGACGACCGCCGTGTTGCCCGTGGCGATCACCGGGGCGAGCACCGACACCAGGCCCAGGAAGGAGGAGTCCTGGGGGGCGACGACCGCCACGACGCCCGTCGGCTCCGGGGTGGAGAGGTTGAAGAACGGGCCCGCGACCGGGTTCCCGCCGCCCGCGATCTGGGCGATCTTGTCCGTCCAGCCCGCGTACCAGACCCAGCGGTCGACCGCCGCGTCCACGACCGCGCCCGCCTTGGACTTCGACAGGCCCTCGGCGTCCGCGACCTCGCGGACGAACTGGTCCCGGCGGCCTTCGAGCATCTCCGCGACGCGGTACAGGATCTGGCCGCGGTTGTACGCGGTCGCGCCCGACCAGCCGCCGAAGGCCTTGCGGGCCGCGACGACCGCGTCACGGGCGTCCTTGCGGGAGGAGAGCGGGGCGTTGGCGAGCCAGGCCCCCTTGCTGTCGCTCACTTCGTACACCCGGCCGCTCTCGGAACGCGGGAACTTGCCCCCCACGTACAGCTTGTAGGTCTTGAAGACGCTCAGTCGCGCCGCAGTCGAGGTGTCAGACATCGAGGTACGCCTCCAGGCCGTGGCGGCCGCCCTCGCGGCCGTAACCCGACTCCTTGTAGCCGCCGAACGGCGAGGTGGGGTCGAACTTGTTGAATGTGTTGGCCCAGACGACGCCCGCCCGGAGCTTGTTCGCGACCGCGAGGATGCGCGAGCCCTTCTCCGTCCAGATGCCGGCGGAGAGGCCGTACTGCGTGTTGTTGGCCTTGGCGACGGCCTCGTCCGGGGTGCGGAAGCTCAGCACCGACAGCACCGGGCCGAAGATCTCGTCGCGGGCGACCGTGTGCGCCTGGGTGACGTTCGTGAAGAGCGTCGGGGCGAACCAGTACCCGGCGGAGGGGAGTTCGCAGGGAGCGGACCAGCGCTCGGCGCCCTCGGCCTCGCCCGTGTCGGCCACGGCCTTGATCCGGGCCAGCTGCTCGGCGGAGTTGATCGCGCCGATGTCGGTGTTCTTGTCCAACGGGTCGCCCAGGCGCAGCGTCGACAGGCGGCGCTTCAGCGCGTCCAGCAGCTCGTCCTGGACGGACTCCTGCACCAGGAGGCGGCTGCCCGCGCAGCAGACCTGGCCCTGGTTGAAGAAGATGCCGGTGACGATGCCCTCGACGGCCTGGTCGATCGGGGCGTCGTCGAAGACGATGTTCGCGCCCTTGCCGCCCAGTTCGAGGGTGACCTTCTTCGCCGTGCCCGCGACCGAGCGCGCGATGGCCTTGCCGACCGCCGTCGAACCGGTGAAGGCGACCTTGTTCACGTCGGGGTGGTCGACCAGGGCCGCGCCCGTGTCCCCGTACCCGGGAAGGATGTTGACGACGCCGCGCGGCAGGCCCGCCTGGCGGCAGATGTCGGCGAAGAAGAGCGCCGAGAGCGGGGTGGTCTCGGCGGGCTTCAGGACGACCGTGTTGCCGGTGGCGAGCGCCGGGGCGATCTTCCAGGCCAGCATCAGGAGCGGGAAGTTCCAGGGGATGACCTGGCCCGCGACGCCCAGCGGGCGGGGGTCGGCCCCGTAGCCCGCGTGCGAGAGCTTGTCCGCCCAGCCCGCGTAGTAGAAGAAGTGCGCGGCGACGAGGGGGAGGTCCGCGTCCCTCGTCTCCTTGATCGGCTTGCCGTTGTCCAGGGTCTCCAGGACGGCCAGCTCGCGCGAGCGCTCCTGGATGATGCGGGCGATGCGGAAGAGGTACTTCGCCCGCTCGGAGCCCGGCAGCGCGGACCACTTCTCGAAGGCCTTGCGGGCGGCCCGCACGGCCCGGTCCACGTCGTCCCGGCCCGCGAGGGCGACCTCGGAGAGGACCTCCTCGGTGGACGGGGAGACGGTCTTGAAGACCTTGCCGTCGGCGGCGTCCGTGAACTCGCCGTCGATGAACAGCCCGTACGACGGGGCGATGTCGACGACCGCGCGCGACTCCGGCGCGGGTGCGTACTCGAAAGGGG
The DNA here is from genome assembly GCF_055596485.1 of Streptomyces sp. NPDC039736. Taxonomy (NCBI): domain Bacteria; kingdom Bacillati; phylum Actinomycetota; class Actinomycetes; order Kitasatosporales; family Streptomycetaceae; genus Streptomyces; species Streptomyces sp. NPDC039736. The sequence continues at coordinate 211,059 of NZ_JBVIUQ010000006.1, read as the reverse complement.
TACCAGTCATGCGGATCAGTCCACCGTCACGTAGTCGGGGCCGGAGTAGCGGCCCGTGCTGAGCTTCTGACGCTGCATCAGCAGGTCGTTGAGGAGAGAGGACGCGCCGAAGCGGAACCAGTGGTTGTCCAGCCAGTCCGCGCCCACGGTCTCGTTGACCAGCACCAGGAACTTGATCGCGTCCTTGGTGGAGCGGATGCCGCCGGCCGGCTTCACGCCGATCTGGATGCCGGTCTGCGCGCGGTAGTCCCGTACGGCTTCCAGCATGAGGAGGGTGTTGGGGGGCGTGGCGTTGACCGACACCTTGCCGGTCGAGGTCTTGATGAAGTCGGCGCCGGCCAGCATGCCGAGCCAGGAGGCGCGGCGGATGTTGTCGTACGTCGACAGCTCGCCGGTCTCGAAGATCACCTTGAGCCGGGCCCGGTCCCCGCACTCCGCCTTCACGGCGACGATCTCCTCGTAGACCTTCAGGTAGTGCCCGGCGAGGAAGGCCCCCCGGTCGATCACCATGTCGATCTCGTCCGCGCCCGCCTCGACGGCGTCACGCACGTCCGCCAGCTTGATCGGCAGGGCGGCGCGGCCCGCCGGGAAGGCGGTGGCCACGGAGGCCACCTTGATGCCGGTGCCGGCGAGGGCTTCCTTGGCGGTGGCCGCCATGTCGGGATACACGCAGATCGCGGCGACCGTGGGGGTCGTACGGTCCGTCGGGTCCGGGTGGGCGCCCTTGGCGCACAGCGCCCGGACCTTGCCCGGGGTGTCCGCGCCTTCGAGCGTGGTCAGGTCGATCATCGAAATGGCCAGGTCGATGGCGTACGCCTTGGCCGTGGTCTTGATCGAGCGCGTGCCGAGCGCGGCGGCGCGGGCCTCCAGGCCGACGGCGTCGACGCCGGGCAGCCCGTGCAGGAAGCGGCGCAGTGCGCTGTCGGACGCGGTCGCGTCGACAAATGCGGATGCGGGAGCGGATGCAGAGGTGGGCATGGTCACCACTGGAGCATATCTACGCGCGTAGCGACCTGGCTACCCCGGCGGTCGAATCGGTCGGAATCGCGGCCCGGAGGAGACCACCGCCACACCCGCTTCGGACTCCCCCGCACGTCAGGCAGAATCGGGCGCATGACTAGCACCGGCCCCTCGTCGTCGTCCGGCTCCCCCAGCTCTCCGGGCTCCCCCGGCCCGTCCGGCGGGGCGACGGGTTACGCCGAGCGCGTCTTCCGCTCCGGCGCCGGCGTCTTCTGGGGCTGCGCCATGCTCGCCGTGCTGGCCTGGCTGGCCGTGGACGCGATGCTCAACGGTGACGCGTCGACGCGGTGGAAGGTGCTGGCCGGGCTGCTGTTCGTGGTGCCGCTGATCGTGGCCTTCGCCCTCCGGCCCGCCGTGTACGCGGGGGCCGACCGGCTCCGCGTCCGCAACCCGTTCCGTACGGTCGTCCTGCCCTGGGCCTCGGTCGAGGCAGTGCGCTCCGGTTACTCCACCGAGGTACTGGCCGGCGGGGCGAAGTACCAGCTCTGGGCCGTCCCGGTCTCCATCCGCCAGCGCAAGAAGGCCATCCGCAACCAGGCCCGGGCCGCCGCCAGCAACGACCCGGACTCCGCCCGCACCTCCTTCGGCCGCTCCCCGAACGCGTCCAGCCGGCCGACGGTCGCCACGAGCGACCAGACCGTCCGCGACCTCCAGGAACTCGCCGAGACCCGCGCCTCCGAGCCGACGGCCCAGGGGAAGCCGACGGCGCGCTGGGCGCTGGAACTCATCGTGCCGTGCGCGGTGGGCCTGGTGGCGCTGATCGTGCTGCTGGCCACCGTCTAGTCCCGTACGGGCCAGGGCGCGGTCGAAGACCTCCGTCGGCGTCCGTCGGCGACCGCCGGCCTCAGGCCCGTCGCCCGGGGAGACCCCGAGGGGTGCCATGCCGCACACTTGTCTCCCGTGAGCTCTACACCCCTCTCCGCCCGCGTCGTCCTCCTCACGGGTCCCTCCGGTTCCGGGAAGTCGTCCCTCGCGGCCCGCGCCCAACTGCCCGTGCTGCGCCTCGACGACTTCTACAAGGAGTGCACGGACCCCACGCTGCCGCTGGTCGCGGGCAGTTCGGACATCGACTGGGACTCCCCGCTGTCGTGGGACGCGGACGTCGCGGTGGCCGCCATCGAGGAGCTGTGCCGGTCGGGCCGTACGACCGTGCCCGTGTACGACATCGCCACCAGCTCGCGGGTGGGCGAGGAGGCGCTCGACATCGACCGCACGCCCCTGTTCGTCGCGGAGGGCATCTTCGCCGCCGACATCGTGGCCCGCTGCCGCGAGCTGGGGGTGCTGGCGGACGCGCTGTGCCTGCGCGGGCGGCCGTTCACGACGTTCCGCCGCCGTCTGCTGCGGGACCTGCGCGAGGGGCGGAAGTCGATGCCCTTCCTGCTGCGGCGCGGGCTGCGCCTGATGCGGGCCGAGCGCGGCATCGTGGCCCGGCACGCGGAGCTGGGCGCGCACCCGTGCGGCAAGGACGAGGCCCTGGGCCGCCTGGCGGCCGCCGCCGCGGGCCGCTGTCCGGGTGCGGGCCGCCCGGTGCGGGACGCGGCCGAGGCCGCGTAGCCGAAGGCAGGCAGTCAGTCAGCAGGCGGGCGGGCGGCAAACGAAAACGGGACCCCGCCGGCCCCCCGGCCGACGTGGTCCCGCTCCGCTTCCCCCCGTACCCCCCGTGCTCCCCCGCGGGCTCCCCCCGGACCCCACGCGGTCCCCCCGTGTTCCCCCCTGCTTCCGCCGCCTCCCCCGGAGCGACGGCCCCCGCATCCTTCAGGCGACCAGTTCGCCGAAGGACTCCTCCTCGTCACGGCCGAAGCTGAGGACCTCGTCCTCACGCAGCCGGCGGAGCGACCGCCAGATGCTGGACTTCACCGTGCCGACGCTGATGTCGAGGATGTCCGCGATCTCGGGATCGGTGCGGCCCTCGTAGTAGCGCAGGACGAGCATCGTGCGCTGGAGTTCGGGCAGGCGCGCCAGGGCCTGCCACAGGACGGCGCGCAGTTCCGTGCCGCGCATGGCGTCCGTGTCGAGCGCCGTCTCCGGCAGCTCCTCCGTCGGGTACTCGTTCAGCTTGCGGCGGCGCCACTGGCTGATGTGCAGGTTGGTCATGGTGCGGCGGAGGTAGCCCCCGACCGCCGCCTTGTCGCTGATCCGGTCCCAGGCGCGGTACGTCGAGAAGAGGGCGCTCTGCAGCAGGTCCTCCGCCTCGAAGCGGTCACCGGTCAGGTGGTAGGCGGTCGCGTACAGGGAGGCGCGGCGCTCCTGGACGTAGGCGGTGAACTCCGCCTCCGCCGCAGTCGCGGGCGTCCGCTCCCCCGAGCCCTCCCCGTACGTCTCCGTTCGTGCCGCCGACGCTCCCCCGAACGTCCCCCCGACGGCTCCCCCGGTTCCCCCCGGCGCGTCGACGACCGTCATGTACCCGTGCGTGTTCGCACTGTGCGCAGACGTTCGCTGACGCCCGATGCCGCGACCGCACCCCCGCGCGGACGCCCCACCGGACTTCTCCCCGCCACGGACGTTCTCGCTCCGTACGACGTCGTGGAGACGCGTGACAACTGCGCTTGAGTTGGTGCTGTGCAGTGCGTTCATCTCGCGCCCCCCGTCGGTGGTGTCCGTGGCAGTTCGTGTGATGAAGAGCTTGCCTGCGCAGTTTCATGACAAGGTCCGGCGACTGTCACAGGCGCGTCACAGGGCACACCGTGCCACCCCCAACACCCCTGCCGGCGACGGGCCCGGGGCAGGCCACGGCGATGGGAGCGCTCCAACTGTCGAACTCGTACGCCCCCATGGGCCAGAATGGCCGGGTGCCTTTCCTGTTGCTGATCGAGGACGACGACGCCATCCGTACGGCGCTTGAGCTGTCGCTCACGCGCCAAGGGCACCGTGTTGCCACGGCAGCCACGGGCGAGGACGGTCTGAAGCTGCTGCGCGAGCAGCGGCCCGACCTGATCGTGCTGGACGTGATGCTGCCCGGCATCGACGGTTTCGAGGTGTGCCGCAGGATCAGACGCACCGACCAGCTGCCGATCATCCTGCTCACGGCCCGCAGCGACGACATCGACGTCGTGGTGGGTCTGGAGTCCGGCGCGGACGACTACGTGGTCAAGCCCGTGCAGGGGCGGGTGCTGGACGCCCGCATCCGGGCCGTGCTGCGGCGCGGCGAGCGCGAGGCCAACGACGCGGCGTCCTTCGGCTCCCTGGTCATCGACCGGTCCGCGATGACCGTGACGAAGAACGGCGAGGACCTCCAGCTCACCCCCACCGAGCTCAGGCTGCTCCTGGAGCTGAGCCGTCGCCCCGGGCAGGCCCTGTCCCGGCAGCAGCTGCTGCGGCTGGTGTGGGAGCACGACTACCTCGGTGACTCCCGGCTGGTCGACGCGTGCGTGCAGCGGCTGCGGGCGAAGGTCGAGGACGTGCCGTCCTCGCCGACGCTGATCCGTACGGTCCGCGGGGTGGGCTACCGGCTGGACACGCCTTCGTGAGTACGGTCGCGAAGCGCGCCCTGATCGCCGGGCTGCGCTGGACCAGCCTGCGGCTGCGGCTGGTGGTGGTGTTCGCGCTGGTCGCGCTGACGGCCGCGGTGTCGGTGGCGGGGATCGCGTACTGGCTCAACCGGGAAGCGGTGCTCACGCGCACGCAGGACACCGCGCTCAACGACTTCCGGCAGTCCATGCAGGACCGGGTGGCCAAGCTGCCGTCGCAGCCGACGCAGAGCGAACTGCAGCTCGCCGCCGAGCAGATGGCGGCGCTGAGCGCCAAGCCCGGTTACAGCGTGCTGCTGGTGGACACCCGGGAGGGCGGGAAGCCGGTCGTGGCGTACTCGGACCTCGACGCGTTCACGCTGAGGGACGTGCCGCAGAAGCTCCAGGAGCAGGTCAACCGCAAGCAGCCGATCACGGCGGGCAACGCCCACCCGTACCACCTGTTCTGGATGCGGACGAACCTCGACGGCGCCCCGTACCTGGTGGGCGGCGCGAAGGTGATCGGCGGCGGGCCCACCGGGTACATGCTGACCTCGCTCAGGCAGGAGCGGGACGACCTGAGCTCTCTCGCCTGGTCGCTGGGGATCGCCACCGGGCTCGCCCTGCTGGGCTCCGCGCTGCTGGCGCAGGCCGCGGCCACGACCGTGCTGAAGCCCGTGCAGCGGCTGGGGGACGCGGCCCGGCGGCTCGGCGAGGGGAAGCTCGACACGCGGCTGCGGGTGTCGGGGACCGACGAACTGGCCGATCTGTCGCGCACGTTCAACCGGACCGCCGCGCAACTGGAGAAGAAAGTCCAGGACATGAGCGCGCGGGAGGAGGCGAGCCGGCGGTTCGTCGCCGACATGTCGCACGAGCTGCGCACGCCGCTGACCGCGATCACGGCGGTCGCGGAGGTGCTGGAGGACGAGGCGGACAGTCTCGACCCGATGATCGCGCCCGCCGTGCACCTGGTGGTCAGCGAGACGCGGCGGCTGAACGACCTGGTCGAGAACCTGATGGAGGTCACCCGCTTCGACGCGGGCACCGCCCGGCTGGTGCTGGACGACGTGGACGTGGTCGACCAGGTGACGGCCTGCCTGGACGCGCGGGCGTGGCTGGACGCGGTGGAGCTGGACGGCGAGCGCGGCATGATGGTGCGGCTCGACCCGCGGCGGCTCGACGTCATCCTCGCCAATCTCGTCGGCAACGCGCTCAAGCACGGCGGTTCGCCCGTGCACGTCTCCGTGCGGGCGCTCGACGGCGAGCTGGTGATCGAGGTGCGGGACAACGGGCCCGGCATCCCGGCGGACGTCCTGCCGCACGTCTTCGACCGCTTCTACAAGGCGAGCGCCTCGCGCCCGCGCTCCGAGGGCAGCGGCCTCGGCCTCTCCATCGCCATGGAGAACGCGCACATCCACGGCGGCGACATCACCGCCGCGAACTCCCCCGACGGCGGCGCGGTGTTCACCCTGCGCCTGCCCCGGGACCTGGAGTCCGAGGGCCGGAACGACGACGCGCAGGTGCGGGGGCAGAGCTGATGGTCCAGATGGGTCCCGTACGGCGCCGGGCCGCTCTCCTGGGGGCCGTGCTCGGCGTCCTCGCCGCCGGGACCGGCTGCGGCATCCGCACCACCCAGGTGCCGGTGGACGCCGGTCCCGCGCCCTCCCGGGTGTCCTGCGACGTGCCCGCCCCGAAGGGCGACGCCCCGGCGCAGGGCGCCACGGTGCGGGTGTTCCTGGTCTGCGGGGCGGGGCTGGTCCCGGTGCAGCGGGCGGTGGGCGTCCCCGAGCAGGTGCTCGCCTCGGACCGGGTCCGGGCGGCGCAGACGCTCCTGGACGAGTTGCAGAAGGACCCCTCGGCCGCCGAGGGGCAGGCCGGGTTCACCACGGACGTACGGGGGTCCCTGACCGTGGCGGGGCCCCGGCCGGGGGACGCCCGGCGGGCGCTCCGGCTCAACCGGCAGCCCGACGACCTGCCGACGCACGCGCTGGCCCAGATCGTCTGCACGTACTCCGGCAGCGCGGCCGACGGCGACGGCGGGGCGGTGGAGCTGGGCGGCCCCTCCGAGGACGCGCCCCGCGCCTACCAGTGCACGGCCGCCCTGAAGGCCCGACCGGAGGCGGTGCCGACCCTGGGCGACGTGCGGAGTTCCGCGCCGGCGCCGGGCGCGTCGGCGTCGGGCGCGGAGGTGCCGGGCGCGGCGGCTTCGGGCTGAGCGGACACCCGTGCGGGAGCGGTGCTCCGCGGGGGAGGTGCGGGCCGCCTTCCGGGGAGTCCTGGGCGTACTTCGGAACCGATCCGGACGGGGGGCGCGTCTAGGGGGGCGTGCGTCCAGGTCCGAGCGTCAGCAGTGCCGTCATCCGCTTCCGCGTGGCGGGGAGTGTTCTCCTCCTCGCGCATCTTCTGTTCGTGGCGTGGGTCTGCCTGCGCCCGCTCGACGACGTGCAGTGGGTGACCGCCCCCAACCTCCAGCCGCTGGCCGGCCTGCGGGCCGATCTGGCGCTGGGGCCCGTCGAGGCGGCCCGCCGGATCGGCTCGGGGCTGCTGCTCCTGGCCCCGCTGGGCGTGCTGCTGCCGATGGCGGGCGGGCGGCTGCGGGTCTCGCCGTTCGTGTCCCTGCTGCGGACCGCGGCGGCCGGGGCGCTGCTCTCCCTGGGGATCGAGCTGTGGCAGACCGGGGTGCCAGGCCAGGTCGTGGACGTGGACGCCGTCCTGCTGAACACCGTGGGGGTGGTGCTGGCCCACCTGCTGGTCGTACCGCTCACCCGGGCACGGCTGCGGCGCAGGTGGGAGCGGACTCGTACCCGGGTAGGGGGTGCGACCCCGCCGAAGGAGGAGACGCCCCTGGGGTCGACCCCGAGGATTTCCAGGGTCGGGGTCGCCCCGTAGGGCGATGCCCGGTTCGAGGGGGAGCGCGAGTATTGAGTACATCGGGAGCACATCGGAAGCTCCCCCACCAGAGCCCGTTTGAGCTCGCGAAGGAGCCCGCCATGACCGCACTTGTCCGCCCCCGCGACGGCCGTGTGATCGGCGGAGTGTGCGCAGCGCTGGCCCGGCGCTTCGGCACCTCCGCGACCACGATGCGCGTGATCTTCCTGGCCTCGTGCCTGCTGCCGGGGCCGCAGTTCCTGATCTACCTCGGCCTGTGGATCTTCCTGCCGGGCGAGAAGACGTCCAAGACCGCCTGGTAGCCCGCGGGGCCTTCGCGGTCGCACGCCGGTCCTTTCCCGTCGGTACGACGAAGGGGCGCGCCTCCCGAGGGAGGCGCGCCCCTTGTCGTGTGCCCGGGTGCGGCGGATCAGGCGCCGAGGCCCGGGAGGGCGCCGGTCGGCAGGCCCTGGGTGGGCAGGCCGCCCAGGAGGCCCTTGACCGGGTCCTGGCCCTCGCCGTTCGGCATGACCTGCGGGAGGGCCTTGTCGGCGGTCTGGGGGGCGGTCATCGCGCTCTTGCCGAGCGCTTCCTGGCCTGCCTTCAGAGCCTCGGGGCCGCCGGCCGGGAGCTTGCTGGCCACCTGGTCGACCGGCAGGGCCTGGGTGACGGCGCCCAGCGCGGCGGCCACGTCCGGGGCGGCCGGAACGGCGGCGCCGGCGGTACCGGCGGCAGCGGCGACGAAGGCGGCGCCGAGAGCGGCGGCACCGAGGGTCTTGGCAGCAGACTGCTTCATGGAAAAACGTCCTCAGAAAGGGGGGAATGAGCGGCCCTGCAAGCTAGTCAGAGCTTTCCGCACCCCGCAAACACCTCCAATCGGCCGAGGCTTGATGTTCCCGGCCGATTGTGAAAGGCGTGAGATCGGTTCTTTCCGATGACAGAACCGCTGGTCAGACGGGCTTACCGAAAGAGCCACTCCGACTTCAGTTCGGCATAACCGGGCTTGATGACCTCGCTGATCATGGCGAGTCGTTCATCGAAAGGAATGAAAGCGCTCTTCATCGCATTGACGGTCGTCCACTGCATGTCGTCGAGCGTGTAGCCGAAAGCGTCGATCAGGTGCTCGAACTCGCGGCTCATGCTGGTGCCGGACATCAGACGGTTGTCGGTGTTCACCGTGACCCGGAACTGGAGCTTGCGCAGCAGGCCGAACGGGTGCTCGGCGTACGAGTCGGCCGCCCCGGTCTGGAGGTTGGAGGTGGGGCACATCTCCAGCGGGATGCGCATGTCCCGTACGTACGCGGCCAGCCGTCCGAGCTTCACCGCGCCGGTGGCCGCGTCGACCTCGATGTCGTCGATGATGCGGACGCCGTGGCCCAGGCGGTCGGCGCCGCACCACTGGATGGCCTGCCAGATGGAGGGGAGCCCGAAGGCCTCGCCGGCGTGGATGGTGAAGTGGTTGTTCTCGCGCTTGAGGTACTCGAAGGCGTCGAGGTGGCGGGTGGGGGGGAAGCCCGCCTCGGCGCCCGCGATGTCGAAGCCGACGACGCCGAGGTCCCGGTAGCGGTTGGCGAGTTCGGCGATCTCCAGGGCGCGGGCGGCGTGCCGCATGGCGGTGAGGAGGGCGCCGACGCGGATGCGGTGGCCGTTCTCGCGGGCGCGCTTCTCGCCTTCGCGGAAGCCGTCGTTGACCGCTTCGACGACCTCTTCGAGGGTGAGGCCGGCTTCGAGGTGCTGCTCGGGGGCGTACCGGATCTCCGCGTACACCACGCCGTCCTCGGCGAGGTCCTCGGCGCACTCGGCGGCCACCCGGAAGAGCGCTTCGCGGGTCTGCATGACGGCGCAGGTGTGGGCGAAGGTCTCCAGGTAGCGCTCCAGGGAGCCGGAGTCGGCGGCCTCGCGGAACCAGATGCCGAGCTTGTCGGCCTCGGTCTCGGGGAGGCTGTCGTAACCGGCCTCGCGGGCGAGCTCGACGATCGTGCCGGGGCGCAGGCCGCCGTCGAGGTGGTCGTGCAGCAGCACCTTGGGGGCCCGGCGGATCTGGTCCGGGGTGGGCGTGTGGAGCGGCTGGCCGGGGTTGTGCTGAGTGGTCTGGCTCGTCATTGAGGCACTGTAGCCCCTACGCGCGTAGATGGTGCCGGTCGATACGTAACAGTGACCGTGTGGGAGGGTGGCGAGCCCCTCGGGTTCTGCGACTGTTCTGTCATGACACAGCAAGTCGAGCCGGGCCCGACCGCCCGGCTGGGGCGGGCGGTGGGGCCCGGCGGGTCCCGCGGCCGGGTCGCGGGCGTGGCACTCGTACTGCCCGCCGGGGAACCGGAGTCGACGCGCGGCCCCTCGGCACGGGCCCACGCGTCCGTGCGTTCGCTGGCCCGCGAGGTGGCCCTCGCCGGGGCCGCCGACGGCCTCGTCGCCCATGTGGTGCGCTACCGGGGGCGCGGGTGGAACGGCGGCGACGCCCGGCTGGCGGCGGACGCCGAATGGGCCGTCGCGGAGGTCGTGCGCCGGTACGGGGACGTGCCGGTGTGCCTGACCGGGGTCGGCATGGGCGGCCGGGCGGCACTGCGGGCGGCGGGGGCGGCGGCGGTGAACTCCGTTGCGGCGCTGGCCCCCTGGCTGCCGGCCGGGGACGCGGAACCGGTGCGGCAACTGGCGGGGCGCCGGGTGCTGATCGCGCACGGGACCAACGACGAGCGGGCGGACCCCGAGCTGTCGTTCCGTCTTGCGGAACGGGCGAAGAAGTCGAACCGGGACGTGTGCCGGTTCGAGGTGCACTCGGACGGCCACGGGCTGCGGGAGCACCGGGCAGAGGTGCGGGCGCTGGTCGCGGACTTCGTGCTGGGCTCGCTCTTCGGCCGCCCCTACGCCCGTCCGCTGGCGGACGCGTTGGCGGCGCCCCCGCCGCTGGGCCTGCGGATGCCCCTGGCGACGGGCTTCGGCCAGGGGTAGGCCGCGCGCCCCTGCCGAGGGCTCCGGCCGGGGTGGGCCGCGCGGGCCCGGCGACGGGCTTCGGCCAGGGGTGGGCCGCCCGCCCCTGCCGGGCCGCGGTCCGGTGTGTGCGGCAGGGGCGCCGGGGGCGGGACTTTGGTCCCTCTGGCAACCTCGACACCATGAGCACCAGCGTCGATCGTGTCCGCCCGACCCACTGGGCCTCCTTCGTGCCCGTACTCGCCCTCGTCCTGCTCGCGTTCTCGTGGGGACGGGAGATGCCCGGCCCCGTGGTCGCGCTGCTCGCCGTCTTCCTCGGCGGCGCGGTGCTGGCCGCCGTGCACCACGCGGAGGTGGTGGCGCACCGGGTGGGCGAACCGTTCGGGTCGCTGGTGCTCGCGGTGGCCGTCACCATCATCGAGGTGGCGCTCATCGTCACCCTGATGGCCGACGGCGGCGAGAAGAGTGCCTCGCTGGCCCGCGACACCGTCTTCGCCGCCGTGATGATCACCCTGAACGGCATCGTCGGCATCTCGCTGCTGGTCGGCTCGCTCAAGCGGCGGGTGGCGGTGTTCAACCCGGAGGGGTCCGTGGCCGCCTTCGGGGCCGTCGCCACCCTGGCCGGGCTCAGCCTGGCGCTGCCCACGTTCACGACGAGCACGCCGAAGGCCGAGTTCACCCCCACCCAGTTGGTCTTCGCGGCGATCGCGGCTGTCTTCGTGTACGGACTGTTCGTCGTGACGCAGACCGTCCGCCACCGCGACTACTTCCTGCCCGTGACCCAGCAGGGCGAGGTCATCGACGAGGACGAGCACGCCGATCCGCCGCCCGCGAAGGTGGCGCTGATCAGCCTCGCGCTGCTCGCCGTGTCCCTGGTGGCGGTCGTGGGGCTCGCGAAGGGGGTGTCGCCGACCATCGAGAAGGGCGTGGAGGCGGCCGGGCTCCCGGCGTCCGTGGTGGGTGTGATCATCGCGCTGCTGGTGCTGCTGCCGGAGTCCATCGCGGCGGTGCGCGCCGCCAAGCGGGACCGCGTGCAGACGAGTCTCAACCTCGGGCTCGGATCGGCGATGGCCAGCATCGGGCTGACCATTCCCGCCGTGGCGCTGGCGTCGGTCTGGATGGAGGGGCCGCTGCTGCTCGGGCTCGGGGCGACCCACATGGTGCTGCTGGCGCTGACCGTGGCGGTCGGCACCCTGACCTTCGTGCCCGGGCGGGCGACGCCCCTGCAGGGCGGGGTGCACCTGTCGCTGTTCGCCGCGTACCTGGTGCTGGCCGTCAGTCCGTAGCGGTTCCGCCGACCTCCAGCAGGGGGTTCTGCGGGAGGATGTGGCCCCGGCGGGAGAGCAGGAAGCGTTTGAAGGCGGCCACCGGGGGCGTGTCCGGGTGGCCGTCCAGCCAGGCGACGCCGATCTCGCGGGCCGCGCGCGGGGCCGTCACCGTCAGCTCCACGACCCCGGGGCGGGCCACGGCGGGCGGCGGCAGCAGGGCCACGCCCAGACCCGCCGCGACCAGGCCGCGCAGGGTCTCCGCCTCCTCCCCCTCGAAGGCCACCTTCGGGCGGAAGCCCGCCTGCGCGCACAGGTCGTCGGTGATGCGGCGCAGGCCGTAGCCGGGTTCGAGGGTGACGAAGGTTTCCTCCGCCGCCTCCGCGAGGCGGACGCGCTTGCGGGTGGCGAGGCGGTGGTCGTCGGGCACCACCAGGCGCAGGCGCTGTTCGTCGAGGCGGCGGGCGACCAGGTCGGGGGCCTCGGGGACGGGCGAGGTCAGGCAGAGGTCGAGGTCGCCCGCGCGCAGGCGCTCCAGCATCGCCTCGCCGTAGTTCTGGACGAGCTGGAAGCGGATGTGCGGGTGGTCGGCGCGGAAGGCGCGGATCAGGGCGGGCACGGTCTCCGAGCCCATGGTGTGCAGGAAGCCGAAGGCGACCTTGCCGGTGGTGGCGTCCGCGTCCGCCCGTACCGCGTCCGCCGCCTTCTCCACCTCGGCCAGCGCCCGTTCGACGGCGGTCAGGAAGGTGCGGCCGGCCGGGGTGAGGGAGACCGTGCGGCCCTTGCGGGCGAAGAGGGCGACGTCCAGGTCGGCCTCCAGGCGGACCATCGCCCGGGACAGCGACGACTGGGGCACGCCGAGTTCGTGCGCGGCCCGGGTCACGTGCTCGTGGCGGGCGACCGCCGCGAACTGCGCGAGGCGCGGCGCGAGCACCTGCTGGATGTCTTCTTCGTAACTACTCGGTGACAGCCGACCCTGTGAGCTCTGCTTATGCGGCATGGGATGGATTATCGCCGATCTGTGCATTGGACGCATGAGAAGGCCGAGTCTAGGTTTCAGGCATGCCTTCCGCCAGTACCACGGCGCCCATACCTGTCATTGTGGGCGCCGATTCTCCCGCTGCCTCTGATTCCTCAGTAACCCCTGTGGTGAGTGAACCCGCCGACACCCGGCTCGCGCCCTCCTCCCCCGGCTTCCGGCGGATGAGCTTCGCGCTCTTCGCGGCCGGCATGGCGGCCTTCGCCCTCCTCTACTCCACGCAGGCGCTGCTGCCCGCGATCTCCGCCGGGCTCGGCGTCACCGCCGCGCAGGCGAGCTGGACGGTCTCGGCGGCGACCGGGGCGCTGGCCCTGTTCGTGCTGCCGCTGAGCGCGCTGTCCGAGCGGTTCGGGCGGCGCACGGTGATGACGTACTCCCTGGCGGTGGCCGTCGTCGTGGCGCTGCTCGTGCCGCTGGCGCCGAACGTCGGGTGGCTGATCGCGCTGCGCGCCGTGCAGGGCGCGGCGCTGGCCGGGCTGCCCGCGTCGGCGATGGCCTACCTCGCGGAAGAGGTGCGGCCGAAGGCCCTCGTCGCGGCGATCGGGCTGTTCGTGGCGGGCAACTCCATCGGCGGCATGAGCGGACGCATCGTCACCGGGTGGGTCGCGCAGCTCTGGGGATGGCGGGCGGCGCTCGCCTCCGTCGCGCTGATGGCGCTGGTGTGCGCGGTCGTCTTCCGGCTGCTGCTGCCGAGGGCGCGCAACTTCCGCCCCGGGACGCTGAACCCGAGGGCCCTCGCGCGGACGGTCGGCACCCACCTCTCCGATCCGCTGCTGCGCAGGCTGTACGCGATCGGGGCGCTCTTCATGACCGTCTTCGGCGCGGTCTACACGGTCATCGGGTACCGGCTGGTGGAGGCGCCCTTCAACCTGCCGCAGGGCGTGGTGGGTTCGATCTTCCTCGTCTACCTGGTGGGCACGGTCTCCTCCGCGGCGGCGGGCAAGCTGGTGGCCCGCGCCGGGCGGCGCGGCGCGCTGTACCTGGCGGTGTCCACGACCACGCTCGGGCTGCTGCTGTCCCTCTCCGACTCCCTCGCCGGCGTCCTGTCCGGACTGGTCCTGATCACCGCGGGCTTCTTCGCCGGCCACGCCGTCGCCTCCTCGTCGGTCAGCCACACCGCGAAGACCGGCCGGGCGCAGGCCTCCGCGCTGTACCAGTCGGCGTACTACCTGGGCTCCAGCGTCGGCGGCACCCTCGGCGCGGTCGCGTTCCACGCGGGCGGCTGGCAGGCCACGGTCGCACTCGGCCTGCTGGCGGTCGTCGGGGTCGCGGGGATCACGCTGTACGGGACGCGCTGCGCCCGGGTCGAGCGGCGCTCGCTGATCGTGGCGGCGCGGTCCTGAGCCGCGCCGTTCCGGCCCCCTGGGGCGCTGTCACGAAGCCGTGACACTCCAGCTCCCCTCCCGGTACAACGGATTCGCTTCCCCCGTCGTCTACCGGGCAAGAACCGTGCAGTACGGCACGCACGCGCGTGCTGCACGGCAGGGGAAAGGGAGAAGTCCATGGGGGACTCGAAGAGAACGCGTACCGGGCTGCGCGCCCGTACGGGCATAGCCATGGGGATCACCGCGCTGGTGATCCCCGCGGCGCTGACGGTGGGGGCAGCCGCTCCCGCCCAGGCCGCCGCCTCGTGCACGGCCAAGACCGGGCCGTACCAGAAGCAGGCCGAGAAGTTCCTGAAGCTGAAGGTCGACGGCAAGCAGTCGGCGTCCGACTGCAAGGCGATCCGCAGCTTCCAGCAGAAGAACCGCATCACCCCGGCCATCGGCTACGCGGGCCCGGTGACCTGGCGCGCGATGGACGCGATCACCAAGCAGCGAGCCGCCGCGAAGAACCCGAACGCGGCCGGCAAGTGCCCCACCAACAAGGGGCGCATCGCCTGCGTCGACCTCTCCCGGCAGTTGAGCTGGATCCAGGACGGCAAGAAGGTCGCGTACGGCCCGGTGCCGATCCGTTCGGGGCGCAACGGGTACGAGACGCGGACCGGCCTGAAGAAGGTCTACCTGCGCAGCATCAACCACTACTCCACGCTCTACCACGTGCGGATGCCGTACTCGCAGTTCTTCGACGGGGGCATCGCCTTCCACGCGGTCGGCGTCTCGATGTCAGCGCCGCCCGGTTCGCACGGGTGCGTGAACATGCGCACGGGCGACGCGAAGAAGTACTGGGGCCTGCTGAAGAAGGGCAGCAACGTCTTCGTGTACGGGCGCAAGCCGGGAACCTGAGCCGTTCCGGCCCGACGGGGCGCGGGGCGGGGCGAGTTCGCGGCTTTGCCCCTCCCGTTGTCGGACCCCTCCCGTAAAGTCCACAGCACAGTTCGAACGTGGGTGGACGAGCGGGTGGGGTGGACCCTGTGAGTGATGTCGCGACGCCAGGTGTGGACGCACAACTGGAGGACTACCGGACCGAGTTGACCGGCTTCTGTTACCGGATGCTCGGCTCCGCCTTCGAGGCGGAGGACGCCGTGCAGGACACGATGGTGCGCGCGTGGCGCAGCCAGGACCGTTTCGAGGGCCGCTCCTCGCTGCGCTCCTGGCTGTACCGCATCGCGACGAACGTGTGCCTGGACATGCTGGGCAGCAGCAAGAAGCGGGCGAGGCCGATGGACTTCACCGATCCCAAGCCGCTCGCCCAGGCCCAGTTGAACCCGCACGCGGAGGCGGTCTGGCTGGAGCCGGTGCCGGACGGGCGGGTGATCGGCCCGGCCGCCGACCCGGCGGAGACCGCCGTCGCGCGGGAGTCCGTACGACTGGCCTTCGTGGCGGCGCTGCAGCACCTGCCGCCGAAGCAGCGGGCGGTGCTGATCCTGCGCGAGGTGCTGGCCTGGAAGGCGAGCGAGGTCGCCGAGCTCCTGGAGACGAGCGTCGCCTCGGTGAACTCCGCGCTCCAGCGGGCGCGGGCGACGCTGGCGGAGTCCAAGACGGACGGCGGCGACACCGTCAAGCCGATGGACGAGGAGCAGCAGAAGCTCCTGGAGCGGTACGTGGCGGCCTTCGAGGGCTACGACATGAAGGCCCTGACGGCCCTCCTGCACGAGGACGCCGTGCTCTCCATGCCCCCGTTCGACCTGTGGCTGGTCGGGCCGGCGGACATCACCGGCTTCATGCTCACGCACGGCGCGGCGTGCAACGGCTCGCGGATGCTGGCGACGGTGGCCAACGGCACGCCCGCCTTCGCCCAGTACCACCCGACGCCCGAGGGTCACTTCCTGCCCTGGGCGCTCCAGGTCATCGAGATCTCAGAGGGTCGGATCGCGCACATCAACACGTTCCTGGACACGAAGCGGTGGTTCCCGCTCTTCGACCTCCCGGAGCGGATCGAGGCCGACGGCACTCCCGGGCCGGTCGCCGCTCCCGGGGGGATCTCCGGATTCGAAGCGGCCTTCGCCGCCGCCGCGGCTGCCGGGGGAGCTCCCGGCGCCGGGGCCCCCGGAGCCGGTGCCGGTGCCGGTGCCGGTGCCGGTGCCGGTGCCGGTGCCGGTGACAGTGCCGCTGCCGGTGGTCTCGAAGGCGAGGCCGACAAGTCCGAGTAGGTCGAGCAGCTCGGGGCCGGGGTGCCGCAGGACCAGTCGGCACCCCGCCCTGCGGGCGGCCACCCGCATCCGGGCCAGGGCCTCGACGGCGGCGAGCCCGGGTCCGGTGAGCCCGGAGACGTCGCAGATCAGCTCGGTCTCGCCGGTCCGCAGCAGGCGGGCGCTCAGACGCTCGCACAGGAGCGGGACATCGGCCTTGGTGACGGGACCGACAATCGCCATGGGTTCGTACGTCGCATCTTCCACGGGGGTTAGACCCGGCGGCCCCCCGAAACTCATCGGAAGCGGAGATTCCGGCCGGTGGCGGGGGCCGGGCCCGTTCTCAACCCGTCCAGCGTCCGGACAAGTACGACACCGCGAACACCACCATCAGGGGCGCGGCCAGCGCCACGTACGCCGCCTTCACCCGTGGCCTGCGCACGCTCCACGCGGCGAGCAGCGTCCACAGGGGCCACCACAGGAGGGTGGCCCGGGGGACCGAGGTCAGCCAGAAGGAGGTGGCGAGGGCCCACAGGCTCAGGCCGATGTAGACGGCCTCCGGCCAGCGGCGCAGGGCCACCAGCACCACCAGCAGGGCCAGGCCGGCCAGCAGCGCGACCATCTCCGCCTGCCACATGAAGGCGTAACCCGTGCCGTACGTCCCGTCGAAGGCCGCGTGCCAGGTCGTGTTCCAGGCCTCCCACGGCGGGTGGAAGGTGCGGTACCAGCCGCGCGCCTGGGCGTTCTTCCACGCCATCCAGTCGCCGGTCCGGTGGAAGAGGTAGCCGCTGTAGAGGAGGGCGGGGACGGCCGGCAGGAGGGTCCACGGGAGCGGACGCCAGGCACGGGCCTCGCGGGCCCGCCAGGCGGTGATGAGGAAGTGGACGCCGATGGCCGCCGCGAGGAAGAGGCCGGATATGCGGACGGTGGTGGCGAGGGCGGTCAGGCCTCCGGCCAGCAGCCAGCGCTGCTTCTGCGCCGCCAGCCAGGCGGGCAGCGCGAAGGCCAGGAAGAGGGCCTCGGTGTATCCGGCGGCGAGGAAGACCGCGCACGGGGAGAGCAGGAGGAAGAGGGCAGAGCGCTGCCCCACAACGGAAGCAGTGCTCCCGCGGGGACTGGAACGGCGCTCCGGAACGAGAGCGGCGCTCCGGTGGGCGGCGGAGCCGTGCCCCGGGCCGGGAGCAGCGCCCTCGCGGCCGGTGGACCGCTGCTCCGAGGCGAGAGCGGTGCGCTCGCCCGGCATCCCCAGCCGCGCGATGCGCACCAGCGCCAGCACCGCGACCGCGCCCGCCACGAACGAGATCAGCAGCCCGGCGAGCGTCCAGTCCGGGACGACGACGTGCACTGCCCGCAGCACCAGCGGGAAGCCCGGGAAGAAGGCCTCCCGGTTGTCCCAGCCCTCCGAGCCGGGCCCCTCCCCCGGGCCCGTCCCCTCCGGGAAGTAGCCCTCCTGCGCGATGTGCAGGAAGTGCGTCCAGTCCCACCGGGCCCACTGCGACAGGGCCGAGGGCGCGTCCTTCGCCTCGCTGTCGCCCGGGAAGACCCATGCCACCGCGTACGAAGTGATCCACAGCCCGATCCGCGCGCACAGGTACAGCCACAGCACGTCGCGGTCCGTCCCGTCCAGCCGGGACAACGGCCGCAGCGGCTGCCGCGGCAGCCGCTTCCGCAGTCCCGCGCCGAAGCCCGCCCCCGGGTCCGCGGGCTTCCGCTGGGCCGGTACGGCGGGCTGTTGCGCGGTCCGCCGGGGCGGGGGCGCGACGGTCATGGGCGTACTCCTGCGACGGCGGCGTGCGGTTCGATTGCGCGTACCGCAAGGGAACACGCGTACGTGCGAGTATGCGTTGCAGGGCCGTCAGCCTGAAATGCCGGGGAACGCGCGATGGGGCCGACGCGCTTCCGCACCGGCCCCACCCGTCACTCACTCACTCGCTCACCGCGTTCGCGGTCCCGCCTCAGGCGATGCGGTCCAGCACGATCGGCGCCGGGACGAAGTCCGTGCTCTCGTGCGCGGTCAGCACGCCGCCGTCCAGCGCCTCGATGGCGTACGCGAACTTCTCCGGCGTGTCCGTGTGCAGCGTCATCAGCGGCTGGCCCGCGACGACCTTGTCGCCCGGCTTGGCGTGCAGCTCGATGCCGGCGCCCGCCTGGACCTGGTCCTCCTTGCGGGCCCGGCCCGCGCCGAGACGCCAGGCCGCGACACCCACCGCGTACGCGTCCAGCTTGGTCAGGACACCTGTCGCGGAGGCGTTGATCACGTGCTGCTCGCGGGCCACCGGCAGCGCCGCGTCCGGGTCGCCGCCCTGCGCCTGGATCATGCGCCGCCACACGTCCATCGCGGAACCGTCCCGCAGCGCCTTCTCCGGGTCGGCGTCCGGCAGCCCGGCGGCGGTGAGCATCTCGCGGGCGAGCGCGACCGTCAGCTCGACGACGTCCGCCGGGCCACCGCCCGCGAGGACCTCGACGGACTCCCGTACCTCCAGGGCGTTGCCCGCCGTCAGACCCAGCGGCGTCGCCATGTCCGTCAGCAGCGCGACCGTCTTGACGCCGTGGTCGGTGCCCAGTCCCACCATCGTGGACGCCAGCTCGCGCGCGTCCTCGATGTTCTTCATGAAGGCCCCGGAGCCGACCTTCACGTCGAGCACGAGCGAGCCCGTCCCCTCGGCGATCTTCTTCGACATGATCGAGGAGGCGATCAGCGGAATCGCCTCGACCGTCCCGGTCACGTCCCGCAGCGCGTACAGCTTCTTGTCGGCCGGAGCGAGCCCGTCGCCGGCCGCGCAGATGACCGCGCCCGTCGACTCCAGGACGTCGAGCATCTCGGCGTTGGAGAGCAGCGCGCGCCAGCCCGGGATGGACTCCAGCTTGTCGAGCGTGCCGCCCGTGTGGCCGAGGCCCCGGCCGGAGAGCTGCGGCACGGCCGCGCCGCACGCGGCGACCAGCGGGGCGAGCGGCAGCGTGATCTTGTCGCCGACACCGCCCGTGGAGTGCTTGTCGGCGGTCGGGCGCGACAACTGGTCGAAGTTCATGCGCTCGCCGGACGCGATCATGGCGGCGGTCCAGCGGGCGATCTCGGTGCGGTTCATGCCGTTCAGCAGGATCGCCATGGCCAGCGCGGACATCTGCTCGTCGGCGACCGCGCCGCGCGTGTACGCGTCGATGACCCAGTCGATCTGCTCGGGGCTCAGCTCGCCTCGGTCGCGCTTGGTGCGGATGACGGAGATGACGTCCATGGGTTTCCTTCCGGTGATACGGCTGTACGGCCTCAATCTACGCGCGTCACGCCGGGTGGGAAGCCGACGCAGGCAACAAATTGGCCGGTGGGGGCGGAGGGTGACCGATTGGCCCGGATCGGGTGTTGTGGGGGCCGTCCTCTTGTCCGGAGTGTGGCGCTTGCGGGGAGCCCGTCAAGGGCGCTCCTTCGTCGCGTCGGCTTCGCCGATGTCGCGTGCGCTCCACCCTTGACTGTCTCCCCTCCAGCGCTGGTTTCGTGGTGCGGAGGACGGCCCAGAAATGGCCCCGGAGGAGGCCGGGAAGTGGCCGTTCGCCGTTGCCGGGTGCGAGTGGGTGGATGGGGGCGCCGGGAAGTGGTCCGGGTTGCTCGCTGCCCGTCGGTGGGTGGGTGGGGTGTCGGCTAGTGGTGGCGGGTGCGTGCGCCTGATGCCGCCGGTGGGGGTGCGCCGACTTGAATGGGGCTGCCGGTCTGGGTTTCGCGGGTGCGGGCCGTCGTGGGGCCGGTGCACAAGCTGGTGGCTGAGGTGAGTGGGTGGATTCAAAGGAGAAACGACAGGCGTAGGTGTGCTGGGACATATGCATTGGGCGCATATGTCGCCACCCGCTCTGCCCCCTGCATCCTGGCTCCCGCCGCGTGCAATGTCCCGGAGGACTTGGGGACATACGTCAACAGGGAGCAGCGGATGGGCCGGTTCGTGTGTGCATACGGACGGAAGGTGCCTTTACGGTGCCGGGCCTGGTCCGCGTGGGCAGGTCCGGAGGACGCTTGACGGAGTGGGTTCGCGGGGGTGCGCACCAAAAATGGGACACACGGACGCGGAAGTGTCCTACTTCTAGGACACCTACACCGCATGAACGAACAACGGAGCCGGCTTGCGGGCACATTCCGACCGTGATGGACATGGGACAACGCGATGAGAAGTGTTCCACGTCTGCTGCGCTCCGCGCTGCCTGAGCCGTCCGGCCAGTAACAGGGACCAGTCAGTTCATGAGCGGTTTTGTACACGGGCGTGCGAGTGGAATTGCGGGCGCGTGTCGGCCGCGAATAGGACACATGAGCGCAGATGTGTCCCACTTCTGCGATGCCCCACCGCGCCCCGGCCGTTTCCGCACCGCGCCAGGCACCCCATCAACCACTCCCCCGGTCGCCCTTGTTTGGACGAACGTCCTTCTCCCCTTCGGGGCGTCGAGCGCGGTGGAAGCCAGGAGGCAGAGAGACCGGCTGCGGATATGTGCGCCCAATGCATACGTCCCAGCACACCTATGCCTGTCTTTTCTTCTTTGAATCCACCCACTGACCTCAGCCACCAGCTTGTGCATCGGCCCTACGGCGTGCCGCACCCGCGAAACCCAGACCGGCAGCCCCATTCAAGTCGGCGCACCCCCACCGGCAGCATCAGGTGTACGTACCCGTCACCCATAGCCGACACCCCACCCACCCACCGACGGATACACCCAGTACATCGGCCGTCTCCCGGCGCCCCCACCCACCCACTCGCACCCGGCAACGGCGAACGGCCACTTCCCGGCCTCCTCCGGGGCCATTTCTGGGCCGTCCTCCGCACCACGAAACCAGCGCTGAAGGGGAGACAGTCAAGGGTGGAGCGCACGCGACATCGGCGAAGCCGACGCGACGAAGGAGCGCCCTTGACGGGCTCCCCGCAAGCGCCACACTCCGGACAAGAGGACGGCCCCCACAACACCCGATCCGGGCCAATCGGTCACCGCTCCTCACCCCCGGCCTCCCACGTGTGCCCGCCCTGGTGCCGGGCGAAGAGGCAGCACCCGTCACGCGCGGGAGCGGGCTGGGCCACGTCACAGTCCGGCTGCTCCACCAACTCCACGTCACCATCACCCCACTTGGCCCAGAGCGCATGCCCCCGGTGCAGCGAGTCGACGAGCGCGAAGTGGTCGCCGTCCTCGTGCGCGGCCAGGTCGCACCGCACCCAACCGTCGTGCAACGGCTCACCGCAGCGCACGGAGGCCGCCTTCACCAGTACGTCGGGCAGCTCGACCCGTTCCGTGCAGCGCATCAGACTGCCGGCCGCATCGCACGGGCCGGACGCGTACGCCCCGCGAGGCACCGGGCGCACAGACAGTCCGGGTAGCGGACCGGGTTCTCCAGGATCACCACCGGGTCCCCCTCCCGAACGACGGTGGCGGGCGACCACGTCCGACCCGAGTCCCGGGACACCCGGAGGGTCATCAGGGCCCGGGGTTCGCCGTCCGCACTGTCCTCGCCTGAGTCATTCACGCTCCACGCCTTCATTCTGCTTCCTCTCCGTTTCGACCACCCGAGTCACGGGTGTGGCGGGTGCGGCAGCAAGGCCGAAAAGACCCGCCCAATTGCCGCCGCATTGAGGCGACTTCCGGAAAGCGTGGCAGCCGGACCGCTACCGTGGAACGGGATCCGAGGGATTTCACCACTCAAATCCACACGCCAACTCACCTGGTCAGAGCGGTAGTTCTCGCCAATTCGCGAGATGTTCCACGATTTCGCAGAACGTTCCTTGCACCAGCGGGACGTTCCCCCGCAGACTGAACACAACGCAGAGGGGACAGCAGATGCTCACAGACGTGGAGGCGGGAACGCCCACCCTGTGCCGTCTTCAGCTCGGCAACGAACTCCGCTCCCTGCGGATAGCTCTGGACCTCACGGCCCGCCAGGTGTGCAAGAAGCTCATCTGGAGCCCGTCCAAGCTCTCCCGACTGGAGGCGGGCGACAACACGTCGGTCGAACCGGCGGAAGTCATGGCCCTCTGCGAGATCTACGGGGCCGATCCGGAGCTGCGAGCACAACTCGTCGGGTACGCCACCGTGACCAAGACCAAGAAGGACTGGTGGCAGTCGGCCGAGTACCGGCCGATAATCCGCCCTGGCGCAAAGGCCTATTTCGGCCTGGAGTCAACAGCGATCGCGCTCCAGACATATGAGGCCGAGTACGTTCCTGGCCTACTCCAGACCGAGGCGTACATCCGCGCGATCTACAAGCCGGTGCATGGTGGGCTCTCGGCGCAGGACATGGACAAGCTAGTGACTGTCCGCACGGCCCGGCAGGAAGTGCTGCACCGTAAGAGGCCACCACTCAAGTACACGGCGATTCTCAACGAAGCGGTGCTGCGCCGGGTAATCGGTTCGCCAGAGCTGATGCGCACGCAACTTGCGCACATCGCTGCCATGGTGGAGGCCCACCGCCATGTGCGGGTGCAGGTTGTGCCCTTCACTGCCGGCGTACATCTCGGCATGAACGGGAAGTTCACCGTGCTCCACTTCCCGGAGCGCGCGGCACTCAAGCCACTCGTGTATCTGGAGAACCTCGCAGCCGCCTTGGTGATCCGCCAGGATGAGGCCATCGAGCGGTACGAGGACGCGTTCGCAGACCTCAGCGCGCTGGCCGCAGGGCCGCAGGAATCCCTGGACATGATCAAGACAGCCATCGAGGAGCACAGAACGTGACGATCACCAACGCGGAAACCCTGAACGCCGCCCGCTGGTTCAAGTCCAGCTACAGCAATGACCAGGGTGGCAACTGCGTCGAAGGCGCACGCGTCTGCGCCGAAGCCATGCGCGGCATGCGCTGGTTCAAATCCAGCTACAGCGACAACCAGGGCGGCGACTGCGTCGAAGGCTCCTGCCTCCCCGGCGCAATCGCCATCCGCGACTCCAAGACCCCCGACGGCCCCGCCTTCGTCGTCCACGCCGCCGCCTGGACAGCCTTCATCGCGGGCCTCCCCCACACCCGGTAACACAAAGACGACGAGCCCCGTCCGGCCCGCTGACGCAGGTCGGACGGGGCTCGTCGTTCGTCGGCCGCCGCCGCTCAGGCCAAGTGCTGCGGACCGAACGCGTCCGGCAGCATCTCACCGAGCGTGCGGACCCCCGTGGAGGTCTCCAGCAGCAGCTCCGGCCCACCGAACTCGTACAGCAACTGGCGACAGCGCCCGCACGGCATCAGCGTCTGCCCGGCACCGTCGACACAGGTGAAGTGGGTCAGCCGGCCGCCACCGGTGGCGTGCAGGGCGGAGACGAGGCCGCACTCGGCGCACAGGGAGAGGCCGTAGGAGGCGTTCTCCACGTTGCAGCCGGAGACCGTGCGGCCGTCGTCCACGAGGGCCGCCGCGCCCACCGGGTACTTCGAGTACGGGACGTACGCCCGGGACATCGCGTCCCGGGCCGCCTCCCGCAGCGCTTCCCAGTCGACGCCGTCGACGGCCGTCACTTGCCCTGGCCCTTGCGGTAGCGCATGCCGTCGGCCTTGGGCATCCGCAGCCGCTGCGCGGACAGGGACAGGACCAGGAGCGTCACGACGTACGGGGTCGCGCTCACGAACTCGGTCGGGACCGTGTCCGTGCCCAGGTACCAGACCAGCATGCCCGCCGCGATCACGGCGGAGACGGCGGCCGCGATGTACGCCTTCTTGTACGCCTTCCAGAGGGCCAGGCCCGCCAGGAGGACGACCAGGAGGAGCAGCAGCGCGTGGACGGAGGAGCCGCCGTTGCGGAGCTGGAGCGCGTCGGCGAAGCCGAACAGGCCCGCGCCCATGGCGAGGCCGCCCGGACGCCAGTTGCCGAAGATCATGGCGGCGAGGCCGATGTAGCCGCGGCCGCCGGTCTGGCCCTCGTTGTAGATGTGGGAGGTGACCAGGGACAGGAAGGCGCCGCCGAGGCCCGCCATGCCGCCCGAGACGATCACGGCGATGTACTTGTACTTGTAGACGTTCACGCCGAGGGATTCGGCGGCGATCGGGTTCTCGCCGCAGGAGCGCAGGCGCAGGCCGAAGGAGGTCTTCCAGAGGACCCAGAAGGTCAGGGCGAAGAGGAGGACGGCGACGATCGTCAGCAGCGAGACCTTGGTGACCAGGCCGCCGAGGATGCCCGCGAGGTCCGAGACGAAGAACCAGTGGTGCTTCTCGATCGAGGACAGCCAGTCGGAGAGGCCGGGGACGGTCACCGTGTCGATGCTCTCGGCCGGCGGGGACTGCTTGGGGCTGCCGCCCTTGGCCGCCGCTTCGCCGGTGTTGAACCACAGCTTGGCGAAGTAGGTGGTGAAGCCGAGCGCCAGGATGTTGATCGCGATGCCGGAGATGATGTGGTCGACACCGAAGGTGACCGTGGCGACGGCGTGCAGCAGGCCGCCGAGCATGCCGCCGACGACGCCCGCGAGGACGCCGATCCAGGGGCTGGTCTGCCAGCCCGCCCAGGCGCCGAAGAAGGTGCCGAGGATCATCATGCCTTCGAGGCCGATGTTGACGACGCCCGCGCGCTCCGCCCACAGGCCGCCGAGACCGGCCAGGCCGATCGGAACGGCCATCGAGAGCGCCGCGCCGATCTGGCCGGCGGCGGTGATGTCCTGGGCGCCGGTGACGGCGCGGACGGCGGACAGGGCGACGAGCGCGCCCGCGATGATCAGGAGGACCATCGGGAAGGTGAGGCGGGACGCCGCCGCCTTCACCGGGCCCTGCTTCTTGGGCGCCGGGGTGGAAGTCGCCGTACTCACGCCGACACCTCCTGCTTCTGGGAGTTGTTGGCCTGGGCGGCGAGCTTGGCGCCCACCTGGCGCTGCTGGCGCTTGAGGCCGTAGCGGCGGACCACTTCGTACGCGATGACGACGCACAGGACGATGACGCCCTGGATCACGCCGACGATCTCCTTGTCGTACCCCTCGAATTCGAGCTTGCCGGTGCCACGCTCCAGGAAGCCCCAGAGCAGGGCGCCGAGCGCGATGCCCACCGGGTGGTTGCGGCCGAGGAGGGCGATGGCGATGCCGGTGAAGCCGATGCCGGTGGGGAAGTCGCCGCCGTACTCGTAGGAGTCGTTGAGCAGGGTCGGCATGCCGACCAGGCCCGCGACGACGCCGGAGATGACCATCGAGGTGACGACCATCTTCTTGACGTTGACGCCGCTCGCGTCGGCCGCGGACTCCGAGGCGCCGACCGTGCGCAGGTCGTAGCCGAAGCGGGTGCGGGACAGGATGAACCAGTACGCGACGCCTGCGATCGCGGCGATCACGATGAAGCCCCAGATGGGGTCGGCATCGGGCTGCGTCGGGATCGAGAAGAAGTGCGAGGACTCGGGGAGCGGCTTGGTGGCGACCTTCGTGCCCGCGCTGTCCAGGTGGCCGAGGCGGCCCTGCTGGAGGAGGTAGCCGATGATCGCGGTGGCGATCATGTTGAGCATGATCGTGGAGACGACCTCGGAGACGCCGCGGGTGACCTTCAGGACACCGGCGATGCCCGCCCACATCGCGCCGACGATCATCGCGGTGAGGATGATCAGGGGGATTTGGAGGAAGCCGGGGAGGGTCAGCGCGCCGCCGAGGGCGGCGGCGAAGAAGGCGGCCAGGCGGTACTGGCCGTCGACGCCGATGTTGAAGAGGTTCATGCGGAAGCCGACGGCGACCGCGAGACCTGCCAGGTAGTACGTGGTGGCCTTGTTCAGGATGTAGACCTGGCTGTCGGACTTGACGCCGTAGTCGAACATGATCCCGAAGGCGCTGAACGGCTCCTTGCCGGTGGCGAGCAGCACCACGGCGGTGACCAGGAACGCGGCCACGATCGCGAGCAGCGGGGCCGCGATTCCCAGGAGCAACCGCTCCTTGTCGAACTTCTTCATCGGTCCTCTCCCCCAGTCCGGGGGTGGGTGTCGGGGGCGTCTTCGCGCCCTGCGGCCGCCTCGGCCTGGGCCTGTGCCAGGTCCTCGGCGGAGGCCTCCAGGTGGCCGGTGGCCGCGCCGGTCATGGCGGAGCCCAGTTCCTCCGGGGTGACGGTGGCCGGGTCGGCGTCCGCGACCAGGCGGCCGCGGTACATGACCCGCAGGGTGTCGGAGAGGCCGATCAGCTCGTCCAGGTCGGCGGAGATGAGCAGGACGGCCAGACCCTCGCGGCGGGCCTCGCGGATCTGGTCCCAGATCTGGGCCTGCGCGCCGACGTCCACACCGCGGGTGGGGTGGGCGGCGATGAGCAGCTTGGGCTGGTGGCTCATCTCGCGGCCGACGATCAGCTTCTGCTGGTTGCCGCCGGAGAGGGAGGCCGCGGTGACGTCGATACCGGGGGTGCGGACGTCGTACTCGCGCACGATCCGCTGGGTGTCGGCGCGGGCGGCCTTGAGGTCGAGGATGCCCTTGTTGCTGTTGGGCTTCTCGGTGACGTGGCCGAGGATGCGGTTCTCCCACAGCGGGGACTCCAGGAGGAGGCCGTGCTTGTGGCGGTCCTCGGGGATGTACCCGATGCCGTCCTCGCGCCGCTTGCGGGTGGGGGCCTGCGAGATGTCCTGGCCGTCCAGGGTGATCGCGCCCGCGTCCGGGGTGCGCATGCCCATGATGGCCTCGACCAGCTCGGCCTGGCCGTTGCCCTCGACGCCGGCGATGCCGAGGACCTCGCCCTTGTGGATGGTGAAGGCGATGTCGTCGAGGACCGAGCGGGAGACGCCGTCCGGGTCGACGGCGCTGAGCCTGAGGTCGGAGACGGTGAGCATCGGCGTCGTGGTGACGGTCGACTCGCGGGTCTCCGGCGAGGGCAGCTCGCTGCCGACCATCAGCTCGGCGAGCTGCTTGGGCGTGGTGCTCGCCGGGTCGGCGGTGCCGACGGTGGTACCGCGCCGGATGACGGTGATGTCGTCGGCGACGGAGAGCACCTCGCCCAGCTTGTGCGAGATGAAGATGACGGTGAGGCCCTCGGACTTGAGGTCGCGCAGGTTCTCGAAGAGCGCGTCCACTTCCTGGGGGACCAGAACGGCGGTGGGCTCGTCCAGGATCAGGGTGCGGGCGCCGCGGTAGAGGACCTTGAGGATCTCGATGCGCTGGCGGTCGGCGACGCCGAGGTCCTCGACCATCGCGTCGGGCCGTACGTTCAGGCCGTACGCGTCGGAGATCTCCTGGATCTTGGCGCGGGCCCGGTCGCCGATGCCGTACAGCTTCTCCGAGCCGAGCACGACGTTTTCGAGGACCGTGAGGTAGTCCGCGAGCATGAAGTGCTGGTGCACCATGCCGATGCCGCGGGCGATGGCGTCGCCGGGGGTGTTGAAGGACACCTGCTCGCCGTCGATGGCGATGGTGCCCTCGTCCGGCTTCTGCATCCCGTAGAGGATCTTCATCAGGGTGGACTTGCCCGCGCCGTTCTCGCCCACGAGGGCGTGCACGGTGCCGCGGCGCACGGTGATGGCGATGTCGTGGTTGGCGACGACACCGGGGAACCGCTTGGTGATGCCGCGCAGCTCCACAGCGGGGGTGCTGTCGGCGGCTCGGGATGCGGCGTGGGGACTGCTGGACGCTTTGATGGCGCACTCTCCTAGGCAGGAGGCGAAGAAGCTGAGGCGGGGGGTGCGTACGAAGGACGCTGGACGGCGTGAAGGAGTGTGGCGGAAAACTACCGCGCACCGCGTGTGCTACGCGCGTAGCTACGCCGAATTGTGAAGCAGCCTTGCTCAAAAGTGAAGCGCGGCAGGGTGGCTTCTGGTTGCGGCCGGCGGGGGCGGGGCCGCGCCGGGTACAGGAATCGGGGCCTGAGGAGCCGCGTGCGCGACTCCTCGGGCCCCGTCCTCAAACGGTGGCTCAGAGGGTGGACTTGACCGTGATGGCGCCGTCCACGATCTTCTTCTTCGCCTCGTCCAGCTTGGCCTGGACGTCCTTCAGGTGGTCACCGGTGGTGGTGAGGGTGACGCCGTTCTCCGCGAGGGAGTAGGTCGAGGTGCCCGTCTTCGGCTTGCCGTCCTTGATGGACTTGGCCAGCTCGAAGACACCGGCGTCGACGTTCTTCACGACGGAGGTGAGGATCGACGTCTTGTACTTCGACAGCGACGGGTCCAGGGCCTGGTCGGAGTCGACGCCGATCGCCCAGGCGCCCTTGACGCCCGCGACGGCCTCGATGGCGCCGGCGCCGGAGCCGCCCGCGGCCGCGAAGATCACGTCGATCTTCTTGTCGAGCATGCCGTTGGCCGCGGCCTTGCCCTTGTCGGGGCTGCCGAAGCCGGACAGGTCCGTACCGGTGGTCAGGTACTGGATCTGCACCGAGGCGTCCGGCTTGGTGTCCTTGACGCCCTGCTGGAAGCCGGCGGCGAACTTCTTGATCAGCGGGATGTCGACACCGCCGATGAAGCCGATCTTGCCGTCCTTGGACTTGTTGGCGGCCGCGACGCCCGCCAGGTAGGAGCCCTGCTCCTCGGTGAAGACGATGCTGTTGATGTTCTTCGCCTCGGCGATCGAGTCGACCAGGCCGAAGGTGGTCTTCGGGTGCTTCTTGGCGACCTTGTCCAGGGCGTCCTTGTACGCGAAGCCGACGGCGACGACGGGGTTGAAGCCGCCCTCGGCCAGCGAGGCGAGGCGCTGCTCGCGGTCGGCCGGGGTCTCACCGGTCTTGGCGGTGAGCTCCTTGGTCTCGGCGCCCAGGTCCTTCTTGGCCTTGTCCAGGCCGCGCGCGGCGGAGTCGTTGAACGAGTTGTCACCACGGCCGCCGACGTCGTAGGCCATGCCTATCTTGAGCTTGCCGCCCTCGCTGGAGCCGGAGCCCCCGGTGGACGACTCGCCACACGCGGTGGCGGTGAAAGCGAGGGCCGCAGTGGCGATGCTCGCAGCAGCGATCTTGGATACCCGGCGCACGGGACGCTCCTTCAACCTGACCGAAGCGCCTCTGTCCGGCGCTGGTTTCGCGGCGATCGTAACGCGCGTAGATGCCGGTTAAGGACCCGTTCATGAGTCGTTATCGGATCGTCGCGCGTTCGATTCGCCAGGGTGTGTCGTACATAAGCAAGGTACATACTCACAACGGACATTGCGACCGGAGCTGGAGGAAAGCACAAAGGGCGCCCTCGGTGCACCGAAAGGTGTGCCGGGGCGCCCCGCGCTCGCTGACGAAGCCGAGCCCGTTGTGCCGTGCGCGCTAGCCCTTGGCGTCCATCAGCGCGGCCGCCGTGAAGAGCTCGACGCCGACCGTGATCGCGCTCTCGTCCACGTCGAAGTCGCCGCGGTGCAGGTCGCGCTTGACGGTGTCGCCCGGGGTGCGCACGCCCAGGCGGGCCATGGCGCCGGGGACCTCTTCGAGGTACCAGGAGAAGTCCTCGCCGCCGAGGCTCTGCTCGGTGTCCTCGATGGAGTGCGGACCGAGCCGGGCGGTCATGGCGTTGGCCAGGAGCTCGACGACCGCTCCGTCGTTGACCACGGGCGGGACGCCCCGGATGTAGTTGATCTGGGACTTCGCGCCGTGCAGGTCGGCGATGTCGGCGACGGCCGCGTGGATGAGGTCGGGGGCCTCGCGCCAGGTGTTCAGGTCCAGGCAGCGGACCGTGCCGGCGATCTCGGCGTGCATCGGGATGACGTTGCAGGCGTGGCCGGACTCGATGCGGCCCCAAGTGACGGAGAGCCCGGAGCGGGCGTCCACGCGGCGCGCGATGACCGCGGGGACCTCGGTGGCCACCTTCGCCACGGCCGTCACGAGGTCGGTGGTCAGGTGCGGGCGGGCCGTGTGTCCGCCCGGCCCGTCAAGGGCGATTTCCAGCCGGTCGCAGGCCGACGTGATGGGGCCCACCCGCAGGCCGATGCGCCCCGCGTCGACCTTGGGGTCGCAGTGCACGGCGATCATGCGGCCGACGCCCCGGAGCACGCCCGCCTTGATCGCGTCGGCGGCCCCGCCCGGCAGCACTTCCTCGGCGGGCTGGAACAGCAGCCGTACCGCGCGCGGCAGGCGTCCCCTGCGGTCCAGCTCGGCGAGGACCAGGCCCGCGCCGAGGACGACGGTCGTGTGCACGTCGTGCCCGCAGGCGTGCGCCCGGTCCGGAACGGTGGAGCGGTAGGCCACACCGGTCTTGGCGTCCGGAATCGGGAGCGCGTCGATGTCCGCCCGCATCGCGAGCATCGGCGTCACGCCGTCCCACTCGCCGATGTCGCAGATGAGCCCGGTTCCGCCGGGGAGCACGCGCGGCGTCAGGCCCGCCTTCTCCAGGCGCGCCTTGATGGCGGCGGTGGTGCGGAACTCCTGGTTGCCGAGCTCGGGGTGCATGTGCAGGTCCCGGCGGAAGGCGATCAGTTCGGCACGCAGCGCGTCGGGCAGCGTGCCGGGCAGATCGTCTCCGGCGTCGGGACCGGCTTCGGACACGAGGGAGATCAACTGGTTCACCCCGTCAACGGTAGGCGCAATCGACACCCGATTGCCTACCCATCGGGAAAACTTCAGCCCGATCGGCGTAAGAAAAATGGATGACGAAGGTGTGTCCAGGATGTAAGACGGGTATCAAGCGAGGTTACGTCACGGGCAGCACGCGGAGTTTCCGCACGTCACGGGCGGTCTGGCTCACTCCGGCGAGGAATCCCCGGGCGCGCGGCGAGGCGTCGGCCGCCAGCCATCCGGGATCCACGTCACACACCGCAACTCTCACGTCCGTCCCCACGAGTGCCCTGGGGAGCGTGTGTACGACCGTGGAGGGGAAGCTCAGGATCGTACGCCCGATCGGGCCTCGGCGGGCGATGAGTTCGAGGGGCAGATCGGGGCGGACGATCTCCAGGCCGGTCTCCCGGGCGAGCCGGTGCAGTTTGTCGGTGTTCTCGCGGCGGTGGGCGAAGTAACGGGTGGCGCCGTGGTCGAGGGTGAGCGAGCGGACCGCGCCGATGTAGTGCTCCAGGTCGACCACGCCGGTCTCCACCAGCGAGGTGCCGACCAGGTCGGCGGTGCGGGTGAGGCGGGGCGGGCCGAAGCGGGAGCGGGTCCAGGCCAGCTCGTTGGCGGTGACGGTGATGCCGGGCAGGGCCTCGGTGAGGGGCATCGCGGTGAAGAGTTCCACGGTGCGCCGGGGGCCGGGGGCCAGGCGGCGGCGCGCGGAGGTGGTGACGGGGGCGAGGAGGAGTTCACGGGCCCCGCCGCCGGTGCCGCGCCGGTGCCAGCGCACCAGGCGCTCGCCGCGGGCGAGCTGTCCGGCGAACTCCATGGTGGCGGTGCCGTCGTCGACGACGACCAGGTGCGGGGCCTTGACGAGGGTGAGCAGGAGCTGGACGTACCGGGAGAAGGGGTCGCCGATGACGACCGTTCCGGCCCGTCGCAGGGCGGGGGCGAGCCCTGCGACGGTGCGCAGCGGCGCCCCGGCCCCCTCGCGGGCGTCCTCCCAGCGCACCGCGCAGCCCTCGCCGCGGGCGAGCTCGGCCATCCGGCGGAGCTGGCCGCGGGACATGGGGTCGCGGGGGGAGAGGACGACGACGGTCAGGTCCGCCATGTCGAACGGCTCGGCGGCCGCCCGGGAGACCGCCGGGACGGCGGGCCGGGGGGACGCCTGGCCGGTGGCCCGGCCGGTGGCCCGGGGAGCGGCCTGGGCGGTGGCCTGGGCGTGGGCCCATTCCAGGACGTTCAGGAGCTGGACGGGGCTTTCGACGAAGGCGAGCGTGCCGGGGGTGTGCGGGGCGCCGGTGCTGGGGGTCATGGCCGTCAGACTCCTGCGGGTGCGGGCTGGGGGTCGGTTGCCTCCGCCTGGGCGACGACGCCCGGGACGCGGCGGAGCTTGCGCATGGGGGCGAGCTCGGACTCGTAGACCTTCTTGACGCCGTCGCCGAGGGAGGCCTCGATGGTGCGGATGTCGCGCACGAGGCGGGTGAGGCCGCCGGGCTCGACGGAGGCGGCCTGGTCGGAGCCCCACATGGCGCGGTCGAGGGTGATGTGCCGCTCGACGAAGGCGGCGCCGAGGGCGACGGCGGCGAGGGTGGTCTGGAGGCCGGTCTCGTGGCCGCTGTAGCCGATGGGGACGTTGGGGTACTCGGCCTGGAGGGTGTTGATGACGCGGAGGTTCAGCTCGTCGGCGACGGCGGGGTAGGTGGAGGTGGCGTGGCAGAGCAGGATGTTGGCGCTGCCGAGGACCTCCACGGCGTGCCGGATCTGGGCCGGGGTGGACATGCCGGTGGACAGGATGACCGTGCGGCCGGTGGAGCGCAGCGCGCGCAGCAGCTCGTCGTCGGTGAGGGAGGCGGAGGCGACCTTGTGGGCGGGGACGTCGAACTTCTCCAGGAAGGCGACGGCCTCGGTGTCCCACGGGGAGGCGAACCAGTCGATGCCGCGCTTCTCGCAGTGGGCGTCGATGGCGCGGTACTCGTCCTCGCCGAACTCCACGCGGTGGCGGTAGTCGATGTACGTCATGCGGCCCCAGGGGGTGTCGCGCTCGATGTCCCACTGGTCGCGCGGGGTGCAGATCTCGGGGGTGCGCTTCTGGAACTTCACGGCGTCGCAGCCGGCCTCGGCGGCGGCGTCGATCAGGGCGAGGGCCTTGTCGAGGTCGCCGTTGTGGTTGATGCCGATCTCACCGGTGATGTAGACGGGGTGGCCGGGGCCGGCGGTCTTGCTGCCGAGGGTGCGCAGGCGGGTGGTGTCGCTCATGTGGTGCTTCCTTAAGGGGTGGTGGGGGTGGTGCTCTTGCGTGGGGTGCTGAGGCTCGGGCCAAGGAGCCAGGCGGCGATCTCGCGGAGTGCTCCGCGGCCGCCGGGGGTGGTGGTCACGGCGCGGGCGGCGGCCCGCACGTGGTCGTGGGCGTCGGCCACGGCGACGGGCCAGCCGACGAGGGAGAAGCAGGGGAGGTCGTTGACGTCGTTGCCGACGTAGAGGACCCGGGAGGGGTCGATCTCCTGTTCCGCGCACCACTCCTTGAGCGCGACGTCCTTGCGTTCGACGCCGTGCAGGACGGGGATGCGGAGCTTGCGGGCGCGGGCGGCGACGACGGGGTTGACCTCGGTGGAAAGGGTGAGGAGGGGCAGTCCGCCGGCGCGCAGGGCGGCGATGCCGAGCCCGTCCCCGCGGTGCACGGACACCACCTCGTGCCCGTCCGCGTCGATCCACACCCGGTCGTCGGTCTGGGTGCCGTCGAAGTCCATGACGAGGGCGTCGATGTCGCCGAGCGCGGGGCGCCGGGGCGCGTCGAGCAGGGGCGCGAGGGCGCGGGCGCGGGCCAGGTCGTGCGGGTCGTCGATCTCCAGGACCCGGGCCGCGTCGGTACGGACCAGCTCGGTGCGGCCGAAGAAGCGGTGCCGGTGGGTGCGGAAGCCCGCGACGTCCATGGCGTAGGCGGCTCCGGTCTCCAGGAAGTCCTGGGGACGGTCCTGCCGCCGGGGGCGGTGGGCCTTGTCGTGGTTGACCCCGGTCCCGGTGGCGGCTTCCTCCGGCCCGCTCCCGGCGCCTTCCGGACCGCTTCCGGCACCTTCCGGTCCGCTTCCGGTGCCCTCCGGCCCGCTCCCGCTGCCGGACGGACGCTCGGCGTCCTCCGGTCCGCCCTCCTCCCGCCACACGAACCCGTGGAAGGGGGCCACCGTCACCGCGCTGTCCGCGCCCGCGAGGACCGCCGCCGCCACCCCGTCCACGTCGGCCGCGGTCACGAACGGGCTGGTGCACTGCACCAGGAGCACCACGTCCACGGGGGCCGCCTGCGCGTCCAGCGCGTGCAGCACCGCCGCCTCGCTGGAGGCCGTGTCCCCGGACAGCTCGGTCGGCCGGACCACCACCTCCGCCCCGGCGGCCAGCGCCACCCCGGCGATCTCCTCGTCGTCCGTGGAGACCACGACCTCGGTGACGTGGCGCGCCGCGAGGCAGGCCCGTACCGCACGGACCACCAGGGGCACTCCCCCGACCGGAGCCAGGTTCTTGCCGGGCACTCCCTTGGAGCCGCCCCGGGCGGGGATCACGGCCAGCACCGAGCGTTCCATCACAGCTCTCCCATCCGTCGAATGACCGGTGCGACCCTCTGCACCCCGTGCCGGTACGCCCCCCGCGCCGCCTCCCTGACCGCCTCGCGCACCACTCGCCGCACCCCGGTCGCCTCCGCGCGCGGGGTCTCGTCGAGGCGGTGGCGGGCGAGGATGCCGGGGAGGTATCCGGTGGCGGTGGCGGTGCTGTAGTACGGCGACACCGGCGGCAGCACGGGCCGGGCGAGGAGGGCGTCGATCCGTTCCCGTACGGCGTCGTACGGGTCGCCGTGCGCGGACACCCCGTGCTCCCGCAGCCACTCCTGCGACGCCTGCGGGCGCTGCCCCGCGTCCAGCGCGTCCCAGGAGGTCAGGCAGCCGGAGCCGAGGAAGTGGTGGTTGCCGAGGGGTTCGCGGACGCCGAGGTCGGTGAGGATCGCGGTCGGGATGCCCCGGTGCAGGGACTCCAGGGCGGCGGTGGAGCTGACGGTGACCAGCAGGCCCGTGCGGTCCAGCACCTCGCCCATGTGCCCGTACGCGAGACGGAAGTTGGCGGGCGTGTCGAGGTCCCGTACGAGACGCTGGTAGGGCAGTTCCTCGATGTGGGTGGTGTGCTCGCCGGGCTTGCTGCGCAGCTTGAGGACGACCTCCCGCCCGGGGTGCAGCCGTGCGTGCTGCACGAGCCGCCGCAGCAGGTAGGCCCGGTCCGCGCGCCGTTCCGGCACCGAGGGCTGCGCGGCGAAGACCACCGCGTCGGCGGCTCCGGTGTGGGGCGTGCCGCCGAGGAAGGGGAGCGCGGCGCGGGTGACGGCGGACGCGTCGGCGCCCACCCCTTCGTACACCTGCGTGAACCGCCGCTCGTCATACGGGGAGTTGGCGAGGACGACGTCCGCGCCGTGCCGCAGCAGCAGGCCGTCCGCGAGCTTCTCGTAGACGACGCCCACGTACCCGGTGACGAGCACCGGCCGGCGCTCGTGGCCGGGCCACAGCCGTGCCATGCCGTGCAGCAGCGCCTGTACGGAGCCGCCGACGAGGGCGAGCACGACGACGTCGTACGGTCCCCGCTCGACGGCCGTCAGGAATTCCGCCCCGGTCACCTCGCGCGGCTGCCCCCACTCGACTCCGACTTCGGAGAGCTGACGCGCCGTGGGGGTCGCCCGGCCGCGCAGCAGAAAGCCGTGCAGCTCCGCGTCCGCACACCCCTCGGCGATGCGGCGCGCCGTCAGCGCACCCCATTTCCAACGCGTGTCCGAATCCGCAATTACGGCAACTCGCAGGGAATTCCTCGCACGTGCCGTGCCGGTGAATGTCGCTCTGGTGACTGTGGGCACGACGGACAAGTTAGGGACCGGTTCCACTGGGCGGCCCAACTCGGCTGCAACAAAGGGTTAACAGGAGTCGACGGGCGTGACGCACCCAGAATTCGGGGGCGAATACCCGCGCCCTTCACCGCCCGGACACGGCCGGTTCATCCGGCATCCGCCCCCGCGCCCTAATGTCGCGGCCGTGGTCAAGCTCTCCGTCGTCGTGCCGTTCTACAACGTGCAGACATACGCTCCCGATGCCCTGCGAAGTCTGCGCGCGAACACCCGCGCCGACTTCGAATTCCTCCTCGTCGACGACTGTTCGACGGACGCGACCCCGGAGCTCCTGGCCCGGGCGGAGCGCGACCTCCCCGGGGCGGTGCTGCTCAGACACGAGCGCAACGGCGGCCTGGCGACGGCCCGCAACACGGGCCTGGACGCGGCGCGCGGCGAATACCTGACCTTCCTGGACGGCGACGACTGGCTGGCTCCGGGCTACCTGAGCCAACTCGTCGCCGTCGCCGAGGAGTTGGACTGCGACTTCGTACGGACGGACCACGTGCAGTGCACGGGGCGCACGCGCGTGGTGCAGCGCGTTCCGCACGGGCGGCGCGGCGAGTCGCTCTCGCCGCGGGCGGCGATCCTGCCCGCCGACCGCTCCACGTCGGTGGACTACGCGTACGCCTGGGCGGGCGTCTACCACCGGCGGCTGCTGGACCGCGGGCTGCTGCACTTCACGGACGGGCTGCGCACGGCGGAGGACCGGCCGTGGATCTGGCGGCTGCACCGGGAGGCGCGGTCCTTCGGCGTGGTGGGGCTGCTCGGCGTCTTCTACCGGCGCGGCATCGCGTCCTCCCTGACCCAGATCGGAGACGTACGGCAGCTCGATTTCATCCGCGCATTCGACCAGGTCCTGGAAGAAACGGCACGGGACGTGGACGCGCGCACCCTGCTGCCGAAAGCCGTGCGCACCTACTGCGCGATCATTTCCCACCACTTGGGAAGTGCGGACAACTCAAAAAGGTTCGAACCGGCGGTGGCGAGGAAATTGCGGACAATGAGTGCGGCGGCGCTGCGGAGAATGCCGCAGGGAATTCTGGCGGAGGCGCTGAACGCGATGGACGCGGACCGCGCGTCACGGCTGCGCCGGCTGCGCCGCGGGCTGGGGGCGGCGGCGTGAGCACCGTCCAGCTCTTCCTCGCCTCGACCCTGTACGGCACGGCCACCCTGGCCGCCGCCCTGGACGGCGGCCGCTTCCCGCCCGCCGACCGGCGCATCCTGCTGGCCAGCAACAACGCCCCGACTCCGGAGACCACGCCGCCGTTCACGCAGGCCCCGGGCTTCGAGACGCTCCGGACGCGCTTCGACGACGTACTCGACTGGAACGCGACGATCCGGCCGCTGCATCCGTCCGGGTGGACGCCGCGGCCGGACGACGTGCCGTTGTGGGAACGGCAGTTGAGGGACGTCTGGGGCCTCGGGGACTGTTCGGTCACGCTGGTCCTGGAGTCGGTCCAGGTGGCGCCCGCACAGGCGGTGGCGCAGCTCTTCCCGGACGCGCCGATCGAGGTGTACGCGGACGGGCTGATGAGCTACGGCCCCACCCGCAACAAGCTGGACCCGCTGATTGGGGGGCGGGTGCGGCGGCTGCTGCACCTGGATCTGGTGGCGGGGCTGCGGCCGTTGCTGCTGAGCGAGTTCGGGGTGCCGGCGGAGGTCGTGCCGTCGGCCGACTTCCTGCGGGTGCTGGCGGAACTTCCGTACCCGGACGACGACCTGCCGCCGGACCCGGCTCCGGCGCTGCTCCTCGGGCAGTATCTCGCCGCGCTGGACATCCTCACCGTAGCGGAGGAAGAGGCCCTGCACGTACGGATGCTGCGGGGGGCGGTGGCGCGCGGGCACCGGCGGGTGGTCTTCAAGCCGCACCCGTCGGCCCCGGCGGGCTGGTCGCGCCGGCTGGAGGAGGAGGCGGCGGCGCTCGGCGCGGAGCTGACGGTCTTCGGCTCGCCGCTCCTCGCGGAGGTCCTCTTCCGGCGGCTGCGCCCGGCGCTGGTGGTGGGGTGCTTCTCCACGGCGCTGTTCACCGCGCACGCACTGTACGGGATCCCGGTGGCGCGGGTCGGCACGGACGTACTGCTGGAACGCCTGGCACCGTACGAGAACAGCAACCGTGTCCCGGTGACGCTGGCGGACGCGCTCCTGCCGGATCTGGAGGGGCCCGGGACGCCGCCGCTCGCGGCGCCCGCGCTGGTCGCCGCGGTGGGTTACGCGATGCAGCCGCAGGTCCTCGCGGGGCGGCGGGCGGACGCGGAACGCTACCTCCGCACGGGGCTTTCCCCGCGCACCCGCCGCTACTTCAAGCGGCGGCGGCTGACGGCGCTGGGTCTGCCGGGCGGACTGCCGCGACGGCTGGCGTTCGTCCCGCGCAATCCGACGGTGCGGCGGGTGGCCCGGAGGGTGAGGCGGTTGGCGGCTTGAGGGGGGTGGGTCCGGTGGTGGGTGTGGAGGGGTGGTGGGTGTGGAGATCCGGTGGCCAGTGCGGGGCGGGCAGTGCGGGGCGGGCGGGCCCGGTGGCCGGTGCGGGGCGGCGGGCCCGGTCAGCCCCGTGGCGAGCCCGGGCCTCGGGGTGCGTGTCGCGTCGCGGGGTGCCCCTCCTGGTACCCAGGTACTACGCGGGAATTGGACCCACGGGTTGACGTCCCGGGGGCTGCCGTCGGCCTACCTTCGAATCACTGGCAGCCGGCCCCACCAGCACCCGGACCACCGAAGGGAGTCCCCATGGCCACCCGTATCCCACGCCGCCACCTCGTCATCGCCTTCCTCGCCCTCGCCCTGCACATTCCGCTGACGCAGGCCCTGGACGCCCCGGCCGGTCCGGAAGCGGCGGTGGTCGGCCTCACTCCCTGACGAGCACCCTCCGCCCGTGGGGGTTCGAAACCCCCGAACTATCTGGTCACCGCCGCCCGGCCCCACCGGGCCAGCCGAGCGCGGGCGTCTTGTCCGGCTGACGTCCTGCCCGGCTGAGGGCCGACTCGCCCGGGGCCGGTGCCCCCCCCCGGGGGGCGGTCAGCCCCGGGCCGTCCCGGCCGCGTACCGCTTGAGGTCTTCCTTGCGTACGGCGGCCACCTTGAAGACGCGCTCGTCCGTCGCCGCCCCCGGCCCCTCCAGGACGAGTTCGCGCTCCGCCACCCGGACGTTCGCCGTGCAGCTCCCGGCCGGTGCGGACCAGAGGGGGCGGGCGTCGGGGACGTCCAGGAGGCGGCGGTACGCGAAGAGCACCACGCGACGGTCGGTGAACACCAGGAACCTCCCCCGGACGGACCTGCGCCACAGGGACGCCCGGGACCAGCGCACCGGGACGGCGACCTTGAGCCGCTCCCCCTCCCCCAGCAGCGACCGCACCCGGTCCTCGTCCTTCCAGGACTGTCCGCTCTGCATGGCGATGCCCGCCACGAACACCCCCACCAGCGCAAACCGGCTGTCCCAGTCCGGCCGGTCGGCGTCGAGGATCTCGACGGCGACGAACGGCAGCGTGGCGCAGAGCAGGAACTGCACGAGGCGTGCTTCCACCAGCCGTTCCCAGCGGAACCACAGCAGGTCCGCCCGTCCCGCCGTACGCCACAGCCGGGCGAACACCGCGAGCCACGAGACCGCGAGGAACCCGAGCACGCACAGCGCGGCGACCGGATACGCCCACCGCACCGCGAAGAACAGCAGGACGGCGTAAAGCACCACGTGTCCTGCGAGGAGAACGCCCGCGCGTAAGCCCGGGCGGTCGCCGCCCCGGGCGCTCATACGACAGCGATCCCGACGCGCGGCGCGCGGCGGGTGTCGTCGCCGAGCAGCATCGACGCGAGGAAGAACAGCGCCATCGCGGCCGGGAAGAGGACCGCCCGGTAGTCCGTGGCGAGCGCGCTGAGCGCGGCGCCGAACAGGGCCAGGACGATGACCGCGACGTACAGCGCGCGGCGCGTCCGCCGACTCTCGCGACCGGACCGGCCGGGCGGGCCGGACAGACCCGGGCGACGGGCCCCGCCGGCCCGCCCGACGGGCCCCTGCGACACCGTTCGCCCGTCCGGCGACGTCTTGATGATCATCGGCTGCCCGGTGTGCAGGAGTACGCGGGACGGCAGCACCGCCATGGCCAGCGCAACGGCCGCGAGCACTCCCTGAAGCACCCGGAGGGCCACCGCCCCGTCCCCCAGCACCGTCCCGGCCAGCGCCGTCACCGCTGCGGCACCCGCCACCACCCGGGTCGTCCTTCGTACCGCCACCGCGTTTCGCCCTTCCCGCGCCCCACCCGACTCGTTCGAACTCCCATTCTCCCCTGTCCGGCGGGGCCCCACCGCTGAGCGGATCACGAGGTCCGCTCCCAGTACTCCACGTCTCCGCGCAGCGGGAACGGCACCAGTGCCCGCCGCTCGGGTTCCCCGCCGTCGGTGACGACGACGTACTTGCCGCGCAGGGCCACCGTGCGCCGGTCCGCGCGCCAGAGGCGGGTGAAGGTGTCGGAGCTGCGGCGGTACGTGAAGGCCGTGACCGTGCGATCGGTGAAGGCGAGGTAATGGCCCCCGGCCGGAAGCCCCTTCTCCACGGCCCGTACGGGAATCACCAGCCGCACCCACTCCCCCGTCGCCGCAGTCTCGCGACGGAACCGCAGCTTGATCTCCTCCGGGTCCAACGGGGGCCCCTCGCCGCCCCAGCGCCACCACAGGAAGAGGGCCCCCACCACGGACACGCCGAGGGACACCAGGACCTTCCCCCAGATCACGTCGGGCCCGAGGCGCCAGGCCGTCTGCACCAACAGCGACATCGCCAGCACCGGGAAGAGGGGCTGGGCAGTGCGATAGGCCCGCTTGAGGAACATCACCGGAACTTTCCCCCTCCCCCGCGCGCAACGGCGTCTTCGCTCGGGTTGCCCCGCTGCTCGTGCCCATGCCTGTGCCCGAGCCCGCGCCCGTACCCATGCCCGTGCCCGAGGCCGAGCCCGAGCCCGTGCCCATAAGGACTCGCCCGGTTTCGGATGCGTTGCCGGGCTCAGGTTCGGTGATCCGCCGCGATCACTCGACCGGGTGGCCGCCGCCGTCCCGGAGGACCGCCCCGATCCCTGCCACCACCGCCCGCAGCCCGGCCTCGAAGCCTTCCTCCGCCTCCGCGAAGATCACCGGGCCCGACTGCGCCGCGAGCGGGTACCGCGCGAGCCGTTCCGCCCGGGCGGCGAGGTCGTAGCGGACCGCTTCCGAGTCCACGCCCGGGGCCGGGGCCGGGCCCATCGACTGCTCCTCGATGACGTAGCCGATGGTGTAGCCGTACGCCGTGAACCAGGCCCGGGCCGCCCCGGCCGGCGTGAAGCCCCCGTCGACCAGGGCACGCAGATGGGCCTCCATCGGGGCCGCGTAGGTCAGGTCCGTGAAGTGCGTCCCGCTGTAGACCTTCGCCCCGTCGCGGTAGCGCAAGAGATGGGCGCGCAGGCCGCGCATCGCCAGCAGCAGCGCTTCGTCCCAGGTCAGACCGTCCGTGTGGCCCATGAAGTCGGCCACCATGCGGCGCAGCATCTCCGTGGCCATCTCGTCCAGCAGGGCCTGTTTGTTCTTGAAGTGCCAGTAGAGGGCCGGGGCCTTGACATCGAGCTCCTTGGCGATGAGCCGCAGGGTCAGGCCCTCGAGACCCACCTCGTTCAGCAGCCGCAGAGCCGTGTCGGCGACCCGTTCCCGGTCCAGTTTCGTCGTAGCCACCTTGACAATTTAACAGCGTTAAGCGCACGCTGACGTCCATGCGGCTTAACAGCGTTAAGGAAACGTCGGTTCTCGTCGTCGGCGCCGGCCCCGCAGGGCTCACCCTCGCCTGCGACCTCGTCCGGCGCGGTGTGGACACGCTGGTCGTCGAGCGCGCCGAACACCTCTTCCCGGGATCACGCGGCAAGGGCCTCCAACCCCGCACCCTGGAGGTCTTCGACGACTTGGGGCTCGTCGACGCCGTCCTCGCGGCGAGCGGCCCCGCCCCCATCGGCATGGCCTGGAGTGCGGACGGCTCCCGCCTCGGCCCGTACGACATGTTCGAGCCGACCGAGCGCACCGAGGCCCAGCCGTACGCGGGGCGGCCCCGGCTGATTCCCCAGTGGCGGACACAGGAGATCCTGCACGCGCGGCTCAAGGAACTGGGAGGCGAGATCGAATTCGGCGCGGAGATAAGTGAGTTGACCCAGGACGGCGAGAGTGTCACCGTCCCCCTCCGGGGTGGGCACGGCATCCGCGCCGCCTACCTCGTCGCCGCCGACGGCGGCCGCAGCGCCGTACGCAATGCACTCGGCATCCGCATGACGGGCGAGACCGTGGACCCCGCCCCCGTGCTCGTCGCCGACGTACGCATCCGGCCCGAGGCACTCGACCGCGACAACTGGCACTTCTTCCCGCAGCCGAAGGACGGCCTCCTCACCCTGTGCCACCTGCCCGGCACGGACGACTTCCAACTGATGGCGCAGTTCACGGACGAGGCCGTCACCCCCGACACCTCTCCCGACGGCATACGTCAACTCATCGCCGCACGAAGCCACTTGCGTCCGTACGACGTCACCGACGTGCTCTGGACCTCCGACTTCCGCCCGCGCGCCGCCCTCGCCGACCGCTTCCGTGACGGACGCGCCTTCCTCGTCGGAGACGCCGCGCACATCCATTCCCCGGCGGGCGGCCAGGGCTCAACACCTCCGTGCAGGACGCGTACAACCTCGGCTGGAAGCTCGGACAGGTACTGCGGTACGGAGCCGATCCCGCCCTCCTCGACACGTACGAGCAGGAGCGGCGCCCGGTGGCGGCGCACATGCTCGACCTCAGCACGAAGGTGCACCGGGGAGAGCTGCAGCGGGGCCCCGCCACCCAGCAGTTGGGGCTCGGGTACCGGGGCGGGCCGCTGTCGGCCGGGGCGGCGGGGCTGCTGGAGGCGGGCGACCGGGCACCCGATGCCCTGCTCGCGGGCGGGGGCCGGCTGTTCGACGCGTACCGGGGACCGCACTTCACACTGCTGGCGGCGGGGGCGCCGGCGGGGCTGGACCTGGGTCCGTACACGAGGGAATGGCTGCGGGTCCTGCACACCCCGGGCTTGGCGGCGTACGGCACCGGACTCTTCCTCGTGCGACCGGACGGACATCTGGCCTGGGCGGGGTACGGAGTGGACGGCGAACTGGATTCCTGCCTCGCGCGATGCGCCGCCGTGGCCGAGCGCGCTACCGCGGCGGCCGGTCGCCGGCCGTGAGGATCGGGCGGTCCGCGAGGGTGTCGGCGTCGGCTGCTGTGTCGGCGCGTTCGAGGACGACGACCGGGAGGGTGCGTGTGGTCTGCGCCTGGTAGTCGGCGTAACCGGGGGACACACGCACGATCCTCGCGAAGAGGCGGTCGCGGTGTTCGCCCTCGGCCGGGACGGCGACGGCGCGGAAGGAACTCGTGCCGACCTCCACCTCCACGGCCGGGTGGGCGAGGACGTTGTGGTACCAGGCAGGGTGCCGGTCGGCGCCCAGGTTGGAGCCGGTGACGAGGAGCCGGCCCTCCTCGGTGCGGACGTAACCGAGCGGGACGGTGTGCTGCTTGCCGGACTTCGCGCCGGTGGTGGTGAGGAGGAGCAGGTCGCCGCCCGCGAAGGGGCCGCCCACCTTTCCGCCGTTGGCGCGGAACTCGTCAATGACCCATTGGTTGAAACTCATGCGGTGTCGACAACTCCTGAACAGGTGGGGGTGACTCCGCGGCAGCGGGACGCCGTGAAACAGCGCGGCCGTGCGGCACGGAGTAACGGGGAAGGGGGAGACGGGGTGGTGCGGGGACGCGGAACGGCAGCGTCAGGTGGTGAAGGGTGCGGAGTCTCGGCTCATCGCATGGCCCCCTGTGAGAAAGGTGCCGGCTCGGTCACCGGCCTGCCCACTTCTCTGTGGCCGGGACCGCGCTGCACGACGCCCATTACAGGCCGTCCGGTCCGGAGGTGTCAACAGTGCTCCGCACCAGCCCGGGCCACGGAGAGGACGTCGGTCCCGAACAGGGACACGGCGGGGCAGCGGAGGCAAGGAAAAGGAGGCGCGGGCGGGACCGGGGGAACGAATCCCGCCCGCGCCAGGTGCGCAGAGCCGCAGGTACGGGGGGAACCCCGGCTCGTGCGCGGCCGATGACCAGTCGGCACATTCCCTACAGCGTCACCCGTCCCGAAAACGTCACACCCGGGCCGGAGAAAGCTGTCGGACCGGTGTCGACGCCGTGCGGCGGGCCGGGCCGAGGGAGCCCGCGGGACCGCGGTACGTGTCCTTCGCGCCGGTGCGGTGGTTGCCCTTACCGCCTCCGGAGCCGTTGCCGCGGCCTCCGCCGCTGTCCCCTTCGCCGTGGTTGCCGCCCTTGCCGCCGGTTCCGTTTCCGCCTCCGGAGCCGCTTCCGTTTCCGTGTCCGGGGCCCTGGGCGCCCTCGCCGCTGTCGGGCGGGGAGCCCGCGCCGTCGCCGTCGCCCTTGCCGCCGCCGAGCAGGCGGTCGCAGAAGCGGCTGATGCCGTCGGAGCCCTTGGCCTGGACCTCCAGGTACTGCTTCACGTGATCGGGCATCCGGTTGGCCCGGTAGTCGCGGCACGCCTTGACCGTGCGCTGCCGCCAGTCCTTGGCGGGTTTGCCCTTGTCGCCGGACCCTCGGGAGGTGTCGGGCCGTTCGCCGCCCGAGGGGTTGGAGCCGTCCGCCTCCGCGTCCGTGTCCGGGCCGGTTCCGGTGCCCCGGGAGCCGCCGTCGGATTCCGCGGAGCCGCCCGGGCCGCCGCCGGTGCCGGTGCCGCCGGTGACGGCGGTCCCGCCGTCGGCAGTGCCGCCGTCACCGGGGAGCGGCGGACTGGTCGCTGCCGGGTCGTCGGGGGTGGGAATACGTTCCGGACGGCCGCTCTCGGAGAATTCCGGTTCGGGCATCCTGCGGTCCCCGGAGTCGGGGCTCGCCACCGACACCGACGAGGCGGGCTCCGGTTCCGCGTGGCCGAACAGAAAGGGGCCGGGCAGCACTCCCGTACCGGCGGCGACGGCGACGCCGCCCAGGGCGCCCGCCGCGAACACGGTCACCAGGCCCAGCCGCACCGGCCGCCGCCAGCGGGAACGCCGCCGCGCCGACACCGCACACCGCGACTGCCGGAACGCCGCCAGCGCGGCCGCCTCCCCGGGCAGCTCCCGGCCACCGGAACGGGCATCCGCGCCGAGCCCCGGCCCCTCACCGCCGGCGGACCCGAACCCCGCCCCCGAGCGCAGCCCTTCGAGCGCGGCCGCGAGCTCGGCGGCCCCGGCCATGGAGGTCCCGGTCCCGGACGACCCCGCTCCG
Source organism: Streptomyces sp. NPDC039736 (assembly GCF_055596485.1). NCBI lineage: Bacteria > Bacillati > Actinomycetota > Actinomycetes > Kitasatosporales > Streptomycetaceae > Streptomyces > Streptomyces sp. NPDC039736. The sequence goes on along the minus strand of NZ_JBVIUQ010000006.1, from coordinate 166,494 downwards.
GACGCCCCGGTCCCGGACGATTCCGCCCCGGGCGCCCCGGCCCCGGACGACCCCGTTCCGGACGGCCTCGCCCCGGACGCACCCGCTCCCGTACCCGGAGCAGAACCGTCACCGGACCGCTCGCGCGCCGCGCCCGAAGGGCCTCCGTTCGCCGCGTTCTCGTCCGGTTCGCCGCGCAACAGCCGTTCCGCCGCCGCCTCGTCAAGCCACTCGTAGCGCTCGTCGGCCATCACGTTTTCCTCTGCGTCCGCGCGCGTGAATGCGTCACACACGGGCCCTGCGCCAACGTCCCGACGACCGCGCCCGCGGGCCCCGCGTGCCGCCGGTCCCGCTGCGCCGGAACCACGTCCAGCATCTCGTCCGCCGGGCCGTCACCATGGCCGCCACGGTCGTCCCCGTCACCCCGGTCACCCCGGGCGCTCCGCTCGCCCCCACCACCCGGATCGCCCACTCCCCCCAACAGCTCGGCCAGCCGCTTGAGTCCCCTGTGGGCCGCCGTACGCACCGCGCCCGGCCGCTTGCCCAGCGTCTTGGCCGCGCTCTTGGCGTCCAGCCCGACGACCACGCGCAGCACCACGGCCTCCGCCTGGTCCTGCGGCAACTGCGCGATGAGCGCCATGGTGCGGTCGGTGGCGAGGGACTCCATCGCCTCGCCCGCCGTGTCGGAGGCGGCGGGCTCCTCCGCGAGTTCGGTGTCGTCGCCGCCCACGGCCGGTCTGCGGCCCCGCATCCGGATGTGGTCGAGTGCCCGGTTGCGGCCGATGCGCGCGGCCCAGCCCCGGAAACGGTCGGCGTCTCCGTGGAAGCGGTCCAGGTCACGGGCTATCTGAAGCCATGCCTCTGACGTGACGTCCTCGGCGTCCGGTTCGCCGACCAGCGTGCGTATGTAGCCCAACAGCCGTGGATGCACGGCGCGGTACACAGTCCGGAACGCCTGTTCGTTCCCGTCCTGTGCCGCGAGCACCGCGGCGGTCAGCTCCGCGTCGTCCCCCAGCACTATCTCAACCTGTCCCCAGTCGATGCTGGCTGTCCCGAGTGGTGCCGGTCCCCCGGGCTGCACCGCGTGCACCCCGTGCACCACGTGCCCCCGCCCCGGCGCGAATGTGCACGCTACGTCGCCGACGGGCGATAAGTCCATGACTTGTACAACCTGCAACGACTTGCTGACGTACCGAGGTGTGACAGAAAACGCACCGACGGCGCAGTAGGGGGTACGGGCTCGTCGCACAGCCCGTACGGATTGGCGGCCGGGGTCACTCCTGTGGGGGGTGGCGGCCTCGGCCGCCCTTCCGGCACGAGGATCTGTGACCAGGCATGGTGCGAGGCGTGCGGCCTTGCATGACCAAGCGTCCTGGCCGCATCCCGTCTTTCCCGGGCCGATGCGCTGCGCCGTCCCGGATGCCGGCTTCCAGGCACCCTCCGCACGGCGCTGCCCGTAGGGCCGTCGTGTACCCCGGAGTGCGGTGCCGGACGTTGGCGGAGACCTCGACGGGGTTCTCGTCGGTGTCCAGGTCGTTGGTGACCTTGTCCTGGGTTGTGGCCCCAGTCGTGGATACGGAACCGATCGGGGAGGCCGAGGCCCTGCCGAGCAGTCCGCCGCCGAGCACGCACCCGGGCGGGGCCCTGCGGCCCCCGGCGTGATGGTGAACCCGTCCGTGCGGCGCATGTATCCGTCCCGCGTGAAAACGATGTCCTGGCCCTCCCAGGCATCGCCGAGCATCTCCTTCCACATCTGCTGGCGCTCGTACTGGATTTTGAGGACGTTCATCAGGACCTGGTGGACGTGAATGATCACGTTGTCGTCGCCGTCCTTTGTGAGGCACCACGGGCCGTCCTGCTCTTGACCTCGACGACGACCCATTCCAGTTCGATGGCGCAGTCCTCCCAGTGGACGAATTGCCGCTTCATCCCGAGGGCTTCGCTCCGGCGGGCACCCGTTGCCGAGTAGGCGGTTCACAACGGCACATCGCGGGTGCAGAAGTGCGGTGGGCCGCATTCGCGCTTCCCGCACGGCGTCCAAATGCCCCCAAGGAAGGCCGAAGTCTGCGCGTCGTCGAGCGTCAGGAACTTGCGCTGCTGCGACTTGACCTGCCGGTTAGTGGGCGGATTCGCGACCGATGCCGGGTTGGCCGGGATCGGCTTCTTCGTGACCGCAGGCCGAGAGCACCGGACAGGACGGCATGGACGTGCCGGACCGACTTCGCTCCCAGCGGCTTGCCCCGGCTCGCCGGGCAGGGCACTGTCTCCAGCATCTGACAGAGGCCGTCGAGGTCGTTGTCCGTGACGTTCCTGAGTTTCACGGCCTCCAGGTGAGGTTTGATGTCGAGCCGCTTCTCGGGTTCGTAGCCCGATTTTCATGTCTCCTCGATGCGGAACTCCGCGAACCACCTGTCGATCCGGTCCCCGAATGTCATGTCGGAGCGGAAATCCAATCGGAGCGAGAATCCAAGACGTCGGCCTCAAAGTCGACTTTCCACGTGTTGAGCGTCTTAAGGGACTCAGCTTTCGTCGCACACTCGCGGCCGATCCAGAAAAGGATCCGCTTCCCCTGCGACGGGTCGTCACGGAGAGGTGTGCACGCTCCTCGGGCATTCGGTCTGACCCGCCGGGGAATTTCGACCGGCGCACTACCTTGCCCATTCGCCTTCTTGGCCGCTCGCCGCCTTGTGGTTCTCTGCCTGGAGACAGGCTTCCTACGGCGCTTTCCGACCTGGTGCTGCAGCCGCAGTCGGTGTAATACGTATTCGGATTTCTCATTGAACCGGGCACGGGTGGGGACATCATCGTTGCTGAGGTGTGCCACTGGGTGGCGGGCCTGGATGCTCTGCATGCCCGGATCGGCGGCCGCTTCCGTCGCTCGGAGCCGCGCCGACGGGCAGCGGAGTATCCGCGCAGGGCCGCTCGCGCCACTGGAGCGCAAGAACGGCCGGACGCCGACCGAGGAAGCGGGCGAGCCGTTCCCGCACGCTGTGCAGCGGCAGACGAGCAATGCGGGCACCGGGCGGACGAGGGCTTGAGGAGTGGCCCAAAGCCCTCCGGCTGGCACGATCGTCCCGTCCATGGTCCAAGGGCGGCGCGATCGTCCGAACAGCCCGCGGCCGCACAAGACCTGGTCGGGGGGGCCGCGGCCACTTCGGCAATGACAAGCGAGTCCAGGTTCCCTAGCACGACCTGCAGGGCGGAGGAGCCGAACGTGACGCAGGGGTCCTGTCCGTGCAGGTCCGGCGGGACCCGGGGCAGGCCGGAGGCGTGGAGGGCGAGGTGACGCAACGTGGTACCGGTGTTCGAGGGGATGGGAAGAACTCGTTCACCGTGGCGTCCACGCCGGTCGCCCCTGCGGCAGCCAGTTGGGCCAGCACAGTGCCGGTGGCGCTTTCCTCGCAAACCAATTTACCCATACCGGCCAGTTGCGTGGCCGTGGAGCACTTCGGGGACGAATTGTTTTGATAAATGCAGATGGGCATCCGGCGCCGACTCCCAACAATCCATCGGCAGTTCTGATGACTTGCTCCCGTCCCAGCCGGTGCCGCGAAGTCCAATACGTGCACACTGTGCCGAATCGAGCGTTCATTTCAAAAGCATCTGCAAAATCCTATCGACCCTTTGTGATCTTGATCACTGCGGGAGCCCCGCGAATCTGCTGTGATCGACCGTGACCGCGGGGGCACACTCGGTCATGGTGCAATGAGACCACCATGCCCGACTGTCCCCACGCACGCTATGCGCTGCAGCGCGGTGGCCTAAACGGAGAATGCCGCGAACCGACTGACCATCGGCCTGCGACCGCGGCACGCCTGTCCGAATGTGCCGCCTGCAGCGAAATGCAGTAGGAGGACGGGGAACAGTGGTAGCAAGACAGCGCCCGAGTGAACGGCGGCAACGGCTCGGTGCGGAATTGCGCAAGATGCGGGAGCGGGCAGGACTCACCCTCACCGAAGCCGCCGCACGGCACCAGGTGGACAAGACGACGGTGAGCAACACCGAGGCGGCACGATTCGGCGTCAGCGCCGACCGCGTTCGGGTCTGGGCAGCCAACTACGGCCAGCCTCAACGGAGTTACATCGACGCGCTGGCCGGCATCGCGCGAGAACGGCAAGGCCCTCAGTGGTGGCACGAGTTCCAGGGGACGGTGGACAGCCAGTTACTCGATCTGGCGGAACTCGAACACCGGTCCGCAGACCTGTGTTATGTCAACATCACGCACGTTCCCGATCTTCTCCAGCACGAGGACTACGCACGAGCGGTTCACCGGGAAGCGGTCCCGGCCGTCACCCCCGAGGGCACGGAGGCCCTGGTCGCGTTCCGGGAGCGTCGCCGCCGCCTTCTGGATTCAGCGGCGTCACGCCGTCTTGGGTTCCTGGTCCACGAGGCAGCACTCCGCATCGGCTTCGGCGGCCGGAAGACAGCCAGGCGGCAGTTGGAATACCTGCTGGCAGAGTCCGGCCGAGGTCCGGCATCCCTGCGTGTCATCCCCTTCGCCGTCGGCGGGATCCCCAGCGCGGGAAGTTCGTGCCTGTACGCGCGAGGACCGGTGCCGGAGCTGGACACGGTGCAACGGACCGAGCCGACCGGCATGAGCTTTCTGCACAGTGAGGAGCACCTGACTCACTATCACTCCGTGCTCTCCCGGCTGGAGAAGCGCTCCCTGGAACCGGCGGCCTCCCGCGACCTCATCCAGGAGATCCTGCAGGATCTGTGACGCCGGCCTGCGAGGGGCGGCGCCCGGCGCGACGTCGGGCGCTCGCCCCGCCGGTCCTACACGACGTGCGGTTGATCCCTCAGTGCGGCCACCGCTGCGTGATGTCCGCACATGCCGTGGACCGAAGGTCCCGGCGGAGTCGCCGATGAGCACAGCCAGGTGCCCTTCAGCGGGGTCCGGTAAGGGGACCACCGGACCATCGGCCGGGCGAAGGTCTGCCGCAGGCTCATCGCGCCGCAGCCGATGTCACCCCCCACGTAGTTCGGGTTGTACCGCCCGAGCTCAACAGCGGAGACGCCCCGGCCGGCGACCACCGTGTCGGTGAACCCGGGCGCGTTCGCCTCGATCGCCGCGCGCACCAGCGGAAGAGGGTCCCGGGGGTCGCCGTGCGGCACATGGGCGTAGGCCCACACCGGACGTCTGCCGTTGACGATCCGGGACGGGTCGGCAGCTCCGGGGTCGACCACGATGACGTACGGCTGAGCAGCCGGCAGGCCCCGCGCGACCCTGTTCTCCGCCCGGGCGATGTCCTGTGCACTGCCGCCCAGATGGACAGTGGCCGCCTGCGCCAGCCTGCCGTCCTTCCAGGGGATGCCCCCTTCGATGAGGAAGTCGGCCTTTGCCGCTCCGGGACCGTATCGGTACCGGTTCAAACCCCGCAGATAGTTGCGCGGGAGGCGGGCGATGCGGGCCAACTCGCGTGGCGAGACGTCCAACATCGTGACTTTCCGGGTGGCGGGCAACTCGTCCAGGGAGTTGATGCGGACGCCGGTGTGTATCCGGCCGCCCAGACGTTTGACTTCCGCAGCCATGGCGGTTGCGAGGGTCCCCGATCCCCCCTGCGGCACCGGCCAGCCCGTCGTGTGGGCCAGATGCCCCAGGAGCAAGGCAACAGCAGAAGTCGTCGGGGACGGCAGACGCCCCACTCCGTGGGCCGCGACACCGGTCAGCAGCGCCTTGGCCTCGGGAGTGCGCATGCCACCGCCCAGGCGGAGTGCGTATTCCGGCAATCGGGGCGCGAGCACGGAGAGTGCCCGCCACGGCGGCACGGTGCGCATGTCGGACAGCATCAGGCGCACGACGTCGGCCGATCTCTCCATCACCGGCAGCATCAAGCGTCGCCACCGGTGCCCGTCACGCCCCAGCTCGCGGCACGTGGCATCCAGGTCGCGCCAAGCCAGGGCAGCCGGCCTGTCAGGAAACGCGTGGGCGTATGCGGCCGGAGAGTGGGTCATCACGACGCCGTGCGACTGCCAGGGCAGCGACCGCATGAAGGGGGACGCCGGCACCATCGGGTGTACCGCTGCGCAGATGTCGTGCAGGACGTCGGAGTCAAAGAGCGCCTCGCTGCGCAGGCCCCCACCGATGGTCTCGTGAGCTTCGAACACGTCGACCGCGAATCCAGCACGGCCCAAGGTGATGGCTGCCGCAAGACCGTTAGGGCCTGATCCCACCACGACGGCGTCCGTCATTTTGCCCTCTTCCGTCCCGTTCGGAGCTGAAAGGCCAGGCGACAGACGACGAAGTCCGCCCCTGGCCGTCCCGCAGCCTTCAGTGGGTCATGAGCCAGCCGATGCCCCCAACTGCCACCACCCCGGCGACCGTCAGCGCGACGGGGCGCCGACGACGCAGGAGATACCCGAGCAGCGTCGCGGTGAGCAGGACGGCCAGCGTCCCGATCGCACCGCGCAGGAAGCCGTTGCTGTAGCCGAACTCGCCGAAGTGCTGTGTGAGCCATCCGGCCCAGACAAATCTCATACTCCCCATTCCTCATGAAAGACGGCCCACAAGGCCGGACGACTTCCGATCGCAATCGCCCCACCCGTGTCCGCCGAAGCGGCACCGATGGCCACGGCTCATCTGCAACATGCCTCACACCAGCTCGTGCTTCCGGGTTTTTCGGCCATCCTCGGCGGCCACGGCAGCCGCCAGGGGCTCCGCACGCTGCTGGATGCGCCTCCGCAGCCGCTCACGGCACGCACTCGACCAGAGAACCGCACGGTCCAGCGCCCCCGACAGGAAGACGAGGTCGCACGCGACCATGGTCAGCGCGAATCCGGTCAGGCCCATGAACAAGGCGATTGACAGGTGGAAACCGATGGACGCCGTGGCCGCCCAGGGCCTCAGGGCAGGTGCGATCACACCGAGGGGGAAGTACACCAGGAAAGCAATGGTGCCGTAGGTACCGAGAGCGACCAGCAAGTCGTTCTCGTACACCAGGTTCGACCAGCCGGGAAGTTCGAATTCATCGACGCGCATGATGTAGAACAGCGCGGTCCCGTCCTGCCACTGGTCTCCCATGACCTTGAACAGGCCGGAGACCACGTAGACCATGCAGATCTGCACCGCGACCGCGAGGACCCCGAGATTGTGCAGCGGAGTAGTGATCGCTTCCCGCCAGGCGGGCAGGCGTTCCCGCAGCCGTGCCCACGTACCGGTCGAAAGCGCGAAACGCTCGTAACAGCGCGTCAACAGCAGGAAGGGGATGACGATGTAAGCGAGGTTGTCGCCGCCGTCGAGGAGCGCGGGCTGCCGCTGGTAGAGAGACCACAGCAGCACCCAGTGCAGAGCCAGGCCCGCCCGCCCGCCGATCCCCAGGGTGACGGCGAGAGCCGCTGCCGCTCCCAAGTGGAACAGGAACTGGAACCAGCCGTCCGACCCTGACAGCGCGTAAAGACTGAATCCGGAAACCTGCTCCAGGAAATCGGCGTGCGGGAGGCTTCCCTCCGGGCCGAAGAGATAGTTGCGTTCGACGTACTGGCCCACGTAGTACATGAGACCGACGAATCCGAGAAGGGCACGCGTCCCCGAAACCCCGGTCACGGCCTTCGCTTGGAGAGACCAGGAATCCAGAAGCTGTCCGGGTCGTTTCATCGCAGGTCCTTGACGTCGATCCACTTGAAGTCCTTCACCAGAACCTTGCTCTCGGCACTCTGGTCATGCCGCTTGGACCAAGGAGGGAGCTCCTCCACGTACATCCGTATCTGGACCTTCTCCGCACCGCCCGGGCACGCCGTCGGCATTTGATCAAAGGCGTAACGCGTCAAGCTCTTGACGGCCTGTTCCTCGGTCGCCTTCTCGTACGGAAGCTCAGGAAGGGCGGGCTTCTTGTCGTTGGTCTGCTTCTTCCGCAGCCTGTTGAGGAATTCTTCTTGATGTGTGACGTTCTGCAGCCCGTTGGAAATAATGCGTGTCTCGCGCGAAGGGAAGAAGCGCGAGGCCTGAGCCTTCTCGATTCCACGCGCCGTGACATCGAAATAGTCGGACTTCTTGCCGTCCGAACAGACGGCGCGCCCCAGTATTCCTCGGTTGTCCGCTACCGGGTTAGGGGCGAACAGCATCCAGTTCTGAGCGAAATAGGGATCCAGGTAATCGTTTACCGCCTGCCCGTGTTCCAGCTTCAGCGGGTTGAGTGGGGCCTGCGAAAAGGCAGCCAGGGCCATCTGGACGCCCAGGAGGGCGCCGCCGACAGCGAGCGCCACCCTCCTGGTGTTGCGATACATATCAGTCACGCTGGTGCGTCCGCTGTTTTACCGGTCGAAGACGGTGTCGGCGTCAGCCGCCGCGTCCACGTTCGTGGTGTACCCGAAGATCGCACCGTTCGACAGCATCTGGTCGGCGTTGCTCTTCGCGACGACGGCCATGCCCTTGCCGACGGCGGTGGCCTTGTTGGCAGCCTTGGTGGCAGCCTTGCCGACGGCCTTCGCCGCGCCGGCGATGAACATCGGCTGCGCCTTCTCCGGCTGAGCGGCCGAGATCGGGGCGACTGCCTGAGCGGGAACAGCCTGCGCGGTGCCCTGGGTGGCCACGAACAGAGCGATTCCGGCAGTGGCCACACCGGCGGCCGTGCCAATCTTCTTGAAGTTCACGAAAATTCCTTTACGAAATGATGCCTCATGCTGCGCAACCCACCGTGTACAACGCGGCGGATCGTGCGGCTCGAACAGGAAGCAATCAACCTCACGGCCGATGTGCCGGTCAACGGAAATCCCGAGCTGGCCATCCGTTGCAGCTTCCGGAAGGAAAATGGAACCAGGGGTTCCAGCGCAAGGTTTATTCAGCACAGAAAGACGAGGCGAACCTGCCGGAACCGGCGACACGCCAAGGCGGGCGAAATGCGCCTTTCTCGACGTGCTCCCGAGCTGTTCACAATTGGTTCCCACTCAAATGTTGAGCTGCCCTACATCGGGGACGAGTGTGCCGGAGATCACTTCGAGTTCGTCCAGTGATTGCCGCACCTGTGCCACTGATTCCTTCCACGCCGCGCGGCAGCGGATGGGACGAAGCCAAGGACGGTCTGACCGGACGAGGGAGATCGGCATCCTCGATGGCGCATCCTGGCTCGGTTCGACGTGGAAGCGTGAAACCGTGGTCACCGTCGGCGTAGTCAGCGGAAAGGGCTCTTGACCAGAACCCGAGGCGCCTCGCCGGCGCATGCAGATAGGGCTGCGGACCGACGGAGCGAAAACATCGTGGAGCACGGGGTTTCATTCCCCGTGCAGGGCACGGTGCTTGAACGGGCGGAGCAGGGCGAAGGTTTGTGGCTGTACGCCGAGGCCGACGACGGAGGCCGGGCAGTGCGGCAGGTTGAGGTCCGGGGGCAGGACTCGCGTCCGGTGACGGCGGCCTCCTCGGCAGAGGTTCCTCGCTTGCATGATCATGCCGAACCCTCGGCGGTGTCCCGCTGTGAGGCGATGTTCCGCCGTGAACGGCAGTACGGCGTTCTCGCCGAAGGCCCTCTGGACGGCTGGCAGGACCAGCCGCGGGCGGTCGAGATCACCGCGGAGGGGTTCGAGCGGCTCTGGGCTGGAGCACGGTGGGCTCTCGGCGATCCAGCCCGGCTTGGCGGGTTGGGGCTTGCGAAGGTGCCGTCGCGGAGCGCCGCGAAGAGGACGTCGGCCCGGGGCCGGCAAGGCGGAGGAGGGCCTGGGTGTGGCGCTCCGCCCTCTCTGGAATTTTTGTCGCAGGGGACGCGGTCGGCACGTGCGGAGAGGAAGAAGGCCCCCACTGCGTCCACCGTGCACCTGGCCGGTGCTGTGCCCGCCTGCCAGGAACCTGACGCCCAGCATCGCCTTCATGTGCGTCTCGGCCGCCACGCCGCATCCCGGCTCAGGGCCGGTCGGACGGTCACGTGACCGGCGCATGACCAGCGGCAGCCACCCGAAGCTCAGACCCGCCGCGCCCGCCTGGCCGCCGACCTGCGGGCCGCCGCGCGCAGCACCCGCTTCCCCTCCGTCGACTGCACGAAGGCGGCCCGCAGGCCGTCGCCGTTTCCGGCGAGCAGGTCCAGCAGGCGTTCCTGGCGGCGCAGTTCGCCCGTGGCCAGCGGGCCGCCGTCCCGGTCGCCGTCCAGGTAGCGGTGCACGGCGAGGGCCGCCGCCGAGCACTCGCCGGCCCAGACGCGCAGCTCGTCCGCCGCGTACACGCGCGGTACGGACGCGGCGCGGCGCAGCACCGACACCGGCCGGGACGTCTCGTGCGCCACGGCCCGTACGACCAGGGCCGCGGCCGGGCGCAGTCGGCTGAGCCACTCCTCGCCGCCCTCGGCGGCCTCCCAGAGCGGGCGCAGGGCGGCGTCCGCGTCGACGGTCACCCCGTCGACGTACTCCAGCAGGGGCAGACAGCGGTCCAGGCAGGCGAGCGCGCTGACGGCGAGTGCGCGCTCGTCGGCACGGGCGATCCGGTCGGTCAGCTCGACCGTCGGCAGGCTCATGCGTCCTCCTCGGCCCCGTACGGGCTTTCGTCCCCGCCGGCCCTGCGCGGGACGGCTGGGCGTCACGGTACGACGGCGGTCCGGCCCGCTCGACACGGGCCCTCCGCTTGCGACTGCGCGAGAGGGACGAAAGGCGTCACGCCGGGATTTTCCAGGCGGGGAGGGATCTTCTCCGCAGCCGGGCCCGCTTCCGTCGCCGCCCGCCCCCGTCGCCGCGCGGCGGCGGCGACGGCGACGGGGGCGGGCGTTGAGGAAACGTCACCGCGGAGCGGGGCGCTCACCCGTGGCGGAACGTCACTGCCGGCGCTCGAGCCCCAGGACGTCCAGGAAGTACCCGAACAGTTCCTCGGCCAGCGGGTCCGCCTCCGCCTTCAGCACCGTGGTCAACGGCTCCAGCTCGACGGTCCTGCCCGCTTCCGCGGCCCAGGCCACGGCCTTCTCGGCGGCGTCCTCCGCCGACAGGAACAGGTCCTCCAGGAGCAGCCCGTCCGCCTTCAGGTACTCGGCCATCGCCTGCCGGCCCAGGCACGCGAACCACGAACCGCCCTCGGGCGACGCGGCCTCGATGACCACGCAGTCGCTGCCCATCACGAACGCGAACAGCGCTGGCGCCCCGGTGTCCCGGCACACCCCGCGCGCCAGCGCCCCCATGTCGCCCACCTCGGGCTCGCTCGGGCGCTCCCAGACCTGCCAGCCGCCCGCGCGCTCATCGTAGAGCGCCAGATCCTGTCTGACCTCGGCCAATGCATCCAGTTCCGAGAGCGGCCCGGCGTTCTTCCCTACGACGAAGTAACCCCAGAAACCCATGTTTCCCACTCCCCCCACGCGTTGACCTCAAGAGGCTCAAGCCTCACCCGGACTTCGCCGGAACAGCCAGTTGCGCACGTATCCACCACAGTCCTGGCACATTGTGCCCACATGACGGGGGGTCCTGGCCATCCGAGCGCGACTGCGGCCGGAATCACATCGAGGATCCGACCGGAATTGTGCTTCCGGTTCTGCTGGTCGGCGTGCGGTCGACTGGTGGGCCAAGTGGGGCATAGCCGGGCAGAGCGGGCGGATTTGAGGGGTCCTCACCTCACCTTCGCGGCCAGCTCCTTGAAGCCCGTCCAGTCCAGGGCCGGTTTCCGGGGGTCCCAGAGTTTCTGGGCGACCGCCCGCAGCGGCAGCCGCACGCCCCTGGCGACCTGGGCCTGCGTCTGCGCGTTGTGGTAGTCGCACCACACCGCGAGCTGCCCGCCGGTGATCTGCGCGTCGTAGCGCGCCGGGACGGCGTCGGAGTGGCGCAGGACGCGCGGGGTCCACTCGTCGTAGATGCGGCGGCCGGTCGGGTAGCTGAAGGTGTTGGGCTCGCCGAGCACGTAGTAGAGGTACTCGTCGTTGACGTTCAGGACCGTGCGGCCCTCGCGCAGGTACTCCAGCGGCTCGCGCGCGCCGAGCTCCTTGCCCGTCCAGTACGCGACCTCGCGGGACTTCGGGGCGTCGACGGTCCCGCCCGCGAAGTAGCCGTCGTTCCACGCCCGGAGCTGCGACTTGCCCTTGCGCCGGACCGTCGCCGCCCGGTCGTTCAGCCAGCTCGTGGCCAGGTCCTGGACCCGGGCCCGGGGGCCGTGCTTGGCCCGCGCCGCGCGGGTGAGCTGCGGGTACGTCGCCTCCGGGTCGGAGACCGTGAGCGCCCGGTACTCGTCGCCGCCCAGGTGCCAGTACGACCCGGGGAAGAGGTCCGCGTACTCGGCCAGCAGCTCGTCGACGATCTTCGCGGCCTCGGGGTTCGCGATGTCCACCGCGCCCCGCGAGGGCTTCCCGGAGACGCTGCGCAGCTGGAGGCCGGGGTGCGCGGCGATGACCGCGCCCAGGTGGCCCGGCGAGTCGATCTCGGGGACGACGCGGATGTGCCGGGAGGCGGCGAGCGCGACGATGCGGCGGATCTCGGCCTTGGTCAGGCGGTCCTCGGAGACGATCTCGGGGTGCGTGGCGGACTCGATGCGGAAGCCCTGGTCGTCGGAGAAGTGCAGGCCGAACTCGTTCAGCTTCAGGTCGCCCATCTCGCGGATGCGGTCCTCGATCCAGGCGGCGTCGAAGTGCTTGCGGGCCGTGTCGAGGGCGAACCCGCGCTTGGGCTTGGCCGGGGCGTCCCTCAGCACGCCCTCCGCGAGCCCGCCGCCGGAGCGCACGGCCTGCTTGAGCGTGCGGGTGCCGTAGAAGACGCCCGCCTCGTCGCCGCCGGTGATGCGGACCTTTCCGCCGGAGACGGTGACGCGGTACGACTCCGGGGCCCCGGGCGGTCCCGCGGCGGGCATGGCCAGCTCCACGTCGCCGGGCCGGGCGGCGACGCCCTGCGCGTACGGCTTCCCGAGCTCGTCGGCGAGCAGCCTGCCCTCGTCGGCCAGGGCCCTCTCGCTGCCCGCCGCCACGACCACCCTGGTGGTGGCGGTGGGCCGCCAGCCGGGGCCCTCGGCGGCCCGCACGTCCCGGACGAAGGGGATGGTGCGAGGCGGCCCGGTCACCGGACGGGCCCGGGAGGCCGCCGGGGCGGGCGGCTTCGCGTCGTCGCCCACGGAGCCGGGAACGTCCGGCGGGCCCGGCGAGGCGGGGGCGGCCGGGCCGGACGCGGTCGCGGGGGGTCCCGCGGGCTCCGGGGACTGCGGCCAGGCGGCCACCGTGACGGTCGTCGCCCCGGCGATCACCAGGGCCGCCCCGGCCACCAGGGCGCCGCGCGGTGTCCGGCGCGCGGCGCGGTGGGCCGGAGTGCGGTGCGCGCCTGTACGCCCCCCGTGCGCGTCCGGAGCTCCCGCGTCCAGTGGCTCTCGGGAATCGTTCATCCGTGCCCAACTTTCGCTCGTGTCACAAACCGCACCGAACCCACCCGAAAGTACGAGCTTCCGGGGCCTGAACCGTCTATCGCACGCACATAAACCCTCTCGTTCGGATGAAATTCGTGCATTCGTCGGACACTTCTCTCCTGCCGTGGCTAGCGTTGACCGCTCCCGCCACAGGATCCGATCCGGACCGATCCGGCCGGCGGCCGTCGGCCGCCGCCCGCCCAAGGAGTCACGCTGTACCCCTCCGTCTTCCTTACAACGAGCGGCCGTGGCGGCCCGGCACACCCGACCCCCCTGGAGCGGTTCAACGCGGCCCCCGCGCGCACCGCCGAGGCCGCGCTGCTCACCTGCTGCCGCAGCCGCCGGTGGGCCGGGCGGCTCGCCGCACACCGCCCCTACCCCGATCTGGACGCGCTCCTCGCCGCCGCCGACGAGGCCTCGTACGACCTCTCCTCCGCGGAGATCGCCGACGCCCTGGCCTGCGAGACCCCGCCCCGCCCGGCCGCCGACACGCCGCCCGCCGCGCACACCGCGCTGCGGGCCGCGCACGCCGCGTACGAGAGCCGCTTCGGGCACGCCTTCGTGATCTGCCTGGACGGTGTCGCGCCGGGCGAGCAGCTCGACCAGGTGCTCGCCGGAATCCGCTTCCGGCTGGGCAACGAGCCGGACGAGGAGCGGGCCGTGGCCGCCGACGAGCTCCGGCGGCTGGCCCGCGGGCGGCTCGCCCGAACCGTACATGAGGTGCATTTCGACCAGGGCGGGGCGACGGAGGGCCCCGATAGCCCGTCCGTGGCCGTTTGACTGCCTGTTTGATCACACCGGAGGCCCCCGCGCGAGGGAACCGACAACTCGTCGCTACGATGACCGGGGCCGGTGGACCGTACCCGGCCGGGTCTGACCGACAAACCAAGCCGGCCGACCCCAATCCCCGCTCCCGGAGGGTATTTCCGTGCCGGCTGGAACGCTGTATCGCGGCCGGGAAGGCATGTGGTCCTGGGTGGCTCATCGAGTCACCGGCGTCCTCATCTTCTTCTTCCTGTTCGTACACGTCCTCGACACCGCTCTCGTCCGCGTCTCTCCCGAGGCGTACGACGACGTCGTGGCCACCTACAAGACCCCGCTCGTGGCCTGCCTCGAGTACGGCCTTGTCGCCGCCATCCTGTTCCACGCGCTGAACGGCCTTCGGGTCATCGCCGTGGACTTCTGGTCCAAGGGCCCCCGCTACCAGAAGCAGATGCTCTGGACCGTCATGGGCGTCTGGATCGTGCTGATGGTCGGCGCCCTGTACCCCGTGCTCGGTCACGCCGTACGCGAAGTCTTCGGGAGCTGAGTCAAAACATGTCCGCTGAGACCTCTTCCGCAGGCGTCGGCCCCGTCGAGGGCGTCACGCTCTACGACGCCGACAACCCGGCGCCCGTCATCGAGCCCCCGCGTAAGCGCACCTCGAAGACCCCGCGCACCACGCGCACCAACTTCGAGCTGTACGGCTGGCTGTTCATGCGCCTGTCCGGCATCGTGCTCGTCGTCCTCGTCCTCGGCCACCTCCTCATCCAGCTCGTGCTGGACGGCGGTGTCTCGAAGATCGGCTTCGCCTTCGTGGCCGGCCGCTGGGCCTCGCCGTTCTGGCAGGCCTGGGACCTGATCATGCTGTGGCTGGCCATGCTGCACGGGGCCAACGGCCTGCGTACCGTCATCAACGACTACGCGGAGAAGCCGAACACGCGCTTCTGGCTGAAGAACCTGCTGTACACCGCCACGGTGTTCACCGTCCTTCTGGGCACGCTGGTGATCTTCACCTTCGACCCGAACATCCGCTAGGCCCGGGGCTGAGGCAACCAAGATGAAGATTCACAAGTACGACACCGTCATCGTCGGCGCCGGTGGCGCGGGCATGCGCGCGGCCATCGAGTCGACCAAGCGCAGCCGCACCGCCGTCCTGACGAAGCTCTACCCGACGCGTTCCCACACGGGCGCCGCGCAGGGCGGCATGGCCGCCGCGCTGGCGAACGTGGAGGAGGACAACTGGGAGTGGCACACCTTCGACACGATCAAGGGCGGCGACTACCTGGTCGACCAGGACGCCGCCGAGATCCTGGCGAAGGAGGCCATCGACGCGGTCCTCGACCTGGAGAAGATGGGCCTGCCGTTCGGCCGTACGCCCAGCGGCCAGATCGACCAGCGCCGGTTCGGCGGTCACTCCCGCAACCACGGCGAGGCCCCCGTCCGCCGGTCCTGCTACTCGGGCGACCGCACCGGCCACATGATCCTCCAGACCCTCTACCAGAACTGCATCAAGGAGGGTGTGGAGTTCTTCAACGAGTTCTACGTCCTCGATCAGCTCATCGTGGAGGAGGACGGCGTCAAGAAGTCCGCGGGCGTCGTCGCGTACGAGCTGGCCACCGGTGAGATCCACGTCTTCCAGTCCAAGGCGGTCATCTACGCCTCGGGCGGCACCGGCAAGTTCTTCAAGGTGACCTCCAACGCGCACACCCTGACCGGTGACGGCCAGGCCGCGTGCTACCGCCGCGGGCTGCCGCTGGAGGACATGGAGTTCTTCCAGTTCCACCCGACGGGCATCTGGCGCATGGGCATCCTGCTGACGGAGGGCGCCCGCGGTGAGGGCGGCATCCTCCGCAACAAGGACGGCGAGCGCTTCATGGAGAAGTACGCGCCGGTCATGAAGGACCTCGCGTCCCGTGACGTCGTGTCCCGCTCCATCTACACGGAGATCCGTGAGGGCCGCGGCTGCGGTCCCGAGGGCGACCACGTCTACCTCGACCTCACGCACCTCCCGCCGGAGCAGCTCGACGCCAAGCTGCCGGACATCACCGAGTTCGCGCGCACGTACCTGGGCATCGAGCCGTACACGGACCCGATCCCGATCCAGCCGACCGCGCACTACGCCATGGGCGGCATCCCGACCAACGTCGAGGGCGAGGTCCTGGCGGACAACACCACCGTCGTCCCGGGCCTGTACGCCGCCGGCGAGGTCGCCTGCGTCTCGGTGCACGGTGCGAACCGCCTGGGCACCAACTCGCTGCTGGACATCAACGTCTTCGGCAAGCGGGCCGGCATCGCCGCCGCCGAGTACAGCCACGGGAACGACTTCGTCGAGCTGCCGGAGAACCCGGCCCAGCTCGTCGTCGACCAGATCGAGCGGCTGCGCAACTCCACCGGCACCGAGCGCGTGGCCGCGCTCCGCCTGGAGCTGCAGGAGACGATGGACGCCAACGTCATGGTCTTCCGCACCGAGCAGACGATCAAGACGGCCGTCGAGAAGATCGCCGAGCTGCGCGAGCGCTACCTGAACGTGTCCGTCCAGGACAAGGGCAAGCGTTTCAACACCGACCTCCTGGAGGCCGTCGAGCTGGGCAACCTGCTCGACCTGGCCGAGGTCATGGCGGTCTCGGCGCTGGCGCGCAAGGAGTCCCGCGGCGGTCACTACCGCGAGGACTTCCCCACCCGCGACGACGTCAACTTCATGCGCCACACCATGGCGTACCGCGAGGTCGCGGCCGACGGCACCGAGTCGATCCGGCTCGACTACAAGCCGGTCGTCCAGACCCGCTACCAGCCGATGGAGCGTAAGTACTGATGGCTACCCCGACGATGGACAAGGTGGAGAAGGACGGCAAGGGCGCGCCCGAGCCCGGCTTCGCCGACTCTCCGTACATCAAGGTCACCTTCCGGATCCGCCGCTTCAACCCCGAGGTGTCCGAGGACGCCGAGTGGCAGGACTTCGAGGTCGAGATGGACCCGAAGGAGCGTGTCCTCGACGCCCTCCACAAGATCAAGTGGGACCAGGACGGCACGCTGACGTTCCGCCGCTCCTGCGCGCACGGCATCTGCGGTTCGGACGCCATGCGGATCAACGGCAAGAACAGGCTCGCCTGCAAGACGCTGATCAAGGACATCAACCCGCACAAGCCGATCACGGTCGAGGCCATCAAGGGCCTGACGGTCCTCAAGGACCTGGTCGTGGACATGGACCCGTTCTTCCAGGCCTACCGCGACGTGATGCCCTTCCTGATCACCAAGGGCAACGAGCCGACCCGTGAGCGTCTGCAGTCCCCCGAGGACCGCGAGCGCTTCGACGACACCACCAAGTGCATCCTGTGCGCCGCGTGCACGTCCTCGTGCCCGGTGTTCTGGAACGACGGCCAGTACTTCGGCCCGGCGGCGATCGTCAACGCGCACCGCTTCATCTTCGACAGCCGTGACGAGGGCGGCGAGCAGCGGCTCGAGATCCTCAACGACAAGGACGGCGTGTGGCGCTGCCGCACCACGTTCAACTGCACCGACGCGTGCCCGCGCGGCATCGAGGTCACCAAGGCGATCCAGGAAGTGAAGCGTGCGCTGATCACGCGTCGCTACTGATCCCCGGTCGGACACGAGAAGGGCCCCGGCCCCCGGTGATCACCGGGGGCCGGGGCCCTTCTCGTGCTTCCGCGGCCGTCACAGCCGGCTGAGCTCCCACAGACGCCAGACGCCCGTGCCGTCGGAGAGGTACTCCGCGCCGCCCACCTTGCCGTTGCTGAGGATGTAGTCCTTGGTCTGCCACAGCGGGACCAGCGGGACGTCCTTGGCGACGATCTTGTGCATCCTCTTGAAGTCGTCGACGGTGGACCCGCGGTCGGACACGGCCTGGGTCCGGGTGATCAGCTTCTCGATCTCCGGGTTCTCGTAGGCGCTCGCGTTGGAGTTGTTCTTGCCGACGAGGGGCTGGCTGTAGTTGTCCGGGTCGGGGAAGTCGGCGACCCAGCCGACGTTGTACGCGTCGAACCTGGCGCCCTTGTAGTCCTTCTGGAACGCCTCCCACTCGGCCTTCTCGACCAGCTTGACCGAGAAGAGGCCGCCCGCCTCCAACTGCTTCTTCAGCTCCTGGGCCTCGGCCCGGGACGAATCGCTGGCGAAGTAGCCGAGGGTGAAGGAGACCGGGGCCGTCAGGCCGGCCTCCTCCAGCGCCGCCTTCGCCCGCTTCGCGTTGGGCCGGGAGGTGACGTCGAAGAAGGGGGTGCTGTGGCCGACGATGCCCTTGGGGATGGCGTCGTACAGCGGCTCGACCGTGTTGTGGAAGACGTCCTGCGCCAGCTTCGGCCGGTCGATGAGGAGGGCGACGGCCCGGCGCACGTTCACGTCGTGGAACTTCGACTTCTCGCGCACGTTGAAGACCATGTTGCGGGTCTCGGTGGCGTCGACCTCGCTGATGCGCACGTTGGCCTCGCCGGGCTTGAGCTTGGCGAGCATCTCCGGGGGGAGCTGGCGATAGGTGAGGTCGATCTCCTTGGCCTCCCAGGCGGCCTGGAGGTCCGTGGACGCGTCGTAGTAGTGCACGTCGATGGGGCGGCCGGTCTTGGCCACCGACCCCTTGTAGGCCGTGTTGGGACGCAGCCGCGCGATCTCGCCGTTCTTGTACTCCGCCATCGCGTACGGTCCCGAGCCGTCGACGGCGCCGCCCTTGCGCTCCTTGTCGGCCGGGTACTTGGTGCTGTCCACGATGGACCCGGCGCCGGAGGCGACCTTGAACGGGAAGGTGGAGTCGCCGGACAGCAGGTTGAACGTGATCTTCTGCCCCTCGACGGTCACCGACTTCAGCGAGGACAGCAGCGAGCGCGGGCCGACGTCCATGCCGTTGCGCAGGATGCGGTCGAAGCTGAACTTCACGTCCGCCGGAGTGAGCGGCTTGCCGTTGGCGAAGGTGAGGTCGGTGCGCAGCTCGCAGGCGTACGTGGTGAGCTTCGCCCCGACGAATCCGCAGCTCTTGGCCGCGTCCGGGGTCGGCGTCACCGAACCGGTCTTGAGGGTGAGCAGCGACTGGAAGACGTTGCTGTACAGGGCCCAGGAACCGGCGTCGTACGCGTAGGCCGGGTCCAGTGACGACGAGGCGTCCGTCGTGCCGATCCGGATCGCGGGGCCCTGGTCGCCGTCCGAGGGGAGGAGCATCCACCCCCCCACCGCTGCGGCTGCCACGACCACGACCGTCGCCCCGACCCGCAGGCGCACGGAACCCATCAACCGCATTGTCTTGCTCTCCTTGCACTACCCCCACCCAGGGGCAGACGGAAAACCAACACGCCCTACCCCACGATTCATTCACCTAATCACACGAATTAGAGCGACGGAAGGGGCGAATCTTTCGCAAGTGGTCACAGATGCAGGACAACTCGTCGTGATGGGACAGTCGGACGGGCAGGTCGGCGGGTCGGCGGGTCGGCGGAACGGCGGGTCGGCGGGTGTCCGTTCAGGCCTCGTGGGAGGCCAGCCGGACGACGGTGATGTCGGAGCGGGCGCCGACCCGGACCGGCGGGCCCCAGGCGCCCGCGCCCCGGGTGACGTAGAGCTGGGTGTCGCCGTACCGCTCCAGGCCCGCGACGGTGGGGTTGGCGAGGGCGGCGACGAGGTTGCCGGGCCAGAGCTGGCCGCCGTGGGTGTGCCCGGAGAGCTGGAGGCCGACCCCGTGGCGCACGGCCTCGTGGATCTGGACGGGCTGGTGGGCCAGGAGGACCGAGGCGCGGGAGCGGTCGCGGTCGCCGAGCGCCCTGGCGAAGTCCGGCCCCTGGCCGAAGGCTTCGCCGCCCACGTCGTTGACCCCGGCGAGGTCGAAGCCGGCGATCTCGACGCGGTCGTTCTCCAGCGGGTGCAGGCCGAGTTCGCGGAGGCGGGCCAGCCAGGGGGCGGCGCCCGCGTAGTACTCGTGGTTGCCGGTGACGAAGAACTGGCCGTGCCTGGCCCGGAGTCGGCGCAGGGGTTCGGCGGCGTCCCTGAGGTCCTCGACGGTGCCGTCGACCAGGTCGCCGACGACGGCGATCAGGTCGGGCTGGGTCGCGTTGACGGCGTCGACGACGCGCTGGGTGTGGGCGCGGCCGAGGACGGGCCCGAGGTGGATGTCGCTGACGACGGCGATCCGGAAGCCGTGGGCGGCGCGGGGAAGCCGGCGGAGGGGGACGGTGACGTGGGTGGTGCGGGGGCCCTTCAGCACGGACCGGGTGCCGTACGCGACGGTGCCCAGGGCGGCCGCCGATGCGGTGCCGGCGAGCGCCCGGGAGACGACGAGCCGCCGCCCGGGCGCACCGGCCTCCGGGCGGGGCGGTGCGGCCCCGGACGCGGCCTCCTCCCGGTGAACCGGAGCGGCGGCGTGCGGCTCTTGGGCCCGGGGGGCCGTCGCGGCGGCGCCGTGCGGCTCGCGGGCCCGGCGGCGGAGCAGGAGCGGGCGCAGGAGCTCGGCGGCCAGCAGCGCCAGGGTCAGATAGAGCAGGACCGCCAGCCACAGGTAGCCCGGCCAGGCCAGGACCTGCTGGAGCCGGAAGGGGAACCCGGCGCGGCCGGAGACGAACGCGGAGACCGAGAGGAGGGGCAGCACGGTGAGCGCCGCCGCACCGGCGCGCCGGACCCGCCGGCCCCGCGCGCCCGGCGGCGCCGTGTCGCGGACCACGCGTTTCCAGACGTACCAGTGCACCGCCCCCAGCAGCAGAAACAGGCACAGGACGAACACAACGACCACGACGACCCTCACCAGGTGTGCCGGATTCTGCCGGACGAACCCTCAAAATACCCGTGAGCACGATCATGGGACCGGCCGGGCGACGACACCCGGCCCGGGACGCAAGCCCCGCCGAGTCCCCTACGCAGGAGTCCGCGAACCTTGACCACGTTCACACTCCGCCCCCCTGTGCGCGCCAGCGAGGCGGTGGCCGCCGGACGGCAGCGGGAGCGAATACGCGTCGCGGCTGTCGCCGTCGGCTGTGTCGCCGTATGCCTGCTGATCGGGCTCCAGCGGTTCCGCCAGCTCCAACTCGGGGGGTTCGACCTGGGGTTGTTCGACCAGGCGATAAGGGCCTACGCGCGTTTCGAGCTGCCCCGGTCGCTGATAAAGAGCGTGCATCACGGATTTCCGCCGGAATTCTCCCTGCTGGGGGATCATTTCTCGCCGGTCCTCGCGCTCGCGGCCCCGTTCTACTGGCTCTGGGACGATCCCCGGGTGCTGCTTCTCGTGCAGTCCCTGCTCTTCGGCGCGGGAGTTCCGGTCGTGGCCCGGCTGGTGCGCCGGGAATGCGGGAAGGCGGTCGGTCCGCGTGCGCTCTCCTGGCTCGTGCTGGGATTCTGTCTGGTGTACGGGTGCGGGGCCGCGCTCTTCTACGCGAGCCGCGCCGGTTTCCACGAAGTCGCCTTTGCCGTACCGCTGTTCCTGCTGCTCTTCGAGCGGGCGCGGGCGCGGGCGTACGGGCGGGCGACGGCGGCGGCCCTGCTGCTGTGCCTGACCAAGGAGGACCTCGGGCTGTCCGTCGGGATCTTCGGCGCGGTGCTCGCGCTGCGGGCGCACCGCGCCGGGGACCGGGCGGGGGCGCGGGCCGGCGGGGCCCTGCTGGTGCTCGGGCCGCTGGCGTCGCTGGCGGCGATCGTGGTCGTCATCCCGGCGATGGGCGGGGACGCCCGGTTCTACTGGCAGTACAGCGAGCTGGGGGCGAGCGCGAGCGAGGCGCTCGTCCATGTCGTCCTGCACCCGCTGGACACCCTGCGGGCGGCGCTCACCCCGTCGGCGAAGGCCCTGCTCCTGCTGTGGACGTTCGGCTCGCTGCTCTTCCTGCCGCTGCGGTCCGCGCTTACCCTGTGCGCCCTGCCGCTGCTCGCCGAGCGCGTCTTCTCGGACAACGGGAACCACTGGCAGGCCCTGCACCACTACGGCGCTTTCGTCTGGCCGATCCTGGTCGCCGCGTCGATCGAGACGACGGGGAGAATAGCCCGCGGGTGGGAGAGGGAAAGGGCCGCAGCGGCGGCGAAATGGGCCGCCGGTCTCGCCGCCGGAATCACCCTCTTCGGTGTCCTGATATCGGGTTCCTGGCACATCGTGCTGCCCAGTCACTGGCAGCGTGACGCCCATCAGGAGGCGGCGCTGACCGCCGTGGGGAGAATTCCCGACGGAGTGACCGTCGAGGCCGACAACAATCTCGCCCCGCGCCTGACCCGGCGTACCCGCGTGATGATTCTCGACCTCCTGCCGAGAAACGCGGAATGGGTCCTCCTGGACACCACGAGAAAGGCGTTCCCGTTCCCCGACGCACAGGCCCAGAAGGACCGGCTGCGGCTGCTCCGCGCGTCCGGTTACACCGTCGCGTACGAGTCCCGGGGCGTCGTCCTGCTGCGTCGCGCCTCCCCCGGCGTCGTCGTGCCGGGCAGCGTCGAGCAGGGGCGCGGCGACCTGCCGGGGCACGACACGGCGGACATCAGGGTGTTCGGCTGACTCACCGGGCGCCGGTGGCCTTTTCCCGCCGCAGCGCGCGCACCGAACGGAACCCGATCGCGCCGATGCCCGTCCCCAGAAGGAAAGACGTCACGGCGAGCAGCAGATGGACCCAGAAGTACGCCGTCGGGTCACCCGCGTCGTCGAAGGCGAGGCCGCTCCCGTCCGCGACGAGGTTCTTGACGAAAGTGATCCAGATGAACCAGCTCCACACCCCGAAGGCGAGCAGGAACCAGGAGAGGGTGCGGTTGAGCTTCATGGGTCCAGTATCGCCGTCCACGGCGACGGCCGAGGTGAGGGGGGATGGGCTGTCCCGGCGGAGCTTGCGGCGGGTCCGGCGCACGGTGGCCGTGTCCACAGGCGCGCACGGTACGTTCACGTCCGTGTCTGCCGTGAAAAGGACCGCTGTCGCGGTCGTCTCCGCCGCCCTGCTGGCCCCCGCGCTGCTCCTCGCTCCCGCGGCCCAGGCCGCCCCGGACCCGAAGTCCGACGACAAGCCGAAGCCCCCGGCGCGGATGTCCTCGGTCGGCGGCGAGCGGCTGGGCAGAGCGGGCGTCCAGGTCAACCTCGGCCCCGGGGTGCCGGTGCTGCCCCAGGGACTGTCCGCCCGGTCGTGGATCGTCGCGGACGCGCAGACCGGCGAGGTGCTCGCCGCGCAGAACGCGCACTGGCGGCTCGCCCCGGCGTCCACCCTGAAGATGCTCTTCGCGGACACGGTGCTGCCCAGGCTGCCCAAGGACCAGGTCTACCAGGTGAAGCCGACGGACCTGGAGGGGCTGGGGGCGGGCGGCAGCGCGGTCGGGGTGAAGGAGAACCACACGTACAAGGTCCACGACCTGTGGCTCGGCGTGTTCCTGCGGTCCGGCAACGACGCCGTCCGGGTCCTGTCCTCGCTGAACGGCGGCGTCGCCAAGACCGTCGACGACATGAACGCGCACGCCCGCGACCTCCAGGCGGTCGACACCACCGTCGTCTCGCCGGACGGATACGACGCGCCGCGCCAGGTCTCCAGCGCGTACGACCTCACGCTGATCGCGCGGTCCGGCATGCAGAAGAAGGACTTCCGGGAGTACGCCGCGACGGTGCGGGCGGACTTCCCCGGTGAGCAGGGCGAGGACGGCAGGCGCGGCTCGTTCCGGATCGAGACCACCAACCGGCTGATGACCGGCCAGGGCGGGGTCACCCCCTACCCCGGCATCGCGGGCGTCAAGAACGGCAACACCACCCACGCCGGCGCCACCTTCACCGGGGTCGCCCAGCGCGGCGAGCGGGTGCTGCTGGTCACCGTGATGAACCCGCAGTCGGGCGAGAGCCAGGCGGTCTACCGGGAGACGGCCAGGCTGCTCGACTGGGGCTTCCAGGCGGCCGGGAAGGTCAAGCCGGTCGGCGAGCTGGTCGCCCCGAAGAACGTGGACACCGGCGCGCAGGCCGCTCCCCCGGCGCCGAAGGCCAAGCAGCCGCCGACCCGGCTGGCCGCCGCCGAGGAGACCTCCAGCGGGGCCGGCATCGCGCTCGCGGTGGCGGGCGCGGCGCTGATGGTGCTCGCCGGCGCGGTGTTCCTGGTCAACCGGAAGTGGCCGGTGCCGGCGCTGGCCCGTCGCCGCCAGGACTGACGCCGGCGGGTTCGACGCCGCTGCGGGCGGGGCCGTCGGCGTGCGGCGCCGCCGTCCAGGCGGCGCAGCACAGCATCAGCTTCGCCGTGAAGTTGATCCACAGCAGCAGGGCGACGGGGACGCCGAAGGCGCCGTACATGCTCTTGGAGGCGACGCCGCTCATGTAGCCGCCCAGCAGCATCTTCAGGAGTTCGAAGCCGACCGCGCCGATGAGCGCCGCCACGACGAGCCGGCGGCGCTCCGGCTGCACGCCGGGCAGCAGCGTCAGGACGTACAGCAGGAGCAGGAAGTCCGCGCAGACGGCGACCAGCAGGGCGGCGATCCGCAGCAGGACGCCGCCCGCGCCGTCCTCCGGGATGCCGACCGCGCGGGCCGTCCAGCCGACCGCGGACGAGCCCACGGTGGAGGCGGCCAGCGAGCCGAGACCGGTGAGGCCGAGACCCGCGAGGACCACGGCGTCCTTGGCCTTGCGCAGGACCGGGTTGCCCTCGTCGACGTCCTCCAGGTCCCACACCACGCGCAGGCACTCGCGCATCGAGCCGACCCAGCCGATGCCGGTGAAGAGCAGCAGCGCACCGGCGACGAGGCCGACGGTTCCGGCGTTGTCGATCAGGGCGTCGATGTTGAGCTGGTCGGAGATGCCGGGGACCTGCTCGGCGATGCTCTTCTTGATCTGGGCGATCTGTTCCGGGGTGAGCACCGCGGCGCTGATCGCGGCGCCGACCGTGATCAGCGGGAACAGCGCGAGGAAGCTGATGAAGGTGATCGCCGCGGCGAGCCTGCTCCACTTCGCCCGGTCCAGGGTCTCGTACGTGCGCCAGACGTGGGTGCCCATCAGGCGCGTGATCCACGGCCCGATCACCGGGAGGTTCTTCAGCCAGTCCATGATCTTTGTGTACCCGCCTGCTCTCAGTTACGGAAAACCAGTGTGCGGGTACCCCAAAACCGCAGGCAGGTCGCCAACGCCATGCCGACGAGTGAACCGGGGACGGTGTCGGCGCGCGGGGAGGTGAGGCCGACGGCGGCGAAGGAGCCGAGCTCGGCGAGGTCCGGCGGGCGCGGGCTCACAGCTCGGCGACCGCCAGCGCGTACAGCACCGTCCAGACCAGGCCGGTCAGGAGCAGGCCGCGGTCGCGCAGGACGACGTCCTCGGGGGCCCCGGCGGCGCCCCGGTCGGCGAAGACGGCGTACCGGAGGATGCCGGCGATGTAGGCGATCATGGACAGTTCGCGCCAGGGGAGGAGGCCGCCGTGGGCGGCGCCGCCGCGTTCCATGGCCCACAGGCAGTAGCCGAGCAGGGTGACGCCGGCCGCGAGCTGCCAGACGAAGCGCAGGTAGCCGGTGGTGTATTCGCCGATCAGGGCGCGGGTGCTGCCCCTGTGCGGGGTGTCGGCGAGCTGGACGGCCTCGGAGTAGCGCTTGGCGGCGACCATGAACAGCGCGCCGAAGCCGGTGGTGATGAGGAACCAGCGGGAGAGCGGGATGCCGAGCGCGATGCCGCCGATCATGGCGCGCATCAGGAAGCCGCTGGTGACGACGGTCAGGTCGAGCACGAGGACGTGCTTGAGGCGCAGGCAGTACGCCATCTGCATCACGACGTAGCCGGTGAGCAGGGCGGCGGTGGGCGGGTTGCAGAGGAGGGCGGCGGCGGTGGGCGCGGAGACCGCCAGGAGCGTGCCGACGGCGTGGGCGAGGGGGACGGGGACCTGTCCGGCGGCGACGGGACGGCGGCACTTGACGGGGTGGGCGCGGTCGGCCTCGACGTCGAGGGCGTCGTTGATCAGGTAGACGGCGGAGGCGGCGGCGGTGAACAGGACGAAGACGATGCCGAGCTGGATCGCCGAGCGGGCGGAGAGCAGCTCTCCCGCGGCGGCCGGGGCGGCCACCACCAGGCCGTTCTTGATCCACTGCCGGGGGCGGGCGGTGCGCAGCAGGCCCAGCGGGAGGGCGAGCGGGCGCCGGGCGCCGCGCTGCGGCGGGAGGGCGGGGGCGGCGCGGCGGCCCCGCTGTTTCTCCAGGAGCGGGATGACGGTGCGGTCAGCCACGGAGGGCCTCCCGCAGCGGGCCCGCGGTGGGGCGTGCGGCGGGGCGTGCGGCGGGGCGTGCGGTCCACCTCGGCGGGCCCGCGGCACGGGAGATCCCCTTCAGCGGGTCCGCGGCGGCGCGGGCGGCCGCCCTGGCCGTCAGCCACCTCGCGCCGAGCCCGGCGGTGAGGCCGCCGAGGGCCGCGCCCGCGGCGACGTCGCTGGGGTAGTGCACGCCGACGACCAGGCGGGAGACGCACATCGCGGCGGCCAGCGGCGGGACGACCTGCCGGCCGAACGGGCCGAGCGCGCCGAGGGCGACGGCCGCGGCGGCCGCCGAGGTGGCGTGCGAGCTGGGGAAGGAGTGCCGGCCCAGGGTCCGCACCAGGGGCCGGCGTCCCGGGAGTTCGGGGCGCGGGCGGCGCACGGCGCGCTTGACCCCCATGCTGGCCAGGTGGGCGGCGCCGATCAGTGCCGTACCGCGCAGCCAGGCGCCGCGCCGGTCGCGGTCCAGGCCCGCGCCGAGGAGTCCGGCGGCCAGCCACAGCGCGCCGTGCTCGCCGCTGAGGGACAGGGCGCGGGCGGCGGCGGCCACGCGCGGGTCCGTACCGCAGTCGCGCAGCGCGGACAGCAGACGGTGCTCCACTTCTCGCATGGTCATCCCCAGACATCGGTGCGCGTGGCCCGGAGGGGCGCACATCAGAGGAGACTCTTGTCGGGAAAACACCCCTATGCACGGCATTCCGCGGTGACACTCGGTCAACCACCCATTCCGCCGAAACGGTGCATATCTCCGCCAGTGCCCGCGTAGGGGGCTATAACGTCACGCCCATGGCTGACCACACCACGCTCTCCGTCGACTCCTTCGCCTCCGTGACCGGCTGGGGGCGCACCGCCCCCACGACCGCCCTGGTGGTGCGTCCGCGCACCTACGAGCAGGCCGCGGCGGCGGTACGGGGCTGCGGGGCACGCGGCTCGATCGCCCGGGGCCTCGGCCGGGCGTACGGGGACGCGGCGCAGAACGCGGGCGGCTCGGTCCTGGACATGACCGGCCTGAACCGCATCCGCAGCGTCGACGCGGACGCCGGGATCGTGGTGTGCGACGCCGGGGTGAGCCTGCACCGGCTGATGGAGGTGCTGCTGCCGCTCGGCTGGTTCGTGCCGGTGAGCCCGGGCACCCGTTACGTCACCGTCGGCGGGGCGATCGGCGCGGACGTCCACGGCAAGAACCACCATGTCTCCGGCGGCTTCTCCCGGCACGTGCGCTCGCTGCGCCTCCTGCTCGCGGACGGCGAGGTGCACGAGGTCCGCCCCGGCACCGACCTCTTCGACGCGACCGCCGGCGGCATGGGCCTGACCGGTGTCATCCTCTCCGCGAAGATCCAACTGCTGCCCGTCGAGACCTCGTTGATGTCGGTGGACACCGAGCGCGCCGCCGACCTCGACGACCTGATGACCCGGCTCACCGAGACCGACCACCTCTACCGGTACTCCGTCGCCTGGATCGACCTGCTGGCCCGCGGCGCGGCCATGGGCCGCTCCGTCCTCACCCGCGGCGACCACGCCCCGCTGGACGAGCTGCCGCCGCGCGCCCGCCGCCACCCGCTGGCCTTCCGTCCCGGCCGGCTCCCGGGAGCGCCGTCGTTCGTGCCCGAGGGGCTGCTGGGCAGGAAGTCCGTCGGCCTCTTCAACGAGCTCTGGTACCGGCGGGCCCCCCGCTCCCGGACCGGCGAGCTCCAGCGCATCCCGGCCTTCTTCCACCCCCTGGACGGCGTCCCGCACTGGAACCGGATCTACGGCCGCGGCGGCTTCGTCCAGTACCAGTTCGTCGTCCCGCACGGGCAGGAGGAGGCCCTGCGCCGGATCGTCGGCCGGATCTCCCGGCGCGGCTGCCCGTCCTTCCTCGCCGTGCTCAAGCGCTTCGGCGCCAGCGACCCGGGCTGGCTGTCCTTCCCGGTGCCCGGCTGGACGCTCGCCCTGGACATCCCGGCGCACCTGCCCCGGCTGGGCGCCTTCCTCGACGGGCTGGACGAGGAGGTCTGCGCCGCCGGCGGCCGCCTCTACCTCGCCAAGGACTCCCGGGTGCGCCCCGAGACGCTCGCCGCGATGTACCCGGAGCTGGACCGCTTCCGCGCCCTGCGCGCCGCACTCGACCCGCACGGGGTCTTCACCTCGGACCTCTCCCGCCGCCTCTCCCTCTGACCCGTTCCAGGAGCCCCACCATGAAGGACGCCTTCGGCGCCCCGCAGTCCCTGCTCGTCCTCGGCGGCACGTCCGAGATCGCGCTCGCCACCGCCCGCCGCCTCATCGCCCGCCGCACCCGCACGGTGTGGCTGGCGGGCCGCCCCTCCCCCGCGCTGGACGCCGCCGCGCACCGGCTTCGCGGCCTGGGCGCAGAGGTCCGCACGGTCCCCTTCGACGCCCTGGACAGCGCCGCGCACGAGGAGGTGCTGGGCAAGGTCTTCACCGAGGGCGACATCGACATGGTGCTCGTCGCCTTCGGGCTGCTCGGCGACCAGACCCACGACGAGGCCGAGCCGATGGCCGCCGTCCGGGTCGCCCAGACCAACTACACCGGCGCGGTCTCCGCCGGTCTGGTCTGCGCGAACGCCCTGCAGAGCCAGGGCCACGGCTCGCTGGTCGTGCTGTCCTCGGTCGCGGGCGAGCGGGCCCGGCGGGCGAACTTCATCTACGGCTCCAGCAAGGCGGGCCTGGACGCGTTCACCCAGGGCCTCGGGGACGCGCTGCACGGGACGGGGGTGCACGTCATGGTCGTACGCCCCGGATTCGTACGGACGAAGATGACCGAGGGCATGGCGGAGGCCCCCCTCGCGACGACGCCGGAGGCCGTGGCGCGGGCCATCGAGACGGGGCTGCGCAGGCGTGCGGAGGTGGTGTGGGTGCCGGGGGCGCTGCGCGCGGTGATGTCGGCGCTGCGGCACGTGCCGCGTCCGCTGTTCCGGCGGCTGCCGGTGTAGTGCCGGGCCGCCGGCGCGGGGCCCTAGTGGAGGGCGGGCGCGTCGTGGGGCAGGCCCTGCGGGGGGACCTCGCCCGCCGCGCCGCCGCCGAAGGCGTAGTCGCACAGCTTGCGCCAGACGCCGTCCGCGCCCTGCTCGTACAGGGCGAAGGATTCGCAGGACCACTCGGCGGCGTACGTGGACAGCTCCTCGTACGCCCGGTCCATGCCCTCCTCGGTGATGCCGTGGGCGACCGTCACGTGCGGGTGGTAGGGGAACTGGAGCTCGCGCACCAGCGGCCCCGACGTGTCCCGCACCCGCTTCTGGAGCCACGCGCACGCGGACGCGCCCTCGACGACCTTCACGAAGACCACCGGCGACAGCGGCCGGAAGGTGCCCGTGCCCGCGAGCCGCATGGGGAACGGCTGCACGGACGCCGCGACCGACGCCAGGTGCGCCTCCACCGCCGGCAGGAGTCCGGCGTCGATCCCGGTCGGCGGCAGCAGCGTGACGTGGGTAGGGATGCCATGAGCGGCAGGGTCCCCGAAGGCCGCGCGCCGCTCCTGGAGCAGGCTGCCGTACGGCTCCGGGACCGCGATCGAAACGCCGAGCGTTACGGTCCCCACGTCGTTCTCCTCAGTCGTCGGTGCGAGTTCGGTGCCCGCCGGTGCCGGCGGGCGGGGGCGGCTGCGCGAACGAAGCCGTCGCAGTGCAGTGTGGCGGGCGCGCGGCCCGGGGGCCAGAGTCCAAGGTCCGGGGCCTGCGGGACATGCGTCCGCCACCGCTGCGAACGTGACGAATCAGTGCTTTGCGGGCAGGAAGCCGATCCGGTCGTAGGCCTGGGCGAGGGTCTCGGCGGCGACCGCGCGGGCCTTCTCGGCGCCCTTGGCGAGGATCGAGTCCAGCGTCTCCGGGTCGTCCAGGTAGGCCTGGGTGCGCTCCCTGAACGGCGTGACGAACTCCACCATCTGCTCGGCGAGGTCGGTCTTGAGCGCGCCGTACATCTTGCCCTCGTACTCCTTCTCCAGCTCGGCGACCGGCCTGCCGGTGAGGGTGGAGGAGATGCTGAGGAGGTTGGAGACGCCGGGCTTGCCGACCGGGTCGAAGCGGATCACCGTGTCGGTGTCGGTGACGGCGCTCCTGACCTTCTTCGCGGTGGCCTTCGGCTCGTCCAGGAGGTTGATGAGGCCCTTGGGCGTGGACGCCGACTTGCTCATCTTGACGGTGGGGTCCTGGAGGTCGTAGATCTTCGCCGTCTCCTTGAGGATGTACGGCTCCGGGACGGTGAAGGTCTCGCCGAGGCGGGCGTTGAAGCGCTCCGCGAGGTCGCGGGTCAGCTCGATGTGCTGGCGCTGGTCCTCGCCGACGGGGACCTGGTTGGCCTGGTAGAGCAGGATGTCGGCGACCTGCAGGACGGGGTACGTGAAGAGGCCGACGGTGGTGCGGTCGGAGCCCTGCTTGGCGGACTTGTCCTTGAACTGGGTCATCCGGGACGCCTCGCCGAAGCCGGTGAGGCAGTTCATCACCCAGCCGAGCTGCGCGTGCTCGGGCACATGGGACTGCACGAAGAGGGTGCAGCGGTCCGGGTCGAGGCCCGCGGCCAGGAGCTGGGCGGCGGCGAGGCGGGTGTTGGCGCGCAGCGCGGCGGGGTCCTGCGGGATGGTGATGGCGTGCAGGTCCACGACCATGTAGAAGGCGTCGTGCGTCTCCTGCAACGCCACCCACTGGCGCACGGCGCCGAGGTAGTTGCCGAGGTGGAACGAGCCTGCGGTGGGCTGGATGCCGGAGAGCACACGGGGTCGAGAGGCCATGTTCATCATTCTCTCAGGTGGCGGACCCGATCCCGCCGGGTGGTCGCGCCGCGCGTCTCGCGGCCTCGGGGGGCCGCCGGGGGCCGCCGGGGCGCCGGGCCGGCTCGTCGGCGTGGGAACGACGGTTCGAGCGGAGGAGGCGCGGCGGGCGGCAAGGTTTCCGGGGCCGCGCCGTGACCGACGATAGAAAGGGGCGCCGTCCGCACCTCGCGCGGGACGGCCGTATCCGCACCCGACGATCGGAGTTCCCGTGTCGACAACGGAGGCCACCACGAACACCACGGACGCCACCGCCACGACCGCCACCGCGGCGGCCATCGCCTCGGCGGAGGCGCACAGTGCGCACAACTACCACCCGCTGCCCGTCGTCGTCGCCTCGGCGCAGGGCGCGTGGATGACGGACGTCGAGGGGCGCCGCTTCCTCGACATGCTCGCCGGATACTCGGCGCTCAACTTCGGGCACGGCAACCGCCGGCTGCTCGACGCGGCGAAGGCCCAGCTCGAAAGGGTGACGCTGACCTCGCGGGCCTTCCACCACGACCGGTTCGCCGCGTTCTGCGACGAGCTGGCGGACCTGTGCGGCATGGAGATGGTGCTGCCGATGAACACTGGCGCGGAGGCCGTCGAGACCGCCGTGAAGACCGCCCGCAAGTGGGGCTACCGGGTCAAGGGCGTGCCGGACGGGCGGGCCAGGATCGTCGTCGCCTCGGACAACTTCCACGGCCGTACGACGACGATCGTCAGCTTCTCCACGGACCCCGAGGCGCGCGCGGACTACGGCCCGTACACGCCGGGCTTCGACATCGTGCCGTACGGGGACCTGGCGGCGCTGGCCGAGGCGGTCACCGACGACACGGTGGCGGTGCTGCTGGAGCCGATCCAGGGCGAGGCGGGGGTGCTGGTGCCGCCGCCGGGCTACCTGGCGGGGGTGCGGGAGCTGACGACGGCCCGCAACGTGCTGTTCGTCGCGGACGAGATCCAGTCGGGGCTGGGCAGGACCGGGAAGACCTTCGCCTGTGAGCACGAGGGCGTGGTGCCCGACGTGTACGTCCTGGGCAAGGCGCTCGGCGGCGGGGTGGTGCCGGTGTCGGCGGTGGTGTCGTCGCGGGCCGTGCTCGGGGTGTTCAGGGCGGGCGAGCACGGTTCGACGTTCGGCGGCAATCCCCTGGCGTGCGCCGTGGCCCTCGAAGTCGTCGCGATGCTGCGCACCGGCGAGTACCAGCGGCGGGCCGCCGAACTGGGCGATCACCTGCACCGCGAGCTGAACCTGCTGGCCGGCGGGGGCGCGGTGCGGGCGGTGCGCGGGCGCGGGCTGTGGGCGGGCGTCGACATCGACCCGGCGCTGGGCACCGGCCGGGAGATCTCGGAGCGGCTGATGGAACGCGGGGTGCTGGTGAAGGACACCCACGGGTCGACCATCCGGATCGCGCCGCCGCTGGTGATCGGCAAGGAGGAGCTGGACTGGGGGCTGGACCAACTGCGGGCGGTGCTCGGCGGATAGCGCGCGTCAGAGGATGACGTGGGGCAGGAAGCGGGCGTACTCGTCCGTGACCAGCCCCGCGGACTCCCGGATGCCGAGCCCCGCGGCCTCGTCCTCGACGACCCAGGCGCCGAGCACGGTGCGGTTGCCGTCGAAGTCGGGGAGCGGGGCGAGCTCCTGGTAGCAGACCTTCTCGGAGGTGGCGGGCGGCGGCGCGGAGCCCGGCTCGTGGACGGTGACTCCGGCGCCCTCCCTGCCCAGCAGCGGCTTGGCGACGTAGCCCGTCTCCCGCGCCAGTTCGCGGGGGCCGTCGAGGTGGGCGGCGAGGAGGTTGGGGTGGCCGGGGTAGAGCTCCCAGAGGACGGCCAGGAGCGCCTTGTTGGACAGCAGCATCTTCCAGGCGGGCTCGATCCAGCAGGTGGTGCCGGTGCCGCCGCCGTTGTCGAGGGTGGCCAGCACGTGCGGGCCGAAGCGGTCGGTGGCCAGCCACTCCCACGGGTAGAGCTTGAAGCAGCTGCGGATGAAGCGGAGCTTCTCGTCCACGAAGCGGCGGGAGAGGCGGTCCCAGCCGATCTGCTCGACGGAGATCGCCTCGGTGCGGATGCCGGCCTGCTCGGCGGTCTCGCGCAGGTACGCGACCGTCATCAGGTCCTCGCCGAGCTCGTCGCCGTCGGAGTGGGCGAAGTGCAGCGGGCCGGGCGGCAGGAGGCGGGCCTGCTTCCTCCAGGCGTCGACGAGGCGCTCGTGCAGGGAGTTCCACTGGTCGGCGCCGGGGAACAGCTCCTCCATCCAGAACCACTGCGGGCTCGCGGCCTCGACCAGGGAGGTGGGGGTGTCGGCGTTGTACTCCAGCAGCTTGGCGGGGCCGGCGCCGTCGTAGCGGAGGTCGAAGCGGCCGTAGAGGGAGGGCAGTTCGGCGCGGCGGCGCCAGGACTCGGCGACCAGCTCCGCGAGCCGGGGGTCGGTGATGCCGAGGTCGGCGAAGCGGTCGGTCTCGACGATGTGGGCGGCGGCGGCGAGGCACATGGCGTGCAGCTCCTCGACGACCTCTTCGAGGGCTTCGACCTCGGGGAGGGTGAAGGAGTAGTACGCGCTCTCGTCCCAGTAGGGGCGGAGGGTGTCGTCGGGGTAGCGGGTCAGGGGGTAGATGACGCCCTGCTCCTCGACGATGCGCTGCCAGTCGGGGCGGGGGGTGGTGGTGTGACGTTGCATGGCGGGGCCTTCGACGGGGGCGGGGCGGGGGTGGCGGCGGGCCCCGTCGCCCGAGGGGGCCGGGGGAAGGGGCGGGCGGCCCCGCCGCCCAGGCGGGCGGGGGGCGGCCCGGAGGGCGGGTCAGCCGCCGCCGGAGCCCGAGCAGCCGAAGCCGCCGCGGTCGACGGCCTGCTTGTCGAAGCTGCCGCCGGACACGCGCTGGTTGCTGACGCTGCCGCCGTAGTAGTACGCGCCGTGGCGGGCGGCGGTCCCGCTGCCGCCCTTGCCGTCGTCGTCGTCGCACTCGTAGCTGGGCAGCTCCTTGTGCGTGACCGGGTCGACGCAGCGCCGGTCCGGTTCGTCACCGCAGGAGGTGAGGGTCAGGGCGAGCACGCCCATGCCGCCGAGCACCACCGTGCTGGACCTCAGTCGTCGCCGTCGCCCTGCCGCTGCCATGCCCGGCCCACTCCCCCGTGTTCGATACCGCACGCCTGACTGTCTCGGATCGTCGACAGACTAGAGGGCTGCGGGGCCGGGAGGAACGGCGGAGCCGGGACCGGGGGGATTTGCCCCGGTGGGGGTGGGTGGCGGCACGGACACAAGGGATGGTTTATCCTTCACCTATGCGCGGGCTCTTCACCCCGCCTCCTCATGCCGCCCCGGCCGGTCTCCCCCGTCCGGCCGGGGCTTCTGCTTCCCGCCGTTTCTGCCGTTTCTGCCGTTTCTGCCGTTCCCGCCGCGCCCGTACGCGTCGTGCGCGCACTCCTTGCGCACGTGTCCTTCGCGCGGCCGGGTGATCCTCGGGCCCCGGCGGTGCCCCCCGGGGGCCGGGCCTCGTTGCAGACGGCGTGAACACCACGGCAAGCCCCTCCCACATACTGCAGGTCCCGATCCGAACCGACCGCGGCGCCGCCCGGCGCCCGCTGCCCGGCGTCGTGGCCTCGTGCCGCACCGAGGGCACCACGCTGAGCATCGCCGTACAGGGTGAGATCGACCACTTCACGGTGGCCCCGCTGAGCGCGCTGCTCACGTCGGCGGCGGCGTTCGGGCACACCCGGCTGGTGGTCGACGCGTCCCGGGTGACGTTCTGCGACTCCGGTTTCCTGAACGCGCTGCTGGCCTGGCGGCGGGGCGGCCGCCGACTGGTCCTCGCGGCGGCGTCCGCGGCGGTGAAACGGCTGCTGGCCGCCACCCGGAGCGGGAAACTCCTGGCGCAGGAGGCCCGGAGGTGAGCCGGGACTGAGCCCCCCTCCCGTACCGCCCGCCCGCACCGCGGCCTCCGCACCCGTACCCGGTCGTACGGGTCCGGGGGCCGCCCCGTGCGCGGTCACCGGCGCAGGGTGGCCGCCATCAGGTGGGTCTCCAGCGGGAGCGTGGTGACGGAGTCCAACTGGAAGCCCGCCTTCTCCAGCAGCGTGCGGTAGGCGTCCTCGTCGCGTTCGCGGCCGCCGCCGAGGACCACCAGCATGTGCATGTTGTAGCCCTGCGCCAGGGACGAACCGGTGCCCCGCGTCAGCAGGCGTTCGACCACCACCAGCCGGCCGCCCGGCGCCATGGCCGAACGGCAGTGGGCCAGGATGCGCAGGCACGCCTCGTCGTCGAAGCAGTGCAGGATGCGCGACAGCAGGTAGACGTCGCCCCCCTGCGGCACTCCCTCGAAGAAGTCGCCCGGCACCAGCGTGACGCGGTCCCCGTGCTCCGAGGCGATCGGCCGGTCCGCCGTCTCCGCGATGACGTGCGGCGCGTCGAAGAGCACCGCGCGCGGCTCCGGGCAGGACTTCAGGATCTCGTGCAGCAGCGCCCCGTGCCCGCCCGCGACGTCGACGATCAGCCGGGCCCCGGAGAAGTCGTGCACCTCGGGGACCTGAGCGAAGAACGGCGTGCCCGCGACCATGGCCCGCTCGTAGGTGAGGGAGAGGTCGGGGTGCTGGTTGAGGTAGCGGAACAGGTCGCTCCCGTACACCTCGGTGAAGGCCGAACCCCCCGTCCTCAGCGAGTGGTCGAGCGCGCCCCACGCCCGGTAGAAGTGCGAGCCGTAGATCCGCACGTGGTCGCGCATGGAGTCCTGCGTCCCGGTGCGCAGCAGCTCGCCGACCGGGGTCAGCGCGTATCCGGCGGGGTCCTCGCCGCTCACCACGTCCAGGCTCTCCAGGAACAGCAGGAGCCGCCCCAGGGCGTCGGGGTCGGTGCCCGTCCGGTTCGCGAGTTCGACGGCCGGGGCCCGGCCGGCCGCCGCGATGGCGTCGACGAGGCCCGACTCGGCGGCCAGGTAGATCGCCTGGGTCTTCCAGAAACCGGCCATCAGCTCGATGAGCCGTCGCCCGGCGGTGTCCGGCGCGGCCTGCTGCGCCTGCCGCGTCCGGTCCGGCGCGGTGTGCTGCGTCTGGTCCGGCGCGGTGTGCTGCGTCTGGTCCGGCGCGGTGTGCTGCGCGTTTTCCGGCACGGTCATGCCCCCACTCCCTGGTCGGTTGCCCGGACGCCCTGGATCAGCCGGGCCAGTTCCGGTTTCTGGATCTTGCGGGTGGACGTGCGCGGCAGGTCTTCGAACCGGAACTGGCGCACCGGCGCCATCGTCGGCAGGTCGCTGGTCGCCCGCTGCCAGCGCGCCGCGTCGAGCGGGTTCTCGTCGACGGTGGCGACGACGGGGACCGGTTCGCCGTCCGCCCCGGGCACCAGGACCACCTCGCGCAGTTCCTCCAGGCGGCTCATCAGCAGGTCCTCCACCGCCAGGCTGCTCTCCAGGTCGCCGATCCGGTCGACCTCGCGGTCCAGCAGGTGCAGCAGGCCCCAGCGGTCGCGGCGGCCCATGTCGCCCACCCGCCACCATCCGTCGTGCAATTGCTCCGCGTACCGCTGGTCCTCGCCGAGATAGGTGAGGATGCGCGTCCTGCTGCGCACTTCGAGGTGGCCGGCGCGCCCGCCGCGCAGCCGCTTCCCGGCGTCGTCGACCACCCGCAGCGAGATGAAGCCGGGCAGCGGCAGCCCCACGCAGCGGCCGTTCATCCTGGCCGCCGAGCGCCGGGTGTACCAGCGGCCGGCCATCGGGCCGATCTCCGACTGGCCGTAGAACTGGACGAACAGCGGGCGGGTGCGCCGGGAGGCGCCGAGCATGCGCTGGATGGTCCGGGGGTGCATCGCGTCGAAGGTCGCACCGAAGACCCGTACGCCGGCGAGCGGTTCGCCCGGGGCGTCGGCCAGCGCTTCCCAGTCGACGTAGGTGTTGGGGTGGGTCTCGATGTAGCCGGGCCGTTCGCGCGCGAACAGCGGGCCGATCCGGCTCGGGTCGGGGTCGACGGCGATCAGCATCGGGTTGCCGTGGCTGAGGAACATGGCCAGGCCCTGGTAGAAGCGCGAGTGCACGAACGTCATGCACAGCGCCGCCTTCTCCTTGCCGCGGATCGGCCAGGACACGACCTTCTGCGGAACCAGCCGGTGCCAGCCCGCCTCGGGGCAGTGCACCGCCAGCTTGGGGACGCCGGTGGTTCCCGAGCTGTGCGTGATCAGCGAGGGCTGGCGCGGGTGCAGGAAGACGGGCGGCCGCTTCGGGGCGCCCCGGTGGTCGGCCAGCCGCACGACGGGAGCGGACGGCGGCGCGTCCCCTTCGGGAGCGGGCCCGGTCGCGCCGGCTGCGCGGGACGCGCCCTCCGCCGGTGTGCCGGTCGTCAGCAGGACCGCTCGTACGGATGCCGGTGCGAGCACCGCCCCCAGGGGGCCGGCGAGGGTCGTCGCGTCGGTCAGCAGCCACGGCCCGTCGAGCCGGTCGAGCAGCGTCCGTACGACCGGGGCCTCCAGGGCGGGCGACAGGAGGGCGGGGACCGCGCCGATCCGCGCGGCGGCGCAGGCGTGCAGCGCGATGTCGAAGTTGTCCTTCTTGTACAGCGCGACCCGTTCGGTGGGCCGCACGCCCGCGGCCCAGAGCCGGGCGGCCAGTTCGTCCGTCTGCTCGGCGAGCTGCCCGACGGTGAAGCGCGTGCCGAGCTCGGGGGCGTACTGAAGGGGCTGGTCGAGCGTGACCGGTGTGGTGGCGTCGTGGCCGGCGGCGGCGTGGAAGAGGTCGCCGATGTAGAAGCCGTTCCCGCGTGTGACCCGGCGCAGCAGTGCGTGCACTGGTCCTCCTGATTTCCCGTTCGTCGCGTGGGGGTGGGTGGGCGAGCGTGGCGTGAGGTGGGTGCGGTGCGCGGCTCAGGGCCGGGGGGCGAGGTCCGAGGCGTCCGGGAGTCCGGCCGTGCGGCCGTACAGCCAGGCGAGGTGCGTCGGGTCCTGGGTGGCGCGCATCCGCTGGTCGCGGTCCGTGCATTCCGGCCCGTCGGGCAGGTGGAACTCCTCGGCGAGGCGCCTGGCCCGCCGGTGCACCTCGGCGGTGCGGGGCAGCCGCAGGCTCTCGTACTGCCGCACCGCCTCCTGCGGCGCGCCGGGGCGGGCGTCGAGACAGCCGACCAGTGTGGTGACGTCCTCCAGCGCCTGGTTGGCCCCCTGGGAGAGGTAGGGGAGGGTGGGGTGCGCGGCGTCGCCCAGCAGCACCACCCGGCCCGTGGCGTAACGGTCGGGGATGTCCCGGTCGTACAGCCCCCAGCGGGTGACCGAGGAGGCCGAGGTCACCACCCGGCGCACCTCTTCGTGCCAGCGGCCGAACGCCGCCCCGAGGTCCTCGGGGCCGCCGCCGGGGCTCTCCTCGGGGCTGACGCCGACGGCGCTGAAGTGCACGGTGCGCCCGCCCGCCACCGGGTAGTAGGTGACGTGCCGTCCGGGACCCAGCCAGAACATCACCCGCGGGTCGTCGCGGAAGGACGGCACGACGGAGGCCGGGACCAGCCCCCGGTGCACGGCGTACCCGGCGTACCGGGGGGCGTCGCGCACCACGGACCGCCGGACGACGGAGTGGACGCCGTCCGCCCCGATCACCAGGTCGGCGTCGGCCATGGTGCCGTCCGTGAAGTGCAGCCGGACCGCGTCCGGGCGCTCCTCCACCCGGGCGCAGGCCCGGCCCAGTTCGACCGCGCTGGCCGGCAGCAGGGAGGTCAGGCACCGGTGCAGGTCGGCCCGGTGGATCAGGTAGTACGGAGCGCCGTACAGCTCCTCGCACCTGTCGCCCAGCGGGGTGCGGGCGATGGGCGCGCCGTCGGCCCAGCTCCGGGTCTCGATCGCCCGGGCGCGCACGCCGGTGGCGGCCAGGGAGTCCCGGAGGCCGAGGCCGTGCAGCACCCGGACGCCGTTGGGCGAGAGCTGGATGCCCGCGCCGACGGCGACCAGCCGCGGCGCCCGTTCGAAGACGCGGCAGTCGACGCCCCGGTCGCGCAGGAGGGCCGCGACGGTCAGGCCCGCCACGCCCGCGCCGACGACGGCGATGCGGATGTCTCGGTCAACCATGCGCGTCCTCTCGGATGGGTGCCTGTACGGGCGCGTGCGGCTCGTACGGCTCGTACGGGAAGGGCTCGGGGACAGCCTTCCAGGGGCCGTTCGAGAGCGAGCAGCAGAAACGTTCGAGAGGAGCCCGGCCAGGGCGTTCGCGGGGGCCCGTGCCGCGGTGCGCCGGGAAACGACCGAGGGCCCGCCGGTGTGCGGCGGGCCCTCGGGGGCGGCTGGGCCCGTCGGCGTGCGACGGGTCCGGGCGTTACAGCGCCTTCTGCTGGTCCTGCTCGATGCGCCGGGGGGACAGCCGGGCGATCGGCAGCAGCATGAGGAAGGTGATCACCGCCAGCAGCCCGAAGGCGAGCCGGTAGTCGCCCGTGATGTCGCGCAGGCCGCCGACGAGCACCGGCCCCACCGCCGCGCAGCCGTACCCGACGAAGAACGCCATCGCGCTGAACCGCCCGGCCTGGACCGCGTCCCGGCTGGCGGAGACCGGCAGGGTCAGC
Organism: Streptomyces sp. NPDC039736; assembly: GCF_055596485.1. NCBI lineage: Bacteria > Bacillati > Actinomycetota > Actinomycetes > Kitasatosporales > Streptomycetaceae > Streptomyces > Streptomyces sp. NPDC039736. Next base: position 127,091 of record NZ_JBVIUQ010000006.1, on the reverse strand, counting down.
ACCAGCGTGAAGAGTCCGCCGTGGCCGATGCCCATCGCGAGGATCCAGATCCAGGCGCCCGTGCCGGGGCTGAAGGCGAAGCCCAGGAAGCCGATCGCGGTCAGCACGCTGGTGGCGGCGAGGCCCGTCCTCTTGTCGGCGCGCTCTCCGAGGAGGGCCGGGACGCCGAGCATGGCGACCACCTGGATGGAGATCATCACGGTCAGCATGACACCCGCGTTGGCCTCGCTGACACCGCCGGAGTCGTGCAACAGCGGTGCGATCCAGGCCAGTTCGCAGTAGTAGAGAGCCGAGTTGGCGGCCGACAGCGCGGTGATGCGCCAGGCGAGGGAGCTGCGCCAGGGCAGACCGCTGGTGGCGGGGCCCTTGGGCCCGGCCACGTGCTCCAGGCCCAGCGAACGCCGGGCGGCCGTCCACATCACGATGCCGATCACGGCCAGCACCGCCCACGAGGCCAGGGCGCCCGGCCAGGACCCGAGCGCCTGGGCGAGCGGGGCGCTGGCGCCGGCCGCGACCGCGCCGCCGAGGCCGAGGCCCGCCGTGTAGATGCCGGTCACCAGTCCGGCGCGGGCCGCGAAGCGGGTCTTGACGACGGCGGGCAGCAGGGTCTGCGCGATGGCGATGCCCGCGCCCACCACGGCGGCGGCGCACAACTGGAGCCAAGCCGCCTCGCCGAGCCCGCGCACCGCGGTCGCGAGGCCGACCACGAACAGGCCCGCCAGCACGCCCCGCTGGAGGCCCCAGCGGCGGCCGATCGAGGCCGCCAGCGGGGCGCAGGCGCCCATGGCCAGCGTCGGAACGGTGGTCAGCAGCGCGACCCCGGTGGCGGACAGGTCGAGGTCCGTGCGGATCCGGTCCACCAGCGGCGACACGGCGGCGATGGCCGGCCGGAGGTTGGCCGCGGCCACGAACAGGGCGAGGGCCGCGAGTCCGAGCGCGACGCGCGCGTCGGCGGCCGGAGCGGGTCCCGGTCGCGCGTCGGCGGCCGCGCGGTCGCCGGCGCCGGGCGCCTGCGGTCCGCCGAGTCGTAAACGGTCATCTGTGTCCGCCATGTCAGTCCACCTCTTCGGCAATCTCGGATATTCCTTGTCCTGGTTATAGCAGAATCACGGACATCGGATGTCGGAGATTGCTAGAGTGCTCGTCATGAAGCTCTCCAACGGGGTCGAGTGGGGCCTGCACTGCTGCGTCTCGATCAGCCAGAGCGACGGCCCGGTGTCCGCCGCCCGGCTCGCCGAGCTGCACGGTGTTCCGCCCTCCTACCTGGCCAAACACCTTCAGGCCCTGTCCCGGGCCGGGATCGTGCGCTCCACCCCGGGGCCGGTCGGGGGCTATGCCTTCACCCGGCCGGCCGCCGAGGTCAGCGTGCTCCAGGTGGTGCAGGCCGTCGACGGTCCCGAACCCGCCTTCCGGTGCACGGAGATCCGCAGGCGCGGGCCGCTGGCGCTGTCCCCGGAGAGGTGCGAGAAGCCGTGCGCGGTCTCCCGGGCCATGGCCACCGCCGAGACCGCCTGGCGGGAAGCGCTGGCCGGGATCTCCGTCGCCGATCTGGCCGGCCGGATAGACCAGGACAGCTCGGGCACGGCCATGCGCGATCTGCGGTCCTGGCTGGCCGGCGCCCCCTAGGCCCGGCGGCCGGCGCCCGGGCCGTCGTGCAGGACGGCCCACGGGCGGCCCCGCGTCACCCGCGAACCCCCCACACACGAGGAGCAGCAGCCCATGAGCGTTCACGGCTACCGCACGCCGTCACGCGCGAACCTGCCCCGTCCCGCCGCCCCGCGCTCCTGCGAGGAGCCGCCCGGTTCCGCCGTGGAGGCGGTCCCGGTCGACCTGTTGCTCCCGGCCGGCCACGGGCGGTCCGGCCGCGGGGCCGCGGGCCCGGTGGCCGGGGCCGGCCAGGGCGACGGGCGTCCGGTGGTCGTGCACCGCGGGACGATGCGGGTGATCGTCGGGGCGGCCGTCCTGTACGCCGCACGCGCCCGGGGCGCGCGCACCGTGGACGTGCGCTTCTTCGACGGTTCGCTGGAGGAGGCGCTGACGATGGCCGCGGAGTCCGCCCTCGCCCTCCCCGCCGTCACCACGCCCGCCCAGCGCGCCGCCGAGGCGGCCCGGCTGCTGCGCGCCCACCCGCAGTGGTCGGACCGGGCCGTCGCCGCGGCCGCGGGCGTCTCGCCCAAGACCGTCGCCGCCCAGCGCGCCCGGCTCCGCGGGACGGCCGCCGCCCCGCAGAAGCGCATCGGGCTCGACGGCAGGGCGCGCCCGCTCAGCAGTGCCGAGGGGCGCGCGCTCGCCGGGCGGCTGCTGCTCGACGCCCCGGGCGCCTCGCTCCGCGAGATAGCGTCCAGGGCCGGGATCTCACCGGCCACCGTCCGCGACGTGCGGGAGCGGCTGAAGCGGGGTGAGAATCCGGTCCCGCCCGGCTGCGCGCCCTCGGCGGCGCAGGTCAGGTCCCGCCCGAGTGGGAGTTGAGGATGGCCAGTTGCAGGTCCTGGAGGTCGCGGCCCGGTTCGATGCCGATCTCCTCCACCAGCCGGGCGCGCAGCCGGCTGAACACCTCCAGCGCCAGCGCGCGACGCCCGACGAGGGCCAGCGCCCGCATGTACTGGCCGTGCAGTCCCTCGTGCAGGGGGAACTCGCTGGTGAGCGCGGCCAGATCGGCGATCGCCAACTGGTGCAGCCCGGTCCGCAGCCGCGCCTCGGCCAGCGTCTCCATGGCGCCCAGCCGCCACTCGTCGAAGAGCCGCCGCCGGGTCTCCAGGACCGGCCCCTCCGGCACGTCCGCGAAGACCGAACCCCGCCACAGCGACAACGCGCCGTCGAGCAGGTGGATCGCCCGGTCGTCCTCGCCCGCCTCGACCGCCCTGCGCCCGAGATCCGAGAGCCGCCGGAAATCCTGCCAGTCCAGTGTTCCCGCAGCGCTTTTGTAGCTGTAACCTCCCGGTCGTGTCACCAGTATTTCCTGCGCGGTCTCCGCCAGGCTGAGCCCGGTGAGCTTCGCCAGCGTCTTACGGCAGTTCAGGATGTACGTCTGCAAGGTACGGAGTCCACTCGCGGGGGGATTCTCACCCCAGATCTCGCGCATCAGCACGGAAACCGGAACCACGAAATCCGCACTCACGGCGAGAGTGGCCAGCACCGTACGTATCTTCGGGGCGACAGGGGCGCTTTCAGCGGATTCTCCGATTCCGATGTAGAGCGGGCCGAGAACCCCGCATCGCAGTCCCCGGTCCGGGGAGCCGGCGGCGCCGATCCCAGTGTTGAGCGTCTGACCTGGTGAGAACGTGGAAGTGTACAAGGCATCCTCCATCGAGGGCCGCTGCGACTGTAAGCGACACACGAGGGAGAATCATGCATCAGATGCGGCCCGACGGCGGGGCTCTCCCCGAATAGCAGCCAAAATTCGACCTGTTGGCCAATTCGCTTCCCCGCGCCGCGACCGAATCCAGTCGGAGCCGCCGGACGGCGTCCCGCCCCGCCGCATTCCGCGGTCAACCGGAGAACTTCCGCAGTTGCACAGGGAAGCCCCTGAACGCCTCTCCTGGCACTTCTAAACCTATTCCCAGCAAATAGCCGAGAACAGCTCCTGGCACGGGCTCTCGACAGTTTCGTAGACCATTTCTCGAATACCGCTTGGGAAGCTGCTCGCTGTTCGGTCCGACCCATACCCCCGCTCCCCCCGACCGTGCACCCAGCAAGGAGTGTCAGATGACAGGAACCGCATTACCGGGTACCTCGTTGCGCATGGCCAGGCTGGCCGGGCACGGCGACGGCAACCTGCTGCTCGTGCCCCTGGACCATTCCGTCTCCGACGGCCCGATCGCCTCGGTCGAGGGCTTCCACCAACTGGTACGGGACGTCGTCGCGGGTGGCGCGGACGGGCTGGTCGTGCACAAGGGACGGGCCCGGCTGCTCGACCCGCTGCTGTTCTCCACCTGCTCGCTGCTGGTCCACCTCAGCGCCAGCACCGCCCACGGGCCCGACGTCGACGCGAAGGTGCTGGTCGGCGACGTCGAGGACGCCGTACGGCTGGGCGCCGACGCGGTCAGCGTGCACGTCAACATCGGCTCCGACACCGAGTCCGCACAGCTCTCGGACCTCGGGACGGTGGCGGCGGCCTGCGACCGGTGGGGCATGCCGCTGCTCGCCATGATCTACCCGCGCGGGCCCCGGCTGACCCGGCCGCCCTCCCCCGAACTGGTCGCGCACGTGGTGAACGTCGCCGCCGACCTCGGCGCCGACCTCGTCAAGACCGTATTCGTCGGGCCCGTCGAGCGGATGGCCGAAGTGGTCGCCGCCTCGCCCCTGCCGGTCCTGGTGGCCGGCGGCGCGGACCAGCGGCAGAGCCTGGCCGAATTCGCCGGTACCGCGATGGCCGCGGGCTGCCGGGGACTGGCCGTGGGCCGCCGGGTGTTCGCCTCGGCCTCGCCCCGGCAGACCGTGCGCGAACTGTCCGCCATCGTGCACGGCCGGCCCGCCGACGCCGAGGCCGTGGGCTTCCCGGCCCCGGTCGCGCACTCCTCCTCCACCCCTTCCTCCGCATTGGCAGGTGCCCTGTGAAGCTCAGCTGGATAGACATCCGCACCATCGGTTCCGCGAAGGACGCCGTCGTCCAGGAGGCCCTGCACGCGGGCGTGCACGGCATCCTCAGCGACCGCGTCGAGGACCTGGCCCCCCTTCCGCCGTCGGTGAAGCGCGTCCTCTTCCCCCAGGGGCAGGCGCTGCCCGAGGACTTCGGCGCGGCCGACGTGGTGATCGTCGACCCCGCCAAGCACGGCGAGCCCGCCGAACTCGCGCTGCTGCACCCGGACGTGGAATTCGGCCGGTTCACGGAGATCGTCGACGCGGAGACCCTGGAGGAGGCCTGCGCGTCGGGCCGCCAGGAGAAGTGGAGCGTGCTGCTCTTCCGCGACCCCACCAAGATTCCGCTGGAGATCGTCATCGCGGCCGCCGCCCGCGCGACCGGCAGCCTGATCACCGTGGCGCAGGACGTCGAGGAGGCCGAGATCATCTTCGGTGTGCTCGAACTCGGCTCGGACGGCGTCCTGATGGCGCCCGCCCGGGTGGGCGACGCGACCGCGCTGCGGCAGGCGGCCGAGACCGGCGTGCCCGACCTCGAACTGGTCGAGCTGGAGGTCACCGCCACCGCGCACGTGGGCATGGGCGAGCGGGCCTGCGTGGACACCGCGACGTACTTCCGCAAGGACGAGGGCATCCTGGTCGGCTCGCACTCCAAGGGCATGATCCTGTGCGTCAGCGAGACGCACCCGCTGCCCTACATGCCGACCCGCCCCTTCCGGGTCAACGCCGGCGCCATCCACTCGTACACCCTGGCCAAGGACGAGCGGACCAACTACCTCAGCGAGCTGAAGGCGGGCAGCAAGATCACGGCGGTGGACATCCACGGGAAGACCCGGCTGGTCACGGTGGGCCGGGTGAAGATCGAGACCCGCCCGCTGCTGTCCATCGACGCGGTCGGCCGCGACGGCCGCACGGCCAACCTGATCCTCCAGGACGACTGGCACGTCCGGGTGCTGGGCCCCGGCGGCACCGTGCTGAACAGCACCGAGCTGAAGCCCGGTGACAAGGTGCTCGGCTATCTCCCGGTGGCGGACCGGCACGTCGGTTACCCCATCGAGGAGTTCTGCCTGGAGAAGTAGCCGGGAGCGGCCCGTCGGCCGGAACTCGCGTCCCGGCCCGGCGCGCCCCCTGCTCCGGTACGTCCCCGCAGCGGCCCGAGCCCGCGGGGCGGAGGACCACAGCCAACGGGCCCGTGCGGCCATGAACTCCCCTGGAGACATCCGTGAGCGTCAGACGGCTCACCGTGTGCATCGTCGGTGCGGGACCGCGCGGACTGTCGGTGCTGGAAAGGTTCTGTGCCCACGAACGGAAGTCCGCCTCGCACCCGGCGGTGACGGTTCACGTCGTGGACCCGGCCCGCCCGGGCGCGGGCCGGGTGTGGCGGACGGGTCAGCCGCGCCAGCTGCTGATGAACACGGTCGCCTCGCAGGTGACCGTGTTCACCGACGGGTCCGTCGACATGGCGGGCCCGGTGGAGGCCGGCCCCAGCCTCCACGAGTGGGCGCGCGAACTGGCCGCCCTCACCCCCGTGGAGGAGCTGCTCGGCGGCCACGACGACGCCACCCTGGCCGAGGCCCGGGCCCTGGGCGCCGACTCGTACCCCACCCGGGCCTTCTACGGGTGCTACCTGGAGGAGATGTTCCGCCGGGTGGTCTGCGGCGCGCCCGCCCACCTGGAGGTGCGGGTGCACCGCTCGACCGCCGTCTCCCTGGCGGACGAGACGCCGGGCTCCGGAGGCGCGCAGAGCCTGCTGCTCGCCGACGGCACCCGGCTGGCCGGGCTCGACGCGGTCGTGCTCGCGCTCGGCCACGTCCGCGCGGAGGAGCCGGGCGCCCCCGACCCGCGCGCCGCCGCGCTCGGCCTGGCCCACTTCCCGCCGGCCAACCCCGCCGACCTCGACCTGTCCGGCATCGCGCCCGGCACCCCCGTCCTGCTGCGCGGGCTCGGCCTGAACTTCTTCGACCACATGGCGCTGTTCACCCTCGGCCGGGGCGGCGCCTTCAGCCGCCGCCCGCACGGGCTGCGGTACCACCCCTCGGGGCTCGAACCGCGGCTCTACGCCGGTTCGCGGCGCGGGGTCCCGTACCACGCGCGCGGGGAGAACGAGAAGGGCGTGGACGGGCGCCACACCCCGCTGCTGCTCACCCCCGAGCGCATCGCCGAACTGACCGGCCGGCACCGCGAGGGCCCCGGCCTGTCGTTCCTCCGGACGCTGTGGCCCCTGATCGCCCGCGAGGTCGAATGCGTCTACTACGGAACGCTGCTCGCCTCCCGCGGCCGGGCGGCCGAACGGGACGCCTTCGTGACGGCGTACCTGGCGGGCGGCGACGACACGGACCGGGGCGGGGTGCTGGAACGTTTCGGCATCGGCCCGGCCGACCGGTGGTGCTGGGAGCGGACCGCGTCCCCGCACCCCCGGCACGGCTTCACCGGGCCCGACGGGCACCGCCGCTGGCTGCTGGAGCACCTGGCCCAGGACGTGCGCCGGGCCAGGGCGGGCAATGTGAGCGATCCGCACAAGGCCGCCCTGGACGTGCTGCGCGACCTGCGCAACGAGATCCGGCTCGTGGTGGACCACGGCGGGCTCGACGGCCTGTCGCACCGGGACGACCTCGACGGCTGGTACACCGGCCTGAACGCGTTCCTCTCGATCGGCCCGCCCGCCTCCCGCATCGAGGAGATGGCGGCCCTGATCGAGGCGGGCGTGCTCGACGTCGTCGGCCCCGGCCTGGAGGTCGACATCGACGAGGCGGACGCCGCGTTCGTCGCCCGCTCCCCGCTGGTCGCCGGCCGGCCGGTGCGCGCCCACGTGCTGATCGAGGCCCGGCTGCCGGTGACGGACCTGCGCCGTACCGCCGATCCGCTGTTGCGCGACCTGCTGCGCAGCGGGCAGTGCCGGTCCTACCGCATCCCCGCCGGCCGGGCGCCGGAGGGCTACGAGACCGGTGGCCTCGAAGTCACCCGTCGCCCGTACCGCCTGGTGGACGCGCTGGGCCGGGCGCACCCGCGGCGCTTCGCCTTCGGCGTGCCCACGGAGGCCGTGCACTGGGTCACCGCCGCCGGGGCGCGGCCCGGCGTCAACTCGGTCACCCTGGGGGACGCCGACGCGATAGCCCACGCCGTCGCCTCGCTCACTCCGGCCGCCGCCCCCCGGCTGCCCGCGTACGAGGACCCCGGCGTCCGCTGCCCCTCCGACGACCGGCTCACCGAGGTGACGGCATGACCAGACCCCCCGCACCCCCGCCCGGCGCCCCCGGCGCCCCCGGCGCCGACGAGCTGCTCGACTGCGGGCTGCTGTCCCCCGTCCGGGCCGGCACCCCCGTCGAAGCGCTGGTCTGCGACTCCGCCTGGCTCCAGGCGATGCTCGACGCGGAGGCCGCGCTGGCCCGCGCCCAGGCCAGGACCGGCTTCCTGCCCGCCGCCGCGGCCGAGGCGATCACCGCGGCGGCGCGGGCCGACCGGATCGACCTGCTCGCGGTCGCCCGGGGCGCCCGGGAGACCGCCAACCCCGTGGTGGGGCTGGTGGCGGCGCTCACCGCCGCGGTCCGCCGGGACGACCCGGCGGCGGCCGAGTACGTCCACCGGGGCTCCACCAGCCAGGACGTGCTGGACACCGGGGCGATGCTCGTCGCCCGCCGGGCGCTGCGCCTGATCGGCGACGACCTGGACCGGGCGGCCGACGCCCTCGCGGCGCTCGCCGCCGACCACCGCGACACCCCCATGGCCGGCCGCACGCTGGCCCTGCACGCCGTGCCGACGACGTTCGGGCTGAAGGCCGCGGGCTGGCTGGAACTCGTCAGCGAGGCCGCGGGGCGGGTGGCGCGGCTGCGCGACGGGCTGCCGTTCTCGCTGGGCGGCGCGGCGGGCACGCTCGCCGGGTACTTCGGCGACCGCACGGACCGGGGCGACCCGGTCGTCCTCCTCGACCGGCTCCTCGACGCCTACGCGGCGGAGACCGGGCTCGCCCGGCCGGTGCTGCCCTGGCACGTGCTGCGCACCCCCGTGGCCGATCTGGCCGCCGTGCTCGCGTTCACCGCCGGGGCGCTCGGGAAGATCGCGGTGGATGTGCAGTCACTGGCCCGCACGGAGGTGGCGGAAGTCGCCGAGCCGGCCGTGGAGGGGCGCGGCGCCTCCTCCGCGATGCCGCACAAACGCAATCCCGTCCTGTCGACGCTGATCCGCAGCGCGGCGCTCCAAGTGCCCGTCCTGGCCACGGGGTTGACCCAGTGCCTGGTGTCGGAGGACGAGCGGTCGGCGGGCGCCTGGCACGCGGAGTGGCAACCGCTGCGCGAGTGCCTGCGGCTGACCGGAGGCGCCGCCCGCACCGCCGTGGAGCTCACGGCGGGGCTGGAGGTGGACGCCGCCCGGATGCGGGCCAACCTCGACCTCACGGACGGCCGGATCGTCTCGGAGTCGGTCGCGGTGGCGCTCACCCCGCTGCTCGGCAGGCAGGCGGCGAAGGAACTGCTGACCCGGGCCGCGTTCACCGCCGGCCACGAGGGCCGGACGCTGGGCGAGGTGCTCGGCGAACTGCCCGAACTGGACGGGGTGCTGCCGAAGGAGCGGTGGGAGGCGCTGCTCGATCCGGCACGTGCCACCGGGGTCGCGGGAGCGCTGGTGGACGGCGCGCTCGCCCGGCGCCGCCCGGCGGCCCGGTGAACCGGGCCGCCGGTCCCGTGGACCGAACCCGCGACACCCCCATCGGGCCTGCCGCCCCCACGGGCCGGGCCCCCGCCCCCCATCGCGAGGAGTGTTCCGTGCCCATGTCCCTTGTTCCGCTGCACCGGCGGATACGGCTGGAGCGCAGCGGTCTCGCCCTGCGCTTCGCCCTGATCATCGGCGACCGCCGGCTGGCCGACGCCCACCAGGTGTCCTGCGAGCACGACACGGTGACGGTGGCCTTCCCCGAGGTGCGCGTCACCGTCACCCTCACCGGCTCGGCGACGGAGTGGGGCGTGCTGGTCGCGCTGCGGCTGCGCACGAGCCCCGGGGCGCTGCCGGGCCCGGCGCCGTACGCCGCCGACCGGGTGCTCACCGGCCGGGCGGGCGGCCCCGAACAGCGGGAGGCCCTGCTGCGCGAGATCCTCGCCGCCCGGGGCCCGCACTCCGCCGGGCGTCCGGCGGCACGGACGGGCCTGACCCCCTTCCACGTCCTGGCGGCGGCGGTCTGAGCGCGGCACGCGTGGGCGCGGCACGCGGCCGGGCGGTGCGTCCGGCCTGCGGTCCGCTCGCGCGTACGCCCTGCCGTTCAGGCCGCGCGGGCGGCGGGGGCGGGAGGCGGGACGGGGTCCTCGAACCGCTTCACCCCGGGCACCAGCAGGCACAGCAGACTGGACAGCGCGACCACCACGCCGCCCGCCACCAGGGTGACGGTGGTGCCCAGCAGTGCCACCAGGGGCCCGACGAGCGCGTATCCGACCGGGAGCAGCGCGTAGGCGCCCAACTGGTCCAGCGCGAAGACCTTGCCCAGCACCGCGTCGGGGAAGGCCCGCTGGAGCGCGGAGACCCAGTAGACGAAGTACAGCTCGACCACGAAGCCGCCGAGTGCGAAGCAGACCACCACGGCGGGCAGCGGGAAGGGGGCCGCGAGGCTCAGCGGCACCAGCGCGTACCCGGTGAGCGCGACGACCGAGACGGTGCCGCGCGACGCCGGCCGCCAGCGGCCCGCGAGCACGATGGCCGGCAGCGCCCCGATGCCCATCGCCGACAGCACCACGCCGTACGCGAAGTCACCGCCCAGCTCCTCGCGCGCCACGATCGGCAGCAGGGTGAGCGCGGTGGCCGAACCCGCGAACAGGTGCAGGCAGACCGTCCCCATCATGGCCATCACCCAGGGCCTGCGGCGGATCGCCCGCAGCCCCTCCGCCGCCTCCGCGAGCACTGAGGCGCGGCCCTTCGCGTCGCGCCGTTCGTCGGGTATCCGCGCCACGACCAGCGCGCCCAGCGCGAAGACGCCGCTGACCACCAGCAGTGCGGTGCGCGTGCCGATCAGCGCCACCGCGGTGACGCCGAGCATCGCGCCCAGCACGGCGGAACCGCGCTGGACGGCGGAGACCAGCGCGTTCCCGCGCTCCAGCAGCGCCGCCGGAAGCAGGTTGGGCACCAGGGAGCGCGACGCGGGACGCGACAGCGCCTCGCCCGCGCCGACCAGCGCGGTGATCACCGGCAGCGCGCCGAGCGGCAACCGGGTCAGCAGCAGTCCGGCGGCGAGCAGCAGCACCGCGCGGAAGCAGTCCGCGCCGATGAGGATGCGAGTGCGCCGCAGCCGGTCGGCGATCACCCCGCCGATCAGCAGGCACAGCACGAGGGCGACCGCCCGGCCGCCCAGCACCAGACCGACGCCGCTCGCGCCGCCGCCCCGTTCGAGGACGTACAGGCTGAGCGCCACGGGCAGCACCTGGTCGCCGACCGCGCCGGTCGCCTGGCTCGCCCACAGGCGCAGGAAGCGCGGGTGGTGCCGCAGCTTCCCGGCGCCGGCGCCGGGCGCTCCGGAAGCACCGGACGCGCCGGACGCGTCATCGGCCGTACCGGAAGCGCCGCCGCCCGTGCCGGAGGCGGCGGGAGGGCCGCCGTCCGCGTGCGGCGTCCCTCCGGCCGTCCCCGGCACTCCCCCGCTCCCGTCCGCCGCGGTGCGGTCCGGGCGCGCGGTGTCCTCGGTCATGGTTCTCCTTCTGCGTCTGTCTATGCGGGTGGTACCGGGACCAGCAGTCCCATCGCGACGAGGGCGGCCGTCACCTTCCGGGCGACCTCCTCGCCGAGTTCGGCGACGAGCCTGCTCTCGTCGAGGGCCGGGTCGTACCGCAGCGTCTCCAGGACGGGGGCGACGGGCCGGGGCAGCCGGACCCGGCGCGGTCCCACCAGGAGTTCGACGCCGTCCGCGGACTCGCCGCGGAGCCGGAAGTGGACGCCCTCGCGCAGCCGGTGGCCGGCGGCCGGGCCGCCGGGCAGCACCGGAACCGGTTCGGGCGTCTGCTCCCTGAAGGCCTTCCTGCGTACGTCCCACAGCAGTTCCCGCGGGTCGTCGCCGCGCGCGAACTCCCCGAGGCGCTCGACGGCCCGGCCGAGGAACGCACGGGCCTGCTCGGGGTCCTCGGCCCAGTCGTCGGGTTCGACACCGGCCCGCAGCCACTCGTCCTCGGCGGCCCGGCGCACCAGTTCGGCGAGCAGGTCGTGCCGGGTCAGCCGGGTGACGGCGACGGTGAGGTGGATGGACAGCGTGTCCAGGGCCACCGGCGAGTGCATGGTGCCGCGCGGCAGGTAGAGGGTGTCCCCCGGGCGCAGCGTCAGGTCGTCGAGCGGTTCGGAGGCGGCGCGCAGTTCCGCGCGGCGGTGCTCGGGGATGTCGAACCAGGCCTGCGCGGGCAGCGGGTCGCGGACCGGCCGGGTGCGCAGGACCCAGCGCTTCTCGCCCGCCACCTGGAGGACCAGGACGTCCTGGATGTCGAAGTGCAGGTCCACGCCCTGGGAGCCGGGCGGGGTGAGGAAGGCGTTGATCTTGACCGGGTGCCCGAGCTCGGCGGACAACGCGTGGGCGAAGCGCCGCAGCGGCGCGTGGAAGCGGTGCAGCGAGCGGACGATGAGGGTCTGTCCCGCGGCCAGCCCGGCCCGGATCGCGTCGGTGTGCGGAAACGGCGGGGCGCCGGGGGCGTCGCCTGACTCCGGAACCGCCCCCGTGTCGACGGGGCACTCGACGCCGTCGCGCACCAGCCGCAGGGACGACAGCCGCATGCCGCCCGAGAGCAGGTCCTCCAGCGCGTCCGGGGAGAACAGGTCGGTGAAGCCCTCGGCCAGTTTCTCGGCACGGGTGTGCAGATGGTGATTCCCGAAGACCGCCTTGCGGAATTCGTGCGGGGTGACGGCGACGCAGCGTTTCAGGGCCATGGCGATCTCCTGCCGGTCTCGGCGCGGGCGGACCAGGGGGCGGGTTGGGGCGTGCGGGGTACGGGTCTCGGGGGGGGCGGCCCGGAGCCCGGGTTTCAGCGCAGGGCGGCCGGCCGCGGGTGCGCGAAGTCCGACGGCAGGAGCGGGCCGGCCTCCCGCGGGACGCCGGCGGCGAGCAGGTACACGGCGAACTCCTCGTCCGGGTCGACGCCGAGGAGCCGCTCGACCGCGCTGTCCTCGAAGGCCACCGTCTGGAAGGGGCCCAGTCCGAGCGCGGTCGCGGCCAGCGCGAACGTCTGCCCGTAGTGTCCGGCGTCGTACATCCACAGCCGGTAGGCGCGCGGGTGCCGGTACTTCCACGCCAGCCGGTTCGCCACGGCGGTGGTGAAAATGGTGAACGCCCCACGGTACGACGCCTCTTGGCGGTACGTCAGCTCCTCGACCTGTTCCCGGCGCACATCGGCGTCGAGGAGTTCCAGGACGTGCCGGGCGGCGGAGTAGTGGTAGAGGCCGGGGGCGACGCCGGTCACGTTGTGCGCGACGAGGTACGCCTCCACCTCGTGCCGTCCGCCCGCGGAGGAGCTGACCCGGGCCTGCTGCACGCCGAAGGGACCGCCGTCGAGGAACCGGTGCGGGCCGAAGCCGTGGAACAGCAGGGTGCTCAACTGGTCGATGCCGACCGGGTCCTCGGTGAAGAGCCGATGGGTGCGGCGCGCGGCGAAGACGTCGTCGACCGTGCCGTGCAGCGGCAGCGGCCGCCGGGGCAGCGGCACGACGGGACGGCCGGGGTACTCCTTGAACGCGTCGGGCATGCCGCCCTCGGCCACGATCTCCCCGGCCACCTCTCCCCTGCGGGGGGACTCGACCAGGTAGTCCGCGTCGCGGCCTTCGACGTGGAAGCGCTCGGCGACGCCGCCCCAGCGCTCCCAGAGCGGCGCGGGCCGCACTTCGGAATCGGCCGGAACCAGGAGGCCGATGGCGGTCAACTTGTCCAGTGCGGCGCGCAGTTGGGGGACGTTCTCCTCGCCGAACGCGGCGGCGAGTTCGTCCGCTCCGACGCCTTCGCCGGCCCGCTCCAGGATCTCGCGCAGCTCGGGTGAGAGCCGGACCCACTGGCGGCGCCCGGGCACGCCGACCTCCAGGCCCTCGGGGACCCAGCGGCAGATCAGTTGCGCGCGACGGCGAATCTTCAACGTCTTTCCCTCTCGCGGGGAGCGGTGCCCGGCGTTACCGTGAAGCCAGCGGTATCTGCACATGCGTGTGCACGAGCGCACGGGCGGGTCGCTGCCGCCGCGCGCTCACCACGATGTCCGACTGCGATGCACTGCTCGCACCGCAGCCGGACATCTGTGTTTCCCCTGAGCGCTTCACCCGAAGGTGGCCTCAGGCGGGCACCCTCAGGTGCTCGGGTGGTGCAGCAGCACCACGGCGTCCTCGATGATCTCGATGTCAAAGGCCATTGTTGTCACCTCCTTCTTTCCTTTGTCGATTCGGTCCGGATTTCCCTTTTCAGGGCCTCCCGTTCCGCTGCCAGAACATTAGGACAAGGAATTGACGGCCAACAAGGGCCACTCTCCCATCTGGCAGGAATACTCCCCCACTTCACCGATCAGCCTCACAAAGCACCAGGTCAGCAGCCTGTGTGCGGGAATCACACCCCCCGGCCGGTTTCCGAAAACCGACTCCACTTACCCCATGAACAGACCTTGACCGAACCTCGACAGGGACCCCCTAGAATGCCCCCATGATTTCCCGGGAATCCCCCGCACGGCGGGCCGGAAGTCCGTGAATTCATTCCGGGCCGCCGCGATTGGCCCATGATCCGGTCGCCGGATTGCACCGTGCCGCCGGCCTCACCGGTCCCCTAGCCTGACGGTCATGAGCGAGAACGACAGCACGCCGAACGCCCCCCACGTCCCCGAGCACACGCCCCGGATGAACTGGACGGACCACGCCCCCGACGTCTTCAGGGCGATGCGCCAACTGGACAAGGCCGCCGGGAAGCACCTGGACCCGGTGCTCGCGGAACTCGTGAAGATCCGCGCCTCGCAGCTCAACCACTGCGCCTTCTGCCTGGACATGCACACCAAGGACGCCCTGGCGGCGGGCGAGCGGGTGGAGCGGATCGTGCAGCTCTCCGCCTGGGAGGAGTCGCGGCACTTCTACACGGCGAAGGAGATCGCGGCGATCGAGCTGACGGAGGCGATCACGGTCCTGACGGACGGGTTCGTGCCGGACGAGGTGTACGAGCGGGCGGCGAAGCACTTCGACGAGGTGGAGCTGGCCCACCTGATCGCGGCGGTCAACACGATCAACGCGTGGAACCGGTTCGCGGTGTCCACGCGGATGGTGCCGGGCCACTACGAGCCGGGATCGCACTGACCGGACGGGCCCGCCCCCGGCGACAGCGCGCCGGGGGCGGGTCCGCACGCGGGGGCGGGGCCCCGAGCGGCCCGCCCCGGTGCGCCGTCCGGGGCCCGGGATTTCAGCCGAGCGAGGGCCAGACCGGGCCTTCTTCGGTCCAGACGACGCCCTTGTTGCGGCACAGGCAGAAGGGGTGGCCGGCCGGGTCGGTGTAGATCCGCCAGCCGTAGCCCTCGGGGCCGATGAAGTCCTGCCGCAGCGTCGCGCCGAGGTCCAGGACGCGGCGCTGCTCGGCCTCGATGTCGTCCACCTCGAAGTCGAGGTGGAACTGCTTGGGGTGCTCGTCGTCGGGCCACTGCGGAGCCCGGTGGCCGTCCACCCGGATGAACGCCAGCTCGATCTCGCCGAACCGGATGCCGGCCCACTCCTCGGAGCTGTCCTCCTTCACCGGACGCCCCGTCACCTCGGAGTAGAACGCGGCCAGCTTCATCGTGTCCGGGCAGTCGATGATGAAATCAGTCAGTCGTAGCATCCCGCGATCCTGCCACGGGACCTCGTCCGCGTACACGTCCGTCTGCCGGGCGGCGGCGGTCACTCGGGAAGCCAGGCGCGCCAGGTGGACTCGTTGGCGGCGACCCACTTCTCCGCCGCCTCCTCGGGGGAGAGCTTCTGGTCGGCGATCATCAGGGAGACCTGGTTCTGCTGCTCCGCGTTCCACTTGAAGTTCTTGAGGAAGGCCGCGGCCCTGCCGCCCTTCTTCGCGAAGTCGGCGTTCATGTACTTCGCGAGCGGAGTGGTCGGGTAGGCGCAGTCGATGTCCTGCGGAGCCTTCGCCGCGCACTCCTGCGAGTACGCGGGGAGCTGGACCTCCACCATCGGGACCTGCTCGAACAGCCACTGGGGCTGGTACCAATAGGTCAGGAAGGGCTTCTTCTCCTTCGCGAAGCGCTGGATCTGGGTGATCTGGGCGGCCTCGGAACCGGAGAAGACGACCTGGTAGTCGAGTTTCAGGTTGTCGACG
The DNA here is from genome assembly GCF_055596485.1 of Streptomyces sp. NPDC039736. Lineage (NCBI taxonomy): Bacteria > Bacillati > Actinomycetota > Actinomycetes > Kitasatosporales > Streptomycetaceae > Streptomyces > Streptomyces sp. NPDC039736. The sequence continues at coordinate 111,247 of NZ_JBVIUQ010000006.1, read as the reverse complement.
AGGGCCTTGTCGTTGGTGACGTAGGACGGGGAGCCGTCCAGCAGTTGGCCCTTGCCGCCGCTCTCCGGGGTCTTGAAGTACGAGGCGTACTTGTTGAGGTTGCGCCAGTCCGTGACGTCCGGGTGCGCGTCGGCGAAGTACTTGGGGACGAACCAGCCGATGTGGCCGGTCACCCCGACGCCGCCCGCCGGGACGATGGTCTTCTTCTCCTTGACGTAGCGGGCCTCCTGTTCCGGGTGGCCCCAGTCCTCCATGATCATGTCGACCCGGCCCTGGCTGAGGGCGTCCCACGCGGGGACCTCGTCGACCTGGACGGTGTCGACGCGGTAGCCGAGTTCGCGTTCCAGGATCAGCTTGGCGACGGCGACGTCCGCCTGGGCGCCGACCCAGGACTGGACGGAGAGGGTGACCGTCCTCGCGCCCGCCGCGTTCGCGTACGGGGACGCCTGCTGGGTCATGTCGGCCGCGCCGCAGCCGGTGAGGAGCAGTGCGCCGAGACCGAGCGCGGTGGCCTTGACTGCCGTACGACGGTTCATCACGCGTCCTCCTTGCGGGCGGCCCGCGAGGGCTGGGTCACCCGGTCGAGCATCAAACCGAGGCAGACGATGGCCGCGCCCGCCTTGAGGCCGGTGGCCAGGTCGCCCTGGGCGAGGCCGAACACCACGTCGTAACCGAGGGCGCCGCCGCCGACCAGGCCGCCGATGATGACGACGGCGAGGACCAGGACGACGCCCTGGTTCACGGCGAGGAGCAGGGACGGCCGGGCGAGCGGCAGTTGGACCTGGCGGAGCTGCTGGCCGCCGGTCGCGCCGAGCGAGCGCGCGGCTTCCAGGGCCGCCGGGGAGACCTGCTGGAGGCCCTGGGTGGTGATGCGCACGACGGCCGGCAGCGCGTAGACGACGGCGGCCACCGCGGCCGGGGCGCGGCCCACGCCGAACAGGGCGACGACGGGGATGAGGTAGACGAACTGCGGCATCGTCTGCATCACGTCCAGGACCGGGCGCAGCACGCGCTCCAGGCGGCGGCTGCGGGCCGCCGCGACGCCGATCGCGAAGCCGATGACCAGGGTGACGGCGACGGCCGCGAGGACCTGGGAGAGCGTGTCCATGGACGGCTTCCACACGCCCAGGACGCCGATCGCGGCCGTCGCGAGCGTCGCGGTCAGCGCCGACTTCCAGGTGCCGATCAGCCAGGCGAGGGCGGCGACCAGGAACAGGACCGCGTACCAGGGCAGGGCAGTGAGGCCCGAGCGGATCGGGTCGAGGACCCAGGAGGTGAAGTGGCCGGCCCAGTCGGCGGTGCCGCCGATGACGGGGACGCCCGAGTAGAGGTGGTCGGTCATCCAGCCGACGGCCCTGTTGACGGTTGGAGCGATCTCGACGGACCAGCCCTCGGGCCACAGGAGCGAGCCCGCGAGCCGGCCGGCGACGGCGACGGCCGCGGCGACGGCGAGGCCGAGGGCCGCCGGGAGCCAGGACCGGCCCGCCCCGCGCTCGCCGGAGCCGGCGGCCGCAGTGACCCGGTCGAGGACGATCGCGATCAGGACGATCGGGAGACCGGCGGCCAGCGCCTGGCCGACGTCGACGGAGGCGAGCGCCTGGTAGACGCGGTCGCCGAGACCTGCGGCGCCGATGACGGACGCGATGACGGCCATGGACAGCGCCATCATGATCGTCTGGTTGAGGCCGAGCAGGAGCTGCTTGCGGGCGAGGGGGAGGCGGGCGGTGAGGAGGCGCTGGCGGGCGGTCGCGCCGAGGGACTCGACCGCTTCCAGGACGCCCTTGTCGGCGTCGCGCAGGCCGAGCGCGGTGAGCCGGGCCATCGGCGGAGCCGCGTACACGACGGTCGCCAGGACGGCGGCCGGGACGCCGATGCCGAAGACCAGCACCACGGGGAGGAGGTACGCGAAGGCCGGAAGCACCTGCATGGTGTCCAGGACCGGCCGCAGGACGCGGAACGTGCGGTCCGAGAGACCGGCGGCGAGGCCCAGGAACGCGCCCAGGAGCACCGAGGCGGCGACGGCGACGGCCATCAGCGCGAGGGTCTGCATGGTCGGCACCCACATGCCGAGCAGCCCGCAGGCGGCCAGCGACACGAGGGTGCCGGCCGCGAGCCGCACCCCGGCGGCACGCCAGGCGATCAGCGCGGCGACGGCGGTGGTGCCGGCCCAGCCGAGGGCGAGGAGGACCAGGTAGACGGCCCGGACGCAGAGGACGACCGCGTGGGAGACGTGGCCGAAGAAGTACAGGAAGAGGGGGTGGCCGTCGCGGTTGTCGATGATCCAGTCGCTGACCTCGCCCAGGGGTGCGGTGAGGTCGACGGTGAGGGGGGCCGGCCAGGTGCCGGACGCCCAGCGGGCGTGCAGCACGGGGACCGCGACGGCGGCGAGCACGAGGAGCACGCCGAGCTTGCGGAGGGCGGGCCGGCGGGCCAGGCGCTCCCGCAGGCCGGCCCGCTGCCCGCGGGGCTTCGGCGGGGCGGAGGCGGTGGTCACGGCACTCACGCGGTCACCTCGCCGGTACGGGGGCGGACGGCGCCGGGCCGGGCGGCACGGGCCCCCGGGCGGCGGGCGGCGCGGCGGTCCGCGCGGGGCGCGGGGAACGTACTGGCGTACCTCATCAGGCGGTCACCGCCAGGGTTCCGGCGACCACCGCGAGGAGGCAGGCCCGGTCGACGACGCCCAGGAGGCGGCCGTCGGACATCACGCGGGCCGTGGGCTCGCCCGTGCGGACCAGGGCCTCGATGGCCTGGGAGACGGGGGCGGACGGGGACACCGCCGGGCCGGACTCGGCGTCGCCCGCCTGCGGGGCGCGCATCGCGGAGGCGACGGTGAGGACCTGCTCGCGGGGCACGTCGCGGACGAAGTCCCGCACGTAGTCGTCGGCCGGGGAGCCGACGATCTCCTCGGGCGTGCCGAGCTGGACGATCTCGCCGTCCCGCATCAGGGCGATGCGGTCGCCCAGCCGCAGGGCCTCGTTGAGGTCGTGGGTGATGAAGACCATCGTGCGGCCCTCCTCCTCATGGAGGCGGACGACCTCCTCCTGCATGTCGCGCCGGATGAGCGGGTCCAGCGCGCTGAACGGCTCGTCGAACAGCAGGACCTCGGGGTCGACCGCGAGCGCGCGGGCCAGGCCGACGCGCTGCTGCTGGCCGCCGGAGAGCTGGCCGGGGCGGCGGTCCTCCAGCCCGTCCAGGCCGACCTTGCCGACGACCTCGGCGGCCCTGGCGCGCCGTTCGGCCCTGCCCACGCCCTGCACTTCCAGCCCGTACGCGACGTTGTCGAGGACCGTGCGGTGCGGCAGCAGCCCGAAGTGCTGGAAGACCATGGCGGCGCGGTGCCTGCGGAGTTCGCGCAGCCGGCTCCTGTCCATGGACAGGACGTCCTCGCCGTCGATGGCGAGGCTGCCGGAGGTGGGCTCGACGAGCCGGGTCAGACAGCGCACGAGCGTCGACTTCCCGGAGCCGGACAGCCCCATGACGACGAAGACCTCGCCCTTCCGCACGTCGAAGGAGACGTCGCGGACGGCGGCGGTGCAGCCGGTGCGTTCGCGCAGTTCGGCGACGGAGAGACCGGTGAGGTCCTGGTCGCCGGGGATCCTGTCGGCCTTGGGGCCGAAGACCTTCCAGAGGTTCCGTACGGAGAAGACGTGCTCGGCGGCGTCGCTCGGGGGCTCGGTGGTCGTCATGGCGGGAGTCGTCCTCATTACGCGGCACCTCCGGAGATGGTCGGTTGCTGCTGCGCGGCGTCGGCCAGCAGCAGCTCTGCGCACTTCTCGCCGACCATCAGGACGCCGATCATCGGGTTGACGGCGGTCATGGTCGGGAAGACGGACGCGTCGGCGATGCGGATGCCGTCGAGTCCCTTGATCCTCAAGTCGGGCGTGACGACGGCGAGCCGGTCGTCCGCCGCGCCCATCCGGCAGGTGCCGGCCGGGTGGTAGACCGTGTGCGCGACCTTGCGCGCGTACTCGCTCAGCTCTTCGTCGGAGGTGATCTCCGGGCCCGGGCAGACCTCGCGCTTCAACCACCCCGCCAGCGGCGCGGACTTGGCGATCTCGCGGGCGATCCTGATGCCGTCGACGAGGGTGCGGCCGTCGTAGTCGTCCGCGTCGGTGAAGTACCGGAAGTCGAGGGCGGGCTTCACGGCCGGGTCGGCGCTGGTGAGGTAGAGGCGGCCGCGGCTGCGCGGCTTGGGGATGTTGGGGGTCATCGACACGCCGTGCGCGGGGCGTTCGTAGCCGAGCCGCTCCGGGTTGTCGGTGAACGGGATCTGGTAGAAGTGGAACATCAGGTCCGGGCCCGCGTGCCCGGGGTCCCGCCGCACGAACAGTCCCGCGTCCGAGTCCATCGCCGAGTTCTCGGGGATCGGCCCGTGGGTCTCCCACACGATGACCGACTCGGGGTGGTCGAGGAGGTTCTCGCCGACGCCGGGGAGGTCGACGGCGACGGGTATGCCGAGCGCTTCGAGGTCGGCGGCCGGGCCGATCCCGGAGTGCATCAGCAGCCGCGGCGTGTCCACCGCACCGGCGCAGACCAGGACTTCGCGCTTCGCCCGTACGAGGACCTCCTCGCCGCTCCCGGTGCGGACGCGGACGCCGCGCGCCCGGGTGCCGTCGAGCTCCAGCCCGTACGCCCAGGTCTCCAGCATGAGGTGCAGGTTCGGGCGGTCCAGGAAGGGGTGGAGGTAGGCCACCGACGCCGACGAGCGCTTGTTGTCCTCGGGGTGGTAGGCGAGGTCGAAGAAACCGACGCCGTCGTCGAAGGGCTCCTTGTTGAAGCTCTCGACGCGGGGGACGCCGAGGGCGTCCTGGGCGGCGTCGACGAAGTCGCGGGCGATGGCGTTGCGGTCCGCCTCGTCGACCGGGACGATGTTGTTGCGCAGCTTGGCGAAGTACGGGTCCATGGCGGCGGCCCCCCATCCTTCGGCGCCGTTGGCCTCCCACTCGTCCCAGTCGCTGGGCAGCGGCTTGAACGCGATCAGCGTGTTGTGCGAGGAGCACCCGCCGAGGACGCGGGCCCGGCTGTGCCGGATGTGGGAGTTGCCGCGGGGCTGCTCGGTGGTGGGGTAGTCGTAGTCCAGCTCACCTCCCAGCAGGCCCATCCAGCGGCGCAGGGTGAGGACTTCGGGGCGGTCCACGTCGGAGGGGCCGCCCTCGATGACGGCGACGCGGACGGCGGGGTCCTCGGTCAGACGGGAGGCGATCACGGATCCGGCGGTGCCGCCGCCGATGACGACGTAGTCGTATTCGTGGATGGGCTCGGGCATGTGGTGCTGCTCCTCTTCTGGCGAAGGTTCTGTCGCGTAATGGGTACGGGGCGACGCATGGGCCGCCGCACGGGCTGCCGCACGGGGCTGTGCTCGATCTGCGGCTCGGGCGCGCGGGCGCTCTTTCCGTACCCCGTCAGGGGCGCGGGGCTGTACTTGACCTGCGGCTCCGCCGCGCGGGCGCTCTTTCCGTACCCCGTCAGGGGCGCGGGGAACTGCGCGACCAGCCACGACGCACCCGCACGGAACCGTTTGACTGCCCCGCGGGTTCAGGTGAAAGGGCGGGGCTGGGGACCTGCCTTTCCGGTACGGACGGTGCCGGGCCCCTGCTGGACGGCCGTCCGGAACAGGGCCCGGCCGGGGCCGGAAGCGGGAGGGGCCGCCCCCCTCGCCCCCTCGGGGCGGCCCCGTCGCCCAAGGGAACGGGGCGGCTGCGAAGCCCGAGGGGGGCGAAGGGGAAGTGACGGGGCGGCAGGACCCGCCGAGCCCGGACCCGGGATCAGCCGGAGAACCAGCGGACCGGCGCCGGATTCAAGTTCTGATAAACGTGCTTGGACTCCCGGTACTCCGCCAACCCGGCCGGCCCCAGCTCCCGTCCCACCCCCGACTTCCCGAATCCCCCCCACTCCGCCTGCGGCAGATACGGGTGGAAGTCGTTGATCCACACCGTCCCGTGCCGCAGCTTCGCCGCCACCCGCCGCGCCCGCCCGGCGTCGGCGGTCCACACCCCGCCCGCGAGCCCGTACTCGGTGTCGTTGGCGAGGGCGATCGCCTCCGCCTCCGTGCTGAAGCCCTCCACGGTGAGGATCGGCCCGAAGGTCTCCTCCCGTACGACCCGCATCGCCCGGTGGCAGCCGTCCAGGACGGTCGGCCGGTAGAAGTACCCCTCGTACCCGTCCCCCTCGGGCCGCCACCCGCCGGCCCGCAGCACGGCGCCCTCCTCCAGCGCGGCGGCGACGTAGTACTCGGTCTTCTCCAACTGCGCGGCGGACACCAGCGGTCCGCACTCGACGCCCTTCTCGGTCCCCCGCCCGATCCGGATCCGGTCGGCCCGCCGCGCCAGCTCGGCGACGAACCGTTCCCGCACGGACTCCTCCACGATGAGCCGCGACCCGGCGGAACAGACCTGCCCGCTGTGGATGAAGGCGGCGTTCAGCGCCTGGTCGACCGCCGTGTCGAAGCCCTCCTCCGTCGCGCACGCGTCCGCGAAGACGACGTTCGGGTTCTTCCCGCCCAGCTCCAGGGCGACCTTCTTGACGGTCTCGGCGGCGGCCTGCATGACCTTCGTACCGCTCACCAGTCCACCCGTGAACGACACCAGGTCCACCTCCGGGTGCTCGGCCATCCGCGCCCCGACCGAGGCCCCGGGCCCGGTGACAACGTTCGCCACCCCTGCCGGCAGCCCCGCCTCCACCAGCAGCGCGACGAGCGCGACGGTGGTCATGGGGGTGATCTCGCTCGGCTTGACGACGAACGTGTTGCCGGCCGCCAGCGCGGGCGCGATCTTCCAACTCGCCTGCAAGAGCGGGTAGTTCCACGGCGTGATCAGCGCGCACACGCCCACCGGCTCGTGCACCACGACGCTGTGGATCTCGGCGGACCCGGCGTCCACGACGCGTCCGGCCCCCTCCCCGACCACCAGGTCGGCGAAGTACCGGAAGGCGTCCGTGACGCAGTCGATGTCGACGCGCCCCTCCTCCACGGTCTTTCCGGCGTCCCGCGCCTCCAGCCGCCCCAGCTCCTCGCGGTCCCGCTGGAGGAGGTCGGCGACCCGGCGCAGCAGCGCGGCACGCTCGGCGGTGGGCGTCTGCGGCCAGACGCCCTGCCCGCCCGCGAAGGCCTCGCTCGCGGCGGCGACCGCTGCGTCGACGTCCTCCGCGCCGCCCTCGGCGACCACGGCGAACGGCTTCGCGTCCGCGGGGTCGAGGATCTCGCGCGTGGCGCCGGAGAGGGCTGCCCGCCACTCCCCGCCCACATGGATGGTCTTTTCTGCCGACACGACGCTTTCGCCTTCCGTTACCGAAAGGACCAGAGGGCTGGTCCCTGCCAGTCCAGGAGCACTGGCGGCGGGACCCCTCCCCCGGGCGGCCGAAAGCATGCCGTTTACCCGGCCGAAAGTGCCATGAGTCACTTTCGGCCGGGCCGGAAGTCCTGATCGGGCGCGGACGCGACCCGGGCGGTACAGGGCCCGTCGGGGCCGGAAGCCGCCCCTCCCCTCAGCGTCCCCCGGCGGCCGCCGCCTCCTTCGTCAGGATCAGTGCCTCGTACAGACCCAGTTGGGGCTCGGCCTTGCGCAGCGCCTTGATGGCCTGCACGGAGTCCGCCTCGGCCTTCACCCCGGCCGCTTCGATGCGTTCCCGGGCCCACCGCCCGCGCATCTCGGCCTGCGGGGTCTCGGGCGCACCGGCCACGAGCGCGACGGCCCGCTCCAGCCCCGGCCGCTCGGCGTCATCGGCCCCGGTGGCGTCGAGGGCGTCCCTCAGCAGCCCGAGCAGGGCGTCGCGGTCGCTGAGCGCGATGACGTGCAGCTCGCGCTTGTCGAAGAGTGCGGCCATGGGAGTACCCCCGATTGGATGAATGCGGTCACCCCCCTGCTTCCACGGCCGGGACCCCGCCAACCCACACTTGATCGTTTCCTGAGCAACCGGACGGCCGCGGCGCCGCCTACGGCGTGTCCCGCACGGGCTCGAAATGGCGCAGGGCCGCCTCCAGGGTGTTCCGCTGCCGGGGCCACTCCCCGGCCGGGCCGACCACCGCGAACGCGTAACGCCTGCCGTCGGCGGCGGGGAAGACCCGCTGGACGAGGGTGAGCCGGCGGCCCGTGCGCAGGCTGTCGTACGAGTGGACGAGCTCGGCGGCGGCCTTGGTGGTGGGGTGCAGGGAGTGCACTTCGAAGCGCGGGTAGTGGCGCTGGGCGGCGACCGTGACGCGCAGGGCGCGGGTCGCGCTCATACGGGAGTCCGGCAGGGGCCAGAACTGGAGGAAGCGGCTGTACGGGGACGAGGGCGAGCGGTAGTAGACGGAGGCTCCCACGTCCCGCCGCCAGCCGCTGGGCACGGCGAGGGTCACCCCGGAGGCGTCCCGGACGACCGCGAAGTCGGCGGGGAGGGCGGGGAGGGAGGGCCCGGGAGACGCACCGGTGGCTCGCGCCGGTGAACCGGGCCCCGGCGCCGCCCGGGGAGCCGGAGGCGGCTGCGGGGCCCCGGCCGGCCGGTCCTGGACGAGCCATCCCGTACCGATCCCGATCACCAGGCCGAGCACCACCAGAAGAACGTTGACCGGGGTGAGCCGCAGCCGCGGCCCGGCCTTCCCGGTACTGAACGCCGAACGGACCGCCGGGCCACCGGAGTCGCCCGCCTCCCCCACCGGGCCCGGGTGCGTGCGTTCATCGTCCTGCACCATGCCCCGCTCCCCCTCGGCCGTCTGAACTCCCCTGCGGACGGAGGGTCATGGTAGATCCGCCGACCGTGATCGGGACAGCTCGTGCCCGGCGTCAGTACGAGGGGACCGCGTCGTCCTCGAAGTCGTCGGCGGGGGTGTCCTGGACCTGGAGGCCCGCCACCCACAGCGGCATCATCCAGAGCAGGACGAACACGCCGACGAGCAGCGGGGCGACGTACGCCCTGGTCAGTTGGCCGTCGGAGGCCCAGGCCGCCAGCCAGAGCCCGGCGGCCGCGCCGATGACCAGCGCACCCGTCATCCGGTGCGCCGTCGCGCGGGCCCGCTCGCGTTCCATGAGCTGGCGCTCGTCCAGGGCGCGGGCGCGGAGTTCGAAGAGCCCGGCGGTGGCGCCGTTGAGGACGCCGGCGGCCAGGCACCAGAGGAGGGTGACGGGAATCAGGGCGAAGACGGCCCACCGCTGGTCGTACGCGAACACCTGCACGACGAGGGCGACATCGGCCACGGTCAGGGTCACGCTCGCGGCGACGGCGGCCCGGCGGCGGCCCTTCGTGGCGCTGAGGACGCGGCCCCTGGGGTCGTTCATCAGGGCCCGCATGCGCCGGTCGTATCCCGTCATCCTCTTGCTGGCGGTCGCGTTCATGACTGTGCCTTCCTCCCGTAGACCTCGTGCGTGAGCGAGCCGAACGGCTCCAGCGAGAACAGCGCCTCAACCGGCAGTTCGAAGAACGCGGCGACCCTCAGGGCCAGGTCGAGGCTGGGGTTGTACTGCCCGCGCTCGATGTAGCCGATGGTCTGGTAGTGGACGCCGACCGCTTCGGCGAGGGCCTGCCGAGAGACTTTCCGCTCGGCCCGCACCACGGCGATTCTGTTGTGCACCTGCTCGCTCATGTATAAGAAGTACTACATTCGAGCGCAGGTGCACAACAGCTACGAGTGCCGGAACGCACGAGAAAGCCCCCGGCGGTCGGACCGCCGGGGGCTTTTCGGGAGGGTTGCCCGAAGGTGTCTCAGATCAGGCCGAGCTCGCGCACCGCGTCGCGCTCTTCCTTGAGCTCCTGGACCGAGGCGTCGATCCGGGCGCGGGAGAAGTCGTTGATCTCCAGGCCCTGGACGATCTCGTACTTGCCGTCCTTGCAGGTGACCGGGAAGGAGGAGATGAGGCCCTCGGGGACGCCGTAGGAGCCGTCCGACGGGATGCCCATCGAGGTCCAGTCGCCCGCGGCCGTGCCGTTGACCCAGGTGTGGACGTGGTCGATGGCGGCGTTGGCGGCCGAGGCCGCCGAGGACGCGCCCCGGGCCTCGATGATCGCCGCGCCGCGCTTGGCGACGGTCGGGATGAAGGTGTCGGCCAGCCACTGCTCGTCGTTGACGACCTCGGCGGCGTTCTTCCCCGCGACCTCCGCGTGGAAGATGTCCGGGTACTGGGTGGCGGAGTGGTTGCCCCAGATCGTGAGCTTCTTCAGCTCGGAGACCGGGGTGCCGGTCTTCTTCGAGAGCTGCGAGAGCGCGCGGTTGTGGTCCAGGCGGGTCATCGCGGTGAAGCGCTCCGCGGGCACGTCCGGGGCGGCGGCCTGCGCGATCAGGGCGTTGGTGTTGGCCGGGTTGCCGACGACCAGGACGCGGATGTCGTCCGCGGCGTTGTCGTTGATGGCCTTGCCCTGCGGCTTGAAGATGCCGCCGTTGGCCGAGAGCAGGTCGCCGCGCTCCATGCCCTTGGTGCGGGGGCGGGCGCCGACGAGGAGGGCGACGTTCGCGCCGTCGAAGCCGACGTTCGGGTCGTCCGTGATCTCGATGCCCTGGAGCAGCGGGAAGGCGCAGTCGTCGAGCTCCATGGCGGTGCCCTCAGCGGCCTTCAGGCCCTGCGGGATCTCCAGGAGACGCAGCTTGACCGGCACGTCCTGGCCGAGCAGGTGACCGGAGGCGATGCGGAAGAGCAGCGCGTAGCCGATCTGTCCGGCCGCGCCGGTGACGGTGACATTCACGGGAGTGCGGGTCATGGCGGTCTCCGTAAGGCAAGCGAAGTGGCGGGGGGTCCCTGCCCCTGGTGTGCGGGATATCTCGATGTGGAGAGATGTCCGGCGCCAGGCTATCGCGCCTCGGACGGGCCGTATCCCCGGGCCCGTGTGGGACGGGGCACACCCCGTGGGCGTACGGGCCCCGGCGCACGCGTGCGTACGAGAACGGCGGGAACGCCGACGGCCGCCCGCGCAGAGGGGGGAAGCGCGGACGGCCGTCTCGGGTGGCATCACCCGTGGGGGGGATGACGTCCGCCTGCCCCGGGGGACGGCGGACATGCGCCCTGTTCCAGAATTTTCTACTCGGCGGTGGTGCAGCCCTTCTTGCCGGTCTTCAGCGTCGCGCAGGCGCGCGCCTCGTCCGCCGTGGCCGCCTCGACCATGGCGGTGTACGCGTCGGTGGCCGCCGCGCCGACCACGCCGTTGCGGCCGGCCGCCGAGGTGTCGGAGGAGACCGTCACCTTGTCGCCGCCGCCCGCTCCGGTGATACGGGCCCAGGCCGCGCCGCAGGTCTTGCTGTAGCGGACCTCGATGCGGGCCGCGCCGACCGTGCCGCGCGCGGACGTGACGGCGTACTCGCCGCCGCAGCCCATCGCCTCGGGGTCCTTGCCGTCGCAGGCCTTGCCGCTGCACTTCACGCCGGCGGGCAGCTTCGGAGCGGGCTCCTTGGTCTGCGAGACCGCCGGGGTGTCGCCCGCAGTCGGCTTCTTGTCCTTGTCGTCGCCGCCGGTCAGCAGCACCGCGGCCACGATGACCAGCAGCGCGCCGACGACGCCCGCCAGGAACATCGTCAGCTTGCGGCGCTGACGCCGGCGGTCCGGCGCCGAGTTCGGCGGCGGCGTGCCGGGACGCCCGGGACCGGGCGGCCCCGAGGGACGGTCGTAACCGCCCGCGCCGCCCGAAGCGGAACGCGCCGAAGGGGCCGAGGACGCCGTCGAGGCGGACGGGCTGTTGTAGCTCTGGCCCTGGCTGAAGCCACGCTCGAAGTCACTCGCGTAACCGCGCTCGTGCTCCGGGCTGCCCGGCGCGGGACGGCTCGGCGCGGTGCGCCCGGCAGCCGAGGGCCCTTGGCCGGTACGGGCCGCCGGACCCGACCCGGTGCGCGCCGCGAGCTCGCTCGGGATCTTCAGGTTCGTCGTCATGTCGAACGCGTCGGTGTTCGGCCGGGCCGCACGACGCTGCTGGCCGGTGTCGGTCAGCGCCGGGTCCGACGCCCGGCCGGGGCCGGAAGCGGAACCCGGACGCGCCGATCCCGGACGTGCCGGCGGCGTCGAGGTGGTGCCCGCCTTGCGCGACTTGGCGTTCTGCGACGCGGGCGCGCCGAACTCGCCCAGGGCGGCCCGCGCCTGGGAGATCCGGATGGCCTCCATCGTCATGTCGTGGCGCATCTCGGAGCGGCTCCAGGCGCGCTCCGCGAGCTCCCACATGGTGGTGAGGTGCACGGGGTTGGTCCCGGTCACCTCGGAGAGCGCGACGACCGCGCCCTTGGGCGCGAGCAGCCGTCCATTGAGATAGCGCTCCCAGGACGTCTTGCTGTACCCGGTGCGGTCCGCGACCGCGGCCACGCTCAGACCGCTGCGGTCGACGAGCCGACGCAACTGGTTCGCGAACTCCCTGACCTGCGGGTCGAGTCCCTCCGGCAGCGCTTTCCAACGAGGCATAGCTTCCCCCTTGTCCCCCCGTACGTTCCTGAATTGCCCCGCGCTCTTGTTCCGGCCCCCTGCTCTTGCCCCTTCGATCCTGGCGTACCCAGAGGGATGCGCAGAGCCAGGATGTCAGTTCCTGGGGCGGGAGCGCACGGGAGCACATCGGAAGTCGGGCGCACCCCATTGCGCGCTCCCGTTCCGATCGCCCGTACCAGTGTCCCACCGATGCTGTGTGCGGATTGCCCGAGCCCCGGCCTTCCCGCACGACGGTCCACTATGTCCAGACAAGTCAGTTCTTCAACTGTCTTGCGGCATCTTTCCCCGAAACAAGATCTTTCTCATGCCCTGTCCCGGCACACCGGATCCCAAGACGCCTCCCAACGTCGGAATGGTTCCCTCCAGTTGTGTAAGTCGATCTTTGGCCGACCGGCCGGTGAAACACTCCGGCGCGCCTCCCGCCGAGGGCTCCAGACAGGCCCGCACGCCCGCCGGATCGCGGGGCGCGAGCATGGGCGTGACGACCCAATGTGTGGCATCCCCCACATCCACAGCCTCCGCCCGCATGGCCTTCGGGGCGGTTTTCAGCGCTTTGTCGCCTTCGTCGGCGGGAGGCGGATGGAGCGCCACCCGGTCCCCGGCCTTCAGGAACGACGCCCGCACCCACACCGCCCGGCACACGCTGCTGTACCGGATCTCCAGCCGCTGCCCGTTCCGCGCCGTCCGCTCGGCCAGGGACTTCACCGCCCCCGACTGCCCGCACCCCATCCCCTTGGGCGTGCGCCCCACGCACCGCTCGCCCAGGCACCCGGCCTCCGCGGTGCCCGCCCGGCCCGGCCCCACCGGCGCGCCCGCTTCCCCCTGCGGGCCGCCGGCGCCGAGCAGCCCGAGGCCGAGCACCCCGAGGGCCACGGCCGCGGCCCCGACGAGCGCGCCGGCCGCCATCAGGGCGTACGGCTGCCACTTCCTCCGCCGTACGGGCCGCGTGCCCGTGGACACGGGTGCGGGCGCGGGCTCCGGTGCGGCCCCCGACCGGCCGCTCCAGGACGCGTCCGCCAGTTCCCACAGCGCCAGCAGCCGGGCGGGCGGCTCTCCCGCGACCGTGCACAAAGCCTCCACGGCCCGCCTCGGCACCGGCTTCCGGCCGTTGAGGTAGCGCTCCCAGGAGGACTTGCTGTACGGCGTACGCGTCGCCAGCGCGGCCAGGCTCAGCCCCGTACCGGCCCGCAGCGCACGCAGTTCCGCCGCCAGGTGGTCACGGGCCCCGCCCGCGACCGGTGCCGTTTCCTCACCGCTCATCGGCGCAGCTCCCGCCAGGTGTGCTCGCCGACCAGACCGTCCGGCACCAGTCCGCGCTCCTGCTGGAAGGCGCGGGCCGCCTCCTTGGCGGCGGGACCGTAGAGACCGTCGACCGCGCCCGCGTCGAAGCCGTGCGCGGTGAGCAGGCACTGCGCCTCGACGACGTCCCGCCCCCGGGCGCCGGGCATCAGCAGGTTCTCCCGGGTGACGCTGTGCCCGGCATACCGCCCGCCGTCCTTGCGGCCGTCCGCGCAGGAGTACGTCCTCCCCTCCTCGTAGGCGTACGTCACCGGCCCCCCGGGGCCGCCCGTCGACGTGCGGGCGAGGGCGAGGGCGTACCCGGCGGCGAAGGCGGCCAGCAGCGCGCAGCCGAGGGCGGCGAGCAGCAGGGGGCGCGGCCGGCGGGCGGGGCGTCCGGCCGCCGGGGGGTGCGGAGGCGGCTCGTCCGGGCGGGGGCGGGCCCCCGCGCCGGGGCCGCCGCACCGCTCGCGGGCGGCGACGTCGTACAGGACGAGAAGGCGGGTGGGGTCGCTGCCGCAGACCCGGGCCAGTTCCTCGACGGCCTCGCGCGGCGGCGGCACGCGCCCGTTGAGGTAGCGCTCCCAGGAGGAACGGCTGCTGGCGGTCTTCGCCTCCAGCGCGGCCAGGCTCAGGCCGCTGTGGTCCTTGAGCCTGCGGAGCTGGACGACCAGTTGGCGGTCGCGTTCGCCCAGCCCGGACGGCAGTGTCTTCCAACGCGCCATGCCTCACCCCGTACGCGTGCGTCCGTGCTCTCCGTGCTTTCGCGGCGGGCCCCGGACTCCCGACGCGGACAGTCCTACCCGCGGCGGTCCCCGCTCATGATGCGAAGGGGCGTCAGGGGGGCTCCCGGAGACGACTGTGGCCCGTTTCCTCCCGCACGGGGAAAGAAACGGGCCACACCATGGCCTGCCGGGCCCGCCGGGCCGGCCGGGGGTCAGCGCACCGTGAAGCGCACCGCCTCCTCCAGGACCGGGATCGTGAACCACGGCTTGGGCTGCGTCATCATCGCCAGCAGCATGATCACCAGACCGAGCGTCCCGTACGTCAGGATGTCCGTGAACCGGGAACGGACCGCGAGCATGCCCACGCCCGGCAGCACCCAGCGGAAGACGGCCCCGGTGACCAGGGCGAGCCCGACCAGCACCGTGCCCAGCCGGAAGCCCATGCCGAACGCGTCGACCGCGACCAGCAGCAGCCCGACCGCCGTCAGGCCCAGCACGGTCACCAGCGGCCACTGCCGCACCGGCGCCGGGGCGTCCCGGTCGGCGGCCCGGCCGCCGCCCTCGGGGCGGGCGGTGTCCCGGGTGAGGAGGGGGAAGCGCCGGGTGGTGCGCACCGGGCCGTCGGGGCCCGGAGCGCTGACGACGCCCTTGGCATGGGGCTCGGCCGCGGATCCGGGTCCGCTGCCGGGCCCGCTGCCGGGTTCGGGCACGGGCTCGGGTTCGCGTTCGGACGCGGGCTCGGCGGACCGCGTCGCCCCGTCCTGGGCCGCCCCGGCCGACGCGGCGGCGGCCCGCGCCTTCCCGCCCTGGACCGCCCCGGCCGACGCGGTCCCGCCCGGTGCGGTCCCGCCGTTCGGCTCGTCGTGGTCGTCGGCCTGCCCGCCCATGGCTTCGCTCCCTCTTCGTCCCGTACGGTTCCGGCTCAGCCCGCGTCGGGGCCGGCTGCGCGCTCGGCCGCCTCAACGACGTTGACCAGCAACTGGGCACGGGTCATCGGGCCCACGCCGCCCGGGTTGGGGGCGACCCAGCCCGCGACCTCGGCGACACCGGGGTGCACGTCGCCGACGATCTTGCCGTTCTCGTCCCGGCTGACGCCGACGTCCAGGACGGCCGCGCCCGGCTTGACGTCCTCGGGCTTGATCAGGTGCGGGACACCGGCGGCGGCCACGACGATATCGGCCTGACGCAGGTGGTGGGAGAGGTCACGGGTGCCGGTGTGGCACTGGGTGACCGTGGCGTTCTCGGACTTGCGGGTGAGCACCAGCGGCATCGGCCGGCCGATGGTGATGCCCCGGCCGACGACCACGACGTGGGCCCCGGCGATCTCGACGCCGTGGTGACGCAGCAACTGCACGATGCCGTACGGGGTGCAGGGCAGCGGGCCGGTCTCGCCGATGACGAGCCGGCCCAGGCTCATCGGGTGCAGGCCGTCGGCGTCCTTGGCCGGGTCCATCAGCTCCAGGACGCGGTTGGTGTCGATGCCCTCGGGAAGCGGGAGTTGGACGATGTAGCCGGTGCAGGCGGGGTCCTCGTTGAGTTCCCGTACGACGGCCTCGATCTCCTCCTGGGTGGCCGTGGCGGGGAGTTCGCGCTGGATGGAGGCGATGCCGACCTCGGCACAGTCGCGGTGCTTGCCCGCGACGTACCACTTGGAGCCGGGGTCGTCGCCGACCAGCAGGGTGCCGAGCCCGGGGACGACCCCCCGGCTGATCAGGGCCGCCACGCGGCCGGTGAGTTCGGACTTGATCGCGGCTGCGGTGGCCTTGCCGTCGAGAATCTGGGCGGTCATGTGCCCATCCTCGCGGATGCGGGGAGGAGGTTCCAATCAGTGCCCGCGCGGGCGGGGGTGCGCCCGGTCACCGGGATCGTCACCGGCCGGGATCAAACGTTGCACTTGCACAACGCCTCCCACTGCTGGCTGGACAAGAACAAGCCACTGATACGACGATGTGGCGCGCAGTTCGCGGTGGCGCAGGGGGGCAGACCGCTCGTTTTCCGTACCCGTTCCTCCGCCCGGGCCGCACAGTCCCCAGCACGACAACGGAGGAATCGCACGTGAGCTTCGGCGACCCCAACAACCCCTACGGCCAGCCCCAGGGCCAGCCGCCGCAGCCCCCGCAGGGCCAGCCCGGCTACGGCTACCCCGCCCAGCCGCCCCAGGGGCAGCCCGGCTACGACTACCCGCAGCAGCCGCAGGGCCAGCCCGGTTACGGCTACCCGCAGCAGGCCCCGCAGGGCGTCCCGCCGCAGCAGGGCTACGGCTACCCGCCCCAGCAGCCGGGCGGCACCCTCCAGGCCAACAACGGCTACATCAACGTCGGAGGGCTCGGCACCGTCGAAATCGCCACCATGGGTCGCCGCCTGGGCGCGCGTGCGCTGGACGCGGTGGCGTACGGCATCCTCTACGGCATCTTCACCGCCGTCGGCATCGCGGGCATCTTCGGCGCCTCGAAGAGCATCGAGTCCTGCGGCTCCTACACGGACCCGGGCTACCAGAGCTGTGTGAACGACATCAGCGGTGGTTTCGTCGCGGCCTTCTTCGCCGCCATCGCCGTGTTCGCCCTCATCGCGCTGCTCTACGAGTGGCTGATGGTCTCCATCTGGGGCGCGACGCTCGGCAAGATGGTCCTGGGCGTCAAGGTCGTCAAGGAGAACACCGGCCAGGCCCCCGGCCTGGGTGCGGGCTTCATCCGCTGGATCCTCCCGATGGTCGGCTCGCTCTTCTGCGGCCTCGGCACGCTGCTGGTCTACCTCTCCCCCTTCTTCGACAACTCGGGCAAGCTCCAGGGCTGGCACGACCGCGCGGGCGGCACGATCGTCATCAAGAAGTAGCCACGGACCACGGCGCGGCGAAGGCCGCCGACTCCCCCCTCAGCGAGGGGAGTCGGCGGCCTTCTTCGCGTGCGGTACCGGCGCGGGTCAGTGGAAGAAGTGGCGCGTGCCGGTGAAGTACATCGTCACGCCCGCCTTCTTCGCGGCCTCCACCACCAGCTCGTCACGGACCGAACCGCCCGGCTGGACCACGGCCCTGACGCCCGCGTCCAGCAGGATCTCCAGGCCGTCGGGGAAGGGGAAGAACGCGTCGGACGCGGCGTACGCACCGCGCGCCCGCTCCTCGCCCGCCCGCTCGACCGCCAGCTTCGCGGAGTCGACGCGGTTGACCTGACCCATGCCGACGCCGACCGACGCGCCGTCCTTGGCGAGCAGGATCGCGTTGGACTTCACCGCGCGGGATGCCTTCCAGGCGAAGGAGAGCTCCGCGAGCTCCGCCTCGGACAGCGCCTCACCGGCGGCCAGCGTCCAGTTCGCCGGGTCGTCGCCCTCGGCCTGGAGCCGGTCGGTGACCTGGAGGAGGGCGCCCCCGTCGATCGGCTTGACCTCGACCCGGGCGGAGGGCGCGCCCGCGCAGCGCAGCACGCGGATGTTCTTCTTGCGGGCCAGGACCTCGACGGCGCCGTCCTCGTAGTCCGGCGCGACGACGACCTCGGTGAAGATCTCCGCGACCTGCTCGGCCATGGCGACGGAGACCGGGCGGTTGACGGCGATCACGCCGCCGAACGCGGACAGCGGGTCGCAGGCGTGCGCCTTGCGGTGCGCCTCGGCGACGTCCGCGCCGATCGCGATGCCGCACGGGTTGGCGTGCTTGATGATCGCCACGCAGGGCTCGGCGTGGTCGTACGCGGCACGGCGGGCGGCGTCCGTGTCGGTGAAGTTGTTGTACGACATCTCCTTGCCGTGCAACTGCTCCGCCTCGGCGAGGCCGCCGGTGCCGTCGACGTAGCGGGCGGCGCCCTGGTGCGGGTTCTCGCCGTAGCGCAGGACGTTCTTGCGGGTGTACGTCTGGCCGACGAAGGCCGGGAAGCCGCTGTCGTCCGCCGCGCCGTGCTCGTCGGCGGCTCCGCCGCCGGTCCCGGCGAACCAGTTCGCCACCGCCACGTCGTACGCCGCCGTGTGCTGGAAGGCCTCGGCCGCCAGGCGCCTGCGGGCGGTGAGGTCGAAGCCGCCGTCCCCGACCGCCGCGAGGACGTCCGCGTACCGCTCGGGGCTGGTGACGACCGCGACCGAGGGGTGGTTCTTGGCGGCGGCGCGGACCATGGACGGGCCGCCGATGTCGATCTGCTCGACGCACTCGTCGTCGCTCGCGCCCGAGGCGACGGTCTGCGTGAACGGGTAGAGGTTCACGACGACCAGGTCGAAGGGCTCGACGCCCAGCTCGGCGAGCTGGCTGCGGTGGTCCGCCAGGCGCAGGTCGGCCAGGATGCCCGCGTGCACGCGCGGGTGCAGGGTCTTGACGCGGCCGTCCAGGCACTCGGGGAAGCCGGTCAGCTCCTCGACCTTGGTGACCGGGACACCGGCGGCGGCGATCTTCGCGGCGGTGGAGCCGGTCGACACCAGCTCGACGCCGGCCTCGTGCAGGCCCCGCGCCAGCTCCTCCAGGCCGGTCTTGTCGTAGACGCTGACAAGAGCGCGCTTGATGGGCTTCTTGTTGATGGAGTTGGCCGGGTTAACCGAGTTCACCGACATGAACCTTTCGTCCCTCTATGCGGTAGCCGTTGCGGGCGAGACGCCCCACGACCTCGACGAGCAGCATGCGCTCGACTTCCTTGATCCGCTCGTGGAGAGCGGCTTCGTCGTCTTCGTTCCGGACCTCGACCACGCCCTGGGCGATGATCGGGCCGGTGTCGACGCCGTCGTCGACGAAGTGGACGGTGCACCCGGTGACCTTCGCGCCGTACGCGAGAGCGTCGCGGACGCCGTGCGCACCGGGAAAACTGGGCAGCAGGGCGGGGTGCGTGTTGACCACGCGCCCGCCGAACCGGGCGAGGAAATTCCTGCCCACGATCTTCATGAACCCGGCCGAGACGACCAGGTCGGGCTCGTACGCGGCGGTCCGGGCCGTCAGCGCCGCGTCCCACTCCTCGCGCGTCCCGTAATCCTTCACCCGGCACACGAACGTGGGGATCGCGGCGTTCCTCGCCCGCTCCAGGCCGACGATGCCGTCGCGGTCGGCGCCGACCGCGACGATCTCCGCGCCGTAGTGGGGGACCGCGTCGATGACGTCGAGCAGGGCTTGGAGGTTCGTACCGGACCCGGAGACCAGGACCACCAGACGGGCGGGGCGTCCGGAGGGGGGCGGGAAGGCGGAAGCGGAGGGGGGCGGGGAGGCCACGGCGGGTCTCTTTCTCGCGGCTCGTGCGGTTTCTGGGCGCGAACGCGGCTTTGTGGGGTCGTACGAAGGAATCGCAGCCCGCTGTACGGGGAACCCTACGAAGGCGCCGGACGTCAGCAACGATACCGGCACACCGGCCCGCCCCCACGGGACGGGTGCACCCGCGCCAGGTAGCGTCAGGGCAGGACTCGCATCCCGTCACGGGCCCGGCGTCGCCGCCGGGCCGCCGCCGGGCCGCGGGCCCGGCCCTCACCCGGCCGGGCACCAACGACACACGACCTTCCGCACCGCGGAGCACAACGCTCCGGGCACCGACGGAAGGTCCGAGGGGAAGACGTTCACCAGATGACGGACCGACGCCGCGACGCGGCCCCGAGCCGCCACCCGTTCCCGCTGCCGCAGCACTCGGCCGGCGGTGGGCTCCTGCTGCGGGACCGCAAGGGCGGCGGGGAGACGGACGCCGCGCCGGACTCGTCCGCCCCGCCCCGGGACGACAATCCGTTCGCGCCGCCGCCGGAGGGCACGCCGGACCGGCCCTGGCAGCCGCGGAAGCCGTCCGGGTCCTCGGAGGACTCGGGTACGGGTACGGGCTCGGGCTGGGGCGGCCAGTGGAGCAACCGTCAGCCGGGCCGCGGCAGCGGCGGCTTCGGCGGCCCGCAGTCCCCGGGTCGCGGCCAGAACGGACCGGAGGGCCAGGACGGCGGACCGGGCCACGGGCTGCGCTGGGACCCGACGGACCCGGTCCAGCGGCGCGCCCGGTACGCGCTGCTCGCGGGCATGTGGGCGTTCTTCTTCGCGGTGTTCACGCTGCGGGAGATCGCGCTGCTGCTGGGCGCGCTGGCGCTGTACTGGGGCATCAGCTCGCTGCGCAACCGCACCGAGGCGGACCCGGCCACGAGCACCCGCCCGCAGACGACGGCGGCGGTGAGCGGGCTGGTCACGGCGGGCCTGGCGCTGCTGATCGTGGCGGCGACGTTCACGGCGCAGCTCGTGTACCGGGACTACTACACGTGCGTGGCCGACTCCCTGACGAAGTCGGCCCAGGTGGCCTGCAACGAGGAACTGCCGAAGTCCCTGGTGCCGATGCTCGGGGTGCGGGAGTAGGCAGCCGCGCGGGGTTCGGGCAAGGGAGGGGGAGGAACCGTCATCCGCCGGGGGCGGGCGGCGGCTCCTCCCCCTCGTCCCGCACCTCCGCCGCGATCCCCCCGGACCCCTCCCGCAGCGCGGCCCACCGCACGTCACGCGCCCCGCTGTCGTGCCGGGAGCCGTGTTCGGGCGACGAGCGCACGGCTGTGCCGGGGGGCCCGGACGCGTAGGCGGCCCGCGCCGGGGGCGTGGAGGACGGGACGGCTGGTACGGGGGGTGCGTGTTCGGGGGCCGGGGGCCAGGGGCCCGCGGGCCCGGAGGGCGCGGGCAGGGAGGCCGCCTGCGCGGAGACACCGGGGTGCCGCGTCGCCGGAGTCGGAACCACCGCCGGAATCGGACCCGCCGCCGGAACCGGAACCACTGCCGGCGTCGGACCCGCCGCCGGAACCGCCGTCGGCGTCGGAGCCGCGTCCGCGGCCGGAAGCACGGCCGGGGGCCTTCGCCACCCCGCCCTTTCCCGCAGCCGCCAGGCCCTCATCCCCAGCGCCGCCGGCACCCCCACCAGCACCACCCACCCCGCCGCCGCCAGGCCCGCCGCCCACCCCACCGGCCCGAACTCCGCCAGCCGGCCCACCCCGAGCGGCCCGCCCGACGCCGCCGCGAGCACCGCCGTCAGCGCCCCGCACGCCCCGCCCGCCAGGGCCACCGCCCCGGCCGTCCGCCGCCGCCCCCAGGCCTCCTCCCGTACGGCACAGACGGGCGCGGCCACCCGTACGACCATCCACGCGACCACCACGGCGGCGGCCAACGGCACCCCCGCGGCCGCCCAGTTGAGCGCCGTCCCGCGGCCTTCGCCGGGCAGTGCGGCCAGCAGCGGGAAGGGCGGCACCGCACCCGTCCCCGCTGCGGCCAGCGGGGCGACCGTCGCGCCCGCGCCCGCCTCGAAGCCCGCCCCGAGGCCGTAACACGCGCCCCACACCGCCGCGTTCGGGGCGAGTGCGAGGGCGAGCAGCAGCACCCCGACGCGTCCCGACCACTCCCCCGCGAGCCGCACGAAGGTCTCCTGGGCGAGATCCGCGTGCCACCCCAGCGAAATCCCGACGAGCAGGGCGCCGCCGCCCACCAGCACCGCGACCCCCGCGCCCGCCGCGCGCGCCGCCACCGTGAGCCGGGGGGGCGTAAGTGCGCGCCGCACGCCCCCCGGAACCCAGTGCGGCAGCGGTCCGCGCGGCCGTCCGTACGCCCGCCACACCCCGGCAGCGGTGGCGGCCCCCACCACGAGCGGCAGGTGCAGTGCCGTGCTGCCGGCCGTCGCGGGCAGCGGACCACCGGCCGCGTGCGCCGCCGCCAGCGCTCCCACCAGCAGGTATCCGAGCGTCACGCCTCCGAACGCCTGCCACCGGGACGCGGCGCTCCGTGTCGCCCCGTCCTCGCCGTCCTCCTCGCAGGCGTCCCGCGCGGTGCGGTGGGCCAGCCACAGTGGCAGCACCGAGCACAGCAGCGGGGTCAGCCCGACGGGCGCGGCGACGGCGTCGAGCGTGTCGTGCCGCACGAGGTCCGCCCCGTGGGCGAGCAGCCAGAGCCCGGCGGCGACGCGCAGCGCGGCACCGGCCCCCGCGTCCGGGTACGGCGAACTGATCCACAGCACCATCGCCAGCACCGCGAACGTCCCGAGCCCCAGCCCGGCGGCGAGCGCGCCCCGCACCACGCAGGCCGCCCAGACGGCCCGCGGACTCTTCGCCGCGTCCGTCGGCCGGGGCCGCGGTTCCTGCTGCTCCCACTGCCCCTGCTGCCCCTGATGTCCCGTGCGCTCCGGGCCCTCGTGGTGCGGGGCCTGCGGCAACGGCTGCTCGGTCACTGGATTCGGGTTCACCCGGCCATGCTGCCCACGACACGCGCCAACTTCGCGTAACGGGAGAATGGCCGACGTGTCGCCCAATATACTTTTATGTACTTTTTCGCCCACCGTGCTGCTACGGGAACTCCGGGGAGGGTGGTCCGCCGATGACCAGGACCACCGGGACCGCCCCCGCCGCCCCCGCCGTCGACCTGCCGTCCCCGAAGGAACGCCTCAGGCTGCGCGAGGCGAAGGCGCTGTCACAGGCGCAGGTGGCGGAGATCGTGGGTGTCACCCGCGAAACGGTCCGCTCCTGGGAGCTCGGCCGCACCTCCCCCCGCGGCCGCAAACGTGACCTCTACGTCCGCCTCCTCACCACCGAACCCGCCCTCCACGGCCGAGCCGCCCCCGGCCCCGACCGACGGGCCCGCCCCGATTCCGCAGGCCCGCTGGGGCGACGGGGCCGCCGCCCCAAGGGGGCGGGCAAGGGGGCAGCCCCCGGCGGAGCCGAACCCTCCGCCCAGGCCAAGCCCGGCACGGCCCCGGTTCCGGCCCCGGCCCTCCCGGCGCTCGCCGCACCCGAGCCCGGCCCCTCCCGGAAGCGTCTCCGTCCCCGTACGACACGCGAAAGACCTTCCCGCTCCGAAGCCGTCGCCGTCGTCGAGCCCTCCCACCGCACCCCCTGCGAAGCCTTCGACCACCTCTACTCGCGCACCGCCCCCTCCCTCCTGCGCCAGGCCTACCTCCTCACCGGCCGCCACCGCCTCTCCCAGGAGACCGTCGAGCGCGCCTTCCAGCTCGCCTGGCAGCGCTGGCCCGAGGTCGCCACGGACCGCGACCCGGCGGGCTGGGTCCGGGCGGCGGCGTACGAGTACGCGCTGTCCCCCTGGCACCGCTTCCGCCCGTCCCACCTGCGCGTCAACCCCTCGCCGGCCCCGCGAACGGAGAGCGCGGACCCCGCGTCGCACGCCCTCCTGGAGGCCCTCCTCGAACTCCCGCCCGCCTACCGCCGCACCCTCGTCCTCTACGACGGCCTCGGCCTCGACCTCCCCGAGACCGCCGCCGAGACCGAGGCCACCACCCCCGCCGCCGCCCACCGCCTGGAGCACGCCCGCGCGGTCGTCGCCCGGAGAGTCCCGGAACTGGGCGGGACCCGCAGCCCCGCCGAGCAGTCCGCCCTCCTGCAGGAACGTCTCAGCGCCCTGGCTGCCGCCCAGCCCGTGCACGCCCTGCCGACCGGCCGCACGGTCCGCACCAGGAGCGAGCGCACGACCCGCTTCTGGACGCGGGCGGCCATCGCGTTCACCACGTTGATCATCGGCGCGACGAGTTTCACCCTGACCACGGCGCCGACCCGGTACGAGGCCCCGGTCCCGCCGGGCGCGCGGGTCGGCGGCGTCCCCGTCCTGGGCGGTCCCCAGCACCTGGACCTCCAGGACGAGCAGCTCCGCGCCAAGCTCCGCGCCGACCCGGACAACGGCCCGCAACGCCTGGTCCCGCAGGGCCGCTGACCGCCGCCGGGCGACGCGAAAGGCCCGCACCCCCCGTCGGGGGTGCGGGCCTTTCGCGTGGCGACAGCCGTGTCACCGGCCGCAGCCGGTATCAACAGCCGTGCCGGAAGCCGGGAACTCAGCCCGCGAGGATCGCGCGCGCCAGCTTCGCCGTCTCGGTCGGCGTCTTGCCGACCTTGACGCCGGCGGCCTCAAGGGCCTCCTTCTTCGCCTGGGCGGTGCCGGACGAGCCCGACACGATCGCGCCGGCGTGACCCATCGTCTTGCCCTCGGGGGCGGTGAAGCCCGCGACGTAGCCGACGACCGGCTTGGTCACGTTCTTCGCGATGTAGTCGGCCGCGCGCTCCTCGGCGTCGCCGCCGATCTCGCCGATCATGACGATGAGCTCGGTCTCCGGGTCCGCCTCGAACGCCGCGAGGGCGTCGATGTGCGTGGTGCCGATGACCGGGTCGCCACCGATGCCGACGGCGGAGGTGAAGCCGATGTCACGGAGCTCGTACATCATCTGGTACGTCAGCGTGCCGGACTTCGAGACCAGGCCGATCTTGCCGGGCTTGGTGATGTCGCCCGGGATGATGCCGGCGTTGGACTGGCCCGGGGTGATGAGGCCGGGGCAGTTCGGGCCGATGATGCGGGTCTTGTTGCCCTTGGCCGTCGCGTACGCCCAGAAGGCGGCCGAGTCGTGGACGGCGATGCCCTCGGTGATGACGACGGCGAGGGGGATCTCCGCGTCGATGGCCTCGACGACGGCGGCCTTGGCGAAGGCCGGCGGCACGAAGAGGACGGAGACGTCCGCGCCCGTCTTCTCCATGGCCTCCTTGACGGAGCCGAAGACGGGGACCTCGGTGCCGTCGAAGTCGACGGACGTGCCGGCCTTGCGCGGGTTCACGCCGCCGACGATGTTGGTGCCGTCGCCGAGCATGAGCTTGGTGTGCTTCATGCCCGTGGCACCGGTCATGCCCTGGACGATGACCTTGCTGTCCTTGGTGAGGAAGATAGCCATGGTGTTTGGAGTCCCTCTTCCTTACTTCGCAGCCGCGGCGAGCTCGGCGGCCTTGTCGGCCGCGCCGTCCATGGTGTCCACGCGCTGCACGAGCGGGTGGTTGGCGTCCGAGAGGATCTTGCGACCCAGCTCGGCGTTGTTGCCGTCGAGACGGACAACGAGGGGCTTGGTGACTTCCTCGCCCTTGGTCTTCAGGAGTTCCAGGGCCTGGACGATGCCGTTGGCGACCTCGTCGCAGGCGGTGATGCCACCGAAGACGTTGACGAACACGGACTTGACGTCCGGGTCGCCGAGGATGATCTCCAGGCCGTTCGCCATGACCTCGGCGGAGGCGCCGCCGCCGATGTCCAGGAAGTTGGCGGGCTTGACGTTGCCGTGGTTCTCACCGGCGTACGCGACCACGTCGAGGGTGCTCATCACGAGACCCGCGCCGTTGCCGATGATGCCGACCTCGCCGTCGAGCTTGACGTAGTTGAGGTTCTTGGCCTTGGCGGCAGCCTCGAGCGGGTTGGCTGCGTCCTTGTCCTCCAGCGCCTCGTGGTCGGCCTGGCGGAAGTCGGCGTTCTCGTCCAGCGAGACCTTGCCGTCGAGGGCCAGGATGCGGCCGTCCTTGGTCTTGACCAGCGGGTTCACCTCGACGAGGAGGGCGTCCTCGGCGACGAAGGTGTCCCACAGCGTCACCAGGGCCTCGGCGACGCCCTCGGCCACGTCGGCCGGGAACTTCGCGAGGGCCACGATCTCGCGGGCCTTCTCGATGTCGACGCCGTCCACGGCGTTGACCGGGACCTTCGCGAGGGCCTCGGGGGTCTTCTCCGCGACCTCCTCGATGTCCATGCCGCCCTGCACCGAGGCCATGGCCAGGAAGGTGCGGTTGGTGCGGTCGAGGAGGTACGAGACGTAGTACTCGGCCTCGATCTCGGGGGACAGCTCGGCGATCATCACCTTGTGGACCGTGTGGCCCTTGATGTCCATGCCGAGGATGTCGGTGGCGCGGGCCACCGCCTCGTCGGCGTCGCCGGCCAGCTTGACGCCACCGGCCTTGCCGCGGCCGCCGACCTTCACCTGCGCCTTGACGACCGACTTGCCGCCCAGTCGCTCGGTGGCTTCGCGCGCCGCCTCAGGCGTGTCGATGACTTCACCGGCCAGCACCGGTACACCGTGCTTGGCGAAGAGGTCCCTCGCCTGGTACTCGAACAGGTCCACGCGCGTCCGTCCCTTTTCTGAAGATCGCGGGTTCTGGTGATCGCGTTGCGTTCAATGCGATGGGCGTGCCGCGAAGGCAACGTGACGGCGCTGTCACAAGGGAGGCGTACACGGTGTCCGGTACGCGGCATGTCCGTCTCGCAGGTTATCCCCGAGGGACGTAGGTCCCTAAATCGCAGGTCGCACCTGAACGGTGATACCTGTCACAGAGTGCCGCCGATGACCATGACCGGTGTCACTGAGTGTCCGATCATGCGGCCTCCGGTATCGGCAGGGGCCGCTTTTCGATCGCCGCCGCCATGATCTCGGGGAAGAGGTCCGGAGTGCAGGCGAAGGCGGGGACGCCGAGGGCGGCGAGCGCGGCGGCGTGCTCGCGGTCGTGGGCGGGGGCTCCCTCGTCGGAGAGGGCGAGCAGGGTGACGAACTGCACGCCGGAGGCCTGCATCGCGGCGACCCGCTTGAGCATCTCGTGGCGGATGCCGCCCTCGTACAGGTCGCTGATCAGCACGACGACGGTGTCGGCGGGCCGGGTGATCCGCGACTGGCAGTACGCGAGCGCCCGGTTGATGTCGGTGCCGCCGCCGAGCTGCGTGCCGAAGAGGATGTCGACGGGGTCGTCCAACTGGTCGGTGAGGTCGACGACCGCCGTGTCGAACACGACGAGCCGGGTCCGGATCGACCGCATTGAGGCGAGCACCGCCCCGAAGACGGAGGCGTGGACGACGGAGGCGGCCATCGAGCCGGACTGGTCGACGCAGAGCACGACCTCCTTCTGCACGGCCCGGGAGGCGCGTCCGTGACCGATCAGCCGTTCGGGGACGATCGTGCCGTGCTCCGGCAGGTAGTTCTTGAGGTTGGCGCGGATCGTGCGGTCCCAGTCGATGTCGCGGTGCCGGGGGCGGTGGACGCGGACGCTGCGGTCGAGGGCGCCGGTGAGGGTGGCGCGGGTGCGGGCGGCGAGGCGCCGCTCCAGGTCCTCGACGACCTTGCGGACGACGGCGCGGGCGGTCTCCCTGGTCGTCTCGGGCATGGCCTTGTGGAGGGAGAGGAGGGTGCCGACGAGGTGGACGTCGGCTTCGACGGCCTCCAGCATCTCCGGCTCCAGGAGCAGCCCGGCGAGCCCGAGCCGCTCGATGGCGTCGCGCTGCATGACCTGCACGACGGAGCTGGGGAAGTACGTGCGGATGTCCCCGAGCCAGCGCGCGACGGACGGCGCGGAGGCCCCCAGCCCGGCGCCCCGGTCGCCGGTGCGGCCGTCTCGCCCGGCGGCGGGGTCCTTGCGGCCGTAGAGGGCGGCGAGGGCGCCGTCCATGGCGGCGTCCTGCCCGGAGAGCCGGTGGCCGGTGCCGTCGGCGGACTCCCCGCCGAGCACCATCCGCCAGCGCCGCAGCCGCTCCTCGGCCGCTGGGCGGGGCGGGTCCGGGGTCGTGGTCATCGCGGGGACACCTCCGTCGGGTCGTGGTTCTCCGGTGCGGGTGGGGTGCCGAGCAGCAGGTGCAGCAGGGGCAGTACGGCGTCGGCTCGGGTGGGGTCGAGGGCGGGGCCGAAGCCGGGGACCCCTGCTTCGGCGGGCCCGCCGGGCGCCGGCGGGGTGCCGCCGGGCGGGGCCGGGCCGCGGCGGACCAGTTCGCCGAGGGTGCGGCGCACTCCTGGTTCGTACGCCGAGAACGTCCGGCGCAGCAGCGGCAGTACGTCGGTGAAGGCGTCCGCGGGGACTTCGGTGAGCCAGGAGTCGAGCAGTCCCAGGAGGCGTGCGTCGTGGACCAGGAGCATGCCCGAGCCGGACGCGCCGCCGACGAAGCCCTCGATCCAGGCGGCCGCGTCGGCGGGCGGGGCGCCGGGTGAGAGGGCGAGGCCCATCAGGCGGGCGACGGCGTCCTCGTCGAGGCGTCCGTCGTCCAGGAGGAGGCGTACGGCGCGGCCGCGGAGGACGCCCGCGACGGTGTCCCGGTCGGCGAGGGCGCGCAGGGCCCTCGCCCAGCGGCCGGTCAGGTCGTGCGGGTCGTGGGCGTGGTGCGGGCGGCGGGCTGCGTGCGGGTCGTGGGCGTGGTGCGGGTCGTGGGCGTGGTGCGGGTCGTGGGCGTGGTGCGGGCCGTGGGCATCGCGTGGGTCGTGGGCTGCGTGTGCGTCGAGCGGGTCGCGGGCTGCGTGCGGGGCGGGCGCGGTGCGCGGGCCGGTGCCGTCGGGTGACCGGGTCAGCAGGCCGACGGAGGTGTGCACGGCGTCGAGGTGGCCGCGCATCGCGGCGGCGCCGTCGTCGTCCAGGCCGGTGCAGGCCGGCGGCAGTCCGACGCAGATCCGCATCGTGAGGCCGGCCGCGACCTCGGCGAGGGCGGTGGTGTCGGTGCCGCGCACGTCGCCGTAGCGCAGGGTGCGGGCGAGCGCGGGAAGGGCCTGGGCGAGGTGGCCGACGTCGCTGTCCAGGGCGGCGCGGTCGGCGAGGGCGTTCATCACCACCGGGAGGGCGTCGGGCAGTTCGGCCAGCAGGCACTGTTCGGCGAGGGCGGTGACGGCGGAGAGCGCGGTGGCCCGCCCGGCCTCGGACTCCGCTTTCGCGGTGGCCGCGGCCAGGACGGTGGTGCCCCAGATGCCGGCCTCGGCGACCTTCACCGACAGCTCGGGGTCCCAGCGCAGCCGCCAGCCCTCGCGGAAGGTGCCGGTGCTGCCCCGGAATTCGGCCGGTTCGCCCCAGCCGACGCCGAGCAGGCGCAGCCGGTGCAGGAGGCGGCTGCGGGCGGCGTCGGTGTCCTTGCGCAGGTCGAGCTCCAGCTCCCGCTCGGCTGCTTCCGGTTTCAGCCGCAGGGTGCGCTGCCGCCGGGTGAGGTCGCGTTGCAGGGGGACGACGGGGGCGCTGTCCGGCACTTCGCCGAGGACGTCGCCGACGATCAGCCGGTCCCGCACGAGCGAGAGCGGCACGTCGGAGCCGTCGCACAGCACGGCCCGGATCGCGTCGGTCGTCTCGGTGAGCCCGGCGAGCGGCCGGCCGCGCATCGCGGCGAGGGCCTCGGCGAGCCGGACGGCCTCGATGACGTGGGCGGAGGAGACGAGGCGGTCCTCGTCCCGCAGCAGGCCCGCGACCTTGGTCATCCAGCGCGCGACGGGCCGGTCCGGCGCGCCGAACAGATGCCCGTACCAGCCCGGCGAGTCGATGCCCGCCCCGTACCCGCTGTGCCGGGCGAGTCTGCGGTGCGTCCAGGGCACCCAGGTCAGCTCGGCCCTGACCTTGGGCAGGCCCTTGAGGAGGGCGCGGTCGGCGGTGAGCGTCGGGGGCTTCCCGGCGAGCGCGGGCACGTGCCAGGCGCCGCAGACGACGGCGACCTCGTCCCCGAACTCCTTTCTGGCGGTGCGGAGCTGGATGCGCATGTACGCCTCACGGACCAGGTCGCGGGCGTGTCCGCCGTGCCCGTACTCCTCGCGGAGCGCCCCCATCGCCTCGGCGAGCGCCTCGAACGGGGCCAACGGGGCGAGGGGGCCGGTCCCCCGGGCGCCGCGGTGCTCCACGACGTCCTCCCACCAGCGCTCGGGGTCGTCGTACCCGGCGGCCTCGGCGAGCACGGCGAGCGGGTCGACGGCGAGGGCGTCGATGCCACCGGCGGCTCCGGGGCCGGTTTCGGGGCCGGGGCCGTCCCCCTGCTCCGTTCCCCCCTGTGCGGCGCTCTGCTCCCGCGCGGCCAGCGAGTGCGCGGCGGGGAGGTCGATGAAGCGGACCCGCGCCCCGTGGTCCAGGGCCCAGCGGACGGCGACCCACTCCGGGGAGAACGCGGCGAACGGCCAGAACGACGCCCGGCCGGGGTCGTCCGTGACGTGTGCGAGCAGCGCGACCGGCGGCCGCATCTGCGGGTCGGCGGCGAGCGGCAGCAGTGCGTCGGCCTCCGGCGGGCCCTCGATCAGTACGGCCCGGGGCCGCGCCGCGTCGAGCGCGTCCCGTACGGCACGCGCCGAGCCGGGCCCGTGATGCCGCACCCCGAGCAGCCAGGGCCCGCGCGGAACGGGGGCGGCGGCCGACGCGGACGGCGTGTCCGTGACGCGGGGCACGGGGCCGGCGGCGTCCGGCGCGGCGGCGACGGCCGCGGGGGGCGTCATGCGCCCGCCTCGCGGCAGGCGCGGTAGAAGTCCTTCCAGCCGTCGCGCTCGCGCACGACCGTCTCCAGGTACTCCTGCCAGATGACCCGGTCCGCCGCCGGGTCGCGGACGACCGCGCCGAGGACTCCGGCGGCGACGTCACCGGAGCGCAGCACGCCGTCGCCGAAGTGGGCGGCGAGGGCGAGGCCGCCCGTGACCACGGAGATCGCCTCGGCCGTGGACAGGGTCCCCGACGGCGACTTCAGCTTGGTGCGCCCGTCGGCCGTGACGCCGGAACGCAGCTCGCGGAAGACGGTGACCACGCGGCGGATCTCGTCGACGGCGTCCGTGCCGCCGGGCAGGTCCAGGGAGCGGCCCAACTGGTCGACCCGCCGGGAGACGATGTCGACCTCTTCCTCGGGGGTGGCGGGCAGCGGCAGCACGACCGTGTTGAACCGGCGGCGCAGCGCGCTGGAGAGGTCGTTGACGCCCCGGTCCCGGTCGTTGGCGGTGGCGATGAGGTTGAACCCGGAGACGGCCTGGCACTCTTGGCCCAGCTCCGGTATCGGCAGGGTCTTCTCCGACAGGATCGTGATCAGGGTGTCCTGGACGTCCGCCGGGATGCGGGTCAGCTCCTCGACGCGGGCGGTCATGCCCTCGGCCATGGCCCGCATGACGGGGCTGGGCACCAGGGCCTCGCGGCTGGGGCCGTGGGCGAGCAGCCGGGCGTAGTTCCACCCGTACCGGACGGCCTCTTCGGGGGTGCCCGCCGTGCCCTGGACGAGCAGGGTGGAGTCGCCGCTGACGGCGGCGGCCAGGTGCTCGGAGACCCAGGTCTTGGCCGTGCCCGGGACGCCGAGGAGGAGCAGGGCGCGGTCGGTGGCCAGCGTGGTGACGGCGACCTCGACGATCCGGCGCGGGCCCACGTACTTGGGGGTGATGACCGTGCCGTCGGGCAGCGTGCCGCCGAGGAGGTAGGTGGCGACGGCCCACGGCGAGAGCCTCCAGCGGGTGGGCCGCGGCCGGTCGTCGGCCGCGGCCAGCGCCTTCAGCTCGTGCGCGAACGCGTCCTCCGCGTGCGGCCGCAGGACCGCTGCGGCGTCCGCCCCCGCGGCGGAGTCGAAGTCGGTGGCAGGCGTGGTCATGGAATCCCCCTCCAGATTTCCCGGATGTGGTTCCCACGGTGCACCATGCCACTGACAATCAAGCGTCCGCGCAGGTCAGACCGCCGATTGAGGTGTTGCGGCGGCTATTTCACGACCGGCGGGGCGGCCGTGTCCGGCGGCTACCCCGCGACCGGCGAGGCGGCGATGCAGCCGCCCGCCATGGCCTTCTCGCCCGACGCCTCGGCGAGGACCTTGCCCTTGTGCGTGACCTTGCACTTCAGGTCGGCGAGGCCGGTGACGGAGATCGGAGTGACGTTCGCCGGCATGATCCCCTTCAGCGTGACGGTCTTCGTCCACGGCGAGGCCGGCTTCTTCACCGATTCCAGCTTGGGCTCCAGGGCAGTGCCGCCGCCCGCGTGGAACTCGATGGACTCGATGTCCTTGCCCGTGACCTCGTAGGTGACCTCGTAGGTCTCGTTGACGGCCTTGTCGACCTGGTCGACGGCCTTGTCCGAGCCCTCGGAGGCGGCTGACTTGGCGGCCTCCTTCACCTCGGAGCAGGCGCCGAGGCCGAGGACGAGGCCGGTGACGGCGGCGGCGCAAAGGGCGGTGCGGGCTGTGCGGTTCATCGCGAGGACCCCCGGTTTGGCTGGTGCTGGAGACCGCACCACATCGCAAAGGGAGGGTAAAGTCAAGCCGGTCCTCAGTGGAATCGCAGGTCAGAGCGATTGTCAGTGGGGGCCTCTACCGTCGGGGACATGAATCAGCTGGGGGTGCGCCGGACGGCGGATCAGGTGCTGGCACTGGCTCCTGACGTCGCTTCGCGCGAAGCGGGAAGCAGGCTCGGGACGGCCGGGCCGTGGTCGGACGCGGGCTGCGACGGCGCGGGGGCGCTGTGGGGCCTGTGCGAGGGCAGCGGCAGCAGGCCGTACCGCACGGTGGTGGATCTGGCGGGCCCGGCCCCGGCCTCCCAGTGCAGTTGCCCGAGCCGGAAGTCCCCCTGCAAGCACGCGCTGGGGCTGCTGCTGCTCTGGGCGGCCGAGGACCCGGTCGTGACGGCCGGCGCGGAGCCCGCCGGGTGGGCCGGGGAGTGGCTGCGGGCCCGCCGGGAGCGCGCCGGGGCGCGGCAGGAGGGGGTGCCGGCGGAGCCGGGCGGCGCCTCCGCGGAGAGGACCGCCGACCCGGAGGCGGCCCGGCGACGGGCCGAACGCCGGGCCGCCCGGATCGAGTCGGGCGCCGCCGAGCTGGAGCAGCGGCTCACGGACCTGCTGCGCGAGGGTCTGGCCTCGGCGGAGCGGGAGGGGCACGGGTACTGGGAGGAGACGGCCGCGCGGATGGTGGACGCCCAGGCCCCGGGGCTCGCGGCCCGGGTGCGGGAGTTGGGCGCGATACCGGCCTCGGGACCGGACTGGCCGGGACGGCTGCTGGAGGAGTGCGCGCTGCTGCACCTGCTCGACGCGGCCTGGCTGGGCCGCGACCGGCTGCCCGACGCCCTGGCGGCGACGGTACGGACGAGGGTCGGCCTGCCGTCCGCGCCGGCCGGACCCGCGGTCCGCGACAGTTGGCTGGTCCTCGCCCAGTACGACCAGTCCGACGGCAAGGTCACCACCCGCCGCATCTGGCTGTACGGCCGGGACACGGGCCGCACGGTGCTGGTGCTGTCCTTCGGGGCGGCGGGGCGCGCGCCGGAGATCTCACTGCCCGTGGGCCTCGCCGTCGACGCGGAGGTGCTGCCGCACGGCGGGGCGGGGCAGTTGCGGGCCACGCTCGGGGAGCGGTTCGGGGCGCCGTACGAGGGGGGTGCGCTGCCGCGGGGGGCCGGGGTGCGGGAGGCACTGGAGGAGTACGGGCGGGCGCTGCGCGAGGACCCGTGGCTGGAGTCCGTGCCGGTGACGCTGGACGGGGTGGTTCCGGTGCCGGTGGGCGAGGGGTGGCAACTGGCCGACGCGGACGGGAAGGCAGCGCTGCCGGTCGCCCGGGGGGCGGTGGGAAGACCCGGGCTGTGGAAGCTGGCGGCCCTCTCCGGCGGGGGGCCGGTGGCCGTCTTCGGGGAGTGCGGGCACCAGGGCTTCCAGCCCTTGGCGGCGTGGGGGGCTTCGGGCACCGGCGAGCCGATACCGCTGCTGTGAGGCATTTCGGGGCGGGGCGGGGGCGGGCCGGTGCTCGCGTCGGCCTCCGGGGTGGGCGAGGGCGGGGCCGGGTGCTCGTGCCGGCCGCCGGGGCGGGGGTCGCCGGGACGGAACCCGCTCCCGTGCCGCGCCCGGTACTTCGGTCGCCTGCGGCGCTGCCCGAGCCCCAGCCCTCCACACCGTTCGAGAAGGGAACCCCATGAGCACCATCGCTCCTCCGCCCCACTGGGAAGAGCTGGTCACCGCCGCTCTCCTGGGCACCGACCGGCGGCCCGCCCCGGGGGCGGAGACCGCCCCCGCGCTGCTGGACGCCGCCGCCGTGCACACCGTGCGACGACGGGCCGGGCTCACTCCCGCCGCCGCGGATGAACTGCCCGCCCCCGCACCGCGGGACAGCCGGGCGCGGCTTCCCGGGCCCGCGCGGCGCAGGCTCGCCCTGTTGCTGGCGGACCGGGCGGCCCCCGCCCAGTCCGGTGGGCGACGGGGCAGCACGCCCGACCTGACGGAACTGCTGCCGCAGTGGCTGGCCGCCGCCAACGGACACCGGTACCGGGCTCCCGAGGATCTGCTGCCCGCACTGCTGGACGCCGCGCGGGCCCGGACCGATCTGCGGCCGCAGGCGCTGGAGTTCGCCGGGGCGCGGGGCCTCTGGCTGGCCCGGCTCAACCCGGAGTGGAAGTACGCGCTGCGCGGGACCTCGGGCGGGGCCGTGCTCCCCGCCCTGGAGGACGCCGAGGCCGTACGGGCGCTGTGGGAGGAGGGCCTGTTCGCCGAACGCGTGCGGCTGCTCGGTGCGGTGCGGGCCGCCGACCCGGCCGCCGCGCTCACCCTGCTCACCGGCACCTGGGCGACCGAGCGGGCCGAGGACCGGCTGATGTTCCTGGACTCGCTGCGGACCGGGCTGAGCGCCGGCGACGAGGAGTTCCTGGAGCAGGCGCTCGCCGACCGCAGCCGCAATGTCCGCGCGGTGGCCGCGGAGCTGCTCTCGGCGCTGCCGGCCTCCGCGTTCGCCGCGCGGATGGCGGACCGGGCCACGTCCTGCGTGAGCCCGGACCGTACGGGCACGCTCGGCGGGATCGTGGTGGAGGCCCCGCACGAGTGCGACGCCGCGATGCAGCGGGACGGCGTGGTCGCCAAGCCCCCGGCCGGGCGGGGCGAACGGTCGTGGTGGCTGGGCCAACTGGTGGAGTCCGCACCGCTTTCCGCCTGGCCGCCCCGGCTGAACGGCCGCACCCCTCAGGAGATCACCGCGCTGCCGGTGTCCGACGGGTGGGGCGAGGAACTGCACGCGGCGTGGTGCCGGGCGGCGATCCGGCAGGGGGACGCGACATGGGCACGGGCACTGCTCGGCGCGCCGTCGGTGCCGCCGGAAGCGGGAACGGGCACGGCGTCGCTCGCCGAGCGGGCCAAGCTGCTGACGACGCTGCCGGACGCGGAACGGGCGGACTGGGTGGCCGGTTTCGTGTCGGCGCACGGTCTGTCGGAGGCGTTCCAACTGCTGGGGGTGTGCGTGGTGCCGTGGTCGCAGGCGCTGGGCCGGGCGGTGGTGGACGCGCTGGACATCGCGCGGGACGCGGGGAGTTACCCGTGGAGCTTCAGCGGGGTGATGGGGCTGGCGGAGCGGTGCCTGGACCCCGGGGAGGCGGACCGCTTGGAGATCCTGACGACGACCCCGGCGGAGTCGGAGGGCGCGTCGCCGGGTGCCGGGGGCTACTGGTCGGAGGCGTTCCAGCGCCTGGTGGGAACCCTGCGGCTGCGCGCGGCGATGATGCGGGAACTCTCGGGCGAGGCGGAGGCTCCGTAGACCACGCGGATCGGCACGAGCGCGCCAGGGGCGCGGGGAACCGCGCGAGCGCCCCACCGCACAGCCGCGCGGCGAGCGCTCTCAGTGAAGGGGCGGGACCGGGGCGCAAACCAGGGGGCCCGGGGGAAGCGCCCCCGGCATGAGCAGCAACCCCGAGCCGCCCCGCACCCGCACCCTGCCGAAGCCCCACCCCGCACCCGCAGTCACGCCCCGCCGAAGCCGCGCCCTGCACCCACAGTCACGCCCCACCGAGGCCCCGCACCTCAAACCCGCTCGTATCCGAAGCCCCGCACCCCAAGCTGCTCCGCACCCGCAGTCACGCCCCGCCGAAGCCCCGCATCCCAAACCGGCTCGCATCCGAAGCCTCGCGCCACCCCGCCCGCCGAAGCCCCGCACCCCAAGCCGCCCCGCACACCGAAGCCCCGCGCCACCCCGCGCCGAAGCCCCCCCGACGCCCCAACCTCACGCCCCCGCCGGCTGCCTCACGTTCGCCCGGACCCACTCCACGATCTCCGTCGTCGTCGCCCCCGGCGTGAAGAGCTCCGCGACCCCCTTCGCCTTCAGCGGCGCGATGTCCTCCTCCGGAATGATGCCGCCCCCGAAGACCTTGATGTCCGCCGCGTCCCGCTCCCGCAGCAGGTCGATGACCTTCACGAAGAGCGTGTTGTGCGCACCGGAGAGGATCGACATGCCGATCGCGTCCGCGTCCTCCTGGATCGCGGTGTCCACGATCTGCTCGGGCGTCTGGTGCAGGCCCGTGTAGATGACCTCCATGCCCGCGTCGCGCAGCGCCCGCGCGATGACCTTGGCCCCCCGGTCGTGCCCGTCGAGCCCCGGCTTCGCCACCACCACACGGATCGGACCCGTAACACCCATCGCTGCTGCCTCCCAGTACGCACCGCGCCGCCGTTGGCGCAACGTCCCCCCGCCCCAGGAGGAGCGGGGAAGTGAACGAACGTTATCCACAGCATCCCGCACGCCGCCGTTTCGCGGTGGAGACAGAGGGGGAAATCACACGGTGAGAAACACGTTCGCTGTGCGTCGCACCCACACCGTCCGGCACCGCGCCCCGGGTCGTCAGGAGCCCGGGAGCAACAGCCGTGGCGGGGCCGTCGCACGGGGGGCCGCAACGAGGTCGCCGCACCAGCGCGCCGTCAGCCGCACGGCACGGTGGTGCGGCCGCTCTTTTCCTCCCGACCCGCCCGGCCTCGGCGCAGCACCCCCACGAGGGCACCCGGGGACGGAGCCGTCTCCCGTGTGCTGTCCGGAAGGTCGGCCGCCATGAGCATTTCTCCTCCCCCGCCCGCCCCCCTCATCCCGTTGCTGCGGGCTGCCGCTCTCGAACTGGCGGTCCTCCTCGGGCATGTGATGCTCTACCCCGCCGGGATGCGCCCCGAGCAGTCCGCCGGTCCCGGGACCCGCCCGGGGCGCGGAAGCGACGGGGCCGGGGCCGAGTCCGCGCTCCTCACCGCGGCCGTCGGCCGCCCCCCGGTGGTCCTGCTGCACGGCTTCGTCGACAACCGCTCCGTGTTCGTCCCGCTCCGCCGCTCCCTCGCCCGGCACGGCTGGCA
This sequence comes from Streptomyces sp. NPDC039736, assembly GCF_055596485.1. Taxonomy (NCBI): domain Bacteria; kingdom Bacillati; phylum Actinomycetota; class Actinomycetes; order Kitasatosporales; family Streptomycetaceae; genus Streptomyces; species Streptomyces sp. NPDC039736. Next base: position 74,397 of record NZ_JBVIUQ010000006.1, on the reverse strand, counting down.
CCACCTGACCTCGCTCAACTACTCCCCCCTCACCTGCGACCTGCGCACCGCCGCCGAGCTCCTCGCCCGGCACGTCGAGGACCTCTGCGCGCGGACGGGACACCCCCGCGTCGACATCGTCGGGCACAGCCTGGGCGGCCTGATCGCGCGCTATTACACGCAACGGCTCGGCGGCGACACGCGCGTGCGCACACTCATCACTCTCGGAACTCCGCACGAGGGCACGCGCGTCGCGCCGCCGATGAGCGCGCACCCCCTCGTACGGCAGATGCGCCCCGGCTCTTCCTTGATCGCGGAACTCGCCCTGCCCGCCCCGGGATGCCGCACTCGATTCGTGAGTTTCTGGAGTGACCTTGATCGAATAATGGTCCCCACGGAAACTGCCCGCCTCCACCATCCCGATCTCGTCGCGACGAATGTGCAGGTCAGCGGCGTCGGTCATCTCACTCTGCCGGTGCACCCCGCGGTCGCCGCCACAATCCGGCAGGAACTCCGGGCACCGGCCGACGCGGACGGGACCGCCGTCGGAGTCCGGGTGGCGTAACGCCGCGAAGGCAAACACCCGGACGAGTGCGCGGCGTGTGAATGTGCGGTGATCAAGCCCTCGCATTCCTCGAACAATCGCCGAACGCAGCGCCAAGCCGGTGCCCGCCGTCCGCCAAAAGGCGGCTGATTGCCCGGTTCCTGATTGCTCAAAACCTGCGGGAGATTGTCGCCGCCGCATACCGCCGGGTACAGTCGCGCCACTGCTTTCACTCTGGGTGCTCATGGCTCCCGGAAGACAGGTCCTGCTGCCGAGGCGAGAGAGACGTTGGTGAACGACCAGCAACCCCACGCCGGGTACGACACGTACCCCACCGGCAACTTCGGCACCGATCCGCTCTTCGGCGGACTGCCCGGCACCGGTGATCACAGCGACCACAGCGGCCAGTACGACGCCACCGCGTGGGACACCGGTTCACACCAGAACCTTTCCGCCGGGTACGACGTGTACGGCTCGCATACCCCGCAACAGGGCTACGACACCACCGGCACGTGGACGAACCTCGCGGACGCCCCGGCGCAGGGCGGCCCGTCGTACGACACCCGGGGTTACCAGGCCGACGGTCCGGGGACCGGCCCGGCGGCGGCCGACCCGGGAACCGGCCAGTGGGACGCCACCGCGTGGAACGAGGCGAACCGGGTCCACCAGGTGCACCAGGGCGCTTTCGACACCGGCCAGTTCGACGCCGGACAGTTCGGGCACACCGACGCCGGACACCTCGACACCGGGCACAACCAGACCGGTCAGTTCGACGCCACGCAGTTCGCCCACCCCGCCGACCCCTCCTCCGGTCACCCGTGGCAGCCCTACGATTCCAGCCCGGAGACCGGCGCGTTCGACGCGACCGCCTGGAACACCGGCCACGACGCTCCGGACACCCCGGACGCCTCCGGGCACCTCACCGGTGAACCGGACGCCCCCGGACACCTCACCGGTGAAATGGACGTCCACACCACCGAGTTCCCGATCGTCACCCCCCGCACCCCCCACGCCCACGACGAGGCCGGTTCCGGTCCGGGCCCCGAGCCGGAACCCGCGGCGGCCGGCTCCCGCGCCGACCGCCGTGTCCCCGCGAACCGCGGCCGCCGCCGCCCGCCCGCCAAGCGCTCCGCCCTCTTCACCGTCGCCGTCCCCTCCGCCTGTGTCATGGGCGTCGCAGGAATCGCCGCGGCCTCCATCGGCGGAGTCGCCGGCGCCGACGAGGCGAAGAAGCCAGTGGCCATGGCCGTCGCCGATCCGGCGACCGTGAAGCCCGTCGCCGTGAACAACAAGCTCGACACCATGGCCGCCGGAGTCAGCGCCAACGCCCGCGACTTCGGCGACCGCGCCAGCCGTACGCAGGAGCGCATCGACCTCCGCGAACGCCAGGCGGCCGAGAAGAAGCGCAAGGCCGAGGAGGCCGCCCGCAAGGAGGCCGCCCGCCCCAAGTACGTCCTGCCGGTCAAGCAGCACGGGCTGAGCGCGTACTACGGTCAGGCGGGCGTCAACTGGGCCGCCGTCCACACGGGCATCGACTTCCCCGTCGACATGGGCACACCGGTGATGGCCGCGACCGACGGCACGGTCAGCTACCAGTACAACTCGGCGTACGGGAACATGATGAAGGTCGTCTCGCCCAAGGGCGTGGAGACCTGGTACTGCCACCTCTCCCGCACCAAGATGCGCTCCGGCACGGTCAAGGCCGGCGACGTCATCGGTTACGCGGGCGATTCCGGCAACTCCACCGGCGCGCACCTGCACTTCGAGGTCCGCCCGGGCGGCGGCTCCGCCGTCGACCCGCTGGCCTGGCTCCGCAGCCACGGCCTGGACCCGTCGTAAGACGCACCCGTACGACGCGGGGGCCGCACCGGACATCCGGTGCGGCCCCCGCGTCGTCGTACGGCGACGTGCTACAGCTTCTCGACCGGCGCGTACCGCAGCAGCAGCTTCTTCGGGCGTTCGTCGCCGAAGTCGATGGTGGCCTGCGCGTCCGAACCCGAGCCGGTCACCGTCATCACGGTGCCGAGGCCGAACTGGTCGTGCGTGACCCGGTCGCCGACGGCGAGGTTGATCACCGGCTTGTCCGCGCCCCGGCCGGTGGCGAAGCCCGAGGGCCCCTTGCGGGAGCGGGAGTTGGCGAGCGACGACGACAGCGAGGCTGCCGCCGCGCCCACGCCGCCGCCCCGGGAACCGGAGGAGACCGGGCCCGCCGGGATCTGCGCGCCGGTGCGCTTCCACTCCAGGTGGGTGTCCGGGATCTCCTCCAGGAAGCGGGAGGCCGGGTTGTACGAGGGCTGGCCCCAGGCGCTGCGCAGCGTGGAGCGGGTGAGGTAGAGGCGTTCGCGGGCGCGGGTGATGCCGACGTACGCGAGGCGGCGCTCCTCCTCCAGCTCCTTGGTGTTGCCCAGCGAGCGCATGTGCGGGAAGACGCCGTCCTCCATGCCGGTGAGGAAGACCACCGGGAATTCGAGGCCCTTGGCCGTGTGCAGCGTCATCAGGGTGATGACGCCCGAGCCGTCCGTGTCCTCGTCGGGGATCTGGTCGGAGTCGGCGACCAGCGCGACCTTCTCCAGGAAGTCGGCGAGGGTGCCCGGGTTGTCCTCGTCGCCGTTCTCCTGCTCGAACTCCAGGGCGACGGCGGCGAGTTCCTGGAGGTTCTCGACGCGGGTCTCGTCCTGGGGGTCGGTGGAGGACTGGAGCTCGGCGAGGTAGCCCGTGCGTTCCAGGACCGCTTCGAGGACGGTGGCCGGTCCGGCTCCCGATTCGACGATCGTACGGAGCTCCTCCATCAGCGTGTTGAACCGCTTGACGGCGTTGGTGGAGCGGGCGGCCATGCCGTACGCCTCGTCCACCCGGCGCAGGGCCTGCGGGAAGCTGATCCGCTCGCGCAGCGAGAGCGCGTCGATCATGGCCTCGGCGCGCTCGCCGATGCCGCGCTTGGGCACGTTGAGGATGCGGCGCAGCGGGACGGTGTCCTCGGGGTTGGACAGGACGCGCAGGTAGGCCAGGATGTCCCGGACCTCCTTGCGCTCGTAGAAGCGGACGCCGCCGACGACCTTGTACGGCAGGCCGACCCGGATGAAGATCTCTTCGAAGACGCGGGACTGGGCGTTGGTGCGGTAGAAGACGGCGACGTCGCCGGCCTTGGCCTCGCCCGCGTCGGTGAGGCGGTCGATCTCCTCGGCGATGAACTGAGCCTCGTCGTGTTCGGTGTCGGCGACGTACCCGGTGATCAGGGAGCCCGCGCCGGCGTCGGTCCAGAGGTTCTTCGCGCGGCGGTTCTCGTTGCGCTCGATGACGGCGTTCGCGGCGGTGAGGATCGTCTGGGTGGAGCGGTAGTTCTGCTCCAGCAGGATCGTCGTGGCGTCCGGGTAGTCCTCCTCGAACTGGAGGATGTTGCGGATCGTCGCGCCGCGGAAGGCGTAGATCGACTGGTCGGCGTCGCCGACGACGCACAGCTCGCCGGGCGCGGTGCCGGGGCCGGAGGGGCCGACCAGCTCGCGGACCAGCGTGTACTGGGCGTGGTTGGTGTCCTGGTACTCGTCCACCATGACGTGGCGGAAGCGCATCCGGTAGTGCTCGGCGACGTCCGGGAACGCCTGGAGCAGATGCACCGTCGTCATGATGATGTCGTCGAAGTCCAGCGCGTTCGCCTCGCGGAGGCGGGACTGGTACATCGCGTACGCCTGGGCGAGGGTCTTCTCGAAGCCGTCGGCGGCCTGGCCGGCGAAGGTCTCCTCGTCGATCAGCTCGTTCTTGAGGTTGGAGACCTTGGCGCTGAAGGACTTCGGCGGGAACTTCTTCGGGTCGAGGTCCAGGTCGCGGCAGACCAGGGCCATCAGGCGCTTGGAGTCGGCGGCGTCGTAGATCGAGAAGGACGAGGTGAAGCCCAGCTTCTTGGACTCGCGGCGCAGGATGCGCACGCACGCGCTGTGGAAGGTGGACACCCACATCGCGCCCGCGCGCGGGCCGACCAGGGCCTCCACGCGCTCCTTCATCTCGGCGGCGGCCTTGTTGGTGAAGGTGATCGCGAGGATCTGCCCGGGGTGCACACCGCGCGCAGAGAGCAGGTGCGCGATGCGGTGCGTGAGCACCCGGGTCTTGCCGGAACCGGCTCCGGCGACGATGAGCAGCGGCGAGCCGGCGTGCACGACGGCGGCGCGCTGGTTGTCGTTCAGCCCGTCGAGCAGGGCCGCCGGGTCGAGGACCGGGCGGGGGGCGCCGTCCCGGTAGTAGCCGTCCCGGGGCGGCGGCGGGCCGTCGAACTTCCCCTCGAACAGGTCGTGCGGGACCTCCTCCGGAGGGGCACCTTCGTGGGTGTCCTCCGGGGGCGGCGGGGCCGAGTCGTCCTTGTTCTGGAGGTCGGCCAGGAAGCTGTCGTCAAAGAGGCTGCTCATCGCCTACCGAGTCTAGGCGGCCCCACCGACAACCCGGCCCGGATTCCGGCAGAAGCACGGTCGTACGGGGCCGGTTCCGGCCGGGCGCCACCGTACGTGACCGGGCCCTCACGGCAAGCGGTTCCGTCCGTTTCAGTTCCACAGGACGGCGATGAAGACATTGCCGACCGTCAGCCCGCCGACCGCGCCGAACAGGGCCTTCTCCACCTTCTCCTCGTCGCGCTTGACGTAGACGAGGCCCAGGATCACCACGAGGACCGCCAGCTTGACGCCGATCTTGAGGTTGTTGACGCCGTGGCCCTGGGCCTGGTGGAGGCCGACCAGGGCGACCCCGGTGACCAGCATGGTCAGCGCGCCGTGCAGCATCGCGGGGCTGAAGCGGGCGGTGCCCGCGCCCATCGCCTTCATCTGGGTCAGGAATCCGCCGAGGAGGGAGGCGATACCGATGATGTGCAGGCCGACGAAGACATTGAGGAGTACGTCCATGGGGCGGAGCCTAATCAGCCGTTAGCACGCCTCACGCGGCAGGGCGGGCCGTTCCGCCCCATCGGTCACGGGGGGCACGGAAGCGGTGATTCCGCCTCCGCCGTCGTGATCGTCCACGACCAGTGGCTGAGCACTTCCGGGCATTAGCGGTCGTTCGAAGGCTGCCCCGTGACGGCCGGGTTTAGCGTCCCTCCCCAGATGGCCGGCTCCCCCACCCGCACCGGCCGTACCCGTGGAAGGACGTGAACGCCCTCGTGGCAGCGCACCGGAAGCCCAAGCAGCGCTCACTCGGCGGCAGCACCGCCCGCACCACCGCGGTCGCCCTCGCACTGGCGGGCGCCGCGGGCACCACCGCACTGGAGGGCGCCGCGCAGGCGGCGCCGCGCCCCACCCCGGCCGAGATCAAGGCGAAGGTCGACCGGCTCTACCACGACGCCGAGGCCGCCACCGAGACGTACAACGGCGTGCGGGAGAAGACCGCACGGACCAGGAGGTCCCTGGCCCTGCTCCGCGACGAGGCCGCCCGGCGCACCGAGCAGCTCAACGCCGAGCGCGCCTCGCTCGGTTCGATGGCCGCCGCCCAGTACCGGTCCGGCGGGATCGAGCCGGCCGTGCAGGTCGCCCTCACCTCCGACCCCGACCAGTACCTGGAGCGGGCCGCCGTCGCGGGGCGGGCCGGGGACCGGCAGGCCGCCGCGGTGCGGGGGGTGCAGCGGCAGCTCGCGCAGATCGCCCGGCTGCGGGGCACGGCCGACCGGCACTTCGCCCGGCTCGCCCAGGAGGAGGGCGTGCTGAAGAAGCAGAAGGAGACGATCCGGCGGAACATCGCCCGGGCCGAGGAACTGCTCTCCCGGCTGACCGCGGACGAGCGCGCGCGGTACGCCGCCCAGGACGGGCACGGCGGCGACGGGGAGCGCGCCGGGCGGGCGGCGGCGGACCGGGAGCTGCCGGGCGGGGCCGTCCGGGCGCCCGACGCCCGGGCCTCGCAGGCCGTCTCCTTCGCCTACTCCGCCCTCGGCAAGCCCTATGTCTGGGGCGCCACGGGCCCCTCCTCCTTCGACTGCTCGGGCCTGACCCAGGCCGCCTGGCGGTCGGCCGGGGTGTCGCTGCCCCGGACCACGTACACCCAGATCAACGCGGGAGAGCGGATTCCGCGGTCCCGGCTCGCGCCGGGGGACCTGCTGTTCTTCTACTCCGGGATCACCCACGTCGGGCTCTACATCGGCGACGGCCGGATGATCCACGCCCCGCGTCCCGGAGCGCCGGTGCGGATCGCGCCGATCGACCAGATGCCGTTGGTGGGGGCGACCCGGCCGGCGTGATCGGCCGCATCAGTGCGGCGGGCAGGGGTACACGCGGTGCAGGGCCGTGACCTCCACGGCGCAGTGGACCACCGGAGGAACCCCATGCCCGGCATCATCAGCAAGCTCAAGAACTACGCCCGCAGCCCGCAGGGCCGCCGCACCATCGCCCGCGGCCGCCGCGAGGCCGCCGACCCGCGCAGGCGCGCACAGGCCAAGTCGCTGCTCGGCCGGCTGCGCGGCGGGCGCGGCCACGGCGGCGCCCGCTACTGAGGCCCCGGGGCGCGTCCGGGCCCTGGGCGCCAGGGGTCTGCGGGGCTGCGGGCCCGCTGAGCCCCGAGGGCCCGCCGAGCCCCGGAGCCCCCGGATCACTTCCCGAGCTGCTCCGACAGCCACCGGAAGACCTCCGGCACCTGTGTCTTCCACACACTGGTGCCGTGAGGTCCGACGGTCTTCACCACCCGTACCGTCGTCGGCTTCCTCGCCGCGCCCTTGAGCGCGCCCGCCGCCTCGAAGCCGTCGCCCGCCGCGCCCGACAGGAACAGCGCGGTGTGCGGCGGCTTCCCGGCGTCGTTGGCGTTCTTCAGCATGAAGTACGGGTTGTTGGCGCGGCGCAGTTCGGGGGTGGCGGCGGTGAGGGCGGCCGGTTCGCCGTTCGGGTCGTTGAAGCCGGAGAGGCTGACGCCCGCGCGGTAGCGGTCGGGGTGCGCGATCGCCAGCTTGGCGGCGCAGTGCGCGCCCGCCGAGTAGCCGCCGACCGCCCAGTCGGCCGCCCTGTCCGAGGCCCGGAAGGTGTCGGTGACCATCTTGCGGACGTCGACGCTCAGCCAGGTGTCCGCGTTGACCTTCCCCGGGGTGTTCGCGCAGCCGGTGTCGGTCTGGTCGCCCAGCAGCGTGGTGCGCGGCGACACCAGGATGAACGGCTTCACCTTGCCCTGCTGCATGAGCGGCTTGAGCTGCTTGTTCACCTGGAGCGCGCCGAACCAGGCCTTCGCCGAGCCCGGGTAGCCCGGCAGCAGCTGTACGACGGGGAACTTCTTGTCGCGGTGCGCCGGATCGTCGTACTGCGGCGGCAGCCAGACGTACACCTCGCCCTCGACGCCCGAGATGCGCCCCTTGAGGTCGGTGACCCGTACGCCCTCGCCCACCTTGGGGTCGTCGACGGGCCGGAAGACCGCGGCCTCCTTGGGCTGCTCGGAGAGCTTGCGGCCGCCCGTGCCGTCGGGGCCGAGGTCCGCGGCGACGCCCGCGTGGTCGCCCGTGCCCAGGAGGTCCTCCCACGTGTCGTACAGCCCGTTGGCGTTGTTGACCGCGACGAACACGACCGTGATGGCGGTGAGCTGCGCGAACAGCAGCATCAGCAGCCGGACGAGGCCACGCACCGCGGCAGGGCCCCGCAGCCGGCTCCAGAACGCCAGCGGCAGAACAAAAGCGATCACGAGCAGGCATATCGCGATCACGAAGAAGGGGGTCCCGGTCAGACTCATCACATGGTGAGTAGAGGGCCCTTTCCGGGCGGCGGTTGCGCGCGGCCGCCGCCTGTCGCGCGGCTCACACCAGCCGGCGGGCCGTCGCCCAGCGGGTCAGCTCGTGCCGGTTGGAGAGCTGGAGCTTGCGCAGCACCGCCGAGACGTGCGACTCGACCGTCTTGACCGAGATGAAGAGCTGCTTGGCGATCTCCTTGTACGCGTATCCGCGCGCGATCAGCCGCAGCACCTCGCGCTCGCGCTGGGTGAGCCGGTCCATGTCCTCGTCGACCGGCGGCGCGTCCGTCGACGCGAACGCGTCGAGCACGAAGCCCGCCAGCCGGGGCGAGAACACCGCGTCGCCGTCCTGCACCCGGAACACCGAGTCGATCAGGTCCGCGCCGGTGATCGTCTTGGTGACGTACCCGCGCGCGCCGCCCCGGATGACCCCGATGACGTCCTCGGCGGCGTCGGAGACCGACAGCGCCAGGAACCGCACGGGCCGCTCCGGGTCCGCCATCAGCGGGGCGCAGCGGCGCAGCACCTCCACCCCGCCGCCGCCCGGCAGGTGCACGTCGAGCAGGACGACCTCGGGGCGGGTGGCGGTGATGACGGTGACGGCCTGGTCGACGTCGGCCGCCTCGCCGACGACCTCCACGCCGGTCGTCGCGGTCTGCCCGATCTCGGCCTGCACGCCGGTGCGGAACATCCGGTGGTCGTCCACCAGCACCACCCTGACGTGCCGTTCCCCGGCGCTCTCCGTGGTGCTGTGCTGCTCGGTCATGCGTCCGCCGCCCTCTCCATCTCAAGCTCCACTGCCGTGCCCCCGTCGGGCGCGGAACGCAGGGTCGCCGTTCCGCCGTGACGTTCCATCCGGCCGATGATCGATTCTCGTACGCCCATCCTGTCGGCCGGAATGGAGTCGAGGTCGAAGCCGGGGCCCCGGTCCCGCACGGACACGAAGACCGTGCGGCCCTCGACCTCCGCGAAGACCTGCACCGCCCCGCCCCCGCCACCGTACTTGGCGGCGTTCACCATGGCCTCGCGCGCGGCCTGCATCTGCGCGGTCAGCTTGTCGTCGAGCGGGCAGTCGCCGACGACGACCACCTCGAGGGGCACCCCGTGCTTGTCCTCCACCTCCGCCGCCGACCGTTTCACGGCCTCCGCGAGGGTGCTCGGCTCCTCCCCCGCGTCCTTGCCGGTGCCCTCCGGCCTGTAGAGCCAGTTGCGCAGCTCGCGCTCCTGGGCGCGGGCCAGGCGGCGCACCTCGGAGCCGTCGTCGGCGCTGCGCTGGATCAGGGTGAGGGTGTGCAGCACGGAGTCGTGGACGTGGGCGGCGACCTCGGCGCGCTCCTGGGCGCGGATGCGCATCAGCCGCTCCTCGGAGAGGTCCTGGGTCATGCGGACGAGATAGGGCCCGGCCAGCAGTCCGACGCCGGCGATCACGGCGAGGGCGGCGGTGAGCACATTGCCGAGCTGGGCGGCCGAGCCCCGCACGACGATGAACACGGTGAGGCCGACGGCGACCAGGGCGACGCCCGCGATGCCGCGCAGCACCTGGAGGGTGCGGCGCCGGCGGCTGTCGCCCTCGGTCCAGTGCGCGCGCCGCGCGTTGTCGGCCTGCCGCCAGACCAGGACGACGCCGGCGCCGGTGAGCAGCAGCGGCCACACATAGCGCTCGTTGCCGGCGGTGTCGACGTTCCCGATGAAGATGGCCGCGCCCACGCACAGCGCGATCAGGGCGACGATCTGCCCCTTGTCGGGCATCCGCAGTCTGCGCCGCCCGTCGGGGAGCGTCTCGAAGACGCTGCGCGGTTCGGCGTTCACCCCGCCGACGCCCAGCGGCACGAAGAACCAGAACACCGCGTACAGCAGCGCGCCGAGCCCCTGCATCAGGAACAGCGCGAAGAACGCGATGCGCACCCAGACGACCGGCAGCCCGAGGTGGCCGGCGAGCCCGCGGGCCACCCCGCCGAGCATCCGGCCGTCCGCGCTGCGGTAGAGCTTGCGCGGCGGTGTGGCCCGCGGGCCCGCCGGGTCCTGCTCGGCGGCGGGGGTGCGGGCCGCTCGGCGGCTCGGGGCGGTGGACGACATGCCTCGATGGTCACACGCGTCCGGGGCCCGGCACATGGGGGTAAACCCCCGATTCCCCGAGGTGGCGGCGGCGTGGAAATCAGGGATCAGCCAGGGTCGCCCCAGGTGCCGCGCCCCGCCGGAGGCCGTCACCATGGGCGTATGACAGAAGTCCACGACGCAGCACCGGCGGCGCCTGCCGCGGGCCCGGACCCCGGCGCGCCGTCCGACGCCGCGCCCCGGCGGCCGCTGCACCGCAGCCGCCGCCACCGCGCGGTCGGCGGGGTGTGCGGCGGGCTCGGCGAGTACTTCGACGTCGACCCGGTGATCTTCCGGGTGGTGCTCGCGGTGACCTCGGTGACCGGCGGCATCGGACTGATCGCGTACGGCTTCGCCTGGCTGGTGGTGCCCCTGGAGGGCGACGACGAGAACGAGGGGAAGCGGCTGCTGACCGGCCGGGTCGACGGCCCGGCGCTGATCGCGGTGCTGCTGGCCCTGGTGGGCTGCGGGATGTTCCTGTCGCTGCGGCACAACGGCGGCGTCTTCGGGTTCTCCGTGATGCTGCTGCTGGTCGTCGGGGCGAGCACGGTGTGGTCCCGGCAGCGCAGGTCCGCCGCCCTGGAGGAGCCGGGGGCGACGCAGGTGCAGGACGTGGTGGCGCCGCCGGAGACGAAGGCGCCGCCGGTGGTGGGCGCGCCCTCCTGGTGGCGGGACCCGATCGTCAAGGACGGCACGACCGGCCCGGTGCCGCACGGGTACCTGTGGGGGCCGGCCGACGAGGCGGGCGGGGACGCGCCCGCGCGGCGCCCGTGGCGGGCGGTCGACCACCGGCCGCGCTCCCTGGGCGGGCTGATCTTCCTGGCGGCCCTGCTGGCGGGTGCGGCGGGCACGGCGGCGACCTGGCACAGCGACCCGCTGGGGGTGAGCCTGGCGACGGGTCTGGCGTGCGCGCTGGGGGTGTTCGGGGCCGGTCTGGTGCTCGGCTCCTTCTTCGGCCGGGTCGGCGTCGGGACGATCTTCCTGGGGCTGCTCACGGCGGGACTGCTGACGGCCGCGACGACCATCCCCAAGAACATCCCCACCGACTGGGCCACCACGAACTGGCGGCCGGCCACCGCGCAGCAGGTGCGGCCGCTGTACGAGCTGGGCGCGGGCGAGGGGCAGCTCGACCTCAGCCGGCTGGCGGTGCCCCGGGGCAGCACACTGGCCACCCGGGTCGAGGTCGGGGCGGGGGCGCTGCGCGTCGTCGTGCCGAGGGACGTGACGGTGCGGGTCGACATGGAGCTCGGCGTGGGCGACATCCGACTGCCGGGAGAGGGCGCGGACGACATCGACATCCACACCGACCAGCAGGAGGTGCGCACCCTGGTGCCGCCGCCGGGAGCACGGCCCGCGGGCACGGTCGACCTGCGTCTCGAAGTCGGCGTCGGACAGGTGGCGGTGGAACGTGCTGCGTCATGACTTCCAGCCCGGGCGCGCGGTCCTGGGCCTCACCCTGCTGGGGGCGGTCGCGGTGCACGCCGCCGACGTGGCGGGCGAGTGGGACACCCCGTGGTGGGCGCTGGTCCCGCTGGTGGCGTGCGGCCTGGTCGTGGCGGCGGTCGTCGGCGCGGTCGGCTACGGATTGCGCCGCCGGCGCAGGGCGCGCATCGCGTCCACCGAGAACACGGACGCCCCCGCGAGCACCAGCGGCAGCCACCCCATCAGGTAGGGCAGGTCGTTGCCGTAGTAGTACGGGGTCGCCGCCCAGCTGACGGTCAGCCACAGGCTGAGCGAGATCAGCGCCCCGCCGACGGCGGCCACCCGGGTGAACAGGCCGAGCAGGGTGCCGACGCCGACGAGGAGTTCGCCGATCGCGACGGCGTACCCGAAACCGGTGGGCGCCTTCAGCGCGAGGTCCACCAGCCAGGGCACGGCGGAGGTGTCGCGGACGGCGGTCATCATCGCGCCGACGGAGCCGTCGCCGCTGTCCGACAGGAAGGCGCTGTCGGTGAGCTTGTCGAGGCCCGCGTAGCCGAAGGTGACGCCGAGGAAGAGGCGCAGCGGCAGCAGCGCGTGGCGGCTCGCGGTGTGCTTGAGGCCCTGTGGCGCGTTGGTCCCGTACGCGCGCGTGCCGTTCGTCCCGTATCCGTACGCCATGGCTCAGGCCCTGCCTTCCTCGCGCTCACCGTCCGTTCCCCGACCCTACGTTCGACGGCAGGGCGGGGCGCAGCGGGCGGGGCCGCGGTGCTCAGTCGGTGACGTCGATGCGGTGGCTGCCGGTCGCGGCGCCGGCCGCGGTGACCACCTGGACCTCGACCTCGCCGGGCTCCACCTCGACCGGTACGGGCACGGTCAGCACGCCGTCGGTGGGGTTGGCGAATCCGCCGGGCACGGGCACCAGCGGGACGTGCACGTGGACCTGGCCGATGCGCACGACCACGCGGGCCAGCAGGTCGGGGGTGTGCGCCCCGGGCGGCACGAAGCCCGCGCCGCGGATCTCGATGTCGTCGCCGGTACGGATCGGGCCGTCCAGGTCGCCCGCCTCCCGGGCGCGCACGACCGACAGCACCACCGGCCGCCCGCCCTCGGCGAACTTCCCGGCGAGGTAGGCGGCCGCGGACACCGCCACGAGCAGGGCGAGCCCCCACGGCAGGTCCGGGAGCTGCTCGGGCCGCCTGGCGAGGCGTACCGCGGCGAAGACGACGGCCACGCCCGACGCGAGGACGTAGGCGATGTCGCCGAAGTCGCCCCGCCCGGAGTCGTCGGTGAGCAGGTCGGCGGCGCGCGGGCGGTCGGCCCGCACCTTCTGGAGGGTCTGCCTGCGCACCCGTGTGCCCACCACGTGCCGCAGCAGCACGGCGACGGCACAGGTCAGCGCGAGGACGGTCAGCACACCCGCGCAGCGCTCGAGTTCCAGCCCGGCGACGAGCGCGTCCCGGTCGGCCGGGTCCGACGCCCCGGCCAGCTCCACCGCGAGCACGAGCACCGCGAAGACGGCCAGCAGCACCCAGCAGGCGGCGACGGCGCGCGAGGTGGAGAGCCGGTTGTCCTCGCCGATCAGCGGGGCGAGCAGCCCGCCGCGGGAGCGGTGCACCCGTGCCGCGGCGGTGAGCGCGGTCGCCGCGGTCACCCCTGCGACGAGCCCCGCGGTACGGGCGGGGGTCCAGCCCGTACCGATCGCGGTGAACGCCTGCACCAGGGCGAGGACCACGACCCCGCCCCACAGCGCGAGCAGCGTTCCGCGCCACAGGTTCCGCAGCCATGTCTCGCCGGCCTGGCGGGAGCGGTCGGCGACCTCGCGGGCGGACCGGGTCAGCTCGTCGGAGACCCACTGCCGGGACGCGCCCGTGGAGTGCGCGACGGCGGTGGGCAGGCCCTCCCCGTCGGCGAGTTCGTCGCGCTTGGCCAGAAAGGCGGCCACGGCCCGCCGGTGCCCCTCCCGGGCCCCGCCCGGACAGCTCCCGCAGACGCAGCCCCCGCCGTGCCCTCCGCCGTGCGTGCTCTGCCTCGCCTCGTGCACCGCCACGACAGACGCCGCCCTTTCCCGTAACGACCGACTCACTATCAACATGTGAACGTTCATGTGCTGAAAGGGAATTGTGCCGTACGGAACGGCCGGGGCGCCCGGGGGTTCAGGTGGGGAGGGGTGACGGCCCGGACGCGGTGTTGACGCGCAGGGGGCTTGAGCGGCGCAGCGCGTGGCTGCCGGAGGCGAGCAGGACGCCGCCGAGGGTGAGAACCGTGAGGGCGCGGGCGAGGCGGGCGTCGGCGATGCCGGCGGGGTCGTCGAGGGATCGCTGGGCGGCACCGTCGCGCCGGATCTCCAGGATGCCGACGAAGCCCAGGCTGGAGGCGTTCAGGAGGTCGCCGACGCGCACGTTCCGCACCACCGGCCCGCTCGCCGCGAAGCGGGCCCGTGCGGTGTTGTCGCACTCCGCGCAGTCGTCGAAATCGCTGACCGGCTTCAGGTGGAGCCAGGTGCCCGAGCCGTGCGGCCCCTCGCTCGGCTGCTTGCCGGTGACCACGTACGGATCGGTGGTCAGGCAGCCCCCGTTCATGTGCAGGGAACCCGTGTCGGGACCGCAGAGCGGCGCACGCACGGCCGCCCGCGCGAAGTCCGGGTCGCTCCACCAGTGCAGGAGCGCGCCGAGCCCCGCGAGCACTGTCACGGCGCCGCACGCCACTGCCGCGACGGCCGCCCGGAGTACCGCTCTCTTCCCGATCACCCGCCCAACGTACGCCGGGCCCTCGCCCGCGGGGCCCTCAGTCCAGCAGCTCCGGTTCCGCCCGGCTGATCCGGCGCCACATCGCCTGGTGGTTGATCCACGCGACCAGGTCCCCGCCGATCTGGTCGCGCGTTCCGACCGCCTCCTCGTGCCCGATCAGCACCGGCTTGCCCGCCGCCATGGCCGCCAACTGCACCTGGCAGGACCGCTCCAGGGTGTGGAACCACCAGGCCGCCGCGTCCACCGAGTCGCCCACCGTCAGCAGCCCGTGGTTGCGCAGGATCACCGCCTTGTGGCCGCCGAGCGCCCCGGCGATCCAGCGCCCCTCGGTGGGGTCCACGGCGACGCCCGTGTACGCGTCGTAGAGCGCGTGGGACTCGTAGAAGGCGCAGGACTCCTGGGTGATCGGGTCGAGCAGCTCGCCCAGCGCGGAGAAGGCCCGGCCGTGCACCGAGTGGGTGTGCACGACGGCGACCACGTCCGGGCGCGCCTTGTGCACCTGGGCGTGCACGGTGAACGCGGCCTGGTTGACGTGCCGGCGGCCCTGGACGACCTGCCCGTCCCCGTTGACCAGCAGCAGGTCGCTCACCGTGACGTCGGCGAAGGCGAGGCCGAAGGGGTTCACCCAGTAGCAGTCGGCGTACTCGGGGTCGCGGGCGGTGATGTGCCCCGAGACGCCTTCCTCGTACCCGTACGAGGCGAAGATCCGCAGCGCGCCCGCCAGCCGCTCCTTGCGGTAGCGGCGTTCGTCGGCCGGGTCGTCGTGCACGGGCGGCATCGAGAAGTCGAGCCGGTCCAGGGGGACGGGCGGGGGCGCGGGCAGCTCGGCGGTCATGGGGCGGAAGCTACCGGGTGGTACGGCGGGGGGAAAGGGGTCAGCGGGGACCGCGGCGCCGGTCGATCGCGGTGAGGTCGATCCCGATCGGGTACGGGACGTCCAGCTTGAGGGTGCGGTGGTGGATGCCGGTCGGGACGTACGCCTTGATCGCGGGGTCGAGTTCGTAGACGTACACGACCGGCAGCCCCTCGTTCTCCTCCACCCGCCAGAAGTGCGGGACGCCGGCGGCGGCGTACTTCCGGGGCTTGACCTCGCGGTCGCGGTCGCGGGACTCGTCGGAGACGACTTCGACGGCGAGGACGACGTCCTCGGCCCGGAAGCAGGTCTGCCGGGGCCCGGAGTCCGCGTCCACCGGCACCACCAGCACATCCGGCTCCGGACGGTTCCGGTCGTCCAACTTGACCGTCATCTCCCGGATGGCCTCAAGGTGCTCAGGGGCCTGGTCCCACAGCGCCGTCTCCAGAAGGAGCAGGGTACGGCTGTGGAAGCGGGTCTGCGGACTCATGAAGACGAGGCTCCCGTCGATCAGCTCCGTGTGCGGAGGCAGATTGGGAAGCGTGTCGAGGTCGTCCGCGAGCCAGCCGCCCGCGGGAGGGCGGGGCCACTCGTAGTCCTCGGGCAGCTCGTAGTCACGTGCGGCGCTCATGGTTGCTCCCATGGGACGGAGTCTCGCCTGTCGATTGAGCGTACCCAGCGGATACGACAACGCCGCCGCCCAAACGAATGAGCGACGGCGTCGGCGTTGACCTCAAGCGGGTCCGAGCTGGGGAGTCACTCCCACTCGATCGTCCCCGGCGGCTTGCTCGTGACGTCGAGGACGACGCGGTTGACGTCCTTGACCTCGTTGGTGATGCGCGTCGAGATCTTCGCGAGGACCTCGTACGGCATGCGCGTCCAGTCCGCCGTCATGGCGTCCTCGGACGAGACCGGGCGCAGCACGATCGGGTGGCCGTAGGTGCGGCCGTCGCCCTGCACGCCCACCGAGCGCACGTCGGCGAGCAGCACCACCGGGCACTGCCAGATCTCACGGTCCAGACCGGCCGCGGACAGCTCCTCGCGGGCGATGGCGTCGGCGTCGCGCAGCAGGTCCAGGCGCTCCTTGGTGACCTCGCCGACGATGCGGATGCCGAGGCCGGGGCCGGGGAACGGCTGGCGCTGGACGATCTCCTCCGGGAGGCCCAGCTCCTGGCCGACCATCCGGACCTCGTCCTTGAACAACTGGCGCAGCGGCTCGACCAGCTCGAACTCGATGTCGTCGGGGAGTCCGCCCACGTTGTGGTGCGACTTGATGTTCGCGGTGCCGGTGCCGCCGCCGGACTCGACGACGTCCGGGTACAGGGTGCCCTGGACCAGGAACGCGACCTCCGGGCCGTCCTCCTGGAGGATCTCCAGCTGGGCCTGCTCGAAGACGCGGATGAACTCGCGGCCGATGATCTTCCGCTTGGTCTCCGGGTCGGAGACGCCGGCCAGTGCGTCCAGGAAGCGCTTCTCGGCGTCCACCACGACCAGCCGGGCGCCGGTCGCGGCGACGAAGTCCTTCTGGACCTGCTCGGTCTCGCCCTTGCGCATCAGGCCGTGGTCGACGTAGACGCAGGTGAGCTGGTCGCCGATGGCGCGCTGGACGAGGGCCGCGGCGACCGCAGAGTCCACGCCGCCGGACAGGCCGCAGATGGCGCGCTTGTCGCCGACCTGCTCGCGGATGAGGGCGACCTGCTCCTCGATGACGTTGCCGGTCGTCCAGGTGGGCTCGATGCCCGCGCCCCGGTAGAGGAAGTGCTCCAGGACCTGCTGGCCGTGCGTGGAGTGCAGCACCTCGGGGTGGTACTGGACGCCGTAGAGCTTCTTCTCGTCGTTCTCGAAGGCGGCGACCGGGACCACGTCGGTGGACGCGGTGACGGTGAAGCCCTCGGGGGCCGCCGAGCAGGCGTCGCCGTGCGACATCCACACCGACTGCTCGTCCGGGGTGCCCTCGAACAGCGTGGAGCCGGAACGGGTGACCTTCAGCGGGGTGCGGCCGTACTCGCGGGCGCCGTTGTCGTCGACGGTGCCGCCGAGCGTGGTGGCCATGATCTGGAAGCCGTAGCACATGCCGAAGACGGGGACGCCGGCCTCGAAGAGCGCGCGGTCGATGGCCGGGGCTCCCTCGGCGTACACCGAGGAGGGACCGCCGGAGAGGATGATCGCCTTCGGGTTCTTCGCGAGCATCTCCGACACCGGCATGGTGCTCGGGACGATCTCGCTGTAGATCCGGGCCTCGCGGACACGGCGGGCGATGAGCTGGGCGTACTGCGCGCCGAAGTCGACGACGAGGACGACGTCGGGGGCGGCAAGGGGCGCTGCGGGCACGGGCGGCCTTCCGGCGGTAAAAAGGGGTCGGGAATGTCGATTCTACCGGGGTCGCCCGATGCCCCCGTTGGACGGCCGCGACGGCGGCCGCTCCTGGGACGCCCGTCTCATCATCCGGGCCCGCGTTGGCCGGTGCGGGGCGCGGGGGCCATAATGCCCTCCATGCGCTCGTACACGACCTTCGTCTTTACCTATGGCACCCGGCCCGTCCGGCTGCCACGGTCGTGCTGCTTGTAGCAACTGACAAGCGACTTCCCAGGCGCCCCGGGCCGACAGGCCCGGGGCGTTCTGTCGTTTCCGGACCTGGTGGCCCGCCGCGGGCGCTTCTCTCACCCCAGGAGTACGGACATGAGCAACGCCACCACCACCAGCGCCGCCGCCACCACCGAGGCCACCGGAGCGCGCACCGAGGACGCGGCCGCCCTCATCACCGGTGCGCGCGGGCGCGTCGACGCGCTGGACGACCGGATCATCGGGCTCGTGCAGGAGCGGATGGCCGTCTCGGCGGTCATCCAGGAGGCCCGGATCACCTCGGGCGGGCGCCGGGTGAACCTGTCGCGCGAGACGGAGATCCTGACCCGCTACCGGGACGCCCTCGGCAAGCCGGGCACGACGCTGGCCCTGACGCTGCTGGAGCTGTGCCGGGGCCGCGTCTGAAGGGGTTCCGGGCACCCGGGTTGCGGGCGCGCAGGGGGGCGCGTGCGTTCCTGCGGTCACTCGTACGGCGCGTGACCGGGGCGTCGGCGGCTTCGTTGGTCCCGGTGCCACGCGTGGCCCCGGCTGGGGCGTGAGACGTACGGGCTCGGCCGGTACGTCGTGGGACCTCGCTCCAGCGTGTGCGACCGGACGGCAGGGGACAGCCGCACGGTCGCCCCAGGCGGTCGGCTCCGGGGACGCCCGGAGCCGGTCGGCAGGGTTGCCCCCCCCTCTCGGCCGCCGCAGGGCGCGTGGTGGCGCAGATCACGTGAGGATTGCGCATCCGCGCGTACAACCCTCTGCGTCGATCATGAGTCTCCCCTGCGTATCTGTGGACATTGGTGCGACTCCAGCACCTTGGCCCCTCACATCTCGTGCCACGTCCCCCGTAGTGGGCACGCCAGACTTTCTGAGGTCCCATGAAATTGCGCCGTTCCCTGGCCCTCGCGGCCGCCACGGCCGTCATAGCCCCCGTCTCGCTGCTGTCGGCGACGGCCGCCTTCGCGGACACCCCGGTCCCGGGCTCCACCCCGACGGCCACCCCCGTCCCGGGCGCGTCCCAGGACGACAAGAAGCCGGGCGACGTCACGGGCGAGAAGCCCGCCGACAAGCCGGGCGACAAGCCCGCGGACAAGCCGGCCGACAAGCCCGGCGACAAGCCCGCCGACAAGCCGGGCGGTGTCACGGGGGAGAAGCCCGCGGACAAGCCGGGCGACAAGCCGGCCGACAAGCCCGATGACAAGCCCGCCCCCGGCGAGGGCGACGAAGAGGGCGTTCCGGAGATGCCCCCGTACTGCGAGGAGATCGACGAGGGCTTCGTCGAGGAGGCCCTCGACGCGAAGATCTCCGGCCTGCCGGGCAAGATCGTCGCGGGCAGCGGCTGGAAGAACTTCTCGCTCCAGCTCTCCAACGTCTCCAAGACCGACCTCAAGGAGGTCGCGTTCTGGGCCGAGGTGGAGAACTACGAGCTCGACGAGGACAAGTTCCTCAGCAAGTTCGTCACGCTCCAGTTCAAGGAGCCGGAGTCCGGCAAGTGGATCGGCATCGGGGACAAGGACCTCGCGGGCGACTACTTCTGGGGTGTCGAGAACATCCGGCCCAACCAGTTCGTGAAGATCGACCTGCGGGTCGGCATCGACAAGAACGCCCCGGCCGGTGACAGCTACACCTTCGGCACCGGCGCCTACCTCGCCAACGTCAAGGGCAAGGAGTGCATCGCCGAGAACTACGGCGCCGAGGTCGCCTTCGCCGTCCTGAAGCCGGGCACCGACCCGGGCAAGGAGGAGGAGGCCAAGCCGGTCGAGCCCGGCGAGAAGCCCGGCAAGCCCGGCAGCCCCGATGCCAAGCCCGGCAAGCCCGGCCAGAAGCCCGGAAAGCCGGGTCCGGACCACAAGCCGCAGGGCGACGTCCAGAAGTTCCCGGTCACCGGCAACCTCGCCGAGACCGGCGCCTCCTCGCAGTTGCCGATGTTCGCCCTGGCGGGCGGCGCGGCCGTGGCGCTGGGCGTCGGCGCGATGTTCGTCGTACGCCGCAAGAAGGCGCAGGCGTGATGACGCGGGCGTGACCGCGTGACGTGAGGGGGGCTGCATTCGGAGGGGGATGCAGCCCCTTTCGCGTACCCGCCCGCCGCTACGGCGTCTTCCTCGGCTCCCGTTTCGGCGGCACCGCCGGAACCGCCAGCAGCGGCAGCCGCAGCGCGCCGAAGGCGTCGGCGGGGACGGCCGGGGACCTGGGCTCGACGGGCGCGAGCCGCACGTATGCCTCGCCCTGGGCCGGGCGGGGGTCCGGCTCGCCCTTGTTGGGCCACAGCGACATGGCGCGCTCCGCCTGCGCGGTGATGGTGAGGGAGGGGTTGACCCCGAGGTTGGCGGAGACCGCCGAGCCGTCGACGACGGAGATGCCGGGGTGCCCGTGGAGGCGGTGGTACGGATCGATGACGCCCTCGGCCGCGCTCGCGCCGATCGGGCAGCCGCCCAGGAAGTGCGCGGTGAGCGGGGTGCCCATCAGCTCGCCGACGTTGCTGCCCGCGAAGCCGTTGATCTCCTCGGCCAGCAGGGAGGCGGCCCGGGTGGCCTCGGGGATCTGCTGGGGGTTGGGCGCGCCGTGGCCCTGGCGGGCGGTGAGCAGGCCCTTTCCGATGCCGCCCGGCTTGCGGTACGTGGTCAGGGAGTTGTCCAGGGACTGCATGACGAGGCCGATGATGGTCTTCTCCGACCAGCGGTGGTTGGAGAGGGAGCGCGCGGCGAGGGTGGGGTGGCGCAGCATGTTGACCGCCCAGCCGAGGACGCGCGGGAACTTCTCCGCGTACGGCACCTGGAGGATGGACAGCGCGCCCATGGCGTTGGAGCCCTTGCCGTAGCGGACCGGCTCGATGTGGGTGCTGGCGTCGGGGTGGATCGAGGACGTGATGGCGACGCCGCGGGTGAAGTCGACCTTCCCGGAGCCGTCGGAGGTGCCGAGCTGGGCGCCGTGCGCCTTGCGGTAGCGGCGGTCGGTGGTCTGGGAGCCCACCAGGGCCTCGGAGTTGGTACGGGTCAGCTCGCCCAGCTTCGCGGAGACGCGGGGCAGGTGGCCGCCGTCCTTCATGGCGTGCAGGAGGGTCTGGGTGCCGTACGTTCCGGCCGCGACGACGACCCGGCGGGCCCGGAAGATCTTCCGGGTGCCCTTGCGGCGGGCGTCGGTGGGGGCGGTGGCGACGCGGTACCCGCCGTCGGGGTGCTCGGCCAGGCCGAGGACGGAGGTCATGGGGTGGATGACGGCGCCGGCCCGCTCGGCGAGGTGGAGGTAGTTCTCGTTGAGGGTGTTCTTCGCGCCGTGCCGGCAGCCGGTCATGCACTCGCCGCACTCGATGCACCCCTTGCGGGCCGGTCCCCTGCCGCCGAAGTAGGGGTCGGGAACCTCCTCGCCCGGCGTGGACGCCGAGGTGGCGTCGGCGTCCCGCCCGTCGCCGTAGAAGACGCCCACCGGGGCCAGCCGGAAGGTGTCGCCCACCCCCATCGCCTCGGCGGTCGCCAGCAGGTGGACGTCGGAGGGGGTCATGGTCGGGTTGACGCGTACGCCCAGCATCCGCTTGGCCTGGTCGTAGTACGGAGCGAGTTCGGCCTGCCAGTCGGTGATGCCCGCCCACTGCGGGTCCTCGAAGAAGGGGGCGGGGGGCACGTACAGGGTGTTGGCGTAGTTCAGCGAGCCGCCGCCGACGCCCGCGCCTGCCAGGACCATGACCTTTCCCAGCAGGTGCACGCGCTGGATGCCGAAGAGGCCCAGCGCGGGAGCCCACAGGTAGTTCCTCAGGTCCCAGGAGTTCTTGGGCAGGGTGTCGCGGGTGAAGCGGCGGCCGGCCTCCAGGACGCCGACGCGGTACCCCTTCTCGGTGAGCCGGAGCGCGGAGACGGCTCCGCCGAAGCCCGAGCCGACGACGATCACGTCGTAGTCGAACTCGCCGTCGTCCCCGGTGTTCTGGGCAGAGCTCTCCTGTGACACGTGCACTCCTCGTTCTGGTGAAAGGTGGAGGGAGCGGCCGGGCAGGGCGGGCGGGGCGCCGCTCCCGGCGCCCCGCCCCGGTCCGTCAGCGCAGGCGCAGGGCCTTCATCGCCCTGAGGCCGGCGGTCATGAAGGCCGCGTACTTCTCGTCGTCCATTCCGAAGGCCGGGGCGAGCGGGATCAGCCGCTGCTGGGCGACGGTCTGCGCCTCGGTGTACTTCAGGATGCCCTCGGAGCCGTGCCGGCGGCTCAGCCCGGACTCCTTCATGCCGCCCATCGGGGCCCGGACGCTGGCGTACGCGGGGCCGTAGCCCTCGTTGATGTTCACCGTGCCGGTGCGCAGGCGGGAGGCGACCGCGTGGCCGCGCTTGGCGCTCTTGGTCCAGACGCTCGCATTCAGGCCGTACGGGGTCCCGTTGGCCTCCGCGACCGCCTGGTCCTCGTCGCGGAACCGGTAGATCGAGACGACCGGGCCGAAGGTCTCCTCGCCGCAGACCGCCATCGGGCTCTCGACGCCCTCCAGGACGGTCGGCTCGTAGAAGTACGGGCCGACGTCGGGGCGGGCGGTGCCGCCGGTGAGGACGGTGGCGCCCTTGCTGACGGCCTCCTCGACGTGCCGGGTGACGGTCTCCAACTGGCGCGGGCCGACCAGCGAGCCCAGGTCGGCGCCGTACGCGAGGGCGTTGCCCAGGCGCATCGCCCTGGTGCGGGCGACGAAGCGCTGCACGAAGTCGTCGGCGACCGACTCGTGGACGTACAGCCGCTCGATGGAGATGCACAGTTGCCCGGCGGAGGCGAAGCAGGCGCGGACGGCGCCGGCGGCGGCCTTCTCCACGTCGGCGTCCGCGAGCACCAGCATGGCGTTCTTGCCGCCGAGTTCGAGGGAGACGCCGACCAGGCGGGCGCCCGCGTTCTGCGCGATCTCGCGGCCGGTGCGGGTGGAGCCGGTGAAGGACACGTAGTCGGCGTGCTGGACGACGGCGGGGCCGACGACCGGGCCCTCGCCGAGGACGACCTGGAAGACCTCCGGCGGCAGACCCGCCTCGACCAGCAGGTCACGGCCCCACAGGGCGGACAGCGCGGTCTCCGTGTCGGGCTTCATGACGAGCGCGTTGCCCGCGACCAGGGCGGGCAGGCAGTCGCCGACGGACAGCTCGAAGGGGTAGTTCCACGGCGAGATCTGGCCGACGACGCCGCGCGGCTGGCGCTGCTCGGTGACCTTGGTGAGGACGGGCACCGCGCCCGTGTGCCGCTTGGGCTTCAGGTAGGCGGGGGCCTGGCGGCCGTAGTGGCGGGCGGCCATCGCGACGGCCTGGATCTCCTCGTGCGCGTGCAGGCGGGCCTTGCCGGTCTCCAGTTGGATCAGGTCGAGGATCTCGGCCTGCCGCTCCAGGACCAGGTCGTGGAAGCGCAGCAGGACGGCGGCGCGCTGCTTGACCGGCAGGCCGCCCCAGGCGATCTGCGCGGTGCGGGCCCGCTCGAAGGCGAGGGCGACGTCCTCGGGGGTGGACTCGGGGAGGTCGGCCAGCTTCTCGCCGGTGAAGGGGGTGTGGCTCGCGGTCCGCCCCGAACCGACCACGCCCCGGGTCAGTTGCGCCACCACTTCGGGGGTGACCACGTCGGCGGCGGTGCGCGCGCCGGCGGGCGCGGGGGCGAGGGGGTTGGTGCCGAGGGGTGCCGTGAGGGCCTGCGAGTCCGTCATGAACGCGAGCGTATGGCCCGGCGGGCACTTTTGGTACCCGTCGGTAACGGCTTTTCACCGGCCCCGCACGACCGTGCCAGCAGTCGCTGGCACATAGGCCCTGATCAGGGGCGCTTCCCGGGTCAGGAGTCGGCGGATCCCTGAAGATCCAGGATCTTGAGGTACTTGGCGATGTCGTCGAACAACCGCTCGCCCTCGGCCGCGAACCTGCCCTCCGAGGGCATGGACACCTTCAGCCGCCAGTACGCCTGCTTCTCCTTGCTCACCAGCATCCGCTCGTGGTGCCGGTAGCGGATCGGGTCCTTGTCGCTGTCGCTGGTGCTGTAGGGCGTGTAGTCGACGACGGTGTCGAAGGACTCCCTCCCCTGCCAGGTGGTGTCGAGGCTCCTCACCTCCGCCTTCTTCATGTCCATGCCGTTCTTGCCGCCCTTGCGGTAGTACTCCGCCCAGTCCGACTTCTCCGGCTGCACGTCGGTGCCCTTGACCTCGGCCAGCGGGCGCCGCTCGAAATGGACCTGGAAGACGTATCCGGGCTCGTAGTACCGCTCGATCCCCGGGTCGTCGTCCTCCTGCTTCTTGTAGTCGCCCGGCAGGTACACCTCGGCGGTGACGCTCTGGAGTTCGCGGTGCAGCTTCCAGCCGTCCGGCGGACCGTCACCGGCGAAGGGGTTGAGCAGGACGAGCAGCAGCGCCAGGGCGACCACCACGACACCGCCGAGCAGCCCGAACCGCGCCTTCCTGCTGCGCCGGAGCACCGGCGGCACCCAGTCCCCGGCCGTGGACCGGTTCAGCACCCGGGTGACCGGCGGCGGCGGAGCCTGTCCGGCGGCCTTCTCCAGGGCCCGGCGCACCTCGGCGGCGCCCGGCCGGGCCGCCGGGTCCTTGTGGAGCAGGCGCATCACCAGCGACCCCAGCGCGCCGGAGCCCCGGGCGGGGGCCTGCGGCTCGGCGGACAGCACGGCCTGGAGGGTGGCGGGGGTGTTGGAGCGCCGGTACGGGGACATGCCCTCGACGGCCGCGTACAGCACGACGCCCAGCGACCACAGGTCGGAGGCGGGGCCCGGCCGCTGCCCCAGCACCCGTTCGGGGGCGACGAACTCGGGCGAGCCGACGAAGCCGCCGGTCTCGGTGAGGCCCTGCTCGCCCTCGACCCGGGCGATGCCGAAGTCGCTGAGGACGACGCGGTCGTTCTGCCCGAGGAGCACGTTGTCGGGCTTGACGTCGCGGTGCAGCACCCCCGCCTGGTGGGCGGCGGTCAGCGCGCCGAGGACGGCGAGGCCGATGCGGGCGGCGTCCCGTGCGTCGAGGGTGCCCTCCTGGAGGCGGCCGGCCAGCGAGTGGCCCTGGACCAGCTCCATCACGATCCACGGCTTGCCGTCCTCGACCACCACGTCGTGCACCGTGACCACGTTGGGGTGGTCGATCCGGGCGGCGGCCCGCGCCTCGCGCTGCATGCGCAGGTAGACGTTCTGCCGGTCGCGCTCGGGGAGGTGGTCAGGGACGCGCGGCTCCTTCACCGCCACGTCGCGGTCCACGATCTCGTCGTGGGCCCGCCAGACCGTGCCCATGCCGCCGTGCCCGAGGCGGGACACCAGCCGGTAGCGGCCGCCGATGGTGCGGCCCGACCACGGGTCGGCCGAACGGGCCGGTGCGGCGGGCGCCTGATCACGCGCGGGGCCCTGCGGCGGGCGGGGCGGCGGGAGCGGCGCCCGGGCCTGCGTGGGCCGGGTGCCGTCGTGGGCGCGTGCGGGCTGCTGCTGTGGTGCGTCCGGCGGCCGGAGCCCGTAACTGGTGGGCTCGAACGCCTGTCCCCCGTCGTTCGTCATGCGCCCATCCTGACGCGTACACGCTCCCCGTCGCCACGGAGGCGGCTGAGCGATGCAGAGCCGTGACCGCGTCAGCACACCGGCGCCACGGGCCGGTGGGGAGCGCTACCGCTTGATGCGCCAGCCCCTGGTCAGGACGTCGAAGCGCTCCTTGGTGGTCTCGCGTTCGGCGGCGGGCCCGGTGACGTACAGCGCGTACTCGGGGCCGGTCTCGTCGACGTAGAGCATGTCCACCGCGTACCGGGGGCCGGGCGTCCTGCCCTTCTCGCGGAAGGTGAACTCCAGGACGCCGCTCCTCCGGTCGCGGTAGGTGTCCTGTTCCAGGCGCTCCCGCCGGAAGTCGGGGAGCTGCTTGCCGAGGCCCTTCTCCAACTGGACGAGGTGGTCGTAGGGGTTGTCGTAGTCGGGCGTGGGATCGACGTTGATGCGGATCATGTGGCGGCCGTCGTCCGGCGTGTAGTCGTACTGGTTCGGCCCGGTCTGCTTCCGCTGCCAGCCCTTCGGCACGGGCAGGCTGAACCGGCTCTCGCCGACCTCGCGCCAGCCGGCCGGAAGCGTGTCCTTCGTCGGCTCGCCCTTGCCGGTCTCCTTGGCGGTGTCCTTGCCGGACTCCTTGCCGGCTTCCTGGTCCTGCCCCTTGGTGGACTCGCCGCCGCCCTGCCGGCCTCCGGAGACGGAGGCCTGGTCGTCGCCGGTGGAGGTGTCGCCGCCCTTCCACTGGAGCACGCCGAAGACGGCCCCGCCGCCGATGGCCGCCGCCGCCAGCACCACGAGCAGCACCTTGCCCGGCGACTTGCCCTGCGCGGACGACGGGGAGGACGGTGGCGTCGGCGACGGCGGGTACGGCTGCGGATACGCGGGGGCCTGCGGCGACGTGTGCGGGAACGGCGGCGCCTGCCCGCCGGACGACGCGTGCGGATGTCCGGTCGGGTGCGTGTGCCCGGCCGACGGGTGCTGGTGGGCGGGCGGGTAGGGGTACTGCTGCGGTACGTTCACCGCCTCCGGCTGCGGCGTCGTCGGCGGCATCGGCGTCACGGGGTTCAGCTCCTCCTGGGACACCGCCCGCGTCGGTACGTACTCCTGCGCCGCCCGGGGCCGCCGCCCCTCCCGCACCTCCCACAGCATCCGCTCCGTCTCGGCCGCCGAGGGGCGTTCACCGGCCTCCTTGTGCAGCAGGGCGGTGATCACCGGGGCGAGCGCCCCCGCGTGGTACGACGGCGAGGGCTCCTCCGCCACCACCGCCTGCATGGTGCTGATCGGCGAGGTCCTGCGGAACGGCGAGCGCTCCTCGACCGCCGTGTAGAGCGTCGCGCCGAGCGCCCACAGGTCGGAGGCGGGTCCCGGGTCCTCGCCCCGGATGCGCTCGGGGGCCAAGTAGTCCAGCGAGCCGACCAGTTCACCGGTCCTGGTGATCGTGGAGTCGCCCTCGATGGCGGCGATGCCGAAGTCGGTGAGCAGCACCCGCCCGTCCTTGGCCAGCATCACGTTGCCCGGCTTCACGTCCCGGTGCAGCACGCCGACCCCGTGCGCGGCCCGCAGCGCGCCCAGGACCTGCAGGCCGATCCGGGCCGCCTCCTGCGGGGAGACGCTGCCGGTCTCCTTGAGGGCGTCCGCGAGGGAGGGCCCGTCCACGTACTCCATGACGATCCACGGACGGTCGTCGTGCTCCAGCACGTCGTGCACGGTGACGACGCCCGGGTGGTTGATGCGGGCGGCGGCCCGCGCCTCCTTCTGGGTGCGGGCGTGCAGCACGATCCGGTCGGCCTCGGCGGCGTACAGTCCGGCCCGCAACTCCTTGACGGCGACGGTGCGGTGC
Organism: Streptomyces sp. NPDC039736; assembly: GCF_055596485.1. Lineage (NCBI taxonomy): Bacteria > Bacillati > Actinomycetota > Actinomycetes > Kitasatosporales > Streptomycetaceae > Streptomyces > Streptomyces sp. NPDC039736. The sequence continues at coordinate 47,239 of NZ_JBVIUQ010000006.1, read as the reverse complement.
AGCACTTCGTCCCTGGCCCGCCAGACCCGGCCCATGCCGCCGCTGCCCAGGACGTCGCCCAGCCGGTAGCGGCCGGCGAGCAGTTCGCCCGTCCGTATGCCGCTTCCCGCGCCGTCCGCCGCGTTCCTGCCGCCTGCGTTCTCCGCGTGCCCCGCGTGTTCCACGATCCCGCCCACCGCCCCGTGTCTCGGCGACCCAGATTACGGATCGCGGGCGCGGACGGGGAACACAGGGGCGATCAGCGAGACCGCACCGTGATGCCGCGCGGCCGGAACCGGGGGCGCGGAACTCAGGACGTGGGCCGGTAGTGCGGGGCCGCCGCCTCGTAGACCCGGGTGACCTCGTCGCGCTGCGAGTCCGGCCCGATGACCTGGACGATGTGGTACTTCTCGTTGAAGATCATCACCCGGTTGCGGACGAAGACCCACCGCGTGCTGCGGTCCCGCCACTTGAACTGCGCCTCGGCGCCCGCCTGTCGGCCGACGCCGATGCTGCGCAGGCCCTCGCTGGTGGCCCAGGTGGAGTCGCGCAGCGGCTGCGTCTCGGGCTCCGTCTTGAGCTGGTACTCCATGGGGTCGGGCCCCATCTCCCTGACGGTGTCCCGGCCCGGCACGACGACGAGTTCGATGTCGCCGTTGTAGTAGCGCACCTGGCCGTTGCTGCCCGCCTCGCGCCGCCAGTTCTTGCCGACGGCGATCTCGAAGCCCTTCGCGTCCTTGACCAGTTCGTACCCGGGCGTCAGCCCGGAGTCCGCGGTGCGCTCGGGCGGTGGCGCGGGCTCGGACGCCCTGCCGGACTCCTCGGGCGGCTCGCCGTCGGACGTCTGCGCGGGCTGCGGGGGCTGCTGCGACCGCGCGGGCTGCCCGCTGCCGGTGTTCTGGCCGTTGGCCGCCCCCTGGTCCTGCGGCATGAACTTCACCGCGTACACCACGGCCGCCGCCAGCACCGCGAACACCAGCACGAGCAGCCACCGCCCCAGTGAGCGCGGCTGCCGGGCCCCGATGCGCGGCTCGCGGGGGCCGCGCTGCGGCCTGGGCGGCCGGGCGGGTTCGGCCTTCGCCGCACCCTTGGGCTGCTTGTGCCGGTGCCGGCCCTGGTTCGCGGCGCTCTTCCCCTTGCCCTTGCGCCTGCGGACGAGTTCGCCCCTGCGCCGTACGATCGGCAGCCGCGCCGCGTCGGGCGGCGAGGGCACCGGCACGACCTTGGCGCCCGCCTCCGGCTCCGGCGCCGAGCGCACCAGGGACCGCAGCCAGCCGCGCAGTTCCTCGAAGTCGGGCCGCTCGGTGGGGTCCTGACGCAGCAGCGACTCCACGACGGGCCGCAGCGGACCGCAGTCCTCCGCGAAGGCGGGCGGCTCGGCGCACACCATCTGCACCAGCTCGGCCGCGTTGTCCTCCGGATAGGGGGCGTGGCCCTGCACGACGCGGAACAGCAGCGCGCCGAGCGCCCACAGGTCGGTGGCGGGCCCGATCGGGGGCGCGAGCTGCCAGTTGACGTGCACCGGGCCCGCCTGCTCGGGCGCCCAGCGTTCGGTGACCGCGCCGACGACGTTGATGCGGGTCTGCCGGGCACGCTCGGCGGCCAGCGGCGTGCTCGGGCCCCGGTAGGGCAGCCCGGCGATGACGTCGTCCCAGCGCCCGCCGCCCTTCGACGGCCGCTGCTCGGGCTTGTGGCCCGGCGCGGGAAGCTGCGCGCGGGCCGCGTGGGGTGCGCCCGGCGCCGGGGCGGGGCGGCCGTGGCGCATGTCGTCGGCGCGCAGGGCCTCGCCGCCGGCGCCGCTCCCGCCCCGGGGCACCGCGCCGTGCCAGCCCGCGCCGGGCGCGGACTCACCGGCCCGCTCGACACCGGCGCCGGGGGCGCTCGCCGTCGTACGGGAGTCCTCGGACGCACGGGAAGCGCCGGACGTACGGGAGCCCTCGGACGTGCGGAGGGCCTCCGGCGTGCGGGGGGCGTCGGGCGTGCGCGGCGGTGCGCCCGGGGCGGAGGCCGGGCGGCCGGTGGTCCCGGGGTACGGCGGGGCCGCGCCCGGGCGTTGGCCCAGCGGGGCGACGGCGGGGGTGCGGGGGCGGTCCGGCGGGTCGCCGTAGGGGGATATCGGGCCCGTGCCAGCGCCGTAGTCCGCGGCGGGCGGCCGGCCGCCGTCCTGGTCCTGGAGGTACGGCCCACGGGCCGGGTCGGCCTGGCGGCGCTGCTCCTCGGTCGCCTGGACCGCCGCCCGCGCGCCCGCCCGGTAAGCGGCTATGGCCCCGGCCCTGGCGGCTCTGGGGTCCTGCGCGGGGGGCCGCTCCTCGCTCTGGAAGGCGGAGGGGAGCGCCGGAAGGGCGGGGCGCTCGGCGGTCTCCTCCTCACCCGGGGCGACGTGCCCGCGAGGCACCGGGACCGTACCGTCCGACCAGCCGCCGTCCTGCGTGCCGGGGTCGGCGGGGGCGCGGCCGGGAATCGGGGCGTACCCGCACAACGCCTCCTCGGCGGCGCCCGCCGCGAGACCGGTGAGCACGATGCGGCCGTCGTCGCAGACCAGCACGGTGCGCACGGTGATGTTGCGGTGGGTCCAGCCGTGCGCGTGCAGCACGCGCAGCGCGGTCAGCACGTCGGAGGCGACCTCGGCGGCCCGGTAGGGGCTGAGCGGGGCCTCGGCGAGCAGGGCGGCGAGCGGACGCGCGGAGACCAGCTCGCTGACGATCCACAGCGAGCCGTCCTCCTGGAAGACGTCGTAGACCTGGTCTATCCGGGGGTGGTCGGGGATCTGCGCGACCGCCTCCACGGCCTCGACGGCGCGCAGCACGGTCGGATCGGTGGCGCGGGGCGGCGTCCCGCGCCCGGGGACGTTGCGCCGGTGGACGGGCGCGCCGTCGGCGTCGAGGAACTCGGCGTCCACCACTTCCGGCAGCGGCACCTGGCGGACCAGGACCTCCTGGCCGCTGTGGGTGTCGAAGGCGCGCGTCTCCACGAGGTCGTACTCGTCGGAGGGGGGCAGCGGAAGGCGGTAGCGATCGGCAAGCACCCGTCCCGCGTACTCGTCCACGACGCCTCCCCCATGTGCGCGTTCGCCCGCCGCTCCTGACCGGCGGAACCGTCCACCGAGACCGTGCGGGCCGTCCGAAGCCGTCAATTCCGGTCCTTTACCGGCCCATTGCGGCTGCGTACGGTCCACGGGGTCTCACGATACGTGGCAATACCCCGTTGCGCGGCGGTGTCACCTCATCCCGGCAAAGTCGCCGCTCAGCCGGTCGGCTTGAACGTGGCGAAGGCGGTGTCGCGGAGCTGCTTGCACTCGGGGCCGTCCCACTCGTCGGCGGGGCAGCTCACCATGATCGCGTAGCCGCGCTTGTCGTCGACCTTGAAGCCGCGGTTGAGGACGTGCGTCCGGCGGCCCTGCTCGGTGCGCTCGAAGTGCCAGTCGGCGGTCGAGGGGTAGCCGTTGTAGTCCACCGGCTCGATGCCGATCTGCTTGAAGTCACTGCTGGAGCGGGCGACGGAGGTGACCGCCCCGAACCAGGCGGCGGCCGCGTTGGGGCCGGGGGTGGGGGTGAAGTCGACCTGGACGCGCGGGAAGCCGCCCTTCTCCTTGTTGTATATGCCGCCCGAGTTCTTGCCCGCTATGTCCGTGCGGCGGAACCCCTCGGGCATCGCCATCGTGAAGTGGAAGCGGTCGTCGGTGACGGTCGTGTAGCCCGCGGGGGCCGCGCCGTCGGCGGGCTTGCCCTGGTCCGGCGTGCCGGGGGGCGTGCTGCCGCCGGTGCCCTTGTCCGGGGCGGCGGTGTTCTTGTCCTTGTCCTTGTCCTTGGCGGGGTCCTTCGCCGGGTCCTTGTCCGCGTTCTTGGAGTCGCCGCCGGCGGTGGCGCCGCTGGTCTGCGCGCCGCCCTTGCCGGTGGCGCCCGGGTCCTGGTCCTGGCCGCTGAGGGCGATGACGAGCACGGTGGCGAGGACGGCGAGGACCGCGACCAGCGCGACGGCCAGGAGGACCTTCTTGCGCGTGTCGGGTGACATCCCGCCGGTCGTGCCGGGCGGCGTGCCGCCGGAACCGGAACCCGTTCCGCTGGACTGCATCGCGGCGGTCGCCGCACCCGCCGCGGCGGGGCCCGCCACCGCGGGAGCGACGGGGGCCGCCGCGGCGGCCGAGGCGGCGGCGGGTTTCGTGACCTTGGGGGCCTTCTGCGCCTTGGCCGCCTTCGGCGGGCGCGGGGCGGACCTCTCCTCCGGGACCGGCGGAAGCGGAACCAGCTTCGTGGCGTCGGAGCGGGCCAGTTCGTCCCCGGCGGCGTCCGCCTCGTCCAGGCGGACCAGCACGTCGTTCAGCAGGGCGCGGGCGCCCGCGTCGTCGAGGCGCTGCTCGGGGTCCTTGGCGAGGAGGCCGTAGATGACGTCCTCCAGCGGGCCCGCGTGCTTGGGCGGGTCCACCGGCTCGGTCATCACGGCGGTCAGGGTGGCGATCGCCGAACCCTTGTCGTACGGCGGAACGCCTTCCACCGAGGCGTAGATGAGCCCGCCGAGCGACCACATGTCGGCGGCGGGGCCGGGCTTGTGGCCGCGCGCCCGCTCCGGGGAGATGTACGAGGGCGCGCCGACGAGCATGCCGGTGGAGGTGATCGAGGGGTCGCCCTCGACCTGGGCGATGCCGAAGTCGGTCAGGACGACCCGGCCGTCCTCGGCGATCAGCACGTTGGAGGGCTTGACGTCGCGGTGCAGGATGCCCTGGCGGTGGGCGGCGCGCAGCACGTCGAGGATGGCGAGGCCGACCTCGGCGGCGCGGCGGGGCGTCAGCAGGCCGTCCTCGCGGATGGCTTCGGCGAGGGACTTGCCCTCGATCAGCTCCATCACGATCCACGGACGGTCGTCCTCGTCGACGACGTCGAAGACGGTGACCGCGCCGTGGTTGCGGATCCGGGCGATCGCCTTGGCCTCGCGCAGGGTGCGGGTGATCAGGCGGCGCTTCTCGTCCTCGTCGATGGCGGTGGGGAAGCGCAGTTCCTTGACGGCGACGGTGCGGCCCAGCGTCTCGTCGACGGCACGCCAGACGGTGCCCATGCCGCCCCGCCCCAGCACGTCGCCGAGCCGGTAGCGCCCGGCGAGCAACCGCCCCTCGACCTCCTTGGAGGTGTCGGACGCGGCGTCCCTGGCTGCCTCGGAGGCGGCCTCGTCGGACACGGCGCTGTTCCGGCGACCGCTGCCGGCCCTGGCCTCACGGACCTTGGCGTCACCGGCCTTGGGGGCGGAGGCCGGCTTGGCATCGGCGGCCTTGGAACCGGTCACCGGCTTGGCATCGGCGGCCTTGGGGGCGGACGCCGACTGGGCGTCACCAGCCCTGGAGCCGATCACCGGCTTGGCCTCCGCGGCCTTGGAACCGGACGCCGGCTTGGCGTCGCTCGTCGCCCTGGGGTCACGGGCCTTGGCGTCTCCGGCGGCGCGCTCGGGGCCACCCGCGGTCCCGGGGCCGCCCACCGGCCCGGAATCGCTCGCCGGCCTGGCGCCCGGCACCTTGGGACCGGCCACGGCCTCGTCGCCGGGCCGGGGCCCGTCGCCCCGGGGTCCGTCCGCCCGCGAGCCGTCGCCCCGGGGAGCGACACCCCGAGGCGCACCCGTCCCGGCGTCCCGCCCGCCGCCGGACGCAGCATCCCGCTTCTCGTCGGACACGGCATCCTGCGTGCTCTTCCGCGACTGCTCCGGCTCGTCCGACATGCGTCCCCTCTGCGATCCCTGATCTTCGCCCCGCGCCCCGGCCGTACACACATGTACGCACTCGTTACGCACGCGTACGCACATGCCGCAGACCTTCTCGGCAGCTTCTCCGACGATGCGGCAACCCGCCCTGGCAGAGCCCCCATTGTCCCCCACGCACGGACCGCCAACACCCCCGGGGCGCGACGGACAACCGCCGCACCCCGCACCCGCTCTCCCGTGCGGACCTCCCGTACGGATATCCCGTCAGATACCCGTACGGAATCCACCCGGACCGGCGCCGGACACCGGCACCTCGTCCCCGTCCTCCTTACAGCGGCACGATGTCCGGCGCGCCCAGCCGGGCCGCGTCCGCCGTCAGGTCGTCGGGCTGGCGCTGCGACTCGCGTTCGGCCTCCACCCGCTTCTGGTAGTGCTCCACCTCCCGCTCCACCTGTCCCTTGTCCCACCCGAGCACCGGCGCCATCAGCTCCGCGCACTCCAGCGCGCTGAGCGTGCCCCGGTCGAAGGTCTCGATCGAGATGCGGGTGCGCCGGGTCAGCACGTCGTCCAGGTGCCGGGCCCCCTCGTGCGAGGCGGCGTAGACGACCTCCGCCCGCAGGTAGTCGTCCGCCCCGGTCACCGGCTCGCCCAGACCGGGGTCCCCGGCGATCAGCTCCAGCACCTCCTCGGCCAGCGATCCGTACCTGTTCAGCAGGTGCTCCACCCGCACCACGTGCAGCCCCGTACGGGCGGCGATCCTCGCCCGGGCGTTCCACATCGCCCGGTAGCCCTCGGCCCCGGCCAGCGGCACGTCCTCGGTGACGCACTCCGCGACCCGCACGTCCAGCGCGTGCACGGCCTCGTCCACGGCGTCCTTCGCCATCACCCGGTACGTCGTGTACTTGCCGCCCGCGACCACCACCAGGCCCGGCACCGGGTGGGCGACCGTGTGCTCCCGGGAGAGCTTGCTGGTGGCGTCCGACTCACCGGCCAGCAGCGGCCGCAGGCCGGCGTACACGCCCTGCACGTCGTCGCGGGTCAGCGGAACGGCCAGCACGGAATTCACGTGCTCCAGCAGATAGTCGATATCGGCACTGGAAGCCGCGGGATGCGCCTTGTCCAGATCCCAATCGGTGTCCGTCGTCCCGACAATCCAGTGCCTGCCCCACGGAATGACGAAAAGGACCGATTTCTCGGTGCGCAAAATCAATCCGGTCGACGAATGAATTCGATCTTTCGGTACGACGAGATGAATTCCCTTGGAGGCGCGGACGTGGAACTGCCCGCGTTCCCCGATGAGCGCCTGGGTGTCGTCCGTCCACACCCCGGTCGCGTTGACCACCTGCTTGGCGCGGATCTCGTACTCGCCCTGCGCCTCCACGTCCTGGACCCGCACCCCGACGACCCGCTCGCCCTCGCGCAGGAAGCCGATCACCCGGGCCCGGTTGGCGACGTGCGCGCCGTAGGCGGCGGCGGTCCGCACCAGGGTCGCCACGTAGCGGGCGTCGTCCATCTGCGCGTCGTAGTACTGCAGGGCCCCGGTCAGCGCGTCCTTCTTCAACGCCGGTGCCACCCGCAGCGCGTGCCGCCGCGTCAGGTGACGGTGCATCGGCAGGCCGCGCCCGTGCCCCGAGGACACCGACATCGCGTCGTACAGCGCCACGCCCGAGCCCGCGTACCAGCGCTCCCACCCCTTGTGCTGGAGCGGGTAGAGGAAGGGCACCGGCTTCACCAGGTGCGGCGCGAGCCGCTCCAGCAGCAGCCCCCGCTCCTTCAGCGCCTCCCGCACGAGGGCGAAGTCGAGCATCTCCAGATAGCGCAGGCCGCCGTGGATCAGCTTGCTGGAGCGGCTGGAGGTGCCCGAGGCCCAGTCGCGGGCCTCGACCAGGCCGGTGGACAGGCCCCGGGTCACGGCGTCCAGCGCCGTGCCCGCACCGACCACGCCCGCGCCCACCACCAGCACGTCCAGTTCCCGTTCGGCCATCGCGGCGAGCGCCTCGTCGCGCTCGGCCGGTCCCAGTGTCGCTGTCCTCACTGCTGCCTCCCGTTGGTGCGGTTGGTGCGGCTGGTGCGCTTGGTGCGGTGGTCCCGTACAGGTACGAGCCGGGTCACTCCCCCCGATTCTCGCCGCAGGCGGCCGCTTCAGCCACCGCCTGTGGACAACGGGGGGACGAAGGGGAGGCGCGAAGGGGGTGACGAGGGACGGCCCGAGCCGCAAATCCCCCATCACGGTCATATTTACGCCTAGTCTGACATTTCCTCGGCTCGAACTGTCCACAGCGGTTGCGCACCGACCCGCCCTCGGTTAAGGGCGATCCCGGCGCCCCTGCGGACTCAAGGGAAGGACGGCTCACGCCATGCCCGCAGATCTCGCCGTCATCGGACTCGGTCACCTCGGTCTCCCTCTCGCCCAGGCCGCCGTCGCCGCCGGCATCGCCACCATCGGTTACGACACCGATCCGCGTTCCGTCGCCGAGCTCGCGGCCGGCCGCCCGCCCGTCGAGGGCTCGCTCACCGCCGCCGAGATCCGCCGGATGCTCGCCCGGGGCTTCCGCCCCACCACCGACCCCGCCGAGCTGGGCCGGGTCCGTACCGCCGTGATCTGCGCCCCCACCCGGATCGGCCCGGACCGCACCCTCGACCTGTCCGCCGTCGAGGCCGCCGCCCGCACGCTCGCCGCCCGGCTGCGCCCGCACACCACCGTTCTGCTGGAGTCGGCCGCCTACCCCGGCGCCACCGAAGAATTCCTGCGCCCCCTCCTGGAGCAGGGCTCGGGCCTGCGGGCCGGCCGCGACTTCCACCTCGCCCACTCCCCCAGCCGCCTGGACCCCGGCAACCGCACCCACGGCTACGCCCACACCCCCAAGGTGATCGGCGGCCTCACCTCCGCCTGCACCGAGTCCGCCGCCGCCTTCTACGGCCGCCTCACCGACAAGGTCGTCCGCGCCCGGGGCCCCCGCGAGGCCGAGACCGTCGCCGTACTCGAAACCAACTACCGGCACGTCAACATCGCCTTCGCCAACGAGATGGCCGTCCTCTGCCACGACCTCGGCGTCGACCTCTGGGACGTCATCCGCTGCGCCGAGACCAAGCCCTACGGCTTCCAGGCCTTCCGCCCCGGGCCCGGGGTCGGCGGCCACAGCCTGCCCCTCGACCCCAACTACCTCTCGTACAACAGCCGCACCCCCGGCCACCCGCTGCGCATGGTGGGCCTCGCCCAGGAGATCAACGGACGGATGCCCGCGTACGTCATCCAGCGCTGCGCCACCCTCCTCAACGAGCACGGCAAGTCCGCCCGGGGCGCCCGCGTCCTGCTCCTCGGCGTCTCCTACAAGCCCGACCTCGCCGACCAGGAGAACTCCCCCGCCCCCGAGATCGCCTCCCGGCTGCGCGACATGGGCGCCCACCTCACCTACCACGACCCGTACGTGCCGCACTGGCGCGTGCGCGACGTGCCCGTCCCGCGCGCCGACTCCCTCTACGAGGCGGCGGCGGCGGCCGACCTCACGATCCTGCTCCAGAACCACCGCACGTACGACCTCCAGGGCCTGGCCGTGAAGGCCCAACTCCTCCTGGACACCCGGGGCGCGAGCCCGGCGGGCGCGGCGCACCGGCTCTGACCGGCCACTCCGCCCCCTCCCCGCCCGCGGCGTCCGGCGCGGGCCCGCCGATACGGGCTTGTCCGCACACTCCCCCCACCACCTATGATCCGGCGGTGCCCCCTGCTCCGCCGTCCGCACGGCCCCAGTTCGACCCGCTGGTCGTCTCGCCCCCGCTCGCCCGCGCCCGCCACCTGACGGGCGCCCGGGACTGGCCGGGTCTGGTCCGGTACTTCGCCGCCCTCGACCACCCGGACGAGGAGGCCGCGGCCTGCCGGACCGTGGGCGGCACCCACGGCAGCGAAACGTTTCTGCGGCAGGTGGCGGACCTGTATCCGGCCGACCCGCTGCCCCGCGTGCTGCTGGCGGACCGGCTGATCTCGCTGGGCTGGGAGATCCGCAGCGGCGCCCGCGCCCAGCACGTGACGGCGGCTCAGTTCGAGCAGTTCCACGCCCACTTGCGGCAGGCCGAACAGCTCCTCATCGCGGTGTGCGCGCAGTACCCCGCGTACGCGCTCGCCTGGTACCTGCGCGGCATCACCGCCCGCGGCCTGGAACTCGGCCAGAGCGAGGCCCGCCGCCGCTACGACCGCCTCGCCGCCCACCACCCGCACCACTACCCGGCGCAGCGCCAGCTCCTGCAGCAGTCGTGCCCCAAGTGGGGCGGCTCCTGGGAGGCCGCACACGGCTTCGCCGAGGCGTGCGCGCGGGCCGCGCCGCCCGGCAGCCAGAGCCCCGCGGTCGTCGCCGAGGCCCACTTCGAGCACTGGAGCGACCTGGACGGCGCCGAGGCCACCGGCTACCTGCGCCGCCCCGACGTCCGCGACTCCCTCCTGAACGCCGCCGCCGCGTCCGTGCTGCACCCGTCCTTCCGGCCGGGCTTCCACGGCGTCACCGCGCACACCTACTTCGCGTTCGCGCACTCCGTCGCGGGCCGCCACGCCGAGGCCGCCCCGCACTTCCGCGCGCTCGGCAACTGCGCGGACGAGCACCCGTGGCTCTTCCTCCCCGGCCGCGACGCCGCCGCCGCGTTCTCCAAGCACCGCGCGTCCGCGCTCGGGAGAGGCTGACCATGACGCACTACGACGTCCCCCTGTACGAGGGCCCCGCGCACTGCCCGACGCCGGTGGCCGAACACCCCGACGGCATCCGCCTCCTGGAGGTCCAGGGGGTACGGGTCCTGCTCGCCCCGCGCCCGGGCCCGGTCTCCGCCGGGCTCTTCTTCCGCGTGGGCCGCGCCGACGAGACCCTCGCCACCGCCGGCCTCACCCACCTCGTGGAGCACCTCGCCCTGCACCGGCACGGCCTCTCCGACCTGCACTACAACGGCGCCACCGCCGCCACGTACACCCATTTCCACGTCGACGGCGACCTCGCCGACGTCGCCGCCCACCTCAACGGCGTCTGCGCCGCCCTGCGCGACCTCCCTCTGGAACGTCTGGAGACCGAGCGCGAGATCCTGCGCACCGAGGCCGCCCACCGCGGGCACGGCGCGAACCACCAGATGGCGCTGTGGCGCTACGGCGCGCGCGGCCACGGCCTGCTCAGTTACCCTGAACACGGCCTGTGGCACCTGGGCCCCGAGCACGTACGGCACTGGGCGCGGACCCGCTTCACACGGGAGAACGCCGTCCTGTGGATCACCAGCGACACCCTCCCCGCCGGGCTCGACCTCACCCTGCCCACCGGCCCGCCGCACCCCGTGCCGCAGGTCCACTCCGCGCTGCCGCAGACCCCCGCGTACTTCCGCGGCGCATCCGGCGTCGTCGTCATGGACGCGGTCGTCCGGCGCTCCACCGCGGCCGGCCTGTTCGCCGACGTGCTGGGCCGGGTGCTCTTCCGCGAACTGCGCCAGGAGGGCGGCTTCTCCTACACGGCGACCGCCGACTACTCCCCGCGCGACGCCGGCTTCGCCACGATCACCGCCCTCGCGGACGCCCTGCCGCAGAAGCAGGACGCCGTCGTCGGCGGCTTCGTCGACGTCCTGGCCGCGCTGCGCGCGGGCCGTGTCGCCCAGGCCGACCTGGACGCCGTACGGACGGCCAAGCTGCGGCAGTTCGAGACGCCGGACCTGGCGGCGGCCCTGCTGCCCGCCCACGCCCTCTCCCTCCTCACCGGCCACCGCCGCGCCTCCGTCGCGGAACTCACCGCCGAACTGCACGCCGCCACCGTCGCCGACCTGCACGCGGTCGCCGAGCAGGTGTCCGCCGACGCCCTCCTCCAGGTCCCCACCCGGGGCGCCGACTGGGCGGGCTTCGCCGAGGCCCCGCAGCAGTCCGCCGAGATCGTCACCGGCCGCCGCTTCCCCGCGCTCGACGACAGCGGGGAGACGCTGATCATCCACCCGCAGGCCGTCACCCTGACCGCCCCGGGCAACGCGGTGACCGTCAAGTACGCGGAGTGCGCGGCCCTCCTCGTCCGCCCCGACGGCGCCCGGCACCTGACCGGCTTCGACGGCTTCACCCTGACCGTCGAGCCGACCCTCTTCCCCGTCACCCCCGCCGACCTCGCCGTCATCGACGCGGGAGTCCCCGCCCACGCGGTGGTCCCGATGCCGCCCCGCCCCCCGGAGGCCGTCCCGCAGCCGAACACCGGACGCGCCCGGTCCACCCTGTGGAAACGGGCCCGCCGCAGGCTCCGCCAGGGCTGACCCCGTCATCCGCACACCACCTGTCGGCACCGGCTGCTACCGTCAGCCCGCACAATCGAACTTACGCGCGCTTTACACACGTGCGCGCCCAGGGGGGAACCGTCCATGTCCTACTCCGCTCCGCCGCCCCAGCAGCCCGGCGGCAATCCGTACGGCCAACCGCCCGGCCCGTACGGCCGGCCGCAGCAGCCGGACCAGTTCCCGCAGGGCCAGTTCCCCGGCCGGCCGCAGGGCGGGCAGTCCGGCGGCTTCGGCGGCGGCCACCCGCGTCCCCCGGCACGCCGGGGCAACGTGGGGCTGGGCCTCCTGGCCGGACTGGCGGCGGCGCTGGTCGGCGGAGGGATCTACGCCGTGATCCTGAGCAACGTGACCTTCCAGGTCGGCTACTTCACCTTCGGCATCGGTCTCCTCGCCGGCCTGGTCGCGGCCAGGATCGCCGGCCCGAACCCGGTGGTGCCCGTGGTCACGGCGGTGTTCGCGCTGATCGCGGCCTACCTGGGCCAGATCCTGGGCATCGCGCTCCTCATCGGCAAGACCTTCGGCGGCGCTTCCTTCGTCGACGTGCTGGTCGAGGACTTCTCCGCCGTCCACGACCTGTGGCAGGAAAGCCTGGAGCCGATCAGCTTCCTCTTCTTCGCCCTGGCCGCCTTCGGCGCGGTGACCGGAGCCAAGAAGGCCGCCCGCTAGGGGCCCGCACACGCGAAGTGGCCCGGGGGGCCTCTCCTCCGTTAACCGGTTCCGCTTTTCTCGTTCCGGTAGGGATGGGAGGGGCTGCCGTGTATGTGTTTACCCCCGCCCCACCCGCCCTAGC
>NZ_JBVIUQ010000006.1:0-34508 GCF_055596485.1 Streptomyces sp. NPDC039736 | reverse complement strand
GTGGGGGAGGAGGAAGGGAGGGCTATCAGGGGTAACGCCAAAAGGGAGAGGCTACCCCCCCCCCCCACGGGGCCCCCCCGGGCCACTTCGCGTGCGTACGGAAGGAACTCAGCGGCGGTGCTGCGAGTCCGCGACCGTCACCTCGACGCGCTGGAACTCCTTGAGCTCGCTGTAGCCGGTGGTGGCCATCGAGCGGCGCAGCGCGCCGAACATGTTCATCGAGCCGTCCGGCACGCGCGAGGGACCGGTGAGGATCTCCTCCGTGGTGCCGACGACGCCCAGGTTCATGCGCTTGCCGCGCGGCACGTCCTCGTGGACGGCCTCCATGCCCCAGTGGTGGCCCTGGCCGGGCGCGTCCGTGGCGCGGGCCAGCGGGGAGCCCATCATGACGGCGTCCGCACCGCAGGCGACGGCCTTCGGGATGTCGCCGGACCAGCCCACGCCGCCGTCCGCGATGACGTGCACGTACCGGCCGCCGGACTCGTCCATGTAGTCGCGGCGGGCGGCGGCCACGTCGGCGACGGCGGTCGCCATCGGGACCTGGATGCCCAGCACGTTGCGGGTGGTGTGCGCGGCGCCGCCGCCGAAGCCCACCAGCACGCCGGCCGCGCCGGTGCGCATCAGGTGCAGGGCCGCGGTGTACGTGGCGCAGCCGCCGACGATCACCGGCACGTCCAGCTCGTAGATGAACTGCTTGAGGTTCAGCGGCTCGGCCGCGCCCGAGACGTGCTCGGCGGAGACGGTCGTGCCCCGGATGACGAAGATGTCGACACCGGCGTCCACGACGGCCTTGGAGAACTCGGCCGTGCGCTGCGGGGACAGCGCGGCGGCGGTGACCACGCCCGACTCGCGCACCTCCTTGATGCGCCGGCCGATCAGCTCCGCCTTGATGGGCTCGGCGTAGATCTCCTGGAGGCGGCGGGTGGCGGCGTTCTCGTCGTTCAGCTCGCGGATCTCGGCGAGCAGCGGCTCCGGGTCCTCGTACCGCGTCCACAGGCCTTCGAGGTTCAGGACGCCGAGGCCGCCCATCTCGCCGATGCGGATGGCGGTCTCGGGGGAGACGACCGAGTCCATCGGAGCGGCCAGGAACGGCAGCTCGAAGCGGTAGGCGTCGATCTGCCAGGCGATCGAGACCTCCTTCGGGTCCCGCGTACGCCGGCTCGGCACGATGGCGATGTCGTCGAACGCGTACGCCCTGCGGCCGCGCTTGCCGCGCCCGATCTCGATCTCAGTCACGTTGTGTGGCCTTTCCCTCTTGGTGTGCCGTTCCAGTATCCCCGACACGCAGCGAAGGGGCGGTCCCGGTGACCCCGGGACCGCCCCACGCGCGCGCCGTGCCTACTTGCGGCTGTAGTTCGGCGCCTCGACCGTCATCTGGATGTCGTGCGGGTGGCTCTCCTTGAGGCCCGCCGAGGTGATGCGGACGAAGCGGCCGTTGTCCTGGAGCTCGGGGACCGTGCGGCCGCCGACGTAGAACATCGACTGGCGCAGCCCGCCGACGAGCTGGTGCACGACCGCCGAGACCGGGCCCCGGTAGGGCACCTGGCCCTCGATGCCCTCGGGCACGAGCTTGTCGTCGGTGCGCACGCCCTCCTGGAAGTAGCGGTCCTTGGAGTACGACTTGTTGTCGCCGCGCGTCTGCATGGCGCCCAGCGAACCCATGCCCCGGTACGACTTGAACTGCTTGCCGTTGATGAACAGCAGCTCGCCCGGGGACTCCTCGCAGCCCGCGAGCAGCGAGCCCAGCATGACCGTGTCCGCGCCGGCGACGAGCGCCTTGGCGATGTCGCCGGAGTACTGGAGGCCGCCGTCGCCGATGACCGGGACGCCCGCGGCCTTCGCGGCGAGCGCGGCCTCGTAGATCGCGGTGACCTGCGGGACGCCGATACCGGCGACCACCCGGGTGGTGCAGATGGAGCCGGGGCCGACGCCCACCTTGATGCCGTCGACACCGGCGTCGATGAGGGCCTGGGCGCCGTCGCGGGTGGCGATGTTGCCGCCGATGACGTCGATGCCCGAGGTGTTCGACTTGATCTTGGCGACCATGTCGCCGACCAGCTTGGAGTGGCCGTGCGCGGTGTCCACGACGATGAAGTCGACACCGGCCTCGGCCAGCGCCTGGGCGCGCTCGAACGCGTCCCCGGCGACGCCGACGGCCGCGCCGACGAGCAGCCGGCCGTCGGCGTCCTTCGCGGCGTTCGGGTACTTCTCGGCCTTGACGAAGTCCTTGACCGTGATGAGGCCCTTGAGGATGCCCGCGTCGTCGACCAGCGGCAGCTTCTCGATCTTGTGGCGGCGCAGGAGCTGCACCGCGTCGACGCTGGAGATGCCGACCTTGCCGGTGACCAGCGGCATCGGCGTCATGACCTCGCGCACCTGACGGCTGCGGTCGGTCTCGAAGGCCATGTCGCGGTTGGTGACGATGCCGAGCAGCTTGCCCGCCGGGTCGGTGACCGGGACGCCGCTGATGCGGAACTTCGCGCACAGCTCGTTCGCCTCGGCGAGCGTGGCGTCCGGGTGCACGGTGATCGGGTCGGTGACCATACCGGACTCGGAGCGCTTCACCAGGTCGACCTGGTTGGCCTGGTCGGCGATGGAGAGATTGCGGTGCAGGACGCCGACGCCGCCCTGGCGGGCCATCGCGATGGCCATCCGGGACTCGGTGACCTTGTCCATGGCGGCGGACAGCAGGGGGATGTTCACCCGTACGTTCCGCGAGATCAGCGAGGAGGTGTCGATCTGGTCGGGGGCCATGTCCGACGCGCCCGGCAGCAGCAGCACATCGTCGTAGGTCAGCCCGAGCGTCGCGAATTTCTCCGGCACTCCATCGACGTTCGCAGTCATGACACCTTCCAAATGGTCTTGCCCGGCGCGGATGTCCATGCTAACGGGAACCTGAGGTGTCTGATTCCACGATCATGACAAGCGGCCGAGTTCGTACGTTCCTCCCGCGCACGGGTACGCCGATGTGCTACGCGGCGGGGCGGGCCGCGCCCGCGCGGCGGGGGCTACTGCTCGGCGAGGGCGCGCAGGCGGCTCAGCGCCCTGTGCTGTGCGACACGCACGGCGCCCGGGGACATGCCGAGCTTCTGGCCCGTCTCCTCGGCGGTCAGACCGACCGCGACCCGCAGCACCAGCAGCTCGCGCTGGTGCTCGGGCAGGTTGGCCAGGAGTTTCTTGGCCCAGGCGGCGTCGCTGCTGAGCAGCGCCCGCTCCTCGGGGCCCAGCGAGTCGTCGGGCCGCTCCGGCATCTCGTCGGAGGGCACCGCGGTCGACCCGGGGTGGCGCATCGCGGCGCGCTGGAGGTCGGCGACCTTGTGCGCGGCGATGGCGAAGACGAAGGCCTCGAAGGGGCGCCCGGTGTCGCGGTAGCGAGGCAGTGCCATCAGCACCGCGACGCACACCTCCTGCGCCAGGTCCTCCACGAAGTGACGGGCGTCACCGGGCAGCCGGGACAGCCGTGCCCTGCAATAACGCAGGGCGAGGGGGTGGACGTGCGCGAGGAGGTCGTGGGTCGCCTGCTCGTCGCCCTCGACGGCCCGGTGCACCAGGGCACCGATGGCCCCCTGGGCCGCCACCGCCTCGTCGTCGCGCATCGGACCATGGTGCCTTGACGTTCCGGCATCCGCGCCGCCGCGCCCGTAGTTGTGCACTGAAGCGTTATGAGCAGGTACGCCAGGACTCATCTCCCGCGCCCTCCCCTTCCGCTCGACCGACCCGTTCCCGAGGAACCCCATCCCTCAAGGATGCGGCATCGGCCGCCGAACCGGGATCGGGCGTCCTGCGCCCCGCCCGCGCGAAGGCGGGCGGGGGACCATCTCATGCGCACGACCGCATGCGTGGGGTCGGGTCCTCAGCGGACCAGGCCCCACCGGAAGCCGAGCGCCACCGCGTGCGCGCGGTCCGAGGCGCCGAGCTTCTTGAAGAGCCGGCGGGCGTGCGTCTTGACCGTGTCCTCGGAGAGGAAGAGCTCACGGCCGATCTCGGCGTTGGACCGGCCGTGACTCATGCCCTCCAGGACCTGGATCTCGCGGGCGGTGAGGGTCGGGGCGGCACCCATCTCGGCGGACCGCAGCCTGCGCGGGGCGAGCCGCCAGGTCGGGTCGGCCAGGGCCTGCGTGACCGTCGCGCGCAGCTCGGCGCGGGACGCGTCCTTGTGCAGGTACCCGCGGGCCCCCGCGGCGACCGCGAGGGCGACCCCGTCGAGGTCCTCCGCGACGGTCAGCATGATGATGCGGGCGCCGGGGTCGGCGGACAGCAGTCGACGGACGGTCTCCACGCCACCCAGACCGGGCATGCGCACGTCCATCAGAATCAGGTCCGAACGGTCGGCGCCCCAGCGGCGGAGGACTTCCTCGCCGTTGGCCGCCGTCGTCACGCGCTCGACGCCGGGCACGGTCGCGACCGCGCGGCGGAGCGCCTCTCGGGCAAGCGGGGAGTCGTCACAGACGAGGACGGATGTCATGACAGTCGCCCTCCGCTCCTGCCGCTCCGGCAGCTGATGCGCGTCACCTTGGGCCTCCAGGCTGAATACAAGTCGTCACCTGTGCGGTTGACGCTCTCGGACACCTGCCCGATCGCTCTTTCCTTCAACCGCCTCAGCCCACTCAACGACGGTCACTCGAAAGAGTTACGGCCTCGGAATGCGACCCCTGAAGCCCTGGTGCCCCATTTAGTCGCTTTTCTTCCCTTTTGCTGGTGTCTGTGGCTAGATTCGCAATGAGTCATATTTACATCTACTCAGACCGGAGATGTTGGAAGATGTGATGATCTCGGTGATCGTTCCGCTTCAGCACAGACGCTCAGCACAGACGCAAGGGGACAACCAATGGCAGATTTCTCCCGCCTTCCCGGACCCAACGCCGACCTGTGGGACTGGCAGCTCCTCGCCGCGTGCCGCGGGGTCGACAGCTCGTTGTTCTTCCACCCGGAGGGCGAGCGCGGGGCCGCGCGGAGCGCACGTGAGAACTCGGCGAAGGAGGTCTGCATGAGGTGCCCGGTCCGCGCCCAGTGCGCGGCGCACGCACTCCAGGTCCGCGAGCCGTACGGAGTGTGGGGCGGCCTCACCGAGGACGAGCGCGAGGAGCTGATGGGCCGGGCCAGACACCGCCTGGTGCCCGCGGGCACGGCGACGGGGCAGAAGCAGGCCCCGGCGGGGGCGGGGGCGGGCGCCCCCGTGAAGGGCGGCGGCGCGGAGCGCGCGCGGCGCGTCACCCTGGCGAAGTAACGGCCGCTCCCCTCTGCGCAGAAACGTTTCGGCACACCGTCCACCCGCTTGGCCCCGCCCATCCGGCGGGCGGCCGGCCGGATGCGGCCGGGGGCGGGGGTTTCGAGGTGCGCGCCGGGGGCCGGGCCCGCCTCCGGCGCCCGGTCAGCGGGACGCGGCCCGCGCGAGCTGGTCGAGCGTGGCGGCGACCGCCGGCACCTGCGCCAGGTCGGGCAGGGTGAGCGCGACGATCTCGCGCCGCACGGCGGGCTCCACGGCGACGGTGCGCACCCCCGTGGGGCGGACCGTCTCGACGGCCAGCTCGGGCAGGACGGCCACGCCGAGACCCGCGCCGACCAGGCCGATCACGGCCGGGGAGTCGTCGGTGGCGAAGTCGATGCGGGGGGTGAAGCCGGCGCTCTCGCAGACCTCGACGAGCTGGCGGCGGCAGCGCGGGCAGCCCGCGATCCAGGACTCCTCGGCGAACTCCCCGATGCTCACCGGCCCGGCGTCCCCGGCGTCCGCGAGCCGGTGCCCCTCGGGGACCAGGCCGATCAGACGGTCCGTGAGCAGGGGGCGTACGACCAGGTCGGTCCAGTCCTCGGCGGCGGCGCCCGGACCGTAGCGGAAGGCGAGCGCCACGTCGCAGTCGCCCTCGCGGAGCATCTCCACCGAGCGCGGCGGCTCCGCGTCGACCAGCGAGACGCGGGTGCCGGGGTGGGCGGCGCGCAGGGCGGCGAGCGCGGTGGGGACCAGGGTGGAGCTGCCGGAGGGGAAGGAGACCAGGCGGACGCGTCCGGCGCGCAGGCCCGCGATGGCGGCGACCTCCTCCTCGGCGGCGGTGAGCCCGGCAAGGATGCCCACCGCGTGCCGGACCAGGGCCGTGCCCGCCTGGGTCAGGCGCATCTCGCGGCCGGTGCGGATGAGCAGCGGGGTGCCCGCCGACTGCTCCAGGGCCTTCATCTGCTGGCTGACGGCGGGCTGGGTGCAGCCGAGTTCACGGGCGGCGGCGGAGAAGGACCCGGTGGAGGCGACTGCGCGCAGCACACGGAGGTGGCGGGCTTCGATCATACGTCGAGAATAAGTCAGGCTTGGGGTGCGAAGCGCATTATTGCGGGTGGCTTTGAGGCGGGCTCGGTTAGCGTGCTGGCCATGGAGCTTCTGAGCGTGAATCTGGGGCGGGCGACCGCCAGTGAGCACACCGACCACGCGGACGGCCTGACCGGCATCGGCAAACGCCCGGTGGACGGGCCGGTCGAGGTCCGCGACCCGGGCCCCCGGGGCACCGGCGGCAGCGGGCTCGCCGGTGACGAGATCTGCGAGCTGCGCCATCACGGCGGCACCCACCAGGCGGTCTACGCGTACGCCCGGGAGGACCTCGACCGGTGGGAGGCGGAACTCGGCCGGCCGTTGCGCAACGGGGAGTTCGGCGAGAACTTCACGACCGCTGGGCTGGACGTGAACGGGGCGCGGATAGGCGAGCGCTGGCGGGTGGGCGACTCGCTGCTGCTGGAGGTGACCTCCTCGCGCATCCCGTGCCGTACGTTCGCGGGCGTACTGGACGAGAGGCGCTGGGTGAAGCGGTTCACGGCGGCCGCCGTGCCGGGTGCGTACCTCCGGGTGGTGGAGCCCGGGACCGTACGGGCCGGTGACGCGATCGAGGTGGTGCACCGGCCGGCGCACGAGGTGACGGTGAGCGTGCAGTTCCGGGCCATCACGCTGGAGCGGGACCTGCTGCCCGGGCTGCTGGCGGCCGGGGCGGCACTGCACCCGGACACCCGACGCACGGTGCAGACGTACCTGGCGAAAACGGGGCGCGACGGTGTGAACACCCGGTGAAGTCCCCCGGCGGACAAGGGGTGGTGGGCGGCACGACCGGCGGGCGGGGTGCGTGCGGGGCACTACCGTGGGGCGCATGACGACTGCACTGATCACGGGCGCGACCGCAGGCATCGGCTCCGCCTTCGCGCGGCGACTGGCCTCCGACGGGCACAACCTGGTGGTGGTGGCACGCGACACCGAGCGCCTCCAGAAGCAGGCGACGGAACTGCACGACAAGCACGCCGTGGAGGTCGAGGTGCTCACCGCCGACCTCGCCACGGAGGAGGGGATCGCAGCCGTCGAGAAGCGGCTCGCGGACCGCACGCACCCGGTGGACCTGCTGGTCAACAACGCCGGTTTCGGCAACAAGGGCGAGTTCCTCGACGTCCCGATGGCCGATGAGCTGACCATGCTGAAGGTGCACTGCGAGGCGGTGCTGCGGCTGACGTCGGCGGCCGTGAAGGGCATGAGGGAGCGCGGGCGCGGCGGCGTGGTGAACGTCGCCTCGGTCGCCGCCTTCGTGCCGCGCGGCACGTACGGGGCGAGCAAGGCGTGGGTCGTGCAGTTCACCCAGGGCGTGGCGAAGGACCTGGCCGGCAGCGGGGTGCGGCTGATGGCGCTGTGCCCGGGCTTCGTGCGCACGGAGTTCCACGAGCGGGCGGGCATGGGGACCGACAACATCCCGTCGTGGATGTGGCTGGACGCGGACAAGCTGGTCGCGGAGGCGCTGAAGGACATGGCGCGCGGCAAGTCGCTGTCGATCCCGGACCCGCGCTACAAGGCGCTGATGGGCGTGGTGAAGGTGGCCCCGCGGCGGCTGCTCGGCGGGATCACCTCGAAGACGGGGCGGAAGTACGGTCCTCAGTAGGGCAGTTGGAGTTCGGTGACGGCGCCGTCGTCCTGCCAGGTGATCTGGAGGACGGCGGCGTCTTCCGTACGGCTGCGGCGTACGTCGGCGAGGTGGGCGACCGGGGCCGGGGCGGGCTCCGCCGTGAGGGAGGCGAGGGCGACGAAGAGGGAACTCGTGCCGCCGCCCGTTCGTCCTCGCAGTACGGCGGTGTGGGCGGCCGGGCCGAACGGGGTCGGTCCGGCCGGGAGCCGGTCTGCTTCCGGCACGTCCGTGTCGTAGCCGTGGACGGGGTGGAGCTGGGCGGTGGGCCCGTCCGGGGTGACGGCCCAGCCGGTCTGGCGGACCGGGGTGCCGGGCGGTGCGCCGGTGACCAGGTGCGCGCGGACCTCGGTGCGGCCGTGGGCGGCGGTGGCGGAGACGACGCGGACGCCGGGGGCGGGGGTGTGCGTGGAGGATGCCCAGTCGGGGCCGTGGCCGGCGGGGGTGGCGGGGCCACGTGCGGTGGGGGCGCCGTCGAGGACCAGGGCGAAGTGGTTGTCGGGGGTCCTGTGGGAGGGGCCGGTGCGGGTGGAGTAGGCGAAGCGGGCGTAGAGGGGGTCGTCCTCGGGGCCGACGTGGTTGCTGCCGTGGTTGTGCAGGCGGACCAGGCCGTCGGCGGCGGTGGACTGGATGAGCAGGTGGGGCGGGGCGGCGAGGGTGACCGTGTCGGCGGTCTCGGCGGGGAGGGGCTCCTCGGGGTCCGTCCAGGCGGGGTGGTCGGCGGGCAGGAGCAGGCCGAGGAAGCCCTTGGCGGCCCAGTAGGGCGAGGCGGGGCCCGAGTACGGCTGGACCAGGGGCGGATACGGGCCGTACCAGCCCAGCGTCAGCAGGCCCTCGCTGTCGGGTGCGCCCCGGTCGGTGAAGTGGCGCAGGGTCCCGGAGGCGAGGCGGCGGGTGGCGCCGGGGGTGAGCGGGGTGTGGCCGGTGAGCGCGCCGAGCCAGGGGGCGGCGGCCGCCGCGAAGCGGTAGGTGAGGGAGCGGCCGAAGGGCATGGGGGCGCCGGTCGCGTCGAACAGCCGGGTGTAGTGGCCGAGTTGGGCGTGCAGGCGGGGGCCGTAGCGGGCGAGGAGAGCCCGGTCGCCGGAGAGGTGGGCGTGCAGGACGGGGTAGAAGTGCAGGGCCCAGGCGTTGTAGTGGTCGAAGGACCGGTTGGGGCCGTCGCTGTACCAGCCGTCGCCGAGGTACCAGTCCTCGACGCGGGCGAGGGCGGTGTCGATGGCGTTCTGCGCGCGGTCGGTCTCGATGCCCGCGTCCTTCAGGAATCCGGCGACGGTGAGGCCGAAGAGCCACCAGTTGTTGTCGACGGGGGACGGGCCGAGGGCGGGCAGCAGCCAGTCGACGACGCGCTGCCGCGTGGCGTCGCCGAGGGCGTCCCAGAGCCAGGGGCGGGTCAGGCGCAGGCCGAGGGCGACGGACGCGGACTCCACGACGGCCTGGCGGATGTCGCCGGGGCGGGGCCAGGACTCGGGGTCGCCGGTGCTCAACTCCGCTTCGCCCGTGGGGTGTCGGGTGCCCGCCGTGAGCCCTTCGGCGTACCGGGGGAGGTGGCCGTGCGGGTCGGCGCCGTGCGCGCCCGCGACGCGCAGGGCCGCAAGCAGGAACGTACGGGCATGGCCTTCGAGACCGTCGGAGCGGGGACCGGAGACGCTGGGGCGGGGGCCCGGGAGGTGGATCAGGGCGTGGCGCGGGGTGCTGTACGGGCGTACCGCGAGGAGGAGTTCGTCGGCGGTGTGCTCCCAGTGGGCGCGGGTCCAGCCGGTGTACGGACTGTTGGCGCGGTCCTCGGGGGGCGGTCCGGGCGCACGGTTGTCGGGCGGCGTGGGCATGGGGCTCCCCTGGGGCGGGCGGCTGCGAGGGCGTTGCCGGGAATCATCAACTCCTGCTGATCGAAGGTCAATGCGTTGCGGTCGAATGATCGGGATTTCTGTCGTTCGATCATCGGGGGCGGTGTCTGGACTAGGGTCGGACCGAGCCACCACACCGTCAGCGCAGTCCAACGCCGTCCAGGGGGAACGCACCGTGCGCGAGAGTGCCGCAGAACGTCATGACCGACTGCTGGAGCTGGTCCGCCGGCACGGCACCGCGTGGGTCTCCGACCTGGCCGGACTGCTGGGGGTCTCCCCCGTCACCGCCCGCCGGGACGCCGAGGCGCTGGCCGCGAAGGGGCTGCTGGACCGGGTGCACGGGTCGGTGTCGTGGCCCGCCGCCGCGTCCGTGCCCGGCGGGCGCTCGGACGCCCCGGTGCTCGGACTGCTCGCGCCGTCGGCGACGTACTACTTCGCGGAGGTGATCCGGGGCGCGCACGAGGCGGCGGCGAAGGCCGGGGCCCGGCTGATCCTGCGGATCTCCGACTACCGGCCCGAGGAGGACCGCGCGCGGGTGGACGGACTGCTCGCGGCCGGTGCGCGGGGGCTGCTGGTGGCGCCGGGCTGGCGGCGGCCGCAGGACCCGGCGGAGTACGGGGAGTGGCCGGCCCGGCTGCCGGTCCCGGCCGTGCTCCTGGAGCGGCAGCCGGCGCCCGGTACGGCGCTGGACGGGCTGGACCGGGTCTGCTCGGACCACGCGTACGGGACACTGGTGGCCGTACGCCACCTGGTGGGGCTGGGACACGGGGCGCCGGTGCTGGTGGCGCGGGCGGACAGCCCGACGGCGCTGTCGGTGCGGGCCGGGTACGCGGCGGCGCTGGGGTCGCTGGGGCTGGACGCGCCGCGGGCCGCGATCGACTCCGTACCGGCGGAGCTGGACCCGGAGGGTTTCGAGGCGGCGGTACGGGACCTGTGCGCGGCGGTGGCGCAGGGCGCGACGGCGGCGCTGGTGCACAACGACGTGGACGCGATCCAGATCGTGCAACGGCTCGCGGAGCTGGGGGTGCGGGTGCCCGACGACCTGGCGGTGGTGGCGTACGACGACGAGGTGGCGGCGCTCGCGGACACCCCGCTGACGGCGGTGGCGCCGCCGAAGCGGGAGGTGGGGCGGCACGCGGCGGAGTTGCTGGTGGAGCGGCTGCGGGGGGACGCCGCCGACGAGTCGCCGCGCCGGCATCTGACGCTGCTGCCGAGGCTGCGGGTGCGGGCGTCGTGCGGGGCGGGCACGGAGTCCGCCGGGACGGCCTCCGCGGGAGCCAGTTTCGATCATTCGATCAATCGCTCTTGACTTCGCTCAGGGCTGGTTCAAGGATCGCGGCCAACGCCCATCCCGCCGCCTTCCTTACAGGAGCCATGCCGTGAGCCGCAGTTGGAAGCGAACACCTCTTTCCGCCGTCGGTGCCATCGGCGCCGTCACCGCACTCACCGTCCTCACGGCCTGCGGCGGCGGTGACGGGAGCACCGCGGCGCCGGGCGCCGACGGCAAGCCCGTCGCCATCACCTTCTGGGGCTGGGCGAAGGGCACCAAGGAGGTCGTCGACGCGTTCAACGCCTCGCACACGGACATCAAGGTGAAGTTCGAGGAGATACCGTCCGGCAACGCGGGCGGCTACGCGAAGATCTCCAACGCGGTGAAGGCGGGCAACGCCCCCGACCTGGTGTCCATCGAGTACCCGATGCTGCCGGAGTTCGTCAGCCAGGGCTCGGTGCAGGACATCGGCCCGCTGTTCGGCGACGACCTGAAGAAGAAGTTCCTGCCGCAGGCGGTGGAGCTGACGACGCTCGGCGGCAAGAACTGGGCGGTCCCCTTCGACGCGGCCCCGCAGGCCTTCTACTACCGCAAGGACCTGTTCGAGAAGTACGGCGTGCAGGTGCCGGCGACCTGGGCGGAGTTCCGGGCGGCGGCGGAGAAGGTGAAGAAGGCCGACGCGAAGGCGCGGATCGGCACCTTCTTCCCCGACGACCCGACGACGTTCCAGGCGATGGCCTGGCAGGCGGGCGCCCAGTGGTTCAAGGCCGAGGGCGACACCTGGAAGGTGAACACCGCCGACGCCGCGACCACCAAGGTCTCCGCGTACTGGCAGCAGCTCCTCGACGACGACCTGGTCCGCAACAACGCCTCCTTCAGCCCCGAGTGGACCAGCTCCCTCAAGAACGGCGGCACGGTCGGCTACCTCGGCGCGGCCTGGGGCGCGGGCGTCCTGAAGGGCACGCTGCCCGAGCAGAACGGCAAGTGGGCGGTGGCCCCGATGCCGACCTGGGACGGCAGGGCGGCCAGCGGGATGCTCGGCGGGTCGACGTTCGCGGTGCCGAAGAACAGCCGGAAGGCCGCCGCGGCGGTCGAGTTCGCCACGTGGATGACGACGACCGAGGCGGGCATCAAGGCCCGTATCGCGTCCGGGACGTCGAGCGCGTTCCCGGCGGCCGCCGAACTGCGTCCGGCGGCGAAGAAGGCCTTCGACGCCGGGTACTTCGGCGGCCAGGACATCTACCGGGTCTTCGAGGACGCGGGGAAGTCGATCACCCCGAACTGGGCGTGGGGGCCGAGCACCGGCACCACCAACAGCGTCATCAAGGACCGGTTCGGCAAGGTCACGGGCGGCGGCGCCACCATCGCCGACGCGGTGCGAGCCGGACACGACGCGACGGTCGCCGAGCTGAAGAAGCGCGGCCTGAAGGTCGAGGGCTGAGCACCGCCATGACCACCACGAAAGCCGGTCCCCGGCCGGGAGCACCCGCCCGCGGGCCCGGCGGCCGCACCGGCCCGCCGCGCCCGGGCGCCCGGCTCCGGTTCCGTCCCCGGTCCCGGGTCACCGGGGCGGCCGTCCTCCTCCTCGCCCCCTTCTTCGTGCTGTTCGTCCTGGTCATGGTCGTGCCGATCGGTTACGCGGTGTGGCTCAGCCTCTTCAGCGAGCAGCAGTCGGGGCTGGGCTTCGGCGGGACCGAGACCGTGTTCAGCGGGCTCGGCAACTACACGGCGGCGCTGGGCGACCCGGCCTTCCGCGAGGGCTTCGTCGTGCTCCTCGGGTACTGCGCGCTCTACATCCCGCTGATGATCGGCGGAGCCCTCGCGCTGGCGCTGCTGCTGGACTCGGCGCTGGCCCGCGCCCGGCGCTTCTTCCAGCTCGCCCTGTTCCTGCCGCACGCCGTGCCCGGCATCATCGCCGCGCTGATCTGGGTGTACCTGTACACGCCGCAGCTCAGCCCGGTGGTGGAGGCGATGGAGGCGGGCGGGATCGGCTTCGACTTCTTCTCCCCGTCGGGCGCGCTGCCCTCGGTGGTCAACATCGCGCTGTGGGAGTGGCTCGGCTACAACATGGTGATCTTCTACGCGGCCCTCCAGGCCGTCGACCGGTCCGTCCTGGAGGCGGCCACCGTCGACGGGGCGGGGGCCTGGCGCACCGCGTTCAGCATCAAGGTGCCGCTGATCAGGGCGTCCGTGGTGATGGTCGCCCTGTTCACCGTCATCGGCTCGCTCCAGCTCTTCACCGAGCCGCTCATCCTCAACAAGGGCACCGGCTCCGCCGTGACCTCCACCTGGACGCCGAACATGTACGCCTACACCGCCGCCTTCGAACGCAACGACTACGGGCTGGCCGCGGCCGCCTCCGTGCTGCTGGCCCTGACGGCGGCGCTGCTGTCGTTCGTGGTGACGAAGCTGTCGGGCGGGCGCGGCCGCAAGAAGACCGAGCGGAACGAGGCCACCGCATGAGCACCGCCGTGACCCCCGATCCCGCCGACGCCACCAACGCCACCGCCGTCACCCCCGTCTCCCCCACCGCGCCGCCCGGCGCCGCGGGCCGCTGGCTGTCCCGTACCGCGGTCAACGGAGCGCTCGTCCTGGCCACGCTCTACATGCTCTTCCCCCTGGTCTGGCTGCTCACCGCGGCGACCAAGGACGCCGGCGGCCTGCTCGCGGGCAACGCGTTCTCCTTCGAGGGCTTCGACCTCGGCCGCAACCTCTCCGACCTGGCCTCCCACGGTGACGGCGTCTACTTCCGCTGGTACGCCAACTCCCTCCTCTACGCGGGTGTGGGGGCCGTGCTCAGCTCCCTGGTGAGCGTCGCGGCGGGGTACGCCTTCGACAAGTACGCCTTCCGGGGCAAGGAGAAACTCTTCTCCACGGTGCTGCTCGGAGTGCTCGTCCCGACGACCGCGCTCGCCCTGCCCATGTACCTCCTGGCCAGCGAGGTCGGGCTGGTCAACACCTACTGGGCGGTGCTGCTGCCGGTCCTGGTGCACCCCTTCGGCGTCTACCTCTCCCGGGTCTTCAGCGCGGGCTACATCCCGAACGAGGCCCTGGAGGCGGCCCGTATCGACGGGGCGGGCGAGCTGCGCGTCTTCGTGTCGATCGGCCTGCCGATGGTGATGCCGGGGTTCGTGACCGTCTTCCTCTTCCAGTTCACCGCGATCTGGAACAACTTCTTCCTCCCCCTGGTGATGCTGTCGGACCAGAAGCTCTTCCCGCTGAGCCTCGGTCTGTACGCGTGGAACTCCAACGCCCACGCCGAGCCGACGTACCTCCCGATGGTGGTCACCGGCTCCCTCCTCGCCGTCGTCCCCCTGATCGTCGCCTTCGTCTCCCTCCAGCGGCACTGGAAGGCCGGACTCACGGCCGGCAGCGTCAAGTGACGGACGGTTTCCCTTGGCGCCGAACGACCTGATGAGGAGCCCGAGTTCCACCATGCACCACGCCACTGACAACCGGCCCGGCACCGCCGCCGACCGGGGCCCGGCCGCACGCCGGCCCCGCACCCTGCTCGCCATGGCCCCCGGCCTGGCCGACCGGCTCCTCACCGAGGAGCAGCGGACCCGGCTGGCCCGGATCGCCGACACCGACCCGTACCTCGTCGCCCACGACCTGCACTCCCCCGCGTACGCCGGGGCCCTCGCGGAGGCGGAGGTGCTGCTCACCTGCTGGGGGGCGACGCCGCTCACCGCGCCGGTGCTGGAGCGGGCGCCCCGGCTGCGGGCGGTCGTGCACGCCGCCGGGTCGGTCAAGCACCACGTCACCCAGGCCTGCTGGGAGCGGAACATCGTGGTCAGCGCGGCCGCCGGAGCCAACGCGCTGCCGGTCGCCGAGTACACCCTCGCGGTGATCCTCCTCGCGGGGAAAGGGGTGGGGCGGGCCGCCCGGAGGTACCGGGAGCTGGACGGCGCCCCCCACGACTGGCGCACCGAACTGGCCGCCTGCGGCAACTACCGGCGCACGGTCGGGATCGTCGGGGCCTCCCGGATCGGGCGGCGGGTCATCGAGCTGCTGCGCCCCTTCGACGTGCACGTGCTGCTGTACGACCCGTACGTGAGCGACGCCGAGGCGGCGCGGCTGGGGGTGGAGCCGGCCGGGCTGGGCGAGCTGTGCGCCCGCAGTTCGGTGGTGTCCGTGCACGCGCCGCAGCTTCCGGAGACCCGGCACCTGATCGGGGCCGCCGAACTGGCGGCGATGCCGGACGGGGCGACGCTGGTCAACACCGCGCGGGGGGCGCTGGTGGACGAGGAGGCGCTGCTGGAACAGTTGCGGACCGGCCGGCTGGAGGCCGTACTCGATGTGACCGATCCGGAGCTTCCGCCGCCGGGCTCGCCGTTCTACACCCTGCCGAACGTGCTGCTCACCCCGCACCTGGCGGGGTCGTTCGGGAACGAGCTGCACCGGCTGGCGGAGCACGCGCTGGACGAGCTGGCGCGGTACGGGGCGGGGCTGCCGTTCGTGGAGCCGGTGCGGGCGGACGGGCTGGGGCGGTCGGCCTAGCACCCGCTTCGGGCTGTGCGCCCGGACGCGCCGAAGCCCGGCCCCCGTTCCGATGAACGGGGGCCGGGCTTCGGCGCGTGCGGCTGCCTACCGGGGCTCAGCCTCAGTGGGAGTGGCCGTGACCGTGGCCGTGGCCGCCGTCGGCCTCTTCCTCGGCCGGCTTCTCGACGACCAGGGTCTCGGTCGTGAGCAGCAGGGAGGCGATGGAGGCGGCGTTCTCCAGGGCGGAGCGCGTCACCTTGACCGGGTCGATGACGCCGGCCTTGACCAGGTCGCCGTACTCGCCGGTGGCGGCGTTGAAGCCCTGGCCCTTGTCGAGCTCGGCGACCTTGGAGGTGATGACGTAACCCTCGAGGCCGGCGTTCTCGGCGATCCAGCGCAGCGGCTCGACGGCGGCGCGGCGGACGACCGCGACACCCGTGGCCTCGTCGCCGGTCTTGTCGAGGTTGCCCTCCAGGACCTTGACGGCGTGGACGAGCGCGGAGCCACCACCGGAGACGATGCCCTCCTCGACCGCGGCGCGGGTCGCGGAGATGGCGTCCTCCAGACGGTGCTTCTTCTCCTTGAGCTCGACCTCGGTCGCGGCGCCGACCTTGATCACGCAGACACCGCCGGCGAGCTTCGCCAGGCGCTCCTGCAGCTTCTCGCGGTCCCAGTCGGAGTCCGTGGACTCGATCTCGGCCTTGATCTGGTTGACGCGGCCCTGCACGTCCTCGCTGTTGCCGCCGCCGTCGACGATCGTGGTGTCGTCCTTGGTGACGGTCACGCGGCGGGCGGTGCCCAGCACGTCCAGACCGGCCTGGTCGAGCTTGAGGCCGACCTCCTCGGCGATGACGGTGGCACCGGTGAGGGTGGCCATGTCGCCGAGCATCGCCTTGCGGCGGTCGCCGAAGCCGGGGGCCTTGACGGCCACGGCGTTGAACGTGCCACGGATCTTGTTGACGACGAGGGTGGAGAGCGCCTCGCCCTCGACGTCCTCGGCGATGATCAGCAGCGGCTTGGAGCTGCCGGCCTGGATGACCTTCTCGAGCAGCGGCAGCAGGTCCTGGATCGAACCGATCTTGCCCTGGTGGATCAGGATGTACGGGTCGTCGAGGACGGCCTCCATACGCTCCTGGTCGGTCACCATGTACGGCGACAGGTAGCCCTTGTCGAAGGCCATGCCCTCGGTGAAGTCGAGCTCCAGGCCGAAGGTGTTGGACTCCTCGACGGTGATGACACCGTCCTTGCCGACCTTGTCCATCGCCTCGGCGATGAGCTCGCCGACCTGCTGGTCCTGCGCGGAGAGCGCGGCCACGGCGGCGATGTCGGACTTGTCGTCGATCGGGCGGGCGGTCGCGAGGAGCTCCTCGGACACGGCCTTGACCGCGGCGTCGATGCCCTTCTTCAGGGCGGCCGGGGACGCGCCCGCGGCGACGTTGCGCAGACCCTCGCGGACGAGCGCCTGGGCCAGCACGGTGGCGGTGGTCGTACCGTCACCCGCGATGTCGTTGGTCTTGGTCGCCACCTCCTTCACGAGCTGGGCGCCGAGGTTCTCGTACGGGTCGTCGAGCTCGACCTCGCGGGCGATGGTGACACCGTCGTTGGTGATGGTCGGGGCGCCGAACTTCTTGTCGATGACGACGTTGCGGCCACGGGGGCCGATCGTCACCTTCACGGTGTCGGCAAGCTTGTTGACGCCGCGCTCAAGGGCGCGACGGGCGTCCTCGTCGAACTTCAGGATCTTCGCCATGGAGCTTTTCAAGTCCTCTCGGAATAACGAACTGCGGCACGTCGCAGATGCAGAAAACGAACTACGCCCCTCGCCGCCCGGCGTGTGAGCGGGGGCCAGGGGCGCAGTCCAAGAAATGCGGGAAGTGAGGTACTCCCCGGCCTGCTTACTTCTCGATGATGGCGAGAACGTCGCGGGCCGAGAGGACGAGGTACTCCTCGCCGCTGT
Source organism: Streptomyces sp. NPDC039736 (assembly GCF_055596485.1). Classification (NCBI taxonomy): domain Bacteria; kingdom Bacillati; phylum Actinomycetota; class Actinomycetes; order Kitasatosporales; family Streptomycetaceae; genus Streptomyces; species Streptomyces sp. NPDC039736. The sequence goes on along the minus strand of NZ_JBVIUQ010000006.1, from coordinate 17,039 downwards.
ACTTCACCTCGGTGCCGCCGTACTTGCTGTACAGCACCACGTCGCCGACGGATACGTCGAGCGGAAGGCGCTCGCCGTTCTCGAAGCGGCCCGGGCCCACGGCGAGGACGACGCCCTCCTGGGGCTTCTCCTTCGCGGTGTCCGGGATGACCAGGCCAGAGGCCGTGGTCTGCTCGGCGTCGAGCGGCTGGACCACGATGCGGTCCTCAAGCGGCTTGATGGCAACCTTGCTGGCGGTCGTCACGATCCGGTCTCCCCCTTCGGAGATCTCACGGGGTTAACAGTCTGGGGTGGCGACCAGGTGGATCCGTCGTCGCGGGTGCCGGACCTGCCCGTCGCTGTGTTGGCACTCTCCAGTGGTGAGTGCCAGAGCCGAGACTATGACGCGGTTAGCACTCGGTCAAGCGGAGTGCCAATTGAAGACCCCCGGGGGTGGCACGCGCGTGCCGGGAGCGGGGGAGGACGCGGGTCCGTTCGGGGCGTGCGGGTACGTTCGGGGGCCCGGGTCCGCTCCAAGGGGCCGGGCCCGTTCGAGGGGCCCGGGTCCGTTCTGGGAGCGCGGCGGCGGGAGCGCCGCTGCGGGCGGGGCCGGCCGCGGGCTAGAGGTAGTCCTCCAGGCGGGCGACAGTGAAGCCCTGGTCCTGGATGCGGCGGAGCATGCGGGTCGTCATCTCGGTGATCGTCGAGCCCTTGAGCTCGGCGGGGCCGCGGAAGTGGGCGAGGACGATGTCGCCCGGCTTGAGGCGCTTGCCCTCCGCGTACTGCATGTTGTGGATCTGCATGGACTCCCGCCACAGGACGAGTGCCTTCACCCCGCAGGTCCCGGCGGCGCGCACGGTGGCGTCGTTGTAGTTGCCGTACGGCGGGCGGAAGAGAGTGGGGCGGGTGCCGAAGTGCGCCGCGAGGCGGTCCTGCTGGTCGCAGATCTGCTTGCGCTGGGCCTCGTAGGGGAGGGTGCGGAGGTTGGCGTGGCCGGTGGTGTGGTTCTGGATCGTGCCGTTGCCCGCGTCGCGGAGCTTCTTGAAGTGGCCGTAGTCGCTCCCGGCGACGCTGTGCGTGAGGAACATGCTGATCGGCAGCTTCAGGTCGCCGACCATCTTGACGAACTCGGGGTCCTTCTCGGCTCCGTCGTCGTAGGTGAGGAAGACGACCTTGTCGTTCGTCTTCACCCGGTCCAGGACGACCGGGGGCCCGGAGGGCTTGAGGACGGGGGTGCGGTCCGGGGACGCCGGGGCCGGCGCGAGGGGCTTGGCGAGGCCCCAGCGGGTGTACGCCTCGGCCGGTACGCCCCGGGGGTCGAGGCGGGGGGCGGCGGGGGCGGGGTTGCCGGGGGCGGTGGGGGTCTCGCGGTTCGCGGCCTTCGAGGGCCCCTCCCCCACCCCCTCCCCGGAGCCTCCTCCGGAACAGCCGCTCGCCCCCACGGCCAGCACACCCGCCGCCACCGCTCCCGCCACCCACAGCCCCGGCCGGCGCACCCGTACTCCGCTCACTGCGTTCCTTCGCCCTTCGACAACGACCCGGCGCGCTGTGCCGGAGGGCGTGCGATTCCCGCTTCCCCGCTACGAGAGGGAAACCCGCCCCCACGCGTTCCCCCGCACGCCCACGACCTTGCACGAGAAGGTCACAGGGCCCGCCTCCCGGACGGGAGCCGGAAGGCCGGCCGGTGGCCGGTGGCCGCCTGCCGCCGGATCACACGTAGTCCTCCAGCTTGGCCACGGCGTATCCCCTCGCCGTGATCGTCTTCATGACCCGGCGGATCATGTCGGGCATGGAGCCCTTCCAGTCGTCCCGCCCCCGGAAGTGCGTGAGGACGATGTCGCCGGGGTGCAGGTCCTTGTCCCACTCCCGCCACTCCATCCGGTCGGGGAAGGCCTCCGCAGCCCACAGCGGCACCGCCTTGACCCCGCACGTCTTCGCGGCGACGAGGGTGTCCTTGTTGTAGTTGCCGTACGGCGGGCGGAACAGCGGGGGCCGCTTGCCGTAGCGCTTCTCGATGTTGGCCTGCTGGCCGCAGATCTCGCGCTTCTGCTGCCGGTAGGTCAGGCCGGGCAGGAAACGGTGGTTGAGGGTGTGGTTGTGCAGGGCGACGCCCTTGTCCTGCATCTTCTTGAAGTAGCCGTAGTCCTCCTTCACCAGGTAGTCGGAGAGGAACGAGCTGTACGGGATCTTCAGCTCGTCCATCATCCGGAGCAGCTCGGGGTCCTTCTCCGCTCCGTCGTCGATGGTCAGGAACACGACCCGGTCCTTGACCGGCACCGTCGTGAACACCGGCGGCAGGCCCTCCGCCACCTGCCCCTCCACCTCGAAGCCCTTGCGGGTCGTGAGCCTCGGCTTCACCTTCGGCGGCGCGGGTGCCGTCAGCGGTACCTGCACCAGCCCCCAGCGTCTGGCCGCCGCCGCCCTCGCCGCCTGGGCCCGCCGCGCCTTCTCCGCGGGTGAGAGCAGTGCGCCGGCCGCACCGTCGACCTCCCTCTCCTGCTCCTCGCCCCTCCCCTCCTTGCCGGTGCCGGACCCGCCCTGTCCGCCCGTCCGCTCTGCCGGGGTCGCGCACCCCGAGGCGATCGCGGCCGTGACCAGAACCGCTACGGCAATGCTGCCCCGTTTCCGCCCGACACCTCGGCAGTTGTCCACAGAGAGGCCTCTTTCTTCGTTTTGTCTTACAAGACGCATGGCGCCGCATCCTGTCAGCGCCCCACGCTCCGGACCGGACGACACCGCGAGCGAGTACGCACCGTCGCCCGCTCGGCCCACACGAGGCAGGCACCCGTACGGACGCCCGCGCGGCACCCGCACAGCCCGCGCGCGGCTCCCGCACCGCGCCCGCCCAGCGACCGGTGCTCTCCGGCTGGCCCACAATGGACCGGGTGAAGACCCCCTCCGCCGATGCCCGCACCAGCGCCGCCCCCACCCCCGACGCGGCCGCCGCGCCCGAAGCCGCCCTCGCCGCCCTCCTCACCCCCGAGGGGCAGGCCCTCCTCGCCGAGCTGCGCGACTACGACCCCGCCCAGGCCCTGGCCCTCGCGACCCGGCTGCGCCGCGACCACTCCCCCGAGCTGGTGTCGGCGGCCCTCGCCCAGGCCCGGCTGCGCCAGCGGGCGGCCGCCAAGTTCGGCCCCGAGGACGCACAGCGGATGTACTTCACCCCCAACGGCGTCGAGCAGTCGACCCGCAGGTCCGTCGCCGACCACCGCGCGGTCCGCTTCCACGCCATCGCCGCCGCACAACAAGCCGCCCGGCAAGCGGAGCAGCCGGCGGAGCGGCAGCCGGAGCAGCCGGCCCCCCAGCCGGCCGCCCGGCAAACGGACCCGCCGTCCGCACCGGGGCGAGCGGACCCCCCGACCCTCCAGCGCCCCCACACCGTCGACCTCTGCTCCGGCATCGGCGGCGACGCCCTCGCCCTGGCCCGCGCCGGCCTGCGCGTCACCGCCGTCGACCTGGACCCCGCCGCCTGCCTCGCCGCCCGTGCGAACGCCGAGGCCCTCCTCCCCGACCCCGCCGCGCTCCGCGTCGTACAGGCGGACGTCCTGACGTACGACACGGGCGGCGCGCACGCCCTGTTCCTCGATCCTGCCCGCCGGTCCACCAAGCGCGGCCGCATCTTCGACCCCGAGGCCTACTCCCCGCCCCTCTCCTTCTCCGTCGCGGCGGTGCGCGGGGCGGGCGCGGGCGCGATCAAGATCGCCCCCGGCATCCCGCACGAACTCGTCCCGGACGACTTCGAGGCGGAGTGGATCTCCGACCACGGCGACGTCAAGGAGGCCGTCCTCTGGCACGCGCCGCCCGGCAGCCCGCACCTCGCCCCCGGCGGCCGCCGCGCCACCCTGCTCCCCTCCGGGGCCTCCCTCCTCGGCCGCGGCCTGCCGAACCCCGACGTCCGCCCGCTGGGCCGTTACCTGTACGAGCCCGACGGCGCCGTCATCCGCGCCCACCTCGTCGCCGAGGTCGCCGAAGACCTCGACGGCGGCCTGATCGACGAGACCATCGCGTACGTCACCGCCGACGAGCTCCGCCCCACCCCCTACGCCACCCCGTACGCCATCACCGACCAACTCCCCTTCAGCGTGAAGAAGTTGAAGGCGCTCCTCCGTGAGCGCGAGGTCGGCGTCCTGACCGTCAAGAAGCGCGGCTCCGCCGTCGAGCCGGAGGAACTGCGCAAGAAGATGAAGCTCGCGGGCAGGAACTCCGCGACCGTCTTCCTCACCCGTGTCGCGGGCGCCCCCACCATGCTGGTCGGCCGGCCCGCCCAGGGGTGGGAACACGGCTCCGCTGGGTAGGCAGGCTCCCATGACACACATCGAGAAGGCTCTCGCCGAGTCGCTGAGCGTGCTGCGGCCCCATGCCGACACGTGCGACTGGTCGTCGTTACCGGCCGGTCCGCCGCAGCAGCGGATGGAGTGGTCCTGCTGGGAGACCGCCGCGCACATCGCGCACGACCTGGCCGCGTACGCGGGGCAGTTGGCGGCCCTCCCCGACGACGACTACCTGCCGTTCGACCTGGTGGTGCGTCCTGGAACTCCGCCCCGGGAAGTGCTCCGGGTGATCGAGGCGGCGGGCGGCATGCTCACGGGCGTCCTCGCCACCTCGGGCCCCGACGTGCGGGCGTTCCACTGGGGCCCGTGCGACCCGACGGGCTTCGAGGCGATGGGCGTCGCGGAGACGCTGCTGCACACGTACGACATCACCCAGGGCCTCGGCGTGACCTGGTCGCTCCCGGCCCGTCCGGCGGCGTACGCACTGGACCGGCTCTTCCCGGACGCCCCGTCGGGCGATCCCGCCGAGGTGCTGCTGTGGTGCACGGGACGCGGGGAGCTGCCGGGGCACAAGCGGCTCACGGAGTGGGTGTGGCAGGCGGCACGCGAGGGCTGACGCCCTTCCGACGGCCCCGGCCCGACAGGGCCCGCGCGAAACCGGGCCCGCCCCGCCCGGAACCAGTCGGCTCCCCCGGCCGTCCGGTGCCGGCCGGCTTCCCTACGCGAGGTCGGTCAGCTCGTCCGCGTACACCTGGGAGAGCGGCTGCGGCCCCACGTACTGCTGGCAGGTGCAGGTGCCCGCCTCGAAGCGGACCGGCTTCTTGTTCTCGTCCCAGGCGGTCGGCTTCTCGACCTCCTCGTGGCACTTCCCCGCCTTGTCGTGCTTGGCGAGGTGATGGGTGCAGCCGCAGACCGGCTCCGGGGGCCGGTTGGCCGCCTCGATCGCCTGGCGCTCCCTGCGCAGCATTTCGGCGCGCTCCAACTGCCGTGCGTGGCGGGTGGCGAGGGCCTGCCGTCCCGCGTTCGCGAGGCCGCCGAAGCCGCCCATCAGGAAGAAGATGAACAACCACCAGTACCAGGCCACCGTGCGCCCCTTTCCCCAGTCCGGCGTGTACGACCAGGGTACGCGGACGGGCCGACTGGGCTTCGGTGGCGAGCAGTTCCACCGCTCTCCCGCAGTGCGCGTGGACGTCGACGGCGGTCACGGCCTCGCTCTCGTCCGTCGCGGTCTCGTACGGAACTGCCACAGCGACGACGGGGCGGGACACGCGGACGGGCCGCCCGGCGAGGTGCCGGGCGGCCCGTGCCGGGCGGTGCCGCGTGGTGCCGCGACCGGCCCGCGGATCAGGCGGAGGGCGCCGCGTCGGCCGTGCGGTGACCGTTTGCGCACCAGCCCACGTACCCGAAGTTGTGCACGTACTTCGCGCTGAGCCAGCCCGAGCGGTCCCAGAGCTTGTACCAGAGGGCGTTGCCGTGGATGTTCTGGCCGCGCACCTTGCAGGCGAGGCGCACGATCGCGCCGTTCCGGTACGAGCCGACCTTCCGCGAGGAGGACGTGGGCCGCTCCCGTACGAACTGGCCGCCGTGCGCGGTCACCTTCCCGCCGACCCCGTGCATCACGGCCGCCTGCACCGCCCCCGTCCCCGCGGTCGCCGCGGGGGCGGCGGTGGCGGTCGTCGGCGCGCACACCGCGAGCGCCACCGCCATGGTCACTGCACCCAGCCCGGTCCGGGCCATCTTCAGCTGTACGGACATGTTCCTGCGACTCCTTCACGACGACGAGGGGCGATCCCTGGCGCCACCGAGTCTCACGTCGCATTGTCCGAAAAGCGGTCAACGCCACTCGGGAGTAAGCCGAACGGCTCAGCCCTGCTCCACCGACTCGAACCGCCACCTGTGCACGGCGCGCGTGATCAGCTCGGCCGCCGGTTCCGGGAGTTCGGGGAGCTCCGCGTCGTACGGAGCGTCCCACCAGGTCAGTACGAGGACCCGGTCCTGGGGGGCGCGCAGGATCTCCCGGCGCAGGGGCTCGGCCGCGAGCACCCGCGCCTGGGCCCGCGCCCACTCCAGCAGCTCGGCGCCCCTGCCCTCGGCGGCGCGGGCCTCCCACATCAGCGCGACGGTCATGAGTAGAGGTTGTCCTTGCTGATCTCGTGAACGTGGTCGTGCGCGTGCCCATGTCCGTGGCCGTGCCCGTGCCCGCCCTCGTGGCCCTCGTGACCCTCGCCGTGGGCGTGTCCGGGCACGTGCGGTTCCGTCACCGGCAGCGAGGAGTCCGCCGAGAGGTCCCAGTCCGAGGCGGCCCGTCCCCGGGCCACCATCTCCGCGCCCAGCGCCGCGACCATCGCGCCGTTGTCCGTGCACAGCCCCGGGCGCGGGACCCGCAGGGTGATGCCCGCCTTGTCGCAGCGTTCCTGGGCGAGCGCCCGCAGCCGGGAGTTCGCGGCCACGCCGCCGCCGATCATGAGGTGGTCGACGCCCTCGTCCCGGCAGGCGCGGACGGCCTTGCGGGTCAGCACGTCGACGACCGCCTCCTGGAAGGACGCCGCCACGTCCCGTACCGGCACCTCCTCGCCCGCGTTCCGCTTCGCCTCGATCCAGCGGGCCACGGAGGTCTTCAGACCGGAGAAGGAGAAGTCGTACGCCGGGTCGCGGGACCCGGTCAGACCGCGCGGGAAGTGGATGGCCTTCGGGTCGCCCTCGCGCGCGAGCCGGTCGATGACCGGGCCGCCGGGGAAGCCGAGCTGGAGCACCCGGGCGATCTTGTCGAACGCCTCGCCCGCCGCGTCGTCGATGGTGGCGCCCAGCGGGCGGACGTCGGAGGTGATGTCGGGGGCGAGCAGCAGCGACGAGTGCCCGCCGCTGACCAGCAGCGCCATGGTCGGCTCGGGCAGTTTGCCGTGTTCGAGCTGGTCGACGCAGATGTGCGAGGCGAGGTGGTTCACGCCGTACAGGGGCTTGCCCAGGGCGTACGCGTAGGCCTTGGCCGCCGTCGTGCCCACCAGCAGCGCGCCCGCGAGGCCGGGGCCCGCGGTGACGGCGATGCCGTCCAGGTCGGAGGCGGCGACCCCGGCGTCCTTCAGCGCCCGCTGGATGGTCGGGACCATCGCCTCCAGGTGTGCCCGGGAGGCGATCTCGGGGACGACTCCGCCGAAGCGGGCGTGCGTGTCGACGCTGGAGGCGACCGCGTCGGCGAGCAGCGTCGTACCGCGCACGATGCCGACGCCGGTCTCGTCGCAGGAGGTCTCGATGCCGAGGACCAGGGGCTCGTCGATACCGCTGACAAGGTTCATGGCTGGGTCTCTTCTGTCTCTTCGGTCGTCGTACGGCGCATCACGAGGGCGTCGACGTTGCCCGGCTGGTAGTAGCCCTTGCGGAAGCCGATCGGCTCGAAGCCGAAACGTTCGTACAGCTTCTGCGCGCGTGTGTTGTCGACCCGCACTTCGAGGAGCACCTCGGCGCACTCGAAGGCGGTCGCGTGCTTGAGCAGGTCGGTGAGCAGGCGGGCGCCGAGGCCGGTGCCCCACTGGTCGCGGGCGACCGCGATGGTCTGCACGTCGGCGAGGTCGCCGGCGGCGGCCAGGCCCGCGTACCCGACGAGGCGGCCGGTCGCCGGGTCCTCGGCGACGACGTAGCGGCGGGAGGCGCGGGGGCCGCGCGCGTACGCCAGCTCGGACCAGAACATCCCCGGCGACCAGGCGTCCTCGGGGAACAGCTCGTGTTCGAGTTCCAGCACGGGTTCGATGTCCCACCAGCGCATCTCGCGCAGGACGGCCGACCCGGTCTCCCCGGCGGTGGCGGCGGTCACGTGGGGGTGACCACCTTGTAGTTCTTCGGGACCTGCGCGTCGGGGCGGCGCAGGTAGAGCGGGAGCGGCGGCAGGAAGTCGCTGCCGGCCGCCAGCTTCTCGGCGGCCAGCGAGGCGAGGGCCGCGGCCGAGACGTGCTCGGGCCCGCGGGCGTCGGGGAAGGCCTCGGGGTACAGGAGCGCGCCCGCGCCGACCACGGGCAGGCCCGCAAGGGACTCGGCGATCTCGGCGGGCCGGTCGACGGCGGGCTCGGTGGCGCGGGTGCGCGCGTCGTCGTACCGGGCCCAGTAGACCTCCTTGCGGCGGGCGTCCGTCGCCACCGCGAAGGGCCCTTCCCGCCCGGTGGCGTACGCGAGGGCGTCGAGCGTGCACAGGCCGTGCACCGGCACGCCGAGCGCGAAGCCGAAGGTCTCGGCCGTCGCGAGGCCGACCCTCAGTCCCGTGTACGGGCCCGGGCCGACGCCGACGACCAGGCCGGTCACGGCGTCGAGCGTGCGGCCCGCCTCGCGGAGGGTCGCGTCGATCAGGGGCAGCAGCAGTTCCCCGTGCCTTCGGGCGTCGACCCGGGTGGTCTCGGCGACGACGGAGTCCCCGTCGTGGAGGGCGACGGTGACGGCGGGGGTGGCGGTATCAACGGCGAGCAGAAGCACACGAACAGCCTACGGCCCGCGCGGCACCGGCACGGCGTCCGGCCGCGCGGGCCGCCGGGACCGGGGAACTCCCCCGTCGCGCCGCGCGTTGTCCCCGTACGTTCCGACAACGTGTCGGGAAGATGTTGCATCGGGGGTGCGCGGCATGGTCACATGGGTCCCGAGAGACAGGTTAGGTCTACCTAACCACCATCCCGCTGCGCCTGCTCCCGTCGCCCCAGGAGGCGTCCATGTCGGCACCGGAACGAGAAGTCGAGAAGCCCATGACGCCTGCCGCCCCCGCCCCGGCTCCCGTCACGATGAGCGCCCTGCTGGCGTCCTGCGCCGCGGCCACGGCGGTGTCCACCCCGCCCCGGCAGGCATCGGCCCGGCCGGCCGCGCCCCGGGAGGCCGGGTCCCGGCAGGCCGCGTCCCGGGACGGCGAGAAGGGGACCGCCGGGCAGCGCGAAGCCGCCTAGGCGATCCCCTTCGGGGCGAGGGAAGATCCGGGGTTACGGGACGACGACGACCTTGACGCCGCCCGTCGCGAACTCCCAGACCTTGGTGCCGTCCTCCCGGCTGAGCCGCACCGCGCCCGTGCCCTCCTGCGGCTTCACGCCCGGGGTCGGCATGGTGCCGTCGACGGCGGCGCTGAAGCCGATCGTCACCCCGTCGACGTTCGCGAACCGCACCACGTGCTCCACGGGCTTGCCGTCCGATCCGGTGATCCGCTTCGAGCGGGTCGTCACCCGGTAGGTGTCCGGCGCCGGGCTGACCGCGCTCGGCGCGACCCGGTAGGTGGGCGGCTTGCTGCCCGGCTTGGCCGTGGAGTCCACCAGCCAGACCCGCTTGCCGGAGAGCGAGTACACCACCCGGGTGCCCTCGCCCGAGTCGGCGGGCAGCTCCAGCGGGGAGCGGGGCTTGGCGGGGCCCGTGGCGCCGGGCCTGGTGGGCGCGGCGGACGCGCTGGGCACGGCCACCGAGTCGGGGGCGTTCGCCGACGCCTGGTAGGCGAGGAAGCCGACGACGGCGAGTGCCCCCGCGGTGAGCCCGGCCACGATTCCCGAGCTGCTGCTAGCCACCTTGCTGCACCTTTCGATCAGCGCTGCGCTCAGCGCTTGGGTCCACCTGGTCGACGCTCCGGTCACGTCCCCGCAGGACGTCGTCGTGACGGTAGCAGCAGCCGTGCGGCCCGCCCGGACGACGTGCTTCCGCCGGGGGCCGCGTTTCGTCGCCGCCGGGGACCCGCGTTCCAGCGGGGCGGTCCGGCCGGTCCGGCCGGCCGGACGGTCCGCCCGCCCGGCGCGGTCAGGCCCCCAGGCCCGCCAGGTCCGCGTCCGCCCACCGGCCGCCGACGCCGGTCAGACGTACCGTCCGCACGTCGTCGTCCGTGTCGCCGGTCGCGCGGTCGATGACCACGTGCAGCCGGTCGTTGGAGAGCTCCTCGACCTTGCCGTCCCCCCACTCCACGACGATCACCGAGTCGGGCAGCGACACGTCCAGGTCGAGGTCCTCCATCTCGTCCAGACCGCCGCCGAGCCGGTACGCGTCCACGTGGACCAGCGCGGGCCCGTCGCCCAGCGGCGGGTGCACCCGGGCGATGACGAAGGTCGGCGAGGTGACGGCCCCGCGCACGCCCAGGCCCTCGCCGAGGCCCCGGGTCAGCGTGGTCTTGCCCGCGCCGAGTTCGCCGGTGAGCATCACGAGGTCGCCGGGGCGCAGCAGCTTCGCGAGCGCGCGCCCCAGGTCCCCCATGGCGGCGGGGGAGGTGACGGTCAGGGAGTGGGAGGAGGTGGCCGGGCCGTTCTCAGCGGCCCCGCTGCTGTGCGGTGCGTCCATGCTGTCCCACGGTAGTCGGCGGTACGGCCCCCACCCGACCCAGGAGTTCCGTCAGGCGTGCGGAGACCAGTTCCGGGTGCTCCAGCATCACCAGGTGGCCGGCGTCGGGGACGATCTCCAGCTCGGCGTCGGGCAGCAGCGCGGCGATGGCCTCGCTGTGCGAGCTGGGGGTGACCAGGTCCCTGGCGCCCGCCAGGACCAGTACCGGAAGCTGGGCGAAGTGCTGGAGCGCCGCCGTCTTGTCGTGGTCCTGGAAGGCCGGGTAGAACTCGGCGACCACGTCGATGGGCGTGCTCTCGATGAGCCGTTCCGCGAACCGGGCCACCGCCGGGTCGACGTCGCGCGACCCGAACGAGTACCTCTTCACGATCCCCGCGAACAGGTCGGCCGTCGCCCGCCGCCCCCGCTCCACCAGCTCCGTCTGCGAGCCCAGGGTGCGCAGCACGCGCGGCAGGACGCGGCGCACCGCGTTCATCCCCGCGACCGGCAGCCCGAAGTTGACCTCGCCCAGCCGCCCGGACGAGGTGCCGACGAGCGCCACGCCGACCACCCGTTCGCGGATCAGCTCCGGGAACCGGTCGGCCAGCGCCATCACCGTCATGCCGCCCATCGAGTGCCCCACCAGCACCAGCGGCCCCTCGGGGGCAGCCGCGTCGATGACGGCCCGCAGGTCCCGGCCGAGCTGGTCGATGCTGACCTGCTCGCCGCCGGCCTGCGCCGTTCCGCGCGCGGACCGGCCGTGGCTGCGCTGGTCCCAGTGCACGGTGCGGACGCGGCCGCGCAGGGCGGCGCGCTGGAAGTGCCAGGAGTCCTGGTTGAGGCAGTAGCCGTGGCTGAAGACGACGGTGACGGGCGGCCCGGCCCGGCGGCGGGAGCGGGCGCGCCGGGGCGGCCCTGCCCCGTCGCCGCCGCCCGCGGCTCCGCCCGCCGGGGCGGGGGAGGCGGACCCGAGGGTTCCGGCGCCGAGGCTCCCGACGCCTCCGCCGACGCCGCCGTCACTGCCGACACCGCTGTCGCTCGTGCTCCGCGGGTCGTCCACCTCGTAGTACAGCTCGGTGCCGTCGTCGGCGAGCGCCGTGCCCGGGGTGCCGCGCAGCGCCCCGTACGGGCCCGCCGCGTCCAGGGCGAGCCGGGCCTTCTTGCGCATCCCCCGCCCCACGGTGAGCCGCTCGACGGCCACCCCGGCGGCCGCGCCCGCGGCGAGCACGCCGATCGCGGCTCCGGCGAAACCCGCCCGGCGCCAGTTGCCCGGGGCCGCCGCGTCGGCCGCTTCGGCCGCCGTGCGTGCCGCGGCGGCGACGTCCTCCGCGCTGCTCCTGCTCACGTGCCGCTCCTCGCTGGTGCCTGCCGACGGACCGGAGTCCGCCGGTCCGTCGGGTCTACGGGATCATCCAACGCTCCCGCCCACGGGTCCAGGGGCGGCGTTCCGCCGGACTACCGGCCGCCCGGGGACGGGTCCTCGTCCAGGTGGACGCGGGGGACGCGGACGCCGATGCGGGTGACGATCTCGTACCCGATGGTGTCCGCCGCCCGCGCCCAGTCCTCCGCGGTCGGCTCGCCCCGTTCGCCCGAGCCGAACAGGATCGCTTGTGCCCCCGGTTCGACCGTTTCACCGTCGAGGTCCACCACGAACTGGTCCATGGCGATACGTCCGCTGGCGCGCCGCCACCGGCCGCCGACCAGCACCGGGCCGCGCCCGGACGCGTTGCGGGGGACGCCGTCCGCGTAACCGACGGGAATCAGGCCCAGGGTCGTGTCGCGCTCGGTGACGTAGTGGTGGCCGTAGCTGACGCCGTGCCCGGCGGGGACCTCCTTGACCAGCGCCACCGAAGCGGCCAGCCGCATCACCGGACGCAGCCCCAGCTCGGCGGGGGTGCCCAGCTCCGGGCTCGGGGAGAGCCCGTACATCGCGATGCCCGTGCGCACCAGGTCGAAGTGGGCGTGCGGGAGGGTCAGCGTGGCCGGGGAGTTGGCGATGTGCCGCACCTCCGGGTCCAGGCCCTGCTTCTCGGCGTACGCGACCATCTCGCGGAAGGCGGTGAGCTGGAGGTCGATCGAGGGGTGGCCGGGCTCGTCGGCGCACGCGAAGTGCGACCACAGGCCGGTGACCTCGACCAGGCCCTCGGTCTCGGCGGCGCGGGCGGCGGCGACCAGGTCGGGCCAGTCGGCGGGCTGGCAGCCGTTGCGGCCCAGTCCCGTGTCGGCCTTGAGCTGGATCTTCGCGGTACGGCCGAGGGCGCGGGCGGCGGCGGTGACCTCCTCCAGCGCCCACCTGCCGCTGACGCCCATGTCGAGTCCGGCCTCGATGCCGTCGGCCCACGGGTCGCCCGGCGTCCACAGCCAGCACATGACGCGGGCGTCGGCCTCGGTGATCCCGGCGGCGCGCAGCGCGAGCGCCTCCTGCGGGGTCGCGGTACCGAGCCAGGTCGCCCCGGCCTGCAGGGCGGCGCGGGCGCACGGCAGCGCCCCGTGCCCGTACGCGTCGGACTTCACGACGGCCATCAGCGCGGCGTGCGGGGCGCGCTCGCGCAGCGTGCGGACGTTGGCGCGGAGCGCGGCGAGGTCGATCTCGGCGCGGGCCCGCAGGGGAGGGGCCTGGGTCACCGGCTGGGGCACCGACTGGGTCATCGCCTGGCTCATCACGTCGTTCGGCACGCCGTGCGCTGCGGTGCCCGGCGCGGGGCGGGGAGCCCCGGTCGCCGCGCTCGTCACGGTCTCGGTCTTCGCGGTCATCGCCACCAAGTCTCGCAGAGGGGCGCGGTCCGGCCGGTCAGGCGGCCCGGGCCGCGACCGGGGCGACCGGCGCCACGCGCCGCCGCGCACACGTCTCTTCACGGAACGTCACGCTTTCGGCCCGCACGTTCACCCGCTCGGCAGGCCGTGCCTGGCGGGGCGGGCGTCGCGGCCGCCCGATGGACACAGCCGAAGGGTTCGTCCCCGCCGCACCGCGGGACCGGTCCCGCCGGTTCACGCCGTCCGCCGCATGCGGATCCGCGCACGCTGGAGGAGCTGAGAGACCATGAAGCGCGCCCCCCTCGCCCGTCTGACCGCCCTGGCCGGTGTCGCCGCCGTCGCGCTCACCGCCCTGCCCGCGGCGTCCGCCGTCGCCGCGCCCGTCGCCGCGTCACCCGCCGGGACGCGTGCCCCGGAGCCCCCGTGCACGGCGCCCACGGGCCCGTACCAGGCGGAACTGGAGCGCAAGCTGAAGCTGAAGGTCGACGGGAAGCAGTCGACGGCGGACTGCGTGGCCATCCGCAAGCTCCAGCGGGAGCTGAACATCGCCCCGGCGGACGGGCGCGCCACCGCCAAGACGCACGGTCTCCTGCTGGTCCGCGAGGCCCGGAAGAACCCGAACGCGGCGGGCAGATGCCCGGTCCGCAGCTACTCGGTGACCTGTGTGGACCTGCCCCGCCAGCTCCTGTGGGTGCAGGTCGGCAAGAAGGTCACCTTCGCGCCGGTGCCGATCCGCAGCGGCATCCGGGGGCTGGAGACGCGGGTCGGCTGGCACCGGGTCTACTGGCGTCACAAGAACCACTTCTCCACCATCTACGACAACGCGCCCATGCCGTACAGCCAGTTCTTCAGCGGCGGGCAGGCGCTGCACGGCACGTACGGCGACCTCTTCGAGTCGGGCTCCGGGGGGTGCGTGAACCTGTACGTGGAGGACGCGGAACGTCTCTGGAAGAAGCTGGGCGTGGGCAGCCGGATCTACGTCTGGGGGGCCAAGCCGGGGACGAACGTGCGGTATCGGGACGGGCGGCGGCTGACGGACGAGGAGCTGATCGTGAAGTACTCGGGCAGCCAGTCCATCCCGGTCGACTGGGACCTGACCACCCCGCTCACCCCCACCCGGCCCTGACCCATTCCCTCGGGACCCGTCCCGCCCCCTCCCCGCGCCCCTGGCGGGGCGCCACCCCCGGCTCCCCGCAGCCCTGTAGGGGGGCGGGCGCCCACGCCCCCCTACCCCACCTCCGCCACACTCCTCCACGCCGCCCCCAGCGCCTCCGCCACGTCGCCCGCCGTCACCGGCGCCCCCCGCCCCGCCGACCTCGCCGCCAGCCCGTGCAGATAGGCCCCCGCCGACGCCGCGTCCAGCGGTGCGAGCCCCGCCGCCAGCAGTGACCCGATCAGCCCCGCCAGCACGTCCCCGCTGCCCGCGGTCGCCAGCCACGGCGTCCCCGTCGGGTTGACCCGCACCGGGCCGCCCCCGGACGCCACCACCGTCGTCGACCCCTTGAGCAGCACCGTCGCCCCGTACCGCACCGCCAGCCGCCGCGCCGCGTCCAGCCGTCGCGCCTCGACCTCCTCCCGCGCGACCCCGAGCAGCCGCGCCGCCTCCCCCGCGTGCGGGGTCAGCACCACCGGCGCGTCCCGTCCCCGTACCGCGTCCGGTTCGAGCGCCCCCAGCGCGTCCGCGTCCACGAGGACCGGCACGTCCGAGGCCAGCACCTCCTCCAGGGCCCCCGCCACCCCGTCGTCGAGGCCCGGCCCGATCACCCAGGACTGCACCCGGCCCGCCCCGCCGGGCTTCCCGTCGTGCACCAGCACCTCGGGGTGGCGGGCGAGCACCGCGTTCCCGCCGCCGCCCACGTAACGCACCGCGCCCGCGCCGCCGCGCACCGCCCCGCCGACGCACAGCACGGCCGCCCCGGGATACTTCGCCGACCCGGCGACCACCCCGACCACCCCCCGCCGGTACTTGTCGCTCTCGGCGTCCGGCACCGGCAGCAGCCGTGCCACGTCGGCGTGCTGGAGCGCCTCCACGTCGGCCGGGACGCCCAGGTCGAGCCCGATGTCGACCAGCCGCACCACCCCCGCGTACGTGCGCGCCGGATCGACCAGGAGTCCCGGCTTGTACGCCCCGAAGGTCACCGTCGCGTCCGCCCGCACGCACTCCCCGGCCACCTCCCCGGTGTCCGCGTCGACGCCGCTCGGCAGGTCCACGGCGACCACCACGGCCCCCGAGTCCCGGGCCGCCCGCGCCAGCGGCAGCGCCTCCGCGCGCAGGCCGCCGCGCCCGCCGATGCCGACGATCCCGTCGAGGACGAGGTCGGCGCGGGCGAGGACCTCGTGCGCGCCGTACCGTCCGGCCACGTCACCGGCCGTTCCGTCGTGCGGGCCCGTCAGGATCCGGCCGCCCGCCGCGCGCAGCGCCGCGAGGCCGCCCGGGTGGGTGCGGCCGGGGGCGAGCAGCACCGCCGTCACCCCGGCCCCGCGCCGGGCGAGCCCGGCCCCCGCGTACAGCGTGTCGCCGCCGTTGTCGCCGCTGCCGACGAGCAGCACGACCCGTGCCCCGTACACCCTCCGATCCAGCAGGTCGGCGCAGGCGGCGGCCAGTCCGGCGGCGGCGCGCCGCATCAGCGCGCCCTCCGGGAGCCTGGCCATGGCCTCCCGCTCGGCGGTCCTCACGGTCTCGACTCGGTGTGCGGTACGCATGCCTCCGAGTCTGCCGCAGAACGCGCGGCGCAACCCGTCCGGCCCGGCGGCACGGCCCCGCCGGGCCCCGCCGGCTCACCCCTCCGCGATCACCACCGCCGAAGCCACCCCCGCGTCATGGCTGAGCGACACGTGCCAGGAGCGCACCCCCAGCGCCTCCGCCCGCGCCGCCACCGTCCCCTTCACCCGCAGCCGGGGCTGCCCGCTCTCCTCGACGTACACCTCCGCGTCCGTCCACAGCAGCCCCGCCGGCGCCCCCAGCGCCTTGGCCAGCGCCTCCTTGGCCGCGAACCGCGCCGCCAGCGAGGCCACCCCGCGCCGCTCCCCGCTCGGCAGGTTCAACTCGCTCGGCACGAACAGCCGTTCAGCCATCTGCGGCGTACGCGCCAACGCGGCCCCGAACCTGTCGATCTCGGCCACATCGATCCCGACCCCAACAATCACGCGCCCACTCCAGCCAGCTCATTCCACCGTCACGGACTTCGCCAGATTCCTCGGCTGGTCCACCTCATTGCCCCGCGCCGTCGCCAGCTCGCACGCGAACACCTGCAGGGGCACCGTCGTCACCAACGGCTGGAGAAGCGTAGGCGTCCTCGGCACCCGGACCAGGTGGTCCGCGTACGGCACGACCTCCTCGTCCCCCTCCTCGGCGATCACGACGGTCCGCGCCCCCCGTGCCCGCACCTCCTGGATGTTCGACACGACCTTGCCGTGCAGCACCGCCTGTTCCCTGGCCGGCGGCACCACCACGACCACCGGCGTCCCGTCCTCCACCAGCGCGATCGGCCCGTGCTTCAGCTCCCCCGCCGCGAACCCCTCCGCGTGCATGTACGCCAGTTCCTTCAGCTTCAGCGCCCCCTCCAGCGCCACCGGGTACCCGACGTGCCGGCCGAGGAAGAGCACGGTGTTCCGATCCGCCAGCGACCGGGCCAGCTCCCGCACGGGCTCCATCGTCGCGAGCACCTCCTGCACGGCCCCGGAGATCCCCGCCAACTCGCCCACCGCGTCCCGCACTTCGTGCCCCCGCGCGCTTCCCCGTACCTGCCCCAGGTACAGCGCCACCAGGTAGCAGGCCAC
>NZ_JBVIUQ010000005.1:0-617006 GCF_055596485.1 Streptomyces sp. NPDC039736 | reverse complement strand
ACGCGACCCCCGCAACTACCTGGCCTTCCTCGGCCTCGCCGCCGCCCTCTGCTGCTACAAGCGACTCGTCCGCCTCACCACGTAGGACACGGTCTTAGAGTCCCGTACGGGGACAACCTGGCAGGAATCGACAAGGTTGGTCGCTACTGAGACGCAAGCGCCACCGTTGTTGCTGTAGCTAGATGTGAACCATCGGGGGGTGTCTATCACGACGTGGCCTCTCGTATCGTTCTGATCATGGTCACAGAGTCGGGCTGCGACAATGAGTCAGCCTGCAATTGATAGTAGGCCCGCAGGAGCGGCGCTACGAACGTGTTGTCCCGGTGCAAGTGCCCTCGGGTGGCAGACTTGGCGTACGCCATGACAGCCCGGTCGGGCATGGTCAGGACGTACAGCGGCAGATCGAAGGTACGCCGAACTCCCATGCTGAACGGTGCCACTTGGAAGACTGTGTTGGGCTGATCGGCGAACTCCACCAACCGATCTAGCTGTGCAGCCCATTCGTTGGCGGTGCCAATCGGGCGTTGGATGCAGCTTTCATCTAGTACCACCATGACAGTCGGGGCGGGTGTGCGGCGCAGCGCTTCCTGCCGTTCCGCAACCACAGTGATCCGTTCACGGGCCTGCTCGGCGGAGATGGTGCCTTGACGAACCGCACTCTGTGCCAGCGTCTCCGCGTACGTCTGAGTCTGAAGCAAGCCCGGGATGATGCCCGTTTCAAAGAGCCGGATCTCCACCGCGCGCCCCTCGCTGCCCACGTACTCGGGGAACCCCTCCAACAGGGCACCGCTCTTGATGCGGTGCACATCGTTGACCAACGTCTCGCTGGTGCCCGTGAGGTTGAGGGCAAGGTCAGCACGTTCCGCAAATTTGATAGTTGGCGAACGCTGCGCGTTTTCCACGCCCGAAATATGTGAGGCGGAATATTCCGTTCGCGCACCCAACTCGTCTAGGGTCCATCCACGTTCCTCGCGCAACCTGCGGAGACGAGCGCCGAAGGCTGCACGGGGGTTCGCTGCGGGCCTCAACTCGTTCCGGTTCAAGCGCCCTTCACCAACTTTCAATCACAGTTTGGACAGTTGAAACCTCTCCGAGCCTAGGCCACGCTGAATCTCCCGACAGCGGGTTCACGGGAAACAGACGTCGGAGCGTAGGCCCCACGTTCGCCCATCGGATCGCCGAACTCGTCACGCCGTTTGGAAGCGCGAGACGCAGGAGGGACCAGTCAATGAGAAGCGCAGCGCGGGCAAGGCTCGCGGACCCCATGGCCGAGCACGGACCGGATGGTATCCACCACATCAAGCCCGCACCGGTCGAGAGCACCGCCGGGGACGACGACCAGGCCGACGAGCCGGCGAGCGTGCTGGACGCCGAGCGCTGCCACGCCCCGCTTGACGTACCGGTGGCGTGCATGGAACTCGCTATCGCCCTGTCTGCCCGTACGGCTAACGCCGGGACCAGCTCTCTCGCCGTCCAGTGCGAGTTCCTGCCGCACTCCGAGGGTGACCATGGGGTTCACGTTCTGTACGTGAACGAGCAGACCGACACCGCTGCATGGGTGTTCTGGCGTGACGGCAAGATCGACGTACAAGTCAACCCCCCCTGTTCGGTGCAGGACTCGCGCGGGAAAACCTGTCTTCTGTGCGTCGACCACCCTGGTGACCATGTGTGGCCCTACGCGCCGACGAGACCGGCGGGTGATCCGGCATGACGCGCCCCCGCTTGCTCGTCGCAGGCACTTTCCGCTGCACGGTCATTGCGCACGGTGCCGTTGAAGGCAAGCCCGTAGAAATCGCACTCGGGGAGCACCAAACACCCTCACCGGTTCTCGCCTGTCAGTGGCTCCGGGACCGTGCCCGGTGGATGGCCGATCGGCTCGACCCGGACCCCGAGACCGGCCCCGTACCGGCGGCGTCGATACACGTAGTCGCCCCCACGGTCCCGGACGCTCCCACCGCCTTACGCGACTGGTGCCGGGACGTCCCGCGGCAAGGGGCCGCCGTGGTCCAGCTCGACCAAGGGCAGGGTGTCCGGTTCATGGCACGCGATGACACGACGATCTACGAACTGTCCGCGGTGCCCGTGGCCGTGCCCGTGAAGGGAGAACCGAGTGTCGCGCGCCGGACGGGACCGGGTCTTGTCGGCTAAGGCAGAGATCCTGCGGAAGTACCGGGAGGGAAGGGGACTGCGTCCTCTTGCGCGGGAGTACGACGTAAGTCACCCGTGGTTGGCAGCCCGGTTCGACGAGTGGGGCGAGCCGCGCCGTTCCAAAGAGGAATCCGACGAACTGAACCGTGCCAGGTGGCGGGGCGACCCCTTCTAGCACACCCCCCTAGACCCTCCGCCCCGGTCTGAGTCCATGGCCCTGACTCACCTACAGGACCGGACGGAGCCAGCACCACTCAGTTGTTCCGACGAGAAGGAGTGAAAGTGACCACTGTTGAACTCCCCCGCATCGAGGATGTGGCCGAGCGTGCGCGGGGCATTCTGACGGCTGTTGCAGCCGACCCCGAGTTTCCCGCGTTCCGGGCCGCGAGCCTCCGTTACGACGAGGACTGGACGTGCTTTTCCGGCGGACCGGTCATCAGCGAGTACGACCAGTCCGAGGACGCTGCCCCGCTGTTCATCGAAGGGCTTCGGGCGCTCTGCCTCAAAGCCGCTGTGTTCGAGATGACCAGCGACGAGCGCGCGGCAGAAATCTCCGTCGCTGTGCCCGTGGACGAGATGACGCACGCCATGATCGCGCAACCGCAGATTCTCGCCCGGATCACGGAACGGGTCGGTGCGCAGATCATCCACCAGACCGACCAGGAACACACCGACTGGTCAACGGGCGACTACACCCACCAGGCATACCGTGCTGCGTGGGGCGAGCCGCCGTCCCGGTACTGGATCACACAGCAGGAGGTGACCCGCCGGCTCGGCGTCCTGCGCGAGAAGTATGAAGCGGCGGGCTTCCACCGCATGGGGCTCTCACACAGCATCACGTTCGAGCCCGTCCCCGCGTGACCCCTAGCTGAGCGCTTGCCGCATCACGGTAAGCGGGTCCAGCTCGGGGAAGCGCTCCCGGACCTGGTGCTGTGCCTGTGAGATCAGCTCGTCAAGCAGCACCGGAGCCGCGCCGTACAGCACGCCATGCAAGTACGGCACCACTTCGGAAGGGTCGGGCGGTAGCACCAGCTCGACAGTCAGCGGCACGTTCTCGCTCTTGTAGCGTCCCGCCGGCAACCCGACCTTTTCGGGGTGGACGCAGACCGGTGTCCCGTCACTCAAGTACCTATGTCCATCTGCCTTGTTGAAAGGACATTCCGCGGTTGGCCGCTCGAACACATCGAAGCTGCCGACGGGATGAAACCGAGATGGGCAGATACCGCACGCGCGGTGGTGAACGTCGCCGTTCACGAAGGGCTCGGGCATGACCGGAGCCTAGCTTCCCCGCACCGCCACAGACGCCCGTTTCAGACCGCACCACCCCCGCCCGGGGGATGACGCGCCGAAGCGGGGAGCAAGACCCGTTGCCGTGCCGCTGGGCGTGTTCAGCAACGGATGAGGGACCCGCCCACGGTGCGCACCGTCCACGGTCCCGCCCGCCCCGCCCGTGAGCTGCCCCCGTGGCGCATGGGCGGGGCGTCCCCATCACCCCCAACCACCGCAAGGACGATTCCGCGTGCCCGTGCCCGTCCCCTACGTCGCTGCCTACAGCAACGAACAAGCGCCATTCGAAAGTGATCTATGCGTGGAATTCCCGCGCAACGGGGTGCCCCACCTCGCCTACCTTCACCCGTCCCCGGCAGATCGGGACGCGCACGGGAATCTGTGGACGCGCATGACTGAACCGCCCGAGGACGAGCGAGGACGCGTCCTCTTTGACTCCATGCACCCCGTGCGGCAGCGCGAATGCATGGAAGCGCTCTTGTGTCAGGTGTGTGCGGAGCCGGCAGAGCGCGCGGACGGAACACTGTTCATCGAGTGGCAGCACGCCGACAAGCCCCCGATTCGCCTGGACCGGATCATCACCGACATGCCGCCGCTCTGCCCGCCGTGCGTCCCGGTATCACTCCGGTACTGCAAGTTTCTGCGGGAAGAGAAGACCGCCGTGGTGCTACTCGTCCGCAAGTCCGTGCCGAGCGGCGTTGTCGGAACCATCTTCCGCGCGGTCGGCAGCCCGCTGCGGTGGAGTCAGGCCGAGAACGATGTGTATTGCAGCTTCAACAAGCCCCGGCAGCCCGGACTACTCGCCCACCGGCTGCACCGGAAGTTGCGGGGTGTGACCGTAGTCGACCCGGACAGCCTGCCGACCCGCTAGCCGCTCTGTGCGTCGCCCTGGTCGTCCTTGGGACGCTCGGCCACGAAGCTGCCCATGCCCGGCGTGGTAGTGATCCAGCCCGCTTCCCGAAGCGCACGTGTCGCCTTCCGGAGGGTGTCCCGGTTCACGCCGAATTCCTCCGCCAACCGAACCTCTGAAAGCTGGTGGTCGGTCGGGTAGTGCCCGCTCGAAATGCGGCGGGTGATCACGGCGGCAATCTGCTGCCACTTCGGCTCTCTCGGGTTGAACTCCACACGCGGAGGTTACCCACCACGCGTACCAGCCGCACAGTGGCGGATATGGGCCCCCAGGGGTGGACAGGGGTGGACAGGCTAACTACCGTCAAAAACGAAAACGCCCCGGCAACCGCGTAGGACCGGTCACCGGGGCTCGCCGAAACAGCTTTCAAGGAGCTGAAACGACATGCGCGACTCTATCGCCCGAATCGTCGTGTGGGTGCTGCGGCTGCTGCTGCCCGCCCACGGACGCCACCAGGCGCACACGCGCCCCGAGCCTGCCCCCATGCCCGCAGAGCCCGCAGTGAGCCCGTGGTCCCGCCCGTGGACCGGACCCACCAAAGAGGAAGCCGCCGCGTACTTCCGGCAGCAAGCCGAGACGACCATGCCTCTCACCCAAGTACAGAAGGAACGGCGTACGGCGCTGGAGTTCGCGGCCCTCGGGCGTGACTACCCGTACAGCTACCCGGGTGCCCCCTTCCCCCGCTCTGCGTTCTCCGGGGCGGTGTCGGCATGACGCGCGAGTGGCTGAACGGGATGCTCCCCGAGCCCACCCCGGCACTCTGCATCGGCTGTGACCGGCTCACTGAAGCCCCCGTAGCCGTCCGGTGGATAGAGAGCATGAGCGGCCCCGGAACGACCCTGTACGCCTGCCCCGACCACGCCGGGAAGTTCACCCCCGGCCCCCTCCCGGGAGAACTCTCGGGGACGTTGCCAAGCCACCCGAACTACGATCGCCCCATGAGTTACGACAGCTCCGGAGAGTACGACCGGGACGCAGATTTCCGGCGACGCGTGGACGACGCGATTGACGCCCTGGACAAGCTCGGGCAGCCCTACGACGCGGAAGACGTGGCGGAGTACGTAGAGGACGAAGCCCCCGCCACGCTGCACCCCACAGCACGGGACGGCAGCCCTCGCGCCGAGTACGTACGGCGTAGGGCTACGGAAGTGCTCGGCTGGAGAGAGCGCACCAGGAACTAGCGCGCAGACAGCAAAACGCCCCGTGCGGCTCAACTGCCGTGCGGGGCTTCTGTGTTCTCTGACATGCGCGTATCCTCAGAACTACGAGTGCGGTTCGTTGGGACACCGGGTGTACACCAGGTACTGGTCCGTCCCCTCCACGGGCCGCAGCAGCTCGAACCACTCGAAGCCGTCGGAGCCCTCCACGGCCCCGGCCCGCGACGCGAACCGCTTCTCCAGCACCTCCCGCTGCTCGGCGGGCACGGTCAGTGCGTTGATCTTCACGATGCTCATGCGTCCCATCCTGCCGTACGGGTCCGACGGGGCGACCGGCGACCGGCGGCCCGGCCGCGCCGGGCGTGTGCCTGGGCCGCTCGTCACCGCTGTTTATTGCGTGGCAGGAGGGGGTGCCGAGGGGCTAGAACGGGGGCTTCGGTTGCCGGAATGTCGTGGGGCGGGAGCGGGCGCGTGGCTGGTCAGGGTGTCGAGGCGTTCTTCAGGGACGGGCGGCTCACGTCCGTACCGCGTAAGCCGGGCCGGCGGGAGGAACTGCTCGCGCACCTGGCGCGGACGCTCTTCGAGGAGGGGCGGGCGTACACGGAGCGCGAGGTCAATGACGTGATCCGCACCGTTCATGAGGACTGCTCGGCGCTGCGGCGGTACTTGGTGGAGGGCGGCTTCCTGTCCCGCACGAAGGACGGCAGCGAGTACCACCGCGTCCCCCGCTGAGGGCTTGCGGCGCCTTGCCGGGGGTGCGGGGAACTGTGCGCCCAGCGACGACGTTCCCGCACGGCGTGCTTCCGGGGGTGCCCCGTTCAGGGGCGCGGGGAACTGCGCGCCCAGCCACGACGCACCCGCACGGAACCGTTCCCCTTGGCCGCGCGGCGAGCCCTTTAGGTGGAGGGCCGGGTCCGGGTCCTCTCTGCCCGAGCAGGGCGGGGCTGACGCGTCCGGCACGGGGCTGGGGTCTCGACCTTGGCGGAGGAGCGTGCCCGGCACAGGCGCTCGGGCAGGGGCGGCACCCGGGTGGGCCGGGAGCGGGAGGGGCCGCCCCCTCGCCCGCCCGTCCCGCCCCCTTGGGGCGGCCCCGTCGCCCAAGGGGGCGGAACGGGCGGGGCGGGCTGCGAAGCCCAGGGGACGGGGGCGGGCCGTGATGCCCAAGGGGGCGGGTCGCGGGGCGGGCTGTGAAGCCCGAGAGGGCGGGGTGAAGTGGGGGAGGGAAAGGGAAGGGCGGAACCGTTCCGCGGAGGGTCAGGACGCCGAGGGGGAAGCCGATTCCCTGCGCGCGTCCGCGCGGATCTGCTCCGCCTCCTCCTCCGTCTCCACCGCCGGCCCCGACCCCGGCAGCGGTCGCCGCGCGCTCTCCGTCATGAAGAACACCGCGATCCCGCCGATCACGGCCGCGCCCATCATGTAGTACGCGGGCATCATCAGGTTGCCCGTCCAGCCGATCAGCGCGGCGACGACCAGCGGCGTCGTACCTCCGAACAGCGACACCGAGACGTTGAAGCCGATCGACAGCGAGCCGTAACGGGTCTTCGTCGGGAACAGCGCCGGCAGCGTCGACGGCATGGCCGAGGTGAAGCAGACCTGGAGCAGGCCGAGCACCAGCAGCCCCGGGACGATCGCCGCCAGGCTGCCCTGCTGGATCAGCAGCAGCGCCGGGACGGACAGCACCAGGAAGCCCGCGCAGCCGACGGCGATGACCGGGCGGCGGCCGAAGCGGTCGCTGAGCAGGCCCGCGAAGGGCTGCACGCACATCATGAAGGCCATCACGCACAGGATGATCAGCAGGCCGTGCGTGGGGTCGTACTCGAGCTGCTCGGTGAGGTACGTCGGCATGTAGGACAGCAGCATGTAGTTGGTGACGTTGAAGACGAGCACCAGGCCGACGCAGAGCAGCATCGTGCGCCACTGGCCGACGACGGTCTCCTTCAGCGACGGCTTCTCCCGCTTCGGCGCGGCCGTGCTCGCGAGCTTCTCGTCCTCGGCGGCCTGCGCCGCGAAGGCGGGAGTCTCCTCCAGCTTCAGCCGCAGGTACAGGCCGATGAGACCCATCGGGCCCGCGACCAGGAACGGAACGCGCCAGCCCCAGGACTCCAGGTCCGACGTGCTGAGCAGGGCCGTCATCAGGGTGACCAGACCGGCGCCGCAGAGGTAGCCGACCAGCGTGCCGAACTCCAGCCAGCTCCCCAGGAAGCCGCGCTTCTTGTCGGGGGAGTACTCGGCGATGAAGGTGGACGCGCCGCCGTACTCGCCGCCGGTCGAGAAGCCCTGGACGAGGCGGGCCAGGAAGAGCAGGGCCGGCGCCCACATGCCGATCGTCGCGAAGGACGGGATCAGGCCGATGCAGAAGGTCGCCGTCGCCATCATGATCATGGTGATGGCGAGGATCTTCTGGCGGCCGACGCGGTCGCCGAGCGGGCCGAAGACCATGCCGCCGATCGGCCGGACCAGGAACGCCGCGGCGAACGCACCGAAGGTCGACAGCATCTGCGCGGTGGGGTTGTCGCTCGGGAAGAAGACCTTGCCGAGGGTCACCGCGATGTAGCTGTAGACGCCGAAGTCGAACCACTCCATGGCGTTGCCGAGGGCGGCGGCCTTCACCGCCCGCTTGACCTGCGCCGGGTCGGTGACGGTGACGGGGGCCTCGTCGGTCTGCCGCTCGGAGTTCTTCGCGACGGACCCGGGCCGGGGTGCGACGGGGACGGACGTCGACACGTGCTCGCTCGCCTGCTCTTTCTGGGGGAAGGTCGGCTTCTGGGGGAGATCGGCGGTCGCATTCCAGGACAACCGGCAAGGGAATGGACAGGGGCCGTCCCATGGTGCGAGACGACCCAAAACCGACCATAAACTTTTAGTTGCCCTCTGCACTTAGCGCAAAGTTGATCACCCGATGGCGCTTATACCCCCTTTCACCTGGTCAAACGGCCCTTCCGAAGGTCCCGCGTCACTCGGCCTCCTGTGAGTTAAATCGCAGGGAACGCGCGGTGCGGACGGACCTCGTCGCCGCGATGTGCCCCGGCAGGGGCACGTCGCCCGGCAGCGCGGAGTCCGGTTGCGGAGCCCCGTGGGCGGTGTGCATCGGGATCACCCCGGCCCACCGGCCGAGCTCCGCGTCCGGCCCCGCGCCGTCCTCCGGCGGCCCCGCGGCCACCTTCACCGAGGCCTCGTCGAGGAGGAGGGCGAGGAGCGGGGTGGCGGCCGGTTCCTTGGGGTCGGGGCGGCGGGCGTGGTCCCACTGGCCGGGGGCGCTCCGCTCACTGAGCACGCGCAGCCCGTGCGGCAGGGCTTCGGGGGCGGAGCGGTGCGTGATCAGGCGCGGGGCGCCGTAGGCCATCGCGGAGCGGTGGTTCAGGCCGTGACCCGCAGCTCCTTGATCCCGTTGATCCACGCCGAGCGCAGCCGCCGCGGGTCGCCCGCGAGCCGCAGCTCCGGCAGCGTGTCCGCCAGGGCGTTGAAGATCAGGTCGATCTCCATCACCGCGAGGGACTTGCCCAGGCAGAAGTGCGGGCCGCCACCGCCGAAGCCGAGGTGGGGGTTGGGGTCGCGGGTGATGTCGAAGGCGCCGGGGTCGGTGAAGACCTCCGGGTCGTGGTTGGCGGAGGAGTAGAAGATGCCGACGCGGTCGCCCGCCCTGATCCGCTGCCCGCCCAGCTCCAGGTCCTGAGTTGCGGTCCGCTGGAAGGACACCACCGGCGTCGCCCAGCGGACGATCTCCTCGGCGGCGGTCTTGGGGCGCTCCCTCTTGTACAGCTCCCACTGCTCGGGATGGGTGAGGAAGGCGTGCATGCCGTGGCTGATGGCGTTGCGGGTGGTCTCGTTGCCGGCCACGGCCAGCAGGATCACGAAGAAGCCGAACTCGTCCGAACCGAGGTTGCCCTCGTCCTCCGCCGCGACCAGTTGCGAGACGATGTCCTTCGCCGGGCACTCCTTGCGCGCCGCGGCCAGGTTCATCGCGTACGAGACCAGCTCCATCGCGGACTCCGCGCCGACCTCCTCGGTGATCGCGTACTCGGGGTCGTCGTACGCCACCATCTTGTTCGACCAGTCGAAGATCCGGCTGCGGTCCTCCTGCGGTACGCCGATCAGCTCGGCGATCGCCTGGAGGGGCAGCTCCACCGCGACGTGCGTGACGAAGTCGAAGGTGCCGTCGCCCTTCCGCGCCGTCGCGGCCGCCGCCTCGACGATCGTGCGCGCCCGGTCCCGCAGGGTGTCCGCCAGGGAGCGGATGGCGCGCGGGGTGAAGCCGCGCTGCACGATCTGCCGGACCCGGGTGTGCTCCGGCGGGTCCATGTTCAGCATGATCAGCTTCTGGGCGTCGATCTGGTCCCGCTGGATGTGCTCGTTGAAGCGGACCACGGCGGTGTTGGTGTTCGAGGAGAACAGCTCGGGGTGCGTGGAGACGTACTTGACGTCCTCGTGCCGCGTCACCGCCCAGTACCCCGCGTCGTCGAACCCGGAGATGCCGTGCCGCTGGGCGCACCACCGCACGGGGGAGGTCCGGCGCAGAAGCGCGAACTCGGGGAGCGGAACGCCGGACTGCAGGACGTCGGGGTCGGTGAAGTCGAAGCCTTCGGGAAGGCCGGTCCCCTCGGGCAGCGCGGGGCAGGTCATCGGCAACTCCTTCTCGCTCACACGTACCTGACGGCCCATCAGAAGGTGTCCGCAAGGTAGTGACGTGTTCTACAAGTGGCAAGACCCTTGCGCAGTCGGGCCGTTGTTCATGAGACTTGCCCAAGAACTAGAACGCGTACTAATTCTGGTGAGAAAACCTGGTGAGAAGAGGACGAGCTCATGGCCGCGGAACCCGTCATCGTCGAAGCCGTACGCACCCCCATCGGCAAACGCGGGGGCGCGCTCGCCAACCTGCACCCCGCCTACCTCCTGGGCGAGACCTACCGCGAGCTGCTCGCCCGCACCGCCATCCCCGCGGACTGCGTCGAGCAGGTGGTCGGCGGCACCGTCACCCACGCCGGCGAGCAGTCCATGAACCCCGCGCGCAGCGCCTGGCTCGCGATGGGCCTGCCGTACGAGACGGCCGCGACCACCGTGGACTGCCAGTGCGGCTCCTCCCAGCAGGCCAATCACATGGTCGCCAACATGATCGCCGCCGGCGTCATCGACATCGGCATCGGCTGCGGCGTCGAGGCGATGAGCCGGGTCCCGCTGGGCAGCGGCTCCAAGCACGGCCCGGGAAAGCCCTTCCCGGACGAGTGGAACGTGGACCTGCCCAACCAGTTCGAGGCCGCCGAGCGCATCGCCCGCAACCGGGGGCTGACGCGGGAGGGGGTCGACGCGCTGGGCCTGCTGTCCCAGGAGCGGGCCCGCACCGCCTGGGCCGAGGAGCGCTTCAAGCGCGAGACCTTCGCCGTGCAGGTGCCGACCAACGAGGAGGAGCAGGCCGCCGGGCAGGGCATGTGGCGGCTCGTCGACCGTGACGAGGGTCTGCGCGACACCTCCATGGAGGCCCTCGGCAGGCTGAAGCCCGTCATGCCGACCGCCGTGCACACCGCGGGGAACTCCTCCCAGATATCCGACGGCGCCTCCGCGATCATGTGGGCCTCCAAGCGGATGGCCCGCGCCCTCAAGTTGAAGGCCAGGGCCCGCGTCGTCGCGCAGGCGCTGGTCGGCTCCGACCCGCACTACCACCTCGACGGCCCCGTCGACGCGACCCGCGCGGTCCTCGGCAAGGCGGGCATGTCGCTCAGGGACATCGACCTGGTCGAGATCAACGAGGCCTTCGCGTCGGTGGTGCTGAGCTGGGGCCAGGTCTTCGAACAGGACCTGGACAAGGTCAACGTCAACGGCGGCGCCATCGCGCTGGGCCACCCCGTCGGCGCCACCGGGGCCCGCCTGATCACCACCGCCCTGCACGAACTGGAGCGCAGGGACAAGGAGTTCGCCCTCATCACGATGTGCGCGGGCGGGGCCCTCGCCACCGGGACGATCATCCAGCGGCTGTGACGGCAGGGGGCCGGGCCCCCGGGAGGACGGCGGAGGCCCTGTGCGGCCGGCCGTGGGAGGCCGGCCGCACAGGGCCTTCGATGCCGGTGTCCGCACCGGCGGCGGGGTCTGGGCCGTGACGGCTCAGTACCAGTGGTTCTGCTGCCAGAAGCTCCAGGCGGCGCACGGGCTGCCGTAGCGGGAGTTCATGTAGGAGAGACCCCACTCGATCTGGGTCTTGGGGTTCTCCTTCCAGTCCGTGCCGGCCGAGGACATCTTCGACGCGGGCAGCGCCTGGACCAGGCCGTACGCCCCGGAGGAGGCGTTGGTCGCGTGGTGGTTCCAGCCGGACTCGTGCGCCACGATGTTGCTGAAGCACTGGAACTGGGCGGCGGGCATCATCCGCCGCGCCGTGTCCTTGGCGGACGACGGCGCAGCCACAGCGCCGGAAGCCGAACCGAGCACCGAGCCCGCGGCGCCCAGCAGGGCGGCGGCGGCGACGGCGGCGGACTTCTGGCGGGCGGAGAAGCGGCTGGCAAGGGCGAACGACACGAAAGAACCTCACGGTCGGGAACAGGGGGCCGCGCTCAAGGACCCGAAGGTCCAAAGCGGGGGAGCCGGGGCCGGCGGCGGCGGGTGCCAAGCCGTCCGGCGTCCTGCGGCTCCACCAATGAAGCAGCCGCCGCCGTGGACGGCAAACACCCCGCCTACTAGCGGCGGTGGTGCTCGGGGCCGCCGCGCTTCCCCGCTCCCGGCGCGGGCGCCCCGCCCGGGACCGCGTTCCGGGGGTCCCCGGGCGCCCCGGGGGCCTACGACCCCCCCTAGTTGAGGACCAAGGTCCTATGGGACGGTTCACAGGACAGGACCCCCCGGGCACACCCAGGGTCGCCGCCCGACTACGGTCCGGTCGGCTCTTTCGGCGCGTTCTCGAAGGCGACCGGTGCCTCGAACGCGGCCCGCCGGGTCGCCCGGCGCAGCGCCTTCAGCAAGGTCGGCCCGACCGTCAGGGTGAGGACCACCGTCAGCACCGCCCGCCCCAGGTCCCAGCCGACCGAGGTGGCCAGGCAGTACGCCAGGAAGCGCACCAGGTTCTCGTGCACGGGGTCGCCCGGCACGAAGGAGACGCCGGTGGAGAGCCCGCCGAGGTAGGTCCAGCCCTGGAGGTTCATCGCGGTGCCGTAGCAGAAGGCGGCGACGGCCCCGTACAGCGCGAGCAGCACCGTCTCGCCGGCCCCGCGCAGCCGCCGCCACCCCGGCAGCAGCCCCGCGCCCATCGTGAACCAGCCCATCGCCAGCATCTGGAACGGCATCCACGGCCCGACCCCGCCCGTGAGCAGCGCCGACGCGAAGATCGTCACCGAGCCCAGCACGAACCCGAAGCCGGGCCCCAGCACCCGCCCGCTCAGCACCATCAGGAAGAACATGGGCTCCAGGCCCGCCGTCCCCGCCCCCAGCGGCCGCAGCGCCGCCCCGACGGCGGCCAGCACCCCGAGCATCGCGACGGCCTTCGCGTCCATCCCCGCGTCGGAGATCGTGGCCACCACCACGGCGACCAGCAGCGGCAGCAGCGCCGCGAACAGCCAGGGCGCGTCCTTGGAGTGCGCGAGCCCGGCCGTCGAGTCGGCGAGCAGCGGCCACCCGAAGGCGATCACCCCGACCAGGCCGACCAGGACCAGCGCGGCCACGGATTTCGGCCCCAGCCGTACGGGCCGGCTCACGAGGGGGCCTCCCCGGTGAGCGCGTCCCGCACCTGCGGCACCGTCAGCCATTTCTGCGGCGCCAGGATCTTCGCCACCTGCGGCGCGAAGGACGGCGAGGAGACGACGACCTCGGCCGTCGGGCCGTCCGCCACGACCTCCCCGTCGGCCAGGATCACCACCCGGTGCGCCAGCTCGGCCGCCAGCTCCACGTCGTGCGTGGCCAGCACCAGCGCGTGCCCCTCGGCCGTCAGCCTCCGCAGCATCGTCACGAGCCGGGCCTTGGCCGCGTAGTCGAGGCCCCGGGTCGGCTCGTCGAGCAGCAGCAGCGGCGGCCTCCCGGTCAGGACCAGCGCCAGCGCCAGCGCGAGCCGCTGCCCCTCCGACAGGTCCCGGGGGTGCGTGTCGTCCGGCACCCCGGGCAGCAGCGCGCTGACCAGCGCCCGGCAGGTCCCGCTCCCGGCCCCCGCGTCGTGGTCGGCGGCCGCGCACTCGGCGGCCACCGTGTCGGCGTACAGCAGGTCCCGCGGCTCCTGCGGTACGAGTCCCACCCGCCGCACCATCTCGCGCGGGGAGGTCTTCGCCGGGGTCCGCCCGCCGACGGTGACCCGCCCGCCGGACGGCGCGTGCATCCCGACCAGGGCATTGAGCAGGGTCGACTTCCCGGCGCCGTTGCGGCCCATCAGGGCGACCGTCTCGCCGGGCCGCACCGCCAGGGACACGTTCCGCAGCGCCTCGACGCGCCCGCGCCGCAGCGACAGGTTCTCGGCCTCGGCGACGGGTGGGGCAGCCGGGGGCTCCGCCGCCACGGCGGGCGCACGGTCCGCCAGTTCGGCCCGCAGCCCGGCGGCCCGGCGGCGCGCGTCCCGTACGGACAGCGGCAGCGGCGACCACCCGGCGAGCCGCCCGAGGGCCACGACGGGCGGATGCACGGGGGAGGCGGCCATGACCTCGGCGGGCTCGCCCAGCACCGGGGCCTGCCCCGGCCCGGGCAGCAGCAGCACCTGGTCCGCGTACTGCACGACCCGCTCCAGCCGGTGCTCGGCCATCAGCACGGTCGTCCCGAGGTCGTGCACCAGCCGCTGGAGCACCGCCAGGACCTCTTCGGCGGCGGCCGGGTCCAGCGCGGACGTCGGCTCGTCCAGCACCAGCACCCTGGGGTGCGTGGTGAGCACCGACCCGATCGCGACCCGCTGCTGCTGCCCGCCGGACAGCGTGGAGATCGCCCGGTCCCGCAGCTCGGCCAGGCCGAGCAGATCGAGGGTCTCCTCGACCCTGCGCCGCATCACGTCAGGGGCGACGCCGAGCGACTCCATCCCGTAGGCGAGTTCGTCCTCGACGGTGTCGGTGACGAAGTGCGACAGCGGGTCCTGCCCGACCGTGCCGACCACGTCGGCCAGCTCGCGCGGCTTGTGCGTACGGGTGTCGCGGCCGTCGACGGTGACCCGGCCGGTGAGCGTCCCCCCGGTGAAGTGCGGCACGAGCCCGGACACGGCCCCCAGCAGGGTCGACTTGCCGACGCCGGACGGCCCGACGAGCAGCACCAGCTCACCCTCGGGGATCGTCAGGTCGACGCCGCTGAGGGTGGGCTGCCGGGCCCCGTCGTACCGGACGGAGACGTTCTCGAACCGGATCACTTCACGTTTCCTTGGCTGGGAGCGGGTCCTTGCGGGGGAGCGGGTGCGACGGCGGGGCGGGCACGGGGGCCACGAACGCGGGCAGCAGGCCGAGCAGGATCGACAGGGCGGGCCAGAGCGGGAACGCGGGGGCGACGAGCGGCAGCACTCCCGGGTGCAGGGCCTGCGCGTCGTAGGAGCCGGCCCAGCCCATCAGCCCCGCGACCGCCGCGCCCGACCCGGCGACCAGCCACGCCCGCGCCCCCCACCGGTCGGGCCGGTACCGGGTGCGCACGCTGCGCCGCCCGCCGAGCCGCAGCCCGGCCATCGCCGCGGCGAGCCCGATCGCCAGCACCGGCAGGCCGTACCCGGCGCCCTCGGCGGCCAGCAGCCCGTACGTTCCCGCGCACACCCCGAGCAGGCCGCCGAGGGTCAGGGCGGTGGTCATGTGCCGTACCGGAGCGGGGACGTGCGCGGTACGGCCGTAACCCCGCGCGTCCATGGAGGCGGCCAGCGCGACCGAGCGCTCCAGCGCGCCCTCCAGCACGGGCAGCCCGATCTGGACGATCGCCCTGATCCCGCCCGTGGGGCGGCCGCGCAGCCGCCGGGCGGTCCGCAGGCGTACGACGTCGGAGACCATGTTCGGCGCGAAGGTCATCGCGACGACGACGGCGACCCCCGCCTCGTACAGCGCGCCCGGCAGCGACTTCAGCAGCCGGGCCGGGTTGGCGAGCGCGTTCGCCGCGCCCACGCAGATCAGCAGGGTGGCCAGCTTCAGCCCGTCGTACAGCGCGAAGACGAGCTGCTCGGCGGTGACCCTCCCGCCGAGCCGCACCCCCTTCGCCCAGTCCGGAAGCGGAACCTCCGGCAGGGTGAACAGCACGTGCTGACCCGGAATCGGCGAGCCCAGGAACACCGAGAACACCAGCCGGATCACCAGCACCGCCAGCCCCAGCTTCACGAACGCGCCGTACGAGCGCGCCCACGGCGCGTCCGTGCGGCGCGCGGCGACGACGTACCCGGCGACCCCCACCAGCAGCCCGAGCAGCAGCGGATTGGTGGTGCGGGACGCGGCGGCGGCGAGCCCGAGGGCCCACAGCCACCAGGCGCCGGCGTGCAGGGCGTTGCTCCGGCCGGCCGCGGGGGCGCGCAGCGACGGGCCGCCGGTGGTCGCGCTCATCCCCGGCGGCGGCGCGCCTGCCACACGGCGGCCCCGCCGAGCAGCAGCACGGCCACGGCCCCGACGACCAGCCCGGCGGAGGGGCCGCCGCCCCCGTCCGCCCCCTGGCCGGAAGCGGAGTCCGTGACGGTGGGGGAGGGGGACTTCGCGCCCGCGTCCGTGCCCGTCCCCGGGTCGGCCACCTGGTCCGCGCAGCCGGACTTCGGGAACCCGGCGATCGCGCACAGCAGCGCGGAGCGGTCGTACCGCAGCGGCGCGGCCACGTCCGCCAGCGCCTCCGCGGTCGTCGCGTCCGTCCCGACCTGCGCGCACACGGTCCTGGGGGCAGGCGGCGTCTCGCCCTCCGGCGCGTCGCCCGGCGTCCCGAAGTCCAGCACCAGGGCGATCCGCTTGGTGCCGTCCTTGGCGGGGGTCTTGGCGCAGGCGGCCTCGAAGTCGGCGGCCCCGCGCGGCTCGGCGGCGTTCTGGGAGTCCTGGCTCACCGCGAAGCGGAATCCCTGGACGGCCCCGTCGGCCGGGCGGGTGGTGCCGGCGCCCTGCTGGGCGTACACCCACCGCGCGCCGTCCCGCTCCCAGAACGACCAGTACCGGTACCCGGTCCCGTCGGCGGCCTGCGCGGCGGGCGACGCGAACGCCCCCAGCACGGCGACGACGGCGGCGAGCACGACGCCGCGCGCGGACCGGCGGCTCACAGCTGCTGCTTGTTCTTGTTGCGTCCGCTGATCAGGAAGCCCGCGCCCATGCTGGCGACGAACGCGACACCGACGATCAGCCAGGTCGTCGTGGACCCGCCCCCGTCGTCGCTCTTCTTCTCCTTCTCCGCGGCCGCGTCGGCGTCCTTCTGCGCCTGCGGGGCGGGTCCGGTCGCGTTGAGCTGCGCGAGGAGGTCGGTCCCGCCGAAGTTCTTCGCGTCCATGCCGGTGGCGTGCGCGGCGAAGACGAGCTGGGCCCAGGCGGCGGGCCCGCTGCTCTTCGCCCAGGCGGCGGAGTTCTTCGCCAGCCAGTCGGCGGACTTCTTCGCGGCCTGCTGGTGCCCGTCCGCGGCGAGCGCCACGACGGCGTCGGCGGTGTTGCCGAAGTCGGGCTGGTCCTCGGCGCCGGGCATGGCGGACTTCAGGAAGCCGCCGTTCTTCTCCAGCGACCTGGCCAGGTAGTCGGAGCCGCCCGCCGCGGCGGCCTTCGGGTCGGCCATGCCCTGCTTGCAGCCCGGCGCGGGCTCGACCGGCCGGTCCTCCCGGGGCGCGTCGACGACGGGCCCGCCGCGCCCGGCCATGGCCGTCACGACGGCGGCGGTGGCGTCGGCGTTGGGGAAGAGCTTGCCGGACTTGTCGGGCTGGAAGGCGAAGGAGCCCTGGTTCTCGGTCTTTCCGTCACAGTTGACCTGGAAGGCGAGCAACGCCTGCAACGGCGTCTTGCCGTCCTTGCCCGTCAGCTCGGCGGGCTTGGCCCCCGTCGCGGTCAGCGCGCCGGTCACGAGCGAGGTGGAGTTGGCGTCGGAGGGGGTGCCGGGCAGGTACGGCCAGCCGCCGTCGGCGTTCTGCACCGACTTCAGCCAGGCGACGCCCTTCTTCACGGCGGCGTCCTGCCCGCCCAGCGCGGCGAGCGCCTGGACGGCGGCGGCGGTCGCGTTGGTGTCGACGGCGGTCCTGGGGTCGCACGGCTTGCCCGCGTCGGCCCGGAAGGCGGGGAACGCGCCGTTGTCGCACTGCTGCCCCACCAGCCAGTCCACGGCCTTGGTCGCGGGCTCCACCCCGAGGCTGTGCTGCGCGGTCAGCGCCAGCGACTGCCGGAAGACCCCGTCGTACGTCGGGTCCCCCTTGCCGTACAGCCCGGACGGAACGGCGACGGGCGTCGGGGTCGGAGCGGCGAGGGCGACCGGTGCGGCGACCGCGCCGACCGCGCAGGCCGTGCCGGTCACGGCACTGACGGCGAGCGCGGCTGCGCCACGACGAAGGTGAAGGGGGATCATGCGGGGCATTCTACCGACGGGTACCCTCCCGGGCGCGGCCCCACCACCCCCGCGCCCTCCCGGGGCGGAGCTACTCCTCGGGCGGGAACACCGCCTCGCCCGAGTCCCGCAGGGCGATCGCGATCGCCTCCACCGGGCAGCCCTCCGCCGCCGCCAGCACGTCCTCGTCGGCGTCCACGGCGGAGACCACCGGGTGCGACTGCCGGGCGGAGTCCAGGCGGAAGGCGGACGGGGCCGTGTTCACGCACATCCCGGAGCCGATGCACACCCCCCGGTCCACCTCGACCCGCCAGCGGTCGCCCATCAGGCGTCCGCCCCGGGCGCGTAGCCGGAGGGGAGGTGGATCATCTTGTGCTCCAGGTACTCCCCGTACCCCTCGGGGCCGAACTCCCGCCCCAGGCCGGAGTTCTTGTAGCCGCCGAACGGGCCCATCATGTCCATGCTGAAGGTGTTCACGGAGTACGTTCCGGTGCGCACCGAGCGCGCGACCTCGATGCCGCGCTCGACGTCCGCCGTCCAGACGCTGCCGCTCAGCCCGTACTCGGAGTCGTTGGCGATGCGGACGGCCTGCGCCTCGTCCTCGTACGGCAGCAGGCAGATCACCGGCCCGAAGATCTCCTCGCGGGCGATCCGCATGGAGTTGTCGACCGCGCCGAAGAGGGTCGGCTCGACGTACCAGCCGCGTTCCCGGCCGGCCGGCCGTCCGCCGCCCGCGAGGATCTTCGCGCCCTCCTCCTGGCCGATGCGGATGTAGTCCAGGGAACGCTGCTGCTGGCGGCGGGCGACCAGCGGGCCGACCTCGGTGGCGGGGTCCATCGGGTCGCCGACCTTGAGGGCGTCCGCCGCCGCCGCGAAGGCCTCCGCGAACTCCTCGTAGCGGGCGGCGGGGGCCAGGATGCGGGTCTGGGCGACGCACGCCTGCCCGTTGAGCATCCAGGAGAAGGGGGCCAGACCCGCGACGGTCGTGGCGAGGTCGGCGTCCGGGAGGATCACGGCGGCCGACTTGCCGCCCAGCTCCAGCGTCACGCGGGTCAGGTTGCGGGAGGCGACCTCCATGACCCGCCGGCCCGCCGCGACGGAGCCGGTGAAGGACACCTTGTCGACGTCCGGGTGCCCGACCAGGTACTCGCTGACCTCCCGGTCCGCCGGGATGATCGACAGCACGCCCTCCGGCAGCCCGGCCTCCGTGCAGATCTCCGCGAGGAGGTACGAGTCGAGGGGCGTCTCCGGCGAGACCTTCAGCACGACCGTGCACCCGGCGAGCAGCGCGGGCGCGAGCTTGGCGGCAGCGGTGAACTGCGGGACGTTCCACGGCACGACCGCCGCGACGACCCCGACGGGCTCGCGCCGGATGAGCAGATTCCCCAGCACCCCCGTCCGTCCCGTCTCGAACGGCACCTCCTGCGCGACCTTGATCGCCGAGTCCCAGACCATCATCGCGGCGAGCGCCTGCATCATGACGCTCGCGGTGTACGGGGTGCCGTTCTCGGCGGAGATGAGCCGGGCGAGCTCCTCGTGCCGCACCGCGATGGCGTCCTTGATGCGGGTGACGACCGCGATCCGCTCGTCCAGCGTCGTACGGGGCCACTCGCCGGTGTCGAAGGCCCTGCGGGCGGCGGCGACCGCGCGGTCCACGTCGGCGCGGTCGGCGTGCGGGACGCGGCCGATCACCTGCTCGGTGTGCGGGGAGACGACCTCGATGACGTCCGTGCCGTGGGGGTCGGTCAACTGCCCTGCGATGTAGAGCTGTTGGTGTTCCACGAGTTCGGTCATGGCTGCTGCCTCCCGCAAGTCCGGCCCGGTGCGCGCCTGTTGCTGACGTCCTATCAGCTTTCCTCCCCGAACTGATACCAGTTCTAGTTCGTACGGGGAAGGGGCGCGGCCCGGCCGCCCGGGGCGAGCGGGGCGAGGGCGATCAGGAAGCACAGGCCGCCCAGCGAAAGGAAGTCGAGGTCGACGGCCATCAGGACGGCGCCGAGGGCGAGGGCGCCGGCCGTGAGGGCCCGCGTCCGCGCCGGGAGCGAGGTGAGGGCGGCCAGGACGGTCAGGCCGAGGAAGAGGAGCGGCGGGACCACCCCGTACACGACGGCCTCCGCCCCCGGGACCGCCTTCACCTCCCGGAAGATCTCGACCATCCCGGCCCGGTCGTCCGCCAGGAGCCCGGCCGCGAGGTCGACGACGGCCTGCACGGCGGTGGCGAGCAGCCCCGCCAGCCCGGCCCCGAGCGCCACGGCGGCCGGGACCCGCCGCCGCTCCGGGACCAGTCTTCGCAGGTGCAGCAGCACCGGAACGAAGAGCAGCACCCCCGCCAGCATGGCGAGATGGCCCGCCGTCCACCCGGCGCCGGGTGTGCCGCGCTCGCTGAACAGCCGGATGAGGCCGTACGCGACCAGGGCGACGGGCCCGGCGACGAGGGCGGCCGCGGTGGGGCGGGAGGGGGCGAGGGCTGCGTACGTCGTGTTCGTCATGCCCCGAATCCTGTCCGTGCACGGACACCCGGCCCATCGGGGACAACCATGCCCCGCCCCCGACAACACCCCCTACCGGCCTCGGGGTTCAGTCCCCGACCCCCGCTGGAACCGGTTCTAGTTATAGTGGCCGCGAGTCAAGTCCTGCACGGCACGGCACAGTTGGGGGAGCCATGACGCAGCGCACGGCCGGGCGGACCGGCGAGGACGCGGCCGCACCCGCCACCATCGACCACGGCGGCGGCGTCTGGAGCATCGAGGTCCCGATCCCCGACAACCCCCTGGGTCACACCCTCGTCCACCTCCTGGACACCGACCGGGGCCCGGTCCTCATCGACACCGGCTGGGACGACCCCGCCTCCTGGGAGGCCCTCACCGCGGGCCTCGCCTCCCTCCATGTGCGCATCGAGGACATCCACGGCGTCCTCGTCACCCACCACCACCCCGACCACCACGGCCTCTCCGGGCAGGTCCGGGAAGCCTCCGGCGCGTGGATCGCGATGCACGCCGCCGACGCGGAGGTGGTCCGCCGCACCCGCGGCGCCGAACCGGGCGTCTGGCTCGACTACCTCACCGCCAAACTCGCCTCCGCCGGCGCCCCGCCCGACCACCTCGCCCCGCTCCGCGCCGCCCGCGACTCGGGCCGCATGCGCACCCTCCCCGGCCTGCACGCGGCCCTCCCCGACCGCGAGATCACCCCCGGCGACCTCCTCCCCCTCGCGGGCCGCGCGCTGCGCGCGATCTGGACCCCCGGCCACACGCCGGGCCACGTCTGCCTCCACCTGGAGGAGACCCACCCGGCCAACCTCCCCGGCCGGGGCCGCCTCTTCTCCGGCGACCACCTGCTCCCCGGCATCTCCCCGCACATCGGCCTCTACGAGGACCCCGAGGACACCACGGTCACCGACCCCCTGGGCGACTACCTCTCCTCCCTCGAACGCGTCGCGCGCCTCGACGCCGCCGAGATCCTCCCCGCCCACCAGCACGCCTTCACGAACCCCCGCGAGCGCGTCACCGAACTCCTCGCCCACCACGAGGCACGCCTCACCGGCCTCCGCGCCCTCCTCGCGACCCCCCTCACCCCCTGGCAGCTCGCCGAACGCATGGAGTGGAACCGCCCCTGGGACCGGATCCCCCACGGCTCCCGCAACATCGCGGTCTCCGAGGCGGAGGCCCACCTGCGCCGCCTGGTGAAACTGGGCCACGCGGAGCCGGTCCCGGGGTCGGACCCGGTGGCGTACGTGGCGGTGTGAGCCGGAGCCCGGACCCTTCCCGGCCGACCGCGCGCCGGGTCCGCGCTATGCGTCGAACTCGTACTCCAGGATGTACGACGCCGCGTCCAGCACCATGTCGTTGACCTCGGCCACGGTGCCGTCGGCGGTGAAGGCGGTGCGGGTGATGAGGATGACCGGGGTGCCGCTCGGGAGGCGGAGTTCGTCCGTCTCCCCGGCCGACGGCATACGGGTGCGGATCTCCTCGCGGAAGCGCACGGGCGCGTGGCCCGCCTCGGCGAGCCGGGCGTACACCCCGCCGGGGCCCGGGTCCGGCGAGACGACCGGCGTGTCCGCCACCAGGTCGGCAGGGAAGTGCGAGGCCGCGCTCATCACGGGCTTGCCGTCGAGGAGGTAGCGGCGGCGACGTACCCAGACCGGGGCACCCGGTTCGACTCCGAGGACTGCGGCGATGCGCTCCGGGACCGGCTCCCGGGCGACCTGCACCCCGTCGACCACCAGTTCCCGGCGATCGTCCACGTCCGCCGACCACACGGACCGCCCTGCGGCCCACCGTTCCGAGGCCAGGCGCTGGATGCCGCGCCGCCGCAGCGGCCGGAAGGCCCGCACGAAGACGCCGGCGCCCTTGCGGGCCTCGACGATGCCTTCGCTGCGCAGCACCGAGAGGGCCTGGCGCACGGTCATCCTGGCCACGCCGTGCAGCGCCATGAGGTCGTTCTCGCCCGGCAAACGGTCCCCGGGGCCGTACTCGCCCGCCTCGATGGCGGAACGCAGTTCCTCCGCGATCCGCTGGTACTTGAGCATTCCGGCTGCGCCGCGCCCCGATCCCAAAGCACTCCTCCCAATCCTCTTCCGGACACCCTAGATCCCCACTTGTGCGGGAACTCCACAAGACTGCCGTGTTCGATTGACATCTCTAGAGCGGAAGGTGCGCACTCTACCTGTCTAGAGATCTCGGCCTGGAAGGACCCCCCGTGGACTACCGTCATTCCTCGCAACACCCTCTTCGCCTCCTGCCCTGGTCCACTCCCGACGGGCGTCCCTGCTACCTGAGCACTGACGGCGCCGGTTACCTCGCCCGCCTCGCGGACCGGATGGAGGCGCTGCAACTCGACACCGGCAGCGAGGTGCTGGGCCACGCACGGGACGTTCTGGGCGGGGCGTCCGTACCGGCCGACGTACTGCGGTTCACGGCGACGCGCCTGGCCGAGTGTCTGTCGGACGCGCTGCGGGTGGCCGAGAGCAGGGGGCGGCGGCTCGGTGCTGATGCGGGGGGTGAGGGTGAGGCCGAACCCTGCGCGGGGGGAGCCGGCTAGCGTCGCGGCCGGGTGGCTGGCTGGTCGCGCAGTTCCCCGCGCCCCTGACATGCCTGCCCTTCGGGCGGCATGTCAGGGGCACGCCAGGTGCTTCAGCCCGTCCGGCGTTTGAGGACGCGCGGCGGAGCCGTGCAGGGGGCGAGGGGCGTAGCCCCGGCGGTGAGCGCACCCCCGCCCTACGGTGAAGGGGCGGGGCTGGGGCAGGCGTCGCACCCGACCCCGGTGCCGGCTGGGGGAGGAAGGGGCCCTGCCCCAGCGGGCCGCTGGTGAGCGGGGTGGTGGGCGCGGTGCAGGCGGGGGGGAGAGACCCCGTGGGGTCAGGGGGTCTTGGGCTCCTCCGCCGTCAGGTCGATCAAGCGGCACACCGTTTCGATGTCGATCTTGACCTGGGCGATGGAGGCGCGGCCCGAGAGCCAGGTGATCAGGGCCGAGTGCCAGGTGTGTTCGATGACGCGGACCGCGGAGAGCTGTTCGGGGGTGGGGCGGTCGGCCGGGGCGTTCAGGCCCATCGCGTCGAGGATGATCGCGGTGGTCTGGCGGGAGACCGTGTCGACCTCGGGGCTCACCGAGCGGTCGGCGAAGGTCAGGGCGCGGACCATCGCGTCCGCGAGGTTCGGTTCGCGTTGCAGGGCGCGGAAGGCGCGCATCAGGGTCTCGGCGACGCGTTCGGAGGGGGAGGAGGTCGCCGGGGGGCGTTTGCGCAGGGTGGTGTGGAGGTGGCTGAGCTGGTCCTGCATGGTGGCGACCAGGAGGTGGATCTTGGAGGGGAAGTAGCGGTAGAGGGTGCCCAGGGCCACTTCGGCGGCTTCGGCCACCTCGCGCATCTGGACCGCTTCGAAGCCGCCCCGGCTCGCCAGCTGGGCGCTCGCGTGCAGGATGCGGCGGCGGCGGGCCTCCTGGCGTTCCGTGAGGGGAGGGGTGCCCGGGGTGACGCCCCGGGGCGAGCCCGTGCCGGTGCCGGTGGGTGTGCTGGCTTCCGCTGTCATCTGACCCCGTGTCCCCGTGTCGTACTCGGTGCGCTCAGTGCGTCGTGGCGCGAATCACCTGATCCGGACCTTACGCCGCTCCGTCCTGCCGGTAGATTCAAAGCTCCGTGTTCGATCAACACTGGAACTTGTTCTAGATTAGCGCCAGCGGATACGCTCCGGCGGAAGTGCGTCAAGAAGGGGGCCGAGAGTGACCGCTGAGGCCGTGACCGCGGGCCCCCGTGCCGGGGTCGACACCGATGCCGGGAGTGCCGGGAGCGACCGGCCGCTGCGCGTCGCGCTCCTCTCGTACAAGGGGAACCCGTTCTGCGGCGGGCAGGGCGTGTACGTGCGCCACCTGTCGCGCGAGCTGGCGCGGCTCGGGCACAGCGTGGAGGTGCTGGGCGCCCAGCCCTATCCGGTGCTGGACGGCGGCGTGCCGCTCACCGAGCTGCCGAGCCTGGACCTGTACCGCAGCCCCGACCCCTTCCGCACCCCCGGGCGGGAGGAGTTCCGGGACTGGGTGGACGCGGTCGAGTTCGCGACCATGCGCACCGGCGGGTTCCCCGAGCCGCTCACCTTCTCGCTGCGGGCCAAGCGCCATCTGGCCGCCAGGAAGGGGGAGTTCGACGTGGTCCACGACAACCAGACCCTCGGGTACGGGCTCCTCGGCGACCTCGGCGCACCGCTCGTGACGACCATCCACCACCCCATCACCGTCGACCGGCAGCTCGACCTCGACGCTGCCGGGACCTGGCTCAAGCGGGCCTCCGTACGCCGCTGGTACGGGTTCACGCGCATGCAGAAGCGGGTCGCCCGGCGGCTGCCGTCCGTGCTGACCGTCTCCGGGTCCTCGCAGGCCGAGATCGTCGAGCACCTCGGGGTGCGGCCCGAGCGGGTCCACGTCGTGCACATCGGGGCGGACACCGAGCTGTGGTCGCCGGACCCGGCCGTGCCGCAGGTGCCGGGGCGCATCGTCACCACCTCCAGCGCCGATGTCCCGCTCAAGGGGCTCGTGCACCTCGTCGAAGCGCTCGCCAAGCTGCGCTCCGAGCGGCCCGACGCCCATCTCGTCGTCGTCGGCAGACGCGCCGAGGACGGACCCGTCGCCCAGGCCATCGAGCGGCACGGACTCGGCCGCGCCGTCGAGTTCGTCAAGGGGATCAGCGACGCGGAGCTGGTCGATCTCGTGCGGGGCGCGCAGGTGGCCTGCGTGCCCTCGCTGTACGAAGGGTTCTCGCTGCCGGCGGCCGAGGCGATGGCCACCGGCACCCCGCTCGTCGCGACGACGGGCGGCGCGATCCCGGAGGTCGCCGGGCCCGACGGGGCGACCTGCCTCGCCGTGCCGCCCGGGGACCCGGACGCCCTCGCCGGGCAGCTCTCGCGGCTGCTGGGCGACGACGGCCTCCGCGCCAGGATCGGGGCCGCCGGCCGCGCCCGCGTGCTGGAGAAGTTCACCTGGCGCCGGGCCGCCATCGGCACCGCCGAACGCTACCGGGCGGCCATCGCCGCCCAGGCCCGCGCACCCAGGCCGTAGGCCCCGACGCGGCTGCCCCGACACGTGGGCGCCGCAAGCCGCTCGACGTACGCAAGACCGTTTCACCCGCCGCCGGACGAAAGCTGAGCACCCGTGCTGACCGTGGACTTCTCCCGCTTCCCGCTCGCCCCGGGCGACCGCGTCCTCGACCTGGGCTGCGGCGCCGGGCGGCACGCCTTCGAGTGCTACCGGCGCGGCGCCCGGGTGGTGGCCCTCGACCGGAACGCCGAGGAGATCCGCGAGGTCGCGAAGTGGTTCGCCGCCATGAAGGAGGCGGGGGAGGCGCCGGAGGGCGCGACGGCCACCGCCATGGAGGGCGACGCGCTCAACCTGCCCTTCCCCGACGCCTCCTTCGACGTCGTGATCATCAGCGAGGTCATGGAGCACATCCCCGACGACAAGGGCGTGCTGGCGGAGATGGTGCGGGTGCTCAAGCCGGGCGGCCGCATCGCCGTCACCGTGCCGCGCTACGGGCCCGAGAAGGTCTGCTGGGCGCTCTCCGACGCGTACCACGAGGTCGAGGGCGGGCACATCCGCATCTACAAGGCGGACGAGCTGCTCGGCAGGATGCGGGAGGCGGGGCTCCGGCCGTACGGGCAGCACCACGCGCACGCCCTGCACTCGCCGTACTGGTGGCTCAAGTGCGCCTTCGGCGTCGACAACGACAAGGCGCTGCCGGTGAAGGCTTACCACAAGCTGCTGGTCTGGGACATCATGAAGAAGCCGCTGCTCACCAAGGTCGCCGAGCAGGCCCTCAACCCCGTCATCGGCAAGAGCTTCGTCGCGTACGCCACCAAGCCGCACCTCCCCGCCGCCGCGACCGGTACGGACGCCAAGTGACGAGCCCCGGATACACCGAACACCTCGTTCTGGACGGTGTCCTGACGGCCTCTCAGGTCGCCGAGACGGTCGCTGGGAT
The DNA here is from genome assembly GCF_055596485.1 of Streptomyces sp. NPDC039736. Lineage (NCBI taxonomy): Bacteria > Bacillati > Actinomycetota > Actinomycetes > Kitasatosporales > Streptomycetaceae > Streptomyces > Streptomyces sp. NPDC039736. Next base: position 590,656 of record NZ_JBVIUQ010000005.1, on the reverse strand, counting down.
ACTCGCCGTGCAGCGCCCGGACGGCGCCATTCCGTGGTTCAGGGGCCACCACCTCGACCCGTGGGACCACACCGAGGCCGCCATGGCGCTGGACGCGGCCGGCGAGCACGAGGCGGCGGCCCGGGCGTACGCGTGGCTGGCCAGGCACCAGAACGCGGACGGCTCCTGGTACGCCGCCTACCACGACGGCGACCACGCCCGCCCCACCGACCGCGCCCGCGAGACCAACTTCTGCGCGTACCTCGCGGTGGGCGTCTGGCACCACTACCTCGCCACCGGCGACGACGCCTTCGCCGACCGGATGTGGCCCGCGGTGTACGCGGCGGTGGAGTTCGTGCTCGCCCTCCAGCAGCCCGGCGGCGAGATCGGCTGGAAGCGCGAGGAGGACGGCACCCCCGTCAACGACGCGCTGCTGACCGGGAGTTCGTCCATCCACCAGGCCCTGCGGTGCGCGCTGGCACTCGCCGAGCAGCGCGAGGAGCCGCAGCCCGACTGGGAGCTGGCCCTCGGCGCGCTCCGGCACGCGATCGAGAAGCACCCCGAGCGCTTCCTCGACAAGAACCGCTACTCGATGGACTGGTACTACCCGGTGCTGGCCGGCGCGCTCACCGGGCCCGCCGCCAAGGAGCGCATCGAGGCCCAGTGGGACGACTTCGTCGTGCCGGGCCTCGGCGTGCGCTGCGTGCTGCCCAACCCCTGGGTCACCGGCGGCGAGAGCTGCGAACTGGCCCTGGCGCTGTGGGCGACGGGGGAGTCGGACCGGGCGCTGGAGATCCTCCAGGACGTCCAGCACCTGCGCGCCGACGACGGCAGCGGGCTGTACTGGACGGGGTACGTCTTCGACGACCAGGCGGTCTGGCCCCGCGAGCTCACCACCTGGACGGCGGGCTCCCTGCTGCTCGCCGTGGCCGCGCTCGGCGGCCACGAGCCCACCTGCGCGGTGTTCGGCGGCGAACGGCTGCCGCGGGGTCTGGACCCGGACTGCTGCTGAGGCCGCGCGAGGGGGGCGAGGCGGGTCAGCGGCGGCGTACCGCGCCCGCGACGGCGTGGCCGACGAACAGGTAGACCACGGCGGGCAGACCGTAACCGGCCACCACGCGCGCCCACTCCTCGTCGAAGGTGAACAGGTCGTAGGACCAGCCCGCCAGCCAGTGCGCGGCGTCCTTGACGAAGCCGACCAGCGCGTTCCCCTGGTTGGCGTCCAGTAGGTAGAACAGAATCCACAGGCCCAGGATCAGGGCGGCGATGTCCGCGACGACGGCGATCAGCGTCGCGGCGGGATTTCCGGTGCGCGTGCGTGTCGGCATGCCGAACATGTTGCCGATAAAGAACGCGTCAAACCCGGATGGCCCTGCCCTGGTGGTGGGCGGGCGGGGTGCGGGCGACGCTGCGGGAAAGAGCTGTCCTCGCAACCGGCCCCGGGAGGCCCCGCCGTGCCCCGTAACGCCCTCACCGCCACCCCCGCCCGCCGCGCGCTCGTCGCGGTGCCGCTGACCTGCGCGCTGGTGATGCCGCTGGCGGCCTGCGACGACAAGGACAAGAACGCGAGCCCGGCGAACGCGACGGCGTCGGGCAACCCGAGTGCGTCGCCCTCCGGCGAGTTCGAGAAGCAGAAGCTCTCCAAGACCCGGTTCGTGGCGAACGCGTCGCTGGCCGCCGGGGCGGCCTACCAGTGGATCGTGAAGCCCTACCGGGCGGGCACGTTCAAGAGCGGCGCGGACGGCCGGAAGTTCGCCCTGGTCAAGGCGGGCCTCGCGGGAGCCTTCACGTACAACAGGCTGAAGGCGGCGGTGAACAACGCGAAGGGCGACCCGCTGCTGTCGAAGGCCGTGGCCCCCCTCTCCGAGGGCATCGAGTCCCTCAAGGGCCTCAGCTCCAAGCTGGCGGCGGGCACTGCCGGAGCGGGCGAGGTCGGGCTCTTCGAGAAGGTCATCGGCAATGTGAAGGACGCGGGCAAGGGGGCCGGCGCGGAGGTCACCGACAAGGTGCCGTCGGCCGGCGAGCTGGCCAAGGGCGGCGCGCCGGCGCAGCTTCCCGGCCGGCCGGACCCCCAGCTCGACGGGCGGACCGCGGTCGCCCGGTAGCGCTCAGGCGTTCAGCTCCGCCAGCACCCTCAGCGTGTGCGGGTCCGGCGAGGTGACCAGCAGGTCCGTCACCGGGCCCGCGCGCCACAGCTCCAGGCGCTCCGCGATCCGGGCGCGCGGGCCGACCAGGGAGATCTCGTCGGCGAAGGCGTCCGGGACGGCCAGCACCGCCTCCTGCCTGCGCCCGGCGAGGAAGAGGTCCTGGATGCGGCGGGCCTCCTCCGCGTAGCCCATGCGCGCCATCAGGTCGGCGTGGAAGTTCCTCGCGGCGTGGCCCATGCCGCCGATGTAGAAGCCGAGCATCGCCTTCACCGGGAGCAGGCCCTCGGCGACGTCGTCGCAGACCTGGGCGCGGGCCAGCGGCGCGACCACGAAGCCGCGCGGCAGGGCGGGCAGCCGGTAGACGTCGGGGCGCGCCGGCGACCAGTACAGCGGCAGCCAGCCGTCCGCGATGCGGGTCGTCTGCTCGATGTTCCGGGGGCCCTCCGCCCCGAGCAGGACCGGCAGGCCGGCCCGCAGGGGGTGCACGATCGGCTTCAGCGGCTTGCCGGTCCCGGTGGCGTCCTCGCCCCGGTAGGGAAGCGCGTGGAAACGCCCGGCCAGCTCCACCGGGGCCTCGCGGCGCAGCACCTGGCGGACCACGTCGACGTACTCCCGCGTGGCGGTCAGCGGGCTGCGCGGGAAGGGGCGGCCGTACCAGCCCTCCACCACCTGCGGTCCGGAGAGTCCGAGGCCGAGCATCATCCGGCCGCCGGACAGGTGGTCCAGGGTGAGGGCGTGCATGGCCGTCGCGGTCGGGGAGCGGGCCGCCATCTGCGCGATCGCGGTGCCCAGCCTGATGCGGGAGGTGTGCGCCGCGTACCAGGTCAGCGGGGTGAAGGCGTCCGAGCCCCAGGCCTCGGAGGTCCACACCGAGTCGTAACCCAGCCGTTCCGCCTCCTGCACCAGGGCGAGGTGGCCGGGATCGGGGCCGCGCCCCCAGTAGCCGAGCGCAAGCCCGAGTCGCATGCCGGGACCTCCCGTCGCCACAACTGACGAAGCGTCAGATGTGGGTGACTGTACGGTTCCCGGCCGGGCCCGGACAAGACGGCGGCCCCCGCCCGGTGTCCGGGACGGGGGCCGCCGGAGGCGGGCGCGTGCGTCAGCCGCGCTGGATGCCCGTGGTGTCCTGGAGCAGGCCGCGACGGCCGTCCTGGGTCTGCGCGACCAGGCCCGAACCGCGCTGGTCCACCGCCAAGTACCAGGTGCCGGGGGCCAGTTCGGCGATCGGCGTCGGCGCGCCGTCCTCCGGGTACAGCGGACGTGCCACCGGCACCGCGAACCAGAACGGCGCGAAGCCCGACGCGTCGGTGGCGGCCGGAGCCTGCCCGCCCTGCGCGGCCTGCGGCTGCGCGGCCGTGGCCTGCGGGTCCTGGGCGCCGGCCGGGTAGCCGTAACCGCCGGTGGCGGGCTGGCCGCCGTACGACTGCTGCTGGCCGCCCGGGTAGCCGTAGCCGGCGCCCGGCTGCGCGCCGTAGGGCTGGCCGGGGACGGCCGGCTTCGGGGCGTTCATCAGCGGCGCCTTGAGCGCGGGGACCAGCGGGGCGGCGACCGCGCCCGCCGCCAGCACCAGGGCGCCGACCAGACCGATGATCATGCCCGCGCCGTTGCGGCCGCCGTCGACGATCGTCCAGAACGCCGTCCACGCCGCGAAGATCGCCAGTGCGACCCCGAACTGGCCGAGCTCGATCCCGGCGACCTTGCGCTGCCCCGGCAGGGCGCGGGCGACGACGATCAGCGCCGCGGCGATGATGCCCGCGACGTAGATGCTCATCAGCGTGGCGAGGAGTTCCCAGGCGTTGACGCTGACGCCCGGCGAGCAGTAGTTGCCGACGCAGCGCGCGTCGACGGAGTACTGGTTGAGGAACGAGGCGACGAACAGCACCACCGCTGCTGCGATCACCACCCCATCGCCTCGTGTGAGAGAGCGGATGTTCACGTGAAGTCCTTTGTCAGTCGTCTTCTTCGGGGCTTATCGGGGCGGTTGTCGCGGCGCCGGCGCAACGCGGTTCGCGCGTGGGCCCGGTGCGAAGCTCGGGGGCGGCTGCCCATCGTACGGATGAATGTATCGTCCGGCCGATGGCACCGTCCTCTTCGTTGCCGGTCGGTAACCTGCGCCGGCCGGCGTGCGAAGCCCGTGTGCGAACCGCGTGTTCCCGTGTGGTTCGAGCGCGCTGCCGAGCCCTACCCCTTCAGGAAGGCGGCGATGCCCTCGGCCATGCCCCGGGCGGCCTTCTGCCGCCAGGCGGGGTCGGTCAGCAGGGCGATGTCCTCGCGGTCGCGCATGTTCCCGCACTCGATGAAGACCTTCGGGACGGTCGACAGATTGAGCCCGCCGAGGTCCCGGCGGACCACCAGTCCGTTCGGTGCGCCCAGGTAGTTGGCGGGTGCGTCGCCGGTCTCCCGGACGAAGTTGCCGACGACGGCCTCGCCCAGCACGCGCGAGGGGCCCACGATCGCGGAGGTGTCCGCGGCCCCGGACTTCACCCGCGCGGGCAGGATCACATGGAAGCCGCGGTGGCCGGCCGCGGAGCCGTCCGCGTGGATGGACAGGACGGCGTCGGCCTTCGCCTCGTTGCCGATACGGGCGCGCTCGTCGATGCAGGGACCGAAAGGACGGTCGCCGTTCTGGGTGAATTTGACGGTTGCGCCCTGCTTTTCGAGAAGCGTTTTCAGTCGGCGCGAAACATCGAGGGTGAATTCCGCCTCGGTGTAACCGGCATTGCTCGCCGTACCGGTGGTGTCGCATTCCTTGCTGTTCGTTCCGATGTTCACCTGGCGATTGATTTCGCGGATGTGCCGGAAATTCCCGGGGTTGTGGCCGGGGTCCACGACGACGGTGCGGCCGGTGAGGGGGCCGCCGCCGGGCTTGGGGTCGGGGTCCGGCGCCGCGGAGCTCCGCGCCGGGCCGGCGGGGGTCGAGGGGGCCGTGGCGGAGGGCGGCGCGGGGCTGCCCTGCGCCGAGGCCGCCGCGCTGTGGCTCGGCAGCGGGAGCACCTGTGCGGGCGTTCCGTCCTCCGGGCTGCTCATGGCCTGCCAGACGAGCCATCCCGCCAGGGCGGTGGGCACGAGGGCGGCGGCCACGACGAGCGCGGTGCCGCGTCCTCGGCGCGGGGGCTCCCGGAACTCGGGCTCGGGCGGGTCTGCGTGGGGGAACTGACCGTCGTACGACACAGGGCGATGCTATGCCGGACGTTCACAGACCCGGGCCGGTACGCCGCAGGACGCGCAGCGAGTCGGTCACCGAGACCTCGGTGAAGGCGCCGGACGCCAGGGCCCGCTGGTGCACGCGGTACGGGGCCTGGCCGCCGTCGGCGGGGTCGGGGAAGACGTCGTGGATGACCAGGAGCCCCTCGGGCGCGACGTGCGGGGCCCACCCCTCGTAGTCGCCGGTCGCGTGCTCGTCGGTGTGGCCGCCGTCGATGAAGACGAGGGCGAGCGGGGTGCCCCAGAGGCGGGCGGCCCGGGGGGACCTCCCGACGATCGCGACGACGTGCTCCTCAAGCCCGGCCCGGCGCAGCGTGCGGCGGAAGGTGGGCAGGGTGTCCATGACGCCGACCTCCGGGTCGACGACCGTCGGGTCGTGGTACTCCCAGCCCGGCTGCTGCTCCTCGCTGCCGCGGTGGTGGTCGACGGTGACGGCCGTGACACCGGCCGCGCGGGCGGCGTCGGCGAGGAGGAGGGTGGAGCGCCCGCAGTACGTCCCCACCTCCAGGACCGGAAGCCGCAGCCGCTGCGCCGCCTCGGCCGCCGCCGCGTACAGGGCGAGCCCTTCGCCGACCGGCATGAACCCCTTGGCGGCCTCGAAGGCGGCGAGGGTGTCGGGCGTGGGGGCGGCGGCGGTCATGGCTCTCCTGCGGGGCGGCGGCTGGGCGGGTCGGACTGGGTCATGGTGCCGTACGCGACCACGGGCACGGGGCGCGGCCCCCGGCTACGGCGCGTACGGCCAGCGGGGGTCCTCCCATCGGGCGGGACCGGTGAGCCCCAGCAGCCGGACCCGGTGCAGTAGCGCCTCCGGTGTGCGGACGCGGCGCAGCCGCGGGGGTGCGCAGCGCAGCAGCCAGGCGGTCAGCTCGGCCCGGAGCGCCTCCTCCCGCGCGTCCTCGGCCCAAGTGGACCAGGGCAGTTCGTCGCAGAGGAGGTCGTACGCCCAGTGCTCGACGGCCCGGGCGAGGTGCCGCGCGGGGACCGCGTCGTCCCTGTCCTCCCAGGCGGCGAGCCAGGGGGTGAGGGCGCCGGACGCCTCGGTGCACAGGGCGAGGGTCTCGTGCGGGGGCAGCGTGGGCTCCGGATCGCCGAGGACCTGCTCCCACCAGGCGCACAGGAACTCGCGCACGGCCTCGCGCTGCGGGGAGGGCCACTGCTGCCAGGTGCTGCGGGCGAGGCAGCGGCCGACCTCGTCGTACCAGCCGGGGAACGGTACGGCGGTCTCCCCGGCCAGCGCCCTGCCGAGCTGGGGCAGGATGCGGCGCAGTACGCCGTCGTGGGCGCCGCCCCAGTCACCGGCCTGCCAGGTGCTGCGCAGCAGGTCCGGGTCGAGCTCGACGCCGGGTGTCCTGAGCAGGGCGAGCTCCTCCTCGCTGCCCCAGTGGCAGGTGCACTGGACGGCGTCGTCCGGGGCGGCCGTCCCGCCGAAGACGCGGCCGAGCCGCTCCAGGGCGAGCACGAGCCGTGGCTGTGCCCGGGTGGCGTCCATGCGTCGGGACCTCTCCGGTGCGCCGGGCGGCCTCGTACGGCCGGGGGAGCCTCACGGTACGAGCGGGCGGGGAAACCGCGCCCGGAGTTTTCGGGTGCGGGGTTCAACGGGGGAGCCGGGGGCACCGGGAAGGTCACGGCGGCCGGGAGGGGGAACTCGTGCGGGTGGCGATGGGGTGGGTCTTCGCGGTGCTGGGGGCGGGGTTCGTGCTGTTCGCGCCGCGCCTCATACGAGCGGAGGTCAGGATGGCCCGCTCCTGGCGCAACGAGGAGACCAGCCGCCTCACACAGCGCTTCTACCTGGCGCTTCTCATCGGCAGCGGAGCGCTCCTTTGCGCAGCCGGAATCTGGATCGCGCTCACGTCGGCGGGACAGAGGTGAGCACGGTGAGCGCGGTGACGGTCGTGGCCGCCGGCGGGGCGAGCATGGACAGCTTGGCGGAAGAGGTCACGGCGGGGGCGGTCTTCTTCCTGGCGCTGGGCGTGGCCTGGTGGTTCAAGGTCGGGAAGCGGCGCTGACGGTGCGCCGGGGAAGGGGTGAGGGCGAGATGCGCGTAACGGAATGGGCGGCTCCGGGAGGCGGGCCGGACGGGCCGCCGTGGCTCGGGACGGTCTTCGCGGTGGTGGTGGCGGCCGGGCTCGTGTTCTTCGCGATCAGCTACGTGCGGAGCCGGGGAAAGTGAGAAGCGGAGCGCCTGACGGCGGGGAGCTGCTCGGCGACGCGGACCGGCCGGCGGAGGTCTGGGTCCAGGTGGGCCTCTGGGGCGGTCTGCTGTCCGGTGCGGCCCTCGTTCTCATCGGCGTCTTCACGATGACCGCGGGCTTCGTCGGGCCCGGGGTGTGGATTTCGGCCGTCGGAGCCCTGACGGTTCTCGGGTTCGTGCTGATGCGGCGCTTTCGGGCGCGTTGAGAGAGAGGGCCGGAGATGATGATCCATCTGCTCGCGGTGGAGGGCGGCAGGGGGAGTTGGTGGCCCGAGGGGACGGCCGGGAAGGTTGCCGCCGTGATCCTCTTCGTCGCTCTCGTCGTCCTGTTCGGATGGGGGGCGTGGCGTCAGAGGCGGCGGAGGAAGTGAGCCGGTGACGGCCCAGCGGACCGCGTCCGGTCCTCGGCCGCCTGCTTCGGACGGCCCCGCGTTTCCCCGTACGGCAGGGGGCGCGGGGCCTCGTCACCTCCCGGCTGGGGGCCTCGCCGCCTCCCGGCCCGTGTCCGGTCCCGGCTCCCGAACGGCCCCGACGCGCGTCCGGCCCGGCTCACATCCGACCTCCATCTGACCTTCCGTCAGAATGGAACGTGTTCTACTCTGCACCGCCATGGGCATCGGAATCACGCGCGAGCACCGCGAGTTGGCCGAAGCGGTACGCGGCTGGGTCGGGCGGGCGGCGCCGCCGCAGGACGTACGGAAGATCCTCGACGGGGAGGAAGGGGACGGCGGGCGGCCGGCGTACTGGGACGGGGCCGCCGCCATGGGGCTCCTCGACGTGCATCTGCCGCAGGGCGGCGGGAGCCTCCTCGACCTCGCCGTCGTGCTGGAGGAGACCGGGCGGGCCGCCCTCCCCGGCCCCTTCCTGCCGAGCGTGCTCGCGGCGGACCTGCTGGTCAGGGGCGGGAGGGGCGAACTCGCCGCCGGGCATCCCGTGGCCGCCGCGGCGACCGGCCCCGGCGCCCTGACGGCCGTCTCCGCGGACGGCGGCTTCGTCCTCGACGGCACCGCCCCGCCCGTCCTCGGGGCCGGGCCCGGAACCGAACTCGTCCTGCTCGCCGCCGAGTCCGCCCACGGCGTGGTGTGGCTCGCCGTCGACGCGGACGGGCTGGAGATGCGTACCCACACCAGCGCCGACCCGACCCGGCCCACCGGTGAAGTCGTCGTCCGCGACGTCTTCGTGCCCGCGGAGCGGCAACTCGACCTGACGGATGCCCTGGTGGGCGACCTCACCGCCGTGCTGTACGCGGCCGACGCCTGCGGCACCGCCGGGTGGGCCCTGGACACCGCCACCGCGTACGCGAAGGTGCGCGAGCAGTTCGGGCGGCCCATCGGGCAGTTCCAGGCGGTCAAGCACCTGTGCGCCGACATGCTGGTACGGGTCGAACAGGCGCGGGCGCTGGTGTGGGACGCGGCGAACGCCGTCAACGAGGCGGCGGACGTGCGGGGGCTCACCGCCGCCCTCGCCGCCGCGACCGCGCTCGACGCCGCCTTCTCCTGCGCCAAGGACTGCGTCCAGATCCTGGGCGGGATCGGGTTCACCTGGGAGCACGACGCACATCTGTACCTGCGCCGGGCCCTGGTGGCCCGGCAGTTGGCCGGGACGGGCGACGGCCACCGGCTGCGGGCCGTGCGGCTGGCCGCCGCCGGGGCCCGGCGCGAGCTGCGCATGGACCTGCCGGACGAGGCCGACACGTACCGGGAACGGGCGAGGGAAGTGATCGAGGGGGTGCGCGGGCTCGATCCGGGCGCGGCCCGCCGGGCGCTCGCGCCGACCGGGTACGCGGCCCCGCACCTGCCCGCCCCGTACGGGCTCGGCGCGGGACCGCTCCAACAGCTCGCCGTGCAGCGCGAGTTGGCGGACGCCGGGGTCACCCTCAGCGGGCTCGGGATCTCGACGTGGGTGGTGCCCTCACTCATCGCGTACGGAACCCAGGAGCAGAAGGAGCGTTACGTCCCGCCCACCCTGCGCGGCGAGCTGCTGTGGTGCCAGCTCTTCTCCGAGCCGGAGGCCGGGTCCGACCTCGCCTCGCTGCGCACCCGTGCCGAGCGCACCGAGGACGGCACGGGCTGGCGGATCAACGGGCAGAAGGTGTGGACGTCCGCCGCCCAGTGGGCGGACCACGGCATCCTGCTCGCCCGGACCGACCCGGACGCCCCGAGCAAGCACCAGGGGCTCGGCTACTTCCTGGTCGACATGAAGAACACCCCCGGCATCGACGTCCGCCCGCTGAAGGAGATCACCGGGGACTCCCTCTTCAACGAGGTGTACTTCGACGACGTGGTCCTGCCCGTGGACGCGCTGGTGGGGGAGGAGACCGGCGGCTGGCAGGTCGCCCGCAACACCCTCGGCAACGAGCGCGTCCACATGGCCGACCAGGTCGCCTTCGACACCGGGCTCGAAGCGCTCATCGCCCGCGCCGCCGACCTCGACGGCGCGACGCGGGCCCGCGTCGGGGCCCTCGCCGCCGAGGCGCACGCCCTCGCCTGCATCGGGCTGCGGACCACCCTCCAGCAGGTCGACGGGCTGGAGGCGGGCGCGGGGGCGAGCGTGCGCAAGCTCGTGCAGACCCCGCACCAGCAGAAGATCGCCGAACTCGCGCTCGAACTCCTCGGCCCGCGAGGGGCGCTGCGGGAAGGACCGGGGGAGCGGGCCGTGCACGGGTTCCTGATGTCGCGGTGCCTGACCATCGCGGGCGGCACCACCCAGGTCCAGCTCAACGTCGTCGCCGAGCGCATCCTCGGCCTGCCGCGCGACCACCAGGGGGAGTCAGCATGAAGGCGTACGTCGTCGGCGTCGGAATGACGAAGTTCGAGAAGCCCGAGTCACGGGACTGGCAGTACTGGGACATGGCCAGGGAGGCGGGCCAGGCGGCGCTCGACGACGCCGGGATCGCATACGAGCAGGTCCAGCAGGTGCCCGTCGGACACTGCTTCCAGGCGTCCACGGCCGGTCAACGGGCCGCGTACGAACTGGGGTTGACCGGTGTCCCCGTCTACAACGTCAACAACAACTGCGCCACCGGCTCGACCGCCCTGATGATGGCGCGGCAGTTCGTCCGGGGTGGCCTCGCGGACTGCGTGCTCGCGCTCGGCTTCGAGAAGATGAAGCGCGGCGCGCTCGGCGGCGGAAGCGACGGCGGGGACTTCACGACCTCGCCCGTGGCCCGCCACTACGGCGTCATGGCCGCCCGGCACGGCTTCGAGAGGACGCCGCCCACCGCCCAGATCTTCGGCAACGCCGCCCGCGAGCACATGGAGCGGTACGGCACGACCGAGGCCCAGCTCGCGGCGGTCGGCGCGAAGAACCACCGGCACTCGGTGAACAACCCGTACGCCCAGTTCCGGGACCCGTACACGGTGGACGAGGTCCTCGCGGCGAGGACCGTCCACCGGCCGCTGACCAAGCTCCAGTGCTCGCCGACCTCGGACGGCGCGGCGGCGGCCGTCGTCGTCTCCGAACGCTTCGTCGTGCGGCACGGCCTGCTGGAGAAGGCCGTGGAGATCGCCGGGCAGGCCATGGCCACCGACACCGAGGAGTCCTTCGCCGCCGGCTCCTGCATCGACGTCGTCGGCAGGCCCATGTCGCGGGCCGCCGCCCACCGGGCGTACGAGAGCGCCGGGCTCGGCATCGAGGACGTCGACGTGATCGAACTGCACGACTGCTTCTCCGTGAACGAGCTGCTGACCTACGAGGCGCTGGGCATGTGCCCCGACGGAGCCTCCGGCAAGCTCGTCGAGTCCGGCGCGACGACGTACGGGGGGCGCTGGGTGGTCAATCCGTCCGGCGGGCTGATCTCCAAGGGCCACCCGCTGGGCGCCACCGGCCTCGCCCAGGCCGCCGAGCTGACCTGGCAGCTTCGCGGACAGGCGGGGGCGCGGCAGGTGGCGGGCGCACGGGTGGGGCTCGCGCACAACATCGGGCTCGGCGGGGCGGCGGTGGTGACCCTCCTCCGCAAGCCCTAGGCCCGGCGGCCGGGCGGTGTGCTCCGTATCGCGGATGTACGGGGCACGCACTACCTGCGACCATGACAGGCATGGTCCACCGTTCCCCCGGCGTGTCCGCCGACCCCGCAGCTCCCCGCACAGCCACGACCCCGCCGCGACCCGTCCGCACGTGGGCGGTGGTGCTGGCGGCCTGCGCCGGACAGTTCCTCGTCGTCCTCGACGTGTCCGTCGTGAACGTGGCGCTGCCCTCCATGCGGGCCGACCTCGGCATGACCGCCCAGGGACTCCAGTGGGTGGTCAACGCCTACTCGATCGCCTTCGCGGGGTTCATGCTGCTCGGCGGGCGGGCGGCGGACATCTTCGGGCGGAAGCTGACGTTCCTCATCGGGCTCGGGGTGTTCACGGCCGCCTCGCTGGCGGGCGGGCTCGCCCAGGAGGGCTGGCAACTGCTGGCCGCGCGGGCGGTGCAGGGACTGGGCGCCGCGGTGCTGGCCCCGGCCACGCTGACCATCCTCACCTCCGCGGTGCCGGAGGGTGCGGCCCGCACCCGGGCGATCGGCACCTGGTCGGCGGTGGGCGCGGGCGGCGGCGCGGCGGGCGGCTTCGTCGGCGGACTGCTGACCGACTCCCTCTCCTGGCGCTGGGTGCTCCTGATCAACGTGCCGATCGGCGCGCTGGTCCTGGTGGGGGCCTTCTGCTGGCTCACCGAGAGCCACTCGCGGGCGGGCCGCCGGCTCGACCTGCCGGGAGCGGTGCTGGCCACGGCGGGGCTGGCCACCCTCGCGTACGGCATCGTGCAGACGGAGGCGGAGGGCTGGACGGCCGCCGCCACCCTGGTCCCGCTCACCGGCGGGCTGCTGCTGATCGGCCTCTTCCTCCTGGTCGAGGCCCGGGCGAAGGCGCCCCTGATGCCGCTGAAGCTGTTCCGGGTGCGGTCGGTGTCGGCGGCGAACGCGGCGATGTTCGTCAACGGCTCCGCGATGTTCTGCATGTGGTTCTTCATGACGCTGTACGCCCAGAACGTGCTGGGGTACACGCCGCTCGGGGCGGGGCTCGCCCTGGTCCCCAGCTCCCTGGCCATCGTCACCGGCTCCAAGCTGGCCCCGCGCCTGATGCCGCGCGTGGGCGCGCGGAACCTGGCGGCGCTCGGCACGCTGGTCGCCGCCGCCGGATTCGGCTGGCAGTCGACGATGGGGGCGCACGGCTCGTACGCGACGGCCATCCTGGGCCCGGGCATCCTGATGATGCTGGGCGCGGGCCTGGCCTCCACGCCGCTGGCCTCGCTGGCCACCTCCGGCGCCGCGCCCGGCGACGCGGGTCTGGTCTCCGGCCTGATCAACACCTCCCGCACGATGGGCGGGGCGCTGGGCCTCGCGGTCCTGTCCACGGTCGCGGCCTCGCGGACCGGCGGCGCGACGAGCCCGGAGGCGCTGACCGCCGGGTACGCGCTGGCGTTCCGGACGGGGACGGGGGTGCTGCTGCTGGGGGTGGTGCTGATCCTGGTGTGGCTGCCGAGGGGGCCGAAGAGGGCGGCCGGGGAGCGGGTGGTGTCCCCGGCGCCCGAGGAGGCGGCGGCCGGCGCGGCGAAGTCGGGCTGAGGAGGGGCGCGGGGCCCGGGAGGTTCGAGCGGGCCGGGGGCGGCTCCGGACGCCCGCGCGGGCCCGCTTCCCGGAAACGGCAAGAAAGGTTGCCGGAACGGGGACGGCGCGGTGCAATGGCCCGCATGGAGCACTCGCCCGCCATCAGCCAGGCCCTCGCCGACGTGGGCCCCCGCCTCCAGCGGCTGCGCACCGCCCGCGGCATGACCCTCGCCGCGCTCTCCGAGGCGACGGGCATCTCCACCAGCACCCTCTCCCGGCTGGAGTCCGGCGGGCGCCGCCCCAGTCTGGAACTCCTGCTGCCCATCTCGCAGGCCCACCAGGTCCCGCTGGACGACCTCGTCGGCGCCCCCGAGGTGGGCGACCCCCGGGTCCGCATCAAGCCCCGCCAGGTCCACGGCTCGACCGTGCTCCCGCTCACCCACGGCGCCGGACCCATCCAGGCGTACAAGATGATCCTGCCGGTCACCCGCAGCACCCCCGAGACCCGCACCCACGAGGGCTACGAATGGCTGTACGTCCTCACCGGGCGGCTCCGGCTCGTGCTGGGCGACCGGGACCTGGTGCTCGGACCCGGCGAGGCCGCCGAGTTCGACACCCGGCTGCCGCACTGGTTCGGCAGCACCGGAAAGGCCCCCGTCGAGGTGCTCAGCCTCTTCGGCCGCCAGGGCGAGCGCATGCACGTACGCGCGAAGCCCCGCACCGCCTGAACTGACGGGCCGTCACCTGACGGGTTCACAAGTGGCGTGCCCTGCGCTATACATGGGGGCCATCGGCCTAGAACGCGTTCTAGAAGTGGAGCGCGTCACCGGCCGACCCCGTACGGCCCCGGCGTGTCCGACGGTGCGGACGGCCACGTCGGGGCCTCTCTCCGGAGAGCCAGGAACCCCGAGAGCGTTAGGAGCTCTGCCTCCCATGCCGATCGACGTTGCGAAGGCCCTCGCCGCCGGCCCCCGGACCGGAAGGGCCGTCTGGGGCCACAAGGACGTCCAGCTCTACCACCTGGGCCTCGGCGCGGGCGTCCCCGCCACCGATCCCGCCGAACTGCGCTACACCCTGGAGAGCAGGCTGCACGTCCTGCCGAGCTTCGCCACCGTCGCGGGTGCGGGCATGGCGATGATGGGCGGCCTCGCGGCCCCGGGCATCGAGGTGGACCTCGCCGCCGTCCTGCACGGCGGGCAGACCGTCACGCTGCACCGCCCGATCCCCGTCGAGGGCGACGCGACCCTGACCTCCACCGTCGAGGCCGTGTACGACAAGGGCAAGGCGGCGGTGATCGTGCTGCGCTCCGAGGCCGCCGACGCCGAGGGGCCGCTCTGGACGAACGACTCCGCCGTCTTCGTCCGCGGCGAGGGCGGCTTCGGCGGCGACCGCGGGCCCTCCGTCCGCCTCGACGTACCGGACCGGCGGCCCGAGTTCACCGTGGAACGCCCCGTCCGTGAGGACCAGGCCCTCCTCTACCGCCTGTCCGGCGACTGGAACCCCCTGCACGCCGACCCCGACTTCGCGAAGCTGGCGGGCTTCGAGCGGCCGATCCTGCACGGCCTGTGCACGTACGGCATGACCCTCAAGGCCGTCGTGGACACGGTGCTCGGCGGCGACGTGACCCGGGTGACCTCGTACACCACCCGCTTCGCCGGGGTGGCGCTCCCCGGCGAGACCCTGCGCGTCCGGATGTGGACCGGCGACGGCCGCACCCAGGTGACGGTGACGGCGGTGGAGCGCGACGACGCGCCCGTGCTGGCCGACACGCTCGTCGAACACGCGTGAACCCGCGACGCCTCGAAGCCTCGAAGCCTCGAAGCCCCGGAGCCGTGAACCGGCGCATCCGGAACCGACCGCCCACAGAGGGGAGTTCGTGCCATGCGCGCAGCCGTACTGCACGAGACAGGCCAGGACAAGCTCGAAGTGCTCGACGACGTCGAGGCGGTGGGCTTCGGCCCCGGCAGGGTCAGGATCCGGGTGCGGGCCACCGGCCTGTGCCACTCCGATGTCTCCGCCATGAACGGCGTCCTGCCGCAGCCTGCGCCCTTCGTCCCCGGCCACGAGGGCGCGGGCGAGATCGTGGACGTGGGCGACGGCGTCGAGGGCCTGGCCGCGGGCGACCGGGTCCTGGTCTGCTGGCTCCCGGCCTGCGGCGCCTGCCCGTCCTGCAAACGCGGGCAGACCCACCTGTGCCTCGCGGGGTTCATGAACGCGGGCACCCCCAACTTCAGGCGCCCCGGCGGCGACGTCTTCGGCTTCGCCGGAACCGGCACCTTCACCGAGGAGGTCGTGGTCGCCGCCGGCTGCGCGGTCCCGATCCCCGACGACGTGCCCTTCGAGATCGCCGCGCTGATCGGCTGCGGCGTCACGACGGGCCTCGGCGCGGCCATCAACACCGCCCAGGTGCAGGCGGGTTCGTCGGTCGCGGTGATCGGCTGCGGCGGTGTGGGCATCTCCGCGATCCAGGGCGCCCGGGTGCAGGGCGCGGCGCAGATCGTCGCCGTCGACCCGGTCGCCTCCCGCCGCGAGGCCGCCCTCCGGTTCGGCGCGACCGAGGCCGTGTCCCCGGACGGACTCGACGACGCGAAGCGGCGCGTCACCTCCGGCGAGGGCTTCGACTACGTCTTCGAGGTCGTCGGCAAGTCCGCCACCGCCCGCACCGCCTACGGGGCGACCCGGCGCGGCGGCACGCTCTGCGTCGTCGGCGCGGGCGCGCTGGACGACCACTTCCAGGTCAACATGTTCGAGCTGTTCTTCGACGAGAAGCGGATCCTGCCATCGATGTACGGAGGCGGGGACGTGCTGCGCTCGTACGAGCGGGCCGTCGCGCTGTGGCGGGCCGGCCGCATCGACCTGGAGAACATGATCACGCACCGGGTGCGGCTCACCGAGATCAACGAGGCGCTGGAACAGATGCGGACGGGCGTGGCCCTCCGTACCTCCATATCGCTGTGAAACCGAGCGTCGAGACAAGGGAGCTGCGGGATGTCACTGCCCCTCGAAGGGCTGTCCGCGATCGTCACCGGTGCGGGCCGGGGCCTCGGCCGGGCCGAGGCCGTCGAACTCGCCCGGCTGGGCGCGGGCGTCGTCGTCAACGACTTCGGGCAGCCGGGCAGGGACGGCTCGGGCGCCGCGTCCGCCGGTCCGGCGCAGGAGGTCGCGGCGGAGATCCGGGCGGCGGGCGGCCGGGCCGTCGCGCACCTCGGGGACGTCGCGGACCACGAACAGGCGCGCGGGCTGGTGGAGTTGGCGGTCCGGGAGTTCGGGAAGCTGGACGTCCTGGTCAACAACGCGGGCATCCTCCGGGACCGGATGGTCTTCTCGATGAGCGAGGAGGAGTGGGACTCGGTGATCCGCGTCCACCTCAAGGGCCACTTCAACACCACGCACTTCGCGTCCGTCCACTGGCGGGAGCGGTCGAAGGCGGCGGGCGGCCCGGTGTACGGGCGGATCGTCAACACGTCCTCGGAGGCCTTCCTCGCCGGTTCGGCGGGCCAGCCGAACTACGCGGCGGCGAAGGGAGGCGTGGTCGGGCTGACCACGTCGACGGCGCTGGCGCTGCGGAAGTACGGGGTGACGGCCAACGCGATCTGCCCGCGGGCGCGGACCCGGATGACGGAGGACGTGTTCGCGGGCTTCGGGGAGGCGGCGGCGCCCGGGGAACTCGACTCCCTCGCACCGGAGCACGTGGCACCGCTGGTGGGCTACCTGGCGTCGCCCGCGGCGGGGCGGGTGAACGGGCAGGTGCTCGTGGTGCACGGGGGGATGGTGGCGGTGGTGGAGCGGCCGAGGGTGGCGGCGAAGTTCGACACGGCGAAGGGGGTGTTCTCGTACGAGGAACTGGACGAGGCGCTGTCGGGGTACTTCGCGGGGAGGCCGGAGGGGGAGACGTTCGGGGCGGCGGAGGTGCTGGGGCTGAAGCGGGGATGAGGGGGCGGCCCCGAGGCGCCCCGGGACCGCCGGTCGGCTGTTGCCGCGCGGCACCGGCGGGGTGTGGGCGCCCGGGGCCGGGGTGCGTTTTCGCCCTGCCCGTCCTTGGAAGGGGTGCGGGGGACCGCACGGGCGGCCCGCCACGAGCCGCGCGGCCGAGCGCTTCAGGTGAAGGGCGGAGCCTTCACCTGAAGGGGCGGGGCCGGGGCGCCGCCGCAGGCGACCGAGGTGCCGGGTGCGGCACGGAACAGACGTCCGTCGCAGCCCCCGGCACCGGGCGCGTCGCCGGCGGGTCCGCCGGACCCCGTCAGCCCTGCTGCCCCGCCGGGTCGCGCCGGTGGCGGCCCCGCGCCGCGACGGACGGGTCCTCGTACCGCGCCGGCCCGCCCCGGTGCCTGCCGGCCCCCTGCGCGGGCGCCGTGGTCGTCTCGGTCTGGGCTTCAGCCATGGTCATGGGCATTATGGGAAGTCACCCCGTCACTACGTCGCTGACACGTACACAGAGCCAGCGCCTGCCCCGGGCCCGCGACTCTAATCCTTCCCCGGCGCCCCGCCCAGGGGGCTGACCGGCCCTCCGCCCGGCACCGAGATCAGCGGTGCCGCCACCGCCACCGGCACCCGTACCGGCGTCGCCGTCCGCACCATCGCGGGCGCCGCCGCGTGCACGGACGCCGGCACCGCCGTCCGCACGGCCAGTGGATGGACCGCCTCGGCCCCCGGGGCCGCGCCGGGCGCGCCCAGGGGACGCACCACCCGCGTGATCGGCCCCAGCACCGACGGCACGGCGTCCTCGACGGCAGCCGGCTCCGCCACGGCCTCCGCCGCCACCCCGCCCGCCGGAGCCTCCCGCTTCTCCCGCACCCCCACCCGGTGCATCCGCCCGGCCAGCGAAGCCTGCTGCAACGGCACCGGCCTCCACGACGCCGCGCCCTCCGCCCCGGCACCTCCCTCCGCCCCGGTGCCCCCCTCCGCCGCGCCCCGCGCCACCGGCTCCGCCGCCGGTTCCTCCACCGGCACCACGACCCCCGCCACCCCGCACGGCACCGCCCCCGTGGTGAACGGCAGCCGCAGCACCCCCTCCCGGGTCCACAGCCCGGCCCCGGCCAGCCACCCGGCGGGCGGGGCGAGTTGATGGAGTCTGCGGCCCGCGGGCCGCCACACCCCCACCCAGCTCCCCGGCGCCGGCCCCGCCGGTCCCGGCGCGCGGTCGATCCGTACCGCCACCGCGCACGCCTCCGGCATCAGCACCTGCCCCGGCTGCGCGGCGAACGGCGTCAGCACGCAGCCGTCCAGCCGCAGGCACTCCGGGAAGCGCACCGGCCGGGTGCTCCCCAGCACCCCCCACCCCAGCCGGTCCTCGCCCGGCGCGTCGGAGCGGACGACGATCAGCCCGCTGTCGGCGTCGGCCAGCAGCACCCGGTCATTGCTGTGCTCGGCGATCTGCAGGAGGGGGGTGGCCTCGCCGCCCCGCTCCAGGTCCACCGCGACCGCCTTCACCACCCCGCCCGGCGACTCCCGGTCCAGGGCGAGCATCCGTCCGGTGCCGTCCAGCCACACCCCGCCCGAGCACCGCCCCGGCACCTCGGCCACGTGCTCGGGCCCGAAGGCCCCGCCCGCCACCAGCCAGAGGGCCGTCGACTGCGGCCCGACCGCCAGCGCGTACGCGCGAGCACCGCCGGGGGCGGGCGGCAGCAGCCGCAGCGGGCCCCCGCACTCCACCGCCCCCAGGGCCAACTCACCGGTCCGCGGGCCCGTCGGGTACAGCAGGGAGAAGACGTGCCGCCCGGCCGCCTCCCGGTGGATGAGCACCCGCCCGTCCGCCAGCGGCAGCACCTCCGTGCCCGGCTCCTCCGGCTGGTCGGCGGGCAGCGGCACCGCGTACGGCTCGGGGCCGTCCAGCGTCCAGCGCTCCGGGAACCAGGCGTCCCCGCCCCCGGCCAGCCGTGCGGCGTACGAACCGTCCGCGGCGATCACGAACCCGCCGCGGTGCGCCGCGCCGCCCCGGGCGGCGGTCTCGATGGCCAACGCTGTCATGGGCTCCGTCTCCTCCGTCCCCGCCGCGGTCTTCGGCGGGCTCCGTCGGCGACGCTAGTTTTCGGATTTCCCACCGGACAACACGAGTCACCTCTCTTCACACATACGGGTGGCCGTCCGGTCGTTCGACCGGTATCCCCCGGAGCGGTGTGCTCCCGGCGGGGGAGAACCGGACGCCCGGCGGACGGGGCACGTACGGCAGGTAGCCTTGTGGCGTGCCCCGTCTGTCTGAAGTCATCGCCGCGCTCGACGCCCTCTGGCCCCCCGAGCGGGCCGAGAGCTGGGACGCCGTCGGCACGGTCTGTGGCGATCCCGACACCGAGGTGAACCGGGTCCTGTTCGCCGTCGACCCCGTCCAGGAGATCGCCGACGAGGCCCTGCGCATCGGCGCGGACCTGGTCGTCACCCACCACCCGCTCTATCTGCGCGGTACGACGACGGTCGCCGCCGGCCACTTCAAGGGCCGCGTGGTGCACACGCTCATCAGGAACGACATCGCCCTGCACGTCGCGCACACCAACGCCGACACCGCCGACCCCGGCGTGTCGGACGCCCTCGCCGCCGCCCTCGACCTGCGGGTCACCGGCCCCCTCGTACCGGACCGGGACGATCCGCACGGGCGCCGCGGCCTGGGCCGGCTCTGCGAACTGGACCGCCCGATGACCGTGCGCGAGTTCGCCGCGCACGCCGCGAAGTCGCTGCCCGCCACCGCGCAGGGCATCCGCTGCGCGGGCGACCCGGACGCCACGGTCCGCACGGTCGCCGTTTCCGGCGGTTCGGGCGACAGCCTCTTCGCGCAGGTCAGGGCGGCGGGCGTGGACGCGTTCCTGACCGCCGACCTGCGCCACCACCCCGTCTCCGAAGCACGCGGGACGGCCGCGACCCCCGCGCTGTTCGACGCCGCGCACTGGGCCACCGAGTGGCCCTGGTGCGAGCAGGCCGCCGCACAGCTCGAAGCGATCTCCGACCGTGCGGGATGGCACCTGCGGGTGCACGTCTCCACGACGGTCACCGACCCCTGGACATCCCACTTCTCTTCTCCTGGAGCCCCCAACTGAACGCCGCGCCCGCCGACCAGATCCGACTTCTCGACGTCCAGGCCCTCGACGTACGGCTGTCGCAGCTCGCCCACAAGCGCAAGTCGCTGCCCGAGCACGCCGAGATCGAGTCCCTCACCAAGGACCTCACCCAGCTCCGCGACCTGCTGGTGGCCGCCACCACCGAGGAGAGCGACACCGCCCGCGAGCAGACCAAGGCCGAGCAGGACGTCGACCAGGTCCGTCAGCGCGCCACCCGCAACCAGGAGCGCCTGGACTCCGGCGCGGTCTCCTCGCCCAAGGACCTGGAGAACCTCCAGAAGGAGATCGTCTCGCTGGCCAAGCGCCAGGGCGACCTGGAGGACGTCGTCCTGGAGGTCATGGAGCGCCGGGAGTCCGCGCAGGAGCGCGCCGCCGAGCTGACCGAGCGCGTGGGCGCCGTGCAGGGCAAGGTCGACGACGCCACCGCGCGCTGCGAGGCCGCCTTCACTGAGATCGACGGCGAGGTCGCCAAGGTCGCCAAGGAGCGCGAGGTCGTCGTCGCGTCCATCCCCGCCGACCTGGTCAAGCTGTACGAGAAGCTGCGCACCCAGTCCGGCGGCGTCGGCGCGGCCCGCCTCTACCAGCGGCGCTGCGAGGGCTGCCAGTTGGAGCTGAACATCACCGAGGTCATGGAGGTCCGCGCCGCGGCCCCCGACGCGGTGCTGCGCTGCGAGAACTGCCGCCGCATCCTGGTCCGTACGCCGGACTCGGGGATCTAGGGCCGATGGCGCGCACTGTCGTCGTCGAGGCCGACGGGGGCTCCCGGGGCAATCCGGGGCCCGCCGGGTACGGCGCGGTCGTCCTCGACCCGCAGACCGGCGAGACGCTGGCCGAGGCCGCCGAGTACATCGGCGTCGCCACCAACAACGTCGCCGAGTACAAGGGCCTGATCGCGGGGCTCAAGGCCGCCCGGGACCTCTTCCCGGACGTCCGGGTGCACGTCCGCATGGACTCCAAGCTCGTCGTCGAGCAGATGTCGGGCCGCTGGAAGATCAAGCACCCGGACATGAAGCCGCTGGCCGCCGAGGCCGCGGCGATCCTGCCGCGCTCGCAGGTCCGGTACGAGTGGATCCCGCGCGAGAAGAACAAGCACGCGGACCGGCTGGCCAACGAGGCCATGGACGCGGGCAAGAAGGGCAAGCAGTGGGAGCCGTCGGCCTCCACCGCCGCCCTGGACGCGCCCGCCGGGCCGCGCGTGGCCGGCGACGCCGCCGCCGGTGCGGCGAAGGCGCGGGCGGCCCTCGCGGGCGCCCGCAGGCCCGCCTCCGACGGCCCGTCCGACGGCCTGTTCGAGCTGCCGGGCGAAGTCCCCGAGGAAGCCGTGGAGGCGCAGGCCCCCGCCGTCGGCTGGGGCCCCTCCGCCGACCTCGGCGAGCCCGCGACCCTCGTCCTGCTCCGCCACGGCGAGACGCTGCTCACCCCCGAGAAGCGCTTCTCCGGCAGCGGCGGCTCCGACCCCGAGCTGTCGGCGGTCGGCCGCAGGCAGGCGGAGGCGGTCGCCGCCTCGCTGGCCGCGCACGGCCGGATCCAGGCGGTCGTCAGCTCCCCGCTGTCCCGCTGCCGCGAGACGGCGGAGGCGGTGGCCGTCCGGCTGGGCCTTCCCGTACGCGTCGAGAAGGACCTGCGCGAGACGGACTTCGGCGCCTGGGAGGGCCTGACGTTCGCCGAGGTCAGGCAGCGGTACGCGGAGGACCTGGACGACTGGCTGGCGTCCCCGGACGCCGCGCCGACCGGCGGCGGCGAGAGCTTCACGGCCGTGGCCGAGCGGGTCGGGGCGGCCCGCGACCGGCTGGTCAAGGAGTACGCGGGCCGCACGGTCCTCGTGGTCACCCACGTCACCCCGGTCAAGACCCTGGTCCGCCTGGCGCTGGGCGCGCCCCCGGAGTCCCTCTTCAGGATGGAGCTCTCGGCGGCCTCGCTGTCGGCGGTGGCGTACTACGCGGACGGCAACGCGTCCGTGCGGCTGCTGAACGACACCTCGCACCTGCGCTGATCCGTACGCACGGAGGGGCCCCCGGCGCGGTGAGCGCCGGGGGCCCCTCCGTGCTCAGCGGAGGGCGGCCGCCTCGCGGGCGAGGGCCTCGACCCGGCCCCAGTCCCCGTCCCGGAGCGCGTCGGCCGGAAGCATCCACGTCCCGCCCACGCAGCCGACGTTGGGCAGGGCGAGGTAGGCGGGGGCGGAGGCCGGGGAGATCCCGCCGGTCGGGCAGAACCGGGCCCGGGGGAGGGGCGCGGAGAGCGACTTCAGGTACGGGACGCCGCCGGCGGCCTCGGCCGGGAAGAACTTCATCTCGGTGACGCCGCGTTCGAGGAGGGCCACGACCTCGGAGGTGGTGGAGACACCGGGAAGGAACGGCAGCCCGGCCCCCCGCATGGCCTCCAGGAGCGTGTCCGTCCACCCCGGGCTGACCAGGAACCGGGCCCCGGCCGCGACGGAATCGGCCACGTGGGCGGGGCTCAGCACGGTCCCGGCCCCGACCACGGCGTCCGGCACCCCGTCGGCGATCGCCCGTATCGCGTCGAGCGCGGCGGGCGTGCGCAGGGTGACCTCGATGGCGGGCAGCCCCCCGGCGACGAGGGCACGGGCGAGCGGAACGGCGTCGGACGCGTCGTCCAGGACGACGACGGGAACGACGGGGGCGAGATCGAGCACGGAGGAGGCCATGGGGGCATCCTGCCGGGGGTGGGGTGAAGTGTGCAACGGTCGTTGCGGAGGGTGCAATGCCGGTACGTCGCCGCGCGCTAGGCGGCGATGAGCAGGGCCTCCGCGCCCACCGGGCGGTAGCCCGCCGCCTGGAAGGCGCGCACGCTGCGGGCGTTGCCCGGCGCCTGCTGGGACCAGACGACCTCGCCCAGCGGGATCATGTGCCGCGCCGACTCCGCCAGCGCCCGGCCCAGGCCCCGGTGCCGGGACTCCTCGTCCACCTCGATCGCCGTCTCCCAGCGCCCGGCCAGGCCCCGGCCGAGCACCAGGATGCCGCCGCCGTCGGCGGACCAGACCCGCACGTCGTCGCGGTAGGCGCGGGCGCGGGCGACGCGGGGGTGGTCCGGGTCCTCGATCTCCGTCAGCTCCAGCGGGGGCGGGCCCGGCAGGGCGGGGGCCAGCGTCAGCGAGCCCACCGTGTCCATCCGGCGGCCCGTCCGCGCCATCAGCGCGGCCAGGAACGCCGGGTGCAGGGACGCCGAGAAGGGGTCGGGGCAGGACTGCTCCAGGGTCTCGCGTATCCACTCCGGGTCCTGGTCCGAGAAGATCACCGAGTGCGCGGTGAAGGCGAGCACGCCCGCGTCGCGGGGGCTCGGCTGGGGGACCACGACGGTCCGGCCGTCGGGAGCCGGGTACTGCCCCTGCGAAACGGAGGTCAGGATGTCGCGCAAAGAGCTGGGCACGGGGTTCTCCGGAAGGGGGTCGGAATGTTTCTGGCGTATTGCAACCTGTCTACTCTACGCGCATCGACCCTGTGCTCCGAAGGGTCCGACCCCCCTTTGTCCTTGCCTTCAGTGGATCTGGCGGACCGCCACGTCCAGGGCCCACGGCTTCCCGGCCTTCGCGGGGGCCGTCGCCTCGACGACGTGGCCGAGGTCACGCAGGGCCGTCACCAGTTCGGCGGGGTCCGCGGGGGCGGCGCCCGCCACGAGCAGGTCCCGCACGATCCGGCCCTTCGTGGCCTTGTTGAAGTGGCTGACGACGGAGCGCTTCTCGACGCCGTCGACCACCTGCGCGTGCAGGACGCGCACGGTCGCGGTGCGGCCCGCCACCTCGCCCTGCGGCTTCCACGCGGCGGCGTACGCGGACGAGCGCAGGTCCAGGACCAGGCCGCTGCCCGCCGCCTCCGGCATCACCTCGGCCATCGCGGGCCGCCAGTACGCGCCCAGCGCCCCGAGGGCGGGGAGCCTGACCCCCATGGAGCAGCGGTAGGAGGGGATGCGGTCGCCGACGCCGACCGCGCCCCACAGCCCCGAGAACACCAGCAGCCACTGCCGGGCCCGCTCGCGGGCGGCGGCGTCCAGGGTGGCCAGCCCGAGGGCGTCGTACAGCACGCCGGTGTAGATCTCCCCGGCCGGGCGGGCGCCGGCGGTGGGCAGCTCGGCGTTCTTGGCGACCTCGCCGCGCAGGCCCTCACTGAGGCCGAGGACCTCGCGGGCCTTCTCCTCGTCGCCCCGGCACAGCTCGACGAGCTCCTCCAGCACAGTGGCCCTGGCCGGGGCCAGGCCGGGAAGCGACAGCGTGCCGGGCCGGAGCGGGGCACCGCGTCCCGAGGCGGCTTTGCCTTCGGAGGGCGGGAGGAGGACGAGCACGGGGTCTCCTTCGGAGGGGGTGTCGGGTGATGCGGCGCGAGCCCGTCAACGGTAGTGGGTCCGGGCCCACGGCCCGGCCGGGCGGGGGGCGGTGCGGTACGAAGGCGACGTCCGCGCCCCGTCAGGGGCGCGGGGCCGTGTCGGTGTACGGCTCCGCCACGCGGGCGCGACCAGCCGCGACGCACCCGCACGATCCCCCTCACAGCCCCGCGGGGTCACGGGAAGGGGCGGGCGGGGGAAAATCCCACCCCGGCCCCGACCCCGGCCGACGACGAACCGCCCCGCGCCCCGGTGCCCCGCGCCCGGCACCGGCCGCCGACGCCTATCCGCCCTGCGCCCAGCGGCCCGCGCCCGGCACCGGCCGCCGTCCTCCACCCCGCACCGCGCCCCAGCGGCCCGTGGCCCGTCGTCCGCCCAGGTGCCGTCCCCCCGCCCCCGCCCTACCCTCGATCCATGCCCCGCCGCCAACTGCACGTGCCCGGCACCGCCGAAGCCGCCCCCCTCCGTGCCGCCTTCCGCGAGGTGAGGGCGGGTCTGGGCGTACCCCTGGACCCGGCGGAATTCCCCGCCGACGTCCTCGCCGAGGCCGAGCGGGCCGCCCGCGCGCCCGCCCTGCCCCCGGACCCGTACGACGCCACCGACCTGCCCCTGTTCACCATCGACCCGGCCGCCTCCACCGACCTCGACCAGGCCATGCACCTGGCCAGGAGGGACGGCGGCGGGTTCCGCGTGCACTACGCGATCGCGGACGTGGCCGCGTTCGTCGCCCCCGGCGGCGCGCTCGACGCCGAGGCCCACCGCCGGGTGACCACCCTCTACTTCCCCGACGAGAAGGTTCCGCTGCACCCGCGGGTCCTCTCCGAGGGGGCCGCCAGCCTCCTGCCCGACCAGACCTGCCCCGCCCTGCTGTGGCGGATCGACCTCGACGCCGACGGCGCGACGGTCGCCGCCGACGTGCGCCGCGCCCTCGTCCGCAGCCGCGCCAAGCTGGACTACGCACACGTCCAGCGGCGGATCGACAGCGGCACGGCCGAGGAGGCACTCGCCCTCCTCCGTGACGTCGGACGGCTCCGGGAGGAACAGGAGCGGGCCCGCGGCGGCATCTCCCTCGACGTCCCCGAGCAGGAGATCGACCTCGTCGACGGCGCGTACCGGCTCGCCTACCGCACTCCGCTGCCCGCCGACGGCTGGAACGCCCAGATCTCCCTGCTCACCGGCATGGCCGCCGCCGAGCTGATGCTGGCGGCGGGCAACGGCGTCCTGCGCACCCTCCCCGCCGCCCCCGACGGCGCCGTCGCCCGCCTGAGGCGCACCGCGCTCGCCCTGCGCGTCGACTGGCCGCACCACACCCCGTACGCCGACGTGGTCCGCGGTCTCGATCCGGCCGACCCCGCCCACGCCGCCTTCCTCCAGGAGTGCACGACCCTGCTGCGGGGGGCCGGGTACACCGTGTTCACCGGCGGCCGGCGGCCGGAGCGGGCCACGCACGCCGCCGTGGCCGCTCCGTACACCCACTGCACCGCGCCGCTGCGCCGTCTCGTGGACCGGTACGCGGGCGAGCTGTGCCTGGCCGCCGTGCGGGGGGCCGAGCCTCCCGAGTGGGTGTCGGCCGCCCTGCCCGAGCTGCCCCAGGAGATGGCGGAGGGGACCCGGCGGCAGAACACCGTCGAGCGGGAGAGCGTCGACATCGTGGAAGCCGCGCTGCTCAAGGACCGCGTCGGGGAGCTCTTCGACGCGCACGTCGTGGATGTGAAGGAGAACGAACCGGGCGTCGGCACCGTCCAGTTGGACGGCGGCGGCCTCGCCGTCGTCGCCCGGGTCGAGGGCGGCGCCGGCCTGCCGCTCGGCGAGCGCATCCGGGTCAGGCTGACGCAGGCAGACCCGGGCTCGGCGAAGGTGCTGTTCCAGCCCGCCTGACGGCGGCCACCGCCGCCACCAGGGCCCGCGCGTCGTCGGCGTGGAAGCGCACCGTCGTCACCGGCCGCCGCCTGCCGAGCAGCGACACCGCCTCCACCGGCGCGTTCAGCGCCACCGTCACCGAGGTCTGCGACGCGACGGCCAGCTCCAGCACGTCCGGCCCGGCCTGTCCCGGGTTCAGCCGCAGGTCGTACCGTACGGAGTCGATCCGCCCGGCCGGGATCGCCAGGTCCACGTGCGCACCGGACCGTACGCGCAGCGACCCGTCGGGGCCCACGACGTGCGGGCGGGTGACGGCGGCGGCGTGCAGACCGAGCACCAGGACGACCGTGTAGACGTCCAGCACCAGGAAGACCGCCTGCACCACCGGCACCCCGGCCAGCAGGACGTGCAGCCCCACCGTCTCCACCACGCACACGAAGGTGAACCCGTAGAGCAGAGCAGCCTGCGCCTTCGCGTGGCCGAAGGCGAGCTCCCCCGGCCCCACCCCGTGCCGCCGCCGCGCCGCCCACCGGCCGAGCGACACCCACAGCCGCAGCTCGTGCCCCACGAGCCGCCGCACCGGCTCCGGCACCAGCTCCGCCACCGCCTCGCGCGCCGACAGACCCCGCCTGCGCAGCCGTACGAAGAGGAAGACCTCCGCCAGGACCACGGCCGCCACCACCAGCTCGGCCGCGAGCAGCACGTACGGGGACACCCGCACCCCTGCCAGCAGACAGACCAGCAGCGCCAGCTCCCCGGGAAGCGCCGCGTACGCGACCCCTCTGACCAGCTTCTTCACGACGATCCCTCCCGCTCTCCGACAATCCGCACGGCCCGCAGCACGGCCTGCGCCTGCGCCGGGGCGAAGTCCGCGAAGAAGGTCTGGAGGAGGGCGGCGTTCTCGCCCGGCACCTCCCCCGGCTCCCACAGCCCGTCCGGAATGCACGCGGCCAGCGCCTCGGCGGCCGCCGCCACCCGGGGGTCGTCGACCGCCGCGTCCACCAGTTCGTCCAGCAGCGCGTACACCTCCCGCACCCGCTCCGCCGCCCCCGGCGTCGCCACGAACGCGTCCCGCATCGCGCCCAGCAACGGCCCCCGGGCCTCGTCGGGCGCGACGGTCTCCAGGAGCGTGAGGATCTCGCGGTCCCTGGCCGCCATGCCGCCCGGGACGACCGGCAGCTCCTTCAGCAGCTCGCCCAGCTCCCGCGACACCGGCTCCTCCGCCGCCAGCTCCCCGGCCTCCGCCTGCGCGAGCAGCGCCCCGATCCGCTCCCGCCGGGCCCTGACCTGCGCCTCCTGGCGGGCCAGGTCGGCGTCCAGCTCGCCCAGCACCTCGGCCAGTTCGCGCCCCGCGTCGTCCCGCACCACGTCCCGTACCTCGTCCAGTCCCAGCCCCAGCTCGGTGAGCCGCCTGATCCGGGCCAGCACGACGGCGTCCCGCAGGGCGTACTCGCGGTAGCCGTTCGGACGCCGTACGGGTTCGGGCAGCAGCCCGACGTGGTGGTAGTGCCGTACCGCGCGCGGCGTGAGCCCGACCAGCGAGGCGACCTCGCCGATCCGCATGCCCCTGCCGCCGCCACCGCTCCCGTTGCTCATGGCACCAGTAGAAACCTTGACGCTGCGGCAAGGTCAAGGGCGATCCGGCCGCCGGGTAGCATGGTCGGCACGGCAGACGAGTCGGCCGGACGGCCGCGTGGGGCCCCTCCGGGGACCTCCCGAGGAACGTCCGGGCTCCACAGAGCAGGGTGGTGGCTAACGGCCACCCGGGGTGACCCGCGGGACAGTGCCACAGAAAGCAGACCGCCTGGGGCCGCGAGGCCCTCGGTAAGGGTGAAACGGTGGTGTAAGAGACCACCAGCGCCTGAGGTGACTCAGGCGGCTAGGTAAACCCCACCCGGAGCAAGGTCAAGAGGGACCGTCGACGACGGTCCTGCGCGGACGTTCGAGGGCTGCTCGCCCGATGTCCGCGGGTAGACCGCACGAGGCCGGCGGCAACGCCGGTCCTAGATGGATGGCCGTCTCCCCGGCCGCCGCGAGGCGACCGGGCGACAGAACCCGGCGTACAGGCCGGCTCGTCTGCTGTTGTGGCCCCGGCCAGGGGATTTCTCCTGGCCGGGGCCATTTTTCTGGTCCGGTGGTCGGTCGGGGCCGGTGCCGGGTCCCGTGGGGGCGATGAGTTTCCGGGTCCGGCGTGGTCCTAGGTGCTGAAGACCAACGGAAGCGGAGGCACGGGATGAGCGGGACCAGTCGCATCACACAGGTGGCCACGGTCGGGGTGCGCGTCACCGACCAGCAGAGGGCCCTGGATTTCTACGTCGGCGAACTCGGCTTCGAGGTGCGCCGGGACGTGCCGTTCGGCGACGGGCGGTGGGTCGAGGTGGCGCCGCCCGGGGCGTCGACCACGATCGCGCTCGTGGCCGGCGGGGCCCCGGCCGGCATCCGGCTGGCGACCGGGGACGCCGACGCCGACCACGCGGACCTGCGGGCGCGGGGGGTCGACACGGACGCGGAGGTGCTGCGGATGGGGCCGGGGGTGCCGCCGATGTTCGCGGTGCGCGACCCGGACGGCAACAGCCTGCTGCTCGTCGAGAGCGTCTGAGCGGGCGACGACCGTGCCCGGGGGACCGGACACGGTAGCGCCGGGGCGGGGGGCGCGGACACCGGGGGAGGCGCCCGCGGCCCCGGCACGCGTCAGCCGCGGCCCACGTACGGCATGTTCGTCGCCATCACCGTGGCGAAGGGGATGTTGGCGGCCGGCGGGAGGTCCGCCATGTGACGGACCGTGCGGGCGACGTCCCGCACGTCCATCACCGGCTCCACGGCCAGCTCTCCGTTGGCCTGGAGGATGCCGGTGCGCATGCGTGCCGTCATGTCGGTGGCCGCGTTGCCGATGTCGATCTGGCCCACCGCGATGCCGTACGGACGGCCGTCCAGGGAGAGGGACTTGGTCAGGCCGGTCATCGCGTGCTTGGTGGTCGTGTACGCGATCGAGTGCGGGCGGGGGGCGTGGGCGGAGATCGAACCGTTGTTGATGATGCGGCCGCCCTGCGGGGACTGGGACTTCATCCTGCGGTAGGCCGCCTGGGCGCAGAGGAAGGCGCCGGTAATGTTCACGTTCACCACCGACTGCCAGTCGGCGTGCGTTAGCTCCTCGGTCGGGGTGCCGCCCGGGCCGAACGTGCCCGCGTTGTTGAAGAGCAGGTCCAGGCGGCCGTAGCGGTCCTGCACCGCGGCGAAGAGGGCGGTGACGGAGGCGGGGTCGGACACGTCCGTCGGAACGGGAAGCGTGTCGCCGCCCGCCAGCTCCGCCGTCTCCGCGAGGGGCTGCGCGCGGCGGCCCGCGAGGGCGACCGACCAGCCGGACGCCGCCAGCTCCACCGCCACCGCCCGCCCGATGCCGGAACCCGCTCCTGTCACCACCGCGATCTTCTGAGTGCTCATGGGCAGGGAGGGTAGCCAGCCCCGCCGCCCGTCGGCTCAGTTGTCCGTCATGTGGTGGGCGGGGCGGGAGCCGGGCCGGGCCTCGCCCGGGTAGCGGACGCCGATCCGGTCCCGTACCGCGTCGAGCGTCCGCATCACCGCCAGGCTTCCGTCCAGCGGGACCAGCGGGGACTCCTTCGCGCCCGCGCGCAGGCAGCGCATCACCTCCGCTGCCTCGTGGCGCAGGCTGTCGTGCGGGGCGTCGGGGGAGGCGGCGAACTCCTCGGGGTCCTTGCCGTACCGGTGCAGGACGAAGCGCTCCGGGGAGAAGAAGCCGTGCGGCACGTCGATGCGGCCCTCGGTGCCGGTGACGGACGCGGCCACCGCGGTGCCCGCCGTCACCGAGCAGGTCAGGGTGGCGAGCGCACCCCGGTCGGGCCAGCCGAGCAGGATGCCGGTGTTCAGGTCGACGCCCTCGGGGGACAGGAGCGCCTGCGCCTGTACGGTGCCGGGCTCGCCCAGCAGCAGGTGGGCGAAGGACACCGGGTAGACGCCCAGGTCGAGCAGGGCGCCGCCGCCCTGCGCGGGGTCCAGCAGGCGGTGGCCGGGGGCGAACGGGCCGGGGAGGCCGAAGTCCGCCTGCACCGTGCGGACCTCGCCGATCGCGCCGTCGCGGACGAGGTCCGCCAGCCGCCGGACCAGGGGATTGCAGTACATCCACATCGCCTCCATCAGGAAGCGGTCGTGGGTGCGGGCGAGGGCGACCAGCTCGGCCGCCTCGGCGGCGTTGAGGGTGAAGGCCTTCTCGCACAGGACGGCGCGGCCCGCCGCCAGGCACATCCCGGCCGCCGCCCGGTGCGCGGCGTGCGGGGCGGCCACGTAGACGACGTCGACCGCGTCGTCGGCGGCGAGCTCGGCCCAGCTTCCGTACGCCCTGGGGATGTCGAAGCGGTCGGCGAAGGTCTTCGCGCGGTCCGTGGTGCGCGAGGCCACCGCGGCGACCTCCGCGTCCGGCATCCCCGCCAGTTCCGCCGCGAACGCCGAGGCGATGCCCCCGGTGGCGAGGATTCCCCAGCGGACGGGTGCGTCCGTCGTCTGCATTGCTGCCGCCCCTCGTTCCGTCGCGGGCTTCTCCCCGGCGACGAGAGCTTGTTCCGAACAGTTCGGACGAGCTGAGAGGATAGGTCGCGATTCAACGAAATGGGAGTGATGATGCCGGACAACGGCGCCAGGGCTGCGGGAGCAGCGGGAGCGGACCACATACCCTCGGCGGGCGCGGAGGTGCGCGCGGCGGTCGAGTCGGCCACCGCGGCCACCGCGGGAGCAGGGGTTCCTGGTTCCGCCGGCGTCTCCGTGCCCGCGGCGACCGAGTCCGCCTCCGCGTCCGCCTCCCCCTCCGCGTCTGCCTCGGCGTCCAGGGCCGGGTCCGGGTCCGCCGGTGTCCGGCGGACCAGCCTGCTCGTCACGCTCGTGCTCGGCGGGCTCACCGCGCTGCCGCCGCTGTCCATGGACATGTACCTCCCCGCTCTGCCGGAGGTCACCGACGCCCTGAAGTCGCCGGCGGCGACCGTGCAGCTCACGCTCACCGCGTGCCTCGCGGGCATGGCGCTCGGGCAGCTCGTCGTCGGACCGCTCAGCGACAAGCTGGGCCGGCGGCGTCCGCTGCTCATCGGCATGCTCGTGTACGTCCTCGCCACCGCCATGTGCGCGGTCGCGCCGAACGTGGAGATGCTGGTCGCCTTCCGGCTGCTCCAGGGGCTGGCCGGCGCGGCGGGCATCGTCATCGCCCGGGCCGTCGTCCGGGACCTGTACGACGGCGTCGAGATGGCGAGGTTCTTCGCCACGCTGATGCTGATCTCCGGAGTGGCCCCGGTGATCGCGCCCGTGATCGGCGGACAGGTGCTCCGGATCACCGACTGGCGGGGCGTCTTCTACGTCCTGACCGGTGTCGGCGTGGCGCTGACCCTGGTGGTCTGGAAGTGGCTGCACGAGACGCTGCCGCCGGAGCGCAGGCACACCGGCGGCGTCGGCGCGGCGCTGCGGACCATGAAGGGGCTGCTCGCGGACCGGATCTTCACCGGGTACATGCTGACCGGCGGCCTCGCCTTCGCGGTGCTGTTCGCCTACATCTCCGCCTCCCCCTTCGTGGTGCAGGAGATCTACGGGGCGTCCCCGCAGACGTTCAGCCTGCTCTTCGGCGTGAACTCCGTGGGCCTGATCGTCGTGGGTCAGATCAACGGGAAGCTGCTGGTCGGACGGGTCCGGCTGGACAAGGTGCTCGCGGCGGGGCTGGCCGTCGTCCTGGCGGCGTCGGCGGCGTTGCTGCTCATGACGTCCGGGGTGTTCGGAAAGGTCGGGCTGTGGCCGGTCGCGGCCGGGCTCTTCGTGCTGATGTCGGCGATGGGGCTCATCATGCCGAGCACCAACACCCAGGCCCTGATGCGCACCCCGCACGCGGCGGGGTCGGCCTCGGCGCTGCTCGGTACGACGTCCTTCCTCATCGGCGCCGTGGCGTCGCCGCTCGTGGGCATCGCGGGCGAGGACACGGCGGTGCCGATGGCCGTCGTGCAGGTCGCGTGCGCGGTGCTGGCGGCGGTGCTCTTCCTCGGCCTGTGCCGGCCGTGGCGGCGTTCGGCGGACGTCTAGCGGACGTCGGGCATTCGCCCGTACGGCGCCGGGGTCCCGCCTGCTGCGGGCCCCCGGCGCCTTTCGCCTTCCCGGGGGCGCCCCGCCGCCTAGGAGTCCCCCCGCAGCATGCGCAGCAGCTCGACGGCCTGGGGGCTGGCGGGGTCGAAGGGGTAGACGCCCTCCTGCTTGTGGGGGACCGAGGGACCCCAGACGCGGGCCGCGTGGCAGTCGTAGGAGAAGGCGATCTCGAAGAGGACGCCCTTGGGGCCGTGGGCCCGCAGGCCCCAGCCGGGCAGGAAGGTCTGGCCGGGCCGGCCGGCCGGGAGGGCGGCGATCAGGGCGAAGGCGGACTGCGCCTCTGGAGCCTCCCAGAGGGCGGTCTCCTCGCCGGCCATCGTCTTGGGGAGCGGGTCGTTCGCGTCCGGGGTGATGCGGACGACTTCGACCAGCTCGGTCTGCTCGTGTGCGCGGGGCAGCAACATCCGTTCAGAGTGGAGGAGTTGCGCGGCGGACGCCAGGGTTCGCGCAGGTGTTCCGCCCGTACGGGGTCAGCGGCGGGGGTGGCCGAAGAGCTGGGGGCGGTCCTGGCGGTCGGTGGTGCGGAACAGGGCGATGTTCGCCACCTCCGCCAGCGGGAGCAGCGTGGTGTCCGGGAGGGCGGCGGGCATCGCCGTGGCGAGCGGGAGCTGGACCGGGGTGCCGCCCGCGGCGGACGCCCCGGTGGTTCCGTAGGCCGTGCCGTCGTCGGTGACCGAGACGAGGGTGACCGGCTTGACGCCCTCGCGCTCCTGGAGGCAGTGCCCCGTCCTGGCGCCCTTCGGGGCCGGTTGGCGCAGGTCGAAGGCGAGGTTGCCGGCGACCAGGTAGTCGCCGGACGGCGAGGTCACCGCCTGCGGGTGGGCGCCCGGTTCGATGGCGGGTCTGCGGCAGTCGGCCGTGGCGAGGACCTTGCCGGTCGCCGCGTCGTGCACCGCCCACCGCTCCCAGCCGTCCCGCTTCTTCTTCTGCCACTTGGCCAGCACCTGGCCGGACGCGGTGAGGGAGGTCGGGACGCCCGAGGCGGGAGCCGTGTCCCGGGGGGCGACCTTCGCGCTGTACCAGCCGCCCCGGACCCAGAACTCCGTGCTGCCGCTGACCAGCAGGCCCTTCGCGGTGAGGCCGCGCACCTCCGTCTTCGACCGGCAGTTCTTGCAGTCCTTCGGCGGCGCGAGGTCCCCGGGGGTCAGCGCCGAGGCGCGGCCGGTCCTCGGGTCGACCGTGGTGGCGGTGGCCGCGCCGTCCGTGACCAGGACGTCCGGGCCGGTGGCCGAGACCACCGGGACGCCCTGCCAGGGCAGGTCGACGTGGCGCTGGGCGCCGTCCCTGGCGTCGTACACGTCCAGGGCGACCACCGAGTCCCCGGTCGACAGCGCGTCGGGGCCGCTGACCTTGCCGTACGACCAGGTGACGAAGAAGCGGTCGTCGCCGTCCTGGAGGGAGAGCAGCCGGGGGAAGTGGGCGGAGCCGGACAGCGGCCGCCACGGTCTGCCCGCCCAGGCCTGCCGGCCGGTGCGGGCGTCGTAGGCGCGGACGAGGAAGTTCTCCGCACCCGAGCGTTCGACGTGCGCGACCAGCGCCGGTTCCTGCGCGATCGCGTACTGGTCCGAGCCCCCGGTGATCCGCCAGCCGCGCCCGGTGTCGTACGCGGCCGGCACGGCGAGGCGCGGCGGGGCCGCCGGCGCCGTGCCCCGCGGGCCGGCGGACGCCGTGCCCCCGGCCTTCCGCGCGCCGTCGCCCCCGGCCCCCTCCCCGTCCCTCCCCTTGCCCTGGCCGCCGCACATGGCCAGCAGCAGGAGCAGGGCCAGCACCGCCGCTCCCGCGACGAGGGCCGCCCGTACGACTCCGATGCGCTGCCCCATCACCCGTAACCCCCCCGTGCATCCGTGCGCGCCGGGCGACGGCGGGCGCGGGCGCTCACGCCCGTACGCACGAACCGGCACACGGCTCTGAAGAACCCCAGAAACGGCCAACGGCTGTCAGCGTATGCAACGGCCCCTGGATGCGCAGCAGTTCCCTCACGTCCCGCCGCGTCCCTTTTTGGCCCCTACACTTTTCCGGTGAACGACACCCTCTCCCTCCCGGAAGTCCTCCGGTCCGCGCTGGCCGGGCTGCTCGACGGGCTGCCGCCCCGGCAGGCGACCCAGGCGGTGGACCGCCTGATCGCGAACTACCGGGGGACCACCCCGACCGACGCGCCCGTGCTGCGGGACCGCTCCGACGTGGCCGCCTACGCGGCGTACCGGATGCCCGCCACGTTCGAGGCCGTGCGGTCCGCGCTCGGCGCGCTGCGGGCGGCCGCCCCGGGGTGGACGCCGGGCACGCACCTGGACGTGGGCGGCGGGACGGGCGCGGCGAGCTGGGCGGTCAGCGAGGCATGGGGGACGCAGTCGAGCACCGTGCTCGACTGGGCGGAGCCCGCGCTGGCGCTGGGCCGGGAACTCGCGGAGGCCTCGGGGGTGCCCGCGCTGAAGGCCACGCGGTGGCAGCGCTCTCGTATCGGAGCGGCGCTCACCGTCGAGAGCACTGATCTCATCACGGTGTCGTACGTGCTGAAGGAGCTGACCGGGGCCGACCGGGACACCCTCGTCGACCAGGTGGCGCGGGCCGCGCGGGGAGCCGTCGTGCTGGTGGAGCCCGGCACGCCGGACGGCTACCGGCGCGTCCTCGCCGCCCGGGAGCGGCTGGTCGCGGCGGGGCTGCGGATCGCCGCGCCCTGCCCGGACAGCGGCCGCTGCCCGGTCGCGGACGACGCGTCGAACTGGTGCCACTTCTCCGCCCGGGTCAGCCGCTCCTCGCTGCACCGGAAGGTGAAGGGCGGCACCCTGGCGTACGAGGACGAGAAGTTCGCGTACGTGGCGGCCGTGCGGCCGGAAGCGGTGGACGCGGCCGCGGCGGAGGCCCGGATCGTGCGCAGGCCGCAGATCCGCAAGGGGCTCGTGATGCTGGAGCTGTGCCGGGGCGAGGAGGAGTCCGGGCGGCTCGGGCTGGTGCGGGAGAACGTGTCGAAGAAGCGCCACGGGGAGCTGTACCGGGCGGCACGGGACGCCGACTGGGGCGACGCGTGGCCGCCCCGGCCGGACTCGGACTAGGTCCGCGGTCGCAGCTCCTGGGTGCAGCACTTCACGCTGCCGCCGCCCTTGAGGAGTTCGCCGAGGTCCATGCCGACGGGGTCGAAGCCGCGGGCGCGCAGCGGTTCGAACAGGCCCTGTGCCGCCTGGGGCAGCAGGACGTGCCGGCCGTCGCTGACCGCGTTGAGGCCGAGGGCCGCCGCGTCCGGTTCCCGCGCGATCAGCGCGTCGGGGAAGAGGCGGGCCAGAACGGCCCGGCTGCCGGGGGAGAAGGCGCCGGGGTAGTACATGACCTCGTCCGTGCGGTCGTCCAGGACGGCCAGGGCGGTGTCGAGGTGGTAGTAGCGGGGGTCGACCAGGTCCAGGCCGACGACGGGACGGCCGAAGAACTCCTGCGCCTCGTCGTGGGCGGCGGAGGTGGAGCGGAAGCCGCGCCCGGCGAGGATCCAGGAGGACGTGACGGCGAAGTCGCCCTCGCCCTCGTTGACGTGTTCCGGCTCGTGGATCTCGGGGAAGCCGTGGGCGGCGAACCACTCCCGGTGCGCCTCGGCCTCCGGGGTGCGCTCGGCGTAGGCGAACCGGGCGCCCAGCACGCGGCCGTCGACCACGGTCGCGCCGTTGGCGGCGAAGACCATGTCGGGCAGGCCGGGGCGGGGGTCGAGCAGCTCGACGGTGTGGCCGAGCGCGAGGTAGCGGTCGCGGAGGTCCTCCCACTGGGCCACGGCCAGGGGGAGTTCGACGGGCTTGGCGGGGTCCATCCAGGGGTTGATGGAGTACGTGACCCTGAAGTGCTCCGGAGGGCACATCAGGTAGCGGCGGGGCGCCGCGTCACGGGCGTGTGGGGTCAATGAGGGCTCCTTCGCGGGGGTTGCGGGGCCGGTGGGTGCTTCCGCTGCCCATGGTGCGGCCTGGCGGGCCGCTCGCGCTGTGCATCGAAAGGGTGGTTCGCGGGGGGTGGAGAGGGGGCATTGCGGCGCCCGCCGGACGGTGCGGCGCGGGCGGGGAGACGGGCGTGATGATGCGGCTGTGCTCGTGGGTGAGCGGCGGTGCGGGTGGGGTCGCGCGTGTGCTCACGGCCGCCGGAGACGGTGCGTATCGTCTCGGGCGGGATAGGTTGGGGGCATGGCAGACAACAAGAGCCCCGACGCGTCGCGGCGCAGCGAGCGGTCCCGGCGGGCGATCTTCGAGGCGGCCCTCGCGCTCGTGGGCGAGGTCGGGTACCAGAAGACCACCATCGAGGGCATCGCCGCCCGGGCCGGCGTCGGCAAGCAGACCATCTACCGGTGGTGGCCGTCCAGGGCGGCCGTCCTGCTCGACGCCTACTCCGACCTCGCCGACCAGGCGGCCGCCGCCGTCGGCGAGGTCGGGGCCGCCATCCCCGACACCGGCGACCTCGCCGCCGACCTCCGTCTCGTCCTGCGCGCGACCGTGGACGAACTCGTCGACCCCACGTACGACGTCCCCACCCGCGCCCTCACCGCGGAGGGGGTGGTGGACGCCGAGCTGTGCGCGCAGTACGTGGAGCGGCTGCTGCGGCCCTCGCTGAAGCTGTACGCGGACCGGCTCGCCGCCTCCCGCGAGCGCGGCGAAGTGCGGGCCGACCTGGACCTGGAGACCGCCGTGGAGATGTTCACCGGACCCCTGTCGGGGCGGTGGCTGATGCGGACGGGACCCCTGACGCACGCGTACGCCGACCGGCTCGTCGACTACGCCCTGAACGGCCTGGCGCCCCGCTGAGGTCCCGCCGGAGCCCCGCCGGAAGCCCGCCCGGCGGCCGCCCCGGCGACCCCGGATGCGGACACCCGCCCCCCGGGGCGCAGGATGGTGCGAGCATGGTGGGGTCCCCGGAGGCCGAGGCGTGAGGGTGAGGAGCCAGATGGGCGCGGAGTTCAACAGCGGTGCCGACGGCGGTCGAGGCGGCGGCGCCGGAGCCAGGGCCGGAGCGGGCGGCCGGATCGCCCAGTGGCTGCGCCGCCGCGCCCAGGGCAGGTCGGGCGGGGTCCCGGACGCCGCCGCCGAGCGCGTCGAGCTGCTGCGCGCCGCCGCGGGGGCCGGACTGCCGCTCGCCCCGGCCGCGTATCCGAACGGGTACCGGTGCTCCTGCGAGCGGGTCGGCTGTCCGACGCCCGCCCGCCACCCCGTCTCCTTCGCCTGGCAGACGCAGTCGACCACCGACCGCGCCCAGGTCGAGCGCTGGGCCGCCGCCCAGCCGCAGGCCAACTTCATCACCGCGACCGGCATGGTCCACGACGTCCTGGACGTGCCGCTGGACGCGGGGGCCCAGGCCCTGGAGCGCCTGGTCGAAGCGGGGATCGAGGTCGGCCCGGTCGCCGTCTTCGGCGAGGGCGGCAGCGGCGCCGACGCGCGCATGCTGTTCTTCACCGCGACCCGGGGCACCCCCGAGGACGAGGACGAGTGGTGGCCCTGCGAGCTGGACTGTCACCCCGAGACCATGGACGAGCATCCGGGCCTGCGCTGGCACTGCCGGGGCAGCTACGTCCTCGTGCCGCCCGCGAAGCTGCCCGGTGGGCTGGACGTGCACTGGGTGCGCGGTCCGGAGCACGGCCTGCCCGACCCGCTGACCCTGCTGGAGACCCTCACCGACGCCTGCGCCCGGTACGCCGCGGCGGCCGGCGAGGCGGGCGCGGACACCGACCCGCACGCGGTGGCCTGGCCGATCGGCCGCTGAGCCCCGGCGGACCGGCGCCCGCGCGGCGGGGAGGCCCCGCCGGGCCCGGCCGGCGTCACGACCCCGTCGCCACCACGAGGCCCTGCACCCGGGCCGCCACCCGCACCGTTCCCGCGCCCTTCTTCGGCACCAGCGCGACCTGGCTGGAGACCCGCTCCTTCACCAGGGAGGTCTTCGGCGTGCCGGTCATCAGCGCCCGTACGTCGGGATTGATGTCCAGCAGCGGCACGCCCGGCGCCGCCGTCTGCTTCTCGAAGTGCCGCGAGGCGAAGAACACGAACGCGCCGCCGTCCTTCGTCACCAGCCCCACCGGCGCGAACGCGTCCCCCGTCAGCTCCTGGTCGAGGTACTGCATCGTCCGCCCCACCCGCTGCGCGGCCCGGGTGCGCTGCGCCAGCCACTGCGTGGTGTCCGGCCCGGGGGCGAACACCGGGGGCCTGCCCCTGTTCTGGAGGTACGAGGCGTAGTCGGCGCTCAGTCTGCGCGGCGCCACCGCGAGCGAGGAGCCGCCGTCGGCGGCGGGCCGCACGAACCCCTCCCCGTCGACGGCGAAATCGGGAACGTCCGCCTTGCGGAGCGTCAACAGGTGGGACGCTTCCCAGAGTTGGTCGGCCCCGCCGCGCACGAACACCAGCAGCCAGCGCGAGTCGGCCGCGCCGCCGTCGTCGGCGTCCCGGTTGCTGTCGGCGTCGACCGCGAACCAGCGCGGCCAGCCCGCCTTCTTCGGAATCAGGAAGCGCGCGTCCCGCAACTCCAGCGGTGTGTGGCGGGAGTTGCCGCCGGGGCTCTGCTTCTGACGGGCCTTCAGGCCGCCCTGGTTGATCGCGGCCAGCGCGCCCGTCATCCGGCCCGCGACGAGAGCCGGGTCGTACGCCTTGTCCGCCTTGTTGTAGGCGTCCGTGAAGTCCCGCAGCGCGCGGCCCGCCTCGGTCTTCGTCGCGGCCGGTACGACCTCCAGCTCGCCGTGCACCGTCACGCACCCGCTCGCCGTCAGCGCCAGGGCGGCCGCCGTCGCCAGCATCGCCGTGCGGCGTCGCAGCCCGCGCGTGTGCGTCCTCATCCGTTGCCCCCCGCGACACCCGCGCCGCCGTCGATCCCGTTGACGAGCGGAACCCTATCGGGGCGGCGGACGGCGCGGTCGCCGGGACCGGCCACGGCGGCGGGGGCGCGGTCCCGGGCGGCTCAACCGCCGTGCGGCGACGGCCTCTTGGGAACCACCAGCGGAGCGCCCGTGCGCGGGTGCGGCAGCACCTCGACCGGCTGCCGGTAGACCCGGGAGAGCAGCTCCTCGCCGAACACCTCGGCGGGCGGGCCGCAGGCGGCGATCCGGCCGCCGTGCAGCACGGCCGCCCGGTCCGCGTACGCCGCCGCGAGCCCCAGGTCGTGCAGGACAACGACGACCGCGTCCCCGGCCGCCGCCCGCTCCCGGCAGATCCGCAGCACCAGCTCCTGGTGGCGCAGGTCCAGGGCGGCTGTCGGCTCGTCGAGCAGGAGCACGGGCGCCCGCTGGGCCAGCACCCGGGCCAGCGCCACCCGGGCCCGCTCGCCGCCGGACAGCGCGCCGAAGGGGCGCGGCCCGAACGCGGCGACCTCGGTGGCGGCCATCGCCTCGGCCACCGCGCGTTCGTCCTCGTCCTCGTGCGGGGTGCCGGCCCAGGGCGCGCGGCCCATCCGTACGACGTCCTCGACGGGGAAGGGGAAGGACAGCGCGGCGGACTGCGGGAGCACCGAGCGGCGCAGGGCCAGTTCGGCGGCGGTCCACTCGCCCACGGGGCGGCCGTCGACGCGCACCGTCCCCCGCGTCGCGGCCAGGTCGGCGGCGACGGCGGCCAGCAGGGTCGACTTGCCCGCCCCGTTCGGGCCGACGAGGGCGAGCACCTCACCGGCCCGGACGGTCAGGTTGATGCCGGACAGCACCTCGTGCCGCCCGAGCCGGACGTGCAGGCCGCGGACCTCGACGGCGGCGGTCCCGGGGGCGAGGGGGGCGGGGAGCGCGCGGGTGCGGCGCGGGGAGAACAGCGTGGCGAGGGCGCTCATGCCCAACCACCTTGCTTGCGACGGGTCCGGCGCAGCAGCCAGAAGAAGAACGGGCTGCCGAGCAGGGCGGTGAGGACGCCGAGCGGGAGTTCGGCGGGGTCGGCGACGGTACGGGCCGCGAGGTCGCCCGCGAGCAGGACGATCGCGCCGCCCAGCGCGCTGCCGGGGACCAGGAAGCGGTGGCCCGGACCGTTGGCCATCCGCAGCAGGTGCGGAACGAGGAGGCCGACGAAGGTGATGATGCCCGCGACGGCCACCGCTGCGGCCGTCAGCAGGGCCACGACCAGCACCAGGGCCATCCGCATCCTCTCGACGTCCACACCGAGGTGGCGGGCCGGGCGCTCGCCCAGGGCGAGGAGGTCCAGCCTGCGGGCGTAGCAGGGGGCGACGAGCAGGCCGAGCAGCGCGCACGGCAGGACCGCGAGGACCTTCGGCCAGGTCGCCCCGGCGAGGGAGCCGAGCTGCCAGAAGGTGATCTGGGTGATCTGCGCGTTGTCCGCGAAGAAGATCGCCAGGCCGATCAGCGCTCCCGCGAAGGCGTTCACCGCGATGCCGGTGAGGATCAGCGTGACCACTTCGGTGCGGCCGCCGGAACGGGACAGGACGTACACGAGCAGCACGGTGACCAGGCCGGCGACGAACGCGCAGAACGTCACCGTCCAGTTGCCGAGGAAGCTC
This sequence comes from Streptomyces sp. NPDC039736, assembly GCF_055596485.1. Taxonomy (NCBI): domain Bacteria; kingdom Bacillati; phylum Actinomycetota; class Actinomycetes; order Kitasatosporales; family Streptomycetaceae; genus Streptomyces; species Streptomyces sp. NPDC039736. The sequence goes on along the minus strand of NZ_JBVIUQ010000005.1, from coordinate 549,808 downwards.
AGCCCCAGCGCGATGGACGCCACCGCGCCGACCGCCGCACCGGCGGAGATCCCGATGACGCCGGGCTCGGCGAGGGGGTTGCCGAACACGCCCTGCATGAGCGCGCCCGCGCAGCCGAGCGAGCCGCCGACCAGGAGGGCGAGGGCGACCCGGGGCAGCCGGATGTTCCACAGCACGCTCTCGCCGACCCGGTCCAGCGGCGCGCCGCCGAGCCCGATCCGGTGCTGCACGGAGGCCAGCACGTCGCCGGGCGAGATGTGGTACGTCCCGAGCCCGGCCGAGACCAGGGCCAGCACGAGCAGGGTGGCGGCCAGGCCGAGGGCGAGCGTGGCGGTGGTGCCGCGGCGGCCGCGCGCGGGGGGAGGTGCGGGGGTCGGCGCGGGGGCCTCCGACTCCTGTGGTGCGGGGGTGGGTTGTGGGGCTGAAGGGGTGCTGGGGGCTTCAGGGCCCTGGGGGGTTACGGAGGTCTTGGGTGCTTCGGGTGCTTCGGGTGCTTCGGGTGCTTCGGGTGCCTCGGGGGTCGCGGTCACCGGGTCACTTGTCCTTGGGGTGGAGCTGGGCGATCAGGGAGGCCAGGACCTGGTCCGTGCGGGGGCCGTAGTTGAGCAGCACGCCGTCCGGGACCGAGACGACGCGGCGGTCCAGGCCCGCCGGGGTCTCGGCGACGCCCGGGACCTTGAGCAGGCCGTCGACGCCGTTGACCGATTCGAGGCCCTTGGTCATGACCAGGATGGCGTCGGGCGCCGCCTTGACCAGCGCCTCGCTGGTGATCGCGGTGAAGTCCTTGGCCAGCCCGGAGTCCTTGCCCGCGTCGACCGCGCCCGCCGCCTCCAGCAGCGAACTCGCCCCGGAGTCCCGGCCGCCCAGCAGATAGACCGAGGCCGAGCCGCGCAGGTAGAGGAAGCTCACCCGGGGCTTCCGGCCGCCCGGGGGTGCGGGGATGTCCTTCTGGACGGCCGCGATCCGCGCCTGGGTGCGCTGCTTCAGCTCCTCGCCCGCGGGCCGCACGCCCAGGGCCGAGGCCACCGCGTCGATGCGCCTGCCGACGTCGGCGAGTTGCTTGGCCGGGGCCACGACGACCAGCGGGATGCCCGCGTCGCGGATCTGGTCGACGGCCTCGACCGGTCCCGTGGTGGTGTCGGCGAGGACGACGGTCGGCCGGAGGGACAGCACGCTCTCCGCCGACACGTCGTGGGCGCGTGTCACCACCGGGAGGCCCTTCGCCTGCTCGAAGGTGGCCGTGATGTCGCGGGCGACGACGTTCCCGCCGAGCCCGAGGGTGAAGACGATCTCACTGAGGCCGCCGGTGAGCGGGACGATGCGGTCGGTCGACGTGACCTCCACCTCCTTGCCGTCGGCCGAGGGCACGGACACCGGAAGGACCGGCTTCGGCGTGGCGGCCAACGGCTCGACGCGGTCGGGGGCGTGCTGGGCCTCGGTCCGCGCGGTGCTCCCGGAGGGCGTCGCACCGGTCGGCGTACCGCCGCAGCCCGTGGCGGCGACGGCGAGGACGAGCACGGAGACCAGCGCGCCCGCCAGCCGGGAGGGGCGCGCGGGCCGGGACGGGCGCGGGGACCGTGAGGGGTGCTGGGGCACGGCTGGCGTTCGCACGGAGCGCACCGTCCTGTTCGTTTCCGGGCGGCCGTAGTGGCCGGTGTGGCGGGGGAGTTCTGCGTGTCCGGTCCTGGCGCGAGGGGCCGAAGGGTTCCGGACGGGTCAGGTGTAGCTTAGGTTAGCCTTACCTTGCTTGCCAGACCTCGGAGGGACTCCCATGCTGCCGTCCAGACCGGCCCGCGCGTCTGCCGTCGCGCTCATCGCGGCAGTGCTGGGAGCCCTGCTCCCGGCCTCGGCCGCCCAGGCGGCACCGCGCACCGTCCAGGGCGGCAGGCTCGACTGGGGGATCAAGTCCTCCTTCCAGAGTTACGTCACCGGGCCCATCGCCAAGGGCGGCTTCACCCTCCTGGGCGGCGCCGCGACCGTCGGCGGCAGCCAGTTCCGCTTCCACTCGGCCAACGGCTCGTACGACCCGCAGAGCGGAGCCCTCAACTCCGCCTTCTCGGGCGGGGTCCGCTTCACCGGCCACCGGAAGCCGGACGGTTCGTTCGAGCTGGACCTCGTGATCAGCCGGCCCACCGTCCGTGTCTCCGGCGGTACGGGGACCCTGTTCGCCGACGTGACGAGCAGGTCCAAGGGCACCGGCAGGGTGACCCGCGCCGCTCAGATCCCGCTGGCCTCACTGGCCGTCGGCGGCATCGACATGAAGGGCGGCGGCAGTCCGGTCGCCCTCAGCAACGTGCCCGCGACGCTGACTTCGCAGGGCGCGTCCGCCTTCGCCGGGTACTACACGGCGGGCACCCGGCTCGACCCGGTCAGCCTGTCGGCGGACGTGGCGGCGGGCGTCCCGGCGGGCGCGAAGGCACCGGAGAAGCAGCCGGACGCGCGGAAGTCCGAGGCGCCCGGCGGCGAGGAGCCCGCGCAGCAGGACCAGGACGCCGGGAAGCCGGCCGGCGGCATCGAGGACGCGGCCGTCGACTGGGGCGTGCGGCGCACCTTCCGCGAGTACGTCACCGGCCCGGTCTCCCGGGGGAAGTGGGAGCTCGCGGGCGGCGCGCTGGACGGCGGGGCGCTGTTCCGCTTCCCGCGGGGCAAGGGCGCGTACGACAGCGGCAGGAAGTCATTGGACGCGCACTTCGCCGGCAGCGTCCGCTTCGCGGGCGCGCACCTGGACCTGACCCTGTCGAACGTGGGCGTGAAGGTCGCCGACGGCAAGGGCACCCTGGTCGCGGACGTCACGAGCAGGGACCCCGCGACGAAGAAGGACGTACGGACGGCCGCCGTGCCGCTGGTCACCTTCGAGGCCGGGTCGCTGGACGCCGAGGACGGTTTGGTCAGCCTCGCCGAGGCCCCGGCCACCCTGACCGAGGACGGCGCGAAGGCGTTCGGCTCGATGTACCGGGCGGGCACCGGCATGGACCCGGTCTCCCTCGCCGTCGCCGTCGACGACAGGGCGAAGCTGCCCGCGCTGCCCGACCTCGGCTCCGACACCACGACCCCCGCGACCCCCACGCCCGCACCGGCCGTGGGCAGGAAGACCGCCGCGGAGCCGGGGACGGCGAAGACCGCCGCGGCCTCCGACTCCTCCGCCGGCACCGTGACGTACCTCGCCGCGGGCGCGGTGCTCGTGGTGCTCGCCGGGGCCGCGGCGTTCGTGGTCCGCAGGCGGGGGAGCGGCGGCGCGAAGAGCTGACACCCGCACCCGACTGCCGCTTCCGACACGTCCGTGCCGCTGCCCGCGAGGGAGGGGCGGCGCGGGACCGCCCCCTCCCCCGCACGTGTCACCCCCCTTTTTTTGTTCGCCGTACTTCCGACAGGAGTTCCCCGACCATGGCAGCAACCCGCCGCCGTATCACCCTGGCCGCAGCCGTCGCGACGGCCGCCGCCGTCGGCGCCACCGCCTTCACCCTCCCGGCCGTCGCGGCCGACGCCCCCGCGGACGGCGGGGCAGCGGGCCCGATCGTGGGCGCGACCCTGGACTGGGGCGTGTTCACCAAGTTCCGTACGTACGTCACCGGGCCCATCGCACAGGGCAAGGTCGAGCTGTCCGGCGGCGTCAAGCAGGCCGCGGGCAACGGGGCGTTCACCTTCGGGGGCGGCAGGACGGCGTACGACACCGTCACGCACGCCAGCACCACCGCGCTCGACGGCGCGGTCCGCTTCACCGGGCACGGCGGCAAGCTGGACCTGACGCTGTCCGACCTCAAGGTCAGGACGACCCGCACCGGCGGCACGATCTCCGCCGACGTGAAGTCGGCCGGTCCGGACGGCAAGCCGGTCCTGAGCGACGACGTCGAGCTGGTCACGCTGACGATGGTCAAGCCCGGCGCCGGCAAGGACGCGATGGTCTTCAAGGACATGCCGACCGCGCTGACGGAGGCGGGCAGCGCGGCCTTCAACAAGATGTACGACCCGAAGCTGGCCTTCGACGCGGCGACGCTGACGGTGCCGACGGGGGAGCCGAAGCCGGACCCCAAGCCGGACCCCAAGCCGGACCCCGACCCGAAGCCGAATCCCGACCCGAAGCCAAATCCCGACCCCAAGCCCAACCCCGACCCGAAGCCGGACCCCGAGCCCGATCCGAAGCCGCCGGTCGAGGACGCCAAGGGCGCCATCGTGGACGGCAACCTCGACTGGGGCGTCCACGACCGCTTCCTGAAGTACGTCACCGGGCCCATCGCGCACGGCAGGGCCGAACTGTCCGGCGGCGCGGCCAAGGCCGGCAGCGGCTTCCGCTTCCCGAAGGGCAGGGGAGCCTTCGACGCCGAGAAGCAGAACCTCTCCGCCGCCTTCGACGGCAGGATCCGCTTCCTGGGCCACGAGACGAACGGCGTCCACGCCCTCGACCTCAGCTTCTCCGCGTTCAAGGTCGAGATGAAGGGCGGCAGGGCGGGGCTGGTCGCCGATGTCGCGACCAAGGAGCGCGCCGCCGACGACAAGCCCGGCAAGGCCGTCGAGTACAAGGCCCTGACCATCGCCGAGCTGACGCCGAAGGGCGGGCTCGACGTCGTCGACGGCGTCGTCAAGCTCACCGAAGTCCCGGCCAGGCTGACGGCGGACGGCTCCAAGGCGTTCGGCGGGATGTACCCGGCGGGCGAGCAGTTGGCTCCGCTGACGGTCGCCGTCTCGGTCGACAAGGGCGCGCAACTGCCCGGGCCGGGCACGACGACGGGGGGCGGCACGGGCACGGCGGGCGGCGCCGGCACGGCGGGCGGCGCCGGCACCACCGGCACCTCCGGTGGTGACGCCGCGACGGCCGGCGGCGCCGGGACCGTGGGCGGCGGTGGCACCGTGGGCGGTGCGGGCGCCGCGGAGGGTGTGACGGGCGGCTCGGTCGGCGGCGGTACGGGCCCGGCCGCGGCGGGCAACCTGGCCGCGACCGGGGCGTCGACGCCGACGGCGGCGCTGCTCGGGGCGGCGGGGGCGTTGGCGGTGGCCGGGGGCGGAGTCGTCTACGCGGCCCGCCGCCGGGCCGGCCGCCGGGCCTGACCGGAGCCCCGGCGGGCGTCCCCGGCCCCGTCGTGCGCCGCACCCGGCGCGGGGGACGCCCGCGGCGCTGCCCCGGTCCCGCCCCTCCACCTGAAGCGCTCGGCCGCGCGGCTCGTGACGGGTTGCTCGCGCCGTTCCCCGCGCCCCTTTCCGGGGCGCGGGGCTGTGTCGAGGTGCGGCTCCGCCGCGCGGGCGCGACCAGCCGCAACGCACCCGCACGCAACCGCCCGCCAGGCCCCGCAGGGTCACGGGGAGGAGCGGGCGGGGGAGAGACCCGCCCCGGCGTCGGGCGCCGGCGCCCGGCCCCGTACCGTGCCCCCGGCGGCCCGCCCTCCCCCCGGCAAAATACCCCCGTGAACACCCTCGACCTCCTCCACGTCTTCTGCAGCCCCACCGGCGCCCACGGCAACGCCCTCGGTGTCGTCCGGGACGCCCCCCGCAGCCACCCCGACCCCGCGTCCCGCGAGGCCCTCGCCCGTGAACTCGGCCTCAGCGAGACCGTGTTCGTCGACGACCCCGAGCGCGGCGTCCTCGACATCCGCACGCCCTCCAGCCGCCTCCCGTTCGCCGGGCACCCCCTCGTCGGGGTCGCCTGGCTGCTCGACATCGAGGTGCTGGAGCTGCCGGTCGGCGACGTCTTCGCGCGCCAGGACGGCGAGTTCACCTGGATCACCGCCCGCGCCGAGTGGGCCCCGCCCCGCGCTCTTCAGCAGTACGCGAGCGCGGCCGAGGTCGACGCCCTGCCCGCGCCGCCGCCCGGCGAGGGCTGGCTCTACGCCTGGGCCTGGGAGGACGAGGCGGCCGGGCGGGTGCGGGCCCGGGGCTTCCCGCGCCGGGGCGACGGCATCGACGAGGACGAGGCGACCGGGGCCGCCGCCCTCCAGCTCACCGCCGCGCTCGGCCGTGCCCTCAACATCACGCAGGGCAGGGGCTCGCAGCTCCTCACCGCCCCCGGTCCCGACGGCCTGATCGAGCTCGGCGGACGCGTCCGCTTCGCCGCCCGCGCGTAGCGGCGGCGCGAGAAGGGCCCGCACCGTCCCCGGTGCGGGCCCTTCTCACTGGCGTACCGTCACGGCCTATGCGCTGAGCGGGAATTCGCCGCCCAGCTCGCGGAAGACCGACCCGTTGAAGTCGAACGCCCTCTTGCACTCCTCGATGATGCGCTTCTTCTCCAGCTCGTCCGCCGGGACCGCGTCCAGCAGCTCCCGGTAGTTCCGCTTGAACGCGGCCGGGTTGGCGACGCCCTCGAAGACGTAGAAGCGCACGCCGTCGCCCTTGCGGGCGAAGCCCCAGGTCTTCTCCGCCCTGTCGCGGATGATCTGGCCGCCCGAGAGGTCGCCGAGGTAACGGGTGTAGTGGTGGGCGACGTATCCGCCCGGCCACGTCGCCGCGCACTCGGTGACACGTGCCGCGTACGCCGCCGTCGACGGGAGGGCGACGAGGCCGTCCCGCCAGTCCGCGCCGCGCAGGTGCGCCAGGTCGCGCTCCAGCTCCGCGACGCGCATCAGCTCGGGCTGTATGAACGGGCCCGCGACCGGGTCGTCGCCGAGCGGACCGGCGGCGTCCTCCAGGGCCTTGTAGACGAACCAGAGCTGCTCGGTGTAGCGCGTGTACGCGTCCACGCCGAGCCTGCCGCCGAGGAGGTCGCTCATGAACGTCGAGGTCTCCGCCTCCGTGTGCTGCTCGTGCGAGGCGACACGGATCTGGGTGGAGAAGGGGGTGTCCAAAGCGGACCTCCGGGGACAGAGCGGACGGGAGGAAGGAGCGGTGGTGGCAGCAGGGGCGCCCGCCACCACCGATCTTCGCTGCTTAGGGTTACCTAAGTCAACCGCTTCCCGACAACCTGTCGGTAAAAAACCACTGTGCTCCGGCTACGGCAGCGTGAGGATGTCCGCCCCGGTCTCCGTCACCACCAGCGTGTGCTCGAACTGGGCAGTGCGCTTGCGGTCCTTGGTGACGACCGTCCAGCCGTCCTCCCACATGTCGTACTCGTGGGTGCCGAGCGTGAGCATCGGCTCGATCGTGAACGTCATGCCGGGCCGCATGACCGTCGTCGCGTGCGGGCTGTCGTAGTGCGGCACGATCAGGCCGGAGTGGAAGGACGTCGAGATGCCGTGCCCGGTGAAGTCCCGTACGACGCCGTAGTTGAAGCGCTTGGCGTACGACTCGATGACCCGGCCGATGACATTGATCTGACGGCCCGGCTTGACCGCCTTGATGGCCCGGTTCAGGGACTCGCGGGTGCGCTCCACCAGCAGCCTCGACTCCTCGTCGACGTCGCCGCAGAAGTAGGTGGCGTTGTTGTCGCCGTGCACGCCGTTGAGGTAGGCGGTCACGTCGAGGTTCACGATGTCGCCGTCGTTGAGGACGGTCGAGTCGGGGATGCCGTGGCAGATGACCTCGTTGACCGAGCTGCACAGCGACTTGGGGAAGCCCCGGTAGCCGAGGGTCGAGGGGTACGCCCCGTGGTCCAGCATGAACTCGTGCGCGACCCGGTCGAGCTCGTCGGTGGTCACGCCGGGCGCGATGTGCTTGGCGGCCTCCTCCATCGCGCGGGCGGCGATGCGGCCCGCGACACGCATGCGCTCGATGGTGTCGGAGTCCTGGACCTCGGGCCCGGTGTACGGGGCCGGGGCGGGTTTCCCGACGTACTCGGGACGCCGGATGTTGCCGGGGACGGAACGGACGGGAGAGAGCTCGCCTGGTACGAGCAGCGACTGGCCAGACATGCCGACGAGTGTAGTTCGGGGTACGGGGGCACTATGGCGGCAGAGCGAACGCGCGAACGACGCGTGACGACGCGAGAAGCACAAGGAGCGCAAGGCCATGGCCCTGTTCAAACGCCGTACGACCGGCAAGCCCGGCGAGTGGTTCTACTGCCTGGAGCACAAGACCGTCGAGGAGGGCCCCCAGTGCCCCTCCAAGGACCGCTTCGGGCCCTACGCCTCCCGTGCGGAGGCCCAGCACGCCATGGAGACCGCCCGCGAACGGAACCTGGAGTGGGAGAACGACCCCAAGTGGCACGACAAGGGCGGCTCCGCGGGCACGCCGCAGAGCTGAGCCGCGACGCCGCCCGCCCCCGGCACGGCGGAGCCGCACCCCGCCGTCCTAGGCCGCTGCGGGCGCGCCCTCGGCCCCCTCGGCGGCCTCCGCCTCGCGCTGGGCGCGCCGCAGCATCGCGTCCTCGTCGGTCTGCGCGTCGTACGACATGAGCTTGGGCAGTACGGCGGCCAGCAGCCCCACCGCCACCACGCAGGCCGCGCCGCCGCTCCACACCGCGCCCCGCACGCCGGTCCAGCTCGCGACCGCGCCCGCGCGGACCTGGCCGAGCTGGGGGCCGCAGCTGTACGAGAGGATCTCGATGCCGGCGAGCCGGCCGCGCAGCTCCTCCGGGATGGTCTGGTTCCAGATGGTGGAGCGGCCCAGGCCGCTGATCATGTCGCCGCCGCCCGCGACCGCGATGCACAGCAGGACCAGCCAGATGTTGCTGGTCAGGCCCGCCGCGCCCATCGCCAGGCCCCAGCCCATGGCGCCCAGCACGACCATCCGCCCGTGCCGCCGCACCTTGGAGGCCCAGCCGCTGGTCAGGCCGACGACGCAGGCGCCGAGCGGCATGGCCGCGTACATCAGGCCCAGCGCCCACTCGGCGTCCAGGTCCTTCGCGAGGAAGGGGAAGATCGCGGTCGGGAAGGCGAGGAACATCGCCGCCAGGTCTATCCCGTACGTGCCCAGCAGCACCGGCTTGCTCCAGGCGTAGCGCGCGCCCTCCGCGATGCCGCGCAGGGACGGCTTCTGGGCGTCCTTGGTGGCCGGCGCGGGCGACAGCCGCAGGCACATCAGCACCGAGGCGGCGAATCCGACGACGGTGACGGAGTACGCGGTCGGGGTGCCCGCGTACGCGACGACGACGCCCGCGAGCGCCGGGCCCGCGATGGCCCCGACCTGCCAGCGCAGCGCGTTGAGCGCGGCGGCGGCGGTGAGCTGGTCGTGCGGGACGATACGGGCCATCAGGGAGTCGAGGGCGGGCCGCTGGAGCCCGGACAGGGCGGCGACACCCGCCGCGACCACGTACAGCGGCCAGAGCATGGGCCGCGGCAGCAACGCGTTCACCAGGAGCACCACCGCCAGCACCCCGAGCCCGATCTCGGTCAGCAGGATGATCCGCTTGCGGTCGACGGCGTCGGCCAGCGCCCCTCCGTACAGGCCGAAGACGATCAGCGGCACCAGTTCGACGGCCCCGATCGCGCCGACGGCCAGTGGCGAGTCGGTGAGGTGGGCGATCTGGAGCGGCATGGCGACCAGGGCCATGGAACTGCCGAAGAAGGCGACGATCCCCTGCACCCACAGCAGCCGGAAATCGGCCGACGAGCGCCAAGGGGAGAGATCGGGGAGGAGGGAGGAGAGCTTTCGGGACACGAGGTGCCATACTCCGTGTCCGGAATGCGCGAGGCAACTCCATTTCGCTTCCCCGGGCCCCCGTCGGGCCCCGCGGAGCCGCCCGACCGGCCCCCTCGCCCACCCGCACGCAAACCGTCCACAGCCCTCTCCCGCCGGGAACCCCCGTGCCGGGTCCGGGCGTTCCACCTCGTGCGCGGGTACGGTCGACGCCCGCCCCGCACCGCCCGCCGCACCCCAGGAGCCGCCCCCATGACCACCGCCATCAGTCGCAGGGATCGCCGGATCAGTCCGGTCTTCCTCGGCATCGTCGCCGTCATGGCGGTCGCCGGCTGGGCCGTCTGGACGGGCTTCGCGGCCTCCACCGGCTTCGCCGTGTTCCTCTTCGTGACGGCGGCCTGGATCGTCTCCCTCTGCCTCCACGAGTACGCGCACGCCCGCACCGCCCTGCACAGCGGTGACATCACCATCGGCGCGAAGGGCTACCTCACCCTCAACCCGCTGAAGTACACGCACGTCCTGCTGAGCATCGTGCTGCCGCTGGTCTTCGTGATCATGGGCGGCATCGGCCTGCCCGGCGGCGCGGTCTTCATCGAGCGGGGCCGCATCCAGGGCCGCTGGAAGCACAGCCTGATCTCGGCGGCGGGCCCGCTCACCAACGTCCTCTTCGCGGTCGTGTGCACCGCGCCGTTCTGGCTGGGCGCGCTGGACGGCGTCCCGACGCCCTTCCGGTACGCGCTGGCGTTCCTCGCGCTGCTCCAGGTCTCGGCGGCGCTGCTGAACTCCCTGCCGGTGCCCGGTCTCGACGGGTACGGCGTGCTGGAGCCCTGGCTCTCGTACCGGATGCGGCGGCAGATCGAGCCGTACGCGCCCTTCGGGCTGCTCCTCGTCTTCGCCCTGCTGTGGGTGCCGGAGGTCAACCGGGTCTTCTTCGACGTGATCTACGGCATCACGGGCGGCCTCGGGGTGGGCGAGGCCGAGGCCTACTGCGGCCGCGACCTGTTCCAGTTCTGGCAGGCGGACGTCCCGTTCTGCGCGGCGCCCTAGGCGGAGGCGGCTTCCTTCTCGGCCCTGGCCCGGCGCAGGTAGTACCAGGCCATGTTCGAGGAGACGCCCGCCAGCAGGATCCACACGATCCCGAGCAGGCTGCCCTCGACGAAGGAGACCACGGCGGCGGCGACTGAGAGGACGCAGACGACCAGGGCGTACAGAGCGAGGCGGGGCATGGGGGACGACTCCTGTCGGAACGGACGGCGTACGGCTCGCGGGACGCGCACCGTCGGACGCCCTGCGGATCGCGGGGCGCGCGCCGTCCCGTCGGACGGCGCGCGCACGCACACGACCCGTCCAGTGTCCCCCATGCCCGGATCGCCTTATACGTCGGTCACGCGCAGACCGGCGTGCGCCTTGTAGCGGCGGTTCACCGAGATCAGGTTGGCCACCAGCGACTCGACCTGGTGGGCGTTGCGCAGCCGGCCCGCGAAGACGCCGCGCATGCCCGGGATGCGGGCGGCCAGCGCCTGCACGAGGTCGGTGTCGGCGCGCGCCTCGCCGAGCACCATCACGTCGGTGTCGATCTCCTCGACCGCGGTGTCCTGGAGCAGGACGGCTGAGAGGTGGTGGAAGGCAGCCGTGACGCGCGAGTCCGGCAGCAGGGCGGCGGCCTGCTCGGCGGCACTGCCCTCCGCGGGCTTCAGCGCGTACGCGCCCTTCTTGTCGAAGCCGAGCGGGTTCACGCAGTCGACGACCAGCTTTCCGGCCAGCTCCCCCCGCAGCGACTCCAGCGTCTTGGCGTGCCCGTCCCACGGCACGGCCACGATCACGACGTCGCTGCGGCGCGCGCACTCGGCGTTGTCCGCGCCCTCGACGCCGAGCCCGAGCTCGCCGGCCGCCGCCTCGGCCCGCTCGGCCGCCCGCGAGCCGATGATCACCTTCTGGCCGGCCCGCGCGAGCCGGTACGCGAGGCCGCGCCCCTGGTCGCCGGTGCCGCCGAGGACGCCGACGACGAGCCCGGAGACGTCGGGCAGGTCCCACGGGTCCTTGAGGGGCTTCTTCGGGGCCTCGGGCTGGGGGGTCTGTGAAGTGGAAGTCATGGCCCGACCCTACGTGCAGCCGGTCCGCTCTTCCGGGTGAGTCCTCGCCCTCCGGCGTACGCGGCCCGCTCCGCGCGGCGAGGATCGCGGGCATGGATGCCGTGAGGGTCGCACTGCTGCGGGAAGTCCTGGCCGGTACGCAATGGCTGGACACGACGAGACGCTTCGCCGGGGTGCTGCGCGCCTCGGTCTCACCGCCGTCCGCCGGGGGCCTGCTCCTGGTCGGCACCCGGACCTACGAACCCTGGCACCTGGCCGCCCACCTGATGGACGAGGCCGCCTGGTCGGGGCTGCCGACCCTGGCCCCCACGCTCGTACGGCACCAGGTCGGCCCGCACGACCCCGCGCACCTCTCGGTGGGCCTGGGCCGGCTGGCGGCGGCGGGCCGGGGCGAGACGCTGCTGGTGGTGTCGGGGCCGACGGGCCCGGACGCGGACCTGCTGGAACGCGTCCACGACGTACGCCGGGCGGGCTCGACGGTCCTGGCCCTGACGGGCTCGGCCGCGGACACCGAACTCCCCTCCCTCGCCCACGAACTGCTCGCCGTCCCCCCGGACGGGGAGGTGGACCTGGACACGGCCCAGCACCTGGTGAGCGCGGCGGCGGGCGAGAACCCACCCCGCACGGGCCGCGGCCGGGGCCGCCTCTGGCGCGTCATCGAGGGCCTGACGGCCCCGGCCCCGGACCGCTGGTGAGCCGCGGGTGACCTCCGGCGGGGGGCGGGGCCGTGCCGCACATGCGGCTCCGCCGCGCGGGCGCGACCAGCCACCCGCCCACCCGCACGGAACCGCGCACCGCAGCCGAGCCGCACGCGCCGCCACCGGCACGGAACCGTGCACCGCGACCGAGCTGTACGCGCCGCCACCGGAGCGGAACCGTGCACCGTGGTCGAGCCGTACGCGTCGCCACCGGCACGGAACCGCGCCCCGCTGCCGAACCCCACGCACCACCACCGGAACGGGCCCGCCCGAGGGCCCGGCAACCCGAACCGCCGGGACCCGGGGACAATGGCCCGGTGCGTTATCAGATCCTCGGCCCCGCCCGAGCCCTCCGCGCCGACGGCACCCCCGCCCCCCTCGGCGGCCCCCGCCTGCGCGCGGCGCTCACCGTGCTGGCGCTGCGCCCGGGCCGGGCCGTCCCGGTGTCCGTGCTCGTGGACGAGGTGTGGGGCGACTCCGACGCCCCGCCCGCCGACGCCCCCGCCGCCGCCCAGGCCCTGATCGCCCGCCTGCGCCGGGCGCTGGGCCGGGACGCCGTCGCCTCCCGGCACGGCGGGTACGCCCTGGTCGCCGACCCCGACGCCGTCGACCTGCACCGCTTCGAGCGCCTCACCGCCGAGGGCGTCCGCGCCCTCGCCGAGGGCGACCCCGCCAAGGCCGCCGCCCTCCTGGACGACGCGCTCGCCCTCTGGCCGGACGAGAGCGGCCCCGCCCTCGCCGACCTCCCCGCCCTGGCCGCCGATGCGGCCCGCTGGGACGGCCGCCGGCTGGACGCCCGCCGGACCCGCCTCGCGGCCTGCCTCGCGCTGGGCCGCGCCGAGGAGGCACTCCCCGAACTCACCGCCCTGGCCGCCCGCCACCCCCTGGACGAACCCCTCCAGGCCCTGCGCCTGCGCGCCCTGCACGCGACGGGCCGCACCGCCGAAGCCCTGGCCGCGTACGAGACCGTGCGCGGCGGACTCGCCGACCGTCTCGGCATCGACCCCTCCCCGGAACTGCGCGCCCTGCACGCCGAGTTGCTGGCCTCCCCGCCGCCTCGGGCCCAGCCCCCGGCCCCCGCCGCCGCCCCCGCCGGCAACCTCCGCGCCCGCCTCACCTCCTTCGTCGGCCGTGAGGGCGACATCGAGACCATCCGCGACGACCTGGCCCGGGCCCGGCTGGTGACCCTGCTGGGCCCCGGCGGCGCGGGCAAGACCCGCCTCTCGCAGGAGGCGGCCGAACCCGACGCGGCCTGCTGGCCCGACGGCACCTGGCTGGTGGAACTGGCCCCCGTCGACGACCCCGAGGCCGTTCCCGACGCCGTCCTCACCGCGCTCGGCGCCCGTGAGACCCTGCTGCGCGCCGCCGAGACCATGCGGGCCGCCGACCGCACCGCCGACGACCCGCTGGTGCGCCTGGTCGAGCACTGCGCGCACCGCCGCATGCTGCTCCTGCTCGACAACTGCGAGCACCTCCTGGACGCCGCCGCCCACCTCGCCGAACACCTCCTGGCCCACTGCCCCCACCTCACCGTGCTCGCCACCAGCCGCGAACCCCTGGGCGTGCCGGGGGAGCTGGTCCGCCCGGTCGACCCGCTGCCGCAGCCGGCGGCGCTGCGGCTGTTCGCCGAGCGGGGGGCCGCCGCCCGGCCGGGTTTCCGTACCGAGGACGACCCGGCGGCCGCCGCCGAGATCTGCCGGCGCCTGGACGGGCTTCCGCTCGCCATCGAGCTGGCCGCCGCCCGCCTGCGGATGCTGACCCCGCGGCAGATCGCGGACCGGCTGGACGACCGGTTCCGGCTGCTCACGGCGGGGGCGCGGACCGTACTGCCGAGGCAGCAGACGCTGCGCGCGGTCGTCGACTGGTCGTGGGACCTCCTGGACGAGCCCGAACGCGCCGTGCTGGCCGCCCTGTCCACCTTCTCCGGCGGCTGCGACCTGGCCGCCGCCGAGGACGTCTGCGGACCCGACGCCCTCGAACTGCTCGGCTCACTGGTCGACAAGTCGCTCGTCGTCGCCGCCCCCGCCGAGCCGGACGGCGAGATGCGCTACCGGCTCCTGGAGACCGTCTCGGAGTACGCCGCCGAGCGCCTCGCGGAGTCCGGCGAGCGCGCGGCCGTCGAGCGCCGCCACCTCGTCCACTTCCGGGAACTGGCCCGCACCGGCAACACCCTGCTGCGCGGCCACCAGCAGCTCCACTGGATCGCCCGCTTCCAGACCGAGTACGAGAACCTGCGCACCGCCCTGCGCCGCGCGGTCGCCGCCGAGGACGAACAGGAGGCGCTGGTCCTCGTCCACAGCATGTCCTGGTACTGGCACGTCCGCGACCTGCGCGCCGACCAGCGGCACTGGACGCGGGCCGCGATGGAGCTGGGCCCCGACCCGTTCGCCGGGCCCGTCGAGCCCGCCCCCGACGTGTTCGAGCAGTGCACCGACGCGCCCCCGCCGATGCGTCCCGAGGTGCTCCAGGAGGCGAGGCGCGGGGTCCGGCTGCTCAACCTGATCAGCATGAACCACGACCTGGACGTCTGGTTCACCCCCGAGGCCAAGGAGTGGCTGAACCGGGTCGTCGCCACCTACCGGCCCGGAATGCCGCAGACCTGCCGCACCCCCGGCTCCATGTGGATCATGGCCCTGCTGATGACCAGCCGGAACAGCGAGAAGCTGCGGGAGGCGATCGACACGACCGTCCAGGCGTGCCGGGACTTCGGTTACGAATGGGAGCTGGCCGGCGCCCTGGAGATGCGCGCCAACATCTCCGCCAACCACACCGCCTGGGCGGGCGACGCCCGCCGGGACGCCGCCGAGAGCCTGGAGATCTTCGAGCGGCTCGGCGACGCCTGGGGCGCCGCGGAGTCCCTCTCGGCGCGCGGCGAGGCGTACGAACGGCTCGGCGACTACGCGCGCGCCGCGGACGCCTACCGCGTCGCGATCGAGCACACCAGCACGCTCCGGGCCCGCGCCCAGACCACGCTGCTGCGCATCAGGCTGGCGGGCACGCTCATCGAGCTCGACGACGGCGAGGAGGGCGAGGCCATCCTGCGGGAGGTGCTCGACGACACCGAGGGCCAGAGCGTCGAGGTGCGCCCGGCCGCCCGGATCTTCCTCGGCATCCGCCTCGCCCGCACCGGCCGCCTGGCCGAGGCCCACGCGGAACTGTCGCTGCTGCGCGACACCTTCGACAACGGCAACCTGATGATCTTCGACGGGTTCTCGCTGGGCCTGCTCGCCTGGGTGGAGAACCTCCGGTCCTCGTACCAGGAGGCGCTCGCCCTCGGGGCGCTCGCCCTGGGGCGCTCCCACGACCAGTTGTCCATGATGGTCGCCCCGCAGATGCCGGCCGTGCATCTGATGACGATCGCGGGATCGCTGGCCGGGCTCGCCACGGGCGAGGACGACCCGGCCCGGCGCCGGGCGCTGGCCGCCGACGCGGCCAGGCTGCTCGGGGCGTACGCGCGCCACCTCCCCGAGGGGCACTTCGTCAACCAGCAGGAGGCCGGCGCCCGGGACTTCGCCGTCGGCCTGTCCCGCGGCGTCCTGGACGCCGCCGACGAGCGGGCCTACGAGCGCGCCCGCGCCGAGGGCGGCGGCCTCTCCGTGGAGGAGGCCACCGCCCTGGTGTACGCGCGACGCGACGAGTACCGGAAGGAGGGGGAAGGGGCGCCGGGCCCCTGAGCGCCCGTCAGGTCTTGTTGCGGAACCGGCGGATGGCGACCGGCGCGGTCACCAGGGTGATCGCCGCCGACCAGGCCAGCACCATCCACACGTCGTGGGCGACCGGGCCGCCCCGGAACAGGCCGCGCACGGCGTCCGCGAGGTTGGAGATCGGGTTGTAGTCCGTGAAGGTCTGGAGCCAGCCGGGCATGGTGTCCGGCTTGGCCATGATGGACGAGCCGAACTGGAGCGGCATCAGCACCAGCATCGCCATGCCCTGCACCGCCTGTGCCGTCTTCACGGTGAGCCCGATCAGGATGAAGATCCACATCAGGGAGGCGCCGAAGAGTATCGACAGGCCGACCGCGGCCAGTACCTCCAGCGGGGAGGTGGTGATCTGCAGGCCCATGATCCAGCCGACGATCAGCAGGATGGAGAACGCGACCAGCATGCGCCCGATCTCCACCACGATCTTCGCGACGAGCACCGAGGACCGGGCGATGGGCATGGTCCTGAACCGGTCCATCACCCCCTTCTGGAAGTCCTCGTTGACCCCGGAGCCGACCGCCATCGACACGTTCATGCCCATCATCGCCATCAGGCCGGGCACCAGGTAGTTGACGTAGGCGCTCTGGTTGCCGTTGCCCTCCACCGCGCCGCCGAAGACGAACGTGAACAGCAGGGTGAAGACGATCGGCATCAGCAGGACGTCGAACATCGACTCCGGGTCCTGCTTGATCTGGAGCGCGTTGCGGCGGGCGAGCGCGCCGATGTGCCGCAGGTTGCCGCGCAGGCCGATCCGGCCCTCGGCGGAGGCTGCGGTGGTGGTGCGGGGGCCGGGCCGCTGCCCGGACTCCGGCTTGGTCAGGGTGGCCGTGCTCATGCCGCTGCCTCTTCCTTGATGTCGTGGGCGACCTGGTCGCTCTCGCTGCTCTTCTCGCCGGTGATCGCGAGGAACACCTCGTCGAGGCTGGGCAGATGGGTGCCGATGTCGGCGATGGAGTAGCCCCGGGAGCCGAGCAGCCCGACCACGGAGGTCAGTTGTCCGTCGCTCAGGATGGGGACGTACAACAGCCCCTCCTCGGGGAGCGCCTGCGCCCCCGCCACCCCGTCGAGCCCCGCCGCGCGCACGGCCTCCGCCATGGCGGGCAACTGCGCCGGGTCCGACGGCCGGATCTGCAGCGTCCGCCCGCCGACCTTCGCCTTCAGCTCGTTGATTCCGCCCTCGGCGACGACCCGCCCGCGGTCGATGACGGTCAGCTCGCTCGCCAGTTGCTCGGCCTCCTCCATGTACTGCGTGGTGAGCAGTACGGTGACGCCCTCGTCGACCATGCGCCGGACCTCGGCCCACACCTCGTTGCGGGTGCGCGGGTCGAGTCCGGTCGTCGGCTCGTCCAGGTACAGCACGGCGGGCTGCCCGATCATGGACGCGGCGAGGTCGAGCCGCCGCCGCATGCCGCCGGAGTACTGCGAGGCGGGCTTCCTGGCGGCCTCCGTCAGCGAGAACCGCTCCAGCAGGTCGTCGGCCCGCCGACGGGCCTCCTTGCGGGGCAGGTCGAGCAGCCGCCCGATCATGTACAGGTTCTCCCAGCCGGAGAGCTTCTCGTCGACCGAGGCGTACTGCCCGGTCAGCCCTATCGTCCGGCGGAGCTGGCGGGGCTGGGCGACCACGTCGAACCCGGCGACCGTGGCCGTGCCGGCGTCCGGCCGGATCAGAGTGGACAGGCACCGTACGAGCGTGGTCTTGCCCGCCCCGTTGGGCCCCAGGACCCCGAGCACGGTGCCTTCCCGCACGTCGAGATCGACCCCGTCGAGGGCCTTCGTCTCCCCGTAGTGCTTGACGAGGCCGCGTACCTCGATGGCGTGTGGTGTGGTGTCGTGTCGCGTCATGTCCCTCAGTGGAGCACCCGCCACTGACAACCCGCCGACACCGGCCGGCAGCCCACCGACAAGCGACCGACAAGCGACCGACAAGCGACCGACAACGCCGGCAAGCGACCGGCAAGGGACACGGCAGGGAGCCCCGCCGGGGGGTGCGGGCTACGCGTCCCACCGCCCCGCCGGGGCCCCTGCCCGTCCCACGCCCTAGTGGAAGGTGTGCTCCTCGCGCGGGAAGGAACCGCCCGCCACCTCCTCGGCGAACGCCTTCGCCGCGTCTCCCAGCGTCTGCCGCAGGTTCGCGTACTGCTTGGTGAAGCGGGGCACCTTTCCGCCGGTCAGGCCCACCATGTCGGTGTACACGAGCACCTGCGCGTCGGTGTCCGGGCCCGCCCCGATCCCGATCGTCGGAATCGACAGGCTGCGGGTGACCTCCGCCGCCAGCTCCGCCGGAACCAGCTCCAGCACCAGCGCGAAGGCCCCCGCGTTCTCCGCCGCCTTGGCGTCCCGCAGCAGTTGGTGTGCGGCCTCGTCCCCGCGTCCCTGCACCCGGTAGCCGAGCGTGTTCACCGACTGCGGGGTGAGGCCCAGGTGCGACATCACCGGGATTCCGGAGGCGACCAGCAGCTCGGTCTGCGGCAGGGACCGCTCGCCGCCCTCCAGCTTGACCGCGCCGACCCCGGACTCCTTGATCAGCCGGGTGGCGTTGCGCAGGGCCTGCACGGGCCCCTCCTGGTACGAACCGAACGGCAGGTCCGCGACGACCATCGCCCGCCTGGTCCCCCGGACGACGGCGGCGGACAGGACCGCCATCTCGTCCATGGTGACCGGCACGGTCGTCTCGTACCCGAGGTGCACATTGCCCATGGAGTCGCCGACGAGCAGCACCGGCACCCCGGCCTCGTCGAACACGGACGCCGTCATCGCGTCGTACGCGGTGAGCATGGGCCACTTCTCGCCGCGCTGCTTGGCGGCGGCGATCTGGTGGACGGTGATCCGGCGGGTGCCGGTCCCGCCGTACAGGGCCTTCGGGTCGGCCTGGGCGGGAGTGCGCCCCTCGGGGGCGGGATTCTGGGCAGCCTGAAGCGTCATGGCTGATACGGCTCCTTCGTCATCTCGAAGCGCCCTGACGGCGTCTCCGGACCACTTCCATGGTGGCATCCCGTGCCGCCGTACGGGAAGTGCGCGGTCCCACCGCCTTCCCCGGCTGCCTTCTATGCGCATTTCGTCACAGCGGCGCGTTCCGGGCCCGCCCGAGGAACTGCGCCCCGGGTCCCGTCGTCCTTCCGGCCGTACACCCGCCGCGGACGGCGGCGGGGACGGGCCCCGCACATCGCCTAGGGTCAGGGGCGGGGCGGGGAACGGCGTACGGGCAAGGCAAGCGGGCAAGGCAGTGAGGACAGCGGAATGGCGCAGGCGTACAGGCCGGACACCGGTAACCACGGACCGGAGTCCGAACCCTCCGAGCCCCCCACGACCGGTACGGCGCCCCTCACCGGCGCCTCCGGAACCTCCGGCACCCGCCCGCGCCGCCGCCTCACCGACGGCTGGCGCGGCGACCGGCGCATCTGGCGGCGCGGCGTCGTCCTGGCCGTCGCCGCCCTGCTGCTCACCGTCGTCATGGTCTTCCACGCGCAGATCCCCAACAAGATCGGCAACCTGGGCAGCCTCACCGAGACCTTCCTGCCCTGGTTCGGTCTCGGCATCCCGCTGCTGCTGATCCTGGCCGTGCTGCGCCGCTCCGCGCTGGCCCTGGTCGTGCTGATCCTCCCGGCGGCGGTCTGGATCAACCTCTTCGCCGGCCTGTGCACCGACAAGGCGACCCCGGGCGGCGACCTCACCGTCGCCACCCACAACGTGAACGCGGAGAACCACGACCCCGCCGGCACCGTGGCCACCCTCGTCGCGTCCGGCGCGGACGTCGTGGCCCTGGAGGAGATCGCGGGCGACAACCTCGCCGGGTACGAGAAGGTCATGGCCGCCGCCTACCGGCACCACACGGTGCAGGGCACGGTCGGCCTGTGGAGCAAGTACCCGCTCACCGACGTGCGCAAGGTCGACATCCGGCTCGGCTGGGCCCGCGCCCTGCGCGCCACCGTCGCCGCCCCCAAGGGCGAGATCGCGGTGTACGTCGCCCACATGCCGTCGGTGCGGGTCAAGCTCAACGCGGGTTTCACCGCCGGCCAGCGCGACGCCAGCGCGGACGCCCTCGGCGAGGCCATCGCCCGCGAGCCGCTGAGCCGGGTCGTCCTGCTCGGCGACCTCAACGGCACCATGAACGACCGCGCCCTCAACGGCATCACCGCCCAGATGCGCTCCACCCAGGGGGCGGCGGGCGACGGCTTCGGCTTCAGCTGGCCGGCCGCGTTCCCGATGGCGCGCATCGACCAGATCATGGTCAAGGGCGTCGAGCCGGTGTCCTCCTGGACGCTGCCGCGCACCGCGAGCGACCATCTGCCGATCGCGGCACGGGTCGCGTTCCAGCCGTAGCCGCGATGTCCGGAGGGGCCCGGCCGCCGGGCCCCTCCGGACATGCGTCGGCCCGGTCCGACTACTTGATCCTTCCGGCCCAGATCTGCGGCTCGAAGCCCTCGATGGCGGGCTGGAACTCGATCTGCCACTCCTTCGCCGCGCTCTTCGGCACCTGGTAGGTGAACAGCGCCGAGGTCTGCTTGCCGGGCAGCACGGTCCGGGCCAGGTGGGAGGAGTGGTCGCCGTCGTAGATGATGTCGGCCTCGCTGCCCTCGGCGTCGGTGACCTGCGGGTAGCCCAGCAGTGCGACCTTCTTCGGGCCGTCGTTGGCGATGGTCACCTTGAAGTAGTACGCGCGGTGGCCGGACTTGAGCTGGCCGATGGAGTACTGGTTCGGGGTGAAGGCCGTCGGCTTGCCGATCGTGACCTTGACGCCGTTGTCGTACCGGAAGGTCTCGCCGAGGCCGAGGATCCTCGCCTCGGGCGTGGGGGAGGGGGACAGGGGCGGCTCGTCCGAACCGAGGTCGCCGAGCTCGTCCAGTTCCTCGAGCTCCTCGTCCAGCTCCGCCGCCCGGCTCTCCGAGACCCTCACCTGCCGGTCGCGCTCCTCGATGCCGGTCCTGTACAGCTTCAGGGTGAGGAAACCGCCGCCGACCGCCATCAGGATGCCGACGAAGCCCAGGATCGTACCGGCGAGGGTGAGGCCCTTGTTGGTGGCGGCCCCCTTCCTGACCTTCGCGAGACCCACGAAGCCGAAGACCACGGCCAGCAGCGACGGCAGCCAGCTCATCCAGAACAGGAAGACCAGCACGCCCAGCCCGCAGCCGGCCAGGCCGAGGACGACGGCGGTGATGCCCATGCCGTTCTGCGGGCTCTCGGGCTGCTGCCCGTAGCCGAACGGGTACGGCGTCTGCGGCCCGTATCCGTACCCCGGACCCGGCGCGTACGGAGCGGGCGGCGGGTCGCCGATCCGGGTCTGCTGGTCCGCCGCGCCCTCCTGGGGCGGTGCCCAGGGGTTCGGCTCGAAGGGGGAGGGGGGCTGGCTCATGCGCGGGTCCTCGGAGGGCGGGGCGAATGCGAGTTCGACTTCGCGGGCTCCGAGGACCCTAACAGCGCCTTCACTTCCTACTCACATATATACGGGGGGCGTTGGGCCGCCGGGGCGGGGCCGCCCGGCCCCGCCCCGGCGCCGTGCGGCCCCGCTCAGCGCCGGTAGCCCAGCACCGTCATCATTCCGGCCTCCGCGTGGTAGACGTTGTGGCAGTGCAGCATCCACAGGCCCGGGTTGTCCGCGTCGAAGTCCACCGTCAGCCGGCCGTTCGGCAGCACGATCGCGGTGTCCTTGCGGGCCCCCGACGCCGCGCCGCCGAGCGCGAAGGTGTGCCCGTGCAGATGCACCGGGTGCCACATCGCCGTCGCGTTGGCGACCTCCAGCCGCACCCGCTCGCCCGCCCGCACCGGGTGCCGCTGGTCCGGCGCGTACGGCCTGCCGTCGAAGGCCCAGTCGTACTTCGCCATCCCGCCGGTCATCCGCAGCCGGATCGTCCGGTCCGGCGCACGCGGGGGCAGCGCCACCGACCGCGCGGCCCGCAGCCGGTCGGCCGTCACCAGCTTCCCGGCCAGCTCCCTCGGCCGTACCCCGGCGTCGGGCGCGGCGCCGCCGCCGGTGCGCAGCAGCGCGAGCCCCGACGCCTTCTTGCCCTCCGCGACCGCCGTCAGCGGGAACACGCCGTCCCCGGCGGTCACCAGGACGTCGTACCGCTCGCCCATCCCCAGCAGCAGCGCGTCCGTGGTGACGTGCTCGACCGGGAAGCCGTCGGTGTGCGTCACCGTCATCCGGTGCCCGCCGAGCGCGACGCGGAAGGCGGTGTCGCCGCCCGCGTTGACGATCCGCAGCCTGATCCGCTCGCCGGGTTCGGCGCGGTACGTCGAGGGGTCGGCCGGCACACGGCCGTTGACCAGGTAGTGCGGGTAGGCGACGTCGCCCGCGTCCGCGCCCAGCAGGTCGCTGGCGGCGCCCGTCATCATGCGGGAGGGGCCGGCGCCCCGCGGCGGCTTCGTGGGGGCGGGCACGCCGTGGCCCCCGTGCCCGCCGCCCGGACCTCCGCCGTGGTCCATGCCGCCCATGCCCCCGCTGAGTTCGGCGAGCACGGCGTCCGGGGTCGAGCCCGCCACCCCGTCCACCCAGTCGTCCAGCACCACGACCCACTCCCGGTCGTACGCCAGCGGCTCCTTCGGGTCCTCGACGATCAGCGGCGCGTACAGTCCCCGGTCCTGCTGGACGCCGGAGTGCGGGTGGAACCAGTACGTCCCCGGGTGCGGCACCGTGAAGCGGTATGTGAACGAGGCGCCCGGCGCGATGTCCCGCTGCGTGAGCCCCGGCACGCCGTCCATGTCGTTGCGCAGGGCGAGGCCGTGCCAGTGCAGGGAGGTGGTGGCGGGCAGGTGGTTGGACAGGGTCAGGGCGAGGGTGTCGCCCGCCGTGACCCGGACCTCCTGGCCGGGCAGCGCGTCGCCGTACGCCCAGGACTTCACGGTGACGCCGCCGCCCAGGTCGAGCGGGGCGGGGGTGGCGGTGAGCCGGACGGTGCGGACGGGGCCGTTGCCCCGGGCGGCCTCGGCGGCGGCGACCTCCTCGTCGTACGGGGCGATGTAGCCCCGGGGTGCGGCCGGCGGGGCGGAGGGGGAGTGCCCCGGCCCGGCGTGCCCGGTGGCGCCGCCGGACGAACAGGCCGTCAGGAAGCCGGTCCCGGCGGCGGCGATGCCCGCGCCCAGCACGGAACGGCGCGTGTGATGCGTACGCATGACTGGAGTACCTCGTGTGTCTGAAGGTGAGTGCCCGGCTCCCGCGGCCGTGCGGGCGTGCGGGAGCGGCGGATGGACGAAGCGGGAGGAGGGCCGCTTCTAGATCCGCAGGACCGACAGACGGGCGAGCGCGACGCGCAGGGGCGGCGGGTGGGGCCACAGGGCGCGCAACAGGGCGCTGTCGCGCACGGGTTCGGCCCATTCCCGCCGACGCCGCGACAGTGCGAGCGCGCACAGGAGCGCGACGCCCCACGCCGTGAGCACGGCGAGGCAGACGGACATGGGGTCCATGCCGTGCAGCGGGGGCTCGGAGGTCGCCGCCAGGGGGCCGGCGGCCGCGAGGGGCGCCGCGGGGGCGCTCGCTGCCGCCGCTTCGTGGAGGGGCGCGGCGGACCCCTGGTGACGGGCCGTCACGGAGGCCGGGTCCGCGGAGCCCCCGTGCTCCTCGGCGGGATGCCCCAGCGTGTGCATCGCGACGATGCCGCACAGGAGCGCGACGAGCAGCAGGAGCCGCCCGCCCCACGTGTCCCGCCCGCGCCTCGTCGCCATGCCGTGCACCTTACCCCCGGCGGGTATCCCTTCCGAGGGAGGCGTGGGCCCCGCATGGCCGTCTGCCCCGTGTGTCCGGATTCGCGCGGCCTCCGTACGCACCCGGGTGCCGGGCGCCGGCCAACGCCCTCAGGTGCTGCTGGTGGCGATCCGGCCCATGGTGCTCGCGCACTCCGTGCGACGCGAGAAGCTGTCCCCATGACGATCATGGGAGAGTTCGTGCGGATCGCGGGAGTGCCCCACCACGTGGTGGTGGAGGGCAGCGGCCCGGTGTGCGTGCTGAGCGCGGGACTCGCGATGAGCTGGTACGACTGGGAGCCGGTCGTGCCGCTGCTGACGCCGCACCGCACGGTGGTGCGCTTCGACCGGCCCGGCCACGGGTTCTCGGGCCCGGCGCGGGCGGTGCCCACGGCGGCGGGGGAGGCGCACCGGATCGGGTCGCTCCTGGACGCGCTGGGGCTGCGCACCCCCGCCGCCGTCGTCGGGCACTCCATCGCCGGTTTCCACGCGGAGGCGTTCGCGCGGCTGCACCCGGAGCGGGCGGCCGGTGTCGTCCTGGTGGACTCCAGCGCCGAACCCCACGCGCAGGCGCCCGCTGCTCCCGCCGTACGGACCGGGGCGACGCGGGCGCTGGGATCGGCCCTGGCCGCGGCCGGACTGCCCGCCCTGCTGGGCCCCGCCGTCCGCCGCGCCGCCGTACGGGCCTCCCGCGCCCGGCACGCCCACGACCCGGCCCCCACCCCGCTGGTGCGCCGCACCTACCGGACGGCCCGGGTCCTGCGGGGCGCGCTGCTGGAGAACGACTCCTACCGGGCGGTCGCCGCCGAACTCCTCGCCCTGCGCACCACGCACCCGCTGCCCGCCTCCCTCCCGGTGGCGGTGCTCGCCGCGTACGACGGCCGGCCCACCCTGCCCGCGCTGCACTGGCTGGAACGCCAGCGCGACCTCGCCGACACGCTGGCCGCACGCTTCGAGGCCGTCCCCGGGGCGGGGCACCTGCTCATGCTGGACCGCCCGGAACGGGTCGCGGAGGCGGTGCTCTGTCAGACCCCCGTGCTGTGATGGGGGCCATGACGGAGCTGAGGCTGAGACTCATCGGGGAACACCTGCCGGGCGCGGACTGCGGCAAGTTCCGCGACGTGCACGTGGCGGTGCAGCGCGGGAAGGACCCGGAGGGGCCGGTGCGGGGGGACGCGGCGGAGGCGGTCTGGGACCTCACGCTGGACGTCCGCCCGGGCCCGGACTTCCGCGGCCCGTACGTGCACGGCCGCCCCGGGGCCCGCTTCCTCTACCTGACCTGGGGCGAGGTGGGCCCGGACGGGGCCTTCGCGATGTTCCGCCGCGCCAAGATCTTCTGCGCGGACATCCCGGCGGCCCTGGTGGCCCGGGGCGAGGCGGAGGGCCGCATGTCCCTCACGGACGACAAGGGCCTGCCCCTGTGCGCGGGGATCCGCCCCCCGGAGATCAGGTGGAGCTGACGGCCCCGCCGGCGATCCAGCGGAGCCGACGGCCCGGCGACCATGTGGGGCTGACGTCCCTCCCGGCGGTCACGTAGAGCCGACGGCCCCCGGTGATCACATGGAGCCGACGTTCCCGGCGATCACGTGAAGCCGACGGCCCGCACGGCGGCTGCCCGGCGGCCCGCCCGACGGCCCGCACGGCTACTGCCCGCGCTCCCTCAGCATCCCCTCCATCAGCTCCACCTCCGCCTGCTGCGCGTCCACCATGCCCTGCGCCAGCTCCTTCTCCACCCGCACCGAGCACAGCCGCACGCAGCCCCGGGCCATCTCCACCCCGCCCCGGTGGTGCGCGGTCATCAGCCGCAGGTAGCGGACCTCGGCCGCCCGCCCCGACGCCGTGCGCAGCTCGGCGAGCCGGGCACGGGTGGCCATGCCCGGCATCAGGCCCTCCGGACCCCGCGCGTGCCCCGCGTGCCCGGACCCGCCCAGCCACGCCATCGGCGCGGTGCCCGTCTTCGGCAGCCCCCACAGGTCCAGCCAGCCCAGCATCATGCCCCGCTGGTTGGCCTGCGTGTTGGCGATGTCGTACGCGAGCCGCCTGACGTCCGCGTCCTTCGTGCGGTCCCTGACCAGGAACGACATCTCCACCGCCTGCTGGTGGTGCGCCGCCATGTCCCGCGCGAACCCCGCGTCGGCGGAGTCCCCCCTGGGGCCCCCGGGCACGGCCGGCCCGCCTTCGGACGGCGCGGACGCCACGGGCGCGGGCGACGACGTCATCGCCGCCCGCGTCACCGTCACCGTTCCGGCCACCACCGCCAGCGCGAACACCACCGCCCCGACGGCCTGCCACCACGTACGGCTCACTGCACGGCCCACTACTCCATGCCCCCGCCCAGCACCGGCTTTCCGGCCTCGTCCAGCGTCACGCCGTTCGAGCAGGCCGCGCCCGGCTCCGGGGTCTGCTTGCCCATCACGTACCGGGTGAAGAACTGGCCGACGCGCGGGTCGTCCGCCCCGTCCACGGTGACCTGCTTGCCCCACGCGCTCAGCATGATCGGCCCGGCCTGCGCCCGCACCGGGCTCATCAGCGAGTACTGCGTCTTCCTGACCTTCGCCGCGAGTGCGTCGACATCGCTCTTGGCGGCCTTGTCGTTGTACGTCACCCACACCGCGCCGTGCTCCAGGGAGTGCACGGCGTGCTTGTCCGGGACCGGCTTCGTGTAGACGTCGCCCTGACAGTTCATCCACGCCTGGTGGTGGTCGCCGCCGACCGGCGGGGTCATCGGGTACGTGACGTCCTTGGTCACGTGCGTGCGGCCCAGCTTCTTGGCGTCCCAGACCTTCTCGCCCCTGATCGGGGCCTTCGCGGCCGCGACCTGGGCCTCCTTCTTGTCGGACTGCTCGGTGAAGACGTACACCCCGAAGCCGACGACCCCGGCGAGGACGGCCCCGCCGACGCCGAAAGCGATGATCTTGTTGCGGCGGTCCCGGGCCTTCTCGGCACGCCGCATCTCGTCTATTCGGGCCTTGCGGGAGGGGGAGGCGGTGGACATGGCTGGACTTCCTCTTCTGCGCGGGGAGTTGGGCGTACGGAGGGAACTCGTCCGGAAACGGACCCCCTCCTACCTCCGCAGCACTCCCAGCACGTGCGCCCCCGGCGCCCGGGCCCGCACCTCGCCCGCGCGCCGCACCCTCGGCCTCTCGTCACCGCTCGCGTGCCGCACGACGAGTACGGCGGCGCCGGGGGCGGAGTCCTGGGGCGGGGCGGTCAGGACGGCGGGCGCGAGGTGCGGGAAGACCCCGCAACCGCCCTGCTCATAGGGGCAGTTGTACGCAGCCGTGGCCGCGGCCGTGGTCAGGGCCTCGCGGTGCGGGCCGGCCGTCCCGCCGCCCGCCCCGGCGGGGTCCGGGCAGGCGAGCAGGGTGCCCAGCAGCGCGGCGACGGCGCACAGCAGGGCCGCGCCGCGCCACGCGTGACGCACGGTGCCCGTGATGCGGAGGTGCCGCACTCGCCCCATGGCCCGAGATGCTAACGGCCGCTCGGTCCGGCGTCCCCGTTTCTCCGTCACCCGGCCGGTTCGGTGCGCGACGGCGGGCACGACGCGTTGGTCGGTCCAGGGGCACTGCGCAACCTGCGCGAAACCGTGTGGTGGGATGCTGGAAGCCCCGATTGTGTCCCGAGGCGCGGGAGCAGGCGGCCTGACCAGCAAGGATGGATGTGAAAATGGACAAGCAGCAGGAATTCGTGCTCCGTACCCTGGAGGAGCGTGACATCCGCTTCGTGCGCCTGTGGTTCACCGACGTGCTCGGCTTCCTGAAATCGGTGGCGGTGGCCCCGGCCGAGCTGGAGCAGGCCTTCGACGAGGGCATCGGCTTCGACGGCTCCGCCATCGAGGGCTTCGCCCGGGTCTACGAGTCCGACATGATCGCCAAGCCGGACCCCAGCACCTTCCAGATCCTCCCGTGGCGCGCGGAGGCCCCCGGCACCGCCCGGATGTTCTGCGACATCCTCATGCCGGACGGCTCGCCGTCCTTCGCCGACCCGCGCTACGTCCTCAAGCGCATCCTGAACAAGACCTCCGACCTCGGCTTCACCTTCTACACGCACCCCGAGATCGAGTTCTTCCTGCTCAAGGACAAGCCGCTGGACGGCTCGAAGCCGGTCCCGGCCGACAATTCCGGCTACTTCGACCACACCCCGCAGAACGTCGGCATGGACTTCCGCCGGCAGGCCATCACCATGCTGGAGTCGATGGGGATCTCGGTCGAGTTCAGCCACCACGAAGGCGCGCCGGGCCAGCAGGAGATCGACCTGCGCTACGCCGACGCGCTCTCCACCGCCGACAACATCATGACCTTCCGCCTGGTCATGAAGCAGGTCGCGCTCGAACAGGGCGTCCAGGCGACCTTCATGCCCAAGCCCTTCTCCGAGTTCCCCGGCTCCGGCATGCACACCCACCTCTCGCTCTTCGAGGGCGACCGCAACGCCTTCTACGAGTCCGGCGCGGAGTACCAGCTCTCCAAGGTGGGCCGCTCCTTCATCGCGGGCCTGCTCAAGCACGCCGCCGAGATCTCCGCCGTCACCAACCAGTGGGTCAACTCCTACAAGCGCATCTGGGGCGGCTCGGCGCGCACCGCGGGTTCCGGCGGCGAGGCCCCCTCGTACATCTGCTGGGGCCACAACAACCGCTCCGCCCTCATCCGCGTCCCCATGTACAAGCCCGGCAAGACCGGCTCCTCACGCGTCGAGGTCCGCTCCATCGACTCCGGCGCCAACCCCTACCTGACCTACGCGGTCCTGCTCGCCGCCGGCCTCAAGGGCATCGAGGAGGGGTACGAACTCCCGCCGGGCGCCGACGACGACGTCTGGGCCCTCTCCGACGCGGAACGCCGCGCCATGGGCATCGAACCCCTGCCGCAGAACCTCGGCGAGGCGATCGCGCTGATGGAGCGCAGCGAACTGGTCGCCGAGACGCTGGGCGAGCACGTCTTCGACTTCTTCCTCCGCAACAAGAAGCAGGAGTGGGAGGAGTACCGCAGCGAGGTCACCGCGTTCGAGCTGCGGAAGAACCTGCCCGTTCTGTAGCTTTCGGGCAACGAGCCTGCCTGTCGCATCCGTTGAAGGGCCGTTAAACGGGTGCGGCGGGCCCGCCGGGGTGAGAGCCTGCGCGGATGGAAAGATCACTCAGGTCCCGGCTGGCCCACACGCACCACCCCATCGCGGCACCGCTCGACGACTCCTCCGTACGCAGGGTGCTGGACCGCGCGGTGGTGCGCGGTGACGAGCGCCTGCTCGACCTCGGCTGCGGCCAGGCGGAATGGCTGATCAGGGCCCTTGAGGCGAATCCCGGGGCCACCGGCGTCGGGGTCGACATCGACACGGCGGCCCTGGCGGCCGCCCGCGAGCAGGCGGACGCCCGGGGTGTCGGGGACCGGCTGACCCTGCACGAGGCGGACGCGGACGCCTTCGTGCCGGACGGGGACTTCGACGTGGTCCTCAGCGTCGGCGCCACGCACGCCTTCGGCGGGCTGATCGCCACGCTCGCGGTCGCGCGGAAGTACCTCGCGCCCCGGGGCGCCGTGCTCGTCGGCGACGCGTACTGGCTGACCGAGCCGACCGCCGAGGCCGTCGAGATGCTCGGCGAGTACGAGGACCTGGCGACGACGGTGGAGAACGTCGTCGCCGACGGGTGGGTCCCGGTGTACGGGCACCTCAGCACCCGGCACGAGCTCGACGACTACGAGTGGCACTGGACGGGCTCGCTCGCGGAGTGGGCCGTGAACAACCCCGACCACCCGGACGCCGCGGCGGCCCTGGAGTCCTCCGCCGTGCACCGCACGGAGTGGCTGCGGGTGTACCGGGACAGCTTCGGCTTCCACACGCTCGTACTGCGGCCGACGAAGGGCTGAGGGGGGATCGCGATGGACGCCGGGACCGGGCGGCCCGCGCCGCCCCTGCGCGGGGGCGAGCGGGAGACGCTGCGGGCGTTTCTGGACTTCCACCGGGCCACCCTCGCCATGAAGTGCGAGGGGCTGTCGGACGAGCAGCTCAGGACGCGGTCGATGCCGCCCTCGACGCTGTCGCTGCTGGGGCTCGTACGGCACATGGCGGAGGTCGAGCGGACGTGGTTCCGGCGGGTCGTCGGGCGGGAGACCGGCCTGCCCTTCGTCTGGTCCGACACGCAGGACTACCAGGAGGCGTACGACGCCACGGGCGCGACCCGGGCGGAGGCCTTCGCGGCCTGGGAGGCCGAGGTGGAGTGCGCGCGCCGCGTCGAGCGGGAGGCGGAGTCGCTGGACGTCACCGGGTACCAGGAGCGGTGGGGTGAGGATGTGTCGTTGCGGCTGGTGATGCTGCACCTGATCCATGAGTACGCGCGGCACAACGGGCACGCGGATCTGCTGCGGGAGGGGATCGACGGGGTGGTGGGGGCCTAGCGCCGACCGCCCGGGCCGCGCGGGACCGGGGGCAGGAGGGTCCCGCGCGGGAGACCGGGTGCGCGGGGCCCGCGCGGGCGCCTCGTGGCCGGTCGCGCGGGCCCCGTACTCCAGAGGGGCGTCGGCTCACGACCCGTAGAAGAGGTCCTCCATCACCGCCCTCGCCCGGCGGGTGATGCGGCGGTAGTCGTCGAGCATGTCGCCCACGTGGCCCTCGTCGTAGCCCAGGTAGCGGCCCATCGCGGCCAGTTCGCGGCCGTCGGAGGGGAACGTGTCGCCGGCCCGGCCGCGCACCAGCATCACTCCGTTGCGGACGCGGGAGGCCAAGACCCACGCGTCGTCCAGGGTCTGCGCCTCCTCGGTCGGGATCAGGCCCGCCGCGTGCGCGGCGCGCAGGGCCTCGCGGGTGCGGGTGGTGCGCAGGCCCGGTTCGGCCCAGCCGTGCCGCATCTGGAGGAGCTGGACCGTCCATTCCACGTCGCTCAGGCCGCCCCGGCCCAGTTTGGTGTGCAGGGTGGGGTCGGCGCCGCGCGGCATGCGCTCGGACTCCATGCGGGCCTTCAGGCGGCGGATCTCGCGCACCGCGTCGTCGCCCAGGCCCTCCACCGGGTAGCGCAGCGGGTCGATCAGCTCGATGAAGCGGCGGCCGAGGTCCGGGTCGCCCGCCATCGGTTCGGCGCGCAGGAGGGCCTGGCTCTCCCAGACCAGGGACCAGCGGCGGTAGTAGGCCTCGTAGGACTTCAGGGAGCGGACCAGCGGGCCGCTCCTGCCCTCCGGCCGCAGGTCCGCGTCGATCAGCAACGGCGGGTCCGAGGTGGGGAGCTGGAGCAGCCGGCGCATCTCGGTGACGATCCTGTTGGCGGCCCGGGCCGCCTCCTGTTCGTCGACGCCCTCGCGCGGCTCGTGGACGAACAGGACGTCCGCGTCGGAACCGTAGGCGAGTTCGTGGCCGCCGAAGCGGCCCATGCCGATCACGGCGAAACGGGTGGGGAGTTCGTCGCCCCACTGGGCGCGGACGGCCGCCCGCAGGGCCCCGGCGATCGTGGCCGCGTTCAGCCCGGTGACCGCCTGGCCGACGCGGTCCACCAGCGCGCCGGGGTCGGATTCCGCCGGGCTCTCCTCCGTGCCGTAGGAGCCGATGATGTCGGCGGCCGTGGTGCGGAAGAGCTCGCGGCGGCGTACGCCGCGGGCCGTCGCGACGGCGGCCTCCGCGCCGTCCGCGCGGCCCACCGCGGCCAGGACCTCCTGCTCCAGGTGTTCGCGGGTGCGGGGGGTGAGGCCCTTGGGGTCGCCGAGGATGGCGACGGCCTCGGGGGCGCGCAGCAGGAGGTCGGGGGCGAGCCGGCCGGCGGACAGCACGCGGGCCAGGTTCTCCGCCGCCGCGCCCTCGTCGCGCAGCAGGCGCAGGTACCAGGGGGTCTTGCCGAGCGCGTCGGAGACCTTGCGGAAGCCGAGCAGCCCCGCGTCCGGGTCGGCGGAGTCCGCGAACCAGCCGAGCAGGACGGGCAGCAGGGTGCGCTGGATGGCGGCCTTGCGGGTGACGCCGGAGGAGAGGGCTTCGAGGTGGCGGAGGGCTCCGACGGGGTCCGCGTAGCCGAGGGCCTGGAGGCGCTGGCCGGCCGCGCGGGGGCTCAGCCGGGCCTCGCCGGGGGCGAGCTGGGCGACCGCGTCGAGCAGCGGGCGGTAGAAGAGCTTCTCGTGCAGGCGGCGTACGACCGACGCGTACCGGCGCCAGGCCTGCTGGAGCTCGGTCACCGGTTCCCCGCGCAGGCCCAGGGAGCGGCCCAGGCGGCGCAGGTCCGCCTCGTCCGTGGGGACGAGGTGGGTGCGGCGCAGGCGGTGGAGCTGGATGCGGTGCTCCATGGTGCGCAGGAAGCGGTACGCCTCGTCGAGCTGCGCGGCGTCCGCCCGGCCCACGTACCCCCCGGCGGCGAGCGCCCGCAGGGCTTCGAGGGTGGTGCCGCTGTGCAGCGACGCGTCGCTGCGGCCGTGCACGAGCTGGAGGAGCTGGACGGCGAACTCCACGTCCCGCAGGCCGCCCGGGCCGAGCTTCAGCTCGCGGTCCACCTGCCCCGCGGGGATGTTGTCGACGACCCGGCGGCGCATCTTCTGCACGTCGGGGACGAAGTTCTCGCGCTCGGCGGCCTGCCAGACCATCGGGGCGAGGGCCTGGACGTACTCCTCGCCCAGGGAGAGGTCCCCGGCCACCGGGCGGGCCTTCAGCAGGGCCTGGAACTCCCAGGTCTTCGCCCAGCGCTGGTAGTACGCGACATGGCTGGAGAGGGTGCGCACCAGGGGGCCGTTGCGTCCCTCGGGGCGGAGGTTGGCGTCGACGGGCCAGATGGTGCCCTCGACGGTGGTGTCCGAGCAGATCCGCATGAGGTGGGAGGCGAGCCGGGTGGCCGCCCGCATCGCCTTGGCCTCGTCGGCCCCCTCGCCCCCCTCGGCCCCCTCGACCGCCTCCCCGACGAAGATCACGTCCACGTCGGAGACGTAGTTCAGCTCGTGGCCGCCGCACTTGCCCATCGCGATCACCGCGAGGCGGCACTGGGCGGCGTCCTCGGGCGCGGCCCGGCGGGCGATGGCCAGGGCGGCGCGCAGGGTGGCGGTCGCGAGGTCGGCCAGCTCGGCGGCGGTCTCGGCCACGTCGGTGGTCCCGCAGACGTCCCGGGCCGAGATCGACAGCAGGCAGCGGCGGTAGGCGACGCGCAGGGCGTCGGGGTCGTCGGCGCCGGCGAGGTGGTGCTCGAACTCCGCCACGCCGGGGTGCAGGTCGGCCGCCTCGTACGTGAGGAGGGCGTGCCAGTCGCCGGGGTGGCGGGCGAGGTGGTCGGCCAGGGCCTCGGAGGCGCCCAGCACGCCCAGCAGCCGGTCCCGCAGCGGCTTCGCCGAGACGAGCGTCCGCAGGAACTCCTGCCGCCGTGCCGTGTCCTCCTGCGCCTCGGCGAGGCGGACGAGGCCCCGCAGGGCGAGGTCGGGGTCGGCGGTCGCGCCGAGGGCGTCGAGGAGGACGGGGTCGTGGCGCACCGGTTCGAGGGCTTCCTCGTCGAGGAGGCGCTCGGCGGTGGCCGGGTCGGTGAAGCCGTGCCGGATGAGGCGGGTGAAGGTGCTGCTGCGGCGGCCTGGCACGGTCATGCGGGTCCCTTGGGCGGTGGGCGTACGGTGCCCTCCGAGCCTAGCCGGGCGCCGCCGCACGAACCCGGGGCCGGGCTGTGCGCCCCGTCCAGGGGCGCGGGGAACTGCGCGACCAGCCACGACGCACCCGCGGTGAACCCTGGACAGCCGCGCGGCAAGCGCTTTAGGGAAAGGGGCGGGTCCGGGGCCTCTCTGCCCGAATCGGGCGGGGCTGTGCGTCCGGTACGGGGCTGGCTCTCGGCCTTTGCGGAGCACCTCGCCCGGCGCAGGCGCTTGCGTGGGGGCGGCACCCGGGCGGGCCGGGAGCGGGAGGGGCCGCCCCCTTGCCCGCCCGTTCCGCCCCCTCGGGGCGGCCCCGTCGCCCAAGGGGGCGGGGGCAAAGCCCAAGGGGGCTGGTGTCACGGCCTTGGCGGGGGCGCGCGTCCGGCGCAGGCGCTTGCGCAGGGGGCGGCATCCGGATGGGCCGGGAGGAGGGTGCGGGGTCAGGCCTGGGCTGGGAGGAGGTGGTGGGGGGAGGGGGCGGAGACCAGCTTGGGGAGGCGGTGGGGGAGGGACCCGTACCAGGCGTAAGCCACCGCGTACCCGAAGGACAGGCACAGCAGCCCCCCCACCGCGTCCAGCCAGAAGTGGTTCGCCGTGGCGACGATGACGACGAGGGTGAGCGTCGGATAGAGCAGGCCGAGCACCCGCACCCACGGCACCGACGCCAGGAAGAAGATCGTCAGCCCGCACCACGTCGACCACCCGATGTGCATCGACGGCATCGCCGCGTACTGGTTCGACATGTGCTTGAGGTCGCCCGACGCCATCGACCCCCACGTGTGGTGCACGAGCACGGTGTCGACGAAGCCGCCGCCGTTCATCAGGCGCGGCGGGGCCAGCGGGTACAGGTAGTAGCCGACCAGTGCGACACCGGTCGTGGCGAAGAGGATCGTCCGCGCCGCCGCGTACCGCCCCGGCTGCCACCGGTACAGCCACACCAGCACCCCGATGGTCACCAGGAAGTGCAGCGTCGCGTAGTAGTAGTTCATGCCCACGACCAGCCAGGTCACCGAGTCGACCGCGTGGTTGATCGTCTTCTCGACGGCGATCCCGAGCTCGTTCTCGACCTTCCAGATCCAGTCGGCGTTGGCGAGCGCCTTGGCCTTCTGCTCGGGGACGGCGTTGCGGATCATCGAGTAGATCCAGTAGCTGACGAGGAGCAGCAGGACCTCGAACCAGATGCGCGGCCGCCGCGGCGAGCGCACCCGCCCGGCCAGCGAGACGGCGGCGCGGCCCGCGCGCCGCACCCGGCCGGACGGCACGGAACCGGGCCGGTCGGCCCCCTCCCCGCTCACCTTGGGTGAGGGGATGGTGGCACGCCTGCCCTGGTCGGGGCCTGCCTCCCGGCCTGCCGCGGTTCTGGTCCTCGCTTCACCCATGGCACGAGAGTCTGCCAGATCGTTATCCGCGCGCGATCATCCCTCGGAGGGTTCCGGCGGGCCCGGAGTACGACTCAGGTACTACTCACCGGCGGGGGCCGGAGGCCGTCGAGCCCCGCACGACCAGTTCCGGGTGGAAGACGAACTCGCTGTGCGGCGCGGGCGTCCCCCCGACCTCTTCGAGCAGGGCCCGCACGGCCGCCTGGCCCATGGCCGTCACCGGTTTGCGGATGGTGGTCAGCGGCGGGTCGGTGAACGCTATGAGCGGCGAGTCGTCGAACCCGACCACCGACACGTCCTTCGGCACGTCGAGCCCCAGCCGACGGGCGGCCCGTATCGCGCCGAGCGCCATCATGTCGCTCGCGCACACCACCGCCGTGCAGCCCCGCTCGATGAGCGCGGAGGCGGCGGCCTGGCCGCCCTCCAGCGTGTAGAGGGAGTGCTGGATCAGCTCCTCCGCCTCCTCGGCCGCCAGCCCCAGCCGCTCCTGCATGCTCGCCCGGAAGCCCTCGATCTTGCGCAGGACGGGTACGAACCGCTTCGGCCCGACCGCGAGCCCGATCCGGGTGTGCCCGAGGGCCGCGAGGTGGGTGACCGCGAGCCGCATGGCCGCCCGGTCGTCGGGCGAGATGAAGGGGGCCTGCACCTTCGGCGAGAAACCGTCGACCAGGACGAAGGGCACGCCCTGGGCGCGCAGCTGCTCGTAGCGCTGCATGTCGGCGGTGGTGTCGGCGTGCAGTCCGGAGACGAAGATGATGCCGCTCACCCCCCGCGCCACCAGCATCTCCGTCAGCTCGTCCTCGGTGGAGCCGCCCGGGGTCTGGGTGGCGAGCACCGGGGTGTAGCCCTGCCGGGTCAGCGCCTGCCCTATCACCTGGGCGAGCGCCGGGAAGATCGGGTTCTCCAGTTCGGGGGTTATCAGCCCGACGAGGCCCGCGCTCAGCCGGCGCAGCCGGACCGGGCGCTCGTACCCGAGGACGTCGAGTGCGGCGAGTACGGATTCGCGGGTGCCCGAGGCAACACCGGGCTTGCCGTTCAGGACCCGGCTGACCGTCGCTTCGCTGACCCCCGCCTGGGCTGCGATGTCGGCTAGCCGTGCGGTCATGACTGTGGACCTTACCGGGCGCGTGTCAGATTGCCCACCAAGCACAGGAATCGGCCGGGAGCACGACCTGCGCCCCCGCGCCGGGCGCGACCTCGGCCGACGCGACCAGCAGCCGCCCCGGGGAGGGGAGTTCGACGGGGGCGGAGGTGGCGTTGAGGGTGCAGCGGAAGCCGTCCCGCTCGAAGTCGAGCAGCCCGTCCGCCGACGGCCGCCACTCCATCGCGCCGTCCCCGAGGCCGGGCAGCTCCCTGCGTACGGTCAGGGCCGTGCGGTAGAGCTCCAGGGTCGAGCCCGCCACGCCTTCCTGGGCCGCCGCGCTCAGCCCCTGCCAGTCCGCGGGCTGCGGGAGCCAACTGCCGCCGCTGCCGAAGCCGTACGAGGGTCCCTCGGGCGTCCAGGGGAGCGGCACCCGGCACCCGTCGCGCAGCCCGTCCTGGCCGTCGCTGCGGAAGAACGAGGGGTCCTGCCGGACGGCGTCGGGCAGGTCGGTGACCTCGGGCAGGCCCAGCTCCTCGCCCTGGTAGAGGTACGTCGAGCCGGGCAGCGCCAGCATGAGCAGGGCCGCGGCGCGGGCGCGGCGCAGGCCGAGGGCGCGGTCGGCGCCGCCGTAGCGGGTGAGGTGGCGCACCACGTCGTGGTTGGACAGCACCCAGGTGGTGGGCGCGCCGACGGAGCCGGTGGCGGCGAGCGAGGCGTCGATGACGGCGCGCATCGCGACCGCGTCCCAGGGGCAGGTCAGGAACTGGAAGTTGAACGCCTGGTGCAGCTCGTCGGGGCGCACGTACAGCGCGAGCCGCTCGGGGGACGGGGCCCAGGCCTCCGCGACGCCGATGCGCTCGCCGCCGTACGCGTCGCCGTGGTCCGGCCGGTCCGTGTACGAGTCCAGGAGGCGGCGCCAGCCGCGGTGGATGGCGTGCACCCCGTCCTGGTCGAAGAAGGGGAGGACCTGCGAGCCGATCATCCGGGCCTGCTCGCGGGCCCCGATGTCGGGCATTCCGGCGGCCTTGACCATGCCGTGCGCGACGTCGACGCGGAAGCCGTCGACGCCCTTGTCGAGCCAGAAGCGCAGTACGGAGTCGAACTCGGCGTGCACGGCCGGGTTCTCCCAGTTGAGGTCGGGCTGCTGCGGGGCGAAGAGGTGGAGGTACCAGTCGCCGTCCGGGACCCGGGTCCAGGCGGGGCCGCCGAAGACCGACTCCCAGTCGTTGGGCGGGAGTTCGCCGCTCGCGCCCCGGCCCGGCCGGAAGTGGTAGAGGTCGCGCCCGGGGCCGCCGGCGAGGGCCGCGCGGAACCACGGGTGCTGCTCGGAGGTGTGGTTGGGGACGACGTCCACGATGACGCGCAGGCCCAGCCCGTGGGCGCGGTCGATGAGGCCGACCGCGTCGTCCAGGGTGCCGAAGAGCGGGTCGACGGCCCGGTAGTCGGCGACGTCGTAGCCGCCGTCGGCCTGCGGGGAGGCGTAGAAGGGGGTCAGCCACACCGCGTCGACGCCGAGGGCGGCCAGGTGCGGGAGGCGCTCGCACACTCCCGGCAGGTCTCCGACGCCGTCCCCGTTGCTGTCGGCGAAGGAGCGGACGTACACCTGGTAGATGACGGCGTCGCGCCACCACCTCGACGAGGCGGGGCGGGGGCCGGTGGCGGGCGCGGGGCGGCGCGGCAGGGTGGTCATCGGCGTCCTTCTCGTACGGGAGGCGGGGGAGCAGCGGCGCGGCGGACTCCCGGGACGCCAGGATCAACGCCGGTGGGACGGGAAAGTAACCCGTGCTGCAAGTTCTTGCGGAGGGGGGTGCGAACATGTACGGAAGCCCGCGAAACCATGACTGGCCTGGGAATCAAGGCTCCCGACGGACACCTTCCGGTCTCGCGGCGGTAACGTCCGACCGCTTCTTGCAGAAATTTCCCGCAAACTCTTTCGGACTTCTTTCAGGCTTGTTACGTTCCTCCACGACCCGGCGCCGCGACGGAGCGGTACGGCAGTTGAAGGAGTTCGGATGCGACGTGGCATGACAGCCACCGCCCTGGTCGCGACGCTGGCGCTCGCGGCTACCGCCTGCGGCGGCGGCGACGGCGACAAGCAGGGCAAGGGTTCGGGCGGCGAGCTCGCGGGCGAGGTCACCTGGTGGGACACCTCGACCGTCGGCAGCGAGGACAAGGTCTTCAAGAAGATCGCCGAGGACTTCGAGAAGAAGCACCCCAAGGTCACGGTCAAGTACGTCAACGTGCCCTTCGGCGACGCCCAGAACAAGTTCAAGAACGCCGCGCAGGCCGGTTCCGGCGCCCCCGACGTGATCCGCTCCGAGGTCGCCTGGACCCCGGACTTCGCGGACCTCGGCTACCTGGCCCCCCTCGACGGCACCACCGCCCTGAAGAACGAGGGCGACTTCCTGCCGCAGGCCGCCGCCTCCACGAAGTACAAGGACAAGACGTACGCCGTCCCGCAGGTCATCGACTCGCTGGGCATCTTCTACAACAAGAAGATGCTGAAGGACGCGGGCGCCGAGGTCCCCAAGGACGTTCCCTCGCTGAAGGAGACCTCCAAGAAGGTCAAGGAGAAGTCCGGCAAGACCGGTTTCTACCTGCGCGGCGACGACGCGTACTTCTTCCTGCCGTTCCTCTACGGCGAGGGCGGCGACCTGGTCGACGCCAAGACCAGGACCGTCACCGTCGACAACGCGGCCGGCGTCAAGGCCATGAAGACCGTCAAGGACCTGCTCGACTCGGGCGCCGCCAAGACGGACGCCACCGACGGCTACGAGAACCAGCAGAAGGCCTTCAAGTCCGGCGAGGTCGCCATGATGGTCAACGGCCCCTGGGCGCTCGCCGACACCTACACGGGCGAGCAGTTCAAGGACAAGTCCAACCTGGGCATCGCCCCGGTCCCGGCCGGCTCGGCCAAGCAGGGCGCCCCGCAGGGCGGCCACAACCTGGCCGTGTACGCGGGCTCCAAGAACCTCGACGCCTCGTACGCCTTCGTCGAGTACATGTCCTCGCCCGCCGTCCAGGCCCAGGTCACCAAGGAGCTGAACCTGCTCCCGACCCGCACCTCGGTCTACGCCCAGCCCGAGGTCGCCAAGAACGAGATCGTCGGCCTGTTCAAGCCGGCCGTCGAGAAGGCCGTCGAGCGCCCCTGGATCCCGGAGACCGGCAGCCTCTTCGCGCCGCTGGTCACCGAGTACACCAAGGTCCTCACCGGCCAGACCACGCCGGAGGCGGGCACCAAGGCCGCCGGTGACGCGTACCGCAAGCTCCTCAAGGGTTGGAAGTAACACCTGATGGCTGCCGCTGACACCGGCCGGCCGGTGGCGCCGGCCGCGGGCGGGAAGTCCCCCGCCCGCGGCCGGGGCCGCGCCACCGGCCGCGAGACGACGACGGGCGCCGCGCCCGGGAAGGCTCCGGGCGGGCTCCGCCGGTCCTTCTCCACCCACTGGTACGCCTGGACGATGGTCGCGCCCGTCGTGGTCGTCATCGGCGTCATCATCGGATACCCCCTGGTCCGCGGTGTCTACCTGTCGCTGACCAACGCCAACGAGCGCAACGTCGAGCGCTCGATCGGTGTGAACGAGCTGCCCGCGACCTACGAGTTCGTCGGTCTCGACAACTACCGGGACGCCCTGACCGGGGACCAGTTCCTGGCCACGCTCGGGTGGACGGTCCTGTGGACCGTGGCCTGTGTGTCGATCACCTTCGGACTGGGTCTCGCACTCGCCAACATCCTGAACCGGAAGATCGCGGGCCGCTCCTTCTACCGGATGCTGCTGGTGCTGCCATGGGCGGTGCCGGGGTTCGTCTCGGTCTTCGCCTGGCGGTTCCTCTACAACGAGGACAGCGGGCTGTTCAACAAGATCCTCGCGGGCGGCGGCATTGACGCGGTGCCGTGGCTGAACGACCCGACGTGGGCGAAGTTCGCCGTCATCTCGGTCAACGTCTGGCTCGGCATCCCGTTCATGATGGTCGCCCTGCTGGGCGGACTCCAGTCCATCCCGGGCGAGCTGTACGAGGCCGCGGAGATGGACGGCGCGTCCCCCTGGCAGCGCTTCCGGCACATCACGATGCCGGGACTGCGGCCGGTGAGCACGACCGTGGTGCTGCTGTCCACGATCTGGACCTTCAACATGTTCCCGGTGATCTTCCTGCTCACCCGGGGCGGGCCCGGCGAGGCCACACAGATCCTCGTCACCCAGGCCTACAAGTTCTCGTTCGAGATCAGCCCGCGCGACTTCGCGCAGTCCTCCACCTGGGGCGTGCTGATCCTCGTGCTGTTGATGCTCTTCGCCGCTGTGTACCGGCGAGTGCTCCGTAAGCAGGGAGACGTCTGGTGAGCACCTCGTCCATGACGACCGGTTCGACTCTGGTGACCGGCCAGCGGGCCAACGTGCAGTTGCGGGAGAAACGCTCCCCGCTGGCGTCGTTCGCGCTGCACGCCACGCTCGTCGTCACCTCGGTCGTCGCCGTGTTCCCCGTGCTGTGGGTGCTGCTCACGTCGCTCAAGCCGGCGAAGTACGCGACGACCACGGACTTCGTGCGCGAGACGACCTTCGACAACTACACCCGGCTGCTCGGCGACACGCCGTTCCTGACGTGGTTCGGCAACTCGCTGCTGATCGCCGGGCTCTCGACGGTCATCGGCGTCTTCGTCTCGGCGACGACGGGCTACGCCATCAGCCGTTTCCGCTTCCCCGGGAAGCGGGGGCTGATGTGGACGCTGCTCATCACGCAGATGTTCCCGGTGGCCGTGCTGATCGTGCCGATCTACAACATCATGGCGAAGCTGGGGCTGCTCAACCAGCCGATGGGCCTGGTCATCACGTACCTGACGATCTCGGTGCCCTTCTGCGCGTGGATGATGAAGGGCTTCTTCGACGGGATTCCGCAGGAGATCGACGAGTCGGGGCAGGTGGACGGGCTCACCCCGTTCGGGACCTTCTGGCGGCTGATCCTTCCGCTGGCCAAGCCGGGCATCGCGGTGACGGCGTTCTACTCGTTCATCACGGCATGGGGCGAGGTCGCCTACGCGTCGGCGTTCCTGGTCGGGGACGAGAACATGACGCTGGCGGGCGGGCTGCAGAAGTTCGTGAACCAGTATTCGAGCCAGTGGGGGCCGATGGCGGCGGCGTCCGTGCTGATCGCGATTCCGGCGGGGGTGGTGTTCGTCTTCGCGCAGAAGCATTTGGTGAGCGGGATGACGGCGGGCGCCACCAAGGGCTGACACATCATCCCCGGCCCGCCCCGTCTCTGGTTCCCCCCGGGGGACCCGGCTCCCTCGCGCGACGCAGCCGCCCTTCGCCCTCGTCCCCTTGGGCGACGGGACGGCCCTTCGCTTCCCCAGCCGCCTTGGGCGACGGGGCCGCCCCAAGGGGGCGGGACGGGCGGGCAAGGGGGCGGCCCCGTCGCTCCCGGCCCACCCGGGTGCCGCCCCTGCCCGAGCGCCTGCGCCGGACGCGCGACCCCGCCAAGGCCGAGAGCTCAGCCCCGGCACCGGATGCCTCAGCCCCGTTCCGCTCACGCAGAAGAGGCCCCGGACCCGCCCCTTTCCCTAAAGCGCTCGCCGCGCGGCCAGGTACACGGTTCCGTGCAGGAGCGTCGTGGCTGGTCGCGCAGTTCCCCGCGCCCCTGACGGGGCGCACCGCCCGGTGGGAGATGTGCACGTACGTCGTGGTTGCTCGCGCCCCCTGAACGGGGCGGACCGACCGGGCCCGCCCCTCCCCACCGACAACACCCCGTACACCCCACACCCCCCAGGGACGACATGACCCAGCACCTCACCGCCCCGGCCTCCGCCGCCGCCCCGGCCGCCCCCCGCGCCGACTGGTGGCGCGACGCCGTGATCTACCAGGTCTACCCCCGCAGCTTCGCCGACGGAAACGGCGACGGCATGGGCGACCTCGCCGGTGTCCGCTCCCGTCTGCCCTACCTCCGCGACCTCGGCGTCGACGCCGTCTGGCTGAGCCCCTTCTACGCCTCCCCGCAGGCCGACGCGGGCTACGACGTCGCCGACTACCGGGCCATCGACCCCATGTTCGGCACCCTCCTCGACGCCGACGGCCTCATCCGCGACGCCCACGCGCTCGGCCTGCGCGTCATCACGGACCTCGTGCCGAACCACTCCTCCGACCAGCACGACTGGTTCCAGCGCGCGCTCGCCGAAGGGCCCGGTTCCCCGTTCCGCGCCCGGTACCACTTCCGTCCCGGCAAGGGCGCGGACGGCGAACTGCCGCCCAACGACTGGGAGTCCGTCTTCGGCGGCCCCGCCTGGACCCGCACCACCGACCCCGACGGCACCCCCGGCGACTGGTACCTCCACCTCTTCGCCCCCCAGCAGCCCGACTTCAACTGGGACCACCCCGCCGTCGCCGACGAGTTCCGCTCCATCCTGCGCTTCTGGCTCGACATGGGTGTCGACGGCTTCCGCATCGACGTCGCCCACGGCCTCGTCAAGGCCGACGGGCTGCCCGACATCGGCTCCCACGACCAGCTCAAGCTGCTCGGCAATGACGTCATGCCCTTCTTCGACCAGGACGGCGTCCACGCCATCTACCGCGCCTGGCGGAAGATCCTCGACGAGTACCCGGGACAGCGGATCGGCGTCGCCGAGGCCTGGACCCCCACCGTCGAGCGCACCGCCAACTACGTCCGCCCCGACGAGCTCCACCAGGCATTCAACTTCCAGTACCTGGGCACCCATTGGGACGCCGAGGCGCTGCGCGAGGTCATCGACGTCTCCCTCGCCGCGATGCGCCCCGTCGACGCCCCCACCACCTGGGTCCTCTCCAACCACGACGTGACCCGCCACGCCACCCGCTTCGCCAACCCGCCCGGCCTCGGCACCCAGATCCGCACCCCCGGCGACCGCGAACTCGGCCTGCGCCGCGCCCGCGCCGCCACCCTGCTGATGCTGGCCCTCCCGGGTTCGGCGTACGTCTACCAGGGCGAGGAACTGGGACTTCCGGACGTCACCGACCTGCCCGACGAGGCCCGCCAGGACCCGTCCTTCTTCCGCGCGGCGGGCCAGGACGGCTTCCGCGACGGCTGCCGGGTGCCGATCCCGTGGACGGTCACGGGTTCCTCGTACGGCTTCGGCGACGGCGGCAGCTGGCTCCCGCAGCCCGACTCCTGGGCGGAACTGTCCGTCGAGGCCCAGACCGGCGACCCCCACTCCACCCTGGAGCTCTACCGCTCCGCCCTCGCCGTCCGCCGCGACCACCCGGACCTGGGCGCGGGCACGGACGTGAGCTGGCTGCCGGACACCGCGCCCGGCGTCCTGGCCTTCGCCCGCGGCGGTTTCGTCTGCACGGCCAACACCACCGCCGAGCCGGTACGCATCCAGGCCCCCGGCCGGCTGCTCCTCGCCAGCGCCGCGGTGGACGCCGGCGACGGCGAGGTGACGCTTCCCGCCGACACCACCGTCTGGTGGTCCGTGTGACGAACCCCGCGCCGGGGAGCGGCCCGCCCGCTCCCCGGCTGGCCCACATCGCCACGCAGGCCGAGGTCAGCGAGGCGACGGTGAGCCGTGTCCTGAACGGCAAGCCGGGAGTCGCGACCACCACCCGCCACCGCGTCCTGGCCGCCCTGGACGTCCTGGGCTACGCCCGCCCCGTACGTCTCAAGCCCCGCGCGACGGACCTGATCGGCCTGGTCACCCCGGAGCTGACCAACCCGATCTTCCCCGCCTTCGCCCAGATCATCGAGCAGCAGCTCGCGGGCCACGGCCACACCCCGATCCTGTGCACCCAGATCCCCGGCGGCGCGACGGAGGACGAACTCGTCGAGCAGCTCGTCGACCGGGGCGTCGGCGGCATCATCTTCCTGTCCGGCCTGCACGCCGACCTGTCCGCCGACCCCGCCCGCTACGCGAACCTCTCCGCGGCCGGCGTCCCGTACGTCCTGGTCAACGGCTACAACGAGCGCGTCAGCGCCCCCTTCGTCTCCCCGGACGACCACGTCGCGGTCCGCATGGCCCTCACCCACCTCGCCGACCTCGGCCACACCCGTATCGGCCTCGCGGTGGGACCGGCCCGCTACGTCCCCTCCCACCGCAAGCGCCAGGCGTTCCTCGAAGCGCTCGGAGACGCCGCCGAAGGGGCCGTCCAGCACACCCTCTTCAGCGTCGAGGGCGGCCGGGCGGCCGCCGCCGCCCTCCTCGACCAGGGCTGTACGGGCATCATCTGCGGCAGCGACATGATGGCCCTCGGCGCGGTCCGCGCCGCCCGCGAGCGGGGCCTGCGCGTCCCCGCGGACGTCTCGGTCGTCGGCTACGACGACTCCCCGCTGATCCCCTTCACGGACCCGCCCCTCACCACGGTCCGCCAGCCCGTCCAGGCGATGGCCTCGGCGGCGGTCGGAGCCCTGCTGGAGGAGCTGAGCGGCAGCCCCGTCCAGCGCACCGAGTACGTCTTCCAGCCCGAGCTGGTGGTGCGCGGCTCCACGGCGCAGGCGAGTGTCAGGGGGCCGGCCGCGCGGACGCGGGC
This sequence comes from Streptomyces sp. NPDC039736, assembly GCF_055596485.1. NCBI lineage: Bacteria > Bacillati > Actinomycetota > Actinomycetes > Kitasatosporales > Streptomycetaceae > Streptomyces > Streptomyces sp. NPDC039736. The sequence continues at coordinate 505,698 of NZ_JBVIUQ010000005.1, read as the reverse complement.
CCCCTTCTGATCACCGGACGGCTCTCTCCTCCTCGGCCGACGGCCGCCAGGAGGGGGCGTTCCGACCGGCAGGCGTCCTTCCCGGGTCCGAAGAACCGGTCCGGGTCCAGTGCCTCGGGGACCTGGCCCGGACCGCCGCACCTCATCGCTCGCGTACAGGTCCGCGCGCCCCTCCGCGAGGTGCCGCCGGAACGCCTCGTGCCCTTGCGCCGCCTGCTCCCGCGTGAAGTCGATCAGGGCCTGCAGCCGGTCCGGTAGGACGTCCAGCACCTCGGGGCCCGCCAGGTCCGGCCCGTACGCCCGGCAGAACGCGGTCACCCGTCGCCCCTGTTCCGCCGACGTGCCGAAGCTCGGCCCCTGCAAGGGGTGCTCCCGGCCCACCGGTCAACTTCCCCGTACGGCCAGCAAGTTACCTGACCTGCACGGACGGACGCCCGACCGTTCGATCAGCCCGGTCCCGGAACTCGATCAGCCCGGCACCGGAACAGCCCTTGCGCGGAGGGTTGACCTCCCCCCGGCCCGCTCATAACGTCACCCCGCAAGAAATTCCCGGTAGTTGCAGCAAGAACCTTCAACGTGCCCTGCGCGGCCCGCGCAGCGCCCCCCACCGAAGGAATCCCCATGCCCCGCAAGCTCCCCGTACCCCGCAGACTCCCCTCCGTCCTCGCTCTCCTCGCCACCACCACTGCCCTCCTCGCCGCCCCCGCCCCCGCCGTCCAGGCGGCCCCGCCCGGCGGCAAGGACGTCACCGCCGTCCTCTTCGAGTGGAAGTTCAGCTCGGTCGCCAAGGCATGCACCCACCGGCTCGGCCCCGCCGGGTACGGGTACGTCCAGGTCTCGCCGCCCCAGGAGCACATCCAGGGCGGCCAGTGGTGGACCTCGTACCAGCCCGTCAGCTACCGGATCGCGGGGCGGCTCGGCGACCGGGCCGCCTTCAAGGCCATGGTCGACACCTGCCACGCGGCAGGCGTCAAGGTCGTCGCCGACGCCGTCGTCAACCACATGGCCGCCGGTGACGGCACCGGCACCGGCGGCTCCTCGTACCGGAAGTACGACTACCCCGGCGTCTACTCCGGCTTCGACTTCGACGACTGCCGCGCCCCCGTCACCGACTACCGCAACCGCTCCAACGTCCAGAACTGCGAACTCGTCGGCCTCGCCGACCTCGACACCGGCGAGGAGTACGTGCGCGGGCGCATCGCCGGCTACCTCAACGACCTCCGCTCCCTCGGCGTCGACGGCTTCCGCGTCGACGCCGCCAAGCACATGCCGGCCGCCGACCTGGCCGCGATCAAGTCCCGGCTGAGCGACCCCGCCGTGTACTGGAAGCAGGAGGCGATCCACGGCGAGGGCGAGGCGGTCTCCCCGGGCGAGTACCTCGGGACCGGGGACGTCCAGGAGTTCCGGTACGCGCGCGGGCTGAAGCACGCGTTCCAGGGCGGCAGCCTCGCCTGGCTGAAGAACTTCGGCGAGGGCTGGGGCTTCATGGAGTCCGGCAGGTCGGCGGTGTTCGTCGACAACCACGACACCGAGCGCGTCGGCGACACCCTCAACTACAAGGCGGGCAGCACCTACACCCTCGCCAACGTCTTCATGCTGGCCTGGCCGTACGGCTCCCCGGACGTCCACTCCGGTTACGAGTGGACCGACAAGGACGCCGGCCCGCCGAACGGCGGTCACGTCAACTCCTGTTACGCGGACGGCTGGAAGTGCCAGCACGACTGGCGTGAGATCGCCTCCATGGTGGCCCTGCGCAACACCGCCGCCGGGCAGCCCGTCACCGGCTGGTGGGACAACGGCGGCAACCAGATCGCCTTCGGGCGCGGCTCCAAGGCGTACGTCGTCATCAACCGCGACGGCTCCCCGCTGACCCGCACCTTCCAGACGTCCCTGCCCGGCGGCGCCTACTGCGACGTCCAGAGCGGCCGCCCGGTCACGGTCGACGGCGCGGGCCGCTTCACCGCGACCGCCCCCGCAGGCACGGCGATCGCCCTGCACGCGGGCGCGCGGGCCTGCTGAGGGCGCGGGGGCGGGCCGTCCGAGGGCCCCGGCGCGATCCGCCCCCGCCTGACCAGCCCAAATCCCCATCCCGTCCAACCCCTTGACCCCTCCCCGCCCCCCTCGTACCGTCACGCGCAAGAACTTTCTGCTGTCTTGCTGCAAGAACATTCAGCGGCAGGCCGAGGACATTCCGCGGTGGATCCGGACCGGCCCCGCACCGCCCCCGCCCGCACCGCCGACCCCGCGCCACCGCCGCTCCGCGTCACCACCCCCTCCGGTCGACCCGTACGAGGAGAACCCGCCCGTGATACCCACACCCCTGCGAAGAGCCGTCGTCGGCGTCGTGAGCGCGGCCCTGTGCGCCGCCCTCGCCCCCGCCGTCCCCGCTCTCGCGGCCCCGAAGGCCCCGGCGGCCCCGAACGCGCCGGCCCCGCCCTCCGACGCCCGGCTGGCCGCGCAGCCCGCCCGCCACGACCTGACCCGCGACCAGTTCTACTTCGTCCTCCCGGACCGGTTCGCGAACGGCGACCCGGCCAACGACCGCGGCGGCCTCGCCGGAACCCGTCCCGACCACGGCTTCGACCCCGCCGACAAGGGCTTCTACCAGGGCGGCGACCTCAAGGGCCTGACCGAGAGGCTCGACTACATCAAGGGGCTCGGCACCACCGCCCTCTGGCTGGCCCCGATCTTCAAGAACAAGCCCGTGCAGGGCACGGGGAAGGACGCCTCCGCCGGATACCACGGCTACTGGATCACCGACTTCACCCAGGTCGACCCCCACTTCGGGACCAACGCCGACCTGGAGCGGCTCATCGACAAGGCCCACGCCAAGGGCATGAAGGTCTTCTTCGACGTCATCACCAACCACACCGCCGACACCGTCGACCACGCCGAGAAGAAGTACGGCTACCGGCCGAAGGGCTCCCACCCCTACCTCGACAAGGAGGGCCGCCCGTTCGACGACCGCGTGCGGACGCCCGAGGTCGACCGGGACGCGTTCCCGTACACGCCCGTCCCGCGCACGGGCGAGCGCAAGACCCCGGCCTGGCTCAACGACCCGACGATGTACCACAACCGGGGCGACTCCACCTTCGCGGGCGAGAGCGCCGAGTACGGCGACTTCTCCGGCCTCGACGACCTGTGGACCGAGCGGCCCGAGGTCGTCGACGGCATGGCGAGGATCTACGAGAAGTGGGTCCGCGACTTCGACATCGACGGCTTCCGCATCGACACCGTCAAACACGTCGACCTCGGCTTCTGGACCCAGTGGGCCACCGCCCTCGACGCCTACGCCAAGAAGCGGGGGCGCGCGGACTTCTTCCTGTTCGGCGAGGTCTACGACTCCGACCCGGCCGCCACCGCCCCCTACGTCACCCGGGGCCGCCTCGACGCCACCCTCGACTTCCCCCTCCAGGACGCCCTGCGCGGCTACGCCTCCCGGAGCGGCGGCGCCGCCCGGCTCGCCAAGGTCTACGGGGCCGACTACCGCTACACCACCGACAAGGCCAACGCGTACGAGCAGGTGACCTTCACCGGCAACCATGACATGGGCCGCATCGGCGCCTTCCTCAAGCAGGACAACCCGAAGGCGAGCGACGCCGAACTGCTCCAGCGGGCGCGTCTGGCCAACGAGTTGATGTTCTTCGGGCGCGGCAACCCCGTCGTCTACTACGGCGACGAGCAGGGCTTCACCGGCGCGGGCGGCGACAAGGACTCCCGCCAGACCCTCTTCGCCTCCCGGACCCCCGACTACCTCGACGACGACCAGCTCGGCACCGACCGCACCCACGCGAGCGACGCCTACGACACCGCCCACCCCCTCTACCGCTCGATCGCCGAACTGTCGAAGCTGACCCGGGCGCACCCCGCCCTGCGCGACGGCGTCCAGGAGGAGCGGTACGCGCGGGACTCCGTGTACGCCTTCTCCCGTACGGACAGCAGGCGCAAGGTCGAGTACGTCGTCGCCACGAACAGCGCCACCGGGGCGAAGACCGTCGAGATCCCGGTCGCGAGCACCGGCTTCCGCACGCTCTACGGCGGCGCCGCCCCCGTGACGGCCACCGGCGGCACGGTGAAGGTCACGGTCCCCGCCCTCTCCAGCGTCGTCCTCCGGGCCGAGAAGCCGCTCGGCACACCGGCTGCCAAGCCCTCCCTCACCCTGAAGGCCCCCGCACCCGGCGCCACCGGCACCGTCGAGATCGAGGCCGCCCCCGCCGGCGGGCAGCTCAACCGGGTCGTCTTCGCCGCCCAGGCGGGCAACGGCCCCTGGCGCGTCCTCGGCTCCGCCGATCACGCCCCGTACAAGGTCACCCACCACGTCGACGCGGCCACGCGTGCCGGAACCGCCCTGCGGTACAAGGCGGTCGTGGTGGACAGCGCCGGACGCACGGCCAGTGCCCTCGCCGCGACGACGGCGGGGCGGACGCCCCCGCCCGAGAAGCCGCGCGCCGGGGACCGGACGTACGCCGTCGTGCACTACCGGCGGACGGACGGCGACTACACCGGCTGGACGCTCAAGTCCCCGCTCGGGACCGGCGCGTTCACCGGCCGCGACGCCTACGGCGCCTTCGCCTGGGTGAAGCTCCCCGAAGGGGCGGCCGCCTTCCCCTACACCGTCGAGAAGGACGGCGCCGCCGACGGGCCCGCGCGGACCGTCGACCTCGCGGCCACCGGCGAGGTGTGGATCGAGCAGGGCGGGGACGGGCAGGCGACGAAGGCCCCCCAGGGCACGTACCCGCCGCAGGACAAGGGCAAGGCGGTGCTGCACTACCAGCGGGCCGACGGGAACTACGACGGCTGGGGCCTGCACGTCTGGACCGGGGCCAAGGACCCGACCGACTGGGCGAAGCCGCTGCCGCCGGTGCGCGAGGACGCGTACGGAGTGACGTACGAGGTGCCGCTCGCCGCCGGGGCCGCCTCCCTCTCCTACATCCTGCACAAGGGCGACGAGAAGGACCTCCCGACCGACCAGTCCCTCGACCTCGCCACCCACGGGCACGAGGTGTGGGCGCTCGCCGGACAGCCGGCGTACGTCCTGCCGCAGACCGCCGGCGCGGGCTCGCTCGACCTGGGCAGGGCCGAGGCGCAGTGGCTCGACCGGGACACCGTGGTCTGGAAGGTCAAGGCCACCGAGGCGACCAGCCAGCAGCTCGTGTACGCGAAGGACGGCGGCATCGAGGTCGTCGACGGCGCGCTGAGCGACGAGGGCCGCTGGCTGCGGCTGAACCCGATCGCGCTGAGCGAGGCGCAGAAGGCGAAGTTCCCGCACCTCAAGGACCATCCGGCCTTCGTGGTCGACGCCCGTGACCGCGACCGCGTGGAGGACGCCCTGCGCGGCCAGGTGATCGCCACCCAGCGGGCCGCCAACGGCGCCCTGCTGGCGGCCACCGGCGTGCAGCTCCCCGGTGTCCTCGACGCCACCTACGCGGCGAGCGCCCAGCAGGCCGCGCTCGGGCCCGTCTTCCGCGACGGCCGCCCGACGCTGTCCGTGTGGGCGCCGACCGCGCAGCGGGTCGTGCTCGACCTGGCCGGGCGCAAGGTCCCCATGCGCCGGGACGCGCGCAGCGGCGTGTGGTCCGTCCGGGGCGAGCCGGGGTGGGCCGGGAAGCCGTACCTGTACGAGGTGACCGTGTGGGCGCCCAGCGTCCGGAAGGTCGTCACCAACCGGGTCACCGACCCGTACTCCACCGCGCTGACGACGGACTCGGCGCGCAGCCTGGTGGTCGACCTGCGCGACCCCGGGCTCGCGCCGAAGGGATGGCAGGGGCTGAGGAAACCCGCCCCCGTGCCCCTGCGGAACGCGCAGATCCAGGAGCTGCACGTACGGGACTTCTCCGTCGGGGACCGGACGGCTGAGCACCCGGGCCAGTACCTGGCCTTCACGGACCGCGCCTCGAAGGGCTCGCAGCACCTGCGGAAGCTGGCGGCCGCCGGGACCTCGTACGTCCACCTGCTCCCCGTCTTCGACATCGGGACCGTACCGGAGAAGAAGTCCGGACAGGCGTCTCCCGCCTGCGACCTGGGCTCCTACCCGAAGGACTCCGAGGCGCAGCAGGACTGCGTCGGGAAGGCCGCGGCGAAGGACGCCTACAACTGGGGCTACGACCCGCTGCACTACACCGTGCCGGAGGGCTCGTACGCCAGTGACCCGGAGGGGACGCGGCGCACGGTCGAGTTCCGGCAGATGGTGCAGGCGCTCAACGGCAGCGGGCTGCGGACCGTGATGGACGTGGTCTACAACCACACCGTCGCCGCCGGACAGTCGGAGAAGTCCGTACTGGACCGGATCGTGCCGGGCTACTACCAGCGGCTGCTGCCGGACGGCTCCGTCGCGACCTCCACGTGCTGCGCCAACACCGCGCCCGAGAACGCCATGATGGGCAAGCTGGTCGTGGACTCCGTGGTCACCTGGGCGCGCGAGTACAAGGTCGACGGCTTCCGCTTCGACCTCATGGGACACCACCCGAAGGCCAACATCCTGGCCGTCCGCAAGGCGCTCGACGCGCTGACCGTCGCCGAGGACGGGGTCGACGGCAAGGCGGTCGTCCTGTACGGCGAGGGCTGGAACTTCGGCGAGATCGCCGACGACGCGCGCTTCGTGCAGGCCACCCAGAAGAACATGGCGGGCACCGGCATCGCGACCTTCTCCGACCGGGCGCGGGACGCGGTGCGCGGCGGCGGCCCCTTCGACGAGGACCCGGGCGTGCAGGGCTTCGCCTCGGGCCTCTTCACCGACCCCAACTCCTCTCCCGCCAACGGCAGTCCGGCCGAGCAGAGGGCCCGGCTGCTGCACTACCAGGACCTGCTGAAGGTCGGCCTGAGCGGAAACCTCGCGGACTACTCCTTCGTGGACAGCGGCGGCCGTACGGTCAAGGGGTCGCAGGTCGACTACAACGGCTCCCCGGCGGGATACGCGGCCGCCCCCGGCGACGCCCTCGCCTACGCGGACGCGCACGACAACGAGACCCTCTTCGACGCGCTGGCCTTCAAGCTGCCGGTGAGGACCACGGCGTCGGACCGGGCGCGGATGCAGGTGCTGGGCATGGCGACGGCGGCCCTGTCGCAGGGCCCGGCGCTCTCCCAGGCGGGGACCGACCTCCTGCGGTCCAAGTCGCTGGACCGCAACTCCTACGACAGCGGGGACTGGTTCAACGCGGCCCACTGGGACTGCCGGGACGGCAACGGCTTCGGCCGGGGCCTGCCGCCGGCGGCGGACAACCGCCCCAAGTGGCCGTTCGGCAAGCCACTGCTGACGTCCGTCTCGGTCGGCTGCCCGGAGATCGACGGGGCGTCGGCCGCCTACCGGGACCTGCTGAAGATCCGTACGACGGAACCGGGCTTCGGGCTGGCGACGGCCGGTGCGGTCCAGTCCCGGCTCTCCTTCCCCCTCTCGGGCGAGGACGAGACGCCGGGGGCCGTCACGATGCGGCTCGGCGACCTGGTGGTCGTGTTCAACGCGACGCCGGACGCCGTGCGGCAGACGGTGCCGGCCCTCTCGGGCCGCCCCCACGCACTGCACCCGGTGCAGGCACGCGGCTCCGACCCGGTCGTCAAGCGGTCCTCCTACGAGGCGTCCTCGGGCACCTTCACGGTCCCGCCCCGCACGGTGGCGGTCTTCCGGGCGGGCTGAACGCGGTCCCCGCGCCCCTGAAAGGGGCGCGGGGAACCGCACGGGCACCCCACCGCCCGGCCGCGCGGCGAGTGCTTCGGGGAAAGGGGCGGGGCAGGGGCGCGGAACGGGGGTCCGGCGGCGGATCCCCCGGCAGGGCAGCCACCGCCCACCCGCCCCGCACGGCGCCCAAGTGGGCAAGAATGACCCCGTGTTGGGAAACCTCCCCGAGGACGCCACGACCTTCGTGGGCCGCCGCGCCGACCTGGCCCGCGTCGCCCGCGCCCTCCGCACGTCCCGCCTCGTCACCCTCACCGGCCCCGCCGGCATCGGCAAGACCCGCCTCGCGCTCCGCGCCGCCCAGCAGGCCCAGGACACCCCGGCCGCCCACCCCGACGGCGTCTGGTGGGCCGATCTCTCCCCGCTCCGCGACGACGCCCTCCTCGTCGCCACCGTCAGCGACGCCGTCGACTTCGCCGACCACACCCTGCGGATGCCCGCCGAAGCCCTCTGCGCCTGGCTCCAGCACAAACAGCTCCTCCTCGTCGTCGACTGCTGCGAACGGCTCGCCGCCCCCGTCGCCCACCTCGTCGCCGAACTCCTCACCGCCGCCCCCCGGCTGACCGTCCTCGCCACGAGCCGGCAGGCCCTCGGCAGCCGCGGCGAGCACGTCCTCGACGTACCGCCGCTGCCGCTGGCCGGCCCCGACGGCGCCGCCGACCTCTTCCGCGAGCGGGCCCGCCGCGCCGCCCCCGGCGCGGTCCCGGACGCCACCGACGTGGACGCCGTCTGCGCCCACCTCGAAGGCATCCCCCTCGCCCTCGAACTCGCCTGCGCCCAGCTCACCGAGGGCCGCACCGTGCACGACCTCGCCCAGCGGCTCACCGCGCGGGCCGGCGCCCGGCTCGACGTCCTCACCCAGGACGGGGTGTGGCCCGAGCGGCACCGTGCCCTGCGGACCGCCATCGGGTGGAGCCACGAGCTGTGCACCCCGCTGGAGCGGCTGCTCTGGGCCCGGCTCTCGGTGTTCCGGGGGGACTTCGACGAGGAGCGGGCCGCCGAGGTCTGCGCGGGCGGCCCGCTGGACGCCGGCGCCGTCGGGCGGGCCCTGCGCGGGCTGGTCCGCAAGTCCGTCGTGCGGGAGCGGGCCGAGGGAACCTTCCGCATGCTCGACACCCTGCGCGAGTACGGGGCGATGTGGCTGCGCGAACTCGGCGAGAGCGCCCGCGTCGCCGAACGGCACGCCACCCACCACGCCGAGCTCGCCCGCCGCGCCGACGAGGGCTGGATCGGGGCGGAGCAGGCCCACTGGTACCGGCGGATCGGCGGCGCGCACGCCGACCTGTGCGCCGCCCTGGACCACCTGCTGGAGACCGCCCCCGAGCGGGCGCTCGCCATGGCCGGGAGGATCGGCTTCTACTGGGGGTGCTGCGGCCACCTCCACGAGGCCCGCGCCTACCTCACCCGCGCCCTGCGGGCCCACGCCGCCCCCGGCCCGCACCGCTCGCGCGCCCTGTGGGCGCTCGGCGTCGCCGGCAGCCTCCAGGGCGACCACGAGGGCGCCCGCCGGCTCGGCGAGCAGTGCGCCGTCGCCGCCTGGCAGGACCGGAACCCCGAGGACATGCTCAGCGCGGCCTACCTGCTGGGCATCACGTATCTGCTGATGGGCAGACCGCGGGCCGCGCACACCGTCGCCGACCGCTGCCTCACCGCCCGGCCGGGCGCCCCCTTCGACTCCGCCGCCCAACTGCGCTGCCGCCTGGTGCGCGTCTTCGCCCTCACCGGCATGGGCGAGCTGGACGACGCCAGGACCGCCGCCGAGGAACTCCGCCGGATCTGCGCCGAGCGGGGCGAGTGCTGGACGCGCTCCTACGCCGACTACCAACTGGCCCTCGTCGCCCTGCTCCAGGAGCGGCCCGACGACGCGGCCGCGCACGCGCGTGCCATGGTCGACGCCAAGTACCGCATCGGCGACAGCTTCGGCATCGCCCTCGGCCTCGACACGCTGGCCGCCGCCCTCGCCGCCCGGGGCGACGGCGAACAGGCCGCCCGCGTCTACGGGACCGGGCACACCTACTGGAGCCAGGTCGGCCACCCCCAGCGCGGCACCCCCGAGCTGGGCCCCGTGCGCGAGGAGTGCGAGCGGCGGGCCCGGGCGCTGATCGGCGACGCCGCGTACGAACGCGCCTACCGGGAGGGGGCGGCGGCCCACCAGGACACCGCCCTCGCGCTCGCCCTCCTGGGGCCGCTGCCCTGACCGGCGCGATCCGCCGCGGCCCCCCGCGGAACCGTCCGGGACGCCCCGGCGCGAAGTCGTGGGTGACCATCCCACGAATGGTTCGTTCTGCGTAATGTGCGCCGCCCCCAGGATGTCCTCAGCCGCCCCAGCAAGCCCACCGACGACCCCGCCGCCGCGCCCCCGGCCGACGCCACCGTCGCCGTCGGCGTCGAGCAGGCCGAGGCCGCGCTCGTCGAGCACTACCCCGGCCTCGTCCGGCTCGCCTACCTGGTGCTCCCGCCGCACCTCGGGCGCAACCGGCGGGTCCTGACCGCCCACTCCCTCGTCCAGCGCGCCCTCCCGCGCGGCCGCACCGGCCGCACCCCGCAGGCCGTCGCCGCGGTCCCCGGCCCCCGCGGCCCCGAGGGCGAACGCACCCGGGGCGGGCACGCGTTCGTACGCCAGCAGGTGCTGCGCCAGGCCCTGGACGCCCAGCCGCCGCTGCTGCGCGGGGCCTGGCCCAAGCGGGCCCAACTGCCGCCCGTGCTGCCGCAGGTGTGGGGGATGCGGCTGTTCCCCGCCTCGGGCGGCGCCGACGAACTCGCCCTGGACCAAAGGCTCGCCGCCCTGTCCGGCGCGGGCCGCGCCGCGTACGTGCTGCGCGGCCTGGAGGGACTGGACGCGGCGGAGGTGCGCGGTGTGCTCGCCGCCGCCGGGGCCGCCGACCCGGACGCCGCCCTCGCGGAGGCCGGCACGGTCGAGCCGTCCCCGCTCCTGGCGTCCGCCGAGTTCGACCCCTGCTCGCTCCAGGCCCGCCCCACCGACCTCATGCGCCGCCGCCGGCTCACCCGCGTCGGCGGCGCCGCCCTCGCCGCGCTGGTCGTGGGCGCGGTGGTGCTGGGCGGACCGGGGGAGCGCGACGCGTCCGTACGCAACCTCGCGGCCGAAGAGGCCCTGGACCCGGGGCTGCTGACGGTCGCGGCGGCCGGGGCGTGGAAGACCTCCGACCGCACCGACTTCTCCGCCTGGCCCGTCCGCGGCTCCCTCGCCGACGACAGCGAGCTGCTGCGCCGCGCCCTGGCCGTCTGGGCCGCGCCGGGCGACGCCGTGCACATCTCCGCCACCCCGGAGACCGCCACCGGGCCCGCCGCGGGCGCGCCCCAGCTCCTGTACGCGGGCGAGGTCGACGGGGCGCGCGTCGTCGTCCTGTACGACGGGCTGCGGCTCGTGCGGTACGCCGAACCCCTGGACGGCGCCGGGCGGACCGCCCTCGACTTCGCCCGCGCGGACGGCGCGCGGGAGGCCACCGCGAACGCCGTGGTCGTCTCCAGGACCGCCACCGCGGTGCGCTACCTGACCGCCCCCTGGGCCGACCGCGCCTCGGTGCGGGACCTGCTCGACGCGGCCGCCGCCCCCCGGCCCCTCAAGCGCGGACCCGACGGCGTCACCGAGCCGGTCGCGGCCTCCTCGATGGCCCGGGACTGCACGTCCTGGGACGCCGTGGAGATCCGCGACACCACCGGGACGCGCACCCTCACCGACCTCGGCGAACTGCTCCCGGCCCGGCTGACCGCCGGAGCTCCGGCGGCCGCCGGGGACCTGAAGTCGCCCGCGGACCGGGCGGGCTGGGCCCGCACCGCCTGCCAGTTGCCCACCCTGCGCTCGCACGGCGTACGCGGCGTCCACGTGTGGTCGTACGCCTCCCAGAGCCTGCCCGAGGGCGGCGGCACCGCGCAGTGGACGTGCGTCAGGGCGGAGACCTGGCGGGGGAGCGGCAGCCGGGTCCTCGCCCAGTTCCTGCCGCCGGCCGCCGGGCGCGCGACGCCGGGGGCGACCGTGGCGAAGGCCGAGGACTCCGCCGCGTGCGGGGCCAAGGACCCGAAGGTGCTCGCCGGGGCGCTGTGGAAGTCCAAGAGCGACAAGTGGTACCTGCTGGCCGCCGGGAACGAGGACTTCGCCTCGGTGACCGCGAGCGGCGGCATCAAGGGCTCGGCGGACGGCAACGTGCTGGCCGTGCCCGCCCGGCAGGGGGCGCAGGCCCACCTCAGCGGCAGGCTCGCGGACGGCACGGAGGCGGACTCGCTGAGGTGACGGCCGGGTGGCGCCGGAGTGCGCGTGGGGCGTTGACCGCGTAGGGGCGGAGTGCGCAGGGGGCGTTGACCGCACGGCGTCGAAGTTCTGGCCGCACAGACCTGTTGCCAAGGTCGTACTCGTCAGTACATTGACGCCATGTCTAATACGCAGCAGGGGCCGGCCCCGGTGGCGTCGGAGCGGACGCCGCTGAAGGCCCGCAACGTGTCCTTCGACTGGGCGGACACCCCGCTCCACTGGCTCCCCGGCCGGCCGTTCGCCACCCACACCATCAACGTCCTGCACCTGCTGCTCCCGGCGGGGGAGCGCTGGTTCGTGCACGTCTACCGGCAGGCGCTGCCGCTGATCACCGACGAGCGGCTGCGCCGGGACGTCATCGGGTTCATCGGCCAGGAGGCCATGCACTCCCAGGCCCACGACGCGGTCCTGCCGCACCTCAAGGCGCAGGGACTCGACCCCACGCCGTACACCGCACAGGTCGACTGGCTCTTCGAGAAGCTGCTCGGCGACCGCACGCTGCCGCCCGGCAGGCCGCGCAGGTGGTGGCTGATCGAGCGCATCGCGGTCATCGCGGCCATCGAGCACTACACCGCCTTCCTCGGCGACTGGGTGCTGAACGCCGACGAGCTCGACCGCCGCGGCGCCGACCCCACCATGCTCGACCTGCTGCGCTGGCACGGCGCCGAGGAGGTCGAACACCGCTCGGTGGCCTTCGAGTTGTTCCAGCACGTCGACGGCGGCTACGCCCGCCGGGTGCGCACCTGGGCCGTGGCGTTCACCGCGCTGGTCTTCCTGTGGCAGCGCGGCGCCCGCTTCTTCATGGCGAACGACCCGACGCTGGGCGGCACGGGCCGGGCCCGCCTCGCCGACTTCGTGCGGGACGGCCGCCGCGGCCTGCTGCCGTCGGCCGGCGCGATGGCCAAGTCCGTCCCCCGCTACCTGAGCCGCGGCTACCACCCCTCCCAGGAGGGCAGCACCGCCCAGGCCGTCGCCTACCTCGCCTCGTCCCCCGCCGCACGCGCCGCCGAGGCCCGCACCCGTGGAGGTTCCTGACCCATGCCCCGTGCCCGTACGTATCTGATCGCGGCCGGTGCCGCGTCGCTCGCCGTCGCCGCCCGGCGGGCGCTGCGCGGCCGCGTCCGGCAGTCGCCGCTGTGGCCCCTGCCCGCGCTGGAGGAGCCCCTGTCGGGGCAGCGGCAGCCGTCCGCCGGCCTCCGGGTCCTGGTGAGCGGCCGGTCGGAGCCCGCCGAGGGCGTCGTACAGCTCCACCTGGAGGCCCTGGACGCCGGGGACCTGCCGCGCTGGGAGCCCGGGGCGCACCTGGACCTGGTGCTGCCGTCGGGTCTCGTACGGCAGTACTCGCTGTGCGGCGACCCCGCCGACCGCGCCTCGTACACCGTCGCCACGCGCGTGCTTCCCGAGGAGGCGGGCGGCCGGGGCGGCTCGCGGGAGGTGCACGAGCGGGTCCACGAGGGCTCCGAGCTGCGGGTGCGCGGGCCCCGCAACCGCTTCCCGCTCGTCGGCTCCGCCTCGTACGTCTTCGTGGCGGGCGGCATCGGGATCACCCCGCTGCTGCCCATGCTGCGGGCGGCGCGGGCCGCGGGCGCGGACTGGCGGCTGCTGTACGGCGGGCGGAGCCGGGCCACCATGCCGTTCCTGGCGGAGGTCGAGGAGCTGGACGGCTCCGGGCGGCGGGTGCGGATCGTCGCCGAGGACGAGGACGGGCTGCCCGATCTCGCGGAGCTCTGGGCCGGTGTGCCGCAGGGGACGGCCGTGTACGCGTGCGGCCCCGAGGGGCTGCTGGGGGCGGTGGAGGGATCACTGCCGGAGCACTGCTCGTTGCACGTCGAACGCTTCGCGCCGGGCGCGAGCGCTCCGGGCTCCGGCGCGTTCGAGGTGGAGCTGCGCAGGAGCGGCACGGTGGTGCCGGTGGCCGCCGGGCAGTCGGTGCTGGCGGCGCTCAAACCGGTCGTGCCGAACCTCTCGTACTCCTGTGAGCAGGGCTTTTGCGGGACCTGCCAGCAGCGGGTGATCGCGGGCGGGATCGACCACCGCGACGAGTTGCTGACGGACTCCGAGCGGGACGACTCGCTGCTGATCTGTGTCTCGCGGGCGGCGGGGGAGCGGCTGGTGCTGGATCTGTAGGGGGAGCCGGGGAGGGGCCGGGGCGCGATCCGCACCGGCCCCTGGGGTGCCGCCGTGCGGAGGACGGCGGTTAGGCTGGGAGGATGACGACCGGGGTGCGCCGCAGGATGGGCGTCGAAGAGCGCAGGCAGCAACTGATCGGCGTGGCGCTGGAGTTGTTCAGCCATCGCTCGCCCGACGAGGTCTCCATCGACGAGATCGCGGCTGCCGCGGGAATCTCCCGGCCACTCGTCTACCACTACTTCCCCGGCAAGCAGAGCCTGTACGAAGCCGCCCTGCGGCGCGCCGCGGACGAGCTCGCCGCCCGCTTCGACGAGCCGCGCGAAGGGCCCCTGGGCGCGCGGCTGCTGCGGGTCATGGAGCGCTTCTTCGGGTTCGTGGACGAGCACGGCCCCGGCTTCTCGGCGCTGATGCGCGGCGGGCCCGCGGTCGGGTCCTCGACCACGAACGCGATGATCGACGAGGTGCGGCAGGCCGCGTACGAGCAGATCCTCGACCACCTGGGGGTGGGGAACCCGCCCGCCCGGCTCGCGCTGGTCGTGCGGTCGTGGGTCTCGCTCGCCGAGTCCACGGCGCTCCTGTGGCTCGACGGGCGGGAGATCCCGCGCGCCGAGCTGGAGTTGCAGCTCGTCCACGACTTCGCCGCGCTGATGGCGGTCGGCGCGGCGTACGATCCCGCGACGGAGCGGATCGTCCTGCGGATACTGGCCGACGAGCCGCCGGACGGGCCCTTCGGGGAGCTGGTGGGACGGCTGGTGGGGATGGCGTCGGCACTGCCGGCGGTGCCGGGGCCGCGGGGGACGGCGACGTAGCGGTCACCTGTAGGTGACCGTGATGTCCTTGAAGCCCAGGGAGCGCAGCAGGCCCTGGAGCATGCTCGTGGTGTTCTTCTCGGCGCGGGCGAGCAGTTCGCTCTCCTTGGCGGCCTCGCCGATGCGCTGGGCGGCGAGCTGGTTGACGGCCCGCTCGTCGTTCGGGTTGTCGGAGAAGAAGTCGCCGAGCCGGTCCAGCAGACCGCGCTGCTTGGAGACGGCGTACGAGCGGTCCGGGTCCAGGGCGGGCTTGCCGAGGGTGGCGTGCGGGAGCCGGATGACGGCGGCGGTGCGGTCCTCGTTGACGGTCACGTCGCCCTTGCCGAGCCTGCCCAGGGCCACGCTCGCGCCGACGGTGCCCGCGCCGACGTAGAGCGTGCGGGTGCCGCGCAGGGCGTCGGGGAGGAACTTGGCGTCCTTCTCCAGGTCGACGACCACCTGGAAGTTGCCCGCGGCCGCCTCGTAATCGCTCATGTCCTGGAGGGACTTGAGGACGGCGGGGCCGGTGCGGTCCTTGGTCTCGGTGCCGAAGAGGCCGCCGAGGCCGGGGATCAGGAAGAGGCGGGTGCCCAGCAGGAGGGCGGCGACCAGGGCCAGCAGGACGCCGGGGATCTTGATCCACAGGGGGATGCGGCGGGGGTGGACGGGGGCGGGGGGTGGAGTGCGGGGACTCTCGGTGTCCCCGGGCCCCGGAGGCGCTTCGGTGCGGTCCATAGGGGGCGGATGCCCGGTGGGGGGCGGCTTTACGCGGGGACCTCGCGGGGCGGCGGGGCCGGGGCGGGGCGGGGCCGTCCCGGGTGCCCCGGGGGCCCTGTCGGGCGCGGCCCCGGGTGCGGGGACGCGCGGCTTCGCGGGCGGTCGCTCGCGCAGTTCCCCGCGCTCCTGACGGCGTGCCCTGCGGGCGGCCGTCCCGGGCGCGTGCCGGTCACGCCTCCTGGGTGAGGCGGGTGCGGAGGCGGGCCACCGCGGCGTCCGGGATGCCCAGGCCGTCCCGTACGTAGGTCTCCATCGAGCCGTACGCCGCGTCGACCTCCGCCAGCGCCGTCGCCAGGTACTCCGGGACGACCCCGATGACCGCCTGCGCGATCTCCGGGTCGCCGCCCTTCGCCACGAACCCCGCGATCAGCGGCTCGAAGGCGGCCCGCACCGCCGGGTTCACCGCCAGGTACTCCGCCTCCACCGTCTGCGGCGACGCCCCCAGCAGGGTCAGCACGATCGTCGCCGCCCACCCCGTGCGGTCCTTGCCCGCCGTGCAGTGGAAGAGGAGCGGGCCCGCGTCCGGCGCCGTCAGCTCCAGCAGGAAGGCCCGGTAGGCGGCCCACGCGGAGCCGGAGGAGACCAGGGCGCGGTAGGTCTCCGCGAAGAGGGTCTGGGCGCGGCCGCCGCCGAGGTGCTCCTCGGCCAGCGCCGGGTCGGAGAGGACGTGCTTCAACTGCGCCGCCGCCGGCTTGTCGTCCGCGCCCCCGCGCGCCACCGCCGCCGCGATGGTGTCCGCCAGCGCGTCCGCCACCACCAGCCGCGCCCCGGCCGGCACCCGGTCCGGGTGGTCCGTCCGCTCGGCCGTGCTGCGGAAGTCCACGATCGTCGCGATGCCCAGCGCCGCCACCACGGGGTCCGTCCGCGGGTCCATCCGGTCGAGCTGCCCCGCCCGCAGCAGCAGGCCGGGGCGGACGGTGCGGCCGTCGGCGAGGGGGAGGCCGCCGAGGTCGCGGAGGTTGGCGACGGTGGTCGACGCGAGTGCGGTCATGGGGGTGGGAACTCCTGGGCGTGAACGGGGCTGACGGGCGCTTTCCGCCACCGTACGCGGCCCCCGCTCAGACGGCCCGACGGCCCCCGACCAGCGCCGATCCCAGCCCGACGCCCAGGGCGAGCGCCGCGAAGTGCCCGACGTCGGTGAAGGTGGGCCGGTCCTTGTTGAGGAGCGGGCGCGCGCCCAGGGCCAGCAGCGTCGCCCGCGCCGCCAGCCGGAGCGGACCGCGCGGCACCGCGGCCGTCAGCGCGCCCAGCACCGCGTTGAAGCCGTAGCTGGCGCCCACGTCCACCGCCGAGCGGGTCGCCGCGTCCGCGCCGGTCGCCCGCAGCCCTCCGTACACGATCAGCGTGGCGGCGGTGTGGCCGAGCAGGAAGACCCCGGCCGCCCACCAGGCGCCGTACGCGTACTCGGCGTATCCGAGGACCGCGAGCAGCAGCAGCGCGTACGGCAGCGGCATCGGCTCCTCGACGACGAGCGCGCTGGTCAGGAGGGTCTCCCAGTGGCCCGCTTCGAGCTGGTCGACGTTGGTGGAGCAGGCGCGCAGGAAGTCGTGGCGGTGGCCGGGCTCCGGCAGGTGCCGCCGCGCGGCGTGCGCGCCGAGCTGGACGCCGCCCACATACGCGGGGGCGAGGACGGGGAGGTCCGAGAGGTGCATGGGGGCATGATCGCGCACCTCGGTTAACGGACGTGTCAGAAGCGGCCGTTCGCCCTCGCCGATCACGCCGGGCGGGCCACCATGGGCCGATGCGCGAACGAACGGCTGCCGTGGTATGCGGACTCCTGCTCGGTCTCGGGCCGACCGGCTGCGGGGAGCCGGCCGGGCCCGCCGAGGCCACCGGGACCCTGGAGGAGCTGGCCGCCCTGGCCGGGTGCGAGCCGCGGATCGGCACGGACGCGGCGCAGATCCGGCAGGCCGACTGCCGGGCCGGGAACTCCCGTTACGTCCTCGCGGCCTTCGCCAGCGACCGTGGGCGCGCGGAATGGCTCGACCAGGCCACCGACTACGGCGGCAGCTACCTGGTCGGCCGGCGGTGGGTCGTGGTGGCCGACGGGCCCACCCTGGCCCTGCTGCGCACGCGGCTCGGCGGAGTCCTCCTGACCGGCTCCTCGCACGCCCCGGCGGGCCCGCACGGGGGCCACGGACCGTGACCGGCGTCGGCCCGTGGTCCCTGGTGCGGAGACCGGGTCAGCGGCAGCGGTAGCCCGTGGTTCCCCCGCGCAAGGGGCCGGGTCAGCGGCAGCGGCGGCCCTCGTTGATGCAGCTCACCATCCGCCGCATGACCCTCTCGTCGAAGACGTTGATGAAGTCCCCGTGGTCCGTCACCGGCTTGTGCAACTGCTCGGGGAAGGAGTCCACCGCGAACCCCGGCCCCCGCGGCACCGCGTACACCACCCGCTGCACCAACTGCGGAATCGGCCGGAAGCCCGGCTCGCACGACCCGTCGGGGCGGGTGAAGGCGACATGGGCGCGGTGGTTGGCGCTGTCCGTGTTGCGCCCGTCCCAGCAGCTCTGGAAGCGGAAGGTCCGCACGACCCGGCTGCCGCGCGGGCAGAGGGGGTACTTGTCCTTCAGTTGCCGGTCCTCGAAGCCGGTGCAGCTCCACGACGCGTTGGCGTTCGCCGTGCCGTTGGTGAACGCCTTCGCGTCCCCCGTGATGATCCGCAGGAACCGCGGCATCGCCGTCACCTTCCCCGTCGGATTCCCGGCGAATTCGAGGGTGACCTGGCGCGGCGTCTGGATCTCCCCGGTGTTCTGGTCCTTTCCGCCGCCGTCCGCCGCCGCGTCGTCCTCGGCCTTTCCGTTCTGGAGACGCAGAACGGGCCAGTAGTACGTCGAGCGGTCACCGGGATTGCGGCAGGTCGTCCGGCCCGACGCGAGAACGCCGTCACTCGCGAAAGCGTCCGTCGCCTGGTTTCCGACGTAATCGTGCATGTGGTGGGCGCCATTGCGCACACCCGGCGCGACGATGACATTGTCGGGATTGAACTTCCCGTTCTCGTTGCGTCCGCAGAAGGTGCTGAAGGCGCCCCTGGACGCGCCGGGCCGGGGGCGGGCCTGCGGGGCGCCGGGGCGCACGGAACGGATGTCGACGAAGTCGGAGCGCTCGGGCCCGTTCCCCTGCCGGGCGCCGTCCTGCGGTGTGCTCCCCGCGGACCCGGGCGGACCGGAGCCCGCCGTCTCCTGCGTCGTGCACTCCGCCAGCCGCTCCAGCCCCGGCGGCCGCTCCACCCCCGGCCGGCGCTCCACCGCGTCCCCGATCCGGGCCAGCGACGCCGCCCGCTGTTCCCGCAACGGGCCCAGCACCGCGTCCTGGCCGGCGGCGCTCCCCGCGTCCGCGAACGCGCCGTAGGCCTCCGTGAGGCGGCTGTCCATGGCGGCCAGCTCCCGGTCGACCTCCTGCCGCGCCTCCCGGGGAATCCCGGGCAGCGCGTGCGACACGTCCGGGCAGTTGATCGTCCCCGTGCGCGCGCCGGCGGGCGGCGGGGCGGCCCGGTCCTCCGAGGCGGAAGCGCTCACGTTCAGGGCGATCAGGCCGCCCCCGCCCAGGACGAGCGCGGCGCTCGCCGCGATCGTCCGTTTCACCAAAGGGGAACGTTTGTGCTTTTTCGAATGTGCGGTCTTGTCCAGGCGTGCGGTCTCGTTGCGGCGTGCTGTCTTGCCCATGGGATTCCTTCGGGGAATATGCGATCTTCGCGCTCTGCCACTGCCGGGCGAAGTCCCGTACGGATGCGGGGAACGACGTGTTCAATCCTTTCCCGCACGCCCCGCGCATTTCGGCCGCGTCCCCGAAGTTGCCGCCGAATACGGCGAAATGCCCTCAGGCCTTGAGCGCCCGCTGGTAAAGAGCCCGCGCCGGGGACCCGAAGAGCGCGGCCGTCGACTCCGCGTCGGTGTCGCCGCCGCTCAGCACGCCGATCAGTCTGCCGGGGCGGTCCGGGCCCCGGTAGTCGGTCAGCCAGGGGCTGCCGCTGGTGCCGTTCCAGAACCCCGCGCACTCCATGCGCACCATGCCGGGCAGGTCCTTGTCGGCCCTGCTGTCGGTGGTGCAGGTGACGGGGTGGTTGTCGGGGTTGTGGTCGGGCTCCGGGTAGCCGACCACGGTCACCTGCCGGTCGGGTCCCGACTCCCAGTCGAGCCCGGCGGCGCCCACGACGTCCTGCACGTTGCGCCCCTGCGCGTCCGGCTCCAGGGCCAGGAACGCGAAGTCGTACGGATCGTCCTCCTGCTCCTGCCAGCGGTCGTCCACCTGCACGGAACGCACCTTCCAGGCGCCGTACGGCTGCTTGCCGACGCCCTGGCCCGCGAACCCGGGGGCGAAGGAGATCGTGCGCGGCTCCGAGCTGTCCGCCTCGTACACGCAGTGCGCGGCGGTGGCCACGATGTTGCCCCGGGGGCTGTCCACCACGCTGGCCGTGCACCAGTGGTCGTCGCCGTCCACCAGGACGCCGATGAACGGCGGGTAGTCGATGACGGCGGCCGACTTCCGCGGCACGGGGGAGGGCCCGGCGTCCAGCCGGGGCGCGGAGGCGACCGGTCCGCCGCACGCGCCGACCAGCGTCATCAGCGCCACGCCTCCGGCCGCCGCGGCACCCCGCGATCTCCACGTCCTCCGCTCACCCACGTCGGCAATCTCCCTCGCCCGCTCGCATCCGGCCACCCGCTGACAGGTTAAGCATGTGTCCCGTCGGCGTCGTGTCCATGCGCCGCGCCCGGCGCGGGCCCCGGGTGCCGCCGGGTGCGTCAGCGGTCCAGGTAGGCCAGCACCGCCAGCACCCGCCGGTTGTCGTCGTCCGACACCGTGAGGTCCAGCTTCCCGAAGATGTTCGACGTGTGCTTGGCCACCGCGCGCTCCGTCACGAAGAGCTGCGCCGCGATCGCCGCGTTCGACCTGCCCTGCGCCATCAGCTCCATGACCTCCTTCTCCCGGGGGGTGAGCTGGGCCATCGGCCGGTCCTGCGCCCGCCGCGACAGCAACTGCTGGATGACCTGGGGGTCCATCGCCGTGCCGCCGTCCGCCACCCGTCGTACCGCGTCGACGAACTGCTCCGCGTCGAAGACCCGGTCCTTCAGCAGGTAGCCGATGCCGCCGTCGCCGTCCGCGAGCAGCTCGCGCGCGTACAACTGCTCGACGTGCTGCGACAGGACCAGCACGGGCAGTCCGGGTCTCGCCCGTCGCGCCGCCAGCGCGCACTGGAGGCCCTCGTCGGTGTGGGACGGCGGCAGCCGGACGTCGACGACGGCGACGTCCGGCTGCAGTTCCGCGAAGGCGCGGGTCAGTTCGGGGCCCGTCTCGACGGCGGCCAGGACCTCGAAGTCGAACGCTTCGAGCATCCTGACCAGGCCGTCGCGGAGCAGGAAGAGGTCTTCGGCTAGCAGGACACGAAGGTTGCGCAAGGAATCTCCATGGTCACCATGGTGGGACCGCCCGCGGGGCTGCTGACGGCCAGAACACCGTCGAATGTACCGAGTCGGCGTTCGACTCCGCTCAGCCCCGACCCCGCCCCGATCCGGGCCCCGCCCCGCCCGTTGTCGGTGACCGACGCGCGCAGCATGCCGTCCGTTCCGTGCAGGTCGATCCAGAGGCGGTCCGCCCCGGAGTGCTTGACCGCGTTGGTGAGGACCTCGCTGATGGCGAAGTACGCCGCCGACTCGACCGGTGCGTCCGCCCGCCCGGGCAGGTCCACCTCGACCTCGGTCTCGACGGGCAGCCGCAGCGCGAGCGCCCGCACCGCGTCGCCGAGGCCGCGCTCGGCCAGCACCGGCGGGTGGATTCCCCGGACCAGGTCGCGCAGCTCGGTCAGCGCCTCGGCGGACGAGGCGCGGGCCGCCGCGAGCAGCTTCTTCGCCTGCGCGGGGTCCTTCTCCACCAGCGCCTCGATGGTGCCCAGGTTCATGCCCATCGCCACCAGCCGGGCCTGCGCGCCGTCGTGCAGGTCCCGCTCGATGCGGCGCAGTTCGGCCGCCGAGGTGTCCAGCGCGTCGTGCCGGCTCTCGGTCAGCGTCTCCACCCGCCGGGCGAGCGCGGCCTGCTTGGTCGGCGCGAGGAGGACCTGGCAGAACCGGAAGTGGGAGCGCAGGATCGCCGGGTTCCAGCGGAGCCCGAGCAGGAGGAACACCGCGCCCACCGGGAGGGTGAGCAGTCCCGTCTCCTGGCTGTCGACCCGGATGAAGGCGTACCAGTTCGGGTCGTTCTCGAAGACCCGCCACAGCCCGCACGCGTACGCGACCGCTTCGAGCGGATAGAAGAGCAGCAGCGCGGGCAGCAACGCGGTCATCAGGCCGACGGTCATGTCGAGGAACAGCCACTGGAGGTCCCGCCAGGTCGCCGGGTCCTTCAGCAGGTGCGCGACCAGCTCCACCTGCCCGGTGATCCCGGGCCGCCGGTCGGCGGGCAGCGGCCGGTAGGGCACCGGGATCGGCACGTCCGCCCACGCGCCCGCCAGGGCCCGCCGCCGGTCGGCCCACCGGCGGGTCGCCGCCAGGACCGGCGGGGTGGTGAACAGCCCGACCCCGATCACCATGAGCACCAGGGAGATCAGCGTCAGGCTGAACAGCACGCACGACACGACGACCGCGGAGACCGACAGGCCGAGCCCGCGGACCCCCGCGAGCGCGGACGCGCGTACCGACGCACGTATCTTGATGGCATTCATGGTGGTCTGTCCCTCTCCGCCGGCATCCCGTGTGCCGAGTGCACCCCCAGTCTCGCCGGTGCGGAGGGACGGCGTCACCGGGCCCCGCACCCGGAAAGGGGGTGTACCCAGCACCACCCCGGCGGGCTCCTACGGGGCGTACTTGTAGCCCACCCTGCGCACCGTCTGGATGCTCCGGCGGTGCTCCGCGCCCAGCTTGCGGCGCAGCCGGGCGATGTGCACGTCCACGGTGCGGCCGTCGCCGACGTGACCGTACCCCCACACCGTGGTCACCAGCTGGTCGCGCGTGTGCACCCGGTGCGGGTGCGCCACCAGGTGCGCGAGCAGCTCGAACTCCAGATACGTCAGGTCCAGCGCCCGCCCCTCGACCTCGACGATCCGCCGGGACCCGTCGATCCGCACGGCCCCGTCCCGCACGTCCCGCACGGGCTCGGGCCCGGCCGGCTCCTGCACCAGCATGGGCTGCGCCTGCTGCGGTACGTGTCCCTGGTCGGCCGGTACGAGGACCAGGTAGCCCACCATCGGCGGACGGCCCGGCAGCGCGGGCAGGGTGTGCTGGGGCGCGGGCAGCCAGGTGGCCCCCGGCGGCAGGTAGTCGGCGACGTCGTAGGCCGGGCGGACCGGGGCGGCGGCCGGCGCCTGCGCCACCTCGTCGCGGTCCACGGCCCGCAGCCGGTGGGCCGGGGGGCGCAGCGGTTCGTGGACGCCGCGCCGCTGGACGAGGTTCGCGGTCATCGCGGAGGAGGCGGAGTACGTACGGGTGCCGGTGGTACGGGAGTTCGCCATGGCGGGTCAGCTCTTTCGCGCGGAGGAGACCGCCGCGGAGAGCCGCGCGGCGGCATGGGGTTCACCTCAAGATGTGCGCGCGGGCCGAAGGCCGTACGGGACCGGTCGCCCGGTGCGTGACGGCGTTAGAGGGGCCGCGCGTTCGTCGCGCGACAACAGACCCGGTCGAAGTCGTGGTGCTGCCGGGAAGGCCAGAACGGCTCCAGGTCGGAGCGACCCGGGGCGGTGGAGTTCTGGAAGCCGGTCATGCGCCTATTGAAGCATGTGCGCGCCAGGGGGAGGAGCCCCCCTGGCGCGGGGAACGTGCTCAGACCTGGCCGGCCTTCTCCAGGGCGGTGCAGCAGGTCTCGACGATCAGGCGGGTGACCACGTACGGGTCGACGTTGGCATTCGGCCGCCGGTCCTCGATGTACCCCTTCTTCTCCTGCGCGACCTGCCAGGGGATGCGCACGGACGCGCCGCGGTCGGAGACCCCGTAGCTGTACTCGTTCCACGGCGCGGTCTCGTGGAGCCCGGTCAGCCGGTCGTCGATCCCCGCGCCGTAGTTCTTGACGTGGTCCATCGGCTTCGAGCCCTCGCCCAGCGACTCGCACGCCGTGACGATGGCGTCGTAGCCCTCGCGCATGGCCCGGGTGGAGAAGTTGGTGTGCGCGCCCGCGCCGTTCCAGTCGCCCTTGACGGGCTTGGGGTCCAGGGTGGCGGAGACGCCGAAGTCCTCGGCGGTGCGGTAGAGCAGCCAGCGGGCGATCCACAACTGGTCGGAGACCTCCAGCGGGGACAGCGGGCCCACCTGGAACTCCCACTGGCCCGGCATGACCTCGGCGTTGATCCCCGAGATCCCGAGGCCGGCCGCCAGGCAGTGGTCGAGGTGCTTCTCCACGATCTCGCGCCCGAAGATCTCGTCGGCGCCGACCCCGCAGTAGTAACCGCCCTGCGCGGCCGGGAAGCCGCCCGCCGGGAAGCCGAGGGGGCGCTCGCCCTCGAAGAAGGTGTACTCCTGCTCGATGCCGAAGATCGGCTCCTGGGCGTCGAACCGCTCGGCCTGCGGGCGCAGTTCGGCCCGTGTGTTGGAGGGGTGCGGCGTCATGTCGATGTTCAGCACCTCGCACAGGACGAGGATGTCGTCGCCGCCGCGGAGGGGGTCCGGGCAGGAGAACACCGGGCTCAGGACGAGGTCCGAGGCGTGGCCCTGGGCCTGGTTCGTGCTCGACCCGTCGAAGCCCCAGAGCGGCAGGGCCGCCCCGTCGGCCAGGATCTTCGTCTTCGAACGGAGCTTGGCGGTCGGCTCGGCGCCGTCGATCCAGATGTACTCGGCCTTGAACGTCACGGACGCCATCCTTTGCGGGTTCTGCTGCTGCGCGGCTGCGGGGCGGGCCACCGGTGCGGCGGCGCTCGGCCCGCGGCGGCTGCGGTGATGGTCGGCAGCCTGTCAACCCGCCATTTCCCACCCGTTGCCCCCACGTGAACCCCGTGTTACCTCCCCAACCCCTTGGACGTCGCAGCCTCTCGCCGCCTCCGCCTCTGCTTCCTTGGGCGTCGCAGCCCCCCCTTCCGCCCCGTCCCCTTGGGCTCCGCAGTCGCTCTGCCACCCCAGCCCCCTTGGGCTTTCGCAGCCGCCCTGCGCCCCCGTCCCCTTGGGCGACGGGGCCGCCCCGAGGGGGCGAGGGGGGTACCCCCTGCTCGAGCGAAGCCGAGAGCTTGGGGGAGGGCGGGCAAGGGGGCGGCCCCTCTCGCTCCCGGCCCGCCCGGGTGCCGCCCCCTGCGTGAGCGCCTGCGCCGGGCCACCTCCTCCGCCAGGGCCGGGAGCCCAGCCCCCGTGCCGGACGCGTCAGCCCCGTCCTGCGAACGCAGGAGAGGCCCCGGACCCGCCCCTTTCCCTAAAGCGCTCGCCGCGCGGCCAGGTGCACGGTTCCGTGCGGATGCGTCGTGGCTGGTCGCGCAGTTCCCCGCGCCCCTGACGCAGCACCGCCCCGTGCAGACTGGACCCCATGACGACACCCGCCCCCCTCCGCATCGGCCTCCTCGGTACCGGTCCCTGGGCCGCCCGTACCCATGCCCCCGCTCTCGCCGCCCACCCCGGCGTCCGCCTCCAGGGCGTCTGGGGCCGTCGCCCCGAAGCGGCCGAGGCCCTGGCCCGTACCCATGCCACCACCGCGTACGCGGACCCCGACGCCCTCTTCGCGGCCTGCGACGCGGTCGCCGTCGCCCTGCCGCCGGACGTCCAGGCGCCCCTGGCCGTCCGCGCCGCGCAGGCGGGCTGCCACCTGCTGCTGGACAAGCCGGTCGCCACCACCCCCGGGGGCGCCCGCGAGGTCGCCGACGCGGCGGAGGCCGCAGGCGTGGCGTCCGTCGTCTTCTTCACCCTGCGCTTCGCCGCCGGCGTCGCCCCCTGGATCGCCGAACAGGCCGCCGCCGGCGGCTGGTTCACCGCCCGCGCGCACTGGCTCGGCGCGCTCTTCTCGCCGGACTCGGACAGCCCGTACGCCGCCTCCCCCTGGCGCGGCGAGAAGGGCGCCCTGTGGGACGTGGGCCCGCACGCCCTGTCCGTGCTGCTGCCGACGCTCGGCGACGTCACGCACCTCACGGCCGCCGCGGGCCCCGGCGACACCGTCCACCTCACCCTGCGCCACGCCTCGGGCGCCTCCAGCGTCACCACGCTGAGCCTGAGCGCCCCGCAGGAGGCCGCGGGCGTCTCCATCGAGCTGCGCGGCACGGACGGCGTCCACGAGCTGCCCGCCGAGTGGGGCCCGGCGACCGACTCCTTCGGCGCCGCCACGGACGCCCTCCTGGAGGCCGTCCGCACCGGCGCCCCGCACCCCTGCGACGCCCGCTTCGGCCAGCGCGTCACCGAGATCCTGGCCCGGGCCGAGGCGGCCCTCTCCGCCGCCTCCTGAGCCGGCGGGCCCTACCCCCGCCGCCCGAGCGCGTCCCGTACCGCTTCCTCCGTCCGCCCCACCACGGCCGTGCCGTCGTCCGCCGTGATGATCGGCCGCTGGATGAGCTTCGGATGCGCGGCGAGCGCCGCGACCCAGCGCTCCCGCGCGTCCGCGTCCCTCGGCCAGTCCTTCAGCCCGAGCTCCTTGGCCTCGGCCTCCTGGGTGCGGGTGATGTCCCACGGCTCAAGGCCCAGCCGCTCCAGCACCTCCCTGATCTCCCCCTCCCGCGGCACGTCGTCGAGGTAGCGCCGCACGGTGTACTCCGCCCCTCCCTCGTCCAGCAGCCGCACCGCCGACCGGCACTTGGAACACGCGGGATTGATCCAGATCTCCATGCCCCAAAGCTACCCCCGACCCCACCCGCCCCGTGGCCGCGAACCCCCTCTGGCCAGGGCCGATTGTCAGTGGTGCCCAGTAAAATGGGAAGCGTCCGAGAGGGTCCGTGAACGCCTCAGGAGGATGCCCGTGACCGCTGCCGCACTGCTGACCGACACCCGCCCCCGCAAGCCGAAGTCCACCCCTCCCAAGCCCCTGCGGAAGAAGCCGCTCCCGGCCGGCCTGCCGCGCGAGTGGTACATCTCCCACAACCGCCGCCTGAAGGCCATGCGGCTGGCGATAGTCCTGATGGACACGGGCGTCTACGTCCCGGAGAAGGCCACCAACCGCAAGATCCGCACCACGGCCGCCCGGGTGGGCATCCACCCGCCGTCCAACACGACGTGCCGACTGGTCCGCGACCTGATCCGCGACGGGCTGAGCTGATCCCGAAGCCCGGCAGACGGCGAAGGGCCGCCCTCCCCGGCGGGGGAGGGCGGCCCTTGTGTCACGCGGCTGCGGCCTAGAGGTCGAAGTACAGCTCGAACTCGTGCGGGTGCGGGCGGAGCTGGATCGGGGCGATCTCCTGCGTGCGCTTGTAGTCGATCCACGTCTCGATCAGGTCGGGGGTGAAGACACCGCCGGCGAGAAGGTACTCGTGGTCGGCCTCCAGGGCGTCCAGGACGGCTGGGAGCGAGGTCGGCACCTGCTGGACGTTGGCGTGCTCCTCGGGAGCCAGCTCGTAGAGGTCCTTGTCGATCGGCTCCGGCGGCTCGATCTTGTTCTTCACGCCGTCCAGACCGGCCATCAGCAGGGCCGCGAACGCGAGGTACGGGTTGGACGACGGGTCCGGGGCGCGGAACTCGACGCGCTTGGCCTTCGGGTTGGAGCCCGTGATCGGGATGCGCATCGCGGCGGAGCGGTTGCGCTGCGAGTACACCATGTTGACCGGCGCCTCGAAGCCCGGCACCAGGCGGTGGTAGGAGTTCACCGTCGGGTTGGTGAAGGCCAGCAGCGACGGGGCGTGCTTGAGGATGCCGCCGATGTAGTAGCGCGCCATGTCGGACAGGCCCGCGTAGCCCTGCTCGTCGTAGAAGAGCGGGATGCCGTTCTGCCACAGCGACTGGTGGACGTGCATGCCCGAGCCGTTGTCGCCGAAGATCGGCTTCGGCATGAAGGTCGCGGTCTTGCCGTTCTTCCAGGCGACGTTCTTCACGACGTACTTGAAGAGCATCAGGTCGTCGGCGGCGGCGAGGAGGGTGTTGAACTTGTAGTTGATCTCCGCCTGGCCGGCGGTGCCGACCTCGTGGTGCTGGCGCTCGACCTGGAGGCCGTTCTTGTCCAGCTCCAGGGAGATCTCGGCACGCAGGTCGGCGAAGTGGTCGACCGGGGGAGTGGGGAAGTAACCGCCCTTGTAGCGGACCTTGTAGCCGCGGTTGTTCTCCACCGCACCGGTGTTCCAGGCGCCCGCCTCGGAGTCGATGTGGTAGAAGCTCTCGTTCGCCGACGTCTGGAAGCGGACGCTGTCGAAGACGTAGAACTCGGCCTCGGGACCGAAGTAGGCGGTGTCCGCGAAACCGGTGGAGGCGAGGTACGCCTCCGCCTTCTTGGCGACGTTGCGCGGGTCACGGCTGTACTGCTCGCCCGTGATCGGGTCGTGGATGAAGAAGTTGATGTTCAGCGTCTTGTCGCGGCGGAAGGGGTCGATCCGCGCCGTCGACAGGTCCGCGCGCAGCGCCATGTCCGACTCGTGAATGGCCTGGAAGCCGCGGATGGACGAGCCGTCGAAGGCCAGCTCCTCGTCCGGGTCGAAGACGTTCGCCGGGATGGTGAAGTGCTGCATCACACCCGGCAGGTCGCAGAACCTGACGTCGACGAACTTCACGTCGTTGTCGGCGATGAACTTCTTGGCGTCGTCGGCGTTCCCGAACATCCAGCTCCTCCTACTCCCGCCCGGGGCCGGACGGGGTTGCCGCGTTTCCGCGGGTCTTCATGCGGGCCAGTGCGGTGGCGCACGCTGGCGTCGACCATAGGCAGCCGGGATTTCTCCAGCATGACCCATTTGTTTCGCCCAAGTTAACCAGCAGCTCCACCGCTCATCGCCGAACCTGCCCCCGACGGACCGGGACGAACGCCGCCGGGGACGTGACGCGGGCCGCATCCCGCGCCCCGGGCGGACCGGGACGAACAGGTGCGCAGTACCGTGGTGGGGTGGACAACAGGCAAGCAATCGGATCGTGGCTCTCCGGGCCGCGCGCGGCCGCCGAAGAGATGGGCGCCGACTTCGGGCACCGGGGCAAGCGCCTCGGGCTGCCCCCCGAGGGCCCCGGCGCGGTGGCCCCGCTGGGCCGCCGGTTCGGCGCCCTCTTCGTCGACTGGATCCTGTGCCTGCTCATCGCGAACGGCCTCTTCGCCCGCGGTGACGCCCAGACGGCGGGCAACGCGGCGCTCCTGATCTTCCTCGTCCTGAGCGTCCTCACCGTTGGCACCGTCGGCTGCACCCCCGGCAAGCGCCTGTTCAGGGTGCGGGTGGTCGCCGAGAGCGGCAGGCGGCTCGCCTTCGGCTGGGCCGTGGTGCGCAGCGTGCTGCTGTGCCTGGCGATCCCGGCCCTCATCTGGGACCGCGACGGACGCGGCCTGCACGACCGGCTGAGCCGCTCCGTACAGGTGCGGATGTAGCCCCGGCGGCGGGCGGACGAGCAGGACGGCCCCGGCGGCTCTCACACGGTGAGAGCCGCCGGGGCCGACGCTTGCGTAGCAGGAACGGGAGGGGAGGAGCGGTCAGCGGCCCTTCGGCATCTTCATGCCTTTCGGCATGGGGCCCTTCGGCAGCGGCATGTTGCTCATCAGGTCGCCCATGGCGCGCAGCCGGTCGTTGGTCGCGGTCACCTGCGGACCGGTCAGCGTGCGCGGCAGCTTCAGCATCGTCGTGCGCACCTTCTTCAGCGGGGTCTGGCCCTCGCCGGTGCCCACGATGATGTCGGTGACCGGGACGTCCGGGCCGACGATGCGCGCCATCTTCTTCTTCTCGGCGCCCAGCAGCGTCCGCAGCCGGTTCGGGTTGCCCTCGGCCACCAGGACGATGCCGGCCTTGCCGACCGCCCGGTGCACGACGTCCTGGTTGCGGTTCATCGCGACCGCCGGAGTCGTCGTCCAGCCGCGGCCCACGTTGTCCAGCACGGCCGCAGCGGCTCCCGGCTGTCCCTCCATCTGCCCGAAGGCAGCGCGCTCGGCACGCCGTCCGAAGACGATCGCCATCGCGAGGAAGGCCAGCAGGAAGCCGAGAATGCCCAGGTAGACCGGGTGACCGATCAGAAAGCCGAGGCCCAGGAGCACGCCGAAGACGACGATGCCCAAGCCGAAGACGACAAGACCCACCTTGGGGTCCTGCTTGCGCGTCATCTTGTACGTCAGAGCGATCTGCTTGAGTCGCCCGGGGTTCGCAGTGTCCGCGTTCGCTGCGCGTTCCTTCCTCGCCATACGAGAAAGTTTACGTTGCCTAGGACGTACGAGCGGACACTGCCTCCAGCGCGTGCTGCGTCTCCATCCGGTCCTTGGCGCGGCGGCGGTCCTCCAGCACGGCGGTCCAGGCGTTGCGGCGCGCGGTGCGCTGGCCGGTGCCGATCAGCAGGGACTCGACGGCGCGGAGGGCGTCGGTGACGGACGGGCGGGCGGTGTCGCGTACGGCCTGCATGACGGGGGTCCCCCTCGTGGCGACGGCGAATGGCGGCAAGGGTGCGGCTGCGGTGGGTCAAGTCAGGGTCACTGATCGGTGTTACCAGTGCGTGACCGGGCGGTCAAACGGTGATGAAGCCCTGACGGTGGGGCGCCTCCGGGGCGAGAACGCCGACGCGGCCCGTACGGGGTCCCCCGCCTGCGGGGATCGTACGGGCCGCGTCCTGACGGTCATTACCGCTCAGTAACCGCTTGTGTGCCGATTCACACGGCGGGCGCGGACTCCAGCGCTCCGCGCCGCTCCATCGCCTGGCCGTACAGCCGGCCCGCGCGGTACGAGGAACGGACCAGCGGCCCGGACATCACACCGGAGTAGCCGATCGCGTCGGCCTCGTCCTTCAGCTCGACGAACTCCATCGGCTTCACCCAGCGCTCGACGGGGTGGTGCCGCGGCGAGGGACGCAGGTACTGGGTGATCGTGATCAGCTCGCAGCCCGCCTCGTGCAGGTCCTTCAGCGCCTCGCTGACCTCTTCACGGGTCTCGCCCATGCCCAGGATCAGGTTCGACTTGGTGATCAGACCGGCCGCCCGCGCCTTGGTGATGACGTCGAGGGAGCGCTCGTAACGGAAGCCGGGGCGGATGCGCTTGAAGATGCGCGGCACCGTCTCCACGTTGTGCGCGAAGACCTCGGGGCGGGACTCGAAGACCACGTCCAGCAGCTCGGGGACCGCGTTGAAGTCGGGGGCCAGCAGCTCCACCTTGGTGCGCCCGGCCTCCCGGCCGGCGGTCTGCTGGTGGATCTGGCGCACGGTCTCCGCGTACAGCCAGGCGCCGCCGTCCTCCAGGTCGTCGCGCGCGACGCCCGTGATGGTGGCGTAGTTCAGGTCCATGGTGACCACGGACTCGCCCACGCGGCGCGGCTCGTCACGGTCCAGCGCCTCGGGCTTGCCCGTGTCGATCTGGCAGAAGTCACAGCGCCTGGTGCACTGGTCACCGCCGATGAGGAAGGTGGCCTCGCGGTCCTCCCAGCACTCGTAGATGTTGGGACAGCCGGCCTCCTGGCACACCGTGTGCAGTCCTTCGCCCTTCACCAGGGCCTGCATCTTGGTGTACTCGGGACCCATCTTCGCCCGGGTCTTGATCCACTCGGGCTTGCGCTCGATGGGGGTCTGGCTGTTCCGGACCTCCAGGCGCAGCATCTTGCGTCCGTCGGGTGCGACAGCGGACACGTCCGCACTCCCTCTTGCCGTAACGGCTTCGATTCATCGGCGGACACCAGGGTACGCCCGATATTTGCATGGCACTACGTCCGGACAACCTGGGCCCGGGCAGGGACATTCCCCCGACGACGCTCAGACGGCCGCCTTCTCGACGGCCCGGGGCGCGAGGACGGACTCCGCCATCACCGCGCTCAGGTGCTTCTCCACCACCGGCAGGACCTCCTCGATCGTGACGTCCCGGCCCAGCTCGCCCGCGAGCGAGGCGACGCCCGCGTCGCGGATGCCGCACGGCACGATGCGGTCGAACCAGGTGTTGTCCGGGTTCACGTTCAGCGAGAAGCCGTGCATGGTGACGCCCTTGGCGACCCGGATGCCGATCGCGGCCAGCTTGCGGTCCTCGCGCCGCTGGCCGGCGTTGGAGGGCGCGTACTCGGGCCCGTTCAGCCGGGCGTCGAACTCGGGGTCCGTCAGGCGCGGGTCGAAGTCCAGCGACAGACCGCCGGTCGCGGGCCGCTCTGTGCCTTCGGTCGCGCTGCGCCTCGACTCCGCTTCGGCCGGGTGCCCCTCGCTCGTTCCTCGCTCGGAACCCCCAACCTGCGCTGCGTCTCGGCTGCGCCGCTCCGTGGGGTCGCCGAGCACCCACACGCCGCTGCGGCCCTCGACGCGGGTGGTCTCCAGGCCCAGCTCCGCACACGTGCGGATCAGCGCCTCCTCCAGCCGGCGCACGTGCGCGACCACGTCCACCGGGCGGGGCAGCTTCTGGATCGGGTAGCCGACGAGCTGGCCGGGACCGTGCCAGGTGATCTTGCCGCCCCGGTCCACGTCCACCACCGGTGTGCCGTCCAGGGGGCGCTCACTGTCCTCGGTGCGCCGCCCCGCCGTGTAGACGGGCAGGTGCTCCAGCAGCAGACAGGTGTCGGGGACCGCGTCCTCGAAACGGGCGGCGTGCACCTCACGCTGCTTCTGCCATGCCTCCTGGTACTCGACGGCCTCGTCGCCGAATCCCAGTCGGACGAACCGCAGCTCACTCACGGTGTGTCTCCTTCGTATCGCCACGCCCTCAGCCACTGTACGGCGGCCGAGACGTCGCCCCCCGGGCAGGGAGGGGACCGGGGCGCACGGCCCCCAGGGGCGGGAGCGGCGTCAGCGCCTCCCGTGAATCGTCACACGATCGGATGAAGTAGAGGCGCTCGGGCCGGTTCCGGGGGCCAGGATCGCTAAATTCGCGCCGTCCCATGCAGGGCTGCCACCCGGGGCCCGGAAGGCAGGAGAGCACAGAGCTGATGACGGAACGACCTCCGCAGCGCATTCCCAACCGACAGCTCGCCGCGCTCATCGCGGAGGCGGGATTCTCCAACGCGGGTCTGGCCCGACGGGTCGATCAACTGGGACTGGAACACGGGCTCGACCTCCGCTACGACAAGACCTCGGTCACCCGCTGGCTGCGCGGCCAGCAGCCGCGCGGCACCACGCCCGCGCTCATCGCCGAGGTGTTCACCAGGAGGCTGGGCAGGCGGCTCTCCGCGCAGGACCTCGGCCTCGACGCGTGCGCCCCCGTCTACGCGGGGCTCGAATTCGCGGCCACGCCCGAGGAGGCCGTGGACATCGTGAGCGGTCTGTGGCGCAAGGACTCCGGCAGCCACGCCGAACTCCGCAAGATCGCCTTCACCCCGGCGGGGCTCGTGGTGCCCAGCCGCGACTGGCTGATCGGCCGCGCCGACGACCGGGTCGGGCGCGGCGAGCCCCCGGCGGTCAACGGGGCGCCGTCCACCCGGGTGCCCGCCCAGGGCGGCCGGGCAGCCGTGCTGCCCCGCCAGCGGCAGACCGACCGGGGACCCGGCCAGCGGGTCACCGCCGGCGACATCGCGGCCCTGCGCTCGGTGGCCGATCTCTTCCGGACCCTGGACCACGCGTACGGTGGCGGGCACGCCCGGCAGGCCCTCGTGCGGTACCTGGAGCACGAGGCGGAGCCCATGCTCCGGGGGACCTACGGGGAGGCGACGGGCCGCAGACTCTTCGCGGCCGCCGCCGACCTGACCCGGCTGGCGGGCTGGACCTCGTACGACATCGCGGCGCACGGCCTGGCCCAGCGGTACTTCGTGCAGGCGCTGCGGCTGGCGCAGGCGGCGGGCGACCGGGCGTACGGCAGCTACGTGCTGGTCACGATGAGCAGACAGGCCGTCTACCTCGGGCACGGACGGGAGGCCGTGCAGCTCGCGCGGGTCGCCCAGCAGGGCGTCGGCTCGTCCGCGCCCCCGGTCGTCCAGGCGCTGCTGCACGCGGTGGAGGCGCGCGGCCACGGGGTGCTCAGCGAGGTGCGGGCCTGCACGTCGTCGCTGGTGCGGGCGGAGCGGGCGATGGAGGCCGCGCGGCCGGGGGACGAGGTGCCGCACTGGGCGAAGTTCTTCGACGAGGCGCAGCTCGCGGACGAGTTCGGGCACTGCCACCGCGACCTGCAGCAGTACCGGGCGGCCGCCCAGCACGCGGAGAAGTCCCTCGCGCTCAGGCCGCACGGGTACGCGCGCAGCCGGCTGTTCTGCCGGGTGGTGCTCGCGCAGGCGCGGCTCGGGCTCGGCGAGCTGGACCAGGCGTGCGCGCTGGGCGCGGAGGCGGCCCAGCAGGCCTCCGAGATGCGGTCGGCGCGGGCCACGGAGTACGTACGGGAATTCGAGCGGCGGCTGGAGCCGTACCGCGACGCGGCGGCGGTGCGCGGTTACCGGGACCGGGTGGCGGCGCTGGGCTGAGGACGCGCGCACGGAACGCCGGGGCCGGGTCGTCGGTGCGACTCCGGCCCCGGCGGCTGATCGCGCGGTACGTCGGACCGCTCCGCGCGCGTCGGGCCGTCCCGCATGCGTCGGGCCCCCGCGTGCGTCAGGCCGCGTCGCGCAGCTCGTTCGCCGCGTGACCGGGCTGGACGCCGAAGTCGCGCAGGATCTCCCGCGCGGCCCGGCGGCCCGAGTGCAGGGCGCCCTGCACGGTGCTGGTCTCCCGGTGGTCCCCGCAGACGTACAGCCCGGAGAGCAGCCGGACCGGGCGGCGCACGTCGTGGGGTGCGGGCATCGCGGGCACGGCGTCCGCGTCGTGGTGCACGGCGAGCAGCTCCCAGCCGTCGGTGGACGTGCCGTACAGCCTCGACAGGTGGGAGCGGACCTGGCGGTCCAGGTCCGGCGGGGGCGTGCCCAGGACCGTGGAGGAGATCAGCACCCCGCCGTCGGGCGCGCGCGTGGGATCGACCGCGCTGACGACGGCGGTGTGCGACACGGGGCCGCCCCGGTCGGCTTCCAGGACCAGCGCCGAACCGGTCGCGGGCGCCGTTGCGGCGGTGTGGTGCAGGACGGTCACGGGGTGGAAGTCGGGGACGCGCAGGCCCGGCAGGAGCTCGGCGGCGGCCCGCGCGCCGGTGGCCAGCAGCAGGGAGCGGCAGCCCAGTTCGCCGTCCTCCTTGGTGGAGACGCGGGAGATGGAGGCGCCGGTGACGTGGACGCCGGTACGGATCGTGCCGGGCGGCAGCGCCGAGGCGAGGAGCCGCGGCAGGGCGTCGGCGCCGCCCTCCGGCAGGCAGAGGCGGCCGCGGGCGAAGCCGCGCAGGGCGAGGTCGGCGCAGCGGCTGGAGGTGGTGAGGCCGGGGTCGCTGAGCAGGGCCGTCAGAAGCGGGCGCAGGAAGCCCTCGACGGTGCGCGACGGCAGGCCCCGGCTGAACAGGGCGTCCAGGGCCGGGAGTTCGGGCCGGGCGAGGAGCCTGTCGAGGGGGGTGGCGGCGAAGCGGGTGAGGGCCGCGGTGAGCCGGGCCTGGTCGAGGGCGCCGCCGAGGGGGCGGGTGGACGGGGGGCCGGCGGGCCGGCCGACGGCGGCCCCGTTGCGGGGGGCGCTCGCGAGGGCGCGTGCTGCGGTGAGTGCGCCCCTCGCGCCTCGGGCCCGCGTGCCGGGCGGGCCCGCGACCTCGCCCGCGCGGTAGTGGCGGCCCTCGCTGTGCACCAGCACGCCCGGGGCGAACGGGCGCAGGGCGACGCCTTCGAGGCCGGGCGTACGGAGCAGCTCCGGGTAGGCGCTGCTGAGGATCTGGCCGATCCGGTCGAGCCGGAATCCGTCGATCCGTTCGGTGGACATCCGGCCGCCGACATGAGGGGCGGCCTCCAGGACGCTGACTGTCACCCCGGCCCGGATGAGCTGATGAGCGGCGCAGAGGCCCGCGACCCCCGCTCCGACGATGACGACGTCCGCATGGTGCGCTGGATGACGCACGTGCCCCTCCCCGAGGTCGGCGCGGCTGTGGTGCAGGGCCTATGCCCCCGACAGCCGTGCGGGATGCCCGCACTGAGGACGCAGCGTAGAAGTCGGCTCATTCTCTGCGGCAGGCGCACACCTCCCGTGCACCGGTGCACGGCGGTCGCACACATGCGGAAATCCGGTCGCGCGGGGAGGGGAAAACGGTCGCCAAGGAGTCGGGAAACGATCGCCGAGGGGTCAGGAAACGGCCGGGAACGGTCGCTCGGGGAACCCGGCCGCCCGTCGTCACCGCGAGCGCAGCGCCGCCCGGATCGCGTCGTCCACCGTCGGGAACGCGAACGAGAACCCGGACTCCAGCAGCCGCGCGGGCACCACCCGCTGGCTGCCCAGCACGTCCTCCGCCAGCTCCCCGAGCACGATCCGCAGCGCCGGCTTCGGCACGGAGAACAGGGTCGGGCGGCGCAGCACCCGCCCCATGGCCGCCGTCACCTCCTTGTTGGTGACCGGTTCGGGGGCGGTCAGGTTCACCGGCCCCGACAGCGACTCGGTGTCGATCAGGTGCCGCAGCGCCGCCACCTCGTCGTGCAGCGCGATGAAGCTCCAGTACTGGCCGCCGTCGCCGAGCCGCCCGCCCAGACCCGCTTTGAAGACCGGGAAGAGCCTGCCCCAGGCCCCGCCGCCGCGCGCCACCACCAGCCCGGTGCGCGGGAACACCGTGCGGATGCCCGCCTCCCGCGCCGGCGCCGCCGCCTCCTCCCACTCCACGCACAGCGACGGCAGGAAACCGTCCCCGGGCGGGGCGCTCTCGTCGACCTTCCGGGCGCCCGTCTCCCCGTAGAAGCCCAGCGCGGAGCCGCTCACGAAGACCCGCGGCGGGGCGTCCAGGGACGCCACGGCCTCGGCCATCGCCGAGGTGCCCAGCAGTCTGCTCTCGCGCAGCTCGCGCTTGTACGCGTCGGTCCACCGGTGGTCGCCGATGCCCGCGCCCGCCAGGTGCACCACCGCCGTGCAGCCGACGAGGCCCTTGGTGTCGACCCGGCCGCGCTTCGGGTCCCAGGCGACCTCGTCCGCGGCCCTGGCCG
The DNA here is from genome assembly GCF_055596485.1 of Streptomyces sp. NPDC039736. NCBI lineage: Bacteria > Bacillati > Actinomycetota > Actinomycetes > Kitasatosporales > Streptomycetaceae > Streptomyces > Streptomyces sp. NPDC039736. The sequence goes on along the minus strand of NZ_JBVIUQ010000005.1, from coordinate 469,173 downwards.
GGCGGCGCACCAGACGCACCACCTCGTGCCCGTCGGCGCGCAGCGAGCGCACCAGTGCCGTACCGATGAGGCCCGTCGAGCCCGTGACTGCGATCCGCGTGGCGGCCGTGGCGTTCATGGGGTCCATCCTGCCCCGGGGCGGGGGAGATGTGCGCTCCGTGGCACAGTGTCGCCATGCCGCAGACGCAGGAAGAGCCCGACGCATCCGCGCGCCCCGGCGACGCCGTGACCGTACGGGTCGCCACGCTCGCCGACGACGCCGCACTGGCCGCGCTGGACGGGGACAGCTGGTCGCCGCTGCACGCGGTGACACCGAGGCCGGCGCCTCCGTACGGCCCCTACTTCGACGAGCGCCACCGCCCCGACGACGTCCTGGTCGCCGAGGCGGGCGGGCGTCTGCTCGGCTATGTGCGGGTCGTGCCGCCCACCCCGCTCGCCTGCAACAGGCACGTCCTGCAGATCAACGGGCTGGCGGTCGCCGCGCAGGCGCGCGGCCGGGGGGTCGGCCGGACGCTGGTGCGGGCGGTCTGCGCGGAGGTGCGCCGCAGGGGGTGCCGGCGGATCACCCTGCGGGTGCTGGGGCACAACGCGCCCGCCCGGGCGCTGTACGAGGCGGAGGGCTTCGTGGTGGAGGGGGTGCTCCCGGAGGAGTTCTTCCTCGACGGGAAGTACGTGGACGACGTGCTGATGGGGCGCGCGCTCACGGACTGAAGCGGCGGGACGGCGCCGGCACCGAACGGCGTGAAAGGGACAGTGCGGGCATAGTGATCGTCAGGGGTGTGCGCACGGAAGGCCGTGCGGGCGCCCGCACCCAGCCCCTGTCGTCTGCCCGAGGAGCCGGAAGCCGATGAGCTCGGTCCGCGCGCGTCAGGGGGAGGTCCCCCGGTGGCTCAGCGGCGAGAAGGCCCCGCTCTGGCTGCGCCTGCTGCCCCTCGTGGTGCTCGTGCTGCTGGCGCTGTCCGACCGGATCACCCCGGACGACGTGGAGCTGAGCTACTTCGTCGCCGCCCTGCCACCGCTGACCGCGCTGCTGTACGGGCCGCTGAGCACCGCCCTCATGGGCGTGGCGGTGGTGGTCTTCGGGCTCTCCGGCACCGACGAGTTCGCCCACCGGGACGGTGTGCTGCTCTCCCTGGTGCTGCTGTGCCTCACCAGCGTGGTGGTGTCCTGGTCGCGCACGCGCCGGGACGCCCGGCTGGTGACCGTGGGGACGGCCGCGGAGGTGGCGCAGTTCGCGGTGCTGCCGCCGCTGCCGGCCGCGGTGGGCCGGGTGCACTGCTTCGGCCTCTACCGGGCGGCCCGGCTGGGCGACCTGGTCAGCGGCGACCTGTACGACGTGCGGGCGGGGCCGAACGGGGTGCGCGCGGTGGTCGCCGACGTGGAGGGGCACGGGCCGGGAGCGGTGGCCACGGTGTCCGCCCTGCTCGGAGCGTTCCGGGAGGCGGCGCTCGACGACGCCGACCTGCCCGCGGTGGCGGCCCGGCTGGACCGACGGCTGGTGGTCGACTCGGCGGCGGTGGAGCACGCGGAACTGTTCGCGACCGCCGTGCTCATGGAGTTCGCCGAGGACGGGCTGTCGGTGCGGGTGGTCTCCTGCGGGCACCCGCCGCCGCTGCTGCTGCGGCGGGGCCGGGTGACCGAGATGCCGGTCGACCCGGCGCCGCCGCTGGGGCTCGGGCTCACCGAGTTCGGCCTGCCGTCGGTGACCGAGGTGCCGCTGGAGCGCTGCGACCGCATCCTGGCCCACACCGACGGCATCACGGAGGCCCGTGACGCGGCGGGCGTCTTCTACCCCCTGCGGGAGCGGCTGGAGGCCCTCGGCCCGTCCCGGGGGAAACTGCCCGACCTGGCGGAGGCGATCCAGCGCGACCTGCTGCGGTTCGCCCGGCACGTCGAGGACGACGTGGCGCTGCTGCTGGTGGAGCCGGACCCGGAGAACTGCCCGGACGAGGACTCCGATGAGCCGCGACCGGCCCGGGGCGAGGGGCCGCGGCCCGTCTGAGCCGAGGGGCCGTGACCGGCCTGGCCCGGGGGCGGTGACCGGCCTGGCCCGGGGGCGGCGAGCGGCCTGGCCCGGGGGCGGTGACCGGCCTGGCCCGGGGGCGGCGAGCGGCCTGGCCCGGGGGCGGTGAGCGGTCTGACGCGCGGGCTCAGGACAGGCTGATGCCCCGGGTCAGCTCCTGGAGGCAGCGGGCGGCCAGTTCGGCGGGCGAGCCCGGCCCCCGGGCGGGGGCGTCCGTGCGGGCCCATTCCTCCAGTGCCGTACGGATGGCCGCCGTCGCCGCCGCGGCCGCCAGGCGCACCTCCAGCGGGTCCGCGCCGGGGCCCGCGAGACGTCCCAGCACCGGGACGAGCTGCTCCTCGGACTCCTGGTTCACCCGGTACCAGACCGCCCGCAGCGCCGGGTCCTGGGCGGCGGCGCGCAGCAGCCCCCGGGTCCAGTCCAACTGCTCGCGGGCCTGCGGGTCCGGGGCCGCGAACACCTCGGCGACCGCGCGCTCCAGGGCGCTGAGCACGCCCGAGCCGGGCTCGGCCGCCGCGAGCAGCGCCCGCCACTGGTCGCCGCCGCCGGAGAGCAGCGGGGCGACGGCGTCCTGCTTGCTGCGGAAGTACCGGTAGAAGGTGCGCAGCGCCACCCCCGCGCGCGTGGCGATGGCCTCGGCGGTGGTGCCGTCCGGGCCGTGCTCGGCGAACAGTTCGGCGGCGGCGCGCGCGATCTCCCATTGGGTGGCGGCCTTGCGCCGCTCGGTGAGGGACGGCTTGGGGGTGCCGGCCGTCGGCGGTGCCGGGGGCGGGGGCTGCGGGGACTCGGTGCTCACGTCGGCAGCGTACGCCCAGCGAGGACCGCGCTCCGGCAGTGAGGCACGGAATGACCTGATGACAAAACGTGTCATCCGGGCGTAACGTGAAGGGCGATCCCGATGGAAGCAGGTCCGGAGGGGACGGGGACAGCGGAGAGGAAGACCATGCAGCGCTACGAGGGCCGTCGGGTTCTGATCAGCGGCGCCGGATCGGGCATCGGGCGGGCGACCGTGCACCGCGTGCTCGCCGAGGGCGGCCGGGTGTTCGCCGTGGACGTCAACGGGGCGGGGCTGAAGGAGACCGCCGAGCAGGCCGCCGCCACCTCCGCCGAGGCCGCGCGGCGCCTCGCCACCGCCGTCCTGGACATCTCCGACGAGGCCGCCGTCAGGGCCGGTGCCGCGGCCGCCGTGGAGAGCCTGGGCGGGCTCGACGTGCTGGTCAACGCGGCCGGTGTGCTGCGCTCCTCGCACACGCACGAGACCACGCTCGACTTCTTCAACAAGATCATCGCCGTCAACCTGACCGGCACCTTCCTGATGATCCGTGAGGCGATACCGGCCCTGCTGGCGGGCGACCGGCCGGTGATCGTGAACTTCTCGTCGACCTCCGCGTCCTTCGCCCACCCGTACATGTCGGCGTACGCGGCCAGCAAGGGCGGCATCCAGTCCATGACGCACGCCCTGGCCGCCGAGTACAGCAAGCAGGGCCTGCGCGTCGTGGCCGTCGCCCCGGGCTCCATCGCCTCCGACATGACCAGCGGCAAGGGGCCGGGCCTGCCCGAGGACGCCGACATGACGCTCTTCACGAAGCTCGCCCCGGCCATCGGGCAGGGCTTCGCGGGACCGGAGACCGTCGCGGGCGTGGTGGCGATGCTCGGCTCGCAGGACGGGGCGTTCATCACGGGCACCGAGATCCGCGTCGACGGGGGCACGCACTACTGAGCCGGCGGGAGTACGCACTGCTGACGGGGGGTCACGGCGCCGGGGCCGGTGACCCTCCGTGCCGCCGGGGCGGAACCCTGTCGGGAGCCGTGCCCGGCGCCCCCGCGGCGGCTCCGCCGCGCGGGTGCGAGCGACCGCCACGCACCCGCGCGGGAACCCCAGGACCGCGCCGCCCCCGAGCGGTCAGTCGCCGAACCGTTCCCAGAGCTGAGGGAAACGATCCGCCAGCGCGTCGTCGTCGTCCAGGTCCAGCGGCGTGCCCTCCGGCTCCGCCGCCTGCGCGGGTACTCCCAGGTCCGGGGCGACCGAGCCGGTCAGCTGTTCGTACGCCTCGTCCGCCGCGTACCCCAGCTCCTCCCCGTCCCCGTCGATCTCGTCGTCGAAGTCGCCCAGGAGCGCGGCCAGGTCGTCCGGCTCGTGCAGCGCGCCCTCGAAGACCTCCCGGCCCTGGCCGATCAGCCAGCACCGGAAGCAGTCGAACGCGTCGTCGCTCGCGCCGCCCATCAGGACGACCGCGGCCCCCCACAGGTCCCACCGGTACGCGCGGTTGTAGCGCACCTCGAAGTGTCTGGCGAAGTCGAGCACGGCGTCGGGGTCCAGTTGGAGCAGCCGCTCGACCAGCAGGTCGGCGTGGTCCTCGGGGTCGCCCTCGGCGGCCGCGCGGGTGCTGTCGACGATCTCCCAGAATTCCGTCTCGTCCATCACGTGCTCCAGCATCGGGCTTGCGCGGGTGCCGCGCACGCGGAGCGCCCGGATGAGAGCCGTCTCGTTACCCGCGCGATACGGACGTCTGCCCGCCGCGCGGACGGGCGGCCGAATCCCGATCCACTCCCGGGCGCGGTGCCGGGGCGGGTCCGGGCCCCGTGTGACCGTCCGATGATTCACTCGTTTGAAGGGCGAGTGACGCACGCGGTGTCACCCACTCGCACCCCCAAGGGAGCCGCCCTCGCCATGGACACGCAAGACCGTACGGAACACTCCGGGGCCCGCGGAGCCCCGCTGAGCGTGGCACAGGCCGAAGCCGCGCTGGTCGAGCACTATCCGCGCCTCGTCAGGCTCGCCTTTATCACCCTTCCGCCCTCCCTCGGCCGCCACCGCCGCGTCCTCGCCGCCCACGGGCTCGTCCAGCGCGCCCTGCCGTCGCTGCGGACCACGACCGGCCGGCCCGCTGCCGCATCCACCCTTCCGGCCCAGCGCACCGCGTCCGCCGAGGGCGCGTACCTCACGCTGCGCGCCCGGGTGCTGCGCGAGGCACTGACGTACGGAAAGCGACCCGCCTGGTGGCCCAGGCACGTGCCCCGGCCCGAGCGCCTGCGGCCCTTGCTCCCCGCCGTCTGGGGGCTGCGGCTCTTCCCCGCCGCCGGCGGCGCCGACGAACTCGCCCTGGAGCAGGCCCTGTCCGGCGCCGACTCCGCCACCCGCGCCGCTCTCGCCCTGCGCCGGGTGGAGCAATTGAGCGAGGACGAGACCCGCCGGCGCCTCGCCGACGCGGGGGTGGCCGAGCCCGCCCTCGCCCTGCGCACCGCGGAACGGCTGGGGCGCCAGGTGCTCGGCGAGCCGGGGGAGGGGCGCGAGCACCCGCTGCTGTCCGGCGAGTTCGACCCCTGCTTCGTGCACACCCGCCCCACCGACCTGCTGCGCCGCCGGCACCGGGTCCGTACCGCGGCCGCCACCCTCGTCGTCGCGGCCGTCGCCGCCGGGGTCCTGCCCGTCGTCATCGGCGACACCCCGCGCCCCGCGGAGCGGACGGCCGCCACCGGCGCCGCCAACGCCTCCATAGCCCAACGCGTCCTCGACCCCCGCAACCTGGTGCGGCCCGCCGACGACGAATGGGCCGACACCTCCCGGGTCGACTTCACCGTCTGGCCCGCCCGGGGCGACCGCGTGGACGACCTGCCGCTGCTCGACCGCGCCCTCAAGGTCTGGGCGAGTCCGGCCCGTACGGTACGGATCTCCAGCACGCCCGGCGCGGGCACCCAGCCGCCCACCGCCCCGCCCCGGCTGCTCTACGCCGGAGACGTCGACGGCACCGCCGTCGTCCTCCTCAACGACGGCGACCGTACGATCCGCTACGCGGAACCCGCCGACGGCGACGAGCCCCCGGCGCTCGACTTCGCCCGCACCGACGACGCGGACGTGGTCACGGGAGCGGCCCTGGTGGTGACCCGGGACGGCGCGAACACCCGCTTCCTGCTCGCCCCCTGGATCGACGAGACCACCACCCGCGACCTGCTGGAGCCGGACGCGCCCGGCGGGAAGCTGGGGGTGCGCGCCGACGGCGTCACCGACCCCGTCCGGCGCCCCGGGGCCGGCGGCACGTGCGACTCCTGGCCGGTGCTCCAGCTCCGCTCCTCCGAGCTGATCGTCGAGAAGCACGCCTTCCTGCTCACCGACCTGGGCGACCTGGCGCCCGTCCACCTCACCTACACCCCGCCGCCCGGCAGCGGCGCCCCCGCCCGCCAGCCCCGCGAGGCGACCAGTGCCGCCGCCCTGCGCACCTGGGCGCGCAGCGCCTGCCACCTCCCCGCGATGCGGGGCTTCGGGGTGCGCGCGGTCAACAACTGGGTGTACGCGCAGCAGACGCTGCCCGAGGCCGGGGGCCGGGCGGACTGGGTGTGCACCCGGGCCGACACCTGGCGCGGCCCCGGCCGGGTCATGGTCCAGCTCCACCTGCCGGCCACCGCCCCCACCGCCCTCGGCACACCGGTCGCGACCGCCGAGGACACCGCCTCGTGCAGCCGCTTCGGCCAGCACGTGCTCGCCGGGGCGAACTGGCGGTCCCCCAAGTCGGGCACCTGGTACCTCCTGGCGGCGGGCAGCCGCAAGGTGCGCACCATCGAGGCCGGCGGCGGGCTCAAGGCCGAGGCGCGGGGACCGCTGCTGGCGGTGCGGGCGCCGCAGGGCGTCAAGGCGGAGCTGAGGGCGAAGACGGCCGACGGCTCGACGCTGGAGGGGATGCGCTGAGAATTCCCGGCGGGTCCCCGTAAAACCGGACATCGGTTGTCCGGTTTCGGCGGCAGACTCCTTCCCACGAGACGACGGAGGAGCCGCACATGCACGCCGAACAGCCGAACCTGACCGGCCGGATCGCCCTGGTCGCCGGGGCGACCCGGGGCGCGGGCCGCGCCATCGCCGTGGAACTGGGTGCGCTGGGAGCGACGGTGTACGTCACCGGGCGCACCACCCGCACGCAGCGGAGCGAGGTCGGCAGGGCGACCGAGACCATCGAGGAGACCGCCGAGCTGGTGACGGCGGCGGGCGGCGAGGGCGTCGCCGTGCCGACGGACCACCTGGAGGTGGAGCGGGTACGGGCCCTGGTCGAGCGCGTCGACCGGGAGCGGGGCCGGCTCGACGTCCTGGTCAACGACATCTGGGGCGGGGAGCACCTGGTCGAGTTCGGGAAGAAGATGTGGGAGACGGAGCTCGCGCACGGGCTGCGGATGCTGGAACTCGGCGTCAGGTCCCACATCATCACCAGCAATTGCGCGCTGCCGCTGCTGGTGCGGCACGCGGGCGGGCTGGTGGTCGAGATCACCGACGGCACCGCCGAGACGAACAAGGCGTTCCGGGAGAACTTCTACTACGACCTCGCGAAGAACGCGCCGATCCGGATGGCCGCCAACCTCGCCCACGACCTGGCGGGGGTGGGCGGGACGGCGGTGTCCGTCACGCCCGGGTTCCTGCGCTCCGAGCAGATGCTCGACCACTTCGGGGTGACGGAGGCGAACTGGCGCGACGCGATCGCCCAGGAGCCGTCCTTCGCGATCGCGGAGTCGCCGGCGTACGTGGGGCGGGGGATCGCCCGGCTGGCGGCGGACCCGGACCGGGGGCGCTGGAACGGGCGGTCGCTGTCCAGCAGGGACCTGGCGGTGGCGTACGGGGTGCGGGACGCGGACGGGTCGCAGCCGGACGCGTGGGGGTACCTCTCGCGGGTGACGGCGGGCGAGGAGGGCGTCCTGGCGGACGACTACCGCTGAGCCCGGCCGGGGGCTCCGGGGGCTGACCGGCGGTGCGGCCCGCGGTTTCCCGCGGGTGCGCCGTGGCCGGCCGCGCGGTTCCCCGCGCCCCTGACGGGGCGCTCCGTGTGCGTGGGGGGCGGGCGGCGTCCCGTCCGCGCCCCTGAAGGGACGCTCGTGCTCTCAGCCGTACAGGCGGCTCAGGCCCCTGGCCGCCTCCGCGACTGCCGACCGCAGGTCCTCGGGGGCCAGGACCTCCACCTCCGGGCCCAGGCACAGGAGTTGGCCGAGGGCGACCTCCACCGACTCCACCGGCAGCGTGATCCGCACCCACCCTTGCGCGTCCGGTGGTCCCGCCGCGGCCAGGGCCTCGCGGGTCACCGCCGCGTCCATGACCCGCAGGAGTCCCGGCACCCCCGTCGGCGAGATCCGCAGCTCCGTCTCCGTGCGCAGGATCGAGCGGGCGAACTCCGCCGCCCGGGACGCCCAGAAGCCCGGCAGGTCGAAGGTCTCGTCCCGGGTGAAGTGCGCCGAGGTCACCGTCACCGCCGTGAAGCGGTCGAGCCGGTAGACCCGGAAGTCCCCCGGCTCCGCCCGGGCGCACACGTACCAGATGCCGCCCTTCAGGACGAGCCCGTACGGCTCCAGACGGCGTTCGGCGGCCCGGTCCGGCCGCTTCGCGTACCGCGCCTGCACCACCAGGTCGCCCCAGACGGCCTCCGCCACGGCGGGCAGCAGTTCCGGCGTCACCGGCTCCTGGTACCAGCCGGGCGCGTCCAGGTGGAAGCGCTGCGCGACGCTCGACGAGGCGTCGCGCAGGGAGGGCAGCAGCGCCGCCGAGACCTTGAGCCGGGCCGCCGACGCCGCGTCCTGGAGCCCCATCTCCCGCAGCGCGCCCGGCAGCCCGGACAGGAAGAGGGCTTCGGCCTCGCTGCGCCCGAGGCCCGTCAGCCGGGTGCGGTAGCCGCCGACGAGACGGTAGCCACCCGCCCGGCCCCGGTCCGCGTACACCGGAATGCCCGCCTCCGAGAGGGCCTGGGCGTCCCGGGTGACGGTCCGCTCGGACACCTCCAGTTCCGCCGCCAGCTCGGCGGCCGTCATCATCGGCCGGGACTGGAGGAGCAGGACCATCTTGATCAGGCGGGCAGCGCGCATGCCCCACATCATGCGGGACGGGAAACGCCGGCGCCCCGCCCGCCGAAGGGCGGGCGGGGCACCGGCGAGCCGAGGGCGCCGGAGACCTACAGGCCGTAGCGCTCCCGCGCCTCCTTGACCGCCGAGGCCGGGACCGCGCCCTTCTTCGCCAGCTGGGCCAGCGTCGCCACGACGATCGACTGCGCGTCGACGCCGAAGTGGCGGCGGGCCGCCTCACGGGTGTCGGAGAGGCCGAAGCCGTCGGTGCCCAGCGAGGTGTAGTCCTGCTCGACCCACTGGCTGATCTGGTCGGGGACCTGACGCATCCAGTCGCTGACCGCGACGACCGGGCCCGGCGCGTCGGCCAGCACCTTCGTCACGTACGGGGTGCGGAACTCGCCGCGCAGCGCGGCCTCGTCGGCCTCCAGCGCGTCCCGGCGCAGCTCGCCCCAGGAGGTGGCGGACCAGACGTCGGCGAAGACGTTCCAGTCGGCCGCCAGGAGCTCCTGGGCCTCCAGGATCCAGTGGATCGCGGTGCCGGAGGCCAGCAGCTGGGCGCGCGGGGCGTCCGCCGAGGTGGCCGCCGGGGCGTCCTTGAACTTGTAGAGGCCCTTGACGATGCCCTCCTCGACGCCCTCGGGCATCGCGGGCTGCGGCATCGGCTCGTTGTAGACGGTCAGGTAGTAGAAGACGTCCTCCGGCTGCTCGCCGTACATCCGCTTCAGACCGTCCTGGACGATCACCGCGACCTCGTACGCGAACGCCGGGTCGTAGTTCAGCGACGCCGGGTTGGTGGCGGCGATGAGGTGCGAGTGGCCGTCCGCGTGCTGGAGGCCCTCACCGGTGAGCGTGGTGCGGCCGGCGGTCGCGCCGACGATGAAGCCCTTGCCGAGCTGGTCGGCGAGCTGCCACATCTGGTCGCCGGTCCGCTGCCAGCCGAACATCGAGTAGAAGATGTAGAACGGGATCATCGTCTCGCCGTGCGTGGAGTACGCGGTCGACGCGGCGATGAAGTCCGCCATGGCCCCGGCTTCGGTGATGCCCTCGTTGAGGACCTGACCGTCCTTGGCCTCCTTGTAGTACATGAGCTGGTCGCGGTCGACCGGGTCGTACGTCTGGCCCAGCGGCGAGTAGATGCCGGCCGAGGGGAACAGCGCCTCCATGCCGAAGGTGCGCGCCTCGTCGGGGACGATCGGCACCCAGCGCTTCCCGGTCTCCTTGTCCCGCATCAGGTCCTTCACCAGGCGCACGAACGCCATGGTGGTGGCCATGCCCTGCTTGGAACCCTTCTTCAGGGCGGCGAAGGACTTCTCGGCGGGCTGGGGCAGCGGCGCGACCGGGTGCACCCGGCGGGCCGGGGCGGGACCGCCGAGGGCGGCGCGGCGCTCCTGGAGGTAGCGGACCTCGGGGGAGTCGGCGCCCGGGTGGCCGTACGGGACGAGCGAGTCGTCCAGCTTCGCGTCCGGGATGGGGAGCTCCAGGAGGTCGCGCATGGCGCGGAACTCCTTGCCGGTGAGCTTCTTCATCTGGTGGTTGGCGTTGCGCGACTCGAAGGTCGGGCCGAGCGTGTAGCCCTTGACCGTCTGCGCCAGGATCACCGTCGGGCGGCCCTTGTGCTCGACGGCCGCCTTGTACGCCGCGTACACCTTGCGGGCCTCGTGGCCGCCGCGCGAGGTGTGGAAGCACTCGGCGATCTTGGCGTCGGACAGGACGTCGGCGAGCTGCTTGAGGGCGGGCTCGGCGCCGAAGAAGTGCTCGCGGATGTACGCCACGTCACGCGTCGCGTACGTCTGGAACTGGGCGTCCGGAACGGCCCGCAGGCGGCGCAGCAGGGCGCCCGTGGTGTCGAGCTGGAACAGCTCGTCCCAGGCGGTGCCCCACAGCGACTTGACGACGTTCCAGCCGGCGCCGCGGAAGGCGCCCTCCAGCTCCTGCACGACGCGGAAGTTGGCGCGGACCGGGCCGTCGAGGCGCTGCAGGTTGCAGTTGATGACGAAGGTCAGGTTGTCCAGGCCCTCGCGGGCGGCCAGCGTGAGGGCCGCGGTCGCCTCCGGCTCGTCCATCTCGCCGTCGCCGAGGAAGGCCCAGACGTGCGAGCGGGAGGTGTCCTTGATGTTGCGGTTCTCCAGGTAGCGGTTGAAGCGCGCCTGGTAGATCGCGGAGAGCGGGCCGAGGCCCATGGAGACGGTGGGGAACTCCCACAGCCACGGCAGCCGGCGGGGGTGCGGGTAGGAGGGCAGGCCGTCGCCGCCCGACTCCTGCCGGAAGTTGTCGAGCTGCTGCTCGGAGAGGCGGCCGTCGAGGAAGGCGCGGGCGTAGATGCCGGGCGACGCGTGGCCCTGGATGTAGAGCTGGTCGCCGGAGCCGTCGCCCTCCTTGCCGCGGAAGAAGTGGTTGAAGCCGGTCTCGTACAGCCAGGCGGCCGACGCGAAGGTGGCTATGTGGCCGCCGACGCCGAAGCGCGAGCCGCGGGTCACCATGGCCGCCGCGTTCCAGCGGTTCCACGCGGTGATCCGGCTTTCCATCTCCAGGTCGCCGTCGAAGGCGGGCTCGGCGGAGGTCGGGATGGTGTTGACGTAGTCCGTCTCCAGCAGCTTCGGCAGCGCGAGACCGGCGGCCTCGGCGTGCTGGAGGGTGCGCCGCATCAGGTATTCGGCCCGGTGGGTGCCTGCGGCCTTGGCGACGGCGTCGAGGGAGGCCGCCCATTCGGCGGTCTCTTCGGTGTCGCGGTCCGGGAGCTGGTCGAGCTCGCTCGGAGCGGTGCGTACGGGGTCGGTCATGACGCCGCCTTCCGGGAAGGGGAGGGGGTGGAGAAAGGGGGTCGGTGTCTGGCAGGACGGGACCCGGTGGTGCTTCTTGACGAGACCTTGATGAGGTCCGCCGTCGACTGTAAGTACTGATCGATGATCGATCAAAGTTTGCGAGGAAAAAATCCTTCCGCCATCCAAAGTCGGCATTCCGTGCCACGGAAAAGGGCACGAAGTGTCAACCGCAAAAGCGGCATATCGTACTAATCAGGCGCGCGGCGCACATCCGAGCACATGGGCCTTCACCAGTTCGCCGATCCGGGGATCGCGCCTGCGGAAGGCCTCGACCAGGTCCTCGTGCTCCTCGGCGTACGACTTCTGCACCGTCCCCAGCCACCGGATCGACAGCGCCGTGAACACCTCGATGCCCAGCCCCTCCCAGGTGTGCAGCAGCACCCCGTTCCCGGCCGCCCGCACCAGCTCCCGGTGGAAGCCCACCGTGTGCCGCACCTGCGCCGTCCCGTCCACCGCCCGGTCGGCCGCGTACAGCGCCACCACGTGCGGCTCCAGCGCCGACACGTCGTCGGCGAGCACCGGGGCGGCCAGCTCGGCGGCGATCTGCTCCAGGCCTGCCCGCACCGGGTAGCTCTCCTCCAGGTCGGCGGCGGTCAGATTGCGCACCCGTACGCCCTTGTTGGGGGCCGACTCGATCAGGCGCAGCGTCTCCAGCTCGCGCAGGGCCTCCCGGACGGGGGTCTGGCTGACCTGCAACTCGGTGGCGATCCGGCGTTCCACGATGCGCTCACCCGGCTTCCAGCGCCCGCTGACGATCCCCTCCACGATGTGCTCGCGGATCTGCTCGCGCAGCGAGTGGACGACGGGGGGATTCATGGGGGGCTCCTTCAGCAAAGACCGACGCGCTGGGTAACCATACGGCGGCGCCCCCGCCCGGAAGAGACCCGGGCGGGGGCGCGCACGTACCGCTGGGAGCCCTACAGGCCGAGCTCGACCTCGAACTCGCCGGCCTCCAGGATCGCCTTGACGGCCGTCAGGTAACGGGCCGCGTCGGCGCCGTCCACCAGGCGGTGGTCGTAGGACAGCGACAGGTACGTCATGTCGCGGACGGCGATGGTCTCGCCCAGGTCCGGGTGGTCGATGACCACCGGGCGCTTGACGGTGGCGCCGATGCCCAGGATGGCGACCTGGTTCGGCGGCACGATGACCGTGTCGAACAGCGCACCGCGCGAGCCGGTGTTGCTGATCGTGAAGGTCGCGCCGGACAGCTCGTCCGGAGTGATCTTGTTGCCGCGGACCTTGCCCGCGAGCTCGGCGGTCTTCTTGGAGATGCCCGCCAGGTTGAGGTCGCCCGCACCCTTGATGACCGGGGTCATCAGGCCCTTCTCGGAGTCCACGGCGATGCCGATGTTCTCCGAGTCGAAGTACGTGATGGTGCCCTCGTCCTCGTTGATCCGGGCGTTGACGACCGGGTGGGCCTTCAGCGCCTGGGCCGCCGCCTTGACGAAGAACGGCATCGGGGACAGCTTGACGCCCTCGCGGGCGGCGAAGGAGTCCTTCGCCTTGGCGCGCAGCTTCATCAGCTTGGTGATGTCCACCTCGACGACCGAGGTGAGCTGGGCCTGCGAGTGCAGGGCCTTCATCATGTTGTCGCCGATGACCTTGCGCATGCGGGTCATCTTCACGGTCTGGCCGCGCAGCGGCGAGACCTCCGGGGCCGCGGCCTTGGAGGCGGCGGGGGCGGCCGGGGCGGCGGCAGGGGCCTTGGCGGCCTCGGCGGCGGCCACGACGTCCTGCTTGCGGATGCGGCCGCCGACGCCGGTGCCCTTGACCTGGCCCAGGTCGACGCCGTTCTCGGACGCCAGCTTGCGGACCAGCGGGGTCACGTACGCGCCGTCGTCGCCGGAGGTCGCGGCGGGAGCCGGGGCCTGCGGGGCGGCGGGAGCGGGCGCGGCCGGAGCGGCCGGAGCCGGAGCGGCAGCGGCGGGCTGGGCCTGGACCGGCGCCGGGGCGGCGGCGGGGGCGGCCGGGGCGGGAGCCTCCTGCTTCGGGGCCTCCTGCTTCGGGGCCTCCTGCTTCGGGGCCTCCTGCTGGGGGGCCTCGGCCTGCTTCGGGGCCTCCTGGGCGGGAGCGGCGGCCGGGGCGGCCGGGGCGGCGGCCGGGGCCGCGCCCTTCGCGCCGATGACGGCGAGCTTCGCGCCGACCTCGGCGGTCTCGTCCTCGGCGACGACGATCTCCAGGAGAACGCCGGAGACGGGGGCCGGGATCTCGGTGTCGACCTTGTCGGTCGAGACCTCGAGGAGCGGCTCGTCCTCGGAGACCTCCTCGCCGACCTCCTTCAGCCAGCGGGTGACGGTGCCCTCGGTGACGGACTCGCCCAGCGCGGGGAGGGTGACGTCGGTGCCTTCGGCAGAGCCGGAAGCGGCCGCGGGGGCCTCCTCCTGCTGCTGCGGAGCCTCGGCGGCGGGGGCCTCCTGCGCGGGGGCCTCCTGCTGCGCCGGGGCGGCCTCGGCGGCCGGCGCCTCTTCGGCGGCCGGCGCGGCGGCGCTCTCGCCACCGCCCGAACCGTCGTCGATGATCGCGAGCTCGGCGCCGATCTCGACGGTCTCGTCCTCGGCGACCTTGATGGAGGCCAGGATGCCCGCGGCCGGGGCCGGGATCTCGGTGTCGACCTTGTCGGTCGAGACCTCGAGCAGCGGCTCGTCGGCCTCGACGCGCTCGCCCTCGGCCTTGAGCCAGCGGGTGACGGTGCCCTCGGTGACGCTCTCGCCGAGCGCCGGCAGGGTTACGGAAACCGACATGGTTTCAGTTGCTCCTTACGGAATCTGGTGCGGGGAAGTAGGTCGTCGCGCCCATGACGGAAACCTATTAGTCGTGGGAGTGAAGCGGCTTGCCGGCCAGGGCCAGGTGGGCCTCGCCGAGCGCCTCGTTCTGGGTCGGGTGCGCGTGGATGAGCTGCGCGACCTCGGCCGGCAGGGCCTCCCAGTTGTAGATGAGCTGCGCTTCGCCGACCTGCTCGCCCATGCGGTCGCCGACCATGTGGACGCCGACCACGGCACCGTCCTTGACCTGGACGAGCTTGATCTCGCCCGCGGTCTTCAGGATCTTGCTCTTGCCGTTGCCGGCCAGGTTGTACTTCAGGGCGACGACCTTGTCCGCGCCGTAGAGCTCCTTGGCCTTGGCCTCGGTGATGCCCACGGAGGCGACCTCGGGGTGGCAGTACGTCACCTTCGGCACGCCGTCGTAGTCGATCGGCACGGTCTTCAGACCGGCCAGCCGCTCCGCCACCAGGATGCCCTCGGCGAAGCCGACGTGCGCGAGCTGGAGGGTCGGGACGAGGTCGCCGACCGCCGAGATGGTCTCGACGTTCGTGCGCATGTACTCGTCGACCAGGACGTAGCCGCGGTCCATCGCGACGCCCTGCTCCTCGTAGCCCAGGCCCTGGGAGACCGGGCCGCGGCCGATGGCGACCAGCAGCACCTCGGCCTCGAAGGTCTTGCCGTCGGCCAGCGTGACCTTGACGCCGTTCTCGGTGTACTCGGCGCTCTGGAAGAAGGTGCCCAGGTTGAACTTGATGCCGCGCTTGCGGAACGCGCGCTCCAGGAGCTTCGAGCTGTTCTCGTCCTCGACCGGCACGAGGTGCTTGAGGCCCTCGACGATCGTGACGTCCGCGCCGAAGGACTTCCACGCCGAGGCGAACTCGACGCCGATGACGCCGCCGCCCAGGATGATCGCCGATTCCGGGACCCGGTCCAGCACGAGCGCGTGGTCCGAGGAGAGGATGCGGTTGCCGTCGATCTCCAGGCCCGGCAGCGACTTCGGCACGGAGCCGGTCGCCAGCAGGACGTGGCGGCCCTGGACGCGCCGGCCGTTCACGTCGACGGAGGTGGGGGAGGACAGCCGGCCCTCGCCCTCGATGTACGTCACCTTGCGGGAGGCGACCAGGCCCTGGAGGCCCTTGTACAGGCCCGAGACGACCTCGTCCTTGTACTTGTGCACGCCCGCGATGTCGATGCCCTCGAAGGAGGCCTTCACGCCGAACTGCGCGGACTCGCGCGCCTGGTCGGCGATCTCGCCCGCGTGCAGCAGGGCCTTCGTCGGGATGCAGCCGTTGTGCAGGCAGGTGCCGCCCAGCTTGTTCTTCTCGATCAGTGCGACGTCGAGGCCCAGCTGGGCTCCGCGCAGCGCCGCGGCGTAACCGCCACTGCCACCGCCGAGGATCACTAGGTCGAAAACGGTGCTGGCGTCGTTCGCCACGTCACGTCCTCCATGCATGTGCGCCACTCGCCGGTCGTCGACGACCGGGCGGCGGGGGTGTACGGCCGCTTGTTGTTCGGCCCTGTGGTGGGGGCCCTGTCCTGCCGGTAAACCATCTTCGCACTTGTTCACGGATGGCGGGACGCCGGGCCGGGTTCCGGGACGGGGCCGGGGCCGGGTCTCCGGGGTGAGCGATGCGTACGTACGTACAAATATTTCGTTCAGGGCGAAACCGTACGTAAACGCACCCGCGACCCCGGGCACGCCGGCCCGGGGTCGCGGTGCGGGAGCGACTAGCCGAGGTCGCCGTCGGCGGTGCGCTCCGCCAGCTTGACCAGGGTGCGGATCGAGGACCCGGTGCCGCCCTTGTGGGTGTAGCCGTACGGGGCGGCCTCGTGGAAGGCCGGGCCCGCGATGTCCAGGTGCGCCCAGGCGATGTCCTCGCCGACGAACTCCTGGAGGAACAGGCCGGCGACCAGGCCGCCGCCCATCCGCTCGCCCATGTTGGCGATGTCGGCGGTGTCGGAGTTCATGCCCTTGCGCAGCTCGGCGGGGAGCGGCATCGGCCAGGACTGCTCGCCGACCTCCTCGGCGATCTCGTGGATCGCGGTGCGGAAGGACTCGTCGTTGCCCATGATGCCGAAGGTGCGGCTGCCCAGCGCCATCATCATCGCGCCGGTCAGGGTGGCGACGTCGACGATCGCGTCCGGGTGCTCCTCCGAGGCGCGGGTCAGCGCGTCGGCCAGGACCAGTCGGCCCTCGGCGTCCGTGTTGAGGACCTCGACGGTCTTGCCGGAGTACATGCGCAGCACGTCGCCGGGGCGGGTGGCGGTGCCCGAGGGCATGTTCTCGGCGAGCGCCAGCCAGCCGGTGACGTTGACCTTCAGGCCCAGCCGGGCGACGGCGACGACGGCGGCGAACACGGCGGCGGCGCCGGCCATGTCGCACTTCATCGTCTCGTTGTGGCCGGCCGGCTTCAGCGAGATGCCGCCCGAGTCGTAGGTGATGCCCTTGCCGACGTACGCCAGGGACTTCTCGGCCTTGGCGTGGGTGTAGGAGATCCTCACCAGGCGGGGGCCGTGCGCGGAGCCCGCGCCGACGCCCAGGATGCCGCCGTAGTTGCCCTTGACCAGGGCCTTCTCGTCCAGGATCTGGATCTTGAGGCCGTGCTCCTTGGCCGCGGCCTGGGCGACGGCCGCGAAGGACTCGGGGTAGAGGTCGTTCGGCGGGGTGTTGACCAGGTCGCGGGCGCGGTTGATCTCCTCGGCCAGCGCGACCGCCCGCTCGGCCGCCGCCTTGAAGGCCTTGTCGCGCGGCTTGGCGCCGAGCAGGACCACCTCGGCGAGCGGCAGCTTGGCGTCCTTGCCGCCGGTCTTCTTCGCGTCCTTGCCGTCGGCCTGGTTCTGGTCCTGGTACGCCGTGAAGTTGTACGCGCCGAGCAGCGCGCCCTCGGCGACCGCCTCCGCGTCCTCGACCGACTCGACCGGCAGCGCGAAGCCGGCCTTCTTGACGCCGGTCAGCGCGCGGGCGGCGGTGCCCGCGGCGCGGCGCAGGGCCTCGGCCGCGAACGTCTCGTCCTTCTCCGGCACCGGGCCGAGGCCGACGGCCACGACCAGCGGGGTCTTCAGACCGGAGGGGGCGGGCAGCTTCGTCAGGTCACCCTCGCCGCCGGAAGCGCCCAGGGTCTCCAGGACGGAGGCCAGCTTTCCGTCGAACGCCTTGTCCACGGCCTCCGCGCCGGCGGCGACGACCGGGCCCCCGGGGCCCTTGGCGATGCCGACGACGAGCGCGTCGGCGCGCAGCGTCGCGGCGCCGGAGGTGCTGAGAGTGAGAGCAGTCACGGTGGTGAAATCTCGCTTCCTGGGTTCCTGGGGGCGGCGGGAATGTGCGCCTGTCGGACGAGCCTACGCGCGGTCGGGTCCTTCGATCACGGGGGCGACCCGTTCACTCGTCCGTGGTGTCTCTCCGAGGTTCCGGGAGCGCGGAGCGTAAACCGTGCGTCACACTCTTCGCAGGACTTGCAAAGGATCAGGGAATTGCTTTGCAGGTCGTTCACATGTCTCCCGTACGGCGTCCACTTTCGGCTTTCGGCGCTGTATACGGAGAGCCTTCTAGGGGGAGGGGAGTACGCCATGGCGTACGCGAAGAACACATGGGGCGCGACGCGCGCGGGCAGAGCGGGAGCGGCGATAGCCTCCGCGGGCCTGCTCGTCGCGGTGATGACCGCAGCGCCCACCGGAGCGGTCGCCGCAGAGGCGGCACCGGCTCCGCGCATCGATCTGAAGGTGCTCGTCGTGGACGACGGCGGCGAGGCCGTCGCGGCCGTCACCGACGAACTGCGCAGCACCGGAGTGCCGTTCACCACCGTGAAGCTCGGCCAGGCCGGGCGCCCCGTGATCAACGCGGCGTTCCTCAGTGACACCGTCAGCGGCCGGGCCCGCGCCAGGTTCCAGGGCGTGGTGCTGCCCAACGAGGCCCCGTTCGGGGCGGGTTCCGCCGAGTCGGCGGCCCTGACGGCGTACGAGAAGACCTTCGGGATCCGGCAGGTCGACGCCTACACCTGGTCCCACCCGGGCGTCGGCCTCGACTACACCGACCAGCAGGGGTACGCCGGACCGCTGGACGGCGTCGACGCGGCGGTCACCGCCGCGGGCCGGGCGGGCCCGTTCAAGTACCTGGACGGGCCGCTGAAGTTCGAGGACAACTCGCCGTCGGTGGTGGAGAGCTACGGCTACGCGGGCCGCCCGCGCGCCGGATACACCAGTTACCTGGACATCCCGGTCGCCGACGGGGCGAGCCGGGCCAGTCTGGTCGGCGAGTACACCGCCGACGGACGCAGCGAACTGGTCGTCACCTTCGCGTACAACAAGTACCAGAAGCAGTTCCGGGTGCTGGCGCGCGGTGTCGTGGACTGGCTGACCCAGGGCGTGCACCTGGGGCAGAGCCGCAACTACTTCTCCGTGCACGTCGACGACGTGTTCGCGCCGGACGCCCGCTGGAACAGCCGGCTGAACTGCACGCCCGGCGACTTCGACTGCGCAGGCGGTGAGAACGAGAGCGAGAACCCGATCCGGATGACCGCCGCCGACGCGCAGTACGCGGCGCAGTGGCAGAAGCGTTCCGGCTTCCTGCTGGACCTGGTCCACAACGCCGGCGCGGGCGAGGAGTGGAAGGCCGGGCACGGCGGCACGGACGCCCTGACCGGTCAACTGGTGGCCGACCGCGCCCAGTACCGCTGGATCAACCACACGTACACGCACCCCTTCCTCGGCTGCACGCAGGACAACACCGTCGTCCCGTGGAAGTGCGCGACGGACGCGGCCGGCACGACGCTCTGGATGAGCCGGGCGGAGATCTCCAAGCAGATCTCCGACAACCACAAGTGGGCCGTCGCCAAGGGCATCCCGGTCGACAGGTCCGAGCTGGTCACCGGTGAGCACTCCGGGCTCAGGACCCTGCCGCAGCAGCCGGCCGACAACCCGAACCTGGCGGGCGCGCTCGCCGACAACGGGGTGAAGTGGATCGCGAGCGACGCCTCGCGCGAACCGCAGCAGCGCGGCGCGGGCGCGGCCCTGACCGTGCCCCGGCACCCGATGAACGTGTACTACAACGTCGGGACCGCCGCCGAGATGGCCGACGAGTACAACTGGCTCTACACCTCCCGGGCCGACGGCGGCAGCGGCGCCTGCGAGGACAACCCGCTCTCCACCTGCCTGGACGAGCCGCTGGACGTGGAGACCGGCTACGCCGCGTACATCGTCCCGCAGGAGGCCCGCACGGCGCTGAACCACGTGGTCGCCAACGACCCGCGACCGCACTACGTGCACCAGTCCAACCTGGCGGAGGAGAAGCTGCTCTACCCGGTCCTCGACAAGACCCTCGCCGACTACCGGGCCCTGTTCGCCGACAACACCCCCGTGGTCAACCCGCGCCAGAAGGACGTGGGCGTCGAGTTCACCCGGCGCGCCGCCTGGGACAAGGCGCTCGCCGGCAACAAGGTGACCGCCCACCGCATCGGCGACACCGTCACCGTGCAGGCGCCGTCCGGGGTGGTCGCGCCGATCACCGCGCCGGCCGGCACCAGGAAGCAACTGCTGCTCGGCACGGGCGCCTTCGGCACCGCCTACGCGGGGGCGCTCTCCGGCTGGGACGCCCCGGCCGCCCTCCAGTCCGCCGTCACGCTGAAGCTCCCGGCGGCCCCGGCCCCGGCTCCCGCCGCCCCGGCCCCGGTTACGAAGACCCCGGCCACGAAGGCCCCGGCCACGCGGGTTCCGGCGCTGCGCGCGCCGGTCGCCAAGGTCACCCCGGCGGCCCCGCCCGCCCCGGTCCAGCCGCTCGTCCCGCAGGAGAGGGCCGGCCACTAGCGGCCTGCCGGGGCCGCTTCGGCCTCGGCCCGGAGGCCGCTTCGGCCCCGGCAGCACAGCACCGTCGCACCATCCGGCGGTCGCGCCGTGCCCTCACCGGCACGGCGCGACCGCCCGCACAACTGTTCTGGGGGAACACCACCATGAGCCGTGGGCGCCATGTCAGCATGCTCACCGAAGGCACTTATCCACACGTCCAGGGGGGTGTCAGTACCTGGTGCGACCAACTGGTGCGCGGCATGCCCGACGTCGACTTCCACCTCGTCTCCCTCACCGGCAGCGGCCGTGAACCCGTCACCTGGGAACTTCCGCGCAACATCCACGACCACACCGTCGTCCCGCTCTGGGGCGCACCGGACGGCGCCCGCACCCCGCGCCTGTCCCGCCACGAGAAGCGCGACTTCCTGGCGACGTACGAACGTTTCCTGCTCTCCTTCCTCGACCCCGCCCCGGGCTGCGACTTCGGCCAGGAGCTGTTCGCGCTCGCCGCGCTGGCCCGGCGCGGGCGACTGACCGCCGCCCTCTCCGGGGAGGCCGCGCTGCGCACCCTGCTGGCGGTGTGGACCCGCCCCCACCTGGACACCGCGCGCGCCCGCCCCACCCTGCACGACGCCCTCATAGCCACCGACCTCCTGGACCACCTGCTGCGCCCGCTGGCCGCCCGCCTGCCGGACGGCAGCATCGCGCACGCGGTCAGCAGCGGTCTGGCCACCCTCCCGGCGCTCGCCGCCCAGCACTTCGACGGCGCGCCCTTCCTGCTCACCGAGCACGGCATCTACCTGCGGGAGCGTTACCTCGGCTACCGCTCGGCCGCCCAGCGCTGGCCGGTGAAGGCCCTCCTGCTGGGCTTCTACCGGGAGCTCAACTCGCTCGGCTACCGCCAGGCCGACCTGATCACCCCGTGCAACCAGTACAACCGGCGCTGGGAGGAACGCGGCGGCGCCGACCCCGAGCGCATCCGCACCGTCTACAACGGCGTCGACCCCCAGCTCTTCCCGCACGCGGGCCCCGAACCCGAGGTCCCCACGCTCAGCTGGGCGGGCCGCATCGACCCGATCAAGGACCTGGAGACCCTGATCCGGGCGTACGCGATCTGCCGGGCGGAGCTGCCCGCCCTGCGCCTGCGCCTGTTCGGCGGAGTGCCCGAAGGCGGCGAGCCGTACCGTACGACCCTGGAGAAGCTCGCCGCCGAGCTGGGCGTCACCGACGGCATCAGCTACGAGGGCCGCATATCCGACGTCGCCCGGGCCTACGGCGCGGGCAGCGTCGTCATGCTCTCCAGCATCAGCGAGGGCTTCCCCTTCAGCATCATCGAGGCCATGTCCTGCGGCCGCACCACCGTCTCGACGGACGTCGGCGGGGTGCGCGAGGCCGTCGGCGACACGGGCCTCGTCGTCCCCCCGCGCGAACCGGAGGCCATGGCGAGGGCCACCCTCCAGCTCCTGCGCGACGACCGACGCCGTGCGGAACTCGGCGAGTCGGCACGGCAACGGGTCATCGACCAGTTCACCCTGCGCCGCTCCGTCGAGGGGTTCCGCCGCATATACGAGGAGCTGGACGGCGTTCCCGAGCAGGTCGGCCGGACGCTGCACGACGTGGCGGCACTGGCCGAGGACTGGACGATGCAACTGCGGCTGCCGGACCCGTGGCGGGCGATGGCGGCGGACGGGACGACGTGGTGAACACCCTGACGGGGCCGGAGGAGGAGACCTCATGAGCGGGCCGTTGTGGCTCACGCCGGACGACCGGCAGGACACCCTGCCGGTGATTCCCCGGCCGCGCCCCCGCTGGGCGGCAGCCGACGACCCGGTGGACGAACTCGCCGAGCGCCTGCGCGACATGATCGAGGCGGCGGTGCACCCGGACGAGATCGCCGCGATCCTGGAGTCCGACGGCATGACGGACGACCACATCCGTCTCACCTACGGCCGCCGGAACTCCTTCGAACTCGCCGAGGACCTGTACGACCGCGTGCCGCGCACCTATCCGGAGCCGGTCCACGCCCCCGGCGACCCGTGGCACGTCGCGCTGCTGCCGTGCCTGCTGCGCGGGCTCGTCTTCGCGCTGCCCGGCCTGGCGTACGTCCTGGGGGCGCCGTTCGCGACGGGCGCGGCCCCGGTCGCGGTGCTGCTCGCCGGGGCGCTCACCGGCTGGGCGTGGAACCAGGCGCTGGCCCACCGGGCGTACACCTGGCTCGGGCTCGGCGACCGCCCGGCGGCGTCCCGCGCCCTGCTGGTGGGGGCCCCGCTGGGCGCGCTCGCCGGCACGGGCGTGGCCTGCGCGGCGGCCGGCGCGGGGGAGGGGCCCGCCGTCGCGTTCGCCTCGGTGCAGGCGCTCTACCAGGCGGCGGCCACCGTGCTGCTGGTCCTGGGGCGGGAGCGGCTGCTGCTGGCGGCGCTCGCGCCGATGTCGGCGGGCGCGGTCGTGGCGCTCGCGTACGACGTCCCGGACGCGGCGCGGCTGGTGCTGCTCGCGGTGTCGCCGCTGGCGGTGCTGGTGCTCGCGGCGGGGGAGCTGCTGCGCGGGGCGGCCGGGTCGCGCCGCCCACGTCCGGGCGGTCCCCGGCTCCTCGCCTCGCTCCCGTACGGGGTCTTCGGCCTCGCCACCGGTGTCCTGGTGCTGTACGCGGCCCTGGACGGGGCGCCCTCCGGTGCGGCGGCGGCCCCGGGCGCGGTGGCGCTCACGCTGAGCATGGGGCCGGCGGAGTGGCTCCTGCACCGGTTCCGCAGCGGGAGCCTGGCGGGGCTGCGGGGGGCGGCGACCCCGGGGGAGTTCCGGTGGGCGACGCTGGGAACGCTGGCCCGGTGCCTGGGCCAGTACCTCGCGGTCCTGGTGGTGCTGGCGGCGCTCGGGACACTGGTGTGGCCCCGGGCGGGCGGCTTCGACGGGACGCGCTTCCTGGGCCTGCTGCTGATCGGCACCCTGATGTGGACCGGCCTGCTCCTCCAGGCCTTCGGGGCGGTGCTGGTGGCGGCGGGGGTGTGCGGGGTCGCGGCGCTGGCGGTGCTCTGCGGGGCGGGCTCCCTGCTGGCGCCGGGGGGTGCGGCGCTGCTGCTGGCCGCGCTGGCCTTCGCCCGGCTGGGCAGGGCGACGGCTCACCGGGGATGAGGGACGCTGTGGCACCGCTGTGCATCGGATACCCCTCCGCTTCCGGTTCCGCCGGGCGCGGCGCCCTCTGGTGCACCGGTGCCGCCCGCGTCGGGCTTCGCAATTCCCCTCCGCCCCCTGGTGCACTGGTGCTGCCCGGGTCCCCGAACCCCCTTGGCGCGACGGACCCTTCCCTTTACGCGTCGCAGCCCTCGCTCTGCCCCCGCCTCCTTGGGCGACGGGGCCGCCCCAAGGGGGCGGAACGGGCGGGCAAGGGGGCGGCCCCTCCCGCTCCCGGCCCACCCGGGTGCCGCCCCCTGCGTCAGCGCCTGCGCCGGACGCGCGAACCCGCCAAGGCCGAGAGCTCAGCCCCCGTACCGGATGCGTCAGCCCGTGCGGCTCGGGCAGGAGAGGCCCCGGACCCGCCCCTCCACCTAAAGCGCTCGCCGCGCAGCCGTGCACGGTTCCGTGCAGATCCGTCGTGGCCGGTCGCGCAGTTCCCCGCGCCCCTGACGGGGCGGTCCTGCGTGGCGGAGCCGCAGGTGCAGGACGGGGCCGCGTCCCGGGAGTACACCCAGGTATGTGCCCAGCAAGATCCCACCCCCCCCAAGGACCCCCGTGCGTCAGCTCCTCGTGCCGTACTACGAGCACCCCACCGCCCGCCCCACCGCCTGGCAGACCCTCCTCGCGTCGCCCCGCCTCTACGGCGTGATCCTCAATCCGGCCAGCGGCCCCGGCACCGCGGCCGACCCGGCCTTCGGTGACGTCGCCGACCGGCTCCGCGCCGCCGGCACCCGGGTCCTCGGGTACGTCGACACCGACTACGGACGCCGCCCCCACGCCGAGGTCGTGCGCGACCTCCTGCGCCACCGCGACTGGTACGGCGTCACCGGCGCCTTCCTCGACCAGGTCTCCGCCGGCCCCGAGGCCCTCGCCCACTACCGCCGTCTCGCCGTCGCCGCCCGGGCGGCCGGCGCGGGCTCCCTGGTGCTGAACCACGGCACGCACCCCGACCCCGGCTACCTCCGCCTCGCCGACGTCCTCGTCACGTTCGAGGGGACGTGGGAGACGTACCGCACCGCCGAGCAGCCCCCCGCCTGGACGCGGACCTGCCCGGCGGACCGCTTCTGCCACCTGGTGTACGCGGCCGACACCGACCTCACCGCCCTTGCCGCCGAACGCGGCGCCGCCCTGCACTGCGCCGTTCCCGGCGACGGCGCCCACCCCTGGGGCACCCTCCCGCACGGACTCGGGGCGGTGCGGCCCCGATGAGACGCCTCCTGGCCGTGGTCCTGCTGCTGGCCGCGGCCGTCGCCTGCACCGCGCCGCCCGGCCCCGCCCCCGGCCCCGCCCCGAGCGGATCCCGCTGGCAGCCCCGCCCCGGCACGCCCTGGCAGTGGCAGCTCAGCGGCGAGCTCGACCTGACCGTCGACGTCCCCGTCTACGACGTCGACGGCCACACCACCTCCGCCGACCAGGTCGCCGCCCTGCACGAGGAGGGGCGCAAGGTCATCTGCTACCTCTCCACCGGCGCCTGGGAGGACTTCCGGCCCGACGCCGCCCGCTTCCCCGCCGAGGTCCTCGGCGAGGGCAACGGCTGGGAGGGCGAACGCTGGCTGGACATCCGCCGCACCGACGTCCTGGAGCCCCTGATGGCGGCCCGCGTCGACATGTGCCGTGCCAAGGGCTTCGACGCCGTCGAGCCGGACAACATGGACGGCTACGACAACCGGACGGGCTTCCCGCTCACCGCCGACGACCAGCTCCGCTACAACCGGCTCATCGCCCGCCTCGCCCACGAGCGGGGCCTCTCGGTCGGCCTGAAGAACGACCTCGACCAGATCCCCGAGCTGCTGGGGGACTTCGACTTCGCCGTCAACGAGCAGTGCGCCGAGTTCGAGGAGTGCGCGCTGCTCACGCCGTTCATCGAGGCGGGGAAGGCCGTCTTCCACGTGGAGTACGAGCTGCCCACGGCTCGTTTCTGCCCCGAGGCCCGGAAGCTGGGCCTCAGCTCGATGCTGAAGGAGTACGAACTCGGGGCGTGGCGCCGCCCGTGCTGACCGCCGCCGGGCCTCACCCCAGCGCCAGCACCACCAGCGCCGCCGTGGCAGCCGCCTCCGCCAGCGCCCCGAACACATCCCCCGTCACCCCGCCGAACCTCCGCACACAGTGCCGCAGCAGCACCTCGGCGGCACCGAGAGCCACCGCCATCGCCACCGCGCAGTGCACCGCCCCGACGACCCCGCCCGGCACCAGCCCGGCGGCCGCGCACACCACCGTGACGGCGAGCCCCGCCCCCGCGGCCGCCCGCACCGGCACCACCCCGGCGACCGCCGCCCCCAGCCCCTCGGGCCGGGCGGCGGGCACCCCCGCGCGCGAGGCGAGCGTGAGCGCCAGCCGGGCGGCGACGGCCGCCACCAGCGCCGCCGCCATGCCGGCCGCCACCCCTCGCGCGTACAACTGAGCCAGTACCGCCACCTGGGCGAACAGCGTGAACAGCAGGACGACGACGCCGAACGGGCCGATGTCGGACCGCTTCATGATGTCGAGCGCGACCGGCGCGGGCTTGGCGCTGCCCAGCCCGTCGGCGGTGTCCGCGAGCCCGTCCAGGTGCAGCCCCCGGGTGAGCGCGGCCGGCACGGCGGCCGACGCCACGGCGGCGAGCAGCGGCCCGGCCCCCAGGAGCAGCAGCACACCGCCCAGCGCCGCCGCGCACAGCCCCACCACGGCCCCCGCGACCGGCGCGCACAGCATGCCCGTACGGGCGGCCTCCCGGTCCCAGCGCGCGACGCGCACGGGCAGGACGGTGAGGGTGCCGAAGGCGAACCGGAGGCCGTCCACGAGGGAGGACGTGGCGGAGGGCGCGGGGGTGGAGGGAGGAGGAGTGGTCACCGGCCGCAGGTTATCCCGCACCTCCGGCCGGTAAGTTGCCCGTAGCGCGTAAATCAGACAAAGCGGAGTGGGTTGCATGGGTCACTGGCTGTACCGGAACATCGTCGAGCCGGGCAAACTCCCGCTTTTCCTCGCGCTGGCCTCCTTCGTGCTGTCCTTCGTGGTCACCCGCACCATCACCCGGCTCATCCGGGCCGGCAAGGGGCCCTTCCGCAACGTCACGCCCGGCGGCATGCACATCCACCACGTCGTGCCCGGCGTCGTCCTCTCCACCGTCGGCGGCTTCGGCGCGGTCGCCAGCGGGCGGCATGGGGTGGGGTCCGCGATCTGCGCGGTGATCTTCGGCGTCGGCGCCGGTCTGGTGCTGGACGAGTTCGCGCTGATCCTGCACCTGGACGACGTGTACTGGTCGGAGCAGGGGCGCACCAGCGTGGAGATCGTCGTCCTGACGGCGGCGCTGGTGCTCCTGGTGCTCACCGGTTCGCTGCCGTTCGGGGTGAACGACCTGACGGAGGAGGAGGCGCAGAGCCGGGGGCTGCTGTTCCTGAACGTGGCCGTCAACGCCCTGTGGTCGGTGGTGGCCCTGCTCAAGGGCAAGGTGCGCACCGCCCTGTTCGGCATCGTCGTGCCGCTGGTCGGCCTCGTCGGCGCGGTCCGTCTCGCCCGCCCCAACTCGCTGTGGGCGCGCCGCTTCTACCGCAGGCGGCCCAAGGCGCGTGCCCGCGCCCTGCGTCGGGTCTACCGGCACGACCGCCGCTGGACCCGGCGCGTGCGCGCCGTTCAGGACTGGATCGGCGGAGCCCCCTCGCCCCGGTCGTGAGGCGGAGCCCCCTCGCCCCGGTCGCGAAGCGCAGCCCCTTCGACCCGACCGTCATGTGCAGCCCCTTCGCCCCGGTCCCGGAGCTGCCCCCGGTGCTTCCTCCGGCGTCGTACGGCCGCCTCGATCAGCATCAGCACGGCCACCCCCAGCAGCGCCGCGATGTGCTCCTTGCCCGCCAGGTTCGTCTTGACGATCACCTCGACGACCATCGCGACGACGACCGCCCCGCCCGTCCAGTACGCCCCGACCCGCCGGCACACGTACAGCGCCAGCCCCACCACCGCCGCCGAAGGGCCGGTGTCCATGACGTGCTTGTCGGCCTCCGGCAGGCCGATCGGGCTGCCGGGCCCCAGGGCGACGCCCAAGCGGGCGTACATCGTGCCGGACAGGGTGGCCACGTACGCCAGGAAGAGCGTCTTCCAGCGGCCGAGGCAGATCTCCGCGATGCCGAACACCAGCAGGATCTGGGCGAGGGCGCCCCACACCGGCAGGTCCAGCGCCGGTACGAACAGCGACAGCGGGGTGCGCACCAGCGACAGCAGCAGCGGGTCGCCGGAGCGCACCGAGCCGATGTCCTGCACGAACTGGTAGCCCCAGGACTGGTTCTGGACGGCCTGGAACGTCGCGCACAGGGCGACGGCCGCGAGGGTGAGCGGGATCGCCCGCCACCGGCGGGTGACGAGCGCCCCGCGCACGCGCGCGGCGAGCCCGCCCCACTCGCGACGGGCGAACCGGCGCAGGGGAGAGGCCGGCACGGCCGTGACGCTCACCCTCTCCGCCCCGTCCCCAGGTGCCGGCGGTGCATCCACTTGGGCAGGCCCGGGGCTTCCAGGAAGCCCTCGGCGCGGCCGGCGGCGACGCCGATGCGCAACAGGTCGGAACTCTTCTCGAAGAGCATGAAGCGGGGCTCCCAGATCGGTCGGTACTTGGCGTTGGCCCGGTACAACGACTCGATCTGCCACCAGCGCGAGAAGAAGCTCAGCAGCGACCGCCACAGCCTCAGCACCGGTCCGGCGCCGAGGCGTGAACCACGTTCGAAGACCGACCGGAACATCGCGAAGTTGAGCGAGACCTGAGTGATCCTGATCTCCGGGGCGTGCTGGAGGAGTTCGATGACCATGAACTCCACCAGTCCGTTCTCGGAGTCCCGGTCACGGCGCATCAGGTCCAGCGACAGTCCCCTGGGCCCCCACGGCACGAAGCTCAGCACGGCCCGCAGGGCGCCGTCGCCGTCGAAGCACTCCAGCATCACGCAGCGTCCGTCCGCCGGGTCGCCGAGGCGTCCCAGCGCCATCGAGAAGCCGCGCTCGGTGGCCCCGTCGCGCCAGTCGTCAGCCTTCTTCAGCAGTTCGGCCATCTCCGCCCCGGGGATCTCCTCGTGGCGGCGGATGCGGACGGTGTACCCGGCGCGCTTCACCCGGTTGTAGGCCTGGCGCACCGTGCGCATGGCGCGGCCCTCCAGGGTGAACTCGGCCGTGTCCACGATCGCCTCGTCGCCGAGTTCCAGGGCGTCCAGGCCGTGCCGGGCGTAGATCGTGCCCGCCTCCTCGCTCGCGCCCATCACCGCGGGCACCCAGCCGTGCTCGCGGGCCTCCGTCAGCCACGGCTCGATCGCGCCCGGCCAGGCCTCCGGGTCGCCGATCGGGTCGCCCGAGGCGAGCGAGACGCCGCCCACCACGCGGTAGGTGACGGCGGCCTTCCCGGTCGGCGACCAGATGGCGCTCTTCTCCCGGCGCAGCGAGAAGTACCCGAGGGAGTCGCGGTCGCCGTGCTTGTCCAGCAGCGCCCGCAGCTTCTCCTCGTCCTCCTCCGACAGCGGGTCCACGGCCCGCCGGGAGCGGAACGCGGCCAGCAGCACGCCGATCAGCAGGGCCGTGCTCATGATGTTGATGAGGACGTTCACCCAGCCCGGCGTCATGATCCCGGCGAACTGGTCCTCCGGCGCGGCGATCGAGATCAGCCGGGCCGCGCCGTAGCCCCAGCGCTCCAGGAAGGTCGAGGACCGCGCGCCGTGCGAGGCGGTGTTCGTGACCGTCACCAGCAGCGCCGCGAGCAGCGAGGTGACCAGCAGCCCGCCGACGGCGACGGCCGTCGCCAGCTTCGGATTGGACCGGTCGCCCTTGGCGTAGAACTCGCGGCGGCCCAGCAGCAGCGCCACGAAGAACGCCCCGGTCAGCCCCAGCGACACCCAGTTGCGCGCGTACTGCCGCACCTCGGGGAAGAACATCACCAGCGCGAACAGCAGGAACAGCAGCCCGCTGAGCACCGTGTTGAGGAGCCACGCCGCCCGCTTGCGCCGCCGCAGGGTCACCGCCATGACGAACGCGAAGAGCCCGGACGCGAAGCCCGCGGTGAGCAGGTACGGGGTGAAGTTGTCGCCGTCGTTGTGCCGGCGCAGGTCGTTGCCGAGGGAGACCCACACCGCGCTCAGGAAGCAGATGAAGGTGACGATCCGCAGGTACCAGACGGCGAACCCGGCACTGCGCCGCGACAGCGGAGTGCTCCGCCGCCCCAGGGGCGTCCTGGCGGTTCCGGACGCCGTGGATGCTTCTTCGGTGGCCAAGCGGACATCTCCCATGAAACGCGATGATATGGGTCATTGCGTGGTACGAGAGGACCGCCCGGCCGGTGCGGACGGGGGGTGTCGACGGGTGGGTCGACGCAGGCGCCGACAGGTGTGACGGCGGGGGTCCGGGCGGACCCTCCCGCCCGGACCGCCCGCTCAGTCGGCGGCGACCCCGTCGCCGGGGCCGTCGCTGTCGGCAGCCATGTCCTTCTCGTCGGCCTTCTCCCGCACCGGCAGCTCCGCGGCGAGCGCGGCGGCGGCCTGAACGAGGGGGAGTGCCAGCAATGCCCCGGTTCCTTCCCCCACAGTGACGCCCTGGTCGAGGAGAGGGTTGAGCGCCATCCGGTCCAGTGCCTTCGCCTGCGCCGGCTCACCGCTGACGTGCCCCGCCAGCCACCAGTCCGGGGCCCGGAACGCGGCCCGCTGCGCCACCAGCGCGCACGCCGCCGACACCACGCCGTCCAGGATCACCGGGGTGCGCCGCACCGCGCACTGCAACAGGAACCCGGTCGCCGCCGCGAGGTCCGCCCCGCCCACGGCGGCCAGCAGCTCCAACTGGTCGCCGAGCACCGGCCGGGCGCGCCGCAGCGCGTCGCGCACCGCCGCGCACTTGCGCATCCACGCCAGGTCGTCGATGTGCGCCCCGCCGCGCCCGGTGACCACGGAGGCGTCCGTGCCGCACAGCGCCGCCACCAGCACGGCGGCGGCGGTGGTGCCGCCCACGCTGAGGTCGCCGAGCACCACCAGGTCGGTGCCGGCGTCGGCCTCCTCGTCGGCGATCGCCATGCCCAGCCGCACGGCCCGCTCCGCCTCCTCGACGGTCAGGGCGTCCTCGACGTCGATGCGTCCCGAGCCGCGCCGCACCCGGTGCCGTACGACCTCGTCGGGCAGCAGCTCCGGGTCGCAGTCCAGCCCGGCGTCGACGACGCGCACCGGCACGCCGAGGCGCCGTGCCAGCACCGCCACCGGGCTCTCCCCGTCCAGGGCCGCCCGCACCAGCCGGTGCGCGGATGACGCCTCGCGCGCCGACACGTTCAGGGCCGCGACGCCGTGGTCGCCGGCGAACAGCACCACCTTGGCCCGCTCGACGGGCCGCACGGGCACGGCCCCCTGCGCGGCGGCCAGCCACTCGCCCAGTTCGTCCAGGCGGCCCAGGCTGCCGGGCGCCACGGCGAGGTGCTCACGGCGGTCTTCGGCGTCACGCCGTACGCCGCTGTCGGGGCGTTCGATCAGGTCGGAGAAGTCGTCGAGATTCAGCGCGCTCATTCGCCGAACAGTACCGGCCGAACGGCGTGGACCCCCGGGCCCCGTGCCCCCCGCCTCAGCGCAGCACCAGGGCCTGCCCCGCCACCACCAGCAGGACGTGCTCGCACTCGCCCGCGAACGCGGCGTTCAGCCGCCCCAGTTCGTCCCGGAAGCGCCGCCCCGCCGCCGTCGCGGGCACCACCCCCGAGCCCACCTCGTTGCTCACCGCGACGACCGTGCGCCGTGTGGAGCGCACCGCGCCCACCAGCTCCGCCACCCGCTCCCGCAGTGCCCGCCGCCCGTCCGCCGCCCATCTGGCGTCGTCCCAGGCCCCCGCCCGGTCCATGGCGTCGGTCAGCCACAGCGACAGACAGTCGATCAGCAGCGGCGGCCCGTCCCCGCCCAGCAGTTCCGCCACCTCGCAGGTCTCCTCGGTACGCCAGGACGACGGCCGCCGGTCCCGGTGCAGGGAGATCCGCTCGGCCCACTCCCGGTCGCCGGCCCGGCGTCCGCCGGTCGCGACGTACACGACGTCCGGGAAGCCCTCCAGCCGCCGCTCGGCCTCCACCGACTTGCCCGACCTGGCCCCGCCCAGCACCAGCGTCCGGCGCGGCACGTCCGGCACCTCCTGGTACTCGCCCAGGGTGAGCGTCGTTCCGTCCGGCACCGTCCGCGCCCCGAGCGCGGCCAGCCGGCGGGCGGTCTCGCCGCCCGCCGGAACGTCATGGTCCAGATGCACGGCGACGACGTCGGTCGCCCCGGTGACCGCCCCCCAGGCCCGCAGCCGGGCGAGCGCGTCGGGCCGCCCCAGCACGTCCATCACCACCAGGTCGTACGGCCGCACCCCGCCCTCCCCGGCGGGCGACCCGCCCCGGGGCAGGTACAGCAGCCGGTCCCCCTCCTGGGAGGTGACCTCGTACCCCGTGCCGGGGGAGTCCATCGGGACCGCCCGCACCCGGTGCCCGCTGATCAGCGTCAACTCCTGTCCGTCCGGCACCCGTCCGGCCCGGGGGAGCCCCGGGGGCAGCTCCACGGGCGGCCCGTCGTGCGGATGCGTCAGCAGCACCTGCCGCACACCCCCCAGCGACTGCCCGGCGCGGGCCGCGGCGAGCGCCGCCCCCGGCGTCAGGTCCAGCAGCAGCGCACCGTCCACCAGCAGGGCGGTGGCGGCCCGCACCCGGTCACCCCGGGCGGCGGCGCAGGTGGCGCAGGGGCAGTCGGGCCGGGGGAGACCGGCGGGGGCGGCAGTGCCGAGCAGAGTCGTTTCCACGCCCCGATCCTCCCGTGTCCTTGTGCGGGCTGCGCGCCCGGCTACGCTGCGAGCAGCATCGAGACGACCCGGGAGGCGTACATGGCGTGGACGTGGCGGTTCGAGACGGCCGACGGAACGGAAGTGCAACCGGCGGTCGAGCCGGAGGAGTTCACCACGCAGGGCGACGCGGAGTCCTGGCTCGGCGAGGTCTGGAAGGACCTCCTGGAGGGCGGCGCGGCCCAGGTGGTCCTCTCGGAGGACGGCAAGAAGATCTACGGCCCGATGAGCCTGAACGCGGAGGGCTGAGGCCCTCCAGGGGCGGGGCCGGGGCGGAAACCGGGGCCCGGGGGCGGAGCCCCGGCGGTGGCCCGGGTCCGCCCCGCCCCCTCACCCGGCGGTGACCCCGCCCCGCTCCCGCGCCCGCCCCCTCACCCGGCGGTGACCCCGGCCCGCCCCGCTCCCGCACCCGCACCCCTCACATCTCCCCGAGCGTCACCTCCGCCGTCTTCTCCGCCCCGTCCCGCTCGAAGGCGACCTTCACCTTCGCCCCCGGCCGCAACGAAGCCAGCGCCTCGCTCAGCGACGTCATCGTCGTGACCGGCTTCCCGGCCACCCCCACCAGCACGTCCCCCGCCTCGATCCCGGCCTTCGCGGCCGCCCCGTCCCGCTGGACGGCCACCACGGCCACCCCCGCGGGTCGGAGGTCCCCGCCCAGCACGGTCCGCGCGGAGATCCCCAGTGCGGCCCGCCCCGAGTCGGTGACCCGCCCGGACGTGATGATCTGGTCCGCCACCGTCCTCACCATCGACGCCGGGATCGCGAACCCGATGCCGGGCGCCGCCGATCCGCCCAGCCCCGGGTCGGTCGCCGCCAGCGTCGGAATGCCGATCACCCGGCCGTCCAGGTCGACCAGAGCGCCCCCGCTGTTGCCGGGGTTGATGGCGGCGGAGGTCTGCACCATGTTCCCGATGGTCGCGCCGGGGCCGCCGCCCCGGCCCGGCTCGGTGACCGTGCGCCCCACCGCCGAGACGATGCCCTGCGTGACGCTGCTGGACAGCCCCAGCGGACTGCCCATGGCCAGCACGATCTGCCCGACCCCCACCTTCGCGGAGTCCCCGAGCCGGGCCGCCCTGAGCCCGGCCGGGACCTTGTCCAGCTTGACGACGGCCAGGTCCTGCTCGGGGTAGGCGGCCACCAGCTTCGCGGGCATCGGGTCGCCGCCCTTCGTCGCGACGGTGACCTCGAACGTCTTCTCCTCGCCCACCACATGGGCGTTGGTGACGATGTGCCCCTTGTCGTCGTACACGACCCCGGACCCGAGGCCGCTGCGCGCGTTGATCTGCACGACCGACGGCAGGACGTCCTCGATCACCCGCCGGTAGTCCGCCTCCAGCTGCCGGACCCCGGAGGTCGGGGCGGCCCCGGTGGCGGCGTCGGACGCGGTGGGCGCGGCGGGTGCGGCGGGCGCGGCCGCCCTCGGCGCCGGGTCCGAGCACCCGGCGGCGCCGGTCAGCAGTGCGGCGCAGGCGGCGAGGGGCAGCAGGGCCCGCCGGCGCGCGGCGGTCCGGCGCGGGGCGGCGGGGGCTCGGTTGCGGAAGCTGTCGTCCATGACGGGAGTCTCCCTTCGGTACGGGGACACGGCCCGCCGGAAGGGTCCGATCAGGGGGCCGCGGAAGCCGCCGGCCCGGCGTCGGCAACGGTCAGGAACTGCGTCGCGGCCAGCTCTCCGTAGAGCGCGTCCCCCGCCACCAGCTCGCCATGCGTGCCCACCGCCCGTACCTTCCCGGCGTCCATCACCACGATCCGGTCCGCCATCGTCACCGTCGACAGCCGGTGCGCCACCACCAGCACCGTCGTCTCCCGCGCCGCCACCGCCACCGCGTCCCGCAGCGCCAGCTCGTTCACCGCGTCCAGTTGCGACGTCGCCTCGTCGAGCAGCAGCAGCCGGGGCCTGCGCAGCAGGGCCCGCGCGATCGCCACCCGCTGCCGCTCGCCGCCCGACAGCTTCGACCCCCGGTGCCCGACCACCGTCTCCAGGCCGTCCGGCAGCCGCTCCACCAGCCCGTCCAGCCGCGCCTTGACCAGGACCTCCTGGATGTCTGCCGCCGTCGCGTCCGGCGCGGCGAACACCAGGTTCTCGCGCAGCGTCCCCGCCAGCACCGGCGCGTCCTGCTCGACGTACCCGATGGACGCCCGCAGCTCGCCGAGCGGCCAGTCGCGCACGTCCCGGCCGTCGACCAGCACCCGGCCGCCGGTCACTTCGTAGAACCGCTCGATCAGCCCGAACACGGTGGTCTTGCCCGCCCCCGAAGGCCCGACGAAGGCCGTCATGCCGCCGCCCGGCACCTCGAAGTCCACCCCGTGGTGGACGTACGGCAGCTCCTCCCGGTACCGGAAGACGACGCCCTCGAAGGCCACCCGCGCGGGCCCGCCCGGCACCGCGGCCGAGCCGGTCCCCGTCTCCTCCGTCGCCAGGCGTTCCGCCTCCACGATCCGCGCGACCGCCGCCGAGCCCACCTGGTACTGGGTGGCGGCGTCCACCAGCTCGGAGATCGGGTCGATCAGGTAGAAGAGGAACAGCAGGAAGGCGATCAGCGAGGCCACCGAGATGTCGCCCGACGCGACGCGCGCCCCGCCGATCCCCAGCACCGCCAGGAACGACACCTGGACCGCGAGCCCGATCGAACTCTGCGCCAGCGACTGCCACTTGGCCGAGCGCACCCCGTGCCGCCAGGCCTCCTGCGCGGCGGCCTCCACGACTGCGGCCTCGCGTGCCTCGGCGCCCGAGGCCTTGACCGTGCGGAAGGCGCCGAAGGCCCGCTCCAGGACCGTCGAGATCGCCCCGACGGCCTCCTGCGAGCGCTTGGTGGCCTTCGAGATCTTCGGCATGACGAACCCGACGGACCCGCCGATCAGCACGATCACCCCGAGCGTGACCCCGAGCAGCACCGGGTCCATCAGGCCCATCATCGCGATCGTCGCCAGGAAGGTGAGGCTGCCGTTGGCCGCCGAGACGATGGAACGGGTGGTGACCGTGCGCAGCAGCGTGGTGTCGGAGGTGATCCGCGACATCAGGTCGCCCGGCTGGGTGCGCTCCACCTCCGGCACCCGCAGCCGCAGCAGCCGGCCGATCAGGCTGCGCCGGGCGGCCAGCACCACGGACTCGGCGGTGCGCTCCAGCACGTACGAGCCCACCGCGTGCACGGCGGTGCCGAGCACCACCAGCACCGTCAGCAGGAGCAGGATGCCGGTGATCGACTGGTCCCCGCCGAGCCGTTCGACGAGCGCCTTGGTGGCGAGCGGCTGGCTGAGCGCGGTCGCGGAGCCGACCAGGGTGAGCAGCGCGCCGAGCAGGACCGTCCAGCGGTGCGGCCGGAAGTGCCGGTACAGCTCCCGCCAGGTCTCCCGGGCGGGCAGCTTGGGCGTACCGGGCGTGCCGGACGCACCGTGGGCGTTCACCTGCTCGCCGGACGCCGGGACGGGCTGCTGCGGGTTCTGGGTCACGCTGAAGCGGACGCGGTGCGGGCCGTTCCACCTGACGGGGACGGCGAGGTTCTTCCGCCGCCCGGCCTCAGCCCCGTACGCCGCACAGGTGCAGCAGCGCCGCGACCCGCCGGTACGGGTCGGTGCGCCCGGCCCGGTCCTCCAGCTCCAGCACCCGCGCCAGCTCCTCCGCCGCGAGCGGCCCAGCACCGTCCGGCTCGTTGTCGGTGAAGACCCGCACCCCGTACCAGGCGTGCAGCGGGGCCGCGATCCCGGCGAGCG
Source organism: Streptomyces sp. NPDC039736 (assembly GCF_055596485.1). Classification (NCBI taxonomy): domain Bacteria; kingdom Bacillati; phylum Actinomycetota; class Actinomycetes; order Kitasatosporales; family Streptomycetaceae; genus Streptomyces; species Streptomyces sp. NPDC039736. The sequence continues at coordinate 433,330 of NZ_JBVIUQ010000005.1, read as the reverse complement.
TCGCGGTCAGCGCGTCCAGCCGGTCGGCCCGCACGCGCAGCCCGAGCCGGTTCGTGTACGCCGGCGTGTCCAGCGCGCCGAGGGCCCCCGCCCAGTCCCCGGCGAGCCCGGGGCGCATCGCGAGGGCGTCCGCGTTGCGTACGAGCAGGGACAGCAGCCCGCCGGGGGCCAGCATCCGGGCCAGCCCCGCCACGAAGGCGTCCGGCTCGGCGACGTGCATCAGGACCCCGTGGCAGAGCACGACGTCGAAGCTGCCGGGCAGGAAGTGCACTCCGGTGTCGCGGCCGTCGCCGTGCATCAGCCGTACGCGCTCGCGGATTCCGGCGGGTTCGTCGGCGAGCGCCCGGCGGGCCGCGGCCAGCAGGTCGCCGTCGGACTCCAGGCCCGTCACCTGATGGCCCGCGCGGGCCAGGCGCAGGGCCTGGGTGCCCGGGCCCGTGCCGACGTCGAGCACCCGCAGCCGCCGGCCGACCGGGAAGCGCGCCGATATCTGCTCGTCGAGCTGCCGGGCGACCAGCTCCTGCCGCACCGTGGTGCGCAGGCCCCCCGGCCCCGCGACGGATGCGGAGGAAGCCCCGCCGAAATCCGCCGGAGCGGCGGTCGACGGGGCTCCCGAAACCTGGGGGGTGTCCGTGCTCAGGGCCGTTCCCCGCGCTTGACCTGCGGCTTCGGCAGGCGCAGCCGGCGCATCTGGAGCGAGCGCATCAGGCCGTACGCGATGACGCCGGGCTTGGGCTCGTCCGGGAAGCGGGCGTTGACCTGCTTCTTCAGCCGGATCGCCAGCCCGATCGAGTCGATCACGATGAGGACGATGACGACCATCCACAGCAGCAGCGAGACCGTTTGGAGGTTGCCGACCTGGATCATGCTCAGCACCAGGATGATCACCGCCATCGGCAGGAAGAACTCCGCGACGAAGAAGCGCGAGTCGACGAAGTCGCGGGTGAACCTGCGCACCGGGCCCTTGTCACGGACGGGCAGGTACCGCTCGTCACCGCTGGCGAGGGCCTCGCGCTGCTTGGCGAGGTCGGCGCGGCGGGCCTCCCGCTGGCGCTTCATCGCTTCCTTGCGGTTCGCCGGGGGCGTCGCAGCGGTACGCCGCTGCGACTGCGCCACGGCGCGCTTCGGGGTGGGACGCCCCTTGGGCGCCTGCGGGTCACGGGGCTGCTTGGAGAGGTCGGCCGTCACCTTGTCGGTGACGGCGGTCTTCTCAGCGCTGGAGTTGGCACGGCTACGGAACACAAAACCCAAGGGTACGGGTTGCGGCGCATGCACCCCAGCGTCAGGGGGAACGATCCGGCAACACCTGCGTCCATCCGGCCCTCCCCGCCGCCCCGACGGCGGCCTTGCCAGGGTCGCCTCTACTCCCTACGCCTGAGCCCGGCCGGCCACAGTCGTCCCTAAGGACGAGCGCATCGGCGCCGGAACAGTGCGGTAATGGAGACAGGGCCCGTAGTGTTGGGTCCGTTGGAGTGGCCAGGAGCCGGAGTCCGTCAGAAGGGGGCGCGCGAAGCCCATGAGCGGTGTCATGAAGCGTATGGGGATGATCTTCCGCGCGAAGGCGAACAAGGCCCTTGACCGGGCCGAAGACCCGCGGGAGACGCTGGACTACTCGTACCAGAAGCAGCTCGAACTGCTGCAGAAGGTACGACGCGGGGTCGCCGACGTAGCCACGTCGCGCAAGCGGCTCGAACTGCAGCTCAACGGGTTGCAGAGCCAGTCCTCCAAGCTGGAGGACCAGGGGCGCAAGGCGCTCGCGCTCGGCCGGGAGGACCTCGCCCGCGAGGCGCTGTCCCGCCGTGCCGCGCTGCAGCAGCAGGTGTCCGACCTGGAGGTGCAGCACCAGACCCTCCAGGGCGAGGAGGAGAAGCTGACGCTGGCGGCCCAGCGCCTCCAGGCCAAGGTGGACGCCTTCCGCACGAAGAAGGAGACCATCAAGGCCACCTACACCGCCGCCCAGGCGCAGACCCGGATCGCGGAGTCCTTCTCCGGCATCTCCGAGGAGATGAGCGACGTCGGCGTCGCGATCCAGCGCGCCGAGGACAAGACCGCGCAGCTCCAGGCCCGGGCGGGCGCGATCGACGAACTGCTCGCCTCGGGCGCGCTGGACGACTCCTCCGGGCTCGCCAAGGACGACATCCAGGCCGAGCTGGACCGCCTCTCCGGCGGTACGGACGTCGAGCTGGAGCTCCAGCGGATGAAGCAGGAGCTGGCCGGCGGGCCGTCGCAGCAGGCGATCGAGGGCGGGCAGGGACAGAGCACCGGCCAGCAGGGCCACCAGGTCCAGGACCAGTCCCGCCCCCGCTTCGACAAGCAGTAGCAGTCCGTCCCCGAGTCCCGACAGGAGGAGCGCCGTGATCGTACGGATCATGGGCGAGGGCCAGCTCGACCTGGCCGACAGCCACTTCGCCGAGCTGAACGCGCTCGACGACGAACTGCTGGCGGAGATGGAGGTCGGGGACGGTCCCGGCTTCCGGCGCACGCTGGGCGCCCTCCTGGACGCGGTCCGGGCCCTGGGGACGCCCCTGCCGGACGACTCGCTGGCGCCCTCGGAGCTGATCCTGCCGGCGCCGGACTCGACGCTGGAGGAAGTCCGCTCCCTCCTCTCCGACGACGGCCTCATCCCGGGCTGACCCCGCCCCTCCCTCCCACTCCTCACTGAGCCCCGGCGCCCCCCCGGCCCCGGGGCTCAGCCCTTCTCACCGAGAACGGTTCCCGTGCGGGCGCGCCGTGGCTGGTCGCGCAGTTCCCCGCGCCCCTGTCGGGGCGCATCCCGGGTCGGAGTCGTGCGGGTGCGTCATGGTTGCTCGCGCGGTTCCTCGCGCCCCTGAAGGGGCGTCGCCCCGGGTGGGGAGTGTGCGGGTGCGTCATGGTTGCTCGGGCGGTTCCCCGTGCCCTTGAAGGGGCCCGGCCGTGCGGGGGAGCCGGGGGTCGGCGCGGAGGCGTGCTCCGGGCCCGTACCGTGAAGGCATGAGCCGCAGTCGCCGCCCCGAGAGCGGTCTCGCCCGCCCCCGCGGCTGGCTGCGCAGCCACCCCCTCGCCTTCGACGCCGGTCTCGCCGCCCTCGTCCTCGTCTGCATGATCGGCGCCTCGTTCGCCGACCCGCACGACGGCGTGCACGGCCCCTCCTTCGGCGCCCGCACCCCCGACCCCCGCGGCGTCGTCCTCATGGTGTGCGCGGCCGTCGCCCTCGTGTACCGCCGCCGCAGCCCCCTGCCCGTCCTGGCCGTCACCGGCTCCCTCGCCGTCGCCGCGCTCGCCTTCACGTCCAGCGACCCGCCCGCCCCCGTCGCCATGAGTGCGGTCGTCGCCCTGTACACCGTCGCGGCCCGCACCGACCGCCCCACCACCTGGCGCATCGGGCTGCTCACGATGGTCGTCCTGACCGGCGCGGCCATGCTCTTCAGCGAGGGCCCCTGGTACGCCCAGGACAACGTGGGGCTGTTCGCCTGGACCGGGATCGGGGCGAGCGCCGGGGACGCGGTCCGTTCCCGCCGCGCCTTCGTCGACGCCATGCGCGAGCGCGCCGAACGCGCCGAGCGCACCCGCGAGGAGGAGGCCCGCCGGCGCGTCGCCGAGGAGCGGCTGCGCATCGCCCGCGAGCTGCACGACGTCGTCGCCCACCACATCGCGCTCGTCAACGTGCAGGCGGGGGTGGCGGCCCACGTCATGGACAGGCGGCCCGACCAGGCCAAGGAGGCCCTCGCCCACGTCCGTGCGGCCAGCCGCTCCGCACTGGGCGAACTCCGCGCCACCGTCGGCCTGCTCCGCCAGTCCGGCGACCCCTCCGCCCCCACCGAACCCGCCCCCGGCCTCGCCGTCCTGGACGCCCTCCTGGACACCTTCCGCAACGCCGGGCTGCCCGTCGCCCTCACCCGTACCGACGACGACCGGGCCCTCCCCGCCTCCGTCGACCTGACCGCGTACCGGATCGTCCAGGAAGCCCTCACCAACGTCCGCAAGCACGCGGGACCCGGCGCCGAGGCCGAGGTCGGCGTCGTGCGCGGCGGGGACGTGCTGGAGGTGACCGTCCTCGACGACGGCACCGAGACCCCGCCCCCGGCCACCGAGGGCGGCCACGGTCTCCTCGGCATGCGCGAACGCGTCAGCGCCCTCGGCGGCGCCCTCACCGCGGGACCCCGCTCCGGCGGCGGCTTCCGCGTGCATGCGATCCTGCCCGTCACAGCCGGTACCCGGGCGTCCGCCGCCCGGCCCGCCGGCGCCGGGGACACCGCAGCCGCGCCCCGCCCACAGCAGCCCGGCCCGGGGGAGAAGCACGCATGAGTACGACGCCCGAGGCAGCCCTGCCGCCCATCAAGGTGCTCCTCGCCGACGACCAGGCCCTCCTGCGCAGCGCCTTCCGGGTACTCGTCGACTCCGAGCCCGACATGGAGGTCGTGGCGGAGGCCGCCGACGGCGCGCAGGCCCTGGAGCTGACCCGCCGCCACCGGCCCGACGTCGTCCTGATGGACATCCGGATGCCCGGCACCGACGGCCTCGCCGCCACCCGCGAGATCGGCGCGGACCCCGGGCTGGCGGCCGTGCACGTCGTGATGCTCACGACCTTCGAGGTCGACGAGTACGTCGTCGAGTCGATCCGCGCGGGAGCCTCCGGCTTCCTCGGCAAGGGCGCCGAGCCCGACGAACTCCTCAACGCCATCCGGATCGCCGCCGGCGGGGAGGCCCTCCTGTCGCCGGCGGCCACCAAGGGGCTGATCGCCACCTTCCTCGCCCAGGGCGAGGGACACGCCCCGCGGCCCGCCCCCGACGGCATGCACGCCGCCCGCCTGGCCGCCCTCACCGTCCGGGAGCGCGAGGTCCTCGTCCACGTCGGCGGCGGCAACTCCAACGACGAGATCGCCGAACTCCTCGCCGTCAGCCCCCTCACCGTGAAGACCCACGTCAACCGGGCCATGGCCAAGCTCGGCGCCCGCGACCGCGCGCAACTCGTCGTCTTCGCCTACGAGTCCGGCCTGGTCCGCCCCCGCACGGACTGACCTCCCGGGCCCGCCCGGGTCCGGTGCGGGCCGGCGGCGGTCCCGGTCCCGCGCGGACGCGCCCCGGCCGTCGCGCGGCCCGGCGCCCCGGACGGCTCCCGAAGAGGTCCGCCCCGCCCCGTACGCCCAAGGGTGGAGCGCCACCGCGCCCCCGCGTACTCCACCTGCGGTACACCCCCGCCCAGAAAGGCACCTGGGGCCGACAAGGACCGGCCCGCCGATGCCGGATCGTATGGAACGGACCACCCGTGCCCCCGCCCCGCACCCCGCGGAGGGGCCCGTCCGCCTGCATCCTCGCCGCCGAGCGCCACGGAAGAGAGACCCCACCCATGTCCTGGCTGTCCAGGTTCAGCCTCGCCCAACGGGCCTTGATAGGGCTGATGTCGATCGTCGCGATCGTGTTCGGTGCGATCGCGATTCCGCAGCTCAAGCAGCAACTGCTGCCGACCATCGAACTCCCGATGGTGTCCGTGGTCGCCCCCTACCAGGGCGCCGCCCCCGACGTGGTCGAGAAGCAGGTCGTCGAGCCCCTCGAGAACTCCCTCAAGGCCGTCGACGGCATCGAGTCCATCACCTCCACGGCGAGCGAGGGCTCCGCCGTGATCATGGCCCAGTTCGACTACGGGGACGAGGGCTCCAAGCAGCTCGTCGCCGACGTCCAGCAGGCCGTCAACCGCTCCCGCGCGCTGCTCCCCAAGGACGTCGACCCGCAGGTCGTGGCCGGTTCCACCGACGACCTGCCGACCGTCACCCTGGCCGTGACCTCCGACCTGGACCAGCAGGCGCTCGCCGCCCGGCTGGACCGCACGGTCGTCCCGGTGCTGAAGAACATCGAGGGCGTCAGCCAGGTCACCGTCGCCGGCGTCCAGGAGCTCCGGGTCACCGTCACCCCCGACGACGCGAAGCTGGCCGCCGCCGGACTCAACGCGATGACGCTCGGCCAGGCGCTCCAGCAGGCGGGGGCCGCCGTCCCGGCCGGCGCGTTCACCGAGGACGGCAGGAGCCGCACCGTCCAGGTCGGCGGCGCCCTCACCTCGCTCCGGCAGATCCAGGACCTGCGGATCAGCGGTCAGGCCAAGCCCGGTGACACCACGCCCCCCGCTCCCGTGCGCCTCGGCGACGTGGCCGCGGTCCAGGAGAAGCCCGCCCCGGCCACCTCCCTGACCCGCACCAACGGCAGGCCCAGCCTGTCCGTCTCGATCACCATGGACCAGGACGGCAGCGCCGTCGCCATCTCGAAGGCCGTCAAGGACAAGCTGCCCGAGCTGCGCGACGGCCTCGGCTCCGGCGCCACCCTGACCACCGTCTTCGACCAGGGCCCCTCCGTCTCCAAGTCGATCTCCGGCCTGACCACCGAGGGCGCGCTCGGTCTCGCCTTCGCGGTCGTCGTCATCCTGGTCTTCCTGGCGTCGATCCGTTCGACGCTGGTCACCGCGATCTCGATCCCGCTGTCGGTCGTCCTCGCGCTGATCGTGCTGTGGACGCGGGACCTGTCCCTCAACGTCCTGACCCTCGGCGCGCTGACCATCGCCATCGGCCGCGTCGTCGACGACTCGATCGTCGTCCTGGAGAACATCAAGCGCCACCTCTCCTACGGCGAGGAGCGCCACCAGGCCATCACCACCGCCGTGAAGGAGGTCGCGGGCGCGGTCACCGCCTCCACCCTCACCACGGTCGCCGTCTTCCTGCCCATCGGCCTGGTCGGCGGCATGGTCGGCCAGCTCTTCGGCTCGTTCTCGATCACCGTCACCGCCGCCCTGCTGGCCTCGCTGCTGGTCTCCCTCACCGTCGTACCGGTCTTCTCGTACTGGTTCCTGCGCGCCCCCGAGGGCTCCGGAGGCGACGCCGCCCCGGCGACGGCAGCCGAACTGCGCCGGGCCGCCGAGGAGAAGGAGAACAAGAGCCGCCTCCAGCGGATGTACGTCCCCGTGCTGCGCTTCGCCACCAAGCGCCGCCTGGTCAGCGTGGGAATCGCGGTCGTCGTGCTCGCGGTCACCGTGCCGATGGCCGGGATGCTCAAGACCAACTTCTTCGACGAGGGCGAGCAGGACACCCTCTCGCTCACCCAGAAGCTGGCGCCCGGCACCGGCCTGGAGGCCTCCGACGAGGCCGCGCGCAAGGTCGAGAAGGTCATCGAGTCCGTCGACCGGGTGAAGGACTACCAGGTCACCGTGGGCTCGTCCGGCATGATGGCGGCCTTCGGCGGCGGCTCAGGCGCCAACCAGGCCTCGTACCAGCTGACCCTGAAGAGCGCCGAGGACACCGAGGCGGTCACCGAGGAGCTGGAGGACAAGCTGGCCGGCCTCAAGGGCGCCGGGCAGACCAAGGTCGGCGGGGGCGGCGGCTTCGGCGGCCAGGACCTGAGCGTCGTCGTCAAGGCGTCCGACGCCGACACCCTGGCCAGGGCCTCCGAGCAGGTCCGCAAGGCCGTGGCCGGGCTGGATGACGTCACCGACGTGCAGAGCGACCTGGCCCAGTCGGTGCCGCGCATCTCGGTCAAGGGCACCGAGAGGTCCGCCCGGGCGGGCCTCAGCGACGCGGCGCTCGGCGCGGTCGTCGCCCAGGCCGTCCGGGGCACCCCGGCGGGCAAGGCCGTGCTGGACAGCACCGAGCGCGACATCGTCGTCACCTCGGCGAAGCCCGCGACGACGCTGGACGAGCTGAAGAACCTGCCGCTCGGCCCGGGCGCGACCCTCGGCCGGCTCGCCGACGTCAAGCTGGTCGACGGCCCGGTCTCCATGACCCGCATCGACGGCGCCCGCTCGGCGACCGTCACCGCCAAGCCGGTCGGCGACAACACGGGCGCCGTCTCCGCCGCCCTCACCAAGAAGATCGACGAGGTGGAGAAGGAACTGCCGCAGGGCGCTTCCGTCTCCGTCGGCGGTGTCTCCTCCGACATGGACGACACCTTCGGCAAGCTCTTCCTGGCCATGCTGGCGGCCGTCGCGATCGTCTTCATGCTGCTGGTGGCGACCTTCAAGTCGCTGATCCAGCCGCTGATCCTGCTGGTGTCCATCCCGTTCGCCGCCACCGGCGCGATCGGCCTGCTGCTCGCCACCGGCACCCCGATGGGCGTCCCGGCGATGATCGGCATGCTGATGCTCATCGGCATCGTGGTCACCAACGCGATCGTGCTGATCGACCTGATCAACCAGTACCGGGCCGAGGGCCTGGGCGTCGTCGAAGCGGTCGTCGAGGGCGGCCGGCACCGACTGCGCCCGATCCTCATGACGGCCCTCGCGACCATCTTCGCGCTGCTGCCGATGGCGCTGGGCATCACCGGTGAGGGCGGCTTCATCTCCAAGCCGCTGGCCATCGTGGTGATCGGCGGTCTGATCACCTCGACGCTGCTCACCCTCCTCCTGGTGCCGACGCTGTACGCCGTGGTGGAGCTCCGCAAGGAGCGCCGGGCGGCGAAGAAGGCGGCCAGGAAGGGCGGACCGGACGGTCCCGACGCGGCCGCCGGGGCGAAGGACGGCGACCGGGAGCCGGTGACCGTCTGACCCCCGCCGGCACGGCATGAGTAAGGGGCGCCCTCCCTGGAGGGCGCCCCTTACTCATGTGCTCATGCCGTGGCCTCAGGCCGTCGTGGGCTCGTACTCCGGAAGCGGGTGCACCTCGACCGGGTCGTTGCCCGGCGCGCCGCCGGGGCCGGGACAGGCGGAGGCGCGCGCCGCGATCTCGTACGCACGCTCCTCGCTCTTCACGTCCACCACCCAGTACCCGGCCAGGATCGGGCCCTTGACCGCCTGGCCGTCGGTGACGCGGGGCTTTCCGTCGGAGTCCGCCCGTACGGTCTTCGCCAGCGAGGGCCCGCCGAGCCCCCGCGCCTCGACCATCTCGCCCGCCGAGGTCAGCTCGTTGTTCAGGTCTTCCATGTGGGCGAACATCGCCTGCATGTCGTCCTGCGAGTAGCTCGACATGACGCTGTCCCACTCGGCGGCGTCGACGTTCATCTGGATCATGTACAGCATGGCGTGCGCTCCTCGGACCGATGTGTTTCTTCCGGCGTGCTGCCGTTCTGGAGGGTTGACCGCTCCTTCCAGCGAAACTCATCGGTCCCCGGGCCGCCATCACAGCGGCGGGACCCGTTGCGGGAGCGCCGCGGCCGGCTACGGCAGCGCCAGCATCCGCTCCAGCGCCAGCTTGGCGAAGCTCTCCGTCTCCCGGTCCACCTCGATCCGGTTGACCAGCGTGCCCTCCGCCAGCGACTCCAGCGTCCACACCAGGTGCGGCAGGTCGATGCGGTTCATGGTCGAGCAGAAGCAGACCGTCTTGTCGAGGAAGACGACCTCCTTGTCCGGGTGCGCGTTGGCCAGCCGGCGCACCAGGTTCAGCTCGGTGCCGATCGCCCACTTCGAACCGGCCTCGGCCGCCTCCAGGGCCTTGATGATGTACTCCGTCGAGCCGACCTCGTCCGCCGCCGCGACGACCTCGTGCCTGCACTCGGGGTGCACCATGACCCGTACCCCCGGAATCCGGGCCCGTACGTCCTCCACGGACTCCAGCGAGAAGCGCCCGTGCACCGAGCAGTGCCCGCGCCACAGGATCATCTTCGCGTCGCGGAGCTGCTCGGCGGTCAGCCCGCCGTTGGGCTTGTGCGGGTTGTACAGGACGCAGTCGTCCAGCAACATCCCCATGTCCCGCACGGCGGTGTTGCGCCCCAGGTGCTGGTCCGGCAGGAAGAGCACCTTCTCGCCCTGCTCGAAGGCCCAGTCCAGGGCCCGCTTCGCGTTGGAGGAGGTGCAGATGGTGCCGCCGTGCTTGCCGGTGAAGGCCTTGATGTCGGCGGAGGAGTTCATGTACGACACGGGCACCACGGCATCGGCGACGCCGGCGTCCGTGAGCACGTCCCAGCACTCCGCGACCTGCTCGGCGGTGGCCATGTCGGCCATCGAGCAGCCCGCCGCCAGGTCCGGCAGCACGACCTTCTGGTCGTCGGAGGTGAGGATGTCCGCGGACTCGGCCATGAAGTGCACGCCGCAGAAGACGATGTACTCGGCCTCCGGCCTGGCGGCCGCGTCCCTGGCCAGCTTGAAGGAGTCGCCGGTCACGTCGGCGAACTGGATGACCTCGTCGCGCTGGTAGTGGTGGCCGAGCACGAAGACCTTGTCCCCGAGCTTCTCCTTGGCCGCGCGGGCGCGCTCCACCAGGTCCGGGTCGGACGGGGACGGCAGGTCGCCGGGGCACTCGACGCCGCGCTCGCTGCGCGGGTCGGCCTCGCGGCCGAGCAGCAGCAGGGCGAGGGGGGAGGGCTGGACGTCGAGCTCGACGGCCTGGCGGGGCTGGGCGGTGGTCACGACACGCACCCTTTCTGTTCTGCGAGATGCGAGAGCGGCCCCGGAGGATGGAACGAAGGGCCTTTTCGTCAAAACGACGTTATCTATGATAAACGCTTCACGTCAGTTTGACGATGCCGCTCTCGTCGATGTGACGAATTCCCGGCGGGCGGCAAGGGGCCCTCCCGGGGCGGGTTTCCGCCCCACTGCCCCCGTTCCGGACGGATGCGGGTGTGCGAGCATGAAAGGAGCACCATCCACGCTCAGGCCCGGAATGAATCCGCGGCCCCGTCGGTTGCAACCGTCGGCAAGCAGTCCGTACAACCCGGGAGAGATGTAGATGTCCGTTCAGGACGACAAGACCACCGTGAGCGACGGCATTCTCCTGTCCGACGCCGCCGCGGCCAAGGTGAAGGCCCTGCTCGACCAGGAGGGCCGCGACGACCTGGCGCTCCGCGTCGCCGTGCAGCCCGGCGGCTGCTCGGGTCTGCGGTACCAGCTCTTCTTCGACGAGCGCTCGCTCGACGGCGACGTCGTCAAGGACTTCGACGGTGTGAAGGTCGTCACCGACCGGATGAGCGCCCCCTACCTGGGCGGCGCCTCCATCGACTTCGTCGACACCATCGAGAAGCAGGGCTTCACGATCGACAACCCCAACGCCACGGGCTCCTGCGCCTGCGGCGACTCGTTCAACTGACGAACGGGACCTCGGCGCGAGCGAAGGCGGTGGGCACGGACCCGAGGGTCCGTGCCCACCGCCTTCGTCGTTCTCCGCGTTCTCCGCCCCCGGCCCGCCTCACCCCCGGGGGACGGGCTTCCCGTCCTCGCCGACCACCCGCCGCCCGTCGAGCGGCCCGCTCAGCTCCACCGAAGCCGTCAGCTTCTTCGCGATCGCGACGCACATCCGCTCGGGATCGGGGTCCGTCTCCACGACCCGCACCCGCACCACGCCGCCGTCCTCGACCGCCTTCGCGGCGTACGTGCTGCACGCCCCGCCCCAGAAGCCGAGCGTGAGCCTCCTGCCGTCCGTCGCGTACGACTCGGCCTTCCGGTCCGGAACCGTCCCCGGCGTGGGCGTCGCCGGGTCCTCCGCCGGGGGCGCGGGCGCCTTCAGGAACGCCGGGTCCACCGCCGGGTAGGTCACCGTCTCCCGCGCCGCGCCGCCCCCCGGCGCCACCCGCAGCAGCCAGGACGGCACGAGCATCTGCTGCCCGTCCGCGTACTGGACCGCGAGACCGAAGGCCGCGGACGCGATGTCCACGGTGCGCGGCGCGGTCGTGCGCGGCGCGCACGGCGGGAGCCCGCCCACCGGAGGCCCCACCTCCACCGTCTCCCGCGGCGTCTCCTTCTCCCGCACGGGCACCGGGTCGGCGCAGCCCGCGATGTCGGGCCGCACCCCGCGCGCCGCCCGGTTCAGCAGCTCGATCGCCTTCTGCGCCCCGATCGTCGGGTACGCGGCGCCCCGGGTCAGCGGCGTCAACTGCCCGCTGCCGCCCACCACGTCGCCCCCCGGCCCGACCGGCAGGCCGGTCGTCCAGCCGTACGTGGGCAGCCCGCCGACCACCGGGTCCGCGTTCACCACCCGCGACCCGCCCAGCACCTGCGACGCGTCCAGCTTCGCGCCCGCGAGCCCCAGGGCCCTGAGCACCGGGGCGGCGGCCCTCTTCGCGGTCTCCTCGTCCACCGGCGTCCCCGAGGCGCACTGCTTGCCCCGCACACAGTCGACGCTGCCGCCGCCGTCCGCCCGGGAGTACCGGGTGAAGGTCCACGTGCCGGGAGCCCGCTGCGTCACCCGCAGCCGCGCCCCCGTGCCGTCCGGCCCGGCTCCGACCTGCCAGGAGTCGCCGCTGAGCCTCGGGGCGCCCTCGACGCCCAGCGCCTTCGCGAGCCGGGCCACCTCGGCCGCGCCGACCGTGCCCTGCGCCCGGTGCACCGGGGCCGTCGCGGGCGCCTTCGGCAGCGCGCCGTCGGCCCGGTAGACCACCGGGCCGTGCCCGTACGGGTCCGGCTCGCCCGGCGCGATGCCGGCCGGGCCCGTGCCCGTACCGCCGGAGGTGGCGTCCGTGCCGCTGCCGAGGGAGAGCGGGGGAGGGGCGCCGCCGGGGGCGCGCGGGCTGCTCGGCGCGCCGCCGCCGCCCGCGGTGGACGCCCAGTACGCGCCGCCGCCGCCCACCAGCAGCACGGCGGCCGCCACCGAGGCCGCGACCAGCGGAATCCGTCGCCGGGGGCCTTCTTGCGCCTGCTGCTCGCTGCTCACCGGATCGCTCCCTCGCCCGCACCACCGCCGGATGCCTCCCGTACAGGAGACACCGGTGTGACGGAGCGCGCCCGCGCGCGGTTCCCCGTGGGCGCGGGTCAGGCCCCGTACTCGGGCATCGCGCCCACCAGCCGCGCCGAGGCGGAGGGCACCACGACGCCGTGGATCAGCGACGCGGGGACGTGCACGACGTCCGCGGCCGGGACCGCCCAGTGCGGCACCATGCGCGCGCAGTCCCCGTGCAGTTGTGCCCAGCCCCCGTCGGCGTCGGCACGGAGGGGCCGGCCGGAAGGGGCGGTGACGCTGTGCTCGTGCATGCGAAGGGCTCCCGTGCTCAAGGGGCCGCCTTGACGCGGAACCCCGGTCTCCTCGCACCGTACGCACCTGCCGTCGCGACGAAAAAGCCCTACTATCGGGTAGTTTTGCCTCGTCGGCCGAACGGGTCCCAACCGGTAGCGTGAAGCGTCGTTCTCTTCCGTCCCGTCGTCCCCCCAGGGAGCACCCCCGCCGTGCGTATCGCAGTCACCGGCTCCATCGCCACCGACCACCTCATGACCTTCCCCGGCCGTTTCGCCGACCAATTGGTCGCGGACCAGCTGCACACGGTCTCCCTCTCCTTCCTCGTCGACACCCTCGACGTACGGCGCGGCGGTGTCGGCGCCAACATCTGCTTCGGCATGGGCCAGCTCGGCGCCCGGCCGATCCTGGTCGGCGCGGCCGGCGCCGACTTCGACGAGTACCGCGCCTGGCTGGACCGGCACGGCGTGGACACCGCCTCCGTCCGCATCTCCGAGGTGCTGCACACGGCGCGCTTCGTGTGCACCACGGACGCCGACCACAACCAGATCGGCTCCTTCTACACGGGCGCGATGAGCGAGGCCCGCCAGATCGAACTGAAGTCCGTCGCCGACCGCGTGGGCGGCCTGGACCTGGTCCTGATCGGCGCCGACGACCCCGAGGCGATGCTCCGGCACACCGAGGAGTGCCGCTCGCGCACCATCCCCTTCGCCGCGGACTTCTCGCAGCAGATCGCGCGCATGTCGGGCGACGACATCCGCACCCTGCTCGAAGGCGCGACGTACCTCTTCTCCAACGAGTACGAGAAGGGCCTGATCGAGTCGAAGACCGGCTGGACGGACGCCGAGATCCTCGCCAAGGTCGGCCACCGCGTCACCACGCTGGGCTCGCGCGGCGTGCGCATCGAGAAGCTCGGCCTGGAGCCCATCGAGGTGGGCTGCCCGGAGGAGGACGCGAAGGTCGACCCGACCGGCGTGGGCGACGCCCTCCGCGCGGGCTTCCTCTCGGGCCTGTCCTGGGGCGTGAGCCACGAGCGCGCGGCGCAGGTCGGCTGCATGCTCGCCACCCTGGTCATCGAGACCCTGGGCACCCAGGAGTACACCCTGAGCCGGGCCCGCTTCCTGGAGCGCTTCACCAAGGCGTACGGCGAAGAGGCCGCCGCCGACGTCCAGAAGCACCTGGCCTGACGGCCCGCGCCGGTCCCGCGCCCCGTCCGGGGCCCGGGGCCGGCGCTCCTCCCGGTACGGCGGGGCCGGGGCCCGGCGCTACTGGGTCCGCCGGACCACGTAGCGCCCCCGCGCCGTCTCCCCGACGTACTCCTGCCCCCGCATCCCGCACCACGCCGGGATGTCCAGCCGGGCCGCCGCGTCGTCGGCGAGCACGGTCACCGTGCCCCCGACCGGCACGTCGCCGATGACCTTCGCCAGCTCGATCACCGGAATCGGGCAGCGCCTGCCCAGCGCGTCCACGACGAGGGACCCGGGGCCCGCCGCGGCGCCGCCGGACGCCTCGCCGGGCGCGCCGAGCGCCCCCCGCACCCCCGCCACCGCCTCGGGCAGCACCCGCAGGAACCGCTCCACGTCCTCCGCCGCCGCCCCCCTCGGCAGCGAGACCCGTACGTTCCCCTCCGACAGCACCCCCATCGCCCGCAGCACGTGACTGGGCGTGAGCGTGCTGCTGGTGCACGACGACCCCGACGACACCGAGAAGCCCTCCGCGTCCAGCGCATGCAACAGGCTCTCCCCGTCGACGTACAGGCACGAGAACGTCACCACGTGCGGCAGCCGGCGCACCGGGTCGCCGACCACCTCCACGTCCGGCACGCCCTCCCGCACCCCCGTCCGGATCCGCTCCACCAGGGCCCGCAGCCGCGCCGCCTCCGCGTCGGCCTCCGCCCGCACCGCCCGCAGCGACGCGGCCGCCGCCACGACGGCGGGCAGATTCACGAACCCGGGGGAGCGCCCCGCCTCCCGCTCGTCCGCCGCCCCCGGCGCCGCGAACCGCACGCCCTTGCGGACCGCCAGCAGCCCCACCCCCGCCGGGCCGCCCCACTTGTGCGCGCTCGCGGTCAGCACCGACCACGGCCCGCGCACCTCCCCCCACCCCAGCGACTGCGCCGCGTCCACCAGCAGCGGCACACCTGCCTCCCGGCACGCGTGTGCGACCTCCTCGACCGGCTGGAGGGTGCCGACCTCGTGGTTGGCGGACTGCAGGCAGGCCAGGGCGGTCCCCTCCGTCTCCACCGCCCGTACGAAATCAGCCACGTCCACGGCCCCGTACGACGACACCGGCACCTCCTGCGCCGACCCGCCGCCCGCCACATGGGCGTCGGCCGAATGGAGCACGGAGGAGTGCTCGACCGCGGAGCGGACCAGACGGCGGCCGACACGCCGACGCGCGGCGAGCACTCCGGCAATCGCGGTGTGCACCGCGTGCGTTCCCGAAGGGGTGAAAACCAGCTCGTCCGCGCGGCAGCCCACGGCCTCCGCCGCGGCCTCCCGGGCGGCGTCCAGCAGCAGCCTCGCCCGCCGTCCCTCCCGGTACAGCCGGGCCGGATCGGCCCACCCCTCGTCCAGGGAGGCAAGCAGCGCCTGGTGGGCGACGGGGTGCAGGGGGGCGGCGGAGGCGGCGTCGAAGTAGGGCACGCGGCCACGCTAGCCGCCGGGTGCGCCCGGCCCCGTACCGCCGTCGGGGAAGGGTCCGTCAGTTCCCGGGCGGAGGCGGTGCTTCCGCCCGGGAGCTACGGCGGAGCCATCCCTTCGGGGCGCGGTGCGGCGCGTTGGGCACCCTCCCCGCGCGACCCCAAATAGCGTCCAGTAGGGTTTGGTCCGCATAAACATCCAAACCCCTGCCCGCGTCAGGGCCGGCGACCGACCTAGACAGACGGCCGCAGCCACTACACGCGCGGGCGAGACTCTCGGGAAGGCGCTACGTGAGTCCCAACGGCTCCGACCGCTCGTCGCGGCGCCCGATGCGGCGGAAGCTGCTCCAGGTGCTGACCGCGGGCGTGGTCCTGGCGACCGCCTCTGGTTGCTCGTACACATGGGAGGACTTCCCCCGACTGGGGATGCCCACCCCGGTAACGGAAGAGGCGCCGCGAATCCTCTCCCTCTGGCAGGGCTCGTGGGCGGCTGCGCTCGTCACGGGCGTGCTGGTGTGGGGCCTGATCCTGTGGAGCGTCATCTTCCACCGGCGCAGCCGCACCAAGGTCGAGGTACCTCCGCAGACCCGGTACAACCTGCCCATCGAGGCGCTGTACACGGTCGCACCCATCATCATCGTCTCGGTGCTGTTCTACTTCACCGCCCGCGACGAGTCGAAGCTCCTGCATCTCGACGAGAAGCCGACGCACACGGTCAACGTGGTCGGCTACCAGTGGAGCTGGGGCTTCAACTACGTCGAGGACGTGGACGGCAACACCGCCACGGGTCCGCAGACGGACCCCAAGACCAAGCTGAAGACCGGCGTTCCCAAGGAACTGAACGCCATCCCGGACCGCTACTCCAAGCAGTTCCCGGACGGCGCCGAGGGCGTCTACGACTACGGCATCCCGGGCACCCGGAACCCCGAGAACGGCAACCCGGGCCCGACCCTGGTGCTGCCCAAGGGCGAGCGGGTCCGGTTCGTGCTGACGTCCCGTGACGTCATCCACTCCTTCTGGGTGGTGCCGTTCCTGATGAAGCAGGACGTCATCCCGGGCCACACCAACGCCTTCGAGGTGACCCCCAACAAGGAGGGCATCTTCATGGGCAAGTGCGCCGAGCTCTGCGGCGTGGACCACTCCCGGATGCTCTTCAACGTCAAGGTCGTCTCCCCGGAGGAGTACCGGCAGCACCTCAAGGACCTGGCGAAGAAGGGGCAGACCGGATACATCCCGTCCGGCATCGCCCAGACCGACCCGGCCCGGAATGCGGAGACGAACAAACTGTGAGCATCCTCAACGAACCCAAGGGTGCCGCGGCAGCAGTCGACTCGTACGAGAACGAGCTGCCGGTGCGGCGCAAGGAGCCGGGCAACATCGTGATCAAGTGGCTCACCACCACTGACCACAAGACGATCGGCTCGATGTACCTCATCACGTCGTTCGTGTTCTTCATCATCGGCGGCGTCATGGCGCTCTTCATGCGCGCCGAACTCGCTCGTCCCGGCACGCAGCTCATGTCGAACGAGCAGTTCAACCAGGCGTTCACGATGCACGGCACGATCATGCTGCTGATGTTCGCGACGCCGCTGTTCGCCGGATTCGCGAACTGGATCATGCCGCTGCAGATCGGCGCGCCCGACGTGGCGTTCCCGCGGCTGAACATGTTCGCGTACTGGCTGTACCTCTTCGGCTCGATCATCGCGGTGGCCGGCTTCCTCACCCCGCAGGGCGCCGCCGACTTCGGCTGGTTCGCCTACTCCCCGCTGTCGGACGCGGTCCGCTCGCCGGGCGTCGGCGCCGACATGTGGATCATGGGTCTGGCCTTCTCCGGCTTCGGCACGATCCTCGGCTCGGTCAACTTCATCACCACGATCATCTGCATGCGCGCGCCCGGCATGACGATGTTCCGGATGCCGATCTTCACCTGGAACGTGCTGCTGACCGGTGTGCTGGTCCTGCTCGCCTTCCCGGTGCTGGCGGCCGCGCTGTTCGCCCTGGAGGCGGACCGCAAGTTCGGCGCCCACATCTTCGACGCCGCCAACGGCGGCGCGATTCTGTGGCAACACCTCTTCTGGTTCTTCGGACACCCAGAGGTGTACATCATCGCCCTGCCGTTCTTCGGCATCATCTCCGAGGTCATTCCGGTCTTCAGCCGCAAGCCGATGTTCGGCTACATCGGTCTGATCGCCGCGACCATCGCGATCGCCGGCCTCTCGGTGACCGTCTGGGCCCACCACATGTACGTGACGGGCGGCGTGCTGTTGCCGTTCTTCTCGTTCATGACGTTCCTCATCGCGGTGCCGACCGGTGTGAAGTTCTTCAACTGGATCGGCACGATGTGGAAGGGCTCACTGTCCTTCGAGACCCCGATGCTCTGGGCCGTCGGCTTCCTGATCACCTTCACCTTCGGTGGTCTGACCGGCGTCATCCTGGCCTCGCCCCCGATGGACTTCCACGTCTCCGACTCGTACTTCGTCGTCGCGCACTTCCACTACGTCATCTTCGGCACCGTGGTCTTCGCGATGTTCTCCGGCTTCCACTTCTGGTGGCCGAAGTTCACCGGCAAGATGCTGGACGAGCGGCTCGGCAAGATCACCTTCTGGACGCTGTTCGTGGGCTTCCACGGCACGTTCCTGGTGCAGCACTGGCTGGGCGCCGAGGGCATGCCGCGTCGTTACGCGGACTACCTGGCGGCCGACGGCTTCACCGCGCTGAACACGATCTCCACCATCAGCTCCTTCCTGCTGGGCCTGTCGATGCTGCCGTTCTTCTACAACGTGTGGAAGACCGCGAAGTACGGCAAGAAGATCGAGGTCGACGACCCCTGGGGCTACGGCCGTTCGCTCGAATGGGCGACGTCCTGCCCGCCGCCGCGGCACAACTTCCTCACGCTGCCGCGCATCCGGTCCGAATCCCCGGCCTTCGACCTGCACCACCCGGAGATCTCCGCGATCGACCAGCTGGAGAACCACCGGGACAACGGCATCGAGCCGCTCGCTCTCAGCTCGAAGGAGTCCGGCAAGTGAAGATTCAAGGCTGGCTCTTCATCTGGCTGAGCGTGTTCGTCGGGATCATGGCCGTCGTGTACGGCGTGTGGTCCAAGGAGCCCGCGGGCACCACGGCGCTCGTCCTGGCCTTCGGCCTGAGCCTCATGATCGGCTTCTACCTGGCCTTCACGGCCAAGCGGGTCGACGCCATGGCCCAGGACAACAAGCAGGCCGACGTCGCGGACGAGGCCGGCGAGCTGGGCTTCTTCGCCCCGCACAGCTGGCAGCCGCTCTCGCTGGCGATCGGCGGCGGTTTCGCCTTCCTCGCCATCGCGATCGGCTGGTGGCTGCTGTTCTTCTCGCTGCCGCTGATCATGGTCGGCCTGTTCGGCTGGGTCTTCGAGTTCTACCGCGGTGAGAACCGCACCCAGTAGCACTCGCCACCAGGCGCCTCGCACGAGGGGCCCGCGCACCGGAACCACTCCGGGGCGCGGGCCCCTCATTCGTTTGCAGTCACTTCACGGTGCCCAACGCGCCCGATCTGACGCCCCTTCATATCGTGTGTTTATGAGCCACGCACCCCGCGCCCGGACGGTCCTGAGCTGCACCCTGCTGATCGCCTCCCTCGGAGCGGGGCTGGCCGCCTGCGACACCTCCGAGGGCAGCCCGCTCGCCTCGGCCCCGTACGACGCGGCGCGGCAGATCTCCTTCAACGGGCTCCCCGAAGGCAGGGACGCCGACCCGGCGAAGCCCCTGGAGGTGACCGCGACCGGCCAGGAGGGCCGGATCACCGACGTGGTTGCCGCGGACGCCCAGGGCCGCCGGGTGGCCGGCGAACTCTCCGCCGACGGCTCCCGCTGGCACTCCACCTCCCCGCTGGCCGCGGGCGCGCAGTACACCGTCAGGGTCAGCACCGAGGACCAGGAGGGCGCGCCCGGCGTGCGCAGGCTCGGGTTCCGGACGGCCGCGGGCAAGAAGGCGCTGAAGGTGCAGTTCGGGCCGGACGCGGGCACGTACGGCGTCGGACAGCCCGTCACCGCGGAGCTCAGCGCCCCGGTCAAGGACCCGCGCGCCCGCGCGGTGGTGGAGCGCGCCCTGAAGGTCGAATCCGAGCCCGCCGTCGAGGGCTCCTGGTACTGGGTGGAGGACGACCTCCTGCACTACCGCCCGCGCACCTACTGGCCCGCGGGAGCCACGGTGCGGGCGCGCAGCAGCCTGGAGGGCATCAAGGTCGCCAAGGACCTCTACGGGGCCGCCACGGCGCCCCTGAAGCTCACCATCGGCGACAAGGTCGAGGCCGTCACCGACGCCTCGTCGCACTACATGACGGTCAAGCGCAACGACGAAGTGATCAACACCATTCCGGTGACCACCGGAAAGCCCGGCTACGCCACCCGCAACGGCGTCAAGGTCGTACTGGGCAAGGAGTACTTCGTACGGATGCGCGGCACCAGCATCGGGATCCCCCGCGGCACCAACGACTCGTACGACCTGCCGGTGTACTACGCGACCCGGGTCACCTGGAGCGGCGAGTACCTGCACGCGGCGCCCTGGTCCGTCGACTCCCAGGGGTACGCGAACGTCAGCCACGGCTGCACCGGCATGTCCACCGGCAACGCCGCGTGGTTCTACGAGAACGTCCGCGAGGGCGACATCGTCAAGGTCGTCGGCAGTTGGGGCGGCGCCATGGACCCGTTCGGCAACGGCTTCGGTGACTGGAACGTCCCCTGGGAGAAGTGGCGCAAGGGCAGCGCGCTGTTCGACGTCACCGAGCAGCAGCGCGACCGCGTCCGGGCCCCGCGCCTGCGCCCCCGGGTCTGAGGGCCCGGGGGTGTGGGGGAGCGGCGTGCGGCGGTGTCCGTGCGGATCGCTGTCAGGCCCGTGCGGACACCGCCGCGGACCCGGCGCGCCGAGAACGCAGCAGGGCAGCCAGCGAGGCGGCGAACTCCACCGGCTCGACGGGCAGCGTCACCGCGGCCTCCGCACGGCTCCAGGTGGCCAGCCAGGCGTCCTGCGGGCGGCCCATGAGGAGCAGCACGGGAGGGCAGTCGAAGATCTCGTCCTTGATCTGCCGGCAGACGCCCATGCCGCCCGCCGGGGCGGTCTCGCCGTCGAGCACGCACACGTCGACGCCGCCGGCGTCCAGCGCCGCGAGGACGGCGGGCAGCGTGGCGCACTCCAGGAACTCGACCGGCGGTACGTCGGCGGCCGGCCTGCGACCGGCCGCGAGCCGCACCTGTTGGCGGGTGTTGGCGTCGTCGCTGTAGACCAGCACCGTGGCGGTCGGCTGCTGCATTGTTCCTCCGTGACGTCCGGTTACGCGGTGATCTCGGGCTTTTCGGGGCTCTACAGGCGGCTGCTGGGGCCGGTTCCGATGCGCGGATGCTACTCCGTCGCACCCCCCGTCCACACCGCTTCGGACCGCTCTTCGATGGGCCGTTCGGGCAGGACACACCCTCTTGACACTCCGAACGGCACCCCCCGGGGTGAGGGCGGGATAAGCGACCGACATAATGTCGGTCGTGGCGACAGCAACGACAGTAGATACCGGGCACGCGCACCCGTCGGTCAATCGACCGAACCTCACCAGCGTCGGAACCATCATCTGGTTGAGTTCCGAGCTGATGTTCTTCGCGGCCCTCTTCGCGATGTACTTCACCCTTCGATCGGTGACCGGTCCCGAGTTCTGGGCGGAAAAGGCCTCGGCCTTGAACTTCCCGTTCTCGCTGACCAATACCTCGATCCTGGTGCTCTCCTCCCTCACCTGCCAGCTCGGCGTCTTCGCCGCGGAGCGGGGCGATGTGAAGAAGCTCAGGACCTGGTTCATCATCACGTTCGTGATGGGTGCGATCTTCATTGGCGGCCAGGTGTACGAGTACACCGAGCTGGTCAAGCACGAGGGCCTGTCGCTCTCGTCGGACCCGTACGGCTCGGTGTTCTACCTGACGACCGGCTTCCACGGACTGCACGTGACAGGCGGCCTCATCGCCTTCCTGCTGGTCCTCGGCCGGACGTACGCGGCCAAGAGGTTCACCCACGAGCAGGCGACAGCCGCCATCGTCGTGTCCTACTACTGGCACTTCGTCGATGTCGTCTGGATCGGCCTGTTCGCCACGATCTACATGATCAAGTAACCAGGGGCCAAGGCCCGCACACACTTCCCGCATCGACGCAGAAGATCCTGACACCGGGGTAATCCGTGAAAAAGCTCTCCGCACGACGACGCCATCCGCTGGCGGCGGTCGTCGTCCTACTCTTCGCGCTGGCGGCCACTGGGGGGCTGTACGCCGCGTTTGCGCCTGCGGGCAAGGCGCAGGCCGACGAGACCGCCCAGTCCCTCGCCATCGAGGAGGGCAAGAAGCTCTACGCCGTCGGCTGCGCAAGCTGCCACGGTACCGGCGGTCAGGGCACCACTGACGGCCCGTCCCTCGTGGGCGTGGGCTCCGCCGCAGTGGACTTCCAGGTCGGCACCGGCCGCATGCCGGCGCAGCAGCCCGGCGCCCAGGTGCCGAAGAAGAAGGTCATCTACACGCAGGCGCAGATCGACCAGCTCGCCGCGTACGTGGCCTCTCTCGGCGCCGGCCCGATCACGCCGACCGAAAGCCAGACCAACCCTGAAGGCGCCGACATCGGCAAGGGTGGCGAACTGTTCCGCACGAACTGCGCGCAGTGCCACAACTTCACCGGTGAGGGTGGCGCCCTGACCCACGGCAAGTTCGCTCCGTCCCTGGAGGGCGTCTCGCCGAAGCACATCTACGAGGCCATGCAGACCGGCCCGCAGAACATGCCCTCCTTCCCGGACAGCACCATGCCGGAGAAGGAGAAGAAGGACATCATCGCGTACGTCAAGGCCGTGAACGGCGAAGAGACCCCGAGCCCCGGCGGCTTCGGACTGGGCAATCTCGGCCCGGTCAGTGAGGGTCTGTTCGCCTGGATCTTCGGTCTGGGTGCGCTCATCGCAGTCGCCGTCTGGGTCGCGGCCCACACCGCTAAGGCCAAGAAGTCATGAGTAGCCAAGAGAATCCAGAAGAGGCCCTGCCTGCTGAGCAGGGCAACGCGCACGGCGAAGTAGCGACGAAGGACGATCCGTTCGCGGACCCGGGCCTGCCGCCGCACAAGCCGCGCATCCAGGACCTCGACGAGCGGGCCGCCAAGCGGTCCGAGCGCGTCGTCGCCTTCCTGTTCACGCTGTCGATGCTCGCGACGATCGGCTTCATCGCCTCGTTCGTGGCCTTCCCGATCGAGAAGATCGTGTACGTGTGGCCGCTCGGCCACGTGAGCGCGCTCAACCTCTCGCTGGGACTGACGCTCGGCATCGCCCTCTTCTGCATCGGCGCGGGCGCGGTCCACTGGGCCCGCACCCTGATGTCCGACGTGGAGGTCGCCGACGAGCGCCACCCGATCTCGGCCTCGCCCGAGGTCCGGGCGAAGGTCATGGCGGACTTCAAGGCCGGCGCCGAGGAGTCCGTGATCGGCCGTCGCAAGCTGATCCGCACCACGATGTTCGGCGCGCTGGCCCTGGTGCCGCTGTCCGGCGTCGTGCTGCTGCGCGACCTCGGTCCGCTGCCGGAGAAGAAGCTGCGCACGACGTCCTGGGCCAAGGGCAAGCGGCTGATCAACCAGAACACGATGGAGCCCCTGCGGGCCGAGGACGTCGTGGTGGGCTCGCTCACCTTCGCCGTGCCGGAAGGCCTGAAGGAGGACGACCACGAGTTCAACTCGAAGATCGCCAAGGACGCCCTGATGATCGTCCGGATCCAGCCGGACGAGATCAAGGACAAGCAGCAGCGCGAGTGGGCGGTCGACGGCATCGTCGCGTACTCCAAGATCTGCACCCACGTGGGTTGCCCGATCAGCCTGTACGAGCAGCAGACGCACCACGTGCTGTGCCCGTGCCACCAGTCCACCTTCGACCTGTCCGACGGCGCCCGCGTCATCTTCGGCCCGGCCGGTCACCCGCTGCCGCAGCTGCACATCACGGTGAACGCCCAGGGTTACCTCGAAGCCATGGGCGACTTCGCTGAGCCCGTCGGTCCTGCATTCTGGGAGCGCGGATGAGTACTGCGACGACTACCGAATCCAAGCCGCAGCAGAAGGCGCCCGCCGGTGAGCGGGTCGCGGACTGGGCGGACGGCCGGCTGGGGATCTACTCCCTCGCCAAGGCCAACATGCGCAAGATCTTCCCGGACCACTGGTCCTTCATGCTCGGCGAGATCTGCATGTACAGCTTCATCATCATCATCCTCACGGGTGTGTACCTGACGCTGTTCTTCCACCCGTCGATGAACGAGATCGTGTACCACGGCTCGTACGCGCCGATGCACGGCATCCGCATGACGGAGGCCTACGCGTCGACGCTGGACATCAGCTTCGACGTGCGCGGCGGTCTGCTGATCCGGCAGATCCACCACTGGGCGGCGCTGATCTTCCTCGCGGCGATGTTCGTGCACATGATGCGCGTCTTCTTCACGGGCGCCTTCCGCAAGCCGCGCGAGGTCAACTGGCTGTTCGGCTTCCTGCTGTTCGTCCTCGGCATGTTCACCGGTTTCACCGGTTACTCGCTCCCGGACGACCTGCTGTCGGGCACCGGTGTCCGCTTCACGCAGGGCGCGATCCTGTCCGTGCCGGTCGTCGGCACGTACATCTCGATGTTCCTGTTCGGCGGGGAGTTCCCCGGCCACGACATGGTCGCCAGGTTCTACTCGATCCACATCCTGCTGCTGCCGGGCATCATGCTCGGCCTGATGGTGGCTCACCTGATCCTGGTCTTCTACCACAAGCACACCCAGTTCGCGGGTCCGGGACGCACGAACAACAACGTCGTCGGCATGCCGCTGCTGCCGGTATACATGGCCAAGGCCGGAGGCTTCTTCTTCCTGGTCTTCGGCATCATCGCGGTCATCGCGGCGGCGTTCACCATCAACCCGGTGTGGGCGCTCGGCCCCTACCGGCCCGACCAGGTGTCCACGGGCGCCCAGCCGGACTGGTACATGGGCTTCGCCGAGGGCCTGGTGCGTGTCATGCCGGGCTGGGAGATCAACCTCTGGGGCCACACGCTGGTCCTGGGCGTGTTCATCCCGCTGGTGCTCTTCGGTCTGATCCTCGCCGTCATCGCGGTGTGGCCGTTCCTGGAGTCCTGGGTCACCGGGGACAAGCGCGAGCACCACATCGCGCAGCGTCCGCGCAACCACCCGACCCGCACCGCGTTCGGCGTCGCCTGGGTCACGGTCTACTTCATCGGCCTCATCGGCGGTGGAAACGACCTGTGGGCCACGCACTTCCACCTGTCGATCAACTCGATCACCTGGTTCGTGCGCATCGGCTTCTTCGTCGGCCCGGTCCTGGCGTTCATCATCACCAAGCGGATCTGCCTGGGCCTCCAGCGCAGGGACGCCGAGAAGGTGCTGCACGGACGCGAGTCCGGCATCATCAAGCGCCTCCCGCACGGTGAGTTCGTCGAGGTGCACGAGCCGCTGCCCGCGGACAAGCTGCACACGCTCACGGCGCACGAGCAGTACGCGCCGGCCGCGATCGGTCCCGCCGAGGACGAGAACGGCGTCACGCGCAAGGTCGGCCCCGCCGAGAAGCTGCGCGTCAAGCTGAGCAAGGGCATGTACGGCGAGGGCGCCCAGATCGCCAAGCCCACCGCCGAGGAGTACAAGGAGATCACCAGCGGCCACGGCCACCACTGATCCCCGCCCCGGCCCAGTGAGCTGAGCCGGAACTGTTCGCCACAGCGAGAGCCCCGTCCGGACCCCGGACGGGGCTCTTCGCGTGTTCCCGGGCTGGATAGGGTGACCCCATCCCTTATCGGCAAGCCCTTCGCCGGGCGCGTGGACCCTGGAGCGGACCATGGACGTTGTGACCCCAGTCGGCGGCGACAGCGTGGCGGCCCGCGGCTGGCCGGGCATCCTCACCGCTCTGCTGCGCGGCCAGGACCTCGGGGCGGACGACACCGCCTGGGCGATGGACCGCATCATGTCCGGCGAGGCCACCGACGCGCAGATCGCGGGCTTCTCCGTCGCCCTGCGCGCCAAGGGCGAGACCGTGCAGGAGGTCTCCGGCCTGGTACGGGCGATGTACGCGCACGCCAACACCATCGAGGTGCCGGGCCCCAGCGTCGACATCGTCGGCACCGGCGGCGACATGGCCAAGACGGTGAACATCTCCACCATGTCCGCGATCGTCGTCGCGGGCACCGGCGCCAAGGTCGTCAAGCACGGCAACCGGGCCTCCTCGTCGGCCAGCGGCTCCTCCGACGTCCTGGAGAAGCTGGGCGTCAACCTGGACCTGACGCCGCGCCGGGTCGCGGAGGTCGCCGGCGAGGCGGGCATCACCTTCTGCTTCGCTGTGAAGTTCCACCCGGCGCTGCGGTACGCGGCCAAGGCCCGCAAGGAGCTGGGCGCGCAGACCACGTTCAACATCCTGGGCCCGCTCACCAACCCGGCCCAGGTGCGCGCCCAGGCCGTCGGCGTCGCCGACGCGCGGATGGCCCCGATCGTCGCGGGCGTCCTGGCCGAGCGCGGCAACTCCGCCCTCGTCTTCCGCGGCGACGACGGCCTGGACGAGCTGACCACCACCGCGACCTCCCGGGTCTGGGTGGTACGGGACGGCGGCGTGCGCGAGGAGGCCTTCGACCCCCGCGCGGTCGGCCTGGAGATCGTCCCGGTGGAGGCCCTGCGCGGGGCGGACGCCTCGTACAACGCGGAGGTCGCGCGCAGGCTCCTCGCCGGGGAGGAGGGGCCGGTGCGGGACGCGGTGCTGCTCAACACGGCGGCCGCGCTGGTCGCCCTGAACCCGGGCGGCGGATCGCTGGAGGAGGAGATCGCCGCGGGCCTGGAGAAGGCGCGCGAGTCCCTGGACTCCGGGAGCGCGCAGGCGGCGCTGGAGCGCTGGGTGCGGGCCAGCAACGCCTGAAACCGGCGCGCGGTGTGACGCAGAGCGCAGTGCGGACGTCTCAGGAACCGGACTGCGCTCTTGCGTGTGGTCGTGGCTGTGGCAGGATGCTCACCAGGTCATGAGTGACAGCGACTACGGCCCCGGCCCGCTGTCCGGCAACCCTCCGTCCGTGGCGGGGTGCCCCGGGTGAAGACCAGGTCGTAGGCAGCGAGGTCTACGGCAAGCGCGGACCCCTGCGCACTCCTTTCCGGAGTGGCGCGCCCCTGGGGTCCTGGTCCTCAAGGGAGCAGTCTCGTGAGCAAGCGAATGCGATAGGGCCGCTCGGCCCCGTTTCACCTTCACCTCCGCCCCGGGCACACCTGTATCCGGAGCGTCGAGGCAACTCCCGTACGGGACAGGGCGGTTGTGCCCTCGTCGGATGCCGTGCGGGTTCCGCTGAAGCCATTCCGCCTTGTCCTGCCAGGAGTTTCGCCATGTCCGCATCGCCCGTCGCCACCGCCACCGCCACCGCCACCTCCTCCTCCGCCGCCGTCTGCGCCGCCGGGTGCGCGGAGCCCTGCTGTGCGCCGCTGCCCGTGCTGGGCCGGGACGTCGCCGTGCCGCTGGTCACCGGGGGCGAGGTGACGTACGCGGCCCTCGACTACGCGGCCAGCGCCCCGGCGCTCCAGCGGGTCTGGGACGACGTCGCCGCGTACGCCCCGTACTACGGCAGCGTGCACCGGGGCGCCGGGTACCTCTCGCAGCTCTCCACCGACCTCTTCGAGAACAGCCGGGTGACGGTCCACGAGTTCCTGGACTGCCGGGAGGGCGACCAGGTCGTCTTCACCCGCTCCACCACCGACTCGCTGAACCTCCTGGCGGCCGTACTGCCCGCCGACTGCCAGGTGTTCGTCTTCGAGACCGAGCACCACGCCTCGCTGCTGCCGTGGCGGGACGCCGAGGTCACCTACCTCAACGCCCCGCGCACCCCCGCCCAGGCCGTCGAGACGCTGGAGCGGGCGCTCGCCGACCGCGACCCGTACGGGCCGGCGCTGGTGTGCGTGACGGGCGCCTCCAACGTCACCGGAGAGATCTGGCCGGTCGCCGAGCTGGCCGCCGCGGCGCACGCCCACGGCGCGCGGATCGTGCTGGACGCGGCGCAGCTCGCCCCCCACCACCCGGTCTCCGTACGGGAGTTGGACGTCGACTGGGTCGCCTTCTCCGGGCACAAGCTGTACGCGCCCTTCGGGTCGGGCGTGCTGGCCGGGCGGGCCGACTGGCTCCAGGAGGCCGAGCCGTACCTCGCGGGCGGCGGCGCGTCGAAGAAGGTCGCGCGGCGTGCGGACGGCGGGGTGGACGTCGAGTGGCACACCACGGCCGCCCGCCACGAGGCCGGCTCGCCCAACGTCATCGGCGTGTACTCCATCGCCGCCGCCTGCAAGGCGCTCACCGAGGCCGGGTTCGACTCGCTGGTGCGGCGCGAGCAGGCGCTGGTGCGCACGGTGCGGGAGGGGCTCGCGGAGGTGCCGGCCGTCAAGGTGCTCTCGCTGTTCGGCGACGACGCCCCGCGCGTGGGGGTCATCTCCTTCGTCGTGGAGGGCTGGAACAGCTCGCACTTCGCCGCCGCGCTCTCGGCGGAGTACGGGATCGGCGTGCGGGACGGACTGTTCTGCGCCCACCCGCTGGTCCGCACGCTGCTGGGCAGCGACCCGGAAGAGGTCGGCGAGTGCGGCGCGCCCGAGGCCGAGCCGGGCGAGCGGTCCCTGAACGCCATCCGGGTCAGCTTCGGCGCGGGCACGCCCGACGAGCACGTGGAGCGCTTCGTGGGCGCGGTCAGGGAGCTCGTCGCCAACGGCGCGCAGTGGAACTACCGCACCGAGGGCGGGCGGTGCGTCCCCGCGGTCTGAGGGACCCGTCGAGCGGTCCGCGCCGCCGCCGTCGCGATGCCCGGGGGGCGTCGCGACGGCGGCGGCCGTCGGACGGTCTCAGCCGTCGAGACCGATCGCGAACGCGGCCTCCAGGTCGTGCTGCGAGTACGTGCGGAACGCGACGTGCGTGTCCGTGCCCTCCACTCCCGGGATCTTGCTGATGGAGCCGGGGATGATGTCCGCCAGGTCGTCGTGCCGCCCGACGCGCACCATGGCGATCAGGTCGTACGTACCGGTGACGGAGAAGACCTCGCTGACGCTGTCCAGGGCGGCGATCGACTCGGCGATCTCGGGGATGCGGTCCACGCTGGTCTTGATGAGCACGATCGCGGTGATCACGGCTGGCTTTCTCCCTCGGTGGCCGGTGACGCTGCTGCGCCCGCCACTGTAGTCGTACGCCGATGACGCGCCCACGCGTACAGGAAGCCCCCGCTGAAGCCCACCACGTGCGCCAGGTACGCCACTCCCGAGCCCTCGCCCAGGCCCTGGGCGGCCAGCCACTGGAGCACGAACCAGAAGACCAGCACGATCCACGCCGGGAAGCGCAGCGGCAGGAAGAGCAGGAAGGGGAAGAGGCTGGTGACGCGGGCGTGCGGGAACAGCCGCAGGAACGCGCCCAGCACCGCCGAGATCGCCCCCGAGGCGCCGACCAGCGTCTCGTCGGACCCGGCGTGCACCAGCGCGTACCCGACCAGGGCGAGGTAGCCGCAGACCAGGTAGAAGAGGGCGTAGGCGAGGCGGCCCATGCGTTCCTCGGTCATCGCCCCGAAGACGTACAGGAAGAGCATGTTGCCCAGCAGGTGCAGCCAGTTGCCGTGCACGAACAGCGCGGTGAACGGGGTCAGTAGGGCGTGGCCCGCGCCGGTGACCAGCTCCGCGGGGATGACGCCCCAGCGTTCGAAGTAGGCGCTCTGCGCACCGAGGAGCGCCTCGCCGGTGCCGTACGCGGGACGGAAGCCGGAGGCGGGGCCGAGCAGGAAGACCACGCAGCAGACACCGATCACGGTGTACGTCACGACCGGCCCCCGGCTGATCTCCCGCCACCGGGCCCGCCGCCGGGCCGTGACGTCGCTCATGGGGATCACGGTGTCGAGCATGACGCACCGGGCGGCCCCCCGGGGGCCCGGCTCGCCGGGGCCGGCGCGGCCGCTCGCGGCCGGGTCCCAGCCGGATCTCAGCCGGGTCTCAAGGGTCGGCCGCCCTCCGCGCGGGGTAGCGGTGAGGCCGTAGGGTTGCGTGCAGGGCATCCGCAGTTCGACGGCGCACCGCGGCAACGACGTAGACACACGCGTGACGTGTGCGAAGGAAGAGGACGGTACGCATGACGACGACGGTTCCCCTGCCCACCGCCGGAACCCGGTGGCGCTGCACCCTGTGCGGAAACCTCACGCGTTTCGACGTGACCCGCTCGTCCAAGGTGGTCGAGTACGTGCACCTCGACCTGGCCGGGGAGTCGAAGGTCGAGGAACGCGAGGTGGTCAGTGAGACCATCGAGTCCGTGCGGTGCCGCTGGTGCAACGCGGTGGACCAGATCGAATTGGTGGACAGGCCGGACGCCGCCCCCCGGAACTCCTAGCGGGTTCTCGTGGGCGGCCCCGGCGGAGCGTGCCCGTGAGGGTGGGAAGGCAGTGGGGTGACGGCGATGGTGGAGCCTGCGAGCGGCGCGGACCCGGCCGGTTCGGCCGACGGCGTCGCAGAGGTGCTCGACCGCCCGTTGCCCGAAGGGGTGCGGCGGCGCGTCGTGACGCTGGTGTCGGACGCGTTCGGCGGCCTCACGGTGGCGGAACTGCCCGCGCCGTTGCGGCAGTACGCCCGGTTCACCCCCAGCAGGCGCGCCAAGTTCGCGGGCAACGCGATGGCGGCGGCGCTGGAGAGCGACCCGGTCTTCCGCCAGCGCATCGGTGAGCGGCTGCGCGAGGCGCAGCCCGAGCTGACGGGTGCGCTGGAGGCCGGGTCGCCGCCCGCCGCCGCCGACCCGGTGGACGTGGCGGCGGCCGCCTACGTGCTGCGCCCGGCGGGCTGGGTGAAGCTGGTGGCCGCCGCGGGCGAGGAGGCCCAGCGCGCGGACGCCGAGCGCGCCGACGAGGCCGCCCAGCGCGAACTGGAGCAGGCGCGCGCGGAGCTGGCCGAGGCCCGGGAGCGGACGAGGACCGAGACGGAACGGCTGCGCGCCGAACTGGAAGCGGCCCGCAAGGAGGCCGAGTCCGCCCAGCGCAAGCTGCGCGGCGCACTCAGCGACGTCAAGCGGGGCGAGGCCGCCCTGCGCAAGACGCAGGCCGGGATCGACGCGGTCAGGGCCGAGGCGGCCGCCCAGGTGGCCGCCGCCGAGGCGGAGACCCGGCGGCTGCGGGGCAGGCTCGGCGAGGCGGAGGCGTCCGTCGAGGCGGGGCGCCGGGCCGTACGGGAGGGGCGCAGCGTCGAGGACATGCGGCTGCGGCTGCTGCTGGACACGGTCCTGGAGGCGGCGCAGGGACTGCGCAGGGAGCTGGCGCTGCCGCCGTCGGCGGGGCGGCCCGCGGACACCGTGGACGCGGTGGAACCGGGGCGGATGTCGCCCAAGGACATCGCCGCGCGCGCCCTGTCGGACACCGACCCGGCGGTCCTGGACCAACTGCTGGCGCTGCCGCAGGCGCATCTGGTGGTCGACGGCTACAACGTCACCAAGACCGGGTATCCGACGATGCCGCTGGAGAAGCAGCGGCTGCGGCTGCTGGGCGGCCTGTCCATGCTGGCGGCGGCCACCGGCGCCGAGGTGACCTGCGTGTTCGACGGCGCGGAGCTGGCGGCCCCGGTGCTGCTGGCGCCGCCGCGCGGGGTGCGGGTGCTGTTCAGCAAGGCGGGGGTGACCGCCGACGAGCTGATCCGGCAGCTGGTGCGGGCGGAGCCGGACGGGCGTCCGGTCGTGGTGGTCTCCACCGACCGCGAGGTGGCCGACGGGGTCGCCAAGTCCGGTGCGCGGCCGGTGGCTTCCGCGATGCTCCTCAAGCGGCTCTCGCGGGCCTGAGCCCGGTACCGGGGCACTCGGCACCGTTGCGGGCGGTCCGGCGGAGTTGCCCAACTTGCGTGGCGTATGCCCGTATTGATGGCTTGTGGGGCTGGCGTTGCGTCAACTGCTCATGACGCAGTGTGTGACGCAAGAAAATTATGCGTTGCGTGGGCGAGATTTTTCCTATGAGGATTTGAACTGATCACAAGAAGGTCACTAAGGTCTGGGCTCGAACCTTCGCGCGGTTGATCACTCATCCGGAGTATCAGCGAAGGGCCCGCCAACCTCGCTGGTCGGCGGCTGAGGAAGAAGGAGCTCGCCTTCGTGGCGTCCCACCGTCGTCCCAAGCAGCCGAGCCGCACCCGTGTGACCGTGCTCTCCCTCGCGGCCACCGCGGCCGTCGCGCTCACCTCCCAGTCGGCCAACGCCGCGCCCAAGCCTGACAAGAAGGAAGTCAAGGCGAAGGTGGACAACCTGCACGAGGAGGCGGAGGCCGCGACCGAGCGGTTCAACGCCGCCAAGGAGAAGCAGGGCACGCTGGAGAAGCAGGTCAAGAACCTGCAGGAGAAGGTGGCCCGCGGCCAGGCCGAGCTGAACGACCTGCGCAAGGGCCTCGGTTCGATGGCGACCGCGCAGTACCGCACCGGCGCCGTGGACCCCTCGCTCCAGCTCTTCCTGTCCTCCGAGCCGGACCAGTTCCTGGACCGCGCCGCGGCGATGAACCAGCTCACCGCCAAGCAGGCCGAGTCGCTCCGCAAGATCCAGGGCAAGCAGCGCACCCTCACCCAGGAGCGCGAGGAGGCGTCCGGCAAGCTCGCCGACCTCGCCTCCGTCCGCAAGGAGCTCGGCGAGAAGCGCAGCTTCATCCAGGGCAAGCTCGCCGACGCGCAGAAGCTGCTCAACACCCTCACCAAGGCCGAGGTCGCCGCCATGGCCCAGCAGGAGGACCGCGCCAGCCGGGACGCCACCGACCGCTCCC
Organism: Streptomyces sp. NPDC039736; assembly: GCF_055596485.1. Lineage (NCBI taxonomy): Bacteria > Bacillati > Actinomycetota > Actinomycetes > Kitasatosporales > Streptomycetaceae > Streptomyces > Streptomyces sp. NPDC039736. The sequence continues at coordinate 401,098 of NZ_JBVIUQ010000005.1, read as the reverse complement.
AGCTCGGCGAGGTCGCGGCCGGTTCCGGAATCGGCGCGCAGGCCATGGCCGCCGCCCGGACGAAGATCGGCGCTCCGTACGACTGGGGCAACAAGGGCCCGAACGCCTTCGACTGCTCCGGGCTCGTCTACTGGGCGTTCAAGCAGGTCAACCGCACCGTGGGCAGCAGCACCTTCACCCAGGTCAACGACGGCCCGAAGATCTACAACAAGGCCGACCTGCGCCCCGGCGACCTGGTCTTCTTCAGCAACCTCGCGCACGTCGGCTTCTACGCCGGCAACGGCATGTCGCTGCACGCGCCCAAGCCCGGCACCAACGTGCGCGTCGAGGACATGCGCTACCTCGGTTCCTTCATGTACGGAGTGCGCGTCGGCGGCTGAGTCCGCCCGGCGCCCCGCTCCGGGACACGCCCGCACTACCCGGCGGGCGCCGCCGAACAACCCGCCCGTTCGGGCGAATTGCGGCTCCCCGTGCTGACCGCCCGCCCCGCCGATGACCTGGTCATCAGGCGGGGCGCCGTGCTGTTCGGGCGCTTTCGCGCCGCACGGGGTCGTTGGCCGCCCGTGAGCGTCCCGCTACTGTCTGCTCGCGCAGCTCCCGTCGAGCAGTCCGCCCGCCCCGGGCGGCGGGGTGCTGCCTCCCAGCAGTGGAAGGAGTGCGGCTTCCCGTGGCGTCACACCGTCGTCCCTCGCAGTCCGGGCTCACGCAGAGCACCCGGGTCACCGTCCTGTCCGCCGCCGCGGCCACCGCGGCGGCGGCCCTCGGGGCCACCCCCGCCGGCGCCGACCCGGCGGGCACGCCCACGGCCGCCCAGGCCACCGTCGACCGGCTCTTCGAACAGGCCGAGAAGGCGACCGAGCAGTACAACCGGGCCAACGAACGCGCCACCGCCCTGCGCAAGGAGGTCGCGCAGGCCCGCGACCGCACCGCCCGCGGCCAGGAGCGCGTCAACCGCATGCGCGGCGTCATCGGCCAGCTCGCCGGCGCCCAGTACCGGTCGGGCGGGCTCGACCCCACGGTGTCGCTGCTGCTGTCGGAGAACCCGGACGGCTACCTCGACAAGGCGGCCGCCCTGGACCGGATCAGCGCCCTCAACGCGGGCAAGCTGCACGAACTCACCGAGGCGCAGCGCAAGCTGGGCCAGGAGCGCGCCGAGGCCTCCCGCAAGCTGGCCGAACTGGAACGCAGCCGCACCGTCGTCACGCGCCACAAGCGCGCCGTCGAGCGCAAGCTGGCCGAGGCCCGCCGCACCCTGAACGCACTGCCCGCCCCCGAGCGCGCCGAGTTCGACCGGGCCAACCGCAGCGGGCGCGCGGAGCTGCCCGAGATGTCCGGAGCGATGCCCGCCTCCGCGCGGGCCGCGGCCGCCGTGCTCGCCGCCCGGAACGCCGTCGGCAAGCCGTACGTCTGGGGCGCCAACGGCCCCACCGGGTTCGACTGTTCGGGCCTGATGCAGTGGAGCTACGGGCAGGCCGGCGTCTCCCTGCCGCGCACCTCGCAGGCCCAGCGGTACGCGGGCCGCCAGGTCTCCCTGGCCCAGGCGCAGCCCGGCGACCTGGTGGCCTACCGCGACGACGCCAGCCACATCGGGATGTACATGGGCAACGGCCAGGTCGTGCACGCCCCCTATCCCGGGGCCCCGGTCCGCTACGACCCCGTCGGCATGATGCCCGTCTCCTCGGTGACCCGGGTCTGACCGGTTCCCCTCCCGGGGGCCCGGCTCCTCCGCGTACGATTCCCCGACATGGCGGCGCACGGGAGCGGCACACGGCACGGGCGGCGGGCGGTGCTCGCCCTGGGCGGGCTGCTGGCGGCCTCCTGCGCCCTGCCCGCCGCCCCCGCCGACACCGCGGCCCGCGACGTGCGCCGGCTCCTCGACCGGCGGGCCGCCGCCCTGCTGGCCCGCGACCGGGCCGCCTTCCTCGCCGTCCTGGCGCCCGAGGCGCCCGGCCTGCGCTCCGCCCAGGGCGAGGAGTTCGACCACCTCGCCGGGGTGCCGCTGACGGAGTGGCACTACCGGCTCACCGGTCTCGACCGCACCGGCGACGGCACCGTCACCGCCCGCGTGGAACTGCGCCACCGCGTCGCGGGGTACGACGCGACGCCCGCCGTCTCCGCCCGCCGCGTCGACCTCAGGCGCCGGGGCGGCCAGTGGCACGTCACCGGAGACCGGCCCGCGCACGGCGGCACGCGGGAACTCTGGCAGCAGGGCCCGGTGGCCGTCGCCCGCGGGCGGCGCTGCGTCGTCCTCGGCACCGGGCACGGGGCCGAACGCCTGCGCCGGATCGCGGAGACCGCCGACGCCGCGGTCGACGCCGTCGCCCGGGCCTGGACCCGGGAGAGCGACCTCAGGACGGTGCTCCTGGTGCCTTCCTCGCTGAGCGCGATGGGGGCCCTGCTCGGGGAGCCGGCCGCCGGGTACCGGGGGATCGCCGCCGTCACGACCGGGGCGAGCGAGGGCGGACGGCGGACCTCGGCCGACCGCGTCATCGTCAACCCCGAGGCGTACGAGGTGCTGGGGGCCGTCGGCAGACAGGTCGTCCTCACCCACGAGACGACGCACGTGGCCACCCGCACCGCCACCACGGCCGCCACCCCGATGTGGCTGTCGGAGGGCTTCGCGGACTGGGTGGCCTACCGCGACAGCGACCGCACCCCGGCCCAGATCGCCCCCGAACTCCGGCGCACCGTACGGCGCGAGGGCCTGCCCGACGCCCTCCCGGCCGACGGCGACTTCCGCTTCGCGGGGGACGCGGACCGGCTGGCGGGGGCGTACGAGGGCGGCTGGCTGGCCTGCCGGATGATCGTGGAGCGCACGGACGAGGCGACGCTCCTGGCCCTCTACGAGAGCGTCGGCGCACATCCGCGGCGGGAGGGCGCGGTGACGGCGGCGCTGCGGCGCCACCTGGACACCACGCCCGAGGAGTTCACCGCCCGCTGGCGCGCCTACGTGCGCGACGCGCTCGCCTGACCCCGGCCGCCCGCGCGACGTCCGGCCACGGCGGCGGCTACTTCCCGGCCGGGCTCGCCTGCGGCTGGTGCGGCGCGGACTCCGGCGCCGTCGCGGCGGGCACGTGGCGCTGCGTCGGGAGCGGGCGCGGCGCGTGCGCGGCCCCGGTCACCGTGTGCCGCCACAGCGTGCGGCACGCCAGCACCGTCGCGGCGACCAGCAGTCCGTTGCGTACGAACAGCAGCGTCAGCCCCAGCGGGTCGCTGTCGACCACGTGCGAGAACCAGACGGGGAACTCCAGACACGTCACGAAGGTCGCCACCAGCACCAGACGGGCGGGCCGGTCCATCCGGCTGCCCCGGAACACCAGGCAGGCCGCCGCGAGTCCGACCAGCCACAGCATGTACTGCGGGCTGATCACCCGGCTCGTCGTGGTGAACAGCAGCACCGCCACGAATGCCGCGTCGCACGCCGTCGACGCGGTGAACAGCCGCGCCTTCAGCCGCCACACCAGCAGCCACCCGAAGGCGAGCACCGTGAGCACCATCGCGGCGGTGCTCACCACGGAGACGTACGGGCCCAGGAACTCCACCGAGCCGTAGTTCAGCAGCACTTCGCCCTCCCAGCCGAAGTGCCGCGCCACGTGGAAGACCAGCGCCCCCAGCGACTCCACCTCGGTGCCCCGGTCGCGCTGGAAGGTCAGGAACGCCAGCGCCCCCGGCATCGACGCGGTGAACAGCAGCACCAGTGCCAGCGCCGTGGCCGCGAACGCCGACCACGCCGCCCGTGTCGTACGGCCGCGTGCCGTGCCCGCGAGCAGCAGCGCGGGCCAGACCTTCAGCAGCGCCCCCACGGCGGCCAGCGCTCCCGCCAGACGCGGCCTGCGGGCCCCCGCGAGGAGCGCCGCCACCGCGACGCCGGTCACCATCACGTCGTAACGGGCGTACGAGGTGGGGCCGAGCAGCGCGAGTCCCGCGATCCACACCCACGCGCCCGCCGTCCGCTTGCCGGGGCGGCGGCCCGCGTACAGCAGCAGCCCCGTCACCACGGCGTCGGCGACGAGGGCCAGCACGAAGAAGGCCGGGGCGTAGTCCAGGAACGGCAGCAGACCGGGGGAGAGCACCGCGAGGGCGGCGGCCGGCGGGTACTGCCAGGTGATGTCGTCCAGCGGGAAGGTGCCGCCGCGCAGGACCTCGTACCAGCCCTGGTAGATGACCGAGATGTCGCTCGTCACGTCGGGGCCCGGGAAGACCAGCACCTTGAACACGCACAGCAGCAGCAGGACGCGGGTCACGGCCCACACCGCGAGGGGCGCTACGGGCAGGGCGGGAGAGCTGGGGGTTCCGGTGCCGCTCGCTGGCATGACCATCCTTGTCCGGTGGCGGGCGTCTGCGGGGTCGTCCCGTCCGCAGGGGTGTCTACAGGCTCATGATGCAGGGCGCGCACGTCCCCGGGCGATGACGCGGAGCCGCCCGGTACTGTCGGTCACGATGGACAAGACCTTGATCGTGACCAACGACTTCCCGCCCCGCCCCGGCGGCATCCAGGCGTTCCTGCACAACATGGCGCTGCGCCTGGACCCCGAGCGGGTCGTCGTCTACGCCTCCACCTGGAAGCGCGGACGCGAGGGCGAGGAGGCCACCGCCGCCTTCGACGCCGAACAGCCCTTCCCCGTGGTGCGCGACCGCACCACGATGCTGCTCCCCACGCCCCGGGTCGCCCGGCGCGCCGCCGGGCTGCTGCGCGAGCACGGCTGCACCTCCGTGTGGTTCGGGGCGGCGGCCCCGCTCGCCCTGATGGCGCCCGCCCTGCGCGCGGCGGGCGCCCGCCGGCTCGTCGCCACCACGCACGGGCACGAGGCGGGCTGGGCGCAGCTCCCCGCCGCCCGGCAGCTCCTGCGGCGCATCGGCGAGGGCACCGACACGATCACCTACCTGGGCGAGTACACGCGCTCCCGGATCGCCGCCGCGCTCACCCCCGAGGCCGCCGCGCGGATGGTGCAGCTCCCGCCGGGCGTGGACGAGAAGACCTTCCACCCGGGCTCGGGCGGCGACGCGGTGCGCGCCGGACTCGGGCTCAGCGGGCGTCCGGTGGTGGTGTGCGTGTCCCGGCTGGTGCCGCGCAAGGGGCAGGACACCCTCATCGAGGCGATGCCCCGGGTGCTGCGCTCGGTGCCGGACGCCGTCCTGCTGGTGGTCGGCGGGGGACCGTACGAGAAGGACCTGCGCGAGCTGGCGCGGCGGACCGGGGTCGCGGACTCCGTGCGGTTCACCGGCGCGGTGCCCTGGGCGGAGCTGCCCGCGCACTACGGGGCCGGTGACGTCTTCGCCATGCCGTGCCGCACCCGCCGGGGCGGCCTCGACGTCGAGGGGCTCGGCATCGTCTACCTGGAGGCCTCCGCGACCGGGCTGCCGGTGGTGGCGGGCGACTCGGGCGGCGCGCCCGACGCCGTACTGGACGGGGAGACCGGGTGGGTGGTGCGCGGCGGCGAGCCCGCCGAGGCCGCCGAGCGCGTCGTGACCCTGCTCCAGGACGCGGACCTGCGGCGGCGGATGGGGGAGCGGGGACGCGCGTGGGTCGAGGAGAAGTGGCGCTGGGACCTGCTCGCGGAGAAGCTGAAGACGCTGCTGTAGCACGGGAACGACGCGAGGGGCGGCCTCCGGGAGGCCGCCCCTCGCGTCACGCGCTCGCCTACGCGCCGTAGATCGCCTCGATCTCGTCCGCGAAGTCCTTCGCCACCACGTTGCGCTTCAGCTTCAGCGACGGCGTGATGTGGCCCGCCTCCTCGGTGAACTGGGCCGGCAGGATGCGGAACTTGCGCACCGACTCCGCCTTGGAGACCGCCGCGTTCCCGTCGTCCACCGCGCGCTGCACGGTGGCCAGCAGGTCCGCGTCGTCGCGCAGCGAGACGGCGGTGGAGTCCGCGGGCTTGCCGTGCTCGACGGCCCACCGGCCGAGGAACTCCTCGTCGATGGTGACCAGCGCGCCCACGAACGGGCGGCCGTCGCCGACCACCATGCACTCCGCGATCAGCGCGTGCGCCCGGATGCGGTCCTCGATGACGGCGGGGGCGACGTTCTTGCCGCCGGCCGTCACGATGATCTCCTTCTTGCGGCCGGTGATCGCGAGGTAGCCGTCCTCGTCGAGGGTGCCGATGTCACCGGTGTGGAACCAGCCGTCGGTCAGCGCCTCGGCGGTCGCGGCGGGGTTGTTCCAGTACCCCTGGAAGACGTGCTCGCCGTGCAGCAGCACCTCGCCGTCGTCGGCGATCCGTACCACCGAGCCCGGCAGCGGCTGGCCGACGGTGCCGATCTTCGGCCGGTCGTACGGGTTGAACGCCGTCGCCGCGCAGGACTCGGTGAGCCCGTAGCCCTCCAGGACCTTGAACCCGATGCCGCTGAAGAAGTGGCCCAGGCGCTCACCGAGCGGGGCGCCGCCGGAGATCGCGAACTCGCACCGCCCGCCGAGCACCGCGCGCAGCTTGCCGTAGACCAGCTTGTCGAAGACCTTGTGCTTGAGCCGCAGGCCGAGCGAGGGACCCTGGGGGGTGCCGAGCGCCCGGCTGTACGCGATCGCGGTGTCGGCGGCCCTGTCGAAGATCTTGCCCTTGCCGTCGGCCTGCGCCTTGGCGCGCGCCGAGTTGTAGACCTTCTCGAAGACCCGCGGCACCCCGAGGATCAGCGTCGGCCGGAAGGCCGCGAGCTCGTCGGTGAGGTTCTTGATGTCCGGTACGCAGCCGAGCTTGATCGGCGCCATCACCGACGCGACCTCCACCAGCCGGCCGAAGACGTGCGCGGCGGGCAGGAACAGCAGCACCGAGCACTCGCCCGTGCGGAACAGCGGCTTGAGGCGCTCCACCACGTTGCCGCACTCCGCGAAGAAGCTGCGGTGGGTCAGCACACAGCCCTTGGGGCGGCCGGTGGTGCCCGAGGTGTAGACGATGGTGGCCGGGTCGTCGGCGCCCGCGACGGCGCTGCGCTCGTCGACCGTCTCGTCCGGAACGTCCGAGCCGAGCGCGGTCAACTGCTCGATCGCGCCCGCGGCGCCCGCCCCCGCCTCGATCTGCCAGACCTGCTTGAGGGCGGGCAGCCGCTCGCGCACGGACTCCACGGCCGCCGCGTGCGCCTCGCCCTCCACCAGCACGGCGACGGCCCCGGAGTCGCCCAGGATCCACTGCACCTGCTCGGCGGAGCTGGTCTCGTAGACCGGCACGGTGACCGCGCCCGCGCTCCAGATCGCGAAGTCCAACTGCACCCACTCGTAACGGGTGCGCGACATCAGGCCGACCCGGTCGCCCGGCTGCACGCCCGCGGCGATCAGACCCTTCGCGGCGGCCCGCACCTCGGCCAGGAACTGGGTGGCGGTCACGTCCGTCCATGTTCCTGGAGTTCCCGGGGTTCCCGGGGCTTCCGGGGTTCCCGCGACCTTGCGGCCCATGACCGCGGTGTGGGGGTGCTGAGCGGCGTTGCGGCGGATGAGATCCGTCAGATTGCCGTCCGAGGGGACCTCGTACAGGGCCGGAAGGCTGAACTCGCGCAAGACTGCTGCTCCTCATCAGGCACCGGTCGCCACGTCAGCGTGTCGCCGGCTGCGGTCCAAGGTCGGGCAGGTGCTCAGTGGGGGATGAGCACGACTGGACTGCCCGGACGTTACCCACCAGTACTCGGTTCCCGATAGGGGTTCCCGGCCAGATGTACGGTGCGTCACACTCTTCGGCCGGTCCTTCGCGCACAGTAGTCCACCCTTCGGGCGACTCGGAAGTAACCGCAGGTCCGGCCCGTGCGACCGGGCGGGACCGGCCCTACTCAGCGGCCGGACCGGGTTCTAGGCTGACCGGCATGCGAGTTCATGTGGTCAGCGACGTGCACGGGAACGCCCAGGCCCTGGCCCGGGCGGGCGACGGCGCGGACGCCCTGGTCTGCCTCGGCGACCTCGTGCTCTTCCTCGACTACGCCGACCACTCGCGCGGCATCTTCCCCGACCTCTTCGGCACCGCGAACGCCGACCGCATCGTCGAGCTGCGCACCGCCCGCCGCTTCGAGGAGGCCCGCGAGTTCAGCCGGGGCCTGTGGGCGGGCATCGACCGCGAGGCCGCCACCCTGGCCGCGGTGCGCAGGCAGTACGCCGAGCTCTTCGCCGCCTTCCCCGCGCCCACCTACGCCACGTACGGGAACGTCGACATCCCGTCGCTGTGGCCGGAGTACGCGGGCGAGGGCACCGTCAGTCCCGGCACCACCGTCCTGGACGGCGAGCGCGTGGAGCTCGGCGGCCTGGTCTTCGGCTTCGTCGGCGGCGGGCTGCGGACCCCCATGAACACGCCGTTCGAGATCAGCGACGAGGAGTACGCGGCCAAGGTCGAGGCGCTCGGCGAGGTCGACGTGCTGTGCTCGCACATCCCGCCCGAGGTCCCGGACCTGGTGTACGACACGGTGGCGCGGCGTTTCGAGCGCGGCAGCCGCGCCCTGCTGGACGCCATCCGCAGGACCCGCCCCCGGTACTCCCTCTTCGGCCACGTGCACCAGCCGCTGTCCGCCCGGATGCGGATCGGGGCCACCGAGTGCGTGAACGTCGGGCACTTCGCGTCCACGGGGCGGCCCTGGGTGCTGGAGTGGTGAAGGAGCGGGCCGCGATAGCCTTCACACCGCACGCACCAGTCAGCCAGCCCCAGTCCGGACCGTGAGGAGCCATCGCGATGGCGGAACACACCAGCTCTAGCATCACCATCGAGGCGGCGCCGGCCGACGTCATGGGCGTGATCGCGGACTTCGGCCGCTACCCCGACTGGACGGGCGAGGTGAAGGAGGCCGAGGTGCTGGCCACCGACGACCGCGGCCGCGCCGAGAAGGTCCGCCTGGTGCTCGACGCCGGCGCCATCAAGGACGACCACACCCTCGCCTACACCTGGACGGGCGACAACGAGGTGAGCTGGACCCTGGTCAAGTCGCAGATGCTGCGCTCGCTCGACGGCTCCTATCACCTCGCGCCCGCCGCGAACGGCGCCACCGAGGTCACCTACCGGCTCACCGTCGACGTCAAGATCCCCATGCTCGGCATGATCAAGCGCAAGGCCGAGAAGGTCATCATCGACCGCGCCCTGGCCGGCCTGAAGAAGCGCGTGGAGTCCGGCCCCCGGGCCTGACGCGCGGAACACGGGGGGCACGAGGGTGAGCACGGCGGGCAGGGACGACGCGGACGCGGACGCAGACACGGACGTGGACGCGGTACGCGAGGTACCGGTGGGTGCCGGTGCCGGTGCCGGTGCCGGTGCGGGTGCGGACGCGGACGAGGTGCGTCCGGCGGGGGCCGGTGCGGTGCGCCTGGTCCTGGTCACCGGGGCCGGCGGTGCGGGCCGCACCACCGTCGCCGCCGCGACCGCCCTCGCGGCCGCCGGCGCCGGTGCGCGCGTGCTGCTGCTGGGCACCGACCGGGACGACACCCTCGGCGCGGCCCTGGGACTGGACGCCGGGGCGATACCCGCCGGTCCGCACGCGCCCCTGGAGGCCGCGCCGGGACTGCTGGTCGCCCGCGTCGACGCCGCCGACGACTTCCGCCGGGAACTGGTCGCCCTCCAAGAGCGCGCGGCCACCGCCCTGGACCTGCTCGGCGCCTCCCCGCTGGACGCCGACGAACTCACCGAACTCCCCGGCAGCGAACCCTTCGCCCTGCTGCGGGCCCTGCGCGCCGCGGCGGCCGAGTCCGCCTCGTACGACCTGGTCGTCGTCGACATGCCCCCCACGCACAGCGCCCTGGCCGCGCTCGCGCTCCCCGCCCGGCTGCGCCGTTACCTGCGGCGGCTGCTGCCGCCCGAGCGGCAGGCGGCGCGCTCCCTGCGGCCGATGCTGGCGCAGCTCGCCGGGGTGCCGATGCCCGCGCAGTGGCTGTACGAGGCCACCGCCCGCTGGGATGCCGAACTCGCCGCCGTCCAGGCCCTGCTGGAGAGCCCCGCCCTGTCGGTGCGCCTGGTCGTGGAGCCCGGGCCGGGGGCCGCCGAGGGACTGCGCACCGCACGCCTCGGGCTCGCGCTGCACGCGCTGCCCCTGGACGCGGTCGTCGCCAACCGGGTGCTGCCCACCGCCTCTCCGGACCCCTGGCTGGCCGCCCTTTCGGCACAGCAGCAGACGCACCTCAAGGAGGTGCACGAGAACGCCCACCCCTTCGAGGTGCACGAGCTGCCGCACCTGGGACGCGCGCCGCGGGGCGCACCGGACCTGGCGCTCCTCGCGCACGCTCCGGTCCCGGCGGTCGCCGTCCCCGCGCACGTGGTGGAGGACCGGCTGGCCGAGGACGGCGTGCTGGTGTGGCACCTGCCGCTGCCGGGCGCCACGAAACGGGAGCTGGGACTCCTGCGCCGGGGGGACGAACTGGTGCTCACCGTCGGCCCGTTCCGGCGGCTGCTGCCGCTGCCGTCCGCGCTGCGCCGGTGCACCGTGTCCGGTGCCGCGCTCGCCGACGGGGTGCTGCGGGTGCGCTTCGCCCCGGACCCGGGGCTGTGGCCGCGGGGGCGCTGAAACACCGCCCGGCGGGGGGTGACGGGGCCCTGAACGGCGTACCGCTGTTCGGGTAACGTCGATGGCGTACCGAGCCGTTTCCCGCCCCGCCTCGCAGGAGTGCGCCATGAGCGAAGCCACCGACCGCCCCGACGAGTCCCGTGCGTCCGCTGCTTCGGCCTCCTACGACGACGACGCCTGGGCGGCTGCGTGCGAGGAGGACCTCGCCGCCGAGCGGGCCCGCCGTCGCGCGCAGTACGGACCGCAGGCGGGGTCCGCCGCCGAGGAGCTGCGCAGGCTGATGGGCGCGGTCGCGGAGAAGGTCTCCTCGCTCCAGTCGCCGCTGCTGGGGGCGGCCGCCCAGCAGGTGGCGAGCCAGTTCGTTCAGCAGGCGAAGGCAGTGGTCGAGCCGGTCGTGGAGCGCAATCCGCAGGTCTTCGACCATCTGGCTGCGGCAGGCAACGAACTTCTCGCCGCCTACCGGTCCGCCGTCGCCGGGCACGAGCAGCGCTGGACCCAAAACGCAGCGGACACTGCGAAGACCCCCAACAGTACGGACAAATCGCCCACATCCCCGCAGTCCGGGCCGGACGATCCCGACGAGCGTTCAACAGGTGAACGCATCGACCTCGACTGAGACCCCTCCTCGGGTACGGTGGCCACAGGGGCCTGTCTCCGGCTCCGCGCAGGGTTCGACCTAGACCTGAGGGACTCATGGGACTCACCATCGGCGTCGACATCGGCGGCACGAAGATCGCGGCCGGAGTGGTCGACGAAGAGGGAACGATCCTCGAGACGTACAAGGTGAAGACGCCGCAGACGCCCGAGGACATGGTCGACGCGATCTCCGCCGCGGTCTCCGAGGTCAGCAAGAACCACCAGATCGAGGCCGTCGGCATCGGCGCGGCCGGATACGTGGACGACAAGCGCGCCACCGTGCTCTTCGCCCCGAACATCAACTGGCGCCACGAGCCGCTCAAGGACAAGGTCGAGCAGCGCGTCGGCCTGCCGGTCGTCGTCGAGAACGACGCCAACGCGGCCGCCTGGGGCGAGTACCGCTTCGGCGCGGGCAAGGGCCACGACGACGTCATCTGCATCACGCTGGGCACCGGCCTCGGCGGCGGCATCATCATCGGCAACAAGCTCCGGCGCGGCCGCTTCGGCGTGGCCGCCGAGTTCGGCCACATCCGGGTCGTGCCGGACGGCCTGCTGTGCGGCTGCGGCAGCCAGGGCTGCTGGGAGCAGTACGCCTCCGGGCGCGCCCTGGTGCGCTACGCCCGGCAGCGCGCCAACGCCACCCCCGAGAACGCCGAGATCCTGCTCGCCCTCGGCGACGGCACGATCGACGGCATCGAGGGCAAGCACGTCAGCGCCGCCGCCCGGCAGGGCGACCCGGTCGCGGTGGACTCCTTCCGCGAGCTGGCCCGCTGGGCGGGCGCGGGCCTGGCCGACCTGGCCTCCCTCTTCGACCCCTCCGCGTTCATCGTCGGCGGCGGCGTCTCCGACGAGGGCGAACTGGTCCTGGACCCCATCCGCAAGTCCTTCCGCCGCTGGCTGATCGGCGGCCAGTGGCGGCCGCACGCCCAGGTGCTGGCGGCCCAGCTCGGCAACAAGGCCGGTCTGGTCGGCGCGGCGGACCTGGCCCGGCAGGGCTGAGCCCCGCCGATCGTGCGTCCGGTGCCCGCCGCGTCCTCTTCAGGACACGGCGGGCACCGGTCTATGTTGGCCCGCATGGCGACCGACCCCCTGCCCCCGTCCCGTACGGAGCCCGACGGCTCGGCCGTCGTCCGCGTGCTGAGCTACAACATCCGCTCCATGCGCGACGACCGCCGGGCGCTGGCCCGGGTGATCCGGGCCTGTGCACCGGACCTGGTGCTGATCCAGGAGGCCCCGCGCTTCTTCCGCTGGCGCAAGAAGGCCGCCTGGCTGGCCGCCCACAGCGACCTGGTGGTCCTGGGCGGCGGTGCCACGGCGGCGGGCCCGCTGCTGCTGTGCTCCCTGCGGGCGACGGTCGAACGCACCGAGGACGTCCTCCTCCCGCGCACTCCGGGTCTGCACCAGCGGGGCTTCGCGACGGCGGTGGTACGCATCGGGGGCGCGCGGCTCGGCGTGCTGAGCTGCCACCTCAGCCTCCAGGGCGACGAACGCCTCACCCAGGCGGGCCTGCTGCTGGAGCAGCTCGCCGGGATGGGCGTCACCCACGCGGTGGCCGGCGGCGACCTGAACGACCGCCCGGACGGCAGGTCCTTCCGGCTCCTCGCGGGCGAGCTCCAGGACGGCTGGGCGGTGGCGCCGTGGGGCGGCGAGTACACCTCCGAACCGGCCACCCCGCACCAGCGCATCGACGCGATCTTCGCGACGCCGGGCGTGGAGGTCCTGGGCTGCGGAGTCCCCCCGCTTCCGGCGGCGGACGTCCGCGCGGCGACGGACCACCTGCCGGTCCTGGCGGCCCTGCGCGTCCCGGCGGAGGCGTGACCGCCGCAGGGGCGTGACCCCGCGTCCCGGCGGCGGCTCGACCCCCGCATCCCCGCGGAGACCTGAGCGCGCGGCCCCGGCGGCCCCGTCCCCGGCCCCCGCTCCGGATCGGACCGCCGCGCCCCGCCCGCGGCCCCTGCCCGGTCAGACCACCGCGCCCCGCCCCGGGTCCTCGTCCTCCTCGTCCGTGTCCCGGGTCATCCGCCCCACCAGCGTCGCGAACCCGCCCAGGAAGCCGCCGATCCCCAGGACCTGGAGCCACCAGGTCATGTCCCACCCCAGCAGCACCGCCAGCAGCATCAGCACCGGCCCGCCGATCACCGCGAGCCAGGCGAACTTCGACGTGACGTCGGCCTCCGGGAGCTCCGGGTCCGGCGGCACGAAGTGCCCCTCGTCGGACGCGTCGAGGTCGTCGTCCCCGGCCTCGGCCGGGGCGAAGTCCCGCGGCCCGGCCGTGCCGACCCCGGGCGCGAAGGTGATCGAGCCGCCCAGCGGCCGTACGTCCGCCGGATCGGAGCCCCCCGCGTCGTCGGAGGAGGTCCGGTCGCCGTTCACCCCCTCCTCCAGCCGCGCCAGGTCGTCCACCGACTTGAACGGCTTCGCCCCCGGCGGGTCCGGCGGCTCGTCCCCGTAACCGGCCACGATCGCCTCCCAGACGGCGGACTCGTCCAGCGGGGTGGCGGCGTCGTCCTTGCGGCCCCCGGTGACGGCCTCCGGCTCCCGCTCCTCCTCGCGGTCCGCGCGCTCCGCGTTGTGTTCAGCCACCTGCAGTGCTCCCCTTCTTGCCGACGCTCGGAGCGAGGCGGCCGATGAACGCGTGACTCTCGTCGAAGATCCGCTCCGCGTCATGGTCCAACGTCGCCACGTGGTAGCTCTGTTCCAGCAGGATCTCGGTGACGTCGGTGGACGACACCCGGCTGAGGATCCGGGCGGAGTCCGCGGGCGGCACCACGTGGTCCTGCGGGCTGTGCAGCAGCAACAACGGCTGCGTGACCTGCGGCAGTTCGCCGTCGACCAGCCGGAAGAAGGCCCGCAGGGAGTGCGCGGCGTGCAGCGGCACCCTGGTGTAGCCCACCTCGTGCGAGCCCTCCAGGGCGATGTCGTCGTACACGCCCCTGGTCGTCCGGACGAAGTGGCGCACCACCGGCAGGGCGTGCGCGGCCAGGCCGTGCACCTTGTTGCCCGGGTTCACCAGGACGATGCCGCTGATCGCGTCGCCGTGCTTCGCGGCCAGCCGCAGCGTGAGCGCGCCGCCCATGGACAGGCCGAAGACGAAGACCTGCGCGCACCGCTCCAGCAGCGCGTTCAGCTCGCGGTCGACCTCGGCGTACCAGTCCTGCCAGCCGGTGACCTGCATGTCCTCCCAGCGGGTGCCGTGTCCCGGCAGCAGCGGCAACGAGACCGTCAGCCCCCGCTCGGCCAGGTGGTCGGCCCAGGGGCGCAGCGACTGGGGGGAACCGGTGAAGCCGTGGCAGAGGAGGACGCCCACCTCTCCGCCTTCGTGGTGGAACGGCTCGGCTCCAGGGAGGACCGGCACCGGGGTCTCCTGTTCGTGAGGAAGGACGGGACGGCGAAACGGGTACTGAGGGTGACTTCACCGTACGCGACCGGACTGACACCGACCAGATCCGCCGGCCCTCCGGCCGGGCGGCGGAATCAGCCGTACGGGGCACCCGCGGGCCACGCGCGGGCCACCGGGCAGAGCCGTCCGGGCGGCCCACGAGAGCGCAGGCCAAAGGCGGGTTATGGTCTTTTCGACAGACAAGGGAAGGCACACGTTGATCTACGGCGCAATGAAGTTCTCCATCGGAGGGTCCCTGAAGCTCGCCTTCAGGCCCTGGGTGGAGGGCCTGGAGAACGTTCCCGCGGACGGGCCGGCGATCCTCGCGAGCAACCACCTGTCGTTCTCCGACTCCTTCTTCCTGCCCGCCGTGCTGGACCGCAAGGTCACCTTCATCGCCAAGGCGGAGTACTTCACCACCCCCGGCGTCAAGGGCAAGCTCACCGCCGCCTTCTTCAAGGGCGTCGGCCAGCTCCCGGTGGACCGCTCCGGTGTGCGCGGCGCGGGCGACGCGGCGATCAGGGCCGGCATCGAGGTCGTCGAGAAGGGCGGCCTGTTCGGCATCTACCCGGAGGGCACCCGCTCCCCGGACGGACGCCTCTACCGCGGCAAGCCCGGCGGCCTCGCGCGCGTGGCGCTGGCGACCGGCGCCCCGGTGATCCCCGTCGCGATGATCGACACGGAGAAGATCCAGCCGCCCGGCAAGGTGGTGCCGAAGCTGATGCGCCCCGGCATCCGCATCGGCAGGCCGCTCGACTTCAGCCGCTACCACGGCATGGAAGGCGACCGCTTCATCCTGCGCTCGGTGACCGACGAGGTCATGTACGAGATCATGAAGCTCTCCGGCCAGGAGTACGTCGACATCTACGCGACCGCCGCCAAGCGCCGGATCGCGGACGCCGAGAAGGCGGCCAAGGCGGAGAGGGCGGAACTGGAGAAGGCCCAGAAGGCCGCCCAGGCCGAGCTGGAGAAGGCCCAGAAGGCCGAGAAGAGCGCGCAGGAGGAACGTTCCGCGTAAGCGGTGGAACGTTCCGGGACCGGACGGCGTCGTCCGTGCGAGAGTCCTCGCAGAGGTCGTCCGTCCGGGGGGTGGGGGAACATGGCCGAGGCCCAGCGCTCGCGGGTCGTGCGGATGTCGGTCGAGCAGCCGCTGTGGCGCGCGCTCACCGGCTACCGCGTGCTCACGGCGGTCTACGCGGTGCTGCTGTTCGTGTTCACGCGCGAGGAGTTCGAGCGTCCCTGGGTGGCGGTCGCCTACCTCTCGGTGATGGCGGTGTGGACGCTCGCCACGCTCCCCAGGGTGGCCAACGCCGCCGGCTGCACCGGGGGCTTCCTCGGCGTCGACCTCGCCGTCGCCCTCGTCGGCATCCTGATCACCCCGCTCGCCAACGTCGAGGCGCGGCTGGTCGACGGGCCCACCCTGCCGACGATATGGACCGCCGGTTCGGTCCTCGCGTACGCCATCAAGGGCGGCTGGCGCTGGGCCGCCTCCGCCTCCTCGCTGGTGGCCGCCGCCAACCTGGTCGAGCGCGGCACGCCCAGCCGGGACACCCTGCACAACGTGCTGCTGGTGTGGGTGGCCTCCATCGCCATCGGCTACGTCGTGGAGGTCGCCCGCGCCTCGGAGGCCACCCTCGCGCGCGCCCTGGAGATCGAGGCCGCCACCCGGGAGCGCGAGCGCCTCGCCCGCGACATCCACGACAGCGTCCTGCAGGTGCTCGCCATGGTGCAGCGCCGGGGCACCGCGCTCGGCGGCGAGGCGGCCGAGCTGGGCCGGCTGGCCGGTGAGCAGGAGATCGCCCTGCGCACCCTCGTCTCCAGCGGCCTGGTGCCCACCGCGCGGGCCTCGCACGAGGCCTCCCGGGGGGCGCTGGTGCGCGTCGTGGAGACGGACGCCGCCGACGGCGTACGGGAGGACGGCGGACTGGTGGACCTGCGCGCGCTGCTCGCCCCGCACGCCGGGGCCACGGTCTCCTTCGCCGAGCCCGGCACGCCGGTGCTGCTGGCGCCCGCCGCCGCACTGGAGCTCGCGGCGGCCGCCGGCGCCGCCCTGGACAATGTGCGCAGGCACGCGGGCGAGGGCGCCCGGGCCTGGATCCTGGTCGAGGACGAGCCGGACGAAGTGATCGTGACGGTACGGGACGACGGCCCCGGCATCCCCGAGGGCAGGCTCGCGCAGGCCGAGGAGGAGGGGCGCCTCGGCGTCGCCCTGTCGATCCGCGGCCGGCTGCGGGACCTGGGCGGCAGCGCCGAGCTGGTCTCCGTGCCCGGACAGGGCACGGAAGTAGAACTGAAGGTCCCACGGGGGAAGGCGGAACGATGAACGAACAGGTCAGGCACATGGCGGTGGCGGAGGTGACGGAGGAACAGCGGCCGTCCGTCCGGGTGATGGTGGTCGACGACCACCCCATGTGGCGCGACGCCGTCGCCCGCGACCTGGCCGCCGCCGGGTTCGACGTGGTCGCCACCGCCGGTGACGGCCCGCAGGCCGTGCGCCGCGCGCAGGCCGTCTCGCCGCAGGTGCTGGTGCTCGACCTGAACCTGCCGGGCATGCCGGGCGTCCAGGTGTGCCGCGAGCTGGTCGGCGCCGACCCCCAGTTGCGCGTCCTGGTGCTCTCCGCGAGCGGCGAGCACGCCGACGTGCTGGAGGCGGTGAAGTCCGGTGCGACCGGCTACCTGCTGAAGTCGGCGTCCGCCGAGGAGCTGACGGACGCCGTCGCGCGCACCGCCGCCGGCGACCCGGTGTTCACGCCGGGGCTCGCCGGGCTGGTGCTCGGCGAGTACCGCCGGCTGGCCGCCGACCCGGCGCCGGCCGCCCCGGACGAGCCGCGTGCCCCGCAGCTCACCGACCGGGAGACCGAGGTGCTGCGGCTGGTCGCCAAGGGGCTGTCGTACAAGCAGATCGCGGAGCGCCTGGTCATCTCGCACCGCACCGTGCAGAACCACGTGCAGAACACCCTCGGCAAGCTCCAGCTGCACAACCGGGTGGAACTGGTGCGCTACGCCATCGAGCGCGGCCTCGACGGCTCCTGAGGCGCACCGGGCGGCCCGCCCCCGCACTCTCGACGCCCTCGGCGGGCCGCTCTAGCGTGGTGGGTTCCAGGGCCACGCGGCGGCGGGGGGACACGTCATGCGAGTGGGACTTCTGACCGGGGGCGGCGACTGCCCCGGGCTCAACGCGGTCATCCGGGCCGCCGTCCGCAAAGGCGTGCGGGACTACGGGTACGCATTCGTGGGCTTCCGCGACGGCTGGCGCGGGCTGCTCGACGACCACCGCACGACGGCCCTGGACATCGCCGCCGTGCGCGGCATCCTGCCGCGCGGCGGCACCATCCTCGGCTCCTCGCGCACCAACCCGCTCGCCGAGGGCGAGGAGGGCGTGCGCCTGATCGAGGCGACGCTGGCCCGGCACGGCGTGGAGGCGCTCGTCGTCATCGGCGGCGAGGACACCCTCGGGGTCGCCGCCCGGCTGTCCGGCGAGTACGGCATCCCGTGCGTCGGGGTGCCCAAGACCATCGACAACGACCTCTCCGCCACCGACTACACCTTCGGCTTCGACACCGCCGTCTCCATCGCCACCGAGGCCATCGACCGCCTGCACACCACCGCCGAGTCCCACATGCGGGTGCTGGTGGTGGAGGTGATGGGCCGCCACTCCGGGTGGATCGCCCTGCACGCGGGGCTGGCGGGCGGCGCCAACGTCATCCTGGTGCCCGAGCGGCGCTTCGACGTCGACGAGGTGTGCGGCTGGATCACCTCGCGCTTCCGCTCCTCGTACGCCCCCATCGTGGTCGTCGCGGAGGGGGCGATGCCGCGCGACGGCGACCTGGTGCTCAAGGACGGCACCCTGGACTCCTTCGGGCACGTGCGCCTCTCCGGGGTGGGGGAGTGGCTGGCCGCGGAGATCGAGAGGCGCACCGGCAAGGAGGCCCGCACGACGGTGCTGGGACACGTCCAGCGCGGCGGCACCCCGAGCGCCTTCGACCGGTGGCTGGCCACCCGCTTCGGGCTGCACGCCGTGGACGCGGTGCGCGACGGGGACTTCGGGACGATGGTGGCGCTGCGGGGCACGGACATCGTGCGCGTGCCGATCGGGGAGGCCACGGCGAGGTTGAAGACGGTGCCGCCCGAGATGTACGCGGAGGCGGAGGTCTTCTTCGGCTAGCGCCCGGCGGCGAGTGGCTCGGCCCGCCCGGATCGGAGATATTGGCTGAATCCGCGCAAAGCCTCTCGTGACTGGGGAATTCCGTGAAAATTCTGGCATTCGGCGTGCAGGCCGACGAGCAGCCGCTGATCGAGAAGGCCTTCACGGACGCCGGACTCGGCGAGGCGCACTGCCTCAAGGTCTTCCTCACCGAGGACACCGCCCCCATCGCCGCCGGGCACGAGATCATCAGCACCAGCGTCAACGCCGACCTGAGCGCCGCCGTCCTGCGCACCCTCGCCGCCGGCGGCACCCGGATGATCGCCCAGCGCTCCACCGGCTTCAACAACATCGACCTCGACGTCGCCCGCGGACTCGGCCTCACCGTCGCCCGTGTGTCGTACTACTCGCCCCACTCCGTCGCCGAGTTCGCCTGGACCCTCGCGATGGCCGTCAACCGCCGCGTGGTGCGTGCCGCCGCCCGCACCCGCGACTTCGACTTCCGCCTCGACGGGCTGCTCGGCCGCGACATGCGCGGCCGCACCGCGGGCGTGCTCGGCACCGGCAAGATCGGCGAGGCGTTCACCCGGATCGCCCACGGCTTCGGCATGCGCCTGCTCGGCTGGGACGTGGCGCCGAACCCGGAGTGCGTGGCGCTGGGCATGGAGTACGTCGACAAGGACGAGCTCCTCGCCTCCGCCGACCTGATCAGCCTGCACGTGCCGCTGCTGCCCGGCACCCGCCACCTCATCGACGCCGGCGCCCTGCGCGCCATGAAGGACGACGCGATCCTGGTCAACTCCAGCCGCGGCGGCCTCGTCGACACCGAGGCCCTCGTGGACGAGCTGCGCGCCGGGCGCTTCGCCGGGGTGGGCCTGGACGTGTACGAGGCGGAGGCGGGCCTGTTCTTCCTCGACAAGTCCCTGGAGGTGGTCGCCGACGACACCCTGGCCCGCCTGGTCACCTTCCCCAACGTGCTGGTCACCTCGCACCAGGCGTACTACACGGTGGACGCCCTGGAGCAGATCATCGAGGCGACCGTGCGGAACGTCGGCGACTTCCTGGCGGGCCGTCGCGGCGACAACGTGCTGGCCGGCTGAGCGGGTCTCACACCCCGGTCGGCACGAACGCCGCCAGCAGCCGTGTCACCACCGCCGCCCCGCGCAGGCTGAGCACCGACTCCGGGTGGAACTGCACGGAGGCGAACCCGGGTCCGCGCAGCGCGTGCAGCTCCCCGGTGGCGTGGTTGCGGGCGGCCTCCACCCCGTGCGCGGCCAGTTCCGCCGCCTCCGCCGCGTCGCACACCGCGGTGAAGCTGTTGTAGAACCCGACCGTCTCCGGCACCCCGAACAGCACCACCCGCTCCTGCGCCCCCTGGTGCGGCACCTCCTTGCGCGCGATCCGCAGCCCCAGCTCCGCCGCGATCAGCTCGTGGCCCAGGCACACCCCGAGCACCCCGTGCGGGTGCCCGCCCAGCAGGTCGGCGGTGAGCGCCCGCAGGAACCGCATCTTCGGGTCCGCCGCGTCCTGCGGGTTCCCGGGCCCGGGGCCCAGCACCACCGGCCCCGGATGGGCGAGCGCCGCCTCCCGCAGCCCCGGCGCGTCGAAGCGCCGCACGGTCACCTCCAGGCCCGAGGAGCGCAGCACGTGCGCGAGCATCGCCGTGAAGGTGTCCTCCGCGTCCACCACCAGGGCGTGCCCCGCGAGCGTCCGCTCCCGCTCCTGCATCCGCAGCCAGAACGGCGAGAGCCCGGCCCGCCGCCCGTCCAGCGCCGCCCGCACCCGGGCGTCGTCCGCGAGCGGGGGCCGCGCCGACTCGTCCCGGGGGCGTCCGGGACGCACCCCCAGGGCCGCCAGCACGCCCGCCGCCTTGGCGTGCGTCTCGGCCACCTCCGACGCCGGGTCCGAGTGCCGTACGAGCGTGGCGCCGACCGGCACCCGCAGGCGGCCGTCGAGGGCGATGTCGGCGGTACGGATCAGGATCGGCGAGTCCAGGGTCTGCGCCCCGGACGCGTCGACGCCCAGCAGCGCCAGGGCGCCCGCGTAGTACCCGCGCCCGCCGACCTCGTGGCGCTCGATCACCCGGCACGCGTTCTGCACGGGCGAGCCGGTCACCGTCGCGGCGAACATCGTCTCGCGCAGGACGTCCCGCACGTCCAGCGAACTGCGCCCGCGCAGCTCGTACTCGGTGTGCGCGAGGTGGGCCATCTCCTTGAGCCGGGGGCCCACCACCACGCCGCCCATGTCGCCGACCGTGCACATCATCTTGAGCTCTTCGTCGACGACCATCGACAGCTCCTCGGTCTCCTTCGGGTCGGCGAGGAAGTCCAGCAGGCCGTCGGGGGCGGGGCCGTCGGCCGGGTAGCGGTAGGTGCCGCTGATCGGGTTCATCACGACCGTCCCGCCGGACATCCGCACGTGCACCTCGGGGCTCGCGCCCACCAGCACCCGGTCGCCCGTGTGCACGACGTACGTCCAGTACGCGCCCCGCTCCCCGTCCAGCAGCCGCCGGAACAGCGCCAGCGCATCGGCCCTGCCGAAGCCGGGGACCACACCGGTGTAGGTGCGCCGGATGACGAAGTTCGCCCCCTCGCCGCTCCCGATCTCGGCGTCGACGACACGCTGGACGATCCTCGCGTACTCCGCGTCCGCGACGTCGAAGGCGCCGTCCTCCACCCGTACCCGGTGCGAGGGAAGCGCCGCCGACACGTCCTCCAGCGGGAGTTCGTACGTCTCGTCCGCGACCAGCACGCTCAGCGGCGTCCCGTCGTCGCGCACGTCGAAGCCGCGCTCCCTGATCTGCCGGAACGGCACGAGCGCCAGCACCGGCCGTCCGTCCTCGCCGGCCGGCAGGTCCGCGAGCCGCTCGGCCTCGTGCACCGCGCCGATCAGCACCTCGACGGTGTCCCGGTCGCGCCCCGGGGTGCGGCGGCGCAGCAGTGCGAAGGGCGGGCAGTCGTCGCCGAGGAGACGGGACAGTACGGCGTCGGAGAGAGACATCGGGGGTTCCTTCCGGGTACGGAGCCGGAGGAACGGCCGGGAAACGAGAAGGGCCGCCCTCCTGGGGCGGCCTCTGCGTCAGTGGATGTACGCGCGAATTTCAGTGGGCCGCCGGATGAGCGGTCCACCACCAGTCCTGGTTCCGGGTCGGTTGCGCGAACATGTGCCGCACCTTACCCCACGCATCGGTGAACGCGACGTCTCAGCCTGTGAGCGCGGCGCTGAGCACCCGGTCGCACCCCGTAGGCTGGCCGCGTGACCGTGAACGCGAAGACCACCCTCAAGGGTGGCAACACCTGGCGCGACCTTCCTGCGGCGCAGCAGCCCGAGTACCCCGATGCCGAGGCGCTGCGCGATGTTGTCGCGGACCTCGAATCGTATCCGCCGCTCGTCTTCGCGGGCGAGTGCGACCAGCTGCGCGCCCGGATGGGAGCCGTCGCCAAGGGCGAGGCGTTCCTGCTCCAGGGCGGCGACTGCGCGGAGGCGTTCGACGCCGTGTCCGCCGACCACATCCGCAACAAGCTCAAGACCCTGCTCCAGATGGGCGCGGTGCTGACGTACGCCGCGTCCGTGCCCGTCGTCAAGGTGGGCCGGATCGCCGGTCAGTACTCCAAGCCGCGCTCCAAGGGCACGGAGACCCGCGACGGCATCACCCTGCCGACGTACCGTGGCGACTCGGTGAACGGTTTCGCCTTCACCGAGGAGGCCCGGGTCCCCGACCCCGAGCGCCTCAAGCGGATGTACAACGCCTCGGCGTCCACCCTCAACCTCGTGCGCGCCTTCACCACCGGCGGTTACGCGGACCTGCGCCAGGTGCACGCCTGGAACCAGGACTTCGTGAAGAACTCGCCGTCCGGCCAGCGCTACGAGCAGCTCGCCCGCGAGATCGACAACGCGCTGAACTTCATGAAGGCCGCCGGCACCGACCCGGCCGAGTTCCGCACGGTGGAGTTCTACGCCTCCCACGAGGCGCTGCTGCTGGACTACGAGTCGGCGCTGACCCGCGTGGACTCCCGCACCGGCAACCTCTACGACGTGTCCGGCCACATGGTCTGGATCGGCGAGCGCACCCGGCAGATGGACGGCGCGCACATCGAGTTCGCCTCCCGCATCCGCAACCCGATCGGCATCAAGCTCGGCCCGACGACCACGGTCGACGAGGCGCTCGGCTACGTCGACAAGCTGGACCCGGACCGCGAGCCCGGCCGGCTGACCTTCATCGTGCGCATGGGCGCCGACAAGGTCCGCGACAAGCTGCCCGAGCTGGTCGAGAAGGTCACCGCGTCCGGTGCCACCGTGGCGTGGGTGACCGACCCGATGCACGGCAACACCTTCGAGGCCGCCTCCGGCCACAAGACGCGCCGCTTCGACGACGTCCTGGACGAGGTCAAGGGCTTCTTCGAGGTGCACAAGGGCCTGGGCACCCACCCGGGCGGCATCCACGTCGAACTCACCGGTGACGACGTCACCGAGTGCGTGGGCGGCGGCGACGAGATCTTCGTCGACGACCTGCACCAGCGCTACGAGACGGCCTGCGACCCGCGGCTGAACCGCAGCCAGTCGCTCGACCTGGCGTTCCTGGTGGCGGAGATGTACCGCTCGCAGTAAGTGCTGCGCGCGTCCCGACGGCACGGTGGGGCCCGGATCCTTGTGATCCGGGCCCCACTGGCGTACCGGGGGTTTCCCCCGCGCCACGCGATGGGTAAGGTTAGGTTTACCTGACCAAGGAATCGCCTGGCTGTGGGATCGAGGTGTCCGCGTGTTCGTCTGCTCCTGCTTCGGCGTGACCGATCAGCAGATCAAGGCGCACGCCGCCGCCGGAGCCTGCACCCCGCGCCAGATCGCCTCCGTCACCAAGGCGGGCACGGACTGCGGCAACTGCGTCCGGACGATCCAGGGCCTGCTGGGCCGGGGAGCCTGCCCGCGCCGCGAGCTGATCGCCCGGCACGACCTGTCGGCCGTCGCCGACCAGCCGGAGACGATCGCCCTGGACGAGGCCGCCTAGGCCCGCTCGGGCGTGGCTCACGCCTCGCTGGGCTGCTCGATCAGTTGGGCGATGTAGAGCGGCTCGCCGAGCTTCTCCACCAGCGCGAGCTGCGTGTCCAGGTAGTCGATGTGGTGCTCCTCGTCCGCGAGGATGTCCTCGAAGAGTTTGGCCGAGGTGATGTCGCCCTTGGCCCGCATGACCTCAGCACCGCGCTTCAGCCGGTCGATCGCCTCGACCTCGATCTGCCGGTCCGCCTGGAACATCTCGGTGACCGTCTGGCCGATCCGGACGTGGAAGAGGCGCTGGTAATTGGGCAGGCCGTCCAGGAAGAGAATGCGGTCGGTCAGGATCTCCGCGTGCTTCATCTCGTCGAAGGACTCGGCGCGCGTGTACTTCGCCAGCTTGGTCCAGCCGAAGTTGTCCTGCATCTTCGCGTGGAGGAAGTACTGGTTGATCGCCGTCAGTTCGGCGGTCAACTGCTCGTTGAGAAATTCGATGACCTCGGGGTCGCCCTGCATCGCTGGGCTCCTTCCAGGGGGGTGACCGGGCAGATTGCGCGCATCCTCGCACCGCATCTCGGAAGCCGTCCAGTAAGTGCCTCCTTAGTAGGAGTTGCCCGAATCGGGCCAGACCCGGTCATGACCACCCCGCGCCGTCTGTCACCATGGAAGACATGGGTCAGCCGGAAAGCCGGGAATACCGCGACATCGAGCACTCCGAGCTTCCGCCGGGACAGCGGCTGCAGCGCGGCTGGCCGGTCACCCACTACGGGCCCGTCCCCAAGTTCAAGCCCGACCGCTGGGAATTCCGCGTCTTCGGCGCGACGGCGGACGGCGGGAAACACTGCTGGAACCACGAGGAGTTCTCGGCCCTGCCCTTCGACACCGTGGTCGCCGATCTCCACTGCGTGACGAAATTCAGCATGCTGGGGGCCGAATGGGGTGGTGTCGCCGCCCGAACGGTCCTGGACCTCGCGCCGCCGGCCCCCGGTGTCACGCACGTCATGGTGTGGGCCGAGTACGGCTACAGCGCCAACATCCGCATCAAGGACTTCACGGACGAGCGCACCATCTTCGCCACGCACAAGGGCGACGACCTGCTCACCGCCGAACACGGCTTCCCGCTGCGCCTGGTGGTGCCGCACCTGTACGCCTGGAAGGGCCCCAAGTGGGTCCGCGGCATCGAGTACATGACCGCCGACCGCCGCGGCTTCTGGGAGGAGCGCGGCTACCACAACATCGGCGACCCCTGGCGCGAGCAGCGCTACTCCTACCAGGAGGAACCGGGGGACGGCCCCGAGCTGTAGCCCGGGGCCGCCGTGTGCCGCGCGGTGTCTCAGCGGTGGTGGCGGTGCACCACCGCGTGCCCCTTGCCGCGCCCGATCAGCCACTTGTTCACCGGGGTGGTGACCGCGAAGGCCGCCGCGAAGGCGATCGCCAGCACTCCCCAGAACAGCCCGTCCGTCAGGTGGGCGTCCATCGCGCCCGGCCACAGGGCGAGCACCCCGTTGTCGACCAGCTCCATCACCGTGATCGACAGGGTGTCCGCGGCGAGGGCGACCTTGAGGGCCGCGCCGAAGCCGACGCCCGCCTTGAGGACGCCGCGCAGGGTCAGCGCGTAACCGAAGAAGAAGGCCAGCGCGACGGCCAGGACCATCGTCGCCGCGTTGCCCCAGCCGAGGGCGGTGCCGATCACCATTCCGAGTGCTTCGCCGATGGCGCACCCGGTGAGGCAGTGCAGGGTGGCCTGCGCGGCGGCGCGCCAGGTGACCGTGCCGCCGGCGGCGCTGTGGTGGGCGTGCGGGGGCTTCGGCGGGTGCCCCTCGTGCTGCGCGTGCTCCCCGTGAACGTGTGCCTCGTGGTGCTGCACGGTGTGCCCCCAACTCAGGTGGCGGTCCCTGTCGACGACAGGAACCGTATACCCCCCTGGGGTATTCCTCAAGGCTCTCGGAACTCCCTCAGAACGCGCGCAGCTCCTTCAGCCGCGCCACGTCCGCCGCGTGCCCCTCCTTGCCGCCCGGCGTCTCGATGACCAGCGGCACGCCCTCCGTCGCCGGGTGCGAGAACAGCTCCCGGAACGGCTCCTCGCCGATGTGACCGGCGCCGATGTTCTCGTGCCGGTCCTTGTGCGCGCCCGTGACGTCCTTGGAGTCGTTGGCGTGGATCAGCTTCAGACGGCCCTCGCCGACGGTGTCCACCAGCAGGTCCAGCGTCTGCTTCATGCCGCCGGGGCCGGCCAGGTCGTGGCCGGCCGCGAAGATGTGGCAGGTGTCCAGGCAGACGCCCAGCTTCGGATGGCGGTCCAGGGCGTCGAAGTACGGGCCGAAGTCCCAGGTCCGCGAGCACAGCGAGAAACCCTGCCCGGCCGTCGACTCCAGCAGGAGGCACGGGTCGTCGTCGTGGGTCAGCTCCTCCAGCAGCGGCAGCAGGCGCGCGCGCACCTGCGCGAGGGCGACCTCGCGGGGGCGGCCGCCGGTCGCCGAGCCGGTGTGCACGACGACGCCCAGCGCGCCGATCGCCCGGGCCCGGCGCAGCGAGTGCCGCAGCGACTCCACGGACCTCTCGACGGTGGCCTCGGTGTGCGAGCCGAAGTTGATCAGGTACGGGGCGTGGACGTACGCCGGTATGCGCTCGGCGGCGCAGGCCGCCCGGAACAACTCGTCCTGCGCCGGATTCCCGGCCGGGGTCGCCCAGCCGCGCGGGTTGGCCACGAAGACCTGCACGGCCTCCGCGCCCATCGCGCGGGCGTACGGCAGGCCGGTGGAGGCGAGTCCGCCGGCGACCGGGACGTGGCCGCCGACCGGGTTGCGGGAGGCCGGGGGGCCGGCGGGGAACGGGGAGGGGGTGTCTGCGGTGCTCATCGCCGTCCAGGATGCCGCACCCCGGGGACGCCCCCTCCCGGGGCGTCCCGCCGCAGGCGGCGCCGGCGCTAGAGGATCTTCGTCGTGATGGTGATCGTGCTGCCCTCGGGGGCCTCCTGGCCGCCCTGCACGGACTGCTTCTCGATCACCTTGCTGAAGGAGAGGATCGGCCGGTCCACCTCGACCTGGAAGCCCGCACCCGTCAGGACGCGGGTCGCCTCGTCGGCGTGCTTGCCGGTCACGTCCGGCACCTGGATCATCCGCGGCCCCTTGGAGACCGTCAGGGTGACCTTCTCGCCCTGGCCCAGCCGGGTCCCGGCGGGCACCGACTGGCGGGCCACCCGGCCCGCCGGAGCGGGGGAGTTGATCTGCTCGGCGGCGACCTCGACCCTCAGGCCGAGCCCTTCGAGGGTGCTGGTGGCCTCCTCGACGCCGCGTCCGGTCACGGTCGGCATGTCCACCGGCGCGCCCTTGCTGACCACCAGGGCGACCGCGGAGTCGGGGGAGCGTCCGGTGCCCGCCTGCGGGTCCGTGCCGATCACCGCGCCCAGCGGGACGTCCTCGCTGAACGCCCTGGTCACCACGCCCGGCGCGAGCCCCGCCTCCTTGAGCTCCTGCCTGGCCTTCGCCAGCGGCACCCTCCTGAGGTCGGGCACCTTCACGATCTCCGGACCGCGCGAGACCACCAGCGTCACCGCGTTGCCGCTGCGGATGCGCTCGCCGGGCGCCGGGTCGCTGTCCATGACGGAGCCCCGCGCGACGGTGTCGCTGAACTTCCGCTCCACGTCCTTCACGTCGAGCCCGGCGGCGTCCAGCCTCGTACGGGCGTCCTGCTCGGTCTTGCTGAGCAGCGGCGGGACCTCGGTGAACTGTCCGGAGTTGATGTACCAGACCCCCGCGCCCACCCCCAGCGCCAGCAGTACGGCCGTGACCAGCGAGATCAGCGTGCGGCGCGACGGTGCGGAGCGCCGCCGGCCCTGCCGGGCGGGCGGCTCGGGCTCCTGCGGCAGCGGCCGCACCAGCCGACTGGTGTGCTGCCGCTCGTCCGGCAGGGCCTGCGGCAGGACGTTCGTGTGCTCCGGGGCCTGGGCGGGGGTGCGCGGAATGACGCTGGTGCGCTCCTCGGGCCCGGTGGGCACGCTCTCCCTGGCCTGCGGCGGTACGGCGTCGAGCTGTGCGTCGGTGAGGGAGCCGCGGGCGGCGTGCGCCTGCCCCAGCAGCGCCACCGCGTCGTACGGGCGGGCCTGCGGGTCGCGGGCGGTGGCGCTCGCCACCAGCTCGTCCAGCTCCGGCGCCAGCCCCGGCACGGCGGCCGACGGCGGCGGCACGTCCTCGTTGAGGTGCTGGTAGAGCACCTGCGCGGGGGTGCCGCCGGCGTGCGGCTTGGCGCCGGTGAGCATCTCGTACAGGACGACGCCGCACGCGTACACGTCCGCGCGGGTGTCGGCGGTGCCGTGCTCGATCTGCTCGGGCGCCAGGTAGGAGACCGTGCCGAGGACGGACCCGGTGGTGCTGGTGACCGTGTCCACGGCGCGCACCAGACCGAAGTCGGCGACCTTCACCCGGCCGTCGTCCCCTATCAGGACGTTCTCCGGCTTCATGTCGCGGTGCACGAACCCGGCCCGGTGCGCCGCGCCCAGAGCCGCCAGCACCGGCTCCAGGATGTCGAGCGCCGCCCGGGGCTGGAGCGCGCCGCGCTCGCGCAGCACGTCGCGCAGGGTGCAGCCCGCGACGTACTCCATCGCCAGGTAGACGTAGTCGCCGTCGGTGCCCTGGTCGAAGACGCCGACCACGTTGGGGTGCGCGAGGCGGGCCACCGACTTGGCCTCGCGGATGAACCGTTCGACGAAGGCGGCGTCGGAGGCCAGCGCGAGGTGCATCACCTTGAGGGCGAGCTCGCGGTCGAGGCGGGTGTCCACGGCCCGGTAGACCGTGGCCATCCCGCCGACGGCGATGCGTGCCTCGACGAGGTAGCGGCCGTCGAGCAGCTGCCCGACGAGGGGGTCCTGGAGGGTCGTGTCCACGCAGGGAGTCTACGAGCCGGTAGGGGCGGGGCGGACGGGAGCGTACGGGGTGCGGCCGTACTGAGGCCGACCTGTGACAGGGGCGGACCCGCCCCCGCCGCCGTCACGGGCCGCCTCCTGCCACGGACCACGGAACGCCCCCGCCACGGGCCGGCCCTCAGAACGCCGGCCGCTCCGGGTCCAGCCGGGCCAGGCCCGACTTCGGGGACGACGCCTGCGCGAAGTGCCGGCGCGGGATGCGGCCCGCGCGGTGGGCCAGCCGTCCCGCCGCCACCCCGTGCCGCATCGCCTCCGCCATCAGCACCGGCTCCTGCGCCCGCGTCACCGCCGAGGCGAGCATCACCCCGGCGCACCCCAGCTCCATCGCCAGCACGGCGTCCGAGGCCGTTCCCGCGCCCGCGTCGAGGATCACCGGCACCCGGGCCCGGTCCACGATCAGCTCGAAGTTGTGCGGGTTGCGGATGCCGAGTCCGGAGCCGATGGGGGAGCCCAGCGGCATCACCGCCGCGCAGCCCACGTCCTCCAGCTTGCGCGCCAGCACCGGGTCGTCGTTGGTGTACGGCAGGACGGTGAAGCCGTCGTCGACGAGGGTCTCCGCCGCGTCCAGCAGCTCGACCGGGTCGGGCAGCAGGGTGCGCTCGTCCGCGATGACCTCCAGCTTCACCCAGTCGGTCCCCAGCGCCTCCCGCGCCAGGCGCGCGGTGAGCACCGCCTCACCGGCCGTGTAGCAGCCCGCCGTGTTCGGCAGCACCCGGATGTTCAGCCTGTCGAGCACGGACAGCACCGAGCCCTGCACGGACGCGTCCAGGCGGCGCATCGCCACCGTCGTCAGCTCGGTCCCCGACGCGATCAGCGAGCGCTCCAGGACGTCGAGGCTGGGCGCCCCGCCCGTGCCCATGATCAGGCGGGACGAGAAGGAGACGCCGCCCAGCGTGAAGAGGTCGTCGGCCATGGCGGTCAGCCCCCCTGGACCGCGGTGAGGACCTCGACCCGGTCGCCGTCGCCGAGGGCGGTGTCGGCCCACCGGGTGCGCGGCACCACGGTCTCGTTGAGGGCCGCGGCCACGCCGGCGGGCGCACGCGTGAGGGCGGCGACCAGGTCGTCGAGGGTGGTGCCGGGCGGGACCGCGCGCCCCTCGCCGTTCACGGACACGTTCACCGTGGTGCTCATGCGGGCTGCTCCTGTCGTACGGGAAGGGATGCGGCGGGGGCGAACCGGCGCGGGCTGAAGGCGCGTGCCTCGTCGGGCAGTTTCCCGGTGGTCAGCACGGTGGCCAGCACGTCGCCCGTCACCGGTGTCAGCAGCACCCCGTTGCGGTGGTGCCCGGTGGCGAGCACCAGGCCCGGCAGCAGGGTGGGCCCCAGCAGCGGTGCGTTGTCGGGGGAGCCGGGGCGCAGTCCGGCCCTGGTCTCGGTGAGGGGGAGTTCGGTGATGCCGGGGACGAGTTCGTGGGCGTCGCGCAGCAGCTCGTACACCCCGCCCGCCGTCACCGTGGTGTCCCAGCCGAGTTCCTCGCTGGTGGCGCCGACGACGAGTTCGCCGTTCGCGCGGGGCACCAGGTAGACCTGGCTGCCGCGCACCACCGCGCGCACGGTGCGGCTCAGGAACGGGGCGTACGCAGGCGGCACGGTGAGCCGCAGCACCTGTCCCTTGACCGGGCGCACCGGCGGCAGCGCCTCCTCGGGCACCCCGGCGAGCCGCCCGCTGAACGAGCCCGCGGCCAGCACCACCTGGTCGGCGGCGATCCGCGTGCCGTCGGCGAGGAGCGCGCCCGCGGCCCGTTCCCGTACCACCGTCAGCCGTTCGGCGCGGGTGCGGTGCAGGACCACTCCGGCGCGCCCGCAGGCCGTCAGGAGGGCCGCGGCGAGGCGTCGCGGGTCGATCTGGTGGTCGCCGTCCACCCGCAGCCCCCCGCGCACGCCGGGCGCCAGCATCGGTTCCAGGCGGCGGCACTCGCGTCCGGTCAGCCACTCCGACTCCAGCCCCGACTGCCGTTGCAGGGCGTGCAGTTCGCGCAGGTGGGCGCGGTCGTCGGCGTCCAGGGCGACGGCCAGGGTGCCGCACGCGCGGTAACCGGTGTCCTGCCCGCTCGCCTCCTGGAGCTCCGCGACGAAGTCCGGATAGCGGCGCGCGGAGGCGAGGTTGAGGCCGAGCAGGGTCTGTTCGCCGTAGTGCAGTTCGGTGACGGCGGCCAGCATCCCGGCGGCCACCTGGGCCGCGCCGCCGCCCGGTTCGGGGTCGGCCAGGGCGGTCCGCAGGCCCCGCTGGGCGGCCCGCCAGGCCGTCACCAGGCCGATGATCCCGCCCCCGACCACCAGGACGTCGTACGGCTTTTCCGCAGAGGTGCGCATGGGCGTCCAGCCCCTCCCTTCGCCGGCATGACCCGGATCAGGTTCGTACGGTCGGAGGCCTGGTCAGCCTCCCTCTCAGCCCGGTCCGCCGGGCTCCCGTGAGTGCTTGTACGGTGACCAGACTAACCCCGGGTTCAACGGACTGTGAGGTGCCTCCCGTGCCCCGCTCGCTCGACGGACTGCTGCTGGCCCCGGTCGCCGACCAGGCGCCCGGACAGGTCGGCGCCCGCACCCGGTTCGCCTACCACGAGCGGGACGGCCGGATCTGGGCCGAGTACGCGGGCGGCGACGTCGTGCGCGGGCATCTCGTGGGCACGCGCGAGGGCGACCGGCTCGACTTCCGTTACGTACAGCTGGGGCACGACGGGACGACCTCGTCCGGACGGTGCCGCTCGCAGGTCGTGCTCCTGGCCGACGGCCGCGTTCGGCTGGAGGAGAGCTGGGCATGGGAATCCCAGGACGGCAGCGGCACGAGCGTCGTCGAGGAGATTCCGGGCGGCGGGGAGGCCTGCGCGCGGGCCAACATTCCTGACGGCTCGTCAGAAACTTAAGGTGGACGCGTGAGCGAGCAGAAGCACATCGTCGTCGTCGGCGCGGGCATGGCCGGAGTGCAGACCGCCGTCGCCCTGCGCGAGCAGGGTTTCGCCGGTCCGCTCACCGTGCTCGGAGCCGAACCCCATCCGCCGTACGACCGGCCGCCGCTGTCCAAGGCGGTGCTGCTCGGCAAGGCCGACGGCTCCGCCTTCGAGGTCGACTTCGAGGCGCTCGGCGTCGAACTGCGCCTGGGCTGCGAGGCGGTCGCCCTGCGCCCGGACGACCACGAGGTCGACACCCTGACGGGACCGGTTCCCTACGACCTGCTGGTGATCGCCACGGGGGCCGACCCGGTCACGCTGCCCGGCTCCCTCGGCGTCCCCGGAGTGCACCTGCTGAGGACGCTCGACGACGCCCGGCGGCTGCGTCCGGTGCTGGACGCGCAGAGCGACGTGGTGGTCGTCGGCGCCGGCTGGATCGGCGCGGAGTTCACCACCGCCGCCCGCGAGGCCGGCTGTCCGGTCACCGTCGTGGAGGCCGCCGACCGGCCGCTCGCCGGCACGATGCCCGCCGAGATCGCCGTCCCGATGGCCGCCTGGTACGCCGAGGGCGGCGCCGAACTGATCACCGGCGCACAGGTGGCCTCGGTGGAGCCGGGCGCGGTGCTGCTGGCCGACGGCCGCCTCCTCCCCGCCGACGCCGTGGTCGTCGGCATCGGGGCCAGACCCACGACGGGCTGGCTGGCCGGCTCCGGCGTGCGGCTCGGCGACGACGGATCGATCACCGCGGACGAGCACCTGCGCACCTCCGTGCCCGACGTGTACGCCGTCGGCGACTGCGCCTCCTTCCCCTCGCGCCGCTACGCTGCGCGCCTGCTCGTGCACCACTGGGACAACGCCCTCCAAGGCCCGCGCACCGTCGCGGCGCACATCACGGGCGGCACGCCGGCGCCCTACGACCCGGTGCCCTACTTCTGGTCCGAGCAGTTCGGCCGCTTCGTGCAGTACGTCGGCCACCACGCGGACGCCGACGAGATGATCTGGCGCGGCGACCCCGCCACCCCCTCCTGGTCGGTGTGCTGGCTGCGCGGCGGGGCCCTGGTCGCGCTCCTCGCGGTCGGCCGCCCGCGCGACCTCGCCCAGGGGCGCAAGCTGGTCGAGACGGGCGCGGCACTGGACCCGGTGCGGGCCGCCGACCCGGCCGTACCCCTGAAGTCGGCGGTCCGGACGCCGTAGCCGGGCGCCCGGCTACGGCCGTGCGGATGCCGTGGCCGGGTGCCCGGGCCGTACGGAGTCCGTCGCGCGGACCGGCCCCGGGTGCCGGTTGCCGGTCCCGGATGGCACGCTTGTCCTGTGACCGAGATTGACGCAAAGATCGACGCCCTCGTCCCCGCCTGGCTCTACCTCCCCGACATCGCGGAGATGCTCGACCTGGAGGTGACGAAGGTGCGGCAGCTGGTGAAGGACGGCCAGCTCATCGCCGTACGACGCGGTGAGAACCGTTCGCTCCAGGTGCCCGCCCCCTTCATCGACGGCGACAAGATTGTCAAGGGCCTGCCCGGGCTGCTGACGGTCCTGAAGGACGACGGCTTCTCCGACGAGGAGATGCTGGAGTGGCTCTTCACCGCCGACCCGACCCTGCCCGGCACCCCCGCGCAGGCGCTGAGCGAGAATCGCGGCACGGAGGTGAAGCGCCGCGCCCAGGCGCTCGCCCTCTGACCCGCCGGAGGTGGAGCGGCGCACCCGAGCGCCGCTCGCCCCCGGCACGCCGCACCACACCACGGCGGTGCGCGGCCCGCCCCGGCGGACCGCGCACCCGCCGCCGACGACCGGGGCCCGCCCCCGGCACCACCACGGGGGGAACCGCACCATGCCCACGCCCAGCGAGCAGCTCGCCGACGCCCGGCTCTACCTGTGCACGGACGCCCGCAAGGAGCGCGGCGACCTGCCCGCCTTCCTCGACGCCGTGCTCTCCTCCGGTGTCGACATCGTCCAGCTCCGCGACAAGGGCATGGAGGCCGGCGAGGAGCTGGAGCACCTCGCCGTCCTCGCCGACGCCTGCCGCAGGCACGGCAAGCTCCTCGCCGTGAACGACCGCGCCGACGTGGCGCACGCCATCGGCAGCGACGTCCTCCACCTGGGCCAGGGCGACCTCCCGGTGCCCGCCGCCCGCGCCGTCCTCGGCTCCCGTAGCGAGGACGTCCTGATCGGCCGCTCCACGCACGCCGTCTCCGAGGTCGACGCGGCCGTCGCGGAGAGCGGCGTCGACTACTTCTGCACGGGTCCCTGCTGGCCCACCCCCACCAAGCCCGGCCGCCACGCCCCCGGCCTCGACCTGGTGCGTTACGCGGCCTCCCTCGGCCAGGCGCGCCCCTGGTTCGCCATCGGCGGCATCGACGCCCACAACCTGGACGAGGTGCTGGCCGCCGGGGCCCGCCGGGTCGTGGTCGTCCGTGCGTTGACCGAGGCGACGGACCCGGCCGCCGCGGCCGCCGGGCTGGCCAAGAGGATCAGGTCATACGACCAGTGAGCGCATAGGTCACGCCGGACAACTGTCCGAAGGGTGGACAAGAAACCGGCATAACGGACCTTTGCCTCCTGGGTGGTTGGGTCTGCGCCGCCCTGCTGGCTAATCTCTCGGCATGGCCCTTGGCACAGCTTCCACCAGATCGGATCGCGCGCTTACGGTGCGTGAACTGCTGGAGACCGGAAAGACGTCGTTTTCCTTCGAATTCTCGGCCCGCAGAACCGAGAAGGGCGAGCAGAACCTCTGGAACGCCCTGCGCCGGGTCGAGGCAGTGCGCCCCAGTTTCGTCTCCGTGACCTACGGGGCGGGCGGCTCCACCCGCGAGGGCACCGTCAAGGCCACCCAGAAGATCGCCTCCGACTCCACGCTCACGCCCGTCGCGCACCTCACCGCGGTCGACCACTCGGTCGCCGAGCTGCGCAACATGGTGGGCCAGTTCGCCGACGCGGGCATCCGCAACATCCTCGCGGTGCGCGGCGACCCGCCGGGCGACCCGATGGGGGAGTGGATCAAGCACCCGGAAGGCGTCACGTACGCGTCCGAACTCGTGGAGCTCATCAAGGAGTCCGGCGACTTCTGCGTCGGCGTCGCCGCATTCCCGGAGATGCACCCGCGCTCGGAGAACTGGGACTCCGACATCCGCCACTTCGTGGAGAAGTGCCGGGCGGGCGCCGATTACGCGATCACGCAGATGTTCTTCGACCCGGAGAGCTATCTGCGGATGCGTGACCGGGTGGAAGCAGCCGGTTGCCGCACCCCGATCATCCCGGAAGTGATGCCTGTCACGCTGGTCAGGCAACTGGACAGACTTCCGCAGCTCAGCAACGCGCAATTTCCGGACGCCGTGAAAGAACGGATGCTCGCGGTCAAGGACGATCCCGCCGCTGTACGCTCCATTGGCATCGAGTTCGCCACGGAGTTCTGCGCGACGCTGCTCGCCGAAGGTGTGCCGGGAATGCACTTCATCACGCTGAACAACTCGACGGCGACGCTCGAAATCTACGAGAATCTCGGACTGCACGACCAGACGTCACTGCCGACGCGGTCGTAAGCGGTCACCACAGCTGTACTCGCGCCGCCGCGTCCACCAGGGGACGCAGCGGCCGCAGGAGAGGGGCGTACATGGGCTGGACGGTCCTCTACATCGCATTCGGCGTGGTCGCGCTGTGGCTGCTCGGCGAGGTGCTGTTGCAGTACAAGGCGCGGCTGCGCTGGCGGGTGCTCGCCTTCGCGGGCTTCGCCGTCGTGGTGGTCGGCGTGCTGCTGCCGTCCGTCCCGGTGATCGGCGCGGGCGCCATCGCCTTCGCGGTCGGCCAGACGTACGTCACCCTGTCCTTCCGGCGGGGCTTCGCCACCGGCTGGGCGATCGGCGGCAAGCCGGGTGCCAGCAAGCGCCGCCGCGGCAACGCCGACGCGCCCCCGCAGCAGCCGACGCTCCAGGTCTCCGGACTGGAGTACGGCGAGCAGGACAGCGGCGGCCCGAGCACCGGCTTCGAGGGCGTGCCCGGATACGACCGGGGCCACGGCGCCCCGCAGCAGGGACAGGCCGCCCCGCACCAGGGACACGGCGCACCGCCCCAGGGGCAGCCCGCCCCGCACCAGGGACACGGCGCGCCCCAGCACGACGACCCGCAGCCCCCCGTCTTCGAGCCGCAGCCGATGCCCGACGAGACCGGCCGGTACGGGATCTACGACACCTCTGCGTCCTTCTCCGCCCCCGCGCCGCAGCCGCAGGGCCACGACGGCTTCGGCGGCGGCTCCTACCCCGCCTACGACCCGCAGGGCGCCGGCGCCGCCCACGCCGCCGCGGACACCGGGAGCGCCGGGGTGTACGCCTACGACACCGGGCAGCAGCAGTACGCCGCCTACTCCGACCCGTACATCGGCCCCCAGTCCTACGGCGGCGCCGACTACGACTCCTACGGCGGCCAGCAGCAGCTCTACCCCGGCCCCTACGAGGGCTACCCGGGCGAGACCCCGCCCGGCGGGGTGTGGGTCCCGCAGCAGCGCGACGGCGAGCAGCCGTTCGCCCCCGAGGCCCCGCAGCAGCCCGCCGGACACCCCAACGGCCACGACACGGGCGCGAACGGCCAGTACCGCTACTGAAGCACGCGTACGCGGCGGCACCGGGCCCCGTACGCGCGGGGGCCCGGACTTCCGTGAGAAGTCCGGGCCCCCGCGCGTGCTCCGCTGCTACTGCGAGCCCCGGAAGCCGTCCCCCTCGACGATCAGCCCGGCGACCAGCGCGCCCGACATCCCGGCGTGCGCGAGCCCGCCGCCGGGGTGGGCCCAGCCGCCCGCCGCGTACAGGCCCGGCAGCCGGGGGGAGTTGGACCGCACGAGGTGCGTCCCCGAGGCGCCCGCCAGCGCGGGCGCGGGCAGGTCGCCCGCGGGCGCGCCGGTCCGCGCGGCGATGTCCCGGGGGGTGTGGACCTCGCGCCACAGCACGCGGCCGGCCAGCCCCGTGACCGCCCGGGACGCCTGCGCCACCATGGCGTCCGCCCAGGCCTCGGCCGACGCACGGGTCCAGTCCGCACGGTCCAGGGACGGGGCCGCGGCCGTCAGGACGACGGTCTCGTGCGCGTCGTCGGGGCGCAGGGCGGGATCGTCGGGGCGCATGACCCACACGGTGGGCGACTCCGGGGCTCCCGCGCCCTCGAAGACGGTGCGCAGCTCGGCCGCCCGGTCGGCGGAGTGCACCACCGTGCGGTGGGCCGCCCGCAGGTCGCGCGCGCCGGACAGGGCCAGGCAGACCGTCACCCGGCCCGCGCCCGCCGCCTCCGGACCGGGCTGGAAGTCGCCCTCGCCGTACAGCTCGTGCCCCTCCCGGGCGCCGTCGGGGCGGCCGTGCACCAGTGCGTCGAGGGTCCGCGGGTGGACGGCCGCGACCACGTGGTCGGCCGCCGCCCGGGTGCCGTCCGCCAGCTCCACGCCCGCGGCCCGCCCGTCCCGCACGGTGACCGCGACGACCTCCGCGCCGAAGACGAACTCGACCCGGCGGGCCAGGCAGCGCGCGTGCACGGCGTCCGCCAGCGCCCGCATGCCGCCCCGTACGTACCAGGTGCCGAAGGTCTGCTCCATGTACGGCAGCACGGCGGCGGAGGCGGGAGCCCTGCGCGGGTCGAGGCCGAACGCGAGGGCGTAGCTCTCCAGCAGGGCCGTCAGCCGGGGGTCGCGCAGTTCCCAGGCGCCGATCTCGGCGAGCGTGGCGGCGCGGCGCTCGCGCAGCAGCCGGCGGGTGGCGACCGACGGGTACGGGTCCTTGCCCAGCACCTGCCAGTCCGGCCACAGGGGCTCCTCCAGGAGGGGCCTGCGGACCCGGTCCCAGGCGGCCCCGGCGCGGCTCATGAACGCGTCCCAGCGGTCGCCCGCGTCCGCGCCGAGCGCACCGCCCAGCGCCGCCACGGCCCCGCGCGAGGCGTTGGGCAGCGAGACGTCCGTACCGTCCGCGAACAGGTGGCGGCCCGCCGGGTCGACCGGGGCCAGGTCCACGGAGTCCTCCAGGGACTCCCGGCCGGTCTTGACGAACAGGTCCCGGTACACGGCGGGGAGATGCAGCAGCCCCGGCCCCGTGTCGAAGGCGAACCCGTCCCGCTCGAAGCGGCCCACCGCACCGCCGTGCGTGCCCCCGCGTTCGTACACCGTCACCCGGTGGCCCGCGACGGCCAGCCGGGCGGCGGTCGCCATCGCGCCGAGCCCGGCGCCGATCACCGCAATCCGTGCCATGCCAGTGACTGTAACGGGGGCCACCGACAGCTCCGCGGGGACCACCGAGAACTCAGCGGGGAGCCGGTCCGCCCGTGCCCATCAGGCGTTTCTCCTCCCGGCGCCGCGCCCGGCGGCGGCGGAAGCGCCGGATGCGGGCGGCCAGGAGGACCAGCAGCACCAGCCCGGCCAGGAGCAGCGCCCCGGCGATCGAGGCCGCCGCGACGGGATGGAACATGGCGAAGCTGACGATGCCCGCGACGCCCAGGTCCTCGGCCGTACTGAGCAGGATGTTGCTGAACGGCTCGGGCGAGGTGTTCACCGCCATCCGCGTCCCGGCCTTCACCAGATGGCTCAGCAGCGCCGTCGAACCGCCCACCGCGCCCGCCGCCAGCTCCGGCAGCGAACCGCTCTGCCCGGCCAGCAGGGCCCCCACCACCGCTCCGGCGACCGGCCGGACCACCGTGTGGACGCTGTCCCACAGCGAGTCCACGTACGGGATCTTGTCGCTGACCGCCTCGATCAGGAAGAGGACCCCGGCGACCACCATGACGTCGGTGCGCTGCAAGGAGGCCGGCACCTCGTCGCTGATCCCGGTCGCGCCGAAGACGCCGAGCAGGAGCACCACCGCGTAGGCGTTGATGCCGCTGGCCCAGCCGCTGGTGAACACGAGGGGAAGAATCGACACGAAGCGATCGTAACCAGTCGCCGCCGGCGCGGGCCGGACAGGAAAACGCCGGCCCGGCGGCGCTCGATCCCCCCGAGCGCCACCGGACCGGTGCGTCTTCCCCCGTGTCCCCGTTCCGTCCGGGGTCTCGCGCCGCTTCCGCCGCCCCGTGTCGGCGGTCTCGGCGCGAGCGCCCCTTCCGTGGTTCCCACTCTGTCGTCCGCGCAGGTGGGAGCCCATCCGCGCAGCTACTCATCTCCGGCACTAGGTACGGGTACTCAGAGCTGAGCGCGCCGGCTCGGACGAGCACCGGCACCGGTGGCGGAGAGCGGCGTCCGCGTCAGGGACGCCCGCCGCCCACCCGCCCGTGCAGCAGCCGCGACAGCGCCGCGTGCACGTCGTCCAGCGAGCGCTCGCTCTGGAAGGCCTGCCAGTCCAGCGCGGCCACCAGCACCATGCCCACCAGCGCCGCCGCCGTCAGCGGGATGTCGATCTCCTCGCTCAGCTCGCCGTTCGCCACGCCCTCGGTGAGCACCCGCTCCACGACGGCCACCGCCTGCTGGCGCACCACCAGGAGCGTCGACTGCCACGCCCGGTTGGTGCGCCACAGCTCGGCGACGTAGAGCTGGGTGAAGGCGGGATAGCGGTGGATGAAGAGCAGCCCGGCCCGGATCATCGCGTCCAGGGACTCGACCTTGCCGCCGCCGCGCGCGGCGGTCTCGTCGGCCGCCTCCTGGAGGGAGGCCGTGAGCAGCCCCACCCCGTAGCGCAGCAGCTCCTCGAAGAGCTCGCTCTTGCTCTTGAAGTTGTAGTACACCGTGCCCTTGGCGACACCGGCACGCTCGGCGATCTCCTCCACGCTGGTCGAGGAGAAGCCCTTCTCGGCGATCAGGGTCACGGCCGCCTCGTAGAGCTTCTGCCGGGTGTTGCGGCGGCGCGTGCTGGTGCTGTCCATGGGGCCGATTCTCACAGGTTCCCCGGGGGCCGCAGGCGGGGCGCTCACAGGCTCAGCTCCGGGTGGAGGCGGTCCAGCGTCCACACCTGCTTGCGGCGGGCCGACAGGGCGGTCAGCGCGAGCGCGCCCGCCGTGAAGGCGGCCAGCACGACGCTGCCCGTCCAGACCGGCTCCAGACCGCCGCCCGAGATCAGCCTGCGCAGCCCCTCGACGACGTACGTCATGGGCAGGAACGGGTGCATCACGTTGAAGAAGCCCGGCGAGGTCTGCACCGGATACGTGCCGCCCGCCGACGTGAGCTGGAGCATCAGCACGGCGAGCACCAGGATGCGTCCCGCCGCCCCGAACCGGGCGTTCAGCCACTGGATGATCGCCGCGAAACAGGCCGTCACCAGCACCAGGAAGCCCAGCGTCCCGGCCGTGCGCGTCATCTCCAGGCCCAGCCCGTAGTGCAGCACCGCCATCAGCGCGGCGACCTGGGCCACCCCGAGCGCCACCACCGGCAGCCAGCCCGCGAAGGCGATCCGCCAGGCGGAGGCCCCGGCGGCCAGGGCGCGCCGGTTCATCGGCTGGATGAGCATGTACGCCACCATCGCGCCGACCCACAGGGACAGCGGGATGAAGTACGGGGCGAACCCGGTGCCGTAGTTGGGCGCCTTGTGCAGGGCGGAGGAGGCCAGCTTCACCGGGTCGGCCATGACCTCGGTGCGCTGGTCGCGGGAGCCCTTGTCGTAGTCGGGGATCTTGCCGACGCCGTCGTTCAGGCCGCCGGCCAGCTTGCCGCTGCCGTCGGCCAGCTTGAACAGGCCGCCGTCCAGGTTGTTCGCCCCGGTCTTCAGCTTGCCGACGCCCTGGTCGAGGTCGGTGGCTCCGCTGCGGGCCGTTCCGAGGCCGGTGTGCAGTTTGGCCGCCCCCTGGGAGACCTTCTGCGCGCCGGAGTTGAGCGCGTTGACCTTCGCGACGGCCGACTTGAGGTCGTCGTCCAGGTGCGGGGCCTGGCGGACGAGGGCCTGGGACTTGTTGCGGACGTCCGTCAGCCGGGTGTCGAGCAGGGCCAGGTCGCTGTTGCCGTCCTTGACCATGGCGTTGACGTCCTCGGCCACCGTGGCGGCCTCCTGGGCCGCGGTGACGCCCTTCTGGAGGATCGGACAGGCCTTCGCCGCAGCGGCGGCCTTCGGGTCGTCCTCGGCGCCCTGGGTGGCGTCCGCGCAGAACTCCCGGTGCACGGCGGCCAGCTCGTTGGCGACCCTGCGCGAGTCCTTCGCGGCCTCGGGGGCCCGCTTGACGAGCGTCGACAGGTGGTTCTGGGTGATCTTCGCGGAGTCGGCGACCAGTTGCGCCGCGTGCGCGATCGAGGTGCCGTCGTCCTTCAGGTACGGCCGGACCTTCGTCGAGATCCCGTTGACCTTGTCGGAGAGGGTCTTGGTGCCGTCGGCGACCTGCCGGGCCCCGGACGCCAGGTCGGCCGCGCCCTTGTCGAGCTTCTTGATGCCGCCGGAGAGGTCGCCGCTGCCCTTCTTGGCGTCGGTGAGCCCGTTGGCGAGGTCCTTGGAGCCCTTCTTCGCCTTCCCGATGCCGCCGTCGAGGTCCTTGGCGCCCTTGGCGGCCTTCTCGGTCGCGTCGTGGATGTCGGAGAAGGAGATGAAGATCTTGTCGAGGAAACCGCGGGAGGCGTTCGTGGAGGCGGCGGTGCGCACCTCGGAGAAGACCGACCGGGAGATCTGCCCGACGATGTAGTTGTTGGAGTCGTTGGTGTGCACCTGGAGCGCACCCGTCTCCGGGGTGTCGCCGGAGCTGGAGGCGATCCGCTCGCTGAAGTCCGCGGGCATGGTCAGCGACAGGTAGTACGCGCCGTTCTCGACGCCGTCCTTGGCGTCCTTCGCGTTCACCTCCTGCCAGTCGAAGACCTTGCTGTCGAGGAGCTTCTCGGTGATCTCGTCACCGGCGGTGATCTTCTTGCCCGCGGCGGTCGCGCCCTTGTCCTCGTTGACGAGCGCCACGGGGATCTTGTCGAGCCGCCCGTACGGGTCCCAGAAGGACCACAGGTACAGGGCGCCGTACAGCAGCGGCAGCAGCAGGAGCGCGACGAGCGCGGCACGGGGGAGCTTCCCCCTGCCGAAGCGCCTGAGCTCAAGAGCGGCCAGTTTCGGCGAGCGCATCGGCCGCCCCCTCCTCGGTCGTGTCTTCCTCGGTGGCGGCCGTGGCGGCCGCGTTCTTCCCGGCGTGCTCGGGCGCCTCGTCGCGCACGTTGCGCAGCGACACCAGCAGGGCGTCCTTGGGCGGCGCGCTGCACACGGCGAGCACGGTGGTGCCGGACGCGGCGAGGGACCGGAACAGTTCCCAGGCCTCCTCGCGCCCGGCGTCCGACAGCTTCAGGTCCGCGTCGTCGACGGCGAGCAGCCGCGGCGAGCCCATCAGCGCCAGCCCCACCGACAGCCGCAGCACCTCCAGCCGCTCCAGGTCCCGTACGGACGTCCGCTCGCCCTTCGGCAGCGCGTCGAGGTCCAGCCCCACGGCGGCCATGGCGGCGTCGATCCGGGCGCGGGCCTGCGCCCTGCGCACCGAGGGCCTGCGCAGCAGCGAGCGCAGCGAACCGTCGAACCGGCGCTGCAGCAGGGCGCGTTCGCGCAGGTGCTCGGCAACGGTGAAGGCGGCGTCCAGGTCGCTGACGCCCGCGACCGGGCCGAGCGCGCTGATCCGCCGCACGGCCGCCATCTTCTTCGGCAGCCGCAGCCCGGCCACCTCGGCGTGGCCCTCGGTGGCGCGCATCCGGCCGGTGAGCGCGAGCAGCAGGCAGGTGCGCCCCGATCCGGACGGGCCCTCGATCGCGACGAACGAACCGGCGGGCGCGGTCATGTCGACGCCGCGAAAGGCCCAGCCGCGCGGTCCCTTGAGCCCGAAGCCCACCGCGCTGATCGCGGCCCCTTCGGCGTCCTGTGCGGCCCCGGGGGCCTCTGCCGTCCCGGTGTGCGGGCTGTCCACGCACCCTCCCCATATTTGAACTGACCGGTCAGTCCAAAAGTATGCCTTCCACCGATGCGGGCAAAAGCCCAGCTCAGGCCGGATTGTCAGTGGCGTCCCTCACAGTGGGCTCAGACGGCATCCGTGCCGTCGTCCGAGACAGGAGGTTCGTCATGGCACAGGCCGACGTTCACCCCGTGCAGCGCCGCACCCCGGCGCCGCCCGCGGCCCTCGATCTGCTCGCCCAGGCCCACAAGGGGCTGGAGGAGGCCACCGCCGCCGAGACCGCCAACGAGCGGTACGCGGCCGCCCACTTGGCCGCCCTGCGCACGGCCGCCGCCGTGCTGGCCGCCCGGGGCCGCCCCGAATCCACCCCGCGCCGCCGCCGGCGGATACGCAGCGCCTGGGAGGTGCTGCCCGAGATCGCCCCCGAACTGGCCGAGTGGAGCGCCCTGTTCGCCGCCGGGGCCGAGAAGCGGGCCCGCGCCGAGGCGGGCATACACGGCGCGGCCGGCGCCCGCGACGCCGACGACCTGATCCGCGACACCGCGGTGTTCCTGCGCCTGGTCGAGCGGATGCTCGCGCTCCGGCCGACGCCGCCCCGCGGCCGGGAGGCGAAGGAGCGGGGCCCGCAGGCGCGGTGACCTGGGCGGGACCGGCGGCCGGGCCCATTAGGCTGGGCGCAGCCGTGTCCGCGGGGGCTGGCCGCACCGTTCGCCCCGCACCGTTCACCGAGGAGTCAATGCCGTGTCGGAATCGATGCGCCCCCGCGCCTCCCTGCGCACCGCCGTGGTCTGGGAGGTCCTCAAGGACGCCCTCGACCGGCGTGCCAAGGAGTCCGGCCGCGACACCCTGGACGTCCTGGACACCGGGGGCGGCACCGGGAACTTCGCGGTGCCCGTCGCCCGGCTCGGCCACCGCGTCACCGTGGTCGACCCCAGCCCCAACGCCCTGTTCGCGCTGGAGCGCCGGGCCGCCGAGGCGGGCGTCGCCGACCGGGTCCGCGGCGTACAGGGCGACGCGCTCGGCCTGTTCGACGTCGTGGAGCG
Source organism: Streptomyces sp. NPDC039736 (assembly GCF_055596485.1). Lineage (NCBI taxonomy): Bacteria > Bacillati > Actinomycetota > Actinomycetes > Kitasatosporales > Streptomycetaceae > Streptomyces > Streptomyces sp. NPDC039736. Next base: position 357,862 of record NZ_JBVIUQ010000005.1, on the reverse strand, counting down.
CGACGGCTACGACGCCGTCCTGTGCCACGGGGTCCTGGAGTACGTGGACGACCCCGCCGAGGGCCTGCGAAACGCCGTCGAGGCGCTCCGCCCGTCCGGCACGCTCAGCCTGCTCGCCGCGGGCAGCGGCGGCGCCGTCCTGGCCCGCGCCCTGGCCGGACACTTCAACGAGGCCCGCCAGGCGCTCACCGACCCGGCGGGCCGCTGGGGCGAGGGCGACCCGGTGCCCCGCCGCTTCACCGCCGGGCAGCTCCGCGAGCTGGCCGGCGGCGCGGGCGTCGAGGTCGCCGCCATACACGGCGTACGGGTCTTCGCCGACCTGGTCCCCGGGGTCCTGGTCGACACCGAACCCGGCGCGACGGAGGCCCTGCTGAAGCTGGAGGCCGCGGCGGCCGAGCTCGACGCCTTCCACGCCGTCGCCACCCAACTGCACGTCCTGGGCGCCAAGGCCGCCCCGCGGGACGCCTGACCAGCACGTCCGCCGGGGGGCCGCGCGGACCGCGCGCACGGCCCGGGCGCCCGTCCGGAGCAACGGGGCCCGTCCTTGCGCACATCCCCGCCACGGGGGCTGATCAGGGACGAGTCGGGGTACCAGGGAAGTACGGAGTCCGCCGCGGGCCCCCCGATCAGCGCCCGGGCCCCGTATGATCGGGGGACACCGTCGGCATGACGGGTCGGCCGTTGGGGAATGCACGCTTCAACAGCCAAGCCGGCACGGCGGCCCGGATTGGCGAATTGGCGTAGAGGGCGGGTTTCACGGGGGCGATTCCCTGCCTATTCTGAAAGGGCCGCATCCGGTCGCCCCCCGCGACCGACGAGTAGGAGGACTCCGTGCCGCTCTCGGAGCACGAGCAGCGAATGCTCGAGCAGATGGAGCGAGCGCTGTACGCCGAAGATCCCAAATTCGCGACAGCGCTTGAGGGAAGCGGGCTGCGTACGTACACCCGGCGACGGGTCTACCAGGCGGTCGCAGGCTTTCTGGTGGGTATCGCGCTCCTCATGGCCGGCATGGTCGCCCAGATGATCTGGGTGAGCGTGGTCGGTTTCCTTGTCATGCTCGGTTGTGCCGTACTCGCGGTCACCGGATGGCGCAAGGCGCCCAAACCGGGTGAACAGCCCGTTCCGGGAATGGCGCCCGCGGGCCGTCAGTCCCGGCAGCGCCGCTCGGTCATGAACCGCATAGAACAACGCTGGCAGCGCCGCCGCGACGAGCAGCAGGGCAGCTAGCGGGACCCCGCGCCGCGCGGGACCGACGACATGTACGGGTGAGGGGCGGACACCTTCGGGTGCCCGCCCCTCACCCGTCCGCACCCACGGGCCACGCCTTCACCCGTTCACCGCATACACCGCCCGGGCCGCCCGCCACCCCAGCCGTTCACGGCATGCGCCGCCCGGGCCGCCCGCCGCCCCACCCGTCCACGGCATGCGCCGCCCGGGCCGCGTACACCTGCCTCAGTCGCGCCCCGGCCGTGCCCCGCCCCCGCCCGGCGGGGTCCGTGCCGGAATCCGGCCCCGCCGGCCGCCCCGCGCTCAGCCCCGCAGGCGGGCCGTCCGCCGCACCGCCGCCGACCACCGGTCCAGGCGCCCGTCGCCCCGCCACCGGGCCGCCAGGGCGTTCCAGCGCGCGGACAGCGCCCACACCACCCGCACGGTCGAACGCGGCAGCAGCAGCGCCCGCAGCCGGGCCCGCCGGCCCGCCCGCTCCCGCAGCCCCTCCCGCACCCGGTGCACGTCGTCCACCAGACCGCTGCTCGCCCGCGGCACGGGCGCGTACAGCACCTGCTCCACCGCACCTGCCGCCCGGTGCACCGCCTCCGCCGCCGGGCCCTCCAGCGACCCCAGCCGGACGATCCGGGCCGCCGTCCTGCGCGGCGTCTGCGACTCGTCCGGGGCCGTTCCGAAGTCCCAGGCCGAGTCGACGATCTCCCGCCAGGCGGCGAGCGTGCGCGCCGCCGCGTCCGCCGGGGTGCGGCCGCCCGAGCGCAGCCGTCCGGCCCGCACCCGGGTCCGCCACAGCAACGGCAGCAGCAGGAGGAACACCAGGGCCAGTACGCCCAGCGCGACCCCTACGACGGTGCCGACCGGCACGCCCGGGTCGGTCGGCGGAGCCGCGCCCGCCTGCGCGCCGCCGCCGCAGTCGCCCAGCCGCCGCTCGGCCGCCGGACAGCTGTCGGACGGCCTGGGGGCCGCGCTCTGCGAGGTGCCGGCGCCGGCCGACGGCTGCGCGGGGCTGCTCGTGTCGTCGGACGGGGTGTCCCGCACCGTGTACTGCGGGGCGGTGCCGCGGGTGGGCGTCGGCTCGAACCGGGTCCAGCCCGGCCCCTCGAAGTACAGCTCGGGCCACGCGTGCGCGTCCTGCAGCCCCACCGACACCTCGCCGCCCGACTTCGCCGTGCCGGGAGTGAAGCCCACCGCGACCCGGGCCGGGATGCCCAGCGTGCGCGCCATCGCCGCCATCGAGAAGGCGAAGTGGATGCAGAAGCCCTCCTTCTGCTTCAGGAAGCGCGTGATGGCCTCCGCCCCGCTGCCCGACTGCACCTGCGTGTCGTACGTGAAGCCGCCCTCGGAGGCGAACCAGTTCTGCAGCGCGACCGCGCGCTCGTAGTCGTTCGCCGCGCCCCGGGTGACCTGGAGGGCGGTCTGCCCGACCGAGGCGGGCAGCGCCCCGGGGACCCGCGTGTACTCCTTGCGCAGGGCGGCCGGGGCCGCGGGCGCGTTGGCGAGCTGCTCTTTGGTCGGCTGCACGGCCAGGCTCCGTACCTTGTACGACACCCCGCCCGTGGTCTGCCCCCGGTCGCCCACCAGGGTCCGGCCCTCCGGCTCGTACCGCCAGCGTCCGCCGATCTCGACCTTCGTCGCCACCAGCGGCAGCGGCAGCCAGTTCTGGGTGTAGGACTGCGAGGCCGAGATGTTGGTGTTGATCTCCGCCGTGGGCACGTCGGCGCCCAGGCCCTGGGGCCTGGGCAGCGGGTCCGGCACGTCCTGGATCTTGCGCTCGGACGACCTCCACTGCGTGCCGTCGAACTGGTCGAGGGCGACGATCCGCAGGTACATGTCCTGCGTCTGCTGCGCCGTCGTGCGGTAGCGCAGCACCTCCCGGTCGGTCGGCTGGTTCAGGCTCTCCTGGAGGGAGACCAGCGGGTTCACCGCGGAGATGGTGCCACCGCCGCCCGCCCCGCCGCCGCCCGGGCCCCGCCCGCCGAGCAGGCCGCCGTCGAGGGCCGGCAGCAGCGCGGGGATCACCAGCGCGATGCCGAGGGTGAGCGCGCCGATCCGGCGGCCGGTGCGCACCGGGGCCAGCGGCGTACCGCTGCCCGACTCCAGCCCGCCCGCGCTCCTGCGCCGCTCGCCGCCTCCCGCGCCGCCGAACACTCGGCCCCACTGCGCCAGCCGGTCCCGGCTCTCCGCCAGCAGAAGCAGCAGATAGCCCGACGCGGCCAGCAGGAACCACAGCCAGCTCGCCCCGCCGCCGGTCAGCCCGGCGGCCACCGAGTACAGCGCGAGCAGCGGCAGCCCCGCCGGGGCCGCGCTGCGGAACGTCACCGCGAGGGCGTCGACGGCCAGCCCTATCAGCAGCACCCCGCCGACCAGCATCAGCCGGATGCCCTCGTTGGTCGGCGCCGGAATGGCGTACCGGTTGACGTCGGCGAGGCCCGTGTTCAGCAGCCGCCCGAACTCCGCGACCGCGTCGGGGCCCGGCAGGACCCCGAGCACCGCCTTGTCGGCCACGAAGAACAGCGTCACCAGCAGCATCGACGCCACCAGTTGCACCGCCACCGTCAGCGTCCTGGCCAGCGGCACCCGCCGGGCCAGCGCGCCCACGCCCGCCTGCACGGCCACCAGCAGCGCCGCTTCCAGGAACCAGCCCGCGTCCGTGACCAGCGGAATCAACGCACCGGACGCCATCAGCGTGGCGGCCAGCGCGCACAGCGTCATCCGCCCGCGCCCGCTCACCGCCGCCCCCCGCGGGCTCTCGCCCGGTCCCCGTTCATGACCAGCCCCCCGAGATCCCCGACATCCCCGATGTTCCCGTCTTCATGCTCTTGCTCTGCGCCGCGCCCGCGCGCTGCGCGTCGGCCTGCTGCCACAGCGTCTCCAAGGGCGTGCCCGGCGCGACCGCGACCGCCGTCCACCCCGCCTCGCGCAGCAGCCGCAGCCGGTCCTCCGCCTGCTCCCGCAGCGCCGCCGCCCGGTCCGGCTCGGCGGTCCACACCGCGGAGTCCGTGACGAAGGCGACCGCCCCGCCGGCGCGCCGGCGCATCTGGGCGGCGATCGCCGCCTGTTCGTCGTCCAGATCGCCGAAGAAGGCGATCAGCAGCCCGTCGCTGCCGCCGCGCAGCACTTCGTACGAAGGCGACAGGCCGCCGCCCCCGTCGAGGCCGGAGTGCCCCACGACCGCGAGGGTGTCCATCATCAGCCCGGCCGAGTCCGCCGACTCCTGCGTGGAACCGGCGAATCCGCCCGACCCCTCGCCCGGCACACACGTGCCGGTGTCGGTCAACAGCCTCACCGAGAAGCCCCGTTCAAGCATGTGCACCAGTACCGAGGCGGCCCCCGACACCGCCCACTCGAAGGCCGAGTCGGGCCCCGCCCCGGCGTACGCGCCGCGCCGGGTGTCGAGCAGCACCGTGCAGCGGGCCCGCTGCGGCTGCTCCTCGCGGCGCACCATCAGCTCGCCGTGGCGCGCGGTGGAGCGCCAGTGCACCCGGCGCAGGTCGTCGCCGTGCCGGTAGCCGCGCGGAATGATGTCGTCCTCGCCGGCCAGCGCGAGCGACCGCAGCCGCCCGTCGCCGTACCCGTTGGCTTCGCCCGTCAGCCGCACCGCGGGCAGCGCCTCCACGCGCGGGACCACCGTCAGGGTGTCGTGCGCGCTGAACGACCGGCTCAGCTCGCACATCCCGAACGGATCGGTCAGCCGGAGCTGGAGCGGCCCCAGCGGATACCGTCCGCGCAGGTCGGAGCGCACCCGGTAGGACACCTCGCGCCGGCCGCCCGCCTCCACCTTGTCCAGGACGAAACGGGGCCGGGGCCCGAGCACGTACGGCACCCGGTCCTGGAGCATGAGCAGCCCGGTCGGCAGCCGCGAGACGTTCTCCATCCGCAGGTGCACCCGCGCCTCGGTCCCGGCGGGCACTCGGGCGGGCGTCAGCCGGCGGCTGCCCGCGACCCGGTAGCGGGTGCGGTACAGCACGACCACGCACAGCAGCGGCAGCACGGCCAGCAGCACGCCCACCCGCAGCAGGTCGCCCTGCCCGAGCACGAAAGCGCAGACGGCGGCGGCCACCCCGGCGGCCAGGAACGACCGGCCGCGCGTGGTCAGCCCGGACAGCGCCGCCCGGCCGCCGCTCCTCTCCAGGGCGCCCTGCTCCCCGGGCTCGGCCTCCGGGACCCGGCCGGACATCACAGCGACCGGAGGCCGGGCGCGCCGTACGGCGGTGCGGGGGCGCCGGAACCGGTCGGCACGGGGACGCGCTGGAGGATGTCCAGCACGACCTGTTCGGCGGTGCGCCGGTTCAGCTGGGCCTGCGCGGTCGGCAGCAGCCGGTGCGCGAGCACGGCGGCGGCCAGCGCCTGCACGTCGTCGGGCAGCGCGTAGTCCCGGCCGCTGAGCGCGGCGGAGGCCTTGGCGGCCCGCAGCAGGTGCAGGGTGGCCCGCGGGGAGGCGCCCAGGCGCAGGTCGGGATGGGTGCGGGTGGCGCCGACCAGGTCGACCGCGTAGCGCCGTACCGCCTCCGCGACGTGCACCGTGCGCACCGCGTCGATCAGCTTGACCACGTCGTGGGCGTGCGCCACCGGCTGGAGGTCGTCCAGCGGCGAGACGCCGCCGTGCACGTCCAGCATCTGCAGCTCCGCCTCGGGGGAGGGGTAGCCGATGGAGACCCGGGCCATGAAGCGGTCGCGCTGGGCCTCGGGGAGGGGGTAGGTGCCCTCCATCTCGACCGGGTTCTGCGTCGCCACCACCATGAACGGGTTCGGCAGCTCGTACGTCTGCCCGTCGATGGTGACCTGCCGCTCCTCCATGGACTCCAGGAGCGCTGACTGCGTCTTGGGCGAGGCGCGGTTGATCTCGTCGCCGATGACGATCTGCGCGAAGATCGCACCCGGCTTGAACTCGAAGTCGCGCCGCTGCTGGTCGTAGATCGACACGCCCGTGATGTCCGAGGGCAGCAGGTCCGGCGTGAACTGGATCCGGCGCACCGAGCAGTCGATGGATCTCGCCAGCGCCTTGGCGAGCATGGTCTTTCCCACGCCCGGCACGTCCTCGATGAGCAGGTGCCCCTCGGCGAGGAGCACGGTCAGCGAGAGCCGTACGACCTCCGGCTTGCCCTCGATCACAGCCTCCACCGACCTGCGCACCTGCTCCGCTGTGGTGGTCAGATCTGTGAGGCTCGCTCGATCGTCATAGGTCGTCACCCGGCCCTCCTCGGCCCTTACGGGCCGGCGTCACGACGACGCGAACGGCCCACCCCGAAAACACGGACACCGCGGTCGCGCCGGAAGGGGCCCGACCGGGTGTCTCGTACGCATTCTTGTTGCCGTTACCGCTTCGTGTCACTCGCCTGTGGACAAGTGTGTGCGAAATGCCGGAGTCGGGGCTTTTCTGCACGGGTTCCGGGCAGGCTCAGGCGGGATCGATCTCCCGCAGCAGGCCCGTGGTCACGTCGAAGACGAAACCGCGCACACTGCCCGTGTGCAGCAGGAACGGCGAGGTCCGCACGCGCTGCATCGACTGCCGTACGTCCTGGTCCACGTCGCGGAAGGCCTCGACCGCCCAGGACGGGCGCTGGCCGACCTCGTCCTCGATCTCGTGCCGGAAGTCCTCGGTGAGGGACTCCAGACCGCAGTTCGTGTGGTGGATCAGGATGACGCTCCGGGTGCCCAGCGCCCGCTGGCTGATGGTCAGCGAGCGGATCACGTCGTCGGTGACCACGCCGCCCGCGTTGCGGATGGTGTGGCAGTCGCCGAGCGAGAGGCCGAGCGCGTCGTGCAGGTCGAGCCGGGCGTCCATGCAGGCGACCACGGCGACCTTCAGGACGGGGCGGGCGTCCATGCCCGGGTCGCTGAAACCGGAGGCGTATTCCTGGTTGGCCTTGACGAGGCGGTCGATGACCGTCGGGTCGGTGTCCGGGCCCTGGGCGGCCGCGGAACCCTCGGGAAGAGATGCGGAAGTCGACATGGCTATGACGGTAATGGCCGACGCGGGCCGGGACCCGCCGGGGGAGGGGAAAAGAAGGTCAACGCGTCCCGTTGTGAGCTAACCCACAAGGCCCCCGGGGGGCGGTCCGTCCTTCCCTCGTACGAGTGAAACGGTGGCCGGAGGGACTGTCGCGGGCACGTCGCACGGTCCGTCGCCCGTTGATTGACCGTGCGGGCCGGTGGACTAAAGTGACGCGTTGTACGAAATCCAGTGAGTTCCCCGCGCGCGGCAGTTACGTACGGCCCGGCCTCCGCCCGCTCGTCGGCCGGACGCCCTCCACCGGGCCCGGCTCCCCTTCCCGAGCGGGTGGGGACCGGGCCGTACGTACACCTGCACGCCGCGCGCTGTTGTTCTGAGAGGGCGCATGAGCCAGACCCGACACGTCCCGGTGATGCTCCAGCGGTGCCTGGACATGTTGGCCCCGGCCATCTCCGAGCCCGGCGCGGTCGTCGTCGACTGCACCCTGGGGCTCGGCGGCCACAGCGAAGCCCTCCTCACCCAGTTCCCGGGCGTGCGCCTGATCGGCCTCGACCGGGACAAGGAGGCCCTGCGCCTCTCCGGCGAGCGCCTGGCCCCCTTCGGCGAGCGCGCCACCCTGGTGCACGCCGTCTACGACGAGCTGCCCGAGGTCCTGGCGGGGCTCGGCGTCCCGCGCGTCCAGGGCGTCCTGTTCGACCTGGGCGTCTCCTCCATGCAGCTCGACGAGGCCGACCGGGGCTTCGCGTACGCCCAGGACGCGCCGCTCGACATGCGCATGGACCAGTCGGCCGGGGTCAGCGCCGCCGAGGTCCTCAACACCTACGCGCCCGGCGAGCTGGTCCGCATCCTGCGCCAGTACGGCGAGGAGAAGCAGGCCAAGCGGATCGTCTCGGCGATCGTGCGCGAGCGCGCGAAGGAGCCCTTCAGCAACAGCGCCCGCCTGGTCGAGCTGATCCGCGACGCCCTTCCGCAGGCCGCCAAGCGCACCGGCGGCAACCCCGCCAAGCGCACCTTCCAGGCGCTGCGCATCGAGGTCAACGGCGAGCTGGACAGCGTGGAGGCCGCCATCCCGGCCGCCGTGCGGGCCGTCTCGGTCGGCGGCCGCGTCGTCGTCATGTCGTACCAGTCGCTGGAGGACCGCATCGTCAAGCAGGTCTTCGCGGCGGGCGCGGCCAACACCGCCCCGCCGGGCCTGCCCGTGGTCCCCGAGCGCTACCAGCCGCGCCTGAAGCTGCTCACCCGCGGCGCGGAGCTGCCCACCGAGGAAGAGGTCGCCGAGAACCGCAGGGCGGCCCCCGCCCGGCTGCGCGGCGCCCAGCGCATCCGGGAGGAAGAAGCCGAGTGACCAAAGCGGCCAAGCAGGTACGGGGGAGAGCGGCGCGGCTCTCCGAACTGATGCCGTCGGGCCCCGCCCAGGCGGCCCGCACTCCCTTCGTGCTGCTGGTCGTGGTGCTGCTCGGCGGCGGACTGATCTGCCTGCTGATGCTGAACTCGGCGCTGAACGAGGGCTCGTTCCGGCTGAACGACCTCAAGAAGCAGACCACCGAGCTCACCGACGAGGAGCAGGCCCTCCAGCACGACGTCGACGACCGCTCCGCCCCCGGCGCCCTGGAGCGCCGGGCCCGCGAGCTCGGCATGGTCCCGGGCGGCTCCCCGGTCTTCCTCGACCCCGACGGCACGGTCCGCGGCACTCCGAGCCGGGCCCCCGAGCCCGAACCCGCCCTGGAGCCGGTGCGCCCGCAGCACGCTCCCGCAGTCCCTCCCGGGAGCGCGGACCGGACCCCGCCCCCGGCCCCGCCCGCCTCCGGGCAGCAGACGCAGCCGCCCCCGACGACCCCCGGCAGGTGACGCAGTGCCCCCGAAGGCCGTGCCCCCGAACGACGGACCGCGCCGCCGGGTCCCGGCCCCCGGCCGGCCGCCCGCGCGCAGGCCCGCCCCCGCCCGCCGCCCCGCCGCGAAGGCCAAGACCCTCCGGCTGGGCAGTCCCAAGCCCCGGCTGCGGCTGGTCGGCCTGGGTCTGACGCTGGTGATGCTGGCCTTCGTCGTACGCCTGTTCCAGGTGCAGGCCGTCGACGCGGCGACGTACACCGACAAGGCGGAACGCCAGCGGCAGGCGCGGCACACCCTCACCGCCGAGCGCGGCGAGATCACCGACCGCAGCGGCATCGCGCTCGCCGCCAGCGTCGACGCGCACGACATCACCGCCGACCCGCACCTCTTCACCCCCGGGGAGGCCAAGGTCCCCGACGCGCCGCAGCAGGCCGCCGCGATCCTCGCGCCGATCCTCGGCAAGGCCCCCGCCGACCTGGCGAAGAAACTCGCCACCCCCAAGTCGCGCTACGTCGTGCTGGCCCGCCGGCAGACCCCGCAGGTCTGGAAGCAGATCAAGGACCTCAAGAGCGTGTACGGCGACAAGGCCGCCGCCGCCAACCTGCGCAGGCCGAACTCCGCCGCCAACCTCCTCGGCGGCATCCTCCAGGAGCCCAGCAGCACCCGCGTCTACCCCAACGGCGACCTCGCCGCCGGAATACTGGGTTACGTCAACGCCGCCGGCCGCGGCGCGGGCGGCCTGGAGGTCAAGCTCGACAAGGAGCTCGCCGGCCAGGACGGCGAGGTCACCTTCGCCCAGGCGGGCGGGCGCCGGGTGCCCACCGCCGGAGCCAACGAGACCCCCGCGGTGCCCGGCTCCGACATGGAACTCACCATCGACCGCGACATCCAGTGGGCCGCGCAGAACGCCATCGAACAACAGGTCAGGAAGTCCAAGGCGGACCGCGGTTACGTCATCGTCCAGGACACCCGCACCGGCGAGGTCCTCGCCATGGCCAACGCCCCCGGCTTCGACCCCAACGACCTCTCCCAGGCGAACGCCGCCGCCATGGGCAACGCCGCCCTCCAGGACGCGTACGAGCCCGGCTCCACCTCGAAGATCATGTCCCTGGCGGCCGTGCTGGAGGAGAAGGTGGCCCACCCGGGCACCCATGTCGTCGTCCCCAACCGGCTCAAGCGCGGCGACCGCCTCTTCAAGGACGACATCGACCACCCCACCTGGTACCTCACCCTCAACGGGGTCCTCGCCAAGTCCTCCAACATCGGCACCATCCTCGCCACCGGCGAACTCGGCGACACCCAGGCCGAGGCCAACAAGGTGCTGCACTCCTACCTGACCAAGTTCGGCATCGGCCGGCGCAGCGGCCTCGACTTCCCCGGCGAGACCCCCGGCATCCTGGCCCCGCCGGAGAAGTGGTCCACCTCGCAGCAGTACACGATCCCCTTCGGCCAGGGCCTGTCGGTCAACGCCCTCCAGGCCGCCTCCGTCTACTCCACCATCGCCAACGGCGGGGTGCGGATCGAGCCCACCCTCGTACGGGGGAGCAAGGGCCCGGACGGACGCTTCACGCCCGCTCCCGCCCCGCCGAAGACCCGGGTCGTCAGCGAGCGGACCGCCACCACCCTGGCCAAGATGCTGGAGTCCGTCGTCGACGACGAGGAGGGCACCGGCACCAAGGCGCGCATCCCCGGCTACCGGGTCGGCGGCAAGACCGGCACGTCCAACCGGGTGGACCCGGAGACCGGCCGGTACAAGGGCTACACGGCCTCCTTCGCCGGGTTCGCGCCCGCCGACGCACCCCGCATCACCGTCTACTGCGCCATCCAGAACCCCACCACCGGCAGTTACTTCGGCGGCCAGATCTGCGGACCCGTCTACAAGCAGGTCATGGAGTTCGCCCTGAAGACCCGCCAGGTCGCCCCCACCGGCGGCAAGCCGGCCCGGCTCCCGGTCTCCTTCGAACCCGGCCGGTGACACCCCGGGCGGGCGGCGGAGCGGCATCCCGAGTACCGAAGTGGAAACCCTCAGTGACAACGCTCACCAACGACCACCGAAAACGGGTTGCGGAACCCCCCTGCTTTCGCCCGCAGCCCGGTCCGGCGGGTACGCTCACCGCCGTGCCACACGCTGATCAGTCCCAAACCACCCAGAAGGACGCCCCGGTGAACTACCCCGGAGCGCCCAGGCCGGACCGGGTCCGCCCGACGACCCTCGGGGAGCTGGCCGAACGGCTGGGCATCGAGTCCCCAGGACCTGGAGAGACCACAGGAATCACGCACGACTCCCGCGCGGTGCGCCCCGGCGACGTCTACGCCGCCCTCCCCGGAGCCCGCCTGCACGGCGCGGACTTCGTCGCCCAGGCCGCCGAACTGGGCGCCGCCGCCGTCCTCACCGACCCGACGGGCGCCGAACGCGCCGCCGCGACCGGGCTGCCCGTCCTCGCCGTGGAGAACCCGCGCGCCCACATGGGCCAGCTCGCCGCCGACATCTACGGAAACCCCGGCCGCGACCTGCTCCAGATCGGCATCACCGGGACCTCCGGCAAGACCACCACCGCCTACCTCGTGGAGGGCGGCCTCAAGCAGGCCGGCGACCTCCCCGGGCTCATCGGCACGGTCGAGATGCGCATCGGCGACGAGCGCGTCAAGTCGGAGCGGACCACCCCCGAGGCCACCGACCTCCAGGCCCTGTTCGCGGTGATGCGCGAACGCGGCGTGCGGTCGGTCGCCATGGAGGTCTCCAGCCACGCCCTGGTGCTCGGCCGGGTCGACGCCTGCGTCTTCGACGTGGCCGTCTTCAACAACCTGAGCCCGGAGCACATGGAGTTCCACTCCGACATGGAGGACTACTTCCAGGCGAAGGCGCAGCTCTTCACCCCGAAACGGTCCAGGCTGGGCGTCCTCAACTTCGACGACGAGTACGGCCGCCGCCTGGTCACCGAGGCCACCGTCCCGGTGATCACGTTCTCCGCCGAGGGCCACCCGGACGCCGACTGGCGCGCCGAGAAGGTGGACGTGGGCCCGCAGTCCAGCACCTTCACGGTGGTGGGCCCGAACGGCGAGCACGTGCACGCCACCGCGCCGCTGCCCGGCCCCTTCAACGTCGCCAACACCCTCGCCGCGATCGTCACCCTGGCCGCCGCCGGGTACGACCCGCAGACCGCCGCCGACGGCATCGCCGCCGTCCCCGGCGTCCCGGGCCGCCTGGAACGCGTCGACGCCGGACAGGACTTCCTCGCCGTCGTCGACTACGCGCACAAGACGGACGCCGTCGAGTCGGTCCTGCGCGCCCTGCGCAAGGTCACCGAGGGGCAGTTGCACATCGTGCTCGGCTGCGGCGGCGACCGCGACACGCACAAGCGCGGCCCGATGGGCGCCGCCGCCGCACGGCTCGCCGACACCGCCGTGCTGACCAGCGACAACCCCCGCTCCGAGGACCCCCTCGCGATCCTGGCGACCATGCTCGCCGGCGCCGCCGAGGTGCCCGCCCACGAGCGCGGCGACGTCGCCGTGTTCGAGGACCGGGCCGCCGCCATCGCCGAGGCCGTCGCCCGCGCGCGGAGCGGCGACACCGTCCTCGTCGCGGGCAAGGGCCACGAACAGGGCCAGGACATCAACGGCGTGGTCCGTCCCTTCGACGACCGCACCGTGCTGCGCGCGGCGGTCGAGCGCCGCCTGAAGGACACGCGCCCGCAGGACACGGAAGACAAGAGGGGCTGACCGGAAATGATCCCCCTTACCCTCGCCGAGATCGCCGCGCTCGTGGGCGGACAGACCCACGACATACCGGACACCGGCGTCACGGTCACCGGCCCGGTCGTCATCGACTCCCGCAAGGTCGGCCCCGGCAGCCTGTTCGCCGCGTACGCCGGCGCGCGCGTCGACGGCCACGACTTCGCGGCGCGCGCGCACGAGGCGGGCGCGGCGGCCGTGCTGGCCACCCGGCCCGTCGGCGTGCCCGCCATCGTCGTGCCGGACGTGACCGAGGCGCTCAGCGCGCTCGCCCGCAGCGTCGTCTCCCGGCTGGGCGCCGACGTCGTCGCGCTCACCGGGTCCGCGGGCAAGACGTCCACCAAGGACCTCATCGCCCAGCTCCTGGAGCGCAAGGCGCCCACGGTCTACACCGAGGGCAGCCTCAACAACGAGATCGGCCTGCCGCTCACCGCGCTGCGCACCGTCGAGGACACCCGGCACCTGGTCCTGGAGATGGGCGCCCGGGGCATCGGCCACATCCGCCACCTCACCGAACTGGTCCCGCCGCGCATCGGCCTCGTCCTGAACGTCGGCAGCGCGCACGTCGGCGAGTTCGGCAGCCGCGAGAACATCGCGCTGGCCAAGGGCGAGATGGTCGAGTCCCTCCCGGCCGACGGTGTCGCCGTGCTCAACGCGGACGACCAGTTCGTACGGGAGATGGCATCGCGCACCAGGGCCCGCGTCCTGTACTTCGGCGAGGCCGAGAACGCCGACGTACGCGCCACCGACGTGCACCTCACCGAGGACGGCCGGCCCGTCTTCACGCTCCACACACCCTCCGGGTGCAGTGACGTGACCATGCGGCTGTACGGTGAGCACCACGTGTCGAACGCGCTCGCCGCGGCCGCCGTCGCCCATGAGCTGGGTCTGTCCGTCGACGAGATCGCCGTGGCGCTCTCCGAGGCGGGTACCCTCTCCCGCTGGCGCATGGAGGTCACCGAGCGGCCCGACGGCGTGACGGTTGTCAACGACGCCTACAACGCGAACCCCGAATCCATGCGAGCCGCCCTGCGCGCGCTCGCGTCCATGGGCAAGGCCTCACAGGCACGGGGGGGACGCACGTGGGCGGTGCTCGGACACATGGCCGAGCTCGGTGACACCTCACTCGTCGAGCACGACGCGGTCGGACGGCTGGCCGTCCGGCTCAACGTCAGCAGGCTGGTGGCAGTCGGGGGCCGGGAAGCGTCCTGGCTGCAACTGGGCGCCTATAACGAGGGTTCGTGGGGTGAGGAGTCGGTGCACGTGTCCGACACGCAGGCGGCGATCGACCTGTTGCGCAAGGAACTGCGCCCGGGGGACGTCGTGCTGGTGAAGGCATCCAGGTCGGTCGGCCTCGAAGCGGTCGCCCAGGCACTGCTGACGCCCGCCACCGAGGGTGAGGTCGCCGGCGCATGAGCCAGATCCTCTTCGCGGGGGCCATCGGCCTCTTCCTGACGCTCATCGGCACCCCGCTGCTGATCAAGCTGCTCGCCCGCAAGGGCTACGGCCAGTTCATCCGTGACGACGGCCCCCGCGGCCACCACGGCAAGCGCGGTACCCCGACCATGGGCGGCATCGCCTTCATCCTGGCCACGCTCGTCGCGTACGCCCTGACGAAGGTGCTCACCTCCAGCTCGCCCTCGATCTCCGGCGTGCTGGTGCTGTTCCTGATGGCCGGCATGGGCCTCGTCGGCTTCCTCGACGACTACATCAAGATCGTGAAGCAGCGCTCGCTGGGTCTGCGGGCCAAGGCGAAGATGCTCGGGCAGTTGATCGTCGGCATCGCCTTCGCGGTGCTCTCGCTCAACTTCTCCGACAGCCGCGGCCAGACCCCGGCCTCCGACAAGCTGTCGTTCGTCACCGACTTCGGCTGGTCCATCACCCCGGTGCTGTTCGTGGTGTGGGCGCTGTTCATGATCCTCGCGATGTCGAACGGCGTGAACCTCACCGACGGCCTCGACGGACTCGCCACCGGCGCCTCCGTGATGGTCTTCGGCGCGTACACCTTCATCGGCCTGTGGCAGTTCCAAGAGGCCTGCGCCAACGCCACCAGCCTCACCAACCCCAACGCCTGCTTCGAGGTCCGCGACCCGCTCGACCTCGCGGTCGTCGCCTCCGCCCTGATGGGCTCCTGCTTCGGCTTCCTGTGGTGGAACACCTCGCCCGCCAAGATCTTCATGGGCGACACCGGCTCGCTGGCCCTCGGCGGCGCGCTCGCGGGCCTCGCCATCTGCTCGCGCACCGAGCTGCTGCTCGCCATCCTCGGCGGCCTCTTCGTACTGATCACCATGTCGGTGGTCATCCAGGTCGGCTCGTTCAAGATGACCGGCAAGCGGGTCTTCCGGATGGCACCGCTCCAGCACCACTTCGAACTCAAGGGGTGGTCCGAAGTCCTCGTCGTGGTCCGCTTCTGGATCATCCAGGGCATGTGCGTGATCGTCGGACTCGGTCTCTTCTACGCAGGATGGGCAGCCGGAAAGTGACCAGCTGGCAGGACAAGAACATCACCGTGGCCGGTCTCGGCGTGAGCGGCCTCAGCGCCGCCCGCGCCCTGGCCGGCCTCGGCGCCCGCATCACCGTCGTGGACGGCGGCGACAGCGCCACGCACCGGGCCCGCGCAGCGGAGCTCGAAAGCGAAGGCATCGCCGTACGGCTCGGGGACGCGGACACCCTCCCGGACCGCACCGAACTGGTCGTCACCTCGCCCGGCTGGAAGCCCTCCAGCCCCCTGTTCGAGGCGGCGGCCGAGGCGGGCGTCGACGTCGTCGGCGACGTCGAGATCGCCTGGCGGCTGCGCGGCCCGGACGCTCCCCCCTGGCTCGCGATCACCGGCACCAACGGCAAGACCACCACCACCCGGATGCTCGCGTCGATCCTGACCGCGGCGGGCAGGCGCACCGCCGCCGTGGGCAACATCGGCACCCCGATCGTCGACGTGGTCCTCCAGGGCGACGCCTACGACGTCCTCGCCGTCGAGCTCTCCTCGTACCAGCTCCACTGGGCCCCTTCCCTGCGCGCCCACTCCGCCGCCGTCCTCAACCTGGCCCCCGACCACCTCGACTGGCACGGCTCCATGGACGCCTACGCCGCCGACAAGGGCCGCGTCTACGAGGGCAACACCGTCGCCTGCGTCTACAACGCCGCCGACCCCGCCACCGAGGACCTGGTCCGCGCGGCCGACGTCGAGGAGGGCTGCCGCGCCATCGGCTTCACCCTCGGCACCCCGGGGCCCTCCCAGCTCGGCATCGTCGACGGCATCCTGGTCGACCGCGCCTTCGTGGCCAACCGGCAGAAGAACGCCCAGGAGCTGGCCGAGGTCTCCGACGTGACCCCCGCCGCCCCGCACAACCTCGCCAACGCCCTCGCGGCCGCCGCGCTGGCCCGTGCGTACGGCGTGGAGCCCGCGGCGGTACGGGACGGCCTGCGCGCCTTCCGCCCCGACGCACACCGCATCGAGCACGTCGCGGAGGCCGGGGGCGTCACGTACGTCGACGACTCCAAGGCCACCAACACGCACGCCGCCGAGGCCTCGCTGGCGGCCTACGAGTCCGTCGTGTGGATCGCGGGCGGCCTCGCCAAGGGCGCCACCTTCGACGACCTGGTGAAGAAGTCCGCGCAGCACCTGCGTGGCGTCGTGCTGATCGGCGCCGACCGTGCTCTCATCCGCGAAGCCCTCGCGCGACACGCGCCCGAGGTGCCGGTGGTCGACCTCGACCGCACCGACACTGGGGCGATGGAGGCGGCGGTCCGCGAGGCGGCTGCGCTCGCCTCGGCGGGGGACACGGTGCTCATGGCCCCGGCCTGCGCGTCGATGGACATGTTCGCCGACTACACCCGGCGCGGCGAGGCCTTCGCCGCCGCCGTGCGCGAACTGGCCGACGGCCGGGCCTGACACCGCCCGCGGCCACCGCACCCCCGGCTTCATCGGCGCACGAGTTGTTGGAGGGGACCACCGAGATGCCGGTCACGGCCAGAAGAACACCCGGAGCCCGCTCCGCCGCCCCGCGCGGCGCGGCGGCCCCGGGGCGCCCGCGCGGCCTCGACGGGCCCCGCAGGCTGTACGAGCAGCTCCGCCGGGCCTGGGACCGGCCGCTGACGGCCTATTACGTCATCCTCGGCAGTGCCCTGCTGATCACCGGCCTCGGCCTGGTGATGGTCTACTCCGCGTCGATGATCCAGGCCCTCCGCTTCGACCTGCCCGGCTCGTACTTCTTCCGCAAGCAGCTCCTCGCGGCGGCCATCGGCGGCGTCCTGCTCCTCGTCGCCACCCGGATGCCCGTCAAGCTGCACCGGGCGCTCTCCTACCCGCTGCTCGCCGGCACGGTCTTCCTGATGGCCCTGGTCCAGGTCCCCGGGATAGGGCACGCGGTCAACGGCAACCAGAACTGGATCTCCGTCGGCGGCCCCTTCCAGCTCCAGCCCAGCGAGTTCGGCAAGCTGGCGCTGATCCTGTGGGGCGCGGACCTGCTGGCCCGCAAGCAGGACAAGCACCTGCTCGCCCAGTGGAAGCACATGCTGGTGCCGCTGGTCCCGGTCGCCTTCATGCTGCTCGGGCTGATCATGCTCGGCGGCGACATGGGCACCGCGATCATCCTCACCGCGATCCTCTTCGGCCTGCTCTGGCTGGCCGGGGCCCCGACCCGGCTGTTCGCGGGCGTGCTCGCCTTCGCCGGGTTCCTCGGCTTCGTCCTCGTCAAGACCAGCTCCAACCGGATGGCCCGGCTGGACTGCGTACTGAGCACCGAGATGGGCCCGCAGGGGGAGTGCCAGCAGGCGGTGCACGGAATCTACGCGCTCGCGTCCGGTGGCTGGTTCGGATCGGGACTCGGTGCGAGCGTGGAAAAATGGGGCCAACTCCCGGAACCCCACAACGACTTCATCTTCGCCATCACAGGTGAGGAACTCGGTCTGGCGGGCACGCTGTCGGTACTCGCCCTGTTCGCGGCCCTAGGCTATGCGGGTATCCGCGTGGCCGGACGCACGGAGGACCCCTTCGTGAGGTACGCCGCGGGAGGCGTGACGACCTGGATCATGGCGCAGGCCACGATCAACATCGGTGCGGTGCTCGGCCTGTTGCCGATCGCCGGTGTCCCGCTCCCGCTGTTCTCGTACGGGGGCTCGGCGCTGCTGCCGACCATGTTCGCCGTAGGGTTGCTGATCGCCTTCGCGCGTCAGGACCCGGCGGCACGGGCCGCACTGGCCATGAGGCGGCCCGGGACGAGATGGAAAACGATGAGACGGCGCGTCACCAGGCGTCCGTCCGGAGAGCGGTGAATTTCGGTGCATGTCGTACTCGCCGGTGGGGGGACCGCCGGCCACATCGAGCCCGCGCTCGCCCTCGCGGACGCCCTGCGCAGGCAGGACCCCACCGTGGGGATCACGGCCCTCGGCACGGAACGCGGCCTGGAGACCAGACTCGTTCCGGAACGCGGTTACGAACTCGGGCTGATCCCCGCGGTTCCGCTGCCCCGCAAGCCCACCCCCGAACTGATCACCGTCCCCGGACGGCTGCGCGGCACCATCAAGGCCGCCGAGCAGATCCTGGAGCGCACCAAGGCCGACTGCGTGGTCGGCTTCGGCGGTTACGTGGCGCTGCCCGGCTACCTCGCGGCCAAGCGCCTCGGGGTGCCGATCATCGTGCACGAGGCCAATGCCCGGCCGGGCCTGGCCAACAAGATCGGCTCCCGGTACGCGGCCGCCGTCGCGGTCTCCACGCCCGACAGCAAGCTGCGCGGCGCCCGCTACATCGGCATCCCGCTGCGCCGCACCATCGCGACCCTCGACCGCGGGGCCGTGCGCCCCGAGGCGCGGGCCGCGTTCGGGCTCGACCCGAACCTGCCGACGCTGCTGGTCTCCGGCGGCTCGCAGGGCGCCCGCCGGCTCAACGAGGTGGTCCAGCAGGCCGCTCCGTACCTCCAGCGGGCCGGAATCCAGATCCTGCACGCGGTCGGCCCGAAGAACGAACTGCCGCGCGTGGACAACATGCCCGGAATGCCGCCCTACATCCCGGTACCGTACGTGGACCGGATGGACCTGGCGTACGCCGCGGCCGACATGATGCTCTGCCGCGCCGGCGCCATGACGGTGGCCGAACTCTCCGCCGTCGGGCTTCCGGCCGCCTACGTCCCGCTGCCCATCGGCAACGGCGAACAGCGGCTCAACGCCCAGCCGGTGGTCAACGCGGGCGGCGGCCTGCTGGTCGACGACGCGGCGCTCACCCCCGAGTGGGTGCAGGGCAACGTCCTGCCGGTGCTCGCCGATCCGCACCGGCTGTACGAGATGTCCCGCGCGGCCGCCGAGTTCGGCCGCCGGGACGCCGACGAGCTGCTCGTCGGCATGGTCTACCAGGCGATCGCCGCACGCAGGGCCGGCTGACCGGCCCCCGGACGAGGAGGACGACGGGCACGTGGCCGGACCCAGCACCCGCGAACGCGGCGGCAGAGCGCAGACGGATCCGGTCACGCCCCGGGCGCCCCGCGAGGGACGCCCGGGCGGGCGGCTGAAGCTGCTGCGGCGGCTGCGGATTCCGGTGAGCCGGCCGGTCGTCCTCCTCCTCGCCGCCGCCGTCCTGCTCTCCGGCGGCATCGTCTGGGCGCTGTACGGCTCCACCTGGCTGCGCGTCGAACAGGTCCGGGCCACCGGCACCCGGGTGCTCAGCCCCCAGCAGGTGCTGGACGCGGCGGCCGTGCCCACCGGCATCCCGATGATCTCCGTGGACACCGGTGCCACGGAGGACCGGCTGCGCAGGAAACTGCCCCGAATCGACACGATCGACGTGGTCCGGTCGTGGCCGCACGGAATCGGGCTGAAAGTGACGGAGCGCAAACCGGTTCTGCTTCTGGCGGAAGGCCCTGCCGCCGCGCGCACCTTCACCGAAGTGGACAGGAACGGTGTGCGGTTCGCCACGGTGACAAAGCCGACAGCCGGGGTACCGCGCCTGGAGATGGCGGCCGGCCGCTCCCCGAGCCTGCGCCGGTTCGGCCAACAGAGGCTGCTGGCCGAGGCGGTGCGGGTCGCCGGGGGGCTGCCGCCCGTCGTGGCCCGTAACCTGACGGTGGTGAAGGTGACGTCGTACGACTCGATCACACTGGAACTGGGGCGTGACCGCAGCGTTTTCTGGGGCAGTGGTGAGAGTGGCGAGGTCAAGTCCCGGGCCCTTCTCGCCCTGATGAAGGCGTCCCCCGACGCGAAGCACTTCGATGTGAGCGCCCCCACCGCGCCTGCCGCATCGGGAAGTTGACGGCTCTTCGGGCCGGTCAGCCCCCTGGTTGGTCAGCGATCCGGGTGATCACATAGGGTGAAAAGAAAAACGGGAGGTTCGGCGTGTTCGTTGAACGCGCACCACTTGTCGACTTAGTGTCCTGTCCGGAAGAGTCCAAGGGACAGGCACACTGGTAACCCTAAACTTCAGCGTTAGGGTTCGGGTCGGCATTCGAACCGCCCCAAATTCGGCATCAGTCGTCGCGGCGCGGCAAACTCCGTGGCGGCACGTAAATCGAGGCGAGAGGCCTTCGACGTGGCAGCACCGCAGAACTACCTCGCAGTCATCAAGGTCATCGGTGTCGGCGGCGGTGGTGTCAATGCCATCAACCGGATGATCGAGGTCGGTCTGAAGGGCGTCGAGTTCATCGCCATCAACACCGACGCGCAAGCGCTGTTGATGAGCGACGCCGACGTCAAGCTGGACGTCGGCCGTGAACTCACCCGAGGACTTGGCGCAGGCGCCAACCCCGACGTCGGCCGCAAGGCGGCCGAGGACCACCGCGAGGAGATCGAGGAGGTCCTCAAGGGGGCCGACATGGTCTTCGTGACGGCAGGCGAAGGCGGCGGCACCGGAACCGGTGGCGCACCCGTCGTCGCCAACATCGCCCGCTCGCTGGGCGCCCTGACGATCGGCGTGGTCACCCGCCCGTTCACCTTCGAGGGTCGCCGTCGGGCGAACCAGGCGGAGGACGGCATCGCCCAGCTCCGCGAAGAGGTCGACACCCTCATCGTCATCCCCAACGACCGGCTCCTGTCGATCTCCGACCGCCAGGTCTCGGTCCTGGACGCCTTCAAGTCGGCCGACCAGGTCCTGCTCTCGGGTGTCCAGGGCATCACCGACCTGATCACCACCCCGGGCCTGATCAACCTCGACTTCGCCGACGTCAAGTCGGTCATGTCCGAGGCGGGCTCCGCGCTCATGGGCATCGGCTCGGCGCGCGGCGACGACCGCGCGGTGGCGGCGGCCGAGATGGCGATCTCCTCGCCGCTCCTGGAAGCCTCCATCGACGGTGCCCGTGGTGTGCTGCTCTCCATCTCCGGCGGCTCCGACCTCGGTCTCTTCGAGATCAACGAGGCCGCGCAACTGGTCAGCGAGGCCGCCCACCCCGAGGCGAACATCATCTTCGGCGCCGTCATCGACGACGCCCTGGGCGACGAGGTGCGGGTCACCGTCATCGCCGCCGGATTCGACGGCGGCCAGCCGCCGGCCCGGCGCGAGAACGTCCTGGGCGCCGGGGCGCAGAAGCGCGAGGAGAGCGCGCCGCCGACGCGTCCCGCGCCGGAGCCGACCCGGCCGACCGGCATCGGCTCCGTGCCGGTGCGCGAGGAGGCCCCGGCCCCGGTCGAGGTGCCCGCACCGGTCAGCGAGGTCCCCGTGCAGACGAGTCCCCCCCACGTCCCGCCGGCCCGCCCGTCCTACGCGGACGCCTCGGCCGAGGAGCTGGACGTACCGGACTTCCTGAAGTGATCCGGACCGTCTAGGTGATACAGCGGTACGACGACGAGAACGGCGCGCACTTCGCCTTCACCGACCGGTGGGGCGGGGTGAGCGCCGTTCCGTACGAGCAGCTCAACCTGGGCGGGGCGGTCGGCGACGACTCCGAGGCCGTACGGGCCAACCGCACGCTGGCGGCCGGGTCCCTGGGGCTCGACCCGGCGCGGGTGGTCTGGATGAACCAGGTGCACGGGCGGGACGTCGCCGTGGTCGAGGGGCCCTGGGCCCCGGACGCGGACATCCCCTCGGTGGACGCCCTGGTGACCGCCCGTCGGGGCCTCGCCCTCGCGGTGCTCACCGCGGACTGCGTCCCCGTCCTGCTGGCCGACCCCGTCGCCGGGGTGGCCGGGGCGGCGCACGCCGGACGCCCCGGAATGCTGGCGGGGGTGGTTCCCGCGGCGGTGGAGGCGATGGTCGCGCTGGGCGCCGAGCCCTCCCGGATGCACGCGTGGACCGGGCCGGCCGTGTGCGGCACCTGCTACGAAGTGCCCGAGCGGATGCGGGCGGAGGCCGCCGCGACCGAACCGGCCTGCTGGGCCGAGACCGGCTGGGGCACCCCGGCGGTCGACGTCGGCGCCGGAGTGCACGCCCAACTGGCGGCGCTCGGGGTGCGCGAGCGGTCGCGGTCGCCGGTGTGCACGCGGGAGTCGGCCGATCACTTCTCTTACCGCAGGGACCGCACCACGGGGCGGCTCGCCGGATATGTCTGGTTGGACGGGCAGGACTGATGGACCGTACGGAAGACACCGCCGCGCTCGCGGCGCGCAAGGACGAACTCGCCGCGAACCTGGCACGAGTGGAGGAACGTATCTCCTCCGCTTGTGCGTCTGTCGGGCGCGCCCGTGAAGAAGTGACCCTGATCGTGGTCACCAAGACCTACCCGGCGAGCGACGTGCGGCTGCTGGCCGGGCTGGGGGTGCGCCATGTCGCCGAGAACCGCGACCAGGACGCCGCCCCCAAGGCCGCGGCATCCGCTGACCTGCCGCTGACCTGGCACTTCGTCGGGCAGTTGCAGACCAACAAGGTGCGCTCGGTGGTCGGTTACGCGGACGTGGTGCAGTCCGTGGACCGGCTGAAACTGGTCGGCTCGCTGTCGTCCGCGGCGGTACGGGCCGGGCGCGAGGTCGGCTGTCTGCTCCAGGTGGCGCTGGACGCGGAAGTGGGCGCGAGGGGGGAGCGGGGCGGCGTCTCACCGGACGGCGTCGAGGAGCTGGCGGCCGCGGTGGCGGCCGCGCCCGGACTCCGGCTCGACGGCCTGATGACGGTCGCTCCCCTCGCCGGTGCGTACGCGGGCCGCCAACGGGCGGCTTTCGACCGGCTGGTGGAAATCTCGACCCGCCTGCGCACGGCACATCCGGCTGCCACCATGGTGTCCGCGGGCATGAGCGCGGACCTCGACGAGGCGGTGGCCGCCGGGGCGACACATGTGCGCGTCGGCACTGCGGTACTCGGTGCGCGCCCTCGCCTCGGGTAACGTCGCGAAGCAGTCGGACCACAGCAGAAAATATGGTCATCCCCACTATCCGGGGCAGGCCCAGTGGATCGCCGGCACTTGGTGACGAGGCCGATCCACCACAGAGCGGAGGACTCAGGAAATGGCCGGCGCGATGCGCAAGATGGCGGTCTACCTCGGCCTCGTGGAGGACGATGGATACGACGGCCGGGGCTTCGACCCCGACGACGATTTCGAACCCGAGCCGGAGCCGGAGCGCGACCACCGTCGCCACCAGCCCCCGCACCAGGTGGAACGGGAACGGGAGGAACCGGTGCGAGCGGTACAGCCGCCGGCCCCCCGCGAGCCCGTTCAGCTTCCGGCGGAAAGCACACGACCTGCACGAATCGCCCCCGTGGCGTCCATCACACCTGAACGTCCGAGCCTGGAGAAGAACGCACCGGTGATCATGCCCAAGGTCGTGTCCGAGCGGGAGCCGTACCGCATCACCACGTTGCACCCCCGGACCTACAACGAGGCCCGTACCATCGGGGAACACTTCCGCGAGGGCACTCCGGTGATCATGAACCTCACGGAGATGGACGACACCGACGCAAAGCGACTTGTCGACTTTGCCGCAGGTCTTGTCTTCGGTCTGCATGGCAGCATTGAGCGAGTGACGCAGAAGGTCTTCCTGTTGTCGCCTGCTAACGTCGATGTCACGGCGGAGGACAAGGCCCGTATCGCAGAGGGCGGTTTCTTCAACCAGAGCTGACAGAGCCGAGAGCAGGACCACCGGGAACAACCGGCCACCGGGGCCGGACCGAGGCGTGAGCCAGGGGAGAGGGAAGCACGGGAATGGGCATCGCACTGGACGTGATCTACATCGCGTTGATGTGTTTCCTCGTCGTGCTGATCTTCCGGCTCGTCATGGACTACGTCTTCCAGTTTGCCCGTTCGTGGCAACCCGGCAAGGCGATGGTGGTCGTTCTGGAGGCCACCTACACTGTCACCGATCCACCGCTCAAGCTTCTGCGGCGGTTCATTCCGCCGCTGCGTCTCGGGGGCGTGGCACTCGACCTGTCCTTCTTCGTTCTGATGATCATCGTCTACATCCTGATCAGCATTGTTAACAGCTTTGCGAGCAGGGTGTGAGCGATACGGTCCTGCCGACTGCCGACGACTACGTAGAGGTGAAGAAGAGATGCCGCTGACCCCCGAGGACGTGCGGAACAAGCAGTTCACGACCGTCCGCCTCCGAGAAGGCTATGACGAGGACGAGGTTGACGCCTTCCTCGACGAGGTCGAGTCCGAACTGACCCGCCTGCTCCGTGAAAACGAGGACCTGCGCGCCAAGCTGGCCGCGGCGACCCGTGCGGCAGCGCAGAACCAGCAGCAGCAGCAGGGCATGCGCAAGCCGGAACCGCAGGACAACCGCCCCGGTGGCCCGGGCGCACCCGTCCCCGCGGCCATATCCGGACCGCCTCAGCAGCAGCAGCAACCCCCGCAGCAGCAGATGCAGCAGCAGGGCGGCCAGCTCCAGCTCCCCGCGGGCCCCGGCGGGCAGCAGCAGGGCCCCGGTCCGATGCAGGGCCAGCACGGCCCCGGCCCGATGGGCCAGGGTCCCGGTCCGATGCAGGGCCAGCACGGTCCCGGCCCGATGGGCCAGAACCCCATGCAGCAGCAGGGCGGCCCCATGGGCCAGCCGCAGGGCATGGGCCAGGGCCCGATGGGCGGCCCCATGGGCCAGCCTCCGATGCAGCAGCAGCCGCCGATGCCGCAGCCCGGTGGCGACAGCGCCGCCCGGGTGCTCTCGCTCGCGCAGCAGACCGCCGACCAGGCGATCGCGGAGGCCCGTTCCGAGGCCAACAAGATCGTCGGCGAGGCCCGTTCGCGCGCCGAGGGCCTGGAGCGGGACGCCCGTGCCAAGGCCGACGCGCTGGAGCGGGACGCGCAGGAGAAGCACCGTGTCGCGATGGGCTCGCTGGAGTCCGCCCGCGCCACGCTGGAGCGCAAGGTCGAGGACCTGCGCGGCTTCGAGCGCGAGTACCGCACGCGTCTGAAGTCCTACCTGGAGTCCCAGCTCCGTCAGTTGGAGACCCAGGCCGACGACTCGCTCGCTCCGCCGCGGACCCCGGCGACGGCCTCGCTGCCGCCGGCTCCGCAGATGAGCAGCTCGATGGCTCCGGCCGGGGCGTCCTCCATGGGCCACTCCATGGGCGGCAACCCGTCGATGGGCGCTCCGTCCCCCATGGGCGGCCAGTCGAACGGTGCTCCGTCCTACGGCGGTCAGCAGCAGATGGCTCCGGCCATGACGCAGCCGATGGCACCGGTGCGGCCGCAGGGCCAGCCGCCGATGCAGCAGGCGCCGTCGCCGATGCGGGGCTTCCTGATCGACGAGGACGACAACTGAGGCCGGAGTTGCGCGTGATGAACGCGTAGCCGTCGGCAGGCTGAGGGGCGGGCCCCGGGACCTTGATGGTCCTGGGGCCCGCCCCTTTGGCATGGGCGGTACGGGGGCGGAGCGGGCCCGCCGGACGGCGCGGCCGGCGCCGGGGCGGGCAAGGGGGCTGGGGACAAAGGGAAAGGGGGGCGGGCCGGGAGCGTGTGCTTCCGGCCCGCCCCCCTCGGGGCGCCGGGCGGATCAGACCTTGCGGAGGTGGAAGGTCAGGGCGAGCGGCTCGTCCGTGAACGCGGGGCCGTAGGAGGAGTCGGGGGAGCCCTCCGCGTAGTCCGTGGCGAGGACCTCGTCGGCGATGAGCGGGGCGTGGTGGGCCAGCGCCTCCGCCGTCTCCGGCGAGGTGGACGTCCAGCGGACGGCGATGCGGTCGGCCACGTCCAGCCCCGAGTTCTTGCGGGCCTCCTGGATCAGCCGGATCGCGTCACGGGCGAGGCCCGCGCGCCGCAGCTCCGGAGTGATCTCCAGGTCCAGGGCGACGGTCGCACCGGAGTCGGAGGCCACCGACCAGCCCTCGCGGGGGGTTTCGGTGATGATGACCTCTTCGGGGGTGAGCAGGATCGTCTCGCCGTTCACCTCCAGCGGGGCCTCGCCGTCGCGCAGGGCGAGGGAGAGCGCGGCGGCGTCGGCGGCGGCGACCGCCTTGGCCACGTCCTGCACGCCCTTGCCGAACCGCTTGCCCAGCGCCCGGAAGTTGGCCTTGGCGGTGGTGTCGACCAGCGAACCGCCGCCCCGCTCATCAGTGGGGTCGGCGGAGAGGGAAGCGAGGGAGCTGACGTTCAGCTCCTCGGTGATCTGCGCCTGGAGTTCGGGGGAGAGCCCCGAGAAACCGGAAGCCGCCACCAGGGCGCGGGACAGCGGCTGGCGGGTCTTGACGCCCGACTCGGCGCGCGTGGCCCGGCCCAGCTCGACCAGCCGGCGTACCAGCGCCATCTGCGTGGAGAGGGCCGGGTCGATCGCGGCGAGGTCGGCCTTCGGCCAGGAGGAGAGGTGGACGGACTCCGGGGCGTCCGGGGTCACCGGCACGACCATGTCCTGCCAGACCCGCTCGGTGATGAAGGGGGTCAGCGGGGCCATGAGCCGCGTGACGGTCTCCACGACCTCGTGCAGCGTGCGCAGCGCGGCCTTGTCGCCCTGCCAGAAGCGGCGCCGCGAGCGGCGGACGTACCAGTTGGACAGGTCGTCCACGAAGGCCGACAGGAGCTTGCCCGCGCGCTGGGTGTCGTACGACTCCATGGCCTGCGTGACCTGGTCGACCAGCGCGTTCAGCTCGGACAGGAGCCAGCGGTCCAGGACCGTGCGCTCGGCGGGGGCCGGGTCGGCGGCGCTGGGCGCCCAGGCGGACGTACGGGCGTACAGGGCCTGGAAGGCAACCGTGTTCCAGTACGTCAGGAGCGTCTTGCGGACGACTTCCTGGATGGTGCCGTGGCCGACCCGGCGGGCCGCCCACGGGGAGCCGCCGGCCGCCATGAACCACCGCACGGCGTCCGCGCCGTGCTGGTCCATCAGCGGGATGGGCTGGAGGATGTTGCCCAGGTGCTTGGACATCTTGCGGCCGTCCTCGGCGAGGATGTGGCCGAGGCAGACGACGTTCTCGTAACTCGACTTGTCGAAGACCAGCGTGCCGATCGCCATCAGGGTGTAGAACCAGCCGCGCGTCTGGTCGATGGCCTCGGAGATGAACTGCGCCGGGTAGCGCTTCTCGAAGATCTCCTTGTTCTTGTACGGGTAGCCCCACTGCGCGAACGGCATGGAGCCCGAGTCGTACCAGGCGTCGATGACCTCGGGCACGCGGGTGGCCGTCAGGGCGCAACCCTCGTGCGTGCAGGGGAAGGTGACGTCGTCGATGTACGGGCGGTGCGGGTCCAGGGCGGACTGGTCACGGCCGGACAGCTCGGAGAGTTCGGCGCGGGAGCCGACGCAGGTGAGGTGGTCGTCCTCGCAGCGCCAGATGGGCAGCGGGGTGCCCCAGTAGCGGTTGCGGGACAGGGCCCAGTCGATGTTGTTGTTCAGCCAGTCGCCGAAGCGGCCGTGCTTGACGGTGTCCGGGTACCAGTTGGTCTTCTCGTTCTCTTCGAGGAGACGGTCCTTGACGGCGGTGGTGCGCACGTACCAGGACGGCTGCGCGTAGTAGAGGAGCGCCGTGTGGCAGCGCCAGCAGTGCGGGTAGCTGTGCTCGTACGGCACGTGGCGGAAGAGCAGGCCGCGGGCGGCCAGGTCCTCGGTGAGCTTCTCGTCGGCCTTCTTGAAGAAGACGCCGCCGACGAGCGGGACGTCCTCCTCGAAGGTGCCGTCGGGGCGGACCGGGTTCACGACCGGCAGTCCGTACGCCTTGCAGACCAGGAGGTCGTCGGCGCCGAAGGCGGGGGACTGGTGGACGAGGCCGGTGCCGTCCTCGGTGGTGACGTAGTCGGCGTTGACGATGTAGTGGGCCTCGGAGGGGAACTCGACCAGGTCGAAGGGGCGCTGGTAGGTCCAGCGCTCCATCTCGGCGCCGGTGAAGGACTCGCCGGTGGCCGTCCAGCCCTCGCCGAGGGCCTTCTCGAGCAGCGGCTCGGCGACGACGAGCTTCTCCTCGCCGTCGGTGGCGACGACGTAACGGACCGTCGGGTGCGCGGCGACGGCCGTGTTGGAGACCAGCGTCCAGGGGGTGGTCGTCCAGACCAGCAGCGCGGCCTCGCCCGCGAGGGGGCCGCCGGTCAGGGGGAAGCGGACGAAGACCGAGGGGTCGACGACCGTCTCGTACCCCTGCGCCAGCTCGTGGTCGGAGAGGCCGGTGCCGCAGCGGGGGCACCAGGGGGCGACCCGGTAGTCCTGGGTGAGGAGGCCCTTGTTGAAGATCTCCTTCAGGGACCACCAGACGGACTCGACGTACTCGGGGTCCATCGTGCGGTACGCGTCGTCCAGGTCCACCCAGTAGCCCATGCGCCGGGTCAGCTCGGCGAAGGCGTCGGTGTGGCGGGTGACGGACTCGCGGCACTTGTCGTTGAACGCGGCGATGCCGTAGTTCTCGATGTCCTGCTTGCCGCTGAAGCCGAGTTCCTTCTCGACCGCCAGCTCGACCGGGAGGCCGTGGCAGTCCCAGCCGGCCTTGCGACCGACGTGGTAGCCCTGCATGGTGCGGAAGCGGGGGAAGACGTCCTTGAAGACGCGGGCCTCGATGTGGTGGGCGCCGGGCATGCCGTTGGCGGTCGGCGGGCCCTCGTAGAAGACCCACTCGGGGCGGCCGTCGGACGCTTCGAGGGACTTGGTGAAGACCTTGGCCTGCTCCCAGAACTCCAGCACGGCGTGCTCGAGGGCGGGCAGGTCGACCTGCGCGGGGACCGGGTTGTACTGCGGCGGTGTCATCGGGCGCTCTTCCTCCGGCGGACTGGTGGCTTCCGTCGGAGGGACGAGAGCGATCGTGCTGCTCCCGCGGTACCACCCTCCTTGGCCCCGGACGACGTGCGTCCGCGGCCCCCTCATTAGGGGCGCGATGCCGGGTCTACTCGCCCGCCGTTCGTGCGCGGGATTTCTTCCGGCGGCTCCGGGGTGATGCTTCACGCCGTGCTCGCCCCCGGGCTCTCACCGTCCCCGGGTCGCTCATGGCTGCGTGCGGCGCTACTCGGCCCCATCCATGCCTTTCGCTGGGGCCAGTGTACGGGGCGGGGTGCGGGGCGGCTCACCGGTTTCCGCGGGCAGGCGGGCGGGGTCCGCGCCGGGGGCCGGGGTGACCCGAATGGGCATACGGGGGCGAACGGGCTCGGGGGCCGGTTCCCGGGGGCGATTACCCGGCGGAGAGCTGGGCACAACGGTTGCAGGTTCGTCGGGGAGCGGTGGGGGGAGGGCGAAATCGGCGGCGTGCCCCGTTGCCGCGGCGTTGGGGTCGATTTATCGTCCCAGCACGATGCGCGTGCAAGATCACAAAATGTGAAGGGGCCGCGGCCATGGTGGCTGACAAGACCCGGGGTGCCGAGAGTGCCGCGAAGAAGGCTCCGGCCCAGAAGGCGGCTGCCAAGAAGGCCTCGGCACCGGTGAAGAAGGCGGCGGCGAAGAAGGCGGCGGTGAAGAAGGCCGCGGTGAAGGAGGCCGCGGCCGAGGTGACTGCCGCCGGGGAGCCCGGCGCCGAGGAGGCGCCCGCCAAGGAGGCGGCGCCGAAGAAGGGCACGGCGAAGAAGAGTGCGGTGAAGCAGAGCACGGCGAAGAAGAGCGCGGTGACGAAGACGGCGGCGAGGAAAGCGGCCGGGAAGAAGGCGGCGGCCGGCCCGGCCGCCGCCGACGGGCCGGAGACCGCGGAGCTGGCCGCGGTCTCCGGGAAGCAGGCCGCGTCCGCGGCCGAGGGGGCGGCGCAGGCCGCACAGACAGGAGCCGAGACGGTGGTAGCGAAGAAGAGCCCGGGCTCAGCGGCGACGGCCGGCACCAAGGCGGTGCCGCAGGCCCGCGCCACGACGGCCGTGGTGCCGGGGCAACTGGCCGTCCGGCCGGGGGAGGACCCCTGGACGCCGGACGAGATCGCCGAGGCGCGGGCCGAACTGGACGGCGAGGTCCTGCGGCTGCGGGCCGAGATCGCCTCCGCGGAGGAGGCGCTGAGCGGGCTGATGCGCGACTCCGCGGCGGACAGCGCGGGGGACGACGACGCGGACACCGGTACGAAGAACATGACCCGTGAGCACGAGATGTCCCTGGCGGCGAACGCCCGGGAGATGCTGGAGCAGACGGAACGGGCCCGCGACCGGCTGGACGCGGGGACGTACGGGGTCTGCGAGAACTGCGGGAAGCCGATCGGCAAGGCGCGGGTGCAGGCGTTTCCCCGGGCGACGTTGTGCGTCGAGTGCAAGCAGAAGCAGGAGCGCCGGTACTAGGCGGAGGTGCGCGGACGGGCCCGGACCCCCTCGGACGGGCGTCCGGCGCCCCGGGGGCGCGCGGGGGAGCGCGGAAGGCGGCCCGCGGGGTCCCGAGGCAGTGGGGGGCGTACGGCTGTGCCGTAGTCTCGTGGCAATCGGGTACGAGGGCGAGGGACTGACGTGGCAGAGGCGGAGCGCATCATCGGTACGCCGGACGACGAAGAGGCCGGTGTGAGCGAGGAGTCGGCCGAGGGCGGGGCCACCGTTGTCGGCCGGATCAAGCGGAAGCTGCCGATGCTCCTGATCATCGCGCTGATCGCGTACGCGCTCGACCTCGGCAGCAAGCTCCTCGTCGTGGCGGAGCTGGAGCCCAGCGGCAGGACGATCAACGTGATCGGCGAGCTGTTGCAGTTCCGGGCGATCCGCAACCCGGGTGCCGCGTTCGGCATCGGCGAGGCGTACACGATCGTCTTCACCGTCATCGCGGCCTCGGTGATCGTGGTGATCGCCCGGCTCGCCCGCAAGCTCTACAGCACGCCGTGGGCCATCGCGCTCGGGCTGCTGCTCGGCGGTGCGCTCGGCAATCTCACCGACCGGATCTTCCGTACGCCCGGATTCCTGGAGGGGGCGGTCGTCGACTTCATCGCGCCCGCGCACTTCGCGGTGTTCAATCTGGCCGACTCCGCCGTCGTGTGCGGCGGGATCCTGATCGTGATCCTGTCGTTCAAGGGCCTGGACCCGGACGGGACCGTCCACAAGAGCTGAGGCGGGGCCCGTGCGGTAAGGGCTTGCCGGTGCGGTCCTGCATACTCGACGGGTGAGTACGATTCCCGAGATCCGCACCCTGCCCGTTCCCGATGGCCTTGAGGGCGAGCGCGTCGACGCCGCCATTTCCCGGATGTTCGGGTTCTCCCGGACCAAGGCGGCCGAGCTCGCCGCTGCCGGAAAGGTCCAGGTCGACGGCTCGGTGGTCGGGAAGTCCGAGCGCGTGCACGGCGGGGCCTGGCTGGAGGTCGAGATGCCCGCCCCCGCCTCCCCCGTCCAGATCGTCGCCGAGCCCGTCGAGGGCATGGAGATCATCCATGACGACGACGACGTGCTCGTGATCGTGAAGCCGGTCGGGGTCGCCGCCCACCCCAGCCCCGGCTGGACCGGTACGACCGTGATCGGCGGACTGGCCGCCGCCGGGTACCGGATCTCGACCTCGGGCGCCGCCGAGCGCCAGGGCATCGTGCACCGGCTCGACGTCGGTACGTCGGGGCTGATGGCCGTCGCCAAGTCGGAGCGCGCGTACACCTCGCTCAAGCAGCAGTTCCGCGAGCGGACCGTGGACAAGCGCTACCACGCGCTGGTGCAGGGACACCCGGACCCGATGAGCGGGACGATCGACGCGCCGATCGGCCGGCACCCGAACCACGACTACAAGTGGGCCGTCGTCGCCGAGGGCAAGCCGTCGGTGACGCACTACGACCTCATCGAGGCCTTCCGCGCCGCCTCGCTGCTGGACATCAAGCTGGAGACGGGGCGCACCCACCAGATCCGGGTGCACATGTCCGCCCACCGCCACCCCTGCGTCGGCGACACGACGTACGGCGCGGACCCCACGATCGCCAAGCGGCTCGGCCTGACCCGGCAGTGGCTGCACGCCGTGCGGCTCGGGTTCACGCACCCGGGCAGCGGCGACTGGGTCGAGTTCGAGAGCGCGTACCCGGCGGACCTCCAGCACGCGCTGGATGTGATCCGGGCGGAGAGCGAATGAGCTCCCAGGACGGGCCGCGCGTGCCGTTCGCGGTGCGGGTGGCCGAGGGGCCCGAGGACCTGGAGGCGTGCTTCGCGGTGCGCAAGGAGGTCTTCGTGGTCGAGCAGGAGGTGCCCGCGGAGCTGGAGTACGACGCGTACGACGCCACCGCGGTGCACGTCCTGGCGGTCGGCCGGGACGGCACTGCGCTGGGGACCGGACGGCTGCTGTACGGGGCGGACGCGGCCGGGAAGACCGGCGCGGGCCCCGAAGTGGGCTCGCTGGGCCGCCTCGCGGTGAGTGCGGCCGCCCGGGGGCTCGGGGTCGGGGCGGCGCTCGTGCGGGGGATCGAGGCGGCGGCGCGGGAGCTCGGGCTGACCGCGGTCGATCTGCACGCGCAGACGCAGGCGCTCGGGTTCTACGAACGGCTGGGGTACACGGCCTACGGGCCGGTGTTCCCGGACGCGGGGATCGACCACCGCGGGATGCGGCGCGCGCTGCCGTAGGGGAGCCCGCGCCGGCCGGAGGTTCTGCTGTGCCGCGCGGGGGTCGTCTGTGCCGGTTTGAGGGGTTCGTGGCACGCTGGGGGTCTTGATCGTTCACTCCGGAGGCGTACCCGTGGATCAGCTGGCTCTGTTGTTCGTGCTGCTGCTCGGGGCCGTGGTCTCCGTACCGCTGGGGGAGCGGCTGGGACTGCCCGCGCCGGTGCTGATGACGCTGGCGGGCGTCGTGCTGGCGCTGATCCCGTTCGTCCCCAATCCGGACATCCCGCCGGAGTACATCCTTCCGCTGGTGCTGCCGCCGCTGTTGTACGCCGCCGTGCAGCGGACGTCCTGGCGGCAGTTCACCGCCAACTTCCGGCCCATCCTGCTGCTGGCCGTGGCCCTGGTGTTCGTGACGACGGCGGCCGTGGCGGCCGTCGCGCACGCGGTCGTGCCGGGGCTGCCGATCGCCGCCGCCGTCGCGCTGGGGGCGCTGGTGGCGCCGCCGGACCCCGTGGCCGCCACCGCGGTGGCCGGGTCCCTGGGGCTGCCCCGGCGGCTCGTGTCGATCCTGGAGGGGGAGGGGCTGTTCAACGACGTCACGGCGATCGTGCTGTACCACGTGGCGATCGGCGCGGCGGTCAGCGGGACGTTCTCCTGGCCCGCAGCGATGGGGGAACTGGTGCTGTCGGCCGTCGTCGCCGTGGTGGTCGGGGGCGGGCTCGGCTGGGCCAGCAACAAGCTGATGGGGCTGCTGGGGGACGCGACCCTGCAGATCGGGCTGACGCTGTTGGTGCCGTTCGTCAGCTACGTGTTGGCGGAGGAGTTCATGGGGTCGGGCGTGCTGGCGGTGCTCACGTCGGCCCTGTACCTCGCGTCCCACGCGGTCGACGCGGACGACGTGCAGGGCCGGCTGGCCGGGCAGACCTTCTGGCAGGTCGTGGACACGCTCGTGACGGGCGTCGCCTTCGGGCTCATCGGGCTGGAGCTGCACAGCGTCTTCGGGCTCGCCGACGGGCGGTTCGGGGAGATGCTGGGGTGGGGCGCGGTCGTGGTGGTCGTGGTGGTCGGAGTGCGGCTGCTGTGGCTGCTGCCGGCGACCTGGCTGGCGAAGCGGCTGCACAAGCGGCGGGACGTGGACGAGGACATCCCGGTGTCCTGGCGGGAGACCGTCGTCATGTGGTGGGCGGGGATGCGCGGGGTGGCGTCGGTGGCGCTGGTGCTCGCGATTCCGCTGAAGACGGAGTCGGGGGAGCCGTTCCCGGCGCGGGACGAGATCCTCTTCGTCGCGTTCTGCGTGATCATGACGACGCTGGTCTTCCAGGGGCTGACCCTGCCGTGGCTGGTGCGCAAGCTCGGGGTGCGGGCGGACTCCGACGCCGAGCGGGAGCTGGAGCACACGCTCGCGGTGCGGGCGGCGAAGGCGGCCCGGCGGCGGCTCAAGGAGATCGAGGAGGTCGAGGAGCTGCCGGAGGAGGTGTCGGAGCGGTTGCAGCGCGGGGCGTTCGACATCGGGGCGCGGATCAGCCCGGACATCGTGGACGAGGAGCGGCGGGAGGCGTACGCGTCGCGGGCGGAACGGCTGAAGGCCGTGATGCGGATTCAGCGGGAGATGATGTCGGCGGCGCGGCACGAGGTGCTGGCGGCGCGGAACGAGGCGGGGGTGGATCCGGAGGTGGTGGACCGGGTGCTGCACCAGTTGGATCTGCGCAGTATGAGGTAGGGCAGGGTACGGGGGCGCCCGGGTGTGCGGCCGGGCCGGGCGGGGGCGTTCCGGGGTGGGCCGGGAGCGGGAGGGGCCGCCCCCTTGCCCGCCCTCCCCCAAGGTCTCGGCTTCGTTCGAGCAGGGGGTGCCCCCGTCGCCCAAGGGGGCGAGGCGGGGGTGGGGCCGGTCAAGGGGGCGGGGGACTGCGCTGCCCGACGGGGCGGTGCTCTGTGGGGGTCAGCCGCGGCCTGTGTGGGGGAGGGCGGGGTCGGGGGCGGGGGCCGGGGCCGCCGTGGTGCGGCGGGCCGCCGCGCCACGGGCGCCGGGGGCCGGGGCGTCGTCGTCGGTGCGGATGTCCGCGTTGTTGGTGTGGATCTCCTCGGGGCGCGGGGCCCGGCCGTTCGAGGAGGCGCGGGACGGCCACTGGTCGCCCGGGGGCGGGACCGCCTCCGCGGTGCTGACCTTGGGGAGGGCGTACGGGTGGTGCGCGCACAGCCAGCTGATCATCTGCTCGCGGACCGCGCAGCGCACCGTCCAGATGTCGTCGGCGTCCTTCGCGGTGACCACCACCCGTATCTCCATGGTGTTCGGGGTGGTGCCCGTCACCGCCAGGCTCCAGTCGCGGCCGTCCCAGGACGGGGTGGAGCTGAGGATCTCGCGGAGCTTGTCGCGCATCTCGGCCACCGGGGCGTGGTGGTCGAGCTGGAAGAAGACCGTGCCGGTCATCTGCGCGCCGCCGCGCGACCAGTTCTCGAAGGGCTTGCTGGTGAAGTACGAGACCGGCATGGTGATGCGGCGCTCGTCCCAGGTGCGCACGGCCAGGAAGGTCAGGGTGACCTCCTCGACCACGCCCCACTCGCCGTCCACGACCACGGTGTCGCCGAGCCGCACCATGTCGCCGAACGCGATCTGGAAACCCGCGAAGAGGTTGCCCAGGGTGGACTGCGCGGCGACACCGGCGACGATTCCGATGATTCCCGCCGAGGCAAGCACCGACTTCCCGATGGCCTGCATGTTCGGGAAGGTCATGAGCATGGCGGCGACGGCGACCACGGCCACGACGGCCGTCACGATCCGCATGATGAGGGTGACCTGGGTGCGCACGCGCCGCACCCGCGCGGCGTCCCGGGAGAGGGAGGCGTAGCGGGCGTACGACGACTCGACGACGGTGGACGCGACCCGCACGATGAGCCACGCCGTGGCCGCGATGAGGACGAGGGACAGGACCTGGCCTATGCCCGCCTCGTGCTCCTCGATGAGCTCGATCCTGGTCTGGTCGTACGCGCCGCGCAGCAGGGCGGTGAGCAGCACGACCATCAGGGGTGGCCGGCAACGGCGCAGCAGTCCCCACAGGGGGGTCTCGTGGTGTCGGGCGTCGGCCCGGCGCAGCACCACGTCGACGATCCAGCCGACGAACAAGGTGAGTACGACCGAGCCGCCCAGCACGATCAACGGACGCAGTGCGTTCTCCATGAATTCGTGACTCCGGCGCTGGTGGCAGGATGGACGGAATGGACATCATTCTTTTCCACTCCGTCTACGGTCTGCGCCCGGCCGTGCACGCCGCCGCCGAACGGTTGCGCGCTTCCGGGCACCAGGTGCACGTGCCCGACCTCTACGAAGGTCAAACGGCCGGGACCGTCGAGGAGGGCCAGGCCGTCCTGGACCGGATCGGCCGCGAGGAACTGCTGCGCCGGGCCGTGCAGGCCGCGGCCCCGCACTCCGAGAAGGGCCTGGTGTACGCCGGTTTCTCGTGGGGCGGCGCGGTCGCGCAGAACCTCGCGCTGGGCGACGAGAAGGCGCGCGGGCTGCTGCTCCTGCACGGTACGTCGGACCTCGCGGAGGGCACGACCGTCGACGAACTGCCCGTACAACTGCACATCGCCGACCCCGACCCCTTCGAGTCCGACGACTGGCTGAACGCCTGGTACCTCCAGATGCAGCGGGCCGGGGCGGACGTCGAGATCTACCGGTACGCCGGGGCCGGGCACCTCTTCACGGACGCCGGGCTGCCCGACTTCGACCAGGCCGCAGCCGAGCAGGCATGGAAGATCGCGGTGGGCTTCCTGGCGACGCTGTAGGCACTGCTCAGTCCCGGGTGCAGCGGCCCCGCGGGCTGCTCGCGGGGGGTTGGCAGAGGTAGCCGCGGTCCGCCCGGTCGTCGCTGATCCAGCGGCCCACGCAACTGTTCGCGGTGGTGCGGCCGCGCAGGGCGCAGTACGCGAGGGCCGCCCGGCCGCTCTCGAAGGGGCCCGGCGCGTAGATCACCCGGTAACCCGGGTTCAGGGACGCGTAGTCGTCGCTCAGCAGGACCCGGGCGTCCGGCACCTGGGCCCTTGTCCGCGCCAGGCTGCGGTCCAGGCCGCGTCGGCCCGTCGAGACGGGTTCGGAGTGCAACTGCGCGACCCAGGTGCCGCCCGGCCCGGCGGGCGGCGCGCTCGGGGGCGTGGACGGCGGGGGCGGCGGGGGCGGCTCGGCGGGGGGCCTGGAGGTGCTGGGCGTCGGTGCGGGCGACGGCGGGAGTGCGGCGGACGCGCCGGAGCCGGCCGGGGTGCCCGAGGGGGACGCGCCGGAGCCGGAGCTGCCCGAGGCGGCCGGTGCGCCGCTCGCCCCCAGTACCGGGGCGACCGGGTCCCGTTCCCCGCCTGCCAGCACGTACGTTCCGCCCGCCACCAGCCCCAGCGCGAGGACCGCGCCGACGACCGCCGCCACCCCGCGCCGGTTCCGGCCGGTGGTCCGGGGCCGCGTCGACGGCTTCCCGGTGTGCCCGGGCGGCAGCCGGCCCGCCCCCGAGGTCGCGGCGTCCGGGCCGGCGCCCCTCGGCACGGTCGGGTACGTGTCCGGGCCGCCCGGGGGAGGCGGCGGCACACCCGGCCCTCCTCCCGGCGGCGGCGGCACGCGCCCGTCCAGCACCGTCGGGGTCGGCCCGGCGGCGGCACCCGCCCCGGCCCCGCCGCCCGACTCGACCGCGGCCAGCAGCGCGTCCAGCCGGGCCCCGTCCGGGCGTGCCGCCGGATCCCGCACCAGCACCCCGGCCAGCACGGGGCCCAGCGGCCCGGCCAGGCGGGGCGGCGGCACCGGGTCGTCCAGTACGGCGGCCAGCGTGGCCAGGGTGCTGTCCCGGCGCATCGGACTGCGGCCCTCCACGGCCACGTACAGCAGCATGCCCAGCGACCAGAGGTCGGCGGACGCGGCGTCCTCGGCGCCCCGCACCCGTTCCGGCGCGATGTACTCGGGCGAGCCGACGAACTCGCCGGTCAGGGTCAGCGGGGACGCCCCGGCGAGCGCGGCGATGCCGAAGTCGGTGAGGACGGCGGTGCCGTCGGGCCGCAGCATCACGTTCGCCGGTTTGACGTCCCGGTGGTGGATTCCGGCGGCGTGCGCGGCGCGCAGCCCGGCCAGGACGCCGCGGCCCAGCCGGGCCGCCGTGCGGAAGTCCAGCGGGCCCCGGGCCAGGTGCTCCTGGAGGCTGCGGCCCGGCAGCAGCTCCATCACCAGCCACGGGTGCGCCGCCCCGGCCGCCGCGTCGGCCGCGGGCCCCGCGCCGTCCACGATGTGGTGGATGGTCACCACGTTGGGGTGGCTGATCCTGGCCAGCGCCCGCGCCTCGCGCAGCACCCGCAGCCGCAGGTGGCGCGAGGCCGTGGGGTCGGCGGCGGCCAGGGCCGGATCGGGCGGGCGGACCTCCTTGAGCGCCACCTCGCGCTCCAGTGCCAGGTCACGGGCCCGCCACACGGTGCCCATCCCGCCGCTGCCCAGCCGTTCCAGCAGTTCGAACCGGCCGTCGACGATCCGTCCCGGCCCGTCGGCCCCGTGCGCCGCGCCCCCAGTCATGCGGCTCAGCGTACGGGCTGGTGCACCCTCTCCACCGCCTGAGTTCCCGAACGGGTCCGGTAGGACCTGCGCCACGAACTGCTCGCGTCCCGGCGGGTCTTGTCGGACACCGCGTAGTAGTCCATCTGCGCGTGCTCGGGCCGCACGTCCAGGACGCCGTAGCCGTGCGAGTCCATGTCGACGTACTTCACATGGCGGTTGGCGGCCCTGACCGCGGTGCCCGCCGCGGGCGACAGGGTCTGCGGGGCGACACGCAGCATGTCGTCCAGGTTGTCGGAGGTCACCGAGGTCACCACGAACTCGACGCCCGCCGAGCCCGAGGCCGGGTAGGTGGCGGCCTTCACCGGCACGTCGTTGGCCCAGGCCATGTGGATGTCGCCGGTGAGGAAGACCGTGTTGGAGATCCCCCGGTCCTTGAGGTGGCCGATCAGCTCCTTGCGGTCGTCCGTGTAGCCGTCCCACTGGTCGGTGTTGACGGCGATGCCCTCCTTGGGCAGGCCGACGAGCTCGGCGACGGGCCCGAGGAGGTGCGCGGGCACCGAGCCGAAGGCCACCGGCGAGATCATCACCGAGGTGCCGACCAGCTTCCAGGAGGCGTCGGAGGCGGCCAGCCCCGACTTCAGCCAGTCCAACTGGGCGCGGCCGGTGATCGTGCGGTCCGGGTCGTCCACCTTGCCGCTGCCGACGGAGACCTGTTCGGTACGGAAGGACCGCAGGTCGAGCAGGTGCAGGTCGGCCAGCCTGCCCCAGCGCAGGTGGCGGTGGACGGTGCCGGCGGTGGAGGCGCGTACCGGCATCCACTCGAAGTAGGCCTGCTTGGCGGCGGCCATCCGGGCCGGCCAGTCGCCCTCGGCGCCGGGGGTGTGGTTCGTCGCGCCGCCGGGGAAGGCGTTGTCGGCGAACTCGTGGTCGTCCCAGATCGCGACGACCGGGTGCCGGTGGTGCAGGGCCTGGAGGTCGGGGTCGGTCTTGTACGTGCCGTGCCGCAGGCGGTAGTCGGCGAGGGTGACGGTCTCGTGCCGCGGCATGTGCGGGCGGACGACGTGCTTCGGCTTCGGGTAGGCGCCGGTGGCGTACTCGTAGAGGTAGTCGCCGAGGTGCAGGACCGCGTCCAGGTCCGGGCGGGCCGCGAGGTGGCGGTACGCGGAGAAGTAGCCCGCCTCCCAGTTGGCGCAGGAGACCACGCCGAAGCGCACGCCCGCGACGGCGGACTCGGTGGCCGGGGTGGTGCGGGTGCGGGCGGCGGGGGAGCGGACGTCGCCGCAGGAGAAGCGGAAGTAATAGTCGGTCGCCTGGCGCAAGCCCCTTACGTCGGCCTTGACCGTGTGGTCGGCGGCGGCACTCGCGGTCGTCGTCCCCCGGGCGACGACCCGGGCGAACGCCTGGTCCTCCGCGACCTCCCAGGCCACCGCGACGTCCGGGCCGAGACCGGAGCCGGGCGTGGCCCCGGGCGTGGGCGTGACACGGGTCCAGAGCAGGACGCCGTCGGGCAGCGGGTCGCCGGAGGCCACGCCGTGCAGGAAGGCGGGGGCGGCCGGGGCCGCGTGGGCGGCCGCCGCGGTGAGGGCGGGCGCGGCGAGCGCCGCGGCGGCCGCGGCCTTCAGGGCCGTGCGGCGGGACGGGGACCCGGAGGCGGAGGAGACGCCCGTGGCAGGAGTGAGTTGACTGGTCACGGGCGATCACATTACGGATCGGCAAGGCCTTCGGGTGGGCGAAACAGAAAGGTTTCGCCCACCCGCTGCCCGCCCGTCGGGCAGGCGCCGGGCGCGGTGTGACGGAGCGTCAGGCCTTCAGGGCCTTCTCCAGCGCCGCCTGGAAGTCCGCCGGGGCCATCGGGGCGGCCTCGGTGCCCTCCTTGACGACGGCCTTGCCGTCCATCTTCAGCGTCGGCGTGCCCTTGATGCCGCTGGCGTCGAACTTCTGCGACATCTTCAGCGCCCAGGGGTCGAAGGTGCCGGCCTTGACCGCGTCCTGGAACTTCTTGTTGCCCTTCAGGGCGGGCACCTGGTCGGCGATCTTGATCAGGTAGCTGTCGTCGCCGAACTTGTCGTCGCGCTCGTCGGGGTGGTTGGCCTGCGCGTACAGCTTGCCCTTGTACTCCAGGAAGGCCTCGCCGCTCACGTTCAGCGCGGCGCCCAGCGCGCTGGTGGCGTTCTTGGAGCCCTCGCCGCCGGCCATGTTGTCGATGAAGGTCGCGCCGACGTACTGGACCTTGTACTTGCCCGCGTCGACGTCCTTCTTGATCTGCTCGCCGTTGGCCTGCTCGAAGGCGGCGCAGCTCGGGCAGCGCGGGTCCTCGTACAGCTCCAGGGTCTTCTTGGCGTCGGCCTTGCCGATGACGACGGTGGTGCCGTCGGCGCCGGTGGTGTGGGCGGGCTTGGTGACCGAGCCGTCCTTGGCCACCTCCGCGGCGGCCTCCCAGGCCTTCGGCTTGTTGGCCTGGACGACGAAGTAGCCGACGCCGCCGGCGATCGCGAGGACGGCCACGACCGACCCGGCGACCACGAGCTGGCGCTTGGTCTTGTCCTTCTTCGCCTGCCGCTCGCGCTCCGCCTTCAGCCGCTCGCGGGCCGCTGCCTTGTTCGCCTGGTTGTTGCGTGCACTCATGATCGTTTCACTCCGTGGGTACTGACGTGCCGGGTGGGGGTGCGCCGGGCCGGGTGCGGCTCAGGCGGCGGGGGAGAACCCGGCGGCGGGCGGGCCGCGCCGCCCCACGGAGTGCACGAGGTGCCGGGTGCGCAGCAGCGCGGCCGCCGCCTCCCGGCGGGCCGCCGGACGCGCGGGGCCCCGTACGAGGAAGAATCCCGCCACCGAGGCCACCGCGAACAGCAGCGGCCGGAACGCCAGGCAGCCGGCCGTGCGCAGCAGCCCGGCCAGCGCCGCCTCGCCGCGCCGCAGCCACAGCGCGGCCAGCAGCCCGACCGCCAGGTGCGCCCCGAGCAGCAGCCAGGGCAGCGCGGGGTCGGGCGAGGCCAGCAGGACGCTCAGGCGTTCCTTCGTGCCGGTGTGGACGAACGGGGCGCCGACCGGGGTGCCGCCGCACAGCACGTCGAGCCCGACGGAGCGCAGCGCACCGGCGACGGGACCGCCGGACGGCCCGTAACAGACGTGCTGCCCGGTGGTGAAGAGGGTGTCCGCCGCCAGCTCCAGCGGCACCAGCAGGGCGGCGATCGGACCGAAGCCGCGTTCCCGCCCGGCGAGCGCGTACGCGAGGCCGAACACGGCCGCGCCGAGGGCGACGACCGTGAGCGGCGGCAGCGGGACTCCGGACAGCAGCACGTGCGAACCCACGGACAGCGTCACGACGACCGCCGTGAAGAGCGCTGCCCGCAGGGTGCGAAGCGGAGTCCTGGTTATGCCCATCGTGAATGAGTCTGCCACGAGCCCTCGTAAGGGCCTTCTAAGGATCAGAGACCCGTGATGCGACCGTTGCGGAACAGGTCCACGAAGATCTGGTGGTCGGCGCGGGCGCGCGCCCCGTAGCTGTGCGCGAAGTCCACCAGCAGCTCGCCGAAGCCGTCCTCGTCGGCGGCGATCGCCGCGTCGATGGCCCGCTCGGTGGAGAACGGCACCAGCGAGTGCCCGCTCTCGTCGTCGGCCGCCGAGTGCATGGTGGCGGTCGCCCGGCCCAGGTCGGCGACGACGGCCGCGATCTCGGCGGGCTCGTCGATGTCCGACCAGTTCAGGTCCACCGCGTACGGCGACACCTCGGCGACGAGCTGGCCCTGCCCGTCCAGCTCGGTCCAGCCCAGCCACGGGTCGGCGTTCACCTGCAGGGCGCGCTGCGAGATGACCGTGCGGTGGCCCTCGTGCTGGAAGTACTCGCGCACGGCGGAGTCGGTGACGTGCCGGGAGACCGCCGGGGTCTGGCCCTGCTTCATGTAGATGATCACATCGTTCTCCAGGGCGTCGCTGTTGCCCTCCAGGAGGATGTTGTACGAGGGCAGGCCAGCCGAGCCGATGCCGATGCCGCGGCGTCCGACCACGTCCTTCACGCGGTACGAGTCGGGGCGGGTCAGCGAGGACTCCGGGAGCGTCTCCAGGTAGCCGTCGAAGGCGGCCAGCACCTTGTAGCGGGTGGCGGCGTCCAGGTCGACGGCGCCGCCGCCGGAGGCGAAGCGGCGCTCGAAGTCGCGGATCTCCGTCATCGAGTCGAGGAGCGAGAACCGGGTCAGCCGCCGGGCGTCGCGCAGGGCGTCCAGCAGCGGGCCCTCGGCCGTGTCCAGGGTGAACGGCGGCACCTCGTCGTTCTTGGCGCCGGTGGCGAGCTGGTGGACGCGCTCGCGGTAGGCGGCCGCGTACACCCGGACCAGGTCGCCGATCTGCGCGTCACCGAGCGCCTTCTGGTAGCCGATGAGGGCGATCGAGGCGGCGAAGCGCTTGAGGTCCCAGAGGAAGGGGCCGACGTACGCCTCGTCGAAGTCGTTGACGTTGAAGATCAGGCGGCCTTCGGCGTCCATGTACGTGCCGAAGTTCTCCGCGTGCAGGTCGCCGTGGATCCACACCCGGCTGGTCCGCTCGTCCAGGTAGGGGCCGGCGTGCTGCTCGCGCTCCTGGTCGGCGTAGAAGAGGCCCGCCGCGCCCCGGTAGAAGGCGAAGGCGGAGGCGGCCATCTTGCGGAACTTGACCCGGAAGGCCGCCGGGTCGGCAGCGAGGAGCTGGCCGAAGGCGGTGTCGAACACGGCGAGGATCTCCTCGCCGCGCTGGGTGGCTGCTGTCTGCGGAACCGACATCGCCGGGCCTCCTGGTGCGGGCGTTCACGTGCTTGCGGGGACGGGTCGGACGGGCGCCGGGGGCAACCGTCCTCCCGTCCAACGCACGACCGTACCGCTGAGTGCCCCGCGGATCGGACGGTCTGCCGAACCGCCGCACGGCGGGCCGCGGAGCCCCGGTCCTGTCAGTGCGGGGAAGTAGACTCGGCTCTCGCATCCACCGCCTGTCACCGACCCGCCGCCGGAGGCCCCCGCCGTGACCAAGCCGCCCTTTACGCACCTCCACGTCCACACCCAGTACTCGATGCTGGACGGTGCCGCGCGGCTCAAGGACATGTTCGACGCGTGCAACGAGATGGGCATGACGCACATCGCGATGTCCGACCACGGCAACCTGCACGGGGCGTACGACTTCTTCCACACGGCGCAGAAGGCGGGCGTCACGCCCATCATCGGCATCGAGGCGTACGTCGCCCCGGAGTCCCGGCGCAACAAGCGGAAGATCAAGTGGGGCCAGCCGCACCAGAAGCGCGACGACGTCTCCGGTTCCGGCGGTTACACCCACAAGACGATCTGGGCGGCGAACAGCACCGGGCTGCACAACCTCTTCAAGCTGTCCTCCGACGCGTACGCCGAGGGCTGGCTCCAGAAGTGGCCGCGCATGGACAAGGAGACCATCTCCCAGTGGTCCGAGGGGCTCATCGCCTCCACCGGCTGCCCGTCCGGCGAGCTCCAGACCCGGCTGCGGCTCGGCCAGTACGAGGAGGCCAGGCAGGCCGCCTCCGACTACCAGGACATCTTCGGCAAGGACCGGTACTTCCTGGAGCTGATGGACCACGGCATCGACATCGAGCGCCGGGTCCGCGACGACCTCGTCAAGATCGGCAAGGAACTCGGCATCCCGCCGCTGGTCACCAACGACTCGCACTACACCTACGCGCACGAGGCCTCCGCGCACGACGCGCTGCTGTGCATCCAGACCGGCAAGAACCTCTCCGACCCGGACCGCTTCCGCTTCGACGGCACCGGCTACTACCTGAAGTCCACCGACGA
This sequence comes from Streptomyces sp. NPDC039736, assembly GCF_055596485.1. Lineage (NCBI taxonomy): Bacteria > Bacillati > Actinomycetota > Actinomycetes > Kitasatosporales > Streptomycetaceae > Streptomyces > Streptomyces sp. NPDC039736. The sequence goes on along the minus strand of NZ_JBVIUQ010000005.1, from coordinate 314,128 downwards.
GATGTACGCGGTGGACTCCTCGGACGCCTGGCAGGAGGGCTGCCGCAACACCCTCCTGGTCGCCGAGCAGATCGACACCACCGGGATGTTCGAGAAGCGCGACCTGATGCCGAAGTTCGACATCCCGGAGGGCTTCACCGAGGTCACCTGGTTCCAGGAGGAGGTGCGCCGCGGCATGGAGCGCCGCTACCCGGGCGGCGTCCCCGAGGACCGCCAGAAGCAGGCCGAGTACGAGATGGACACCATCATCTCGATGGGCTTCCCCGGGTACTTCCTCGTCGTCGCCGACTTCATCATGTGGGCGAAGAACCAGGGCATCGCCGTGGGCCCGGGCCGTGGTTCGGCGGCTGGCTCGATCGTGGCGTACGCCATGGGCATCACCGACCTCGACCCGATCACGCACGGCCTGATCTTCGAGCGCTTCCTGAACCCCGAGCGCATCTCCATGCCCGACGTCGACATCGACTTCGACGAGCGCAGGCGCGTCGAGGTGATCCGGTACGTGACGGAGAAGTACGGCTCGGACAAGGTCGCCATGATCGGCACCTACGGCAAGATCAAGGCGAAGAACGCCATCAAGGACTCCGCCCGCGTCCTCGGCTACCCGTACGCGATGGGCGACCGCCTCACCAAGGCCATGCCCGCCGACGTCCTCGGCAAGGGCATCGACCTCTCCGGCATCACCGACCCCAAGCACCCGCGCTACAGCGAGGCGGGCGAGATCCGGGGGATGTACGAGAACGAGCCGGACGTCAAGAAGGTCATCGACACCGCGAAGGGCGTCGAGGGCCTGGTCCGTCAGATGGGCGTGCACGCGGCCGGCGTCATCATGTCCAGCGAGCCCATCGTGGACCACGCCCCGCTGTGGACCCGGCACACCGACGGCGTCACCATCACGCAGTGGGACTACCCCCAGTGCGAGTCGCTCGGCCTGCTCAAGATGGACTTCCTGGGCCTGCGCAACCTGACCATCATGGACGACGCCGTCAAGATGGTCCGGGCCAACAAGGGCATCGACCTGGAGATGCTCTCCCTCCCGCTGGACGACCCGAAGACCTTCGAACTGCTCTGCCGCGGCGACACGCTCGGCGTCTTCCAGTTCGACGGCGGCCCCATGCGCTCCCTGCTGCGCCAGATGCAGCCCGACAACTTCGAGGACATCTCCGCCGTCTCGGCCCTGTACCGGCCGGGCCCGATGGGCATGAACTCGCACACCAACTACGCGGAGCGCAAGAACGGCCGCCAGGAGATCACGCCGATCCACCCGGAGCTCGAAGAGCCCCTGAAGGAGACGCTGGGCCTCACCTACGGCCTCATCGTGTACCAGGAGCAGGTGCAGAAGGCCGCCCAGATCATCGCCGGGTACTCGCTCGGCGAGGCCGACATCCTGCGCCGCGTGATGGGCAAGAAGAAGCCCGAGGAACTGGCCAAGAACTTCGTCCTCTTCCAGGAGGGCGCGAAGAAGAACGGCTACAGCGACCAGGCCATCCAGGCGCTGTGGGACGTGCTGGTGCCGTTCGCCGGCTACGCGTTCAACAAGGCGCACTCCTCCGCGTACGGCCTGGTCACCTACTGGACCGCCTACCTGAAGGCGAACTACCCCGCCGAGTACATGGCGGCCCTGCTCACCTCGGTGAAGGACGACAAGGACAAGTCGGCCGTCTACCTCAACGAGTGCCGCCGCATGGGCATCAAGGTGCTCCCGCCGAACGTCAACGAGTCGGAGTCCAACTTCGCCGCCCAGGGCGACGACGTGATCCTCTTCGGCCTCACCGCCATCCGCAACGTCGGCCAGAACGTCGTGGACTCGATCATCCGGATGCGCAAGGCGAAGGGGAAGTACAGCTCCTTCCCCGACTTCCTCGACAAGGTCGAGGCCGTCGTCTGCAACAAGCGCACGGTCGAGTCCCTCATCAAGGCCGGCGCCTTCGACGAGATGGGGCACACCCGCAAGGGCCTCGTCGCCCACCACGAGCCGATGATTGACAACGTGGTGCAGGTGAAGAGGAAGGAGGCCGAGGGCCAGTTCGACCTCTTCGGCGGCGGCGAGGAGGACAGCAGCGAGCCCGGCTTCGGACTCGACGTGGAGTTCTCCGACATCGAGTGGGAGAAGTCCTACCTGCTCGCGCAGGAGCGCGAGATGCTCGGACTGTACGTCTCCGACCACCCGCTGTTCGGCCTGGAGCACGTCCTGTCCGACAAGGCGGACGCGGCCATCGCCCAGCTCATGGGCGGCGAGCACGCCGACGGCGCGGTCATCACGGTCGGCGGCATCATCTCCGGCCTCCAGCGCAAGATGACCAAGCAGGGCAACGCCTGGGCGATCGCCACGGTGGAGGACCTGGCGGGCTCCATCGAGTGCATGTTCTTCCCGGCCACCTACCAGTTGGTCTCCACGCAGCTCGTCGAGGACACGGTGGTCTTCGTCAAGGGCCGTCTCGACAAGCGCGAGGACGTGCCCCGGCTGGTCGCGATGGAACTCCAGGTCCCGGACCTGTCGAACGCGGGCGCCAACGCCCCCGTCGTCCTGACCATCCCCACGGTCAAGGTCACCCCGCCGATGATCAGCAAGCTGGGCGACATCCTGTCCCACCACCGGGGCAACACCGAGGTGCGGATCAAGCTCCAGGGCCCGCGCAAGACGACCGTGCTGCGGCTGGACCGGCACCGGGTGACCGCGGACCCGGCGCTCTTCGGCGACCTGAAGGTCCTGCTCGGCCCGAGCTGCCTGGCCGGATAGGCGCTGTGCGTGGCCGGCCGCGGGTGCGTGGTGGCCGGCCGCGCGGCTCCCCGCGTCCCGCAAGGAAAGGCGCGCCCCCCTCATGGAGGGGGGCGCGCCTTCTTCATATGCCAGAAGTGATCAGTTGTGGCCGAAACGCCGCTGGTGCTTGCGCGCCACGTCGGCCGGGCTGCCCTGGGCCGGGGGCTGCGCCTGTGCCTCGAAGGAGCTGCTCTTCTCGGACTGCTGCGCGGCCTTGTCCTGAGTGGTGGGCTGCTTGCGGGAGTTCTTGTTCTTGGCCATGGAATGCCTCCTGAAAGGTGTCGGTGCCAGGGCCGCGACCAGACTCACACAAGGGGACAGACCTCGCATTTTCGATCATCGCCGTACGTAACCGACGCCATCGGGAGTAACCTCCCCGGTAACTTCGTCCGTCGCCACGCCGATGATCGAGTTCCGGCCGTTAAGCCCCGCGAGGTCGGGCAGACTCAGGTGAAACCCGCGAAGACTGCCGGTCCTTGTCCTTTGTTTTCGAGATCTCACCAGTTCTTCGAACATTTTTCGAGGTTCCAGAAAGAGGGTGGAACGCGTGGACCGCTGCGTCGTCCTGGTGGACGCCGGCTACTTGCTGGGCGCCGCCGCGAGTCTGCTGGCCGGGGAGCCGGCCCGCTCGCGCATCACCGTCGATCACGCCGCCCTCATCCAGGGCCTGCGTGAACGCGCCGAGGCCGATACGCAGCAGCCCCTGCTGCGCATCTACTGGTTCGACGGCGCGCCCGACCGCGTTCCGCAGCCCGAGCACCGGCGGCTGCGCGTCATGCCGCGGGTGACCGTGCGCCTGGGCGCCCTGACCCGCAGCGACGGCCGCTGGGCGCAGAAGGGCGTCGACGCGGCCATGCACGCCGAGCTCACCGAACTGGCCAGAAATCGCGCCTGCTCCGACATCGTGCTGGTGACCGGCGACGGCGACCTGCTGCCCGGACTGATGTCCGCCAAGGAACACGGCGTCGCCGTCCACCTGTGGGCGGTGCAGGCCGCCGACGGCGACTACAACCAGTCCGAGGACCTCGTCGCCGAGGCCGACGAACGCCGCGTCCTGGACCGGGTCTGGATCACGCGCGCGGTACGGGCCAAGGAGTACGGCGGCGGGTGCGCCCCGTCGCCGGCCCCCCGCCCCGAGATCGCCGCGATCCTCTCCGCCCCGCTGCCCGAGTCCGCGCTCGCCGCCCAGGCGGAGGCGCAGGCCCGCGCCGACGCCCGGGCCTGCGACGCCCAGGCCCCCGCCCGGGACGGCGCCCCCGCCCGCAACGGCTCCGCCGAGGCCCCCGCCGCCGCGAGCGGCCGTGCCGTGCCCACGCCGAAGGACCTCGCCGGACTGCGCGGCCCCGGCAGCCAGCCCGCCCAGCCCCCCGGGCACGCCGCGCAGCCCCCGGCGACCAGCGCCACCCTGCGCTGGTCGTCCGACCGGGGATGGGTGGAGCGCCCCGGCTCCGGTCCCGCGCTCGGCGAGCCCCCCGAGACGGCGTCCCTGCCCACCCTCGCCCAGCTCACCAGCGCCGAGCAGCGCTGGGCGGACCGCGAGGAGGACATCACCACCGTCGGCGGCGACCCCTTCGAGGTCGGCCAGGTCTTCGCCCGCCGCTGGATGGAACGCCTCCCGGAGCCCGGCCACACCCAGAAGCTCTCCACCATGTACCCGCGCATCCCGCACCGCATCGACGGCGAGCTGCTGCGGTACGCGGCCCGCTTCGGCCTCCTCGCGCACAAGGACGACCAGATCGACGAGCACGACCGGTACGCGATCCGGGCGGGCTTCTGGCGCGAGATCGACGTCCGGGCCGCCGCGGAGCACGCGACGGTCGCGGACTGAGCCCCCGGGACGACGGCCACCGGCCGCCGCCCGGCCGGGGCGAACGCACCCCGACCGGTACGCCATAGGAGGGACCCGGCGGAGCGGACGCCGCCGGGGACCCCGTAAGGTCGTGGCTCGTGAGTACGGGCAGCGGCGCGCCGCGAGTGGAGTCGGCGCAGACAGCGGGCACGGCCCCGGCACCGCACGACAGGTCCCCGGGAACGTCTCCGGACGTGTCCTCCGGCAGGCCCCGCGCGGGGGACCGGGACGTCGTGTGCGCGGTCGAAGGGCTGGTCAAGGTGTACGCCGCCGCACGCGCCCGGCGCGGCGCGCCCGCCGTGCCCGAGGTGCGGGCCAGCGACGGCGTCTCCCTGGCCGTGCGCCGGGGCGAGATCTTCGGCCTGCTCGGCCCCAACGGGGCGGGCAAGACCACCCTGGTGCGCCAGCTCACCGGCCTGATGCGTCCCGACGCGGGCAGCGTCTCCGTACTCGGCCACGACCTGGTGCGCCACCCCGAGCGCGCCGCCCGGCTGCTGGCCTACCTCGGCCAGGAGAGCAGTGCCCTCGACGAGCTGACCGTGGCCCTGGCCGTGGAGACGACCGGCCGGCTGCGGGGGCTGTCGCTGAAGCAGGCGCGCGCCGAGCGCGACGACGTACTCGAAGAACTGGCCCTGACCCCGCTCGCGGGCAAGGCGCTCAAGAAACTCTCCGGCGGACAGCGCCGGCTGGCCTGCTTCGCGACCGTACTGGTGGGGGAGCGGCCGGTACTGGTCCTCGACGAGCCGACGACCGGGATGGACCCGGTCGCCCGGCGCGCCGTCTGGTCGGCCGTCGACCGGCGGCGCGCCGAACGCGGCGCGACGGTCCTGCTGGTCACCCACAACGTGATCGAGGCCGAGACCGTCCTGGACCGGGTGGCCGTGCTGGAACGCGGCAGGGTCATCGCCTGCGACACCCCCGCCGGGCTCAAGGCGCACGTCGCCGACGAGGTCAGGCTCGAACTGGTGTGGCGCGAGCGGGCCCCGCTGGAGGTCCCCGAGGTGGCGGCCCTGCGCGAGCTGGGCTCCGCGGTGCAGGAGTCCGGGCGGCGCTGGACGCTGCGGCTGGCGCCGGACGAGGCGCGGGCGGCGGTCGCCGCGGTCACCGGAGGCGCGGCGTTCGCCGCCCTCGACGACTTCACGCTGGCCACCCCCAGCCTGGAGGACGTGTATCTCGCGCTCGGCGGCGGGCGCAACGAAGGGCTGGTCAAGGCGTGAGCGCTGGATCCATCGAGGCAGTGGGGACGACGACGGGGTCCGCCGCCGCGCGCACGGACGCGGGGCCGGACGTCGGGCCGGACGCCGCGGACCTCGCGCCCGCCGCGCGCTTCCTGCCCTCCCTCGCTGCCGTGTACCGCTCGCAGCTCTCGCGCGCCCGGGTGGCGCGCATCCCGCTCCTGTTCGTGGCGACGTTCCAGTCCGTCGGGATCATGATCCTGATGCGGGGCGTCGTGGACGGGGGCGGGGAGGCGCGGGCGGTCGTCGCCGGGTCGAGCGTGCTGGTGGTCGCCTTCGTCGCGTTGAACCTGCTGGCGCAGTACTTCGGCCAGTTGCGGGCGAGCGGCGGACTGGACCACTACGCGACGCTGCCGGTGCCGCCCGCCTCGGTGGTGCTGGGCGCGGCGGGCGCGTACGCCTCCTTCACGGTCCCCGGAACGCTCGTCACGGCGGGCATCGGCTGTGTGCTCTTCGGCCTGCCGATGGGGCACCTCTGGGTGCTCGCGGCGGTCGTCCCGCTGGCCGGGGCGGCGCTCGCCGGGCTCGGCGCGGTCCTCGGCCTGCTCGCCCCCAAGCCCGAACTGGCCACGCTGCTGGGGCAGTTGGGAATGTCGGCGGCGCTGCTGCTAGGGGTGCTCCCGGCGGAACGGATGCCGCTGGTGATCTCCTGGGCGCGGGACCTGCTGCCCTCCACCTACGGGGTGGAGGCCTTCGCCCGTACCTTCGACGCGCACCCGGACTGGGCGGCGGTCGGCCTCGACCTGGCGGTCTGCGCCGGGGTCGGCGTGGTGTCCCTCGCCGTGGCGACCTGGGCCTACCGGCGGGCCGCCGTCCGCTGACGCGCGCCGACGCCCGAGTGCCGGACAGGAGGGGCGTCCGGTGAGGCGCCGCCCGCAGGGGCCTGGCACGATGTCAGGGTGACTGCTCCTCTGACACCGCCTCACCAGCCTTCGCCGCACGACCCCTGGCAGACGCCCGAGGGCGCGACCGAAGCCCCGTACGCTCCGGCCGACGACGCGTCCGAGCGCTCCGCCGAACTGGCCGCGGACATCCGCAAGGGGCTGGTCGTGCTGGTGGTGACCGCGGTGGCGGGTCTGCTGCTGGGCGCGCTGTGGGCGTGGCTGGCGCCGAAGGTGCCGCTGATCTCGACCGACAAGGCCGTCTTCCTCAAGGACACCGAGGGCGAGGAGGCGGCGGGCGCGGACGGCGTCTTCGTCCTGCTGTCACTGGGGCTGGGGCTGCTCACCGGGCTCGGCGCCTTCCTCCTCCACCGCCGGGGCGGAGTGCCGGTGGTCCTGGGCATCGCGCTCGGCGCGCTCATGGGGGCGTGGCTGGGGTGGATGGCCGGGGGCTGGTTCGGGCCGACGGCGGACGTGGTCGCGCACGCGAAGGCGGCGGGGGCCGGGGCCGTCTTCGACGCGCCGCTGAAGCTGGGGGCGAAGGGGGCGCTGCTGGCGTGGCCGTTCGCGGCGGTGCTGGTGCACTTGGGGCTGACGGCGGTGTGGGGGGTACGGGACCCGGAGCCGGAGTTCGAGTGGGGTGCGTACTACGGCGCACCGTCCCAGGCGGGGCCGGCGCCGCAGGACACCGGGTCGGCGTAGGGGCGGGGGCGACTGCCCGAAGGGCACGCCCTCGGGGGCGCGGGGAACTGCGCGACCGGCCACGAGGCAGCCGCACATCCAACGGCTCAGCCGCCTCGCACCCGCCCGGGACAGCCACGACGCAGCCGCACATCCAACGGCTCAGCCCTCTCCCATCCGCCCGGGACAGCCGCCTCGCACCCGCCCGGCCTACGCCCGCCCGATCGGTGCGAGGACCGCCGAGGTCAGCGCCGCCAGGTCCGCGGGGGCCAGTTCGACCTCCAGCCCCCGGCGTCCCGCCGAGACGCAGATCGTGGCGTGCGCGGACGCCGACGCGTCCAGCACCGTGGGCAGCCTCCTGCGCTGGCCGAGCGGCGAGATCCCGCCCCGCACGTACCCCGTGGTGCGCTCCGCCGCCGCCGGGTCCGCCATGACGGCCTTCTTGCCGCCGACGGCCGAGGCCAGCGCCTTGAGGTCCAGGGACCCCGCCACCGGCACCACCGCGACGGTCAGCGTCCCGTCCACGTCCGCCACCAGCGTCTTGAAGACCCGGTCCGGGGTGACGCCGAGCGCCCGGGCGGCCTCCTCGCCGTACGAGGGCGCCGCCGGGTCGTGCGCGTAGGAGTGCACCGTGTACGCCGTGCCCGCCGCCGTCAGGGCCACCGTCGCGGGCGTCCCGCCCGCCTGCGCGGTCTGCTTCTTCTTCGCCACCGTAACGAGGTCCTCAGCTCAGTTGGGGCAGGTGGGGGCCCGGGTCAGGGCCTCCGCCGGAATTGACGGCAGGTGCCGGATCAGGGCCGACTCCTGGCGCAGGATGGTCAGCTCCTCGCGCAGCCGGGTCGCCGTGTCGGGGGCCTGGAGCAGCCGCTGCCGGGTCGGCGTGTCGAGCATGGTCGCCGCCGCCACCAGGTAGGAGACCACCGACGGCTCGTCGGGCAGGTCGGCGGCCGTCGTCAGGGTCGCCTCGCGCGCCCCCGCCAGCCGCTTCTGGTACGTCCGGAACGCCCGCAGCACCCCCTCGGCGAGGGCGCCCGCCTCGTCGCCGGGGTCCTCCTCCAGCTCCTCCAGCTCGGCCACCAGGTACGGGCCGCTCGCGTCCACGGACAGCAGCCGCACCCGCCGCGTGCCCGTGGCGAGCACCTCGAAGCTGCCGTCCTCGCGCTCGCGGATGGTCGCCGCGTCGGCGATGCAGCCCACCCGGTGGAAGGCCTGGATGGGGTCGGCGCCGAAGCCGGCCGCCGGGCCCTGCTCGGTCACGGCGGTCGGGTCGTCGGGCATGCCGGTCGCGGTGCGGGCGGTCTCCCGGCCGTCGCGGATCGCCACGACCGCGAAACGGCGCGCCTCGTCGTCGGCGCCGTCGGCGTCCTGGCCGGCGCCGCCGGGCCCTTCGGCGTCGGGGGACGACTTCAGCAGGTCGCGCATCATCGCGCGGTAACGCTCCTCGAACACGTTCAGCGGCAGGACGAGGCCGGGGAACAGCACCGAGTTGAGCGGGAAGAGCGGAAGGCGAGCGGTGGTCACAGCGCTCAAGCGTAATGGCCGTCGGACCTGCTGCGGCCGTGAGACCACTTCCGGGCCCCCTCGGGTCTCGTGCGGTCCGCCGCCGGCGGCGGACCGGCCCCCGCCAGCGAGCGCGCCGTGTCCCGCAGTTCGAGGAACCTGCCGAGCGGGTCCCCGGTGAGCCGGGCCCACGGAAAGGACGTGGCGTACGGCCCGATCAGCCGGAACTGCTCGACCGCCTCCGCCCACCGCTCGCGGCGGACCAGGACGTAGGCGAGGAGGTTGCGGACCTCGGCCGCCCAGGGGTCGCCCGGCGCGTACTCGGCGGACAGGGCGATCGCCAGGTCGGCCGCCTTGTCGACGCGGGCGCCCAGCCCCGCCGCGAGGGGCTGCGCGGTCCCCGTGCCCCGGTCCACCAGGAGCACGAAGGCGGCCCGCAGGGGGAGCGCCTGGATGAGGGAGCCGGGGAGCGCGTCGTCGGCGGCCTGTTCGGCGAAGTCGAAGCACTCGCGGTACGTGGAGCCCTGTGCGGCCAGGTACTTCAGGGCCGCCACATGGCACCCGTAGTGGTGGGAGGACCGGCGGATCGCCTGCCCCCACAGCGCCTCGAAGGTGTCGTGGTCGGCCTGGGTGCCGCGCGCGTGGTCCAGCGCGATGCGCCAGGGCACCGGGTCGCTGGGCGCGCCCGCGGCGGCGGCGTCGATGAGCGGGCCCGCCGGGCGCAGCCGGTCGGCCGGGGCCGGGGACTCCAGCGCCCTGCGGACCTCCAGCTCGGCCTTGACCAGCAGGGCGTCCGGGTCCCGGGGGGCGGCGAGCAGCCAGTCGGTGAGCCAGTCCTGGCGGTGCCGGGCGAACGCGGCCAGCCGCAGCGCGTACCGGTCGCGGTTCTCCCACTCGGCGCCTTCGCGGGTCGCGGCGAGCAGGGCGGCGGCGGGTGCGTGACGGCCCTGGGCGGCGGCGACGAGGGCGGGGGCGATGCGGTCGTCGGGGGCGTCGAGCAGCAGCTCCTCGTCCGTGGCGGGCGGCCCGTCGGCCGCGTGCGGGGAGTCCCGGCGGGACCGGCGTGCGGTGCTCATCAGGGCGCGAAGGAAAGACATGGTCAGACCATTGAAAACCGCAGGTGAGCGGGGTGCCAGGGGTGGTCTGTGAAGCTTTGGTAGCGGCGCGAAGGTTGTACGGTTTTCGGTCAAGGGACGGTAAAGAAAGAGGGCGGAGACGAAGGGTGTGTGGGGGCGCGGGGGAGGCGGGGTGAACGGCTCGAAACTCCGTGCCGGTACCCATGCGCACCCGACCCGCGCCGCACCCCGGCACCCGCCCCGCCCCGGAAGCCCCCCATTACCCCCCGGAGGCCCCCGCCTCACCCCCGCCGCAGCAGTCGGGACGCGCCCGCCGCGACCGTCGTCGCCAGGACCCAGCCCAGCAGGATCAGCCCCGCTGCCGCCCACTGCCAGACGCCCTTGAGCAGCCAGTGGCCGTCCTGGCCGAGGTTGATCACGGGCACCAGCAGGTCCAGGGCGTAGAGGGCCGCACTCCACTGCGGGTGCTCGTCGGCCTTGATGGGCTCGGGATCGTAACGCGAGAAGGCGAGCGTCCCCGCCGCCCACAGCACCGCCATCCACAGCGCCGCCCGGCCCGGCCGGTACCCGTACGCGACCGTCCAGTCCTGGAGGACGCCCCAGGCCTTTCCGGCCAGCGGCAGCGTCTCCCGCCGCCGGCGCTGCTTGGTGAGCAGCACCTCGCGCGCCTCGGAGTCCTCGCCGCTGTTGCGCTTGACGGCGGCCAGCCGCTCGTACGGCTCCGGGGCGTACTCGGGGGTCGCCGCCGTCACCCACTCCAGCCGTCTGGCCAGCGGGAAGTGCCCCACCGGGACCAGGGTCTCGTACACGAAGCCGCCCATCGAGAGCTGCCCGGGCCCCGGCCAGCTCGTCGACTTGTCGACCAGGGTGACGATCCGCGCGCCGGACAGCACCACCCTGCCCCGCTCCGGACGCTCGCCGAGGAAGCGCAGCTCGGGGGTCTGGATGCGGCGCAGCGAGACCTCCTGGTCGTTCTCCAGCGTGAAGCGCGCGTCCTGGAGGTCGACCGCGTCGCCGAACCGGCCGTCGTCCAGCCGGATGCCGCCCAGGCACTCGAAGCGCTGCACGCGCACGCCCCGGGCGGGGGTGCCGCCGATGCCGCGCCCGATGCCGTACGGGGGAGTGGCGTTGCCGTAGAGCTGCGAGGAGAGTCCGGCCGGGGTCAGGTAGAGCGAGCGCTCCACCGTGAGCTGCGGGGCGTTGAGCGCGAGCTTGCCGTACGGGTTGCTGAGCCGGCTGCCGCGCAGGCTCAGCGACACGCCGATCTTCGCGCCGCGCAGGCTGATCTCGCCGTGCGTCTCGATCAGCTCCGCCTGGAGGTCCTGGGCGACCGAGAGCCCGTCGGCGAGCAGGGACTTCCCGCGCCGGTCGCGGCCGATCACGACCTGGTTGATCAGCAGGTCGGTGCCGATCTGGGCGTCGGTGAGCCGCACCCCGTTCTCCACCCGGCAGCGCGGCAGGTGCAGGTCGCCCTCGGTGTGCAGCCGGGCCGCCTCCAGGCGCGGAACCGAGCAGCCCACCAGCCGCAGCGTGGTGAACCGGCACTCCGGCAGCAGCAGCTCGCCGTCGAAGCGGCAGCCGTTCAGCTCCACGTACGGAGCCACCGTGCCGCCCGACAGGTCCAGCGCCCCGGTGATCTGCACCCCGCGCAGCTTCAGCGCCGCCACCCGGCCGGGCCGCGCCTCGGGCCCGCTGAGCAGCAGCAGCGCGACCACCCTGGCCCGGACCGTGCGCTCGGGCCCCCAGGAGCGGGCCGCCATCGGGTCGTCGGCGAGCGGGTCGCGCACCCGCAGGTCGTAGGCGCTGCCGTTGCGGAAGGCCTGCCACATCCCCAGCTCCGCCGCGCTGAGCCAGTCGGGCGCCTCGTCGTCCCGCTGCCCCTCGGTCACTGCGCCGCCCCATCCCTCGGTTGCGTACGTAACGCAGTGCACGCTAGTGGTCACCGGTGACACACGGGACCACTGTGCCGCGTATCAGCCAGTGATACGGGCGGCCGGTGGCCGGAAGCCGTCTGCGAGAATTGGGTACGTGATCTCACGAATCGATCTGCGCGGCAAGGCCCTCCCCGAGGGCGGAGCCCTGCGCGACCTGCTGCCCCGAGCCGACTTCGACGTGACGGCCGCCCTGGAGAAGGTGCGGCCGATCTGCGAGGACGTGCATCATCGTGGCGACGCGGCGCTGGTCGAGTACGCCCAGAGGTTCGACGGGGTCACGCTGACCGAGGTCCGGGTCCCGGCGCGGGCGATCGCCGACGCGCTGGAGCAGCTCGACCCGGAGGTCAGGGCGGCCCTGGAGGAGTCCATCCGGCGGGCCAGGCTGGTGCACCGCGCACAGCGCCGCTCCACCCGCACCACCCAGGTCGTGCCCGGCGGCACGGTCACCGAGAAGTGGGTCCCCGTCGACCGGGTGGGCCTGTACGCGCCCGGCGGCCGGTCCGTCTACCCGTCGTCCGTGATCATGAACGTGGTCCCCGCGCAGGAGGCCGGCGTCCCGTCGGTCGCCCTCGCCTCCCCGGCGCAGGCCGAGTTCGGCGGCCTGCCGCACCCGACGATCCTCGCCGCGTGCGCGCTGCTGGGGATCGACGAGGTGTACGCCGCGGGCGGCGCCACCGCCGTCGCGATGTTCGCGTACGGCACCGAGTCCTGCGCGCCCGCCAACATGGTCACCGGGCCCGGCAACATCTGGGTCGCCGCGGCCAAGCGCTACTTCGCGGGCCGCATCGGCATCGACGCCGAGGCCGGGCCCACCGAGATCGCCGTCCTCGCGGACGACACCGCCGACCCGTCGCACGTCGCCGCCGACCTGATCTCGCAGGCCGAGCACGACCCGCTGGCCGCCGCCGTGCTGGTCACGGACTCCGTCGCGCTCGCGGACGCCGTCGAGCGCGAACTCGTGCCGCAGGTGGACGCCAGCAAGCACCGGACCGACCGGATCCGCCCGGCGCTCGCCGGGCGGCAGTCCGCGATCGTGCTGGTGGACTCGGTGGCGGACGGCCTCACGGTGGTCGACGCGTACGGCGCCGAGCACCTGGAGATCCAGACCGCCGACGCCGCCGCCGTCGCCGACCGGGTCCGCAACGCGGGCGCGGTCTTCGTCGGCGCGTACGCCCCGGTCTCCCTCGGCGACTACTGCGCGGGCTCCAACCACGTCCTGCCCACCGGCGGCTGCGCCTGCCACTCCTCGGGCCTGTCCGTCCAGTCCTTCCTGCGCGGCATCCACGTCGTGGACTACTCCCGCGAGGCCCTCGCCGACGTCGCCCACCACGTGGTGACGCTCGCCGAGGCGGAGGACCTGCCCGCGCACGGCGCGGCGATCAAGGCGAGGTTCGGATGGAAGGTGCCCGGCAAGTGACCGGTATCGACGACCTCCCCATCCGCGAGGAGCTGAAGGGCAAGACCCCCTACGGCGCCCCCCAGCTCGACGTCCCCGTCCGGCTGAACACCAACGAGAACCCGTACCCGCTCCCCGAGGAGCTGGTCGACCGCATCGCCGAGCGCGTCCGCGAGGCCGCCCGCACCCTCAACCGCTATCCCGACCGGGACGCGGTCGAGCTGCGGACGGAGCTGGCCGCGTACCTGACGAAGACCGCCGGGCACCCGGTCGCCGTCGAGAACCTCTGGGCGGCCAACGGCTCCAACGAGATCCTCCAGCAGCTCCTGCAGACCTTCGGCGGTCCGGGCCGCACCGCCATGGGTTTCGAGCCCTCGTACTCCATGCACGCGCTCATCTCGCGCGGCACGGGCACCGGCTGGATCCCGGGCCCCCGCAACGAGGACTTCACCATCGACGTCGAGGCGGCGCAGCAGGCCATCGCCGAGCACCGGCCCGACGTGGTGTTCATCACCAGCCCCAACAACCCCACCGGCACCGCCGTCGAGGCCGACACCGTCCTCGCGCTGTACGAAGCCGCCCAGGCCGCCAAGCCGTCCCTGGTCGTCGTCGACGAGGCGTACGGCGAATTCAGCCACCGCGCCTCCCTGCTGCCGCTGATCGAGGGCCGCCCCCACCTGGTGCTCTCGCGCACCATGTCCAAGGCCTTCGGCGCGGCGGGGCTGCGGCTCGGCTACCTCGCCGCCGATCCGGCCGTGGTGGACGCGGTCCAGCTCGTACGGCTGCCGTATCACCTGTCCTCCGTGACCCAGGCCACCGCGCTCGCCGCGCTGGAGCACACCGATACCCTGCTCGGGTACGTCGAGGCGCTGAAGGCCGAGCGCGACCGCCTGGTCGCCGAACTGCGGGCCATCGGCCACGAGGTCACCGAATCGGACGCCAACTTCGTCCAGTTCGGCCGCTTCGACGACGCGCACGCCGTGTGGCAGCAGATCCTCGACCGGGGCGTCCTGGTCCGGGACAACGGCGTACCCGGCTGGCTGCGGGTCACGGCAGGCACCCCCGACGAGAACGACGCGTTCCTGGAAGCGGTACGCGACCTGAAGAAGGAGCGAGACGCATGAGCCGCATCGGACGTGTCGAGCGGACCACCAAGGAGACCTCGGTCGTCGTCGAGATCGACCTCGACGGCACCGGCAAGGTCGACGTCGCCACCGGGGTCGGTTTCTACGACCACATGCTCGACCAGCTCGGCCGCCACGGCCTCTTCGACCTCACCGTCAAGACCGACGGCGACCTGCACATCGACACCCACCACACCATCGAGGACACCGCCCTCGCGCTCGGCGCCGCCTTCCGGCAGGCCCTCGGCGACAAGGTCGGCATCTACCGCTTCGGCAACTGCACCGTGCCGCTGGACGAGTCCCTCGCCCAGGTCACCGTCGACCTCTCCGGCCGCCCCTACCTCGTGCACACCGAGCCCGAGAACATGGCGCCGATGATCGGTTCGTACGACACGACCATGACCCGGCACATCTTCGAGTCCTTCGTCGCGCAGGCCCAGGTCGCCCTGCACATCCACGTGCCGTACGGACGCAACGCCCACCACATCGTGGAGTGCCAGTTCAAGGCCCTGGCGCGGGCACTGCGCTACGCCGCCGAGCGCGACCCGCGGGCCGCCGGCATCCTCCCGTCGACCAAGGGCGCGCTGTAACCCCATGAACGGCCTCTCCACCATCCTCATCGTCGTCGGGCTCTTCCTGCTCGGCGGCATGTACTCCTTCTCCAAGCAGAAGATGCCCAAGGGCGTGATCGTGCTGCTCGGACTGGCCTCCGCGATGTGCCTGGTCGCGGGCGTCCTGCGAATTCAGGGACTCTGGGAATGACGAACACGAAGAAGGTCGTCGTCTTCGACTACGGCTTCGGCAACGTCCGCTCCGCCGAGCGGGCGCTCGCCCGGGTCGGCGCGGACGTCGAGATCACCCGCGACTACGACACCGCGATGAACGCGGACGGGCTGCTGGTGCCCGGCGTCGGCGCGTTCTCCGCCTGCATGGAGGGACTGCGCGCGGCGCGCGGCGACTGGATCGTCGGCCGCCGGCTGTCCGGCGGCCGCCCGGTCATGGGCATCTGCGTCGGCATGCAGATCCTCTTCGCGCGCGGCATCGAGCACGGCGTCGAGAGCGAGGGCCTGGACGAGTGGCCCGGCGAGGTCGCGCCGCTCAAGGCCGACGTCGTGCCGCACATGGGCTGGAACACCGTCGAGGCCGCCGAGGGCTCGGAGCTGTTCGCCGGTCTGGACGCCGACGAGCGCTTCTACTTCGTGCACTCCTACGCCGTGCACGACTGGTCGCTGGAAGTCACCAACCCCCTCATCCGGGCCCCGCGCGTCAGTTGGGCCACGCACGGCGAGCCCTTCGTGGCGGCCGTCGAGAACGGGGCGCTCATGGCCACCCAGTTCCACCCCGAGAAGTCCGGCGACGCCGGAGCCCAGCTGCTCACCAACTGGATCGGAACCCTCTGATGCCCCCCAAGCTTGAGCTTCTTCCCGCCGTCGACGTCCGCGACGGCCAGGCCGTGCGCCTGGTGCACGGCGAGTCCGGCTCCGAGACCTCGTACGGCTCCCCGCTGGAGGCGGCCCTCGCCTGGCAGAAGTCCGGCGCCGAGTGGCTGCACCTGGTCGACCTGGACGCCGCCTTCGGCACCGGCGACAACCGCGCGGTCATCGCCGAGGTCGCCGCCGCCATGGACATCAAGGTCGAGCTGTCCGGCGGCATCCGCGACGACGCGTCCCTGGCGGCGGCCCTCGCCACCGGCTGCAGGCGCGTCAACCTCGGCACCGCCGCCCTGGAGACCCCCGAGTGGGTCGCCAAGGTCATCTCCGAGTACGGCGACAAGATCGCGGTCGGCCTGGACGTCCGCGGCACCACCCTGCGCGGCCGCGGCTGGACCCGGGACGGCGGCGACCTCTACGAGACGCTGGCCCGGCTCGACGCCGAGGGCTGCGCGCGCTACGTCGTCACCGACATCGCCAAGGACGGCACCCTCCAGGGCCCCAACCTGGAACTCCTGAAGAGCGTCTGCGCCGCCACCGACAAGCCCGTCGTGGCCTCCGGCGGCGTCTCCTCGCTGGACGACCTGCGGGCCCTCGCCTCCCTGGTGCCCGACGGCGTCGAGGGCGCGATCGTCGGCAAGGCGCTGTACGCGAAGGCGTTCACGCTGGAAGAGGCGCTGGAGGCGGTCTCCCGATGAGCTCCCCCGACGTGCGCCGCGTCCGGACCGGCGCCCCCTGGGAGGAGCAGTTCGGCTACGCCCGGGCCGTCGAACTGCCCAACGGCCTCGTCCTGGTGGCCGGCTGTACGTCCGTGGTGGACGGCGTCATCGACGCGGGCACCCCGTTCGAGCAGACCATGACCGCCTTCGGCGTCGCCGAGCAGGCCCTCGGACAGCTCGGCCTGACCCGCGCCGACATCGTCCGCACCCGCATGTACCTCACGCACGCGCGGGACGTCGAGGAGGTGGGCCGCGCCCACAAGGAGCTCTTCGACACGATCCGCCCGGCCGCGACCATGCTGATCGTCAACGGTTTCGTCGACCCCTCGCTGGTCGTCGAGGTCGAGGTGGAGGCGTACCGGGGAGGGGCCGCATGAGCGTCTCCGTACGGGTCATCCCCTGCCTGGACGTGGACAACGGGCGCGTCGTCAAGGGCGTCAACTTCCAGAACCTGCGGGACGCCGGCGATCCCGTCGAGATGGCCAAGCTGTACGACGCCGAGGGCGCCGACGAGCTGACCTTCCTGGACATCACCGCCTCGTCGGGCGACCGCGAGACGACCTACGACGTGGTGCGGCGCACCGCCGAGCAGGTCTTCATCCCGTTGACCGTCGGCGGCGGCGTGCGCACCGCCGACGACGTGGACCGGCTGCTGCGGGCCGGGGCCGACAAGGTGGGCGTGAACACCGCGGCCATCGCCCGTCCCGACCTGATCCGCGAGATCGCGGAGCGCTTCGGCCGTCAGGTGCTGGTGCTGTCGGTGGACGCCCGGCGCACCGCGTCCGGCTCCTTCGAGGTGACCACCCACGGCGGCCGCCGCTCCGCGGGCATCGACGCCGTCGAGTGGGCGCACCGGGCGGCGGAGCTGGGCGCGGGCGAGATCCTGCTCAACTCGATGGACGCCGACGGCACCAAGGACGGCTACGACACCGAGATGATCACGGCCGTACGGGCACACGTCACCGTCCCCGTCATCGCCAGCGGCGGCGCGGGCAGGCTGGAGCACTTCGCCCCGGCCGTCGACGCCGGTGCGGACGCGGTCCTCGCGGCCTCCGTCTTCCACTTCGGGGACCTGAAGATCCGTGAGGTCAAGACGGCCCTCAGCGGCGCGGGCCACCCGGTGCGCTGACCCGGACACCGGGCAACTGACGTGAAACCGGCTGTGGTGGAAGATCGGCACTGACTAGCGTTCCCCCTCGGAGAGACCATCCGAGGGGGAACAGCCATGTCCGCTTCCACACCCGCCGTCGAACTGCTGGAACTCAGCCCCGACTTCGTCGCCGATCCCCACCCCGGCTACGCCGCCCTGCGCGCCCGGGGACCGGTGCACCGCGTGCTGACCCCCGACGGGGACGACCTGTGGCTGGTCGTCGGCCACGAGGCGTGCCGGGCGGCCTTCGTCGACCCCCGGTTCAGCCGGGACTGGCGCACCCACGGCCACCTCGCGCCGGAGCTGCCCGCCTACGCGCACGGGCCGGGCAACGCGCACGTCCTGCTCAGCGACCCGCCGGACCACACCCGGATGCGCCGGCTGGTGGCCCGCGAGTTCACGCCACGCCGCATCGAGGCCCTCGCGCCCCGCGTGCGGCAGCTCACCGACGAACTGCTGGACGCGATGGAGGCGGGCGGCGCGCGCACCGCCGACGTCATCGACGCGCTCGCCTTCCCGCTGCCGATGACCGTCATCTGCGACCTGCTCGGGGTGCCCGACCTGGACCGCGACTCCTTCCGCGGCTGGTCCAACGAGACCGTCTCGCCCAGCAGTCCCGAGGCCGAGCGGGCCGCGTACGCCGCCGTCATGCCGTACCTCACCGAACTCATCGAGGCCAAGCGCGGGCAGCCCGGCGAGGACCTGCTGAGCGCGCTCATCCACACCGCGGACGAGGACGGCGACCGGCTCAGCCAGGACGAACTCCTCTCCATGGCCTTCCTGCTGATCGTCGCGGGCCACGAGACGACCGTGAACCTGATCGGCAACGGCCTGCGCGCCCTCTTCCGCCACCCGGACCAACTGGCCCTGCTGCGCGGCGACCTGGACGGCCTGATGGGCGGCGCCGTCGAGGAGATCCTGCGCTACGACGGGCCGGTCGAGAGCTCGACCCCGCGCATCGCCCGCGAGGACGTGGAGTTCGCCGGGGCGCGCATTCCGGCGGGCTCGACGGTGCTGATCGTGATGGCCGACGCGGACCGCGACGGGACGCGCTTCGAGGACCCCTCCCGCTTCGACATCCGGCGCGACGCCCGCGGACACCTCGCCTTCGGGCACGGCATCCACTTCTGCATCGGCGCGCCGCTCGCCCGGCTGGAGGGCCGCATCGCCCTCCGCGGGCTCCTGGAGCGCTTCCCGGGCCTCGCCGCCGACGGCCCGCCGGACGCCGGGCCATGGATTCCCGGAATGCTCATCCGGGGCGTACGAAAGCTGCGAGTTCGCTGGTAAAGCGTCAATTCGGCGCACCGCAAGGGAAGTTGCAGCCGGAAAGTTCCGCAAAGAACATTGCGCAACTTTCCTTTCCTTCCTTACTGTGCCCAGATGGCCCCGGCACCCGAACAAACGCCCGATCCTCGGCGCATCACGGACCTCGACGCCCTCAAGGTGTTCACCCACCCGCTGCGCATCGAGCTGTACCGGGCCCTGTTCACCGGGGGTGCGGCCACCGCGTCCCGCCTCGCCGGCCAGCTCGGCGAGGCGGTCTCGCTGGTCAGCTACCACCTGCGGAAGCTGGCCGCGCACGGCTTCATCGTGGAGGCCCCGGAGCTGGCCGGCGACGCCCGGGAGCGCTGGTGGCGGGTCGAGCGCGGATTCACCTTCCGCAACTCCGACTTCGGTGACTCGCCGCAGAGCGTGGCCGTCGTCGGCCAGGTCACCCGGCAGCTCCTGCGCGCCCGGCAGGAGCGGTACGACACCTACCTCGACGGCAGTGCGAGCTGGGGCGCCCAGTGGGTGGACGCCGCCTTCAACTGGGAGTACATGCCCCGGCTGACCGCCACCGAGCTCCAGCAACTGTCCGAGGAACTGCGGGAATTGATCATCACCTACCGGGAGCGCGGACGGGCCGCCGAGGCGGCGGGTGACACGGAGGGGCGCGAGCAGGTCTCCGTCCAGATGTTCGGCTTTCCGTTCCGTCCCTGAGAGGGCTCAACAGCGATGACTGAATCACGTGTGGAACCGGTGGAGGACGGGACGGAGGGCCCCGGCCCGGCGGGCGGACCCGCCTACCGCGACGGCAACGTGCTGCGCTGGCTCACCGCGTACGCCGCCTCCCTCGTCGGCGACAGCGTCTACTTCCTCGCCCTCGGCTGGGCGGCCGCGCAGGCGGGCGGGCCCGCCGAGGTCGGCATGATCATGGCCACCGGGGCGATACCCCGGGCGGTCCTGATGCTCGGCGGCGGAGTGATCGCCGACCGGCTCGGCCCGCGCGCGGTCGTCATCGGCGCGGACGCGGTGCGCTGCGCGGTGATCGTCGGCATCGCGGTGCTGCTGATGGCCACCGGCCCCGCGGTGTGGGTGCTGGTGGTCGTCGCGCTCGTCTTCGGCGCGGTGGACGCCCTGTTCCTGCCGGCGGTGGGAGCGCTGCCGCCGCGCATCACGGGCGCCGACCAGCTCGTCCGGGTCCAGGGCATGAAGGCCCTCACCAACCGCTTCGGCGGGATCGTCGGCGCGCCGGTCGCGGGGCTCGCGATGGGGCTCGGCGGGCCCGCGGCGGCGTTCGCGGTGGCGGGCGCGCTGTTCGCGGTGTCGCTGGTGCTGCTGGTGGCGGTACGGGTGGCGCCGCTGCCGGAGGCGCCGGGCGAGGCCGCTCCCGAGGGGGCGGCCGCGAAGCGGAACGTCTGGGGAGACCTCACCGAGGGGCTCGGCTACCTGCGCCGGCACAAGCTGGTCGGGCCGCTCGTCGCCTCCAACATCCTCTTCGAGCTGGGCGGCATCCCGGTCATCAACGTCGGCATGGTGCTGCTCTGCTCGGACCGGGGCTGGGGCGCGGCCGGGATCGCCTGGATCGTGGGCGCGTTCAGCGTGGGCGCGGCGTGCAGCGCCCTGACGCTGACGCTGGTGAAGCGGGTGGCCAGGGCGGGACGGGTGCGGCTGGTCGCGCTCGCGGCGGGCTCGGCGCTGGTGGCGGTGCTCGGGTCGGCGCCGACACTGGCGGTGGCGGTGGCGGTGACGGTCCCGATGGGGCTGCTGGTCGGCATGAGCGGGGGGCTGACCGCGGGACTGGTCCAGGTGAACACGGCGCCCGCCTTCCTGGGCCGCGTCACGTCCGTGAAGTCGCTGGTGAGCCTCGGCGTGGCACCGCTGATGTACCCGGTGGTGGGGGCCGCGACGGGAGTGTGGTCGATCCCGGCGGTCTTCGCGGGGTGCGCGGTGCTGTGCGGGCTGGGGGCGGTGGCGGGGATCTGGTCCCCCGAGGTCCGGGGCGCGGAACTGCCCCGCTGAGGCCCCCTCCGGCACCGGAGGGGGCTTCCCCGTACCCGTCGCGGGGACGGGACCCTCAGAGGCCGAGCTTGGCTTCGGTGAGGCGCAGCACGGCGTCCTTGTCGCCGTCGAGCTCGACCGAGGCCCGCTCCTGGCGGCCGAAGACGAACAGGAGCAGCTCGCCGGGCTCGCCGGTGACCGTGACGACCGGCGTGCCCCGGTGGGCGACCGCCGTCCGGCCGTCGGGACGGCGCAGCACCAGCCCGACGGGGGATTTCCGCCCCAGGACCCGGGCCATCTTCTCCACCCGCGTCCACAGCGCGTCCGCGAACACCGGATCGAGCACCCGGGGCGTCCACTGCGCCTGCGCCCGCCGCACGTCCTCGGCGTGGACGTAGAACTCCACCGTGTTCGCCGCCTCGTCCACCTGCTTCAGCGCGTACGGGGAGCGCTTCGGCGGTCCCGTGCGGATGAGCCGCACCAGCTCCTCGTACGGCTTCGCGGTGAACTCCGCCTGGACGCGCTCCAGGCGGTTGCGCAGGGCGGGGACCAGCAGCCCGGCCGCCGCGTCCGAGCGGCGTTCGCGGACCACCACATGGGCGGCGAGGTCGCGGGCGCTCCAGCCCTCGCAGAGGGTCGGCGCGTCGGGGCCCGCGGCCTCCAACAGGTCGGCGAGAAGAAGCCGTTCACGCTTGGCATGGGTCGACATGTCGGCCAGCGTACGGCGACCGGGGGGCGTCCGCACAGTGGACGTCGGGCCAAACCCCGTACCGCGAGCGGCACAATTGCCCCATGAGTACGCCCGCACCCCAGCCCCGCCCCGACCGCGCCCCCGCCTCCGGCAGCACCCCCGGCAGCGGCCTCGACCCCGCCGTCGCCGCCCGCCTCAAGCGCACCCCCGACGGACTGGTCCCCGCCGTGGCCCAGCAGTACGACACCGGCGAGGTGCTGATGCTCGGCTGGATGGACGACGAGGCCCTGCACCGCACGCTGACCACCGGCCGGTGCACCTACTGGTCGCGCAGCCGCCGGGAGTACTGGGTCAAGGGCGACACCTCGGGCCACGTCCAGCACGTGAGGTCGGTCGCGCTGGACTGCGACGGCGACACCCTGCTGGTCAAGGTCGACCAGACCGGCGCCGCCTGCCACACCGGCGCCCGCACCTGCTTCGACGCCGATGTGCTCCTCGCCGCCGACGTGCCCGCCGGCACCGACGGCAAGTAGGGTCAGCGGCCATGGATCTGGAGACCTTCCGCAAGCTGGCGGCCGACCGCCGCGTCATCCCCGTCAGCCGCACCCTCCTCGCGGACGGCGACACCCCCGTCGGGCTCTACCGCAAACTCGCCGCCGAACGCCCCGGCACCTTCCTCCTGGAGTCCGCCGAGAACGGCCGGTCCTGGTCCCGCTACTCCTTCGTCGGCGTCCGCAGCGCCGCCACCCTCACCGCGCGCGACGGCCGCGCCCACTGGATCGGGACGCCCCCCGTCGGCGTGCCGACGGACGGAGACCCGCTCGAAGCGCTGCGGGCGACGGTCGAGGCCCTGCACACCCCCCGCGACCTGGCCGCCGACCTGCCGCCGTTCACCGGGGGCATGGTCGGCTACCTCGGGTACGACATCGTGCGCCGCCTGGAGAGGATCGGCGAGCACGGCGCGGACGAGCTCGGACTCCCCGAACTGACCATGCTCCTCACCTCGGACCTCGCGGTGCTCGACCACCGCTACGGCACCGTCCGGCTGATCGCCAACGCGATCAACCACAACGACCTCGACACCGGGGTCGACGAGGCGTACGCGGACGCCGTCGCCCGCCTGGACGCCATGGAGGCCGACCTCTCCCGGGCCGTCCCGACCGACCCCGCCGTGCTGCCGCCCTCCGAGGTCCCGGTGTACACGGAGAAGTGGGGCGGCGCGGCCTACCGGGCGGCCGTCGAGGACGTCAAGGAGCGCATCAGGGCGGGCGAGGCCTTCCAGGTCGTCCCGTCGCAGCGGTTCGAGACGCCGTGCACCGCCACCGCCCTGGACGTCTACCGGGTGCTGCGCGCGACCAACCCGTCGCCGTACATGTACCTCTTCCGCTTCGACGGCTTCGACGTGGTCGGGTCCAGCCCCGAGGCGCTGGTGAAGGTCGCGGACGGGCAGGCCATGGTGCACCCCATCGCCGGGACCCGGCACCGCGGCGCCACCCCGCGGGAGGACCAGGCGCTGGCCGACGAACTGCTGGCCGACCCCAAGGAGCGGGCCGAGCACCTGATGCTCGTCGACCTCGGACGCAACGACCTGGGGCGGGTCTGCGAACCCGGCTCGGTCGAGGTCGTCGACTTCATGTCGATCGAGCGGTACTCGCACGTCATGCACATCGTCTCGACCGTCACCGGGCGGGTCGCGCGGGGGCGCAGCGCCTTCGACGTGCTGACCGCCTGCTTCCCCGCCGGCACGCTGTCCGGGGCCCCGAAGCCGCGCGCCCTGCAGATCATCGAGGAGCTGGAGCCGACCCGGCGCGGGCTGTACGGGGGGTGCGTCGGCTATCTCGACTTCGCCGGCGACTCCGACACCGCGATCGCCATCCGTACCGCCCTGCTGCGGGACGGCACGGCGTACGTGCAGGCCGGAGCCGGTGTCGTCGCCGACTCCGACCCCGCGGCCGAGGACCAGGAATGCCGCAACAAGGCCGCTGCGGTCCTGCGGGCCGTGCACACGGCCAACCGCCTCGGCCGCTGAGGGACCTCCGCCCCGGCGGCTGAGGAACCTCCGCCTCGGTCGGCGCGGGAGGGGTGAGGGATAGTGGGGGGTGTGACCGCCGCACCCCCCGCCCCCCAGACCTCCTCCGCCGCCCGTGGCACGGGCCGCCGAAGCCTCGCCGCGGCCCTGCTGCTCGGGGCCCTCGGCTCCACCGTCGTCCTCATCGCCTCCGGCCAGACCTGGCGGTCGGGCACCGCCACCGTCGCCGGCATCGGCGCCAAGATCCTGGAGGCCGACGGCCAGGCCGTCACCGGTGTGCCCGCCGCCCTCGCCATCGTCGCCCTGGCCGCCCTGGTCGCGGTCTTCGCGGTGCGCCGCGCGGGACGCGTCCTCGTGTCGGCGCTGCTGGCCCTGAGCGGGGCGGGAGCCGTCGCGGCCTCGCTGCTGGGGGCCGGGGACCGCGCGGCGCTGGACGAGCAGGCGGCCAAGCTGTCGGGCGACGCGGCCGCCACGGTGAGCGGACTCACCCAAACGGGCTGGCCGTACGTCACCGCTTTCGGGGGGCTGCTGATCCTCGCCGCCGGGCTGCTCGCGCTGCGGTTCGGGGGGAAGTGGCCGGGCATGGGCGGCCGGTACGAGCGGGAGGGCGGCCCGCGCGGCCGGACGGCCGCCCGCCGCCCGGCGGACCCCGAGCGCCCCGAGGAGCTGTGGAAGGCGCTCGACCGGGGCGAGGACCCCACCGCCGCGCCGACGCGCGAAGGGTGACCCGACGTCACGCGCGGTGTCCGGGTGGGGAACAATGAGCCCCGAGCATTCCAGCGGAAGACACAACAAGGAGCACCTCATGGCGGGCGTTAGCCGCGGACACCACGGACGTACCCCGGCCGCCTGGACCGGCGTACTGATCGCCTTCATCGGCATCTGCGTCTCCAGCGCGTACACGGTGATGGCCCAGCCGGCGGGCTTCTGGGCCGGCATCGGCATCTCCGTGGTCGGCGGCCTGGTCGGACTCGGCATGCGGATGGCGGGCCTCGGCATGCCGAAGGAGCCGTCGGCCCTGGTCGAGGCGCGGACGGCGGCGGGACGGGCCCAGCTTCGGTAGCTCCGCCGGGCGGTACGACGTGAGAGGCGCGGGCCCGGTTCTCCGGACCCGCGCCTCCGCGCGTCCGGGGTCCGGGCGCACGGAGGCACTGAAACGACGCAGCGGTGCGTGCGTTCCGGGGGAGGGGAGGGGAGAATCGCGGAGTGGACGCCTTCCCGTCAGCCCCCGCCCCCGCACCGACCCCGCCGGCCAAGCGGCTCGTGGCGCCCCTGGCCACCCTCGCCGGGGTCGTCGGCGCGTTCGTGTACGTCGGGGCCGTCGATCCGAACGAGGCCGGGCACTACCCGACCTGCCCCCTGCTCGCCCTGACCGGCATCCTGTGCCCCGGCTGCGGCGGGCTGCGCAGCGCGCACGCCGTCGCGCACGGTGATCTCGTCACCGCGGCCGGGGCCAACGCCATGGCGGTGGCGGGGTACGCGGCCTTCGCCGTGCTCATGGTGGTGTGGATCACACGGGCGGTGAAGGGGAGGAGAATGGACGTCTCCCTGACGCGCGTCCAGTGGTGGGTCCTCGGGACCGTCTTCGCCGTCTTCAGCGTTGTCCGGAATCTGCCGTTCGGCTCAGCCCTCGCACCGTGAAGCCGCAGGCACCGCCCGGGCGGCGGCCGGGCGGTGCCCAGGTAGTGGGACACCCGGCAGCCGGATGCGGGGGGAGCGGCCCGGTGCGGATACCATCGCTCGTGGCCGATCCTGGCCCTCCACCACCGTCCCGGAAGGGGGCAGCTCGCGTGAGTGTGCTCGACGAGATCATCGAAGGCGTCCGCGCCGACCTCGCAGAGCGGCAGGCGCGGGTCGGCCTGGAGGAGCTCAAGGAGCGGGCTGCCAAGGCGCCTGCCGCCAAGGACGGCGTCGCGGCCCTGCGCGGCGACAGCGTCAAGGTCATCTGCGAGGTCAAGCGGTCCAGCCCGTCGAAGGGCGCCCTGGCGGCCATCGCGGACCCGGCCGGTCTCGCCGCCGACTACGAGGCGGGCGGCGCCGCCGTCAT
Organism: Streptomyces sp. NPDC039736; assembly: GCF_055596485.1. NCBI lineage: Bacteria > Bacillati > Actinomycetota > Actinomycetes > Kitasatosporales > Streptomycetaceae > Streptomyces > Streptomyces sp. NPDC039736. The sequence goes on along the minus strand of NZ_JBVIUQ010000005.1, from coordinate 288,364 downwards.
CTCCGTGCTCACCGAGCAGCGCCGCTTCGGCGGTTCGCTGGCCGACCTGGAGGCCGTACGCGCCAAGGTCGACATTCCGGTGCTGCGCAAGGACTTCATCGTCACGGCCTACCAGCTCTGGGAGGCGCGTGCGTACGGCGCCGACCTGGCGCTGCTGATCGTCGCCGCCCTGGAGCAGGACGCGCTCGTCTCGCTGATCGAGCGGGCCGAGTCCATCGGGCTCACCCCGCTGGTGGAGGTGCACGACGAGGACGAGGTCGACCGGGCCGTCGACGCCGGGGCGAAGATCATCGGCGTGAACGCGCGGAACCTGAAGACGCTCAAGGTCGACCGCGGCACGTTCGAGCGGGTCGCGCCGGAGATCCCGGACCACATCGTCAAGATCGCCGAATCGGGTGTGCGCGGGCCGCACGACCTGATCGCGTACGCCAACTCCGGCGCGGACGCGGTGCTGGTCGGGGAGTCGCTCGTCACCGGGCGCGACCCCAGGGCCGCCGTGGCGGACCTGGTCGCCGCCGGGGCGCACCCCGCGCTGCGGCACGGCCGGGGTTAGGGTTCCCGTCATGACTCCGCACGCCCGTCTCGCCCGCGGCTGCCGCCCCCGCGGCTGCCGCGCGCCCGCGCGACGGGTGCTGGGCAGGCGGGTCCGGTACCACATCGGTGCCGAGCCCGGTCAGATCAACGGCATGCGATGGCGTCGCTGAACGTCCCTCCGGGGCGTTGTGTCCAGTGACTTCCGTCTTCCCCTCGAACGCGTGCGACGCACGCGTTCCTCCTGAGGAGTTTCCGCATGCCCAGCGAGTTCTTCCTGCCCGATCCCCAGGGGCTGGTCCCCACCACCGAGGGCTACTTCGGTGACTTCGGCGGCAAGTTCATCCCCGAGGCGCTCGTCGCCGCGGTGGACGAGGTCGCCGTCGAGTACGACAAGGCCAAGGCCGACCCGGCGTTCGCGGCCGAGCTCGACGACCTGATGGTCCACTACACCGGCCGGCCCAGTTCGCTGACCGAGGTGCCGCGCTTCGCGGAGCACGCGGGCGGGGCCCGGATCTTCCTCAAGCGGGAGGACCTCAACCACACCGGCTCGCACAAGATCAACAACGTGCTGGGGCAGGCCCTGCTCACCCGGCGCATGGGCAAGACCCGGGTCATCGCCGAGACCGGCGCCGGTCAGCACGGCGTCGCGACCGCCACCGCCTGTGCCCTGTTCGGGCTCGACTGCACCATCTACATGGGCGAGATCGACACCGAGCGGCAGGCGCTGAACGTCGCGCGGATGCGCATGCTCGGCGCGGAGGTCGTCGCGGTCAAGTCCGGTTCGCGCACGCTCAAGGACGCCATCAACGAGGCGTTCCGCGACTGGGTCGCCAACGTGGACCGCACCCACTACCTCTTCGGCACGGTCGCCGGGCCGCACCCCTTCCCCGCCATGGTCCGGGACTTCCACCGGGTGATCGGGGTGGAGGCGCGCCGGCAGATCCTGGAGCGCGCCGGACGGCTGCCGGACGCGGCCGTGGCGTGCGTGGGCGGCGGGTCCAACGCGATCGGGCTGTTCCACGCGTTCATCCCGGACGCCGGGGTGCGCCTGGTCGGCTGCGAGCCCGCCGGGCACGGCATCGAGACCGGGGAGCACGCGGCCACCCTGAGCGCGGGCGAGCCGGGCATCCTGCACGGGTCGAGGTCGTACGTGCTCCAGGACGAGGAGGGGCAGATCACCGAGCCGTACTCCATCTCCGCCGGCCTGGACTACCCGGGCATCGGGCCCGAGCACGCGTACCTCAAGGACCTCGGGCGCGGTGAGTACCGGGCCGTCACCGACGACGCCGCGATGCAGGCGCTGCGGCTGCTGTCACGCACGGAGGGCATCATTCCGGCCATCGAGAGCGCGCACGCGCTCGCCGGGGCGCTGGAACTCGGCAAGGAGCTGGGTGAGGACAGGCTGATCCTGGTCAACCTGTCCGGGCGCGGCGACAAGGACATGGACACCGCCGCCCGCTACTTCGGGCTGTACGACACGGACGCGGCCGTCGCCGCGGACGCCGCCGCCGTCGCGGAGATCACGGAGGACGCCAAGTGAGCGGGAACGTACAGCTGTTGAGCGACACCCTCGCCGCCGCGAAGAGCGAGGGGCGGGCCGCGCTGATCGCCTACCTCCCGGCCGGGTTCCCCACCGTGGACGGCGGCATCGAGGCGGTCAAGGCCGTCGTCGCCGGCGGCGCGGACGTCGTGGAGGTCGGACTGCCGCACAGCGACCCGGTGCTGGACGGCCCGGTCATCCAGACCGCCGACGACATCGCCCTGCGCGGCGGCGTCAAGATCGCCGACGTGCTGCGCACGGTGCGCGAGGCACACGCCGCCACCGGGGTGCCGGTGCTGGTCATGACGTACTGGAACCCCGTCGACCGGTACGGCGTCGAGCGGTTCACCGCCGAACTGGCCGAGGCGGGCGGGGCCGGGTGCATCCTGCCCGACCTGCCGGTCCAGGAGTCCGCGCTGTGGCGCGAGCACGCCGAGAAGCACGGCCTGGCCACGGTGTTCGTGGTCGCGCCGAGCAGCAGGGACGAGCGGCTGGCGACGATCACCGCCGCCGGTTCCGGATTCGTGTACGCGGCCTCGCTGATGGGGGTCACCGGAACGCGGGAGTCCGTGGGGCACGAGGCGCAGGAGCTCGTCCGGCGGGCCAGGGCGACCCGCGAGGACCTGCCGGTGTGCGTCGGGCTCGGGGTCTCGAACGCCGCGCAGGCCAAGGAGGTCGCGGCCTTCGCCGACGGAGTCATCGTCGGGTCGGCGTTCGTCAAGCGGCTGCTGGAGGCCGAGACCGCCGGGGACCGGGCGTCGGGGCTGCGGGCCGTGCGGGAGCTCGCGGGCGAGCTCGCGGCCGGCGTGCGGCGCGACTGACGTCCGTCTGTTGGCTGCGTAACTTTATGGTTCCGTAGTCCATTTGAGTGGAATCCGGGCCGGGGTGGCACATCGGTGCCGCCCCGGTTCGTTGCTGCGGGTGTGAGCGAGAAGAACTCTGAAGGCAAGCGAACCGCCCGCGAGCGGCTCATCAAGGAACGCGAAGTGCAGAAGTCGCGCGAGAAGCGGCGCCGGGTGATGGTCGTCGGCGCGGCGGTGGTCGGCGTCCTCGGCCTGGCTGCGGTGGCCGGAGTGGTCGCCGCGAACAGCGGCGGCTCGAAGGACGACGCCGACAAGGCGGGCCCGGTCGTGCCGCCTGCCGGCGTGGTGGGCGAGGCGGGGGTCGCCGTTCCGGTGGGGAAGCCCGACGCGCCGTCCGTGCTGACCGTGTACGAGGACATGCGCTGCCCGGCGTGCGGGATGTTCGAGAACAGCATGCGGGACACGGTCAACAAGCTGGAGAAGGAAGGGAAGATCCGGGCCGAGTACCACCTGGTGTCCTTCATCGACAAGGCCGTCCCGGGCAACGGCTCGAAGTTCGCCGCGAACGCGCTCGGGTGCGCGCAGGACGCGGGGAAGTTCCACGCGTACCACGACACGCTCTTCCGCAACCAGCCGCAGGAGACGGACGACGCGTTCGGCAAGAAGAGCCGTCTGCTGGAGCTGGCGGACAAGGTGCCGGGGCTGCGCGGGACCGCCTTCGACGCGTGCGTGGACAAGGGGACGCACGCGGGCTGGGTCACCAAGGTGCAGGAGGAGTTCGACAAGTCGGCCTACAAGGCGACGCCGACGGTGCTCCTGAACGGGGAGGCGATCTTCCCGCAGAAGGGCAGCGAGCAGATCTCGCCGGCGAACCTGGTGAAGTGGGTGGACCAGGCGAACAAGGGCAAGCCGCTGGGGACGAAGGCGCCGGTGCGGTAGCACGGCACGGTCCGGGCCCGGGGGCCGCCGGGCCTCCGGGCCCGGCCCCCGTTACCCAGACGTTGCCGGTCGGGTACTCCGGGCCGCGCCGGGCAGGGTAGCGTCGTCCCCGTCATGAACCTTGCCTTCATTCCCAGCCCGGCGGCCGGTGAGATCCACCTCGGACCCCTCCCGCTGCGCGGCTACGCGCTCTGCATCATCATCGGCGTCTTCGTGGCCGTCTGGTACGGCAACAAGCGCTGGATCGCCCGCGGCGGCAAGCCCGGGACGGTCGCCGACATCGCCGTCTGGGCGGTTCCCTTCGGGCTCGTCGGCGGACGGCTGTACCACGTCGTCACCGACTACCAGCTCTACTTCAGCGAAGGCAAGAACTGGGTCAACGCCTTCAAGATCTGGGAGGGCGGCCTCGGCATCTGGGGCGCCGTGGCGCTCGGCGCCGTCGGCGCCTGGATCGGCTGCCGCAGGCGGGGCATCCCGCTGCCGGCCTGGGCCGACGCGATGGCCCCCGCGCTCGTCATCGCGCAGGCCATCGGGCGCTGGGGCAACTGGTTCAACCAGGAGCTGTACGGGCGGGCGACCGACCTGCCCTGGGCGCTGAAGATCACCAAGGGCGAGGAGCCGGGGCTCTACCACCCGACCTTCCTGTACGAGTCGCTGTGGTGCCTCGGTGTCGCCGCCGTGATCGTCTGGGCCGACCGCCGGTTCAAGCTCGGGCACGGGCGGGTCTTCGCGCTGTACGTCGCCCTGTACTGCGCCGGGCGCGGCTGGATCGAGTACATGCGCATCGACGACGCCCACCACATCCTGGGCCTGCGCCTCAACGTCTGGACGGCGATCGTCATCTTCGTCCTGGCCGTCGTCTACTTCGTGCTGTCGTCGCGGCTGCGTCCGGGCCGCGAGGAGATCGTGGAGCCGGAGCGGGCGGGGGCGGCCGAGGACGCGGGCGCCGCGGACGCGGCGGACGCCGGGGAGGCCGAGGGCGGCACGGTGCCGGCCGCGGCCGAGAAGGACGACGTGAAGGCCGGGTCCGGTGCGACCGCGGCTCCGGTCAAGACCGACCTCACGAAGGCCGAGGCGGGGGAGTCGGGCAAGAAGGGCTGACGCGACGCGTCGCACGTGGCCAAGGGCCGCCGGGACCACAGGGTCCCCGGCGGCCCTTTCCCATGCCCCCGGCCGGCGGGGGCCCGCCGCGTGACGCTGTGCGCGGTGCCCCTTCAGGGGCGCGGGGAACTGCGCGACCGGCCACGACGCATCCGCAGTGAACCTTGGGCAGCCGCGCGGCGAGCGCTTTAGGGAAAGGGGCGGGTCCGGGGCCTCTCTGCCCGAGCCGGGCGGGGCTGTGCGTCCGGTACGGGGCTGGGCTCTCGGCCTCGCCGAAGGAGCTTGCCCAGCACAGGCGCTTGCGTGGGGGCGGCACCCGGGCGGGCCGGGAGCGGGAGGGGCCGCCCCCTTGCCCGCCCGTTCCGCCCCCTTGGGGCGGCCCCGTCGCCCAAGGGGGCGGGGGTGGGTAGGGGGAGGGCGGCCCCGCCCAAGGGGGCGAGGGGTGAAGGCGGGACGGCTGTGAGGCACAAAGGGACGGGGGCAGAAGGGGTCGGGAAGGGAGGGGGAGTGAGGGAAGGCTTGCCTTGGGAAGTGGGGGTTGGGGGGCTCTCAAGGGAGGTAAGTACGGCCTTCCTTGCTGGCGGCGCCTTCGAATCGTGCGTACTTTCGATCACGTCGGGGCGCCCCCCGGCCGCAGAAAAACACCGGGGTACGGGGAGAACGACCGTGGCGATCATCGAGACCGAAGCGACACTGCACGAGGCCCACCGCGACAACCACACCCACCGGGACGTGAACGGCGGCTGGCTGCGGCCCGCGGTGTTCGGCGCGATGGACGGCCTGGTGTCCAACCTGGCGCTGATGACCGGTGTGGCAGGCGGCGCCGTGTCCCAGCAGACCGTCGTGATCACCGGCCTCGCGGGCCTCGCCGCCGGCGCGTTCTCCATGGCGGCCGGCGAGTACACCTCCGTCGCCTCGCAGCGCGAACTCGTACAGGCCGAACTCGACGTCGAGCGCGAGGAGCTGAGGCGGCACCCCGCGGACGAGGAGCGCGAACTGGCCGCGCTGTACGTCTCGCGGGGCGTGGAGCCGGAGCTGGCCCGGGAGGTGGCGCGGCAGTTGTCGGTGGACCCCGAGCAGGCGCTGGAGATCCACGCCCGGGAGGAGCTGGGGATCGACCCCGACGACCTGCCCTCGCCGCTGGTGGCCGCCGTGTCGTCGTTCGGGGCGTTCGCGCTGGGCGCGCTGCTGCCCGTACTGCCGTACCTGCTGGGGGCCGCTTCGCTGTGGCCCGCGGTGCTGCTGGCGCTGGTGGGGCTGTTCGGGTGCGGGGCCGTGGTGGCGCGGGTGACCGCGCGGACCTGGTGGTTCAGCGGGCTGCGGCAGCTCGCGCTCGGCGGTGCCGCGGCCGCGGTGACGTACGGCCTCGGGACGCTCTTCGGCATCGCCGTCGGGTAGGTGTCAGGGGCGCTGGAGGAGACGTACGTGACCGTGCGGCCGGTCAGAGGCAGCGGTGTCGAGCTGTCGGCGGCCGGGGTGCCGCGCGGCCGGCCCGCCGTCGCGGGCAGCCCCGCCGGGGGCTTCCCCGGCGGGGCGAAGGCGTCCGGGCCGCCGGGCGGAGGGATGCGGGTCCTCGCGCGGGTGTGACGAACGCCCCGGTGCGGATCGGCGACAGTCCCGTAAGCTATTGGCTATATGCACGGTGTCGCATAAGTAGCCGTTACTCATCGGTTTCGTCCAGTTGACCGACGGGCATGAGCCGTAAGCGCCGAAGGCAATGATGCCTCCCGCGCCACGGTCCGGAGTGCGGCACCTTGTCCCCAGTCGCACCGCATCCACCGCTCTGCGCGGTGTCCGCATGGTGGAATGTGCCTTCCGCTTCCCGAGAAGCCAGCCATCATGTAACCTGCACGAAATTTCGCGGAGGGCCAGTGTCGTCCCTCGGTATCTGTATATGCCACGACGACGACGGGAGTGCCGATGCGTACCCACGCCTGGTCGCCCATGGACGGTCGCCCCGCCCAGCAGGGGCTGTACGACCCCCGCAACGAGCACGACGCATGCGGCGTCGGCTTTGTCGCCACCCTCACCGGTGTGGCCTCCCATGAGCTGGTCGAGCAGGCGCTGACGGTACTGCGCAACCTCGAACACCGCGGTGCCACCGGCTCCGAGCCCGACTCCGGCGACGGCGCCGGAATTCTGCTCCAGGTGCCGGACGCCTTCCTGCGCGAGGTCGTGGACTTCGCCCTTCCGGCGGCCGGGGCGTACGCGGTGGGCACCGCCTTCCTGCCCGCCGACGAGGCGCTCGCCGCCGACGCCGTCTCGCAGATCGAGACGATCGCGGGCGAGGAGGGCCTCACCGTCCTCGGCTGGCGCGCGGTCCCGGTCAGCCCGGACCTGCTCGGCAACGGCGCACGCGCCACGATGCCGACCTTCCGGCAGCTCTTCGTCGCGGACGGCGGGAGCGAGGGCATCGTCCTCGACCGCAAGGCGTTCCTCCTGCGCAAGCGCGCCGAGCGCGAGGCCGGTGTCTACTTCCCGTCGCTCTCCGCGCGCACCCTCGTCTACAAGGGCATGCTCACCACCGGGCAGCTCGAACCGTTCTTCCCGGACCTCTCCGACCGCCGCTGCGCCACGGCTGTGGCGCTCGTGCACTCCCGGTTCTCCACCAACACCTTCCCGTCCTGGCCGCTGGCCCACCCGTACCGCTTCGTCGCGCACAACGGCGAGATCAACACGGTCAAGGGCAACCGGAACTGGATGAAGGCCCGCGAGTCCCAGCTCGCCTCCGACCTCTTCGGCCCCGAGAAGCTGGACCGGATCTTCCCCGTCTGCACGCCGGACGCCTCCGACTCGGCGTCCTTCGACGAGGTGCTGGAGCTGCTGCACCTGGGCGGGCGCTCGCTGCCGCACTCGGTGCTGATGATGGTCCCCGAGGCGTGGGAGAACCACGACTCCATGGACCCGGCCCGCCGCGCGTTCTACCAGTACCACGCCACGATGATGGAGCCCTGGGACGGCCCGGCCTGCGTCACCTTCACCGACGGCACCCAGGTCGGCGCGGTCCTCGACCGCAACGGCCTGCGCCCGGGGCGTTACTGGGTCACCGACGACGGCCTCGTGGTCCTCTCCTCCGAGGTCGGCGTCCTGGACATCGACCCCGCGAAGGTCGTCCGCAAGGGCCGCCTCCAGCCGGGGAAGATGTTCCTGGTCGACACCGCCGAGCGCCGGATCGTCGAGGACGACGAGATCAAGGCCGGACTCGCCGCCGAGCACCCGTACGAGCAGTGGCTCGAAACCGGGGAGATCGAGCTCGAAGACCTCCCCGAGCGCGAGCACATCGTGCACACCCACGCCTCGGTGACACGCCGTCAGCAGACCTTCGGCTACACCGAGGAGGAGCTGCGGGTCATCCTCGCCCCCATGGCCCGCACGGGCGGCGAACCGCTCGGCTCCATGGGCACGGACTCCCCGATCGCGGCCCTGTCCGAGCGCCCCCGGCTGCTCTTCGACTACTTCACCCAGCTCTTCGCCCAGGTCACCAACCCGCCGCTGGACGCGATCAGGGAGGAGCTCGTCACCTCGCTGCGCTCCTCGCTGGGCCCGCAGGGCAACCTCCTGGAGCCGAGCGCCGCCTCGTGCCGTTCCGTCACCCTGCCCTTCCCGGTGATCGACAACGACGAGCTGGCCAAGCTCATCCACATCAACGCCGACGGCGACATGCCGGGCATGAAGGCCGCGACGCTCTCCGGCCTCTACCGGGTGAGCGGCGGCGGCGACGCCCTCGCGGCCCGCATCGAGGAGATCTGCACCGAGGTCGACGCCGCCATCGAGGCGGGCGCGCGCCTGATCGTGCTCTCCGACCGGCACTCCGACGCCGAGCACGCGCCGATGCCCTCGCTGCTGCTCACCTCCGCCGTCCACCACCACCTCATCGCGACCAAGCAGCGCACCCAGGTGGGCCTGCTGGTCGAGGCCGGCGACGTCCGCGAGGTGCACCACGTCGCGCTGCTCATCGGTTACGGAGCGGCCGCCGTCAACCCGTACCTCGCGATGGAGTCCGTCGAGGACCTGGTCCGCGCGGGCACCTTCATCGAGACGGACGACCCCGAGCAGGCCATCCGCAACCTCATCCACGCCCTCGGCAAGGGCGTCCTGAAGGTCATGTCCAAGATGGGCATCTCCACCGTCGCCTCCTACCGGGGCGCGCAGGTCTTCGAGGCCGTCGGCCTGGACGAGGGCTTCGTCGCCCGGTACTTCAACGGCACCCCCACCAAGATCGGCGGCGCGGACCTGGACGTGATCGCCCAGGAGGTCGCCGCCCGGCACGCCAAGGCGTACCCGGCCTCCGGCATCGCCGCCTCGCACCGCCGCCTGGAGATCGGCGGCGAGTACCAGTGGCGCCGCGAGGGCGAGCCGCACCTGTTCGACCCGGAGACGGTCTTCCGCCTCCAGCACGCCACCCGCAACCGGCGCTACGACATCTTCAAGCAGTACACGGACCGGGTGAACGAGCAGTCCGAGCGGCTGATGACGCTGCGCGGCCTCTTCGGCTTCGCCGGCGACCGCCCCTCGATCCCGCTGGACGAGGTCGAGCCCGCCTCCGAGATCGTCAAGCGCTTCTCCACGGGCGCCATGTCGTACGGCTCCATCTCGCAGGAGGCGCACGAGACCCTCGCCGTCGCCATGAACCAGCTCGGCGGCAAGTCCAACACCGGTGAGGGCGGCGAGGACCCGGAGCGCCTGTACGACCCGGCGCGCCGCTCCGCCATCAAGCAGGTCGCCTCCGGCCGCTTCGGCGTGACCAGCGAGTACCTGGTCAACGCGGACGACATCCAGATCAAGATGGCGCAGGGCGCCAAGCCCGGCGAGGGCGGCCAGCTCCCGGGCCACAAGGTCTACCCGTGGGTCGCGAAGACCCGGCACTCCACGCCGGGCGTGGGCCTGATCTCGCCGCCGCCGCACCACGACATCTACTCCATCGAGGACCTCGCCCAGCTCATCCACGACCTGAAGAACGCCAACCCGGCCGCCCGCATCCACGTGAAGCTGGTCTCCGAGGTCGGCGTCGGCACGGTCGCGGCGGGCGTCTCCAAGGCGCACGCGGACGTCGTCCTGATCTCCGGGCACGACGGCGGCACCGGCGCCTCCCCGCTGACCTCCCTGAAGCACGCGGGCGGCCCCTGGGAGCTGGGCCTCGCCGAGACCCAGCAGACGCTGCTGCTCAACGGTCTGCGCGACCGCATCGTCGTGCAGACCGACGGCCAGCTCAAGACCGGCCGCGACGTCGTCATCGCCGCGCTGCTGGGCGCCGAGGAGTTCGGTTTCGCGACCGCGCCGCTCGTCGTCTCCGGCTGCGTCATGATGCGCGTCTGCCACCTGGACACCTGTCCGGTCGGCATCGCCACCCAGAACCCGGTGCTGCGCGAGCGCTTCTCCGGCAAGGCCGAGTACATCGTCAACTTCTTCCAGTACATCGCGGAGGAGGTCCGCGAGCTGCTGGCCGAGCTGGGCTTCCGCACCCTCGAAGAGGCCGTCGGCCACGCCGAACTGCTGGACACCTCGCGGGCGGTACGGCACTGGAAGGCGCAGGGCCTGGACCTCGCGCCCCTGTTCCACGTGCCCGCGCTGCCCGAGGGCGCGGTCCGCCACCAGGTCACCGTCCAGGACCACGCCCTGGAGAAGGCCCTCGACAACCAGCTCATCAAGCTGGCCGCCGACGCCCTGGGCGCCGACACCGCCGAGGCCGCGCAGCCGGTCCGCGCGCAGATCGCCATCCGCAACATCAACCGCACCGTCGGCACGATGCTGGGCCACGAGGTGACGAAGAAGTTCGGCGGTGCGGGCCTGCCCGACGACACCATCGACATCACCTTCACCGGCTCCGCAGGCCAGTCCTTCGGCGCCTTCGTCCCCAGCGGCATCACCCTGCGCCTGGAGGGCGACGCCAACGACTACGTCGGCAAGGGCCTGTCCGGCGGCCGGATCGTCGTCCGCCCGGACCGGGGCGCCGACCACCTCGCCGAGTACTCCACGATCGCGGGCAACACGATCGGCTACGGCGCGACCGGCGGCGAGCTGTTCCTGCGCGGCCGCACCGGCGAACGCTTCTGCGTGCGCAACTCGGGCGCCACCGTCGTCTCGGAGGGCGTGGGCGACCACGGCTGCGAGTACATGACCGGCGGCCACGCCGTCGTCCTCGGCGAGACCGGACGCAACTTCGCGGCCGGCATGTCCGGCGGCGTCGCCTACGTCATCGACCTCGACCGGGACAACGTCAACGCGGGCAACCTGGGCGCGATCGAGCCCCTGTCCACCTCCGACCAGCAGTGGCTGCACGACGTGGTGCGCCGCCACCAGGAGGAGACCGGCTCGACCGTCGCCGCGAAGCTGCTGGCCGACTGGCCCGCCGCCGCGGCCCGCTTCAGCAAGATCATTCCTTCCACGTACAAGGCCGTGCTCGCCGCCAAGGACGCCGCTGAGCAGGCCGGTCTCTCCGAGCAGGAGACCACCGAGAAGATGATGGAGGCGGCGACCAATGGCTGACCCCAAGGGCTTTCTGACCACCGGGCGCGAAGTCGCCAGGACCCGCCCCGTCGAGGACCGGGTGAAGGACTGGAACGAGGTCTACGTTCCCAAGTCCCTCCTGCCGATCATCAGCAAGCAGGCCGGCCGCTGCATGGACTGCGGCATCCCGTTCTGCCACAACGGCTGTCCGCTCGGGAACCTCATCCCCGAGTGGAACGACTACGCCTACCGCGAGGACTGGAGCGCCGCCTCCGAGCGCCTGCACGCCACGAACAACTTCCCCGAGTTCACCGGCCGCCTGTGCCCGGCGCCCTGCGAGTCGGCGTGCGTGCTCGGCATCAACCAGCCCGCCGTCACCATCAAGAACGTCGAAGTCACCATCATCGACAAGGCCTGGGACAGCGGCGACGTCACCCCGCAGCCCCCGGAGCGACTGTCCGGCAAGACGGTCGCCGTCATCGGCTCGGGCCCCGCCGGACTGGCCGCCGCCCAGCAGCTCACCCGGGCCGGCCACACGGTCGCCGTGTACGAGCGCGCCGACCGCATCGGCGGCCTGCTGCGCTACGGCATCCCCGAGTTCAAGATGGAGAAGTCGCACATCAACCGCCGCATCGAGCAGATGCGGGCGGAGGGCACCAAGTTCCGCACCGAGGTCGAGATCGGCCGCGACATCGACGCGGCGAAGCTGCGCCGCCGCTACGACGCGGTCGTCGTCGCGGCCGGCGCGACGGTCTCCCGCGACCTGCCGGTCCCGGGCCGCGACCTCAAGGGCATCCACTTCGCCATGGAGTACCTCCCCCTCGCCAACAAGGTGCAGGAGGGCGACCTGACGGTGGCCCCGATCACCGCCGAGGGCAAGCACGTCGTGGTCATCGGCGGCGGCGACACGGGCGCGGACTGCGTGGGCACCGCCCACCGCCAGGGCGCGGCCTCCGTCACCCAGCTCGAAATCATGCCGAAGCCGGGCGAGGAGCGCGGCGCCCACCAGCCCTGGCCGACCTTCCCCATGCTCTACAAGGTCACCTCCGCGCACGAGGAGGGCGGCGAGCGGGTCTACTCCGTCTCCACCACCCACTTCGAGGGCGACGAGAACGGCAACGTCCAGTCCCTGCACCTGATCGAGGTCGAGTTCAAGGACGGCAAGCTGGAGCAGAAGGCGGGCACCGAGCGCGTCATCCCCGCCCAACTGGTCACCCTCGCCATGGGCTTCACCGGCACCGACCAGTCCAACGGCCTGGTCGAGCAGTTCGGCCTCGCCCTGGACGAGCGGGGCAACATCGCCCGCGACGCCGACTACGCCACCAACGTCGACGGCGTCTTCGTCGCCGGCGACGCGGGCCGCGGCCAGTCGCTCATCGTCTGGGCCATCGCCGAGGGCCGCTCGGCCGCCCGCGGCGTGGACCGCTACCTGACGGGCGTCAGCGCCCTCCCGGCCCCGGTGCGGCCGACCGACCGGGCGCTCACCGTCTGACCCCGGGCCACCGTGCGCCACCGGCTGGTCCTGGCGTACGGTGTCCTGAGCACCTACCCCACATTCGTCCCGCCCAGCGTCGTGCGGAACTGAACGCGGCGCCCTCCCCGACTCGTCCCCGACCGGACACCTGGGGCGGGCGCCGCGGCGCTTTTCGCGGCCCGTGGGTCAGGTCGTGGCCGCCAGTGCCAGGGTCGAGGCCAGTGTCGCCGTCACCGCCAGCACGCAGCCCGTGCCGAGGAAGCGCCCGAGCGCGATCCGTGTTCCGTGCCACCGGCAGCGTTCGAACCACAGGAGGGTGGCGAGGGACGCCCACGGGGTGATGACCGGGCCGACGTTGACGCCGACCAGCAGGGCGAGGAGCTGGTGGGGGTTGCCGGACGGGACGGCGGCTTCCCCGGCGACGTACGCGGGGAGGTTGTTGAGGACGTTCGAGACGCCCGCGCCGACGCCCGCCGAGCGCAGCATGCCGAGCAGGCCGTCGTCCGTGCCGAGTGCGGCGGACAGCAGGGTGTGCAGGCCGTGGGAGTTGACGGTCTCCACGACCAGGAACATGCCGGGGACCAGGATCAGGAGCCGGTAGGGGATGAGCGACCACTTCAGCTCGGCGCGCGCGCGGACCGCGAAGACCGCGACGACGACCAGGGCGGCCGCCCCCGACGCCATCCACAACTCCACGTCCGCCACCAGGATGGCCAGCAGGAAGCCCGCGCACGCCGCCGCGCACACCCGGAACAGGACGGGGTCGGCCGGTACCGGCGTCGTCGGCGGCTCGTAGCGGTCCGCGCCCCGCCTGCCGCGCCGCCAGTAGAAGCCCCACAGGCACGCCGTGGTCACCGCGATGGACGCCAGTTGCGCGGCCCACAGGGTCGCGGCCAGGCCCGAGGGGGAGAGCGCGATGCGCTCGGCGGCCAGCAGGTTGGTGAGGTTGGAGGCCGGGAGGAGGAGGCTCGCGGTGTTCGCCAGCCATACGGTCGTCATCGCCATGGGCAGCGCGGCGATGCCCACCCGGGTGGCGAGCGCCAGCATGACGGGCGTGAGGAGGACCGCCGTCGTGTCCAGGTTCAGGGCGATCGTGGTGACCGAGGCGAAGGCCACGCACAGGCCGAAGAGCGCCGGGTAGTTGCCGCGTGCCGTGCGCGCCACCCAGGAGGCGATCACGTCGAAGACGCCCGCCCTGCCGGTCAGCTCGCCCAGCACGATGACGGTGGCCAGGAAGGGGAGCAGGGGGCCGATGCGTTCCATGACGTCGCTCGCGGGGCCCGTCGGCAGCAGCCCCGTCGCCACGGCGAGCAGCCCGAGCGCGAGCAGCCCGAGGGCCACCCAGTCCAGAGGATGAAGACGTCGGATGAGGTGCACCGGGACAAGGTTACGGGCCGGCCGCGGGCCCGCGACGTCCACCGGATCGACGTGGCCGGACGCGCCGGGGCGCACCCGTTCCGCGTGCCGGCGGAGCCCGGCAGGCGCGCGGCCGTCGGGCCCAGCCGGTCGCCGGGCTCCGTCGTGCGGGCCGACGACCCCGACCGCGTCGGCCGGGCGAACGCGCGGCCGTCGGGCTCCGCCGCTCGTCGCACCGGTCCGCCGCCACCGCCGGCACGGTCAGCCGGCCGTGGCGCCGCCGTCCACCGTGAACTCCGTGCCCGTCACGTACGAGGAGGCGTCCGACACCAGGAACCGCACCAGCTCCCCGACCTCCTCCGGGCGGCCCGTCCGGCCCAGCGGCAGGTGCGACCAGTCCTTGCCGGAGGTGGCCGCGATCATCGGGGTGTCGATCGCGCCCGGGTGCACCGAGTTGACCCGGATGCCGTACGCCGCCAGGTCCAGCGCGGAGGAACGCGTCAGCCCGCGCAGGCCGAACTTCGTCGAGCCGTACGCCGCGTGGCCCCGGATGCCCACCAGCCCCGCCGTCGAGGAGATGTTGACGATCGACCCGCCCCCGGCCTCCTTGAGCGCGGGCGCCACCGCCTGGATGCCGAGGAAGGGGCCCAGGAGATTGACCCGCAGCAGCGCCTCGAAGTTCTCCCGGGTCTCCGTCTCCACGGACGCGGTGCGCCACAGCGCGGCGTTGTTCACCAGCGCGTCGATCCGGCCGAAGGCGTCCAGAGCGGCCCGGGTCACCTCCGCCCAGCTCGCCGCTTCCGACACGTCGTGCCGTACGAAGAGACCCCGCCCGGCGAGGGACCGCACGACCTCCCGGCCCTCGTCCGCACGGATGTCGGTGACCACCACGCGCGCCCCGGACCCGGCGAACAGCCGGGCCTCCGCCGCGCCCTGGCCGCGGCCCGCGCCGGTGACGACGACGACCTTGCCCTCCAGGCTGGTGCCGCCGCTCACGCGCTCTCCGCCTTCCTGAAGTGGGGAATGACCGTCTCGCCCCAGTGGCGGATGGTCTCCATGCAGGCCTCCTGCGGCACCGTGCCCATCTGGATCAGGCACATCACCTCGTCCACGCCGATCGCGCGGAGCCGCTCCACGTACGCGATCGCGGTCCGCGGGTCGCCGTACGCGTGCTCGGTGTTGAAGGTGCCGGTGTCGACCGGGCGGGCCGGGACGTCCGCCTCGTGCAGCCTGGCGACGAGCTCGTCGCGGCTCCTGGCCAGGGCGGCGACGTGGTCCTCGTCCTCGAACCGGCCGGTGGGGGCGGGACCGTTGCCGTACCAGTGCGCGATGGACTCGGCGAAGAAGCGCTGGCCGCGGGTGCCCAGGCGCAGAGCGCGCTCCGCGTCGTCCAGCACGATCGTGGGGCAGAGCGCGGAGAAGTGGTCGTTGACCTCGCTGGAGACGAAGCGCTCGCCGGTGCGGGCCGCGATGGCCTCGTCGTACGCCGTGCGCATCGCGCGCACGTCGTCGGCGCCCGCGAAGCCCATCACCAGGGCCCCGACGCCGAGTTCGGCGGCCAGCCGGAGGGAGTCGTGCCGGGAGCAGGCCAGGAACAGGGGCGGATGCGGGCCCTGGACGGGGCGCGGGAGGACCGCGCCGGGGCCGATGTCCAGGGTGCCGTGCCACTCCAGCTCGTCCTTGCGCCACGCCGCCGAGACGATCCGCAGGGCCTCCTCCACCTGCGGATGCGTGTCCTCGGGCCGCACCCCGAACATCCGCATCTCCTGCCGGGTGGCCCCGCGCCCCGCTCCGATGTCCACCCGCCCGCCGGAGAGCACGTCCAGCATCGCGGCCCGCTCCGCGACGCGCACCGGGTGCTGGTAGCCGAAGGGCATCGTGACGACGCCGTGGCCGATCCGGATCCGCTCGGTCCGGGCGGCGACCCAGGTCAGGAAGATCTCCGAGGCGCTCATGTGCGCGTACTGGGTGAGGGAGTGGTGCTCCACGGCCCAGACGCGGTCGAAACCCATCTCCTCGGCGAACACGGCCTGTTCGACGCAGTCGTGGATGACCTGGCGTTCGCGCTCGGGAGTCGGATCGGCGAGCTGCGCCTCGAAGATCATCGAGAACTTCATGCGGGGTCCTCTCCTTGTTATGCCTAAGAGAAATACTTCTAGCAGTCATACCGGAGCGGGGGAAGGGCTGTGCCCGGGTCCGCCCGTAGACTGCCGAACGTGGCGAAGAAGGAAGCAGCAGCGGGCGCGGCGGACACGGGCGGGCACGGCGGCGGTGCGGGCGACGGGGAGCTTCCCGCGCTGCCCGCGACCAGTTGGGCGGTGCTGGGACTGCTCTCCTTCGGTGAGGAGCTGTCCGGGTACGACCTGAAGAAGTGGTCGGACTGGTCGCTCCGCTTCTTCTACTGGAGCCCCTCCTTCAGCCAGATCTACAGCGAGCTGAAGCGGCTGGAGAAGGCCGGTTACGCGACCTCGCGGCTGGTCGCGCAGGAGACCGGCTCCCGCGACAAACGGGTCTACCGGATCACCGGCGAGGGGCTGGCCGCGGTCCGCCGGTGGGCCCGCGAGGCCCCCGTGGACCCGCCGGTCCTCAAGCACGGCCCCATGCTGCGCCTGTGGCTGGGCCACCTGCTGGAGCCCGACCAGATGCGCGACATCCTCGCCCGGCACCGGGAGTTCGCGGAGAAGATGCGCCGCCGCGCGCTCGCGGACGTGGAGGGCGCGAAGGGCGAGGCGGCCTGGGCCTACCCGACCCTGACCCTGAAGTGGGCCGAACGCCACTACGCCGCGGAACGCGACCTGGCGGACGCGATGCTCGCCGACATCGAGGAACTGGAGCGCGGCACCGGCGGCTGAGCCCGGCGCCGGGGGGGGCGCGGGAAACGGCGCGGCCGGCCACCACGGCGCCGCACGGCCGCGACGACCGGTCCCGCCCTCGCGGGCCCCGCCCCGCCCGGACCCGTCCGGCCCCTGCCCGGACCCGTCCGGCCCCCCCCGCCCCGCCTCACCGCCGCACCCGGCCGTACCCCCGCCGGAAGAAGACCAGCGGTTCGCCCTCCCGGCGCACGTCCAGTTCCGTGACCCGCCCCAGCGCGATCGCGTGGTCGCCCCCGTCCAGCACCGCCTCCAGCGCGCACTCGACCGTCGCCAGCGCCCCCGCGACCAGCGGCGCCCCCGACGCCCCCGGCGTCCAGTCGACCCCCGCGAACCTGTCCGCGCCCGGCATCGCGAAGCGCCGGCACACCTCCTGCTGGTCGTGGCCCAGGATGTTCACCGCGAAGCGCCCGGCCGCCCTGATCCTCGGCCAGGTCGTGGACGTGCGCGCCGGGCAGAAGCAGATCAGCGGCGGGTCGAGCGAGACCGAGGAGAACGACTGCACGGCCATGCCCACCGGGCTGCCGTCCGGCTCCAGCGCGGTGATCAGGGCGACCCCGGTGCAGAAGGAGCTCATCGCGGTGCGCATGTCGACGCCCCCCGCGGGCCGGTGCGGGGTCGCGGGGGAGCCGGGATCGGCGGGAGCGAGGGCCGTGGTCATGGGAGGAGTCCTCTCGTGGGGTGCGGGTCCGCGGAGTGTTCCGAGTTTGTTCCTACTAGATATATGCCTAACAGAAACACCTGTGATTGGATACCCGCCATGTCCTCCCGTCAAGCGGTCGCGCGGAACGGATCGCGGCGGCCCGGACGCCGGTCCGGCCGCGGAATCCGGGCGGATCCGTGGTGCCGGGAGGCTGGCCGCCCACGGCGGACGTGGGCATCCTTGGTGCCCCCGCAGACCTGCCCGTCACCGACCGGAACCCAGGAGTAGGGAGCCCCACCCGCATGAACGCGCGCACCCCCGCCACCCGCCCCGCAGGCACCCTGAACCCCACCGAGGAGCAGGAGGAGCTGAGGGCGGCCGTACGGTCCGTCCTCGCCCGGCATGAGGGCCCCGCGGCCTGGCGGCCCCTGGTCCGCGACATCGGCGTCGCCGCCCTCGCGACGCCCGAGGAGTACGGCGGCCTCGGCTGCCCGGGGCGCATGGAGGTGCACGTCGTCATGGAGGAGCTGGGCCGCGCCCTGAGCCCCGTCCCCTACCTCGGCTCCGCCGTCCTCGCGGCCGAGGCCCTGATCGCCTCCGGCAACGACGACGTGTGCGCCCGGCTGCTGCCGCCCCTCGCCGACGGCGCGTCCGTCGCCGCGCTCGCCTGGGCGGAGGCCGGGGCGGAACAGTCGCGCGGCACCTGGGAGGCCGCCGGCCTGACGACGTACGCCGAGGAGAGCACGACCAGCGGCGACTGGCTGCTCACGGGCACCAAGGAGTACGTCCCGGCCGCCGACGCCCCCGACGTGTTGCTGGCCCTCGCGCGCACCCCGGCGGGCCTCGCCCTCTTCGAAGTCCCGGACCCGGCGGGCTGCTTCGTCCCCCTGCCCGCCATGGACCGCACCCGCCCGCTCGCCCGGATCGTCCTGGACGCCGCCCCGGCCCGCCTGGTCAGCACGGACGGCGCCCGCGTCCTCGCCCGGGTCCGGGACCTGGCGATCACCGCGCTCGCCGCCGAGCAGGTCGGGGCTGCCGGCCGGGCGCTGGAGATCACCGTCCGGTACGCCAAGGAACGCGTCCAGTTCGGCCGCCCCATCGGCTCCTTCCAGGCCGTCAAGCACCGCATCGCCGACGCGCACGTCCTCCTGGAGGCCGCCCGCTCCCTGGCCCTCGCCGCCGCGGGCTCGGGGGCCGCCCCCGGCCCCGCCGCGGCCGCGAAGGCCGCGTGCTCGGAGGCGTACCAGCAGATCGCCGGCGAGATGATCCAGCTCCACGGCGGCATCGGCATCACCTGGGAACACCCCGCCCACGACTTCTTCAAGCGCGCCCACGGCACGGCCCACTTCCTCGGCTCCCCGGACACCCACCGCCGCCGCCTGGCGAAGCTGCTGGGCTTCACCCCCGGGCCGCGGGCGGAGGCGCTCGCCTGAGGCGCGGGCCGGG
Organism: Streptomyces sp. NPDC039736; assembly: GCF_055596485.1. Lineage (NCBI taxonomy): Bacteria > Bacillati > Actinomycetota > Actinomycetes > Kitasatosporales > Streptomycetaceae > Streptomyces > Streptomyces sp. NPDC039736. The sequence goes on along the minus strand of NZ_JBVIUQ010000005.1, from coordinate 269,211 downwards.
CACGTAACCTCGGGCGGATGAAGTTCTCGCGCGCGGCGGACCGCACCGCCGTCCCCTGGAAGAACGGCGGCGGCGTCACCCGCGAGATCGCCGCGTGGCCGCCGGGAGCCACCGGGGACTTCGGGTGGCGGGTCAGCCTCGCTGAGGTGGCGGCGGACGGCCCGTTCTCCGCCTTCCCCGGCGTGGAACGGGTCCTGACCATGGTCGAGGGCGAGGGCATGGACCTCGCGCTGGAGGGGATCGGACCGCGCCGGGTGGACGCCCGCTTCGTCCCGGTGCGCTTTCCGGGCGACGTGCCCACCGGCTGCCGGCTGCTCGGCGGGCCGGTCGTGAACCTCAACGTCATGCACCGCAGGGGGCCCGCGTACGGGGCGGAGGTCGAGGTCGTGCAGGGCGATGTGACGGTCGGCCCCCCGCTGTCCGGCGGCACGGTCATCGCGCTGCCGCTCGGCCCCGGGGCCGTGCTGCCGCGCCGGGCGAGCACCCCCCTGGAGCCGTACGACGCCCTGCTGTTCACCCACTCGGACCCCGGTCCGTGCGACCCCCGGGACCGGCTCCGGACGACCGGCCGCACGGCGGTCATCACGCTGCGCCACCCCTGAGGGCGCCCATGACGAAAGTGCCCGCGCCCCCGGACGGGAGGGGGAGCGGGCACTTTCGGGTACGTACTGCGCGGGGCGACGCCGGGACCGACGGCCGACGACCGACGGGCCGCCCGCTGCGGGACCGACTACCGCGCGGCCCCCGGGACGCCGCCGGTCGCGGTCTGGGCGGTGTCGGCGGCGTTGCCGGTGACGGTGCCGGTGGCCGTCTCGGTCACCTCGTCGAGCAGCGCGCCCGAGACGGGGAGCTGCGAAAGCTGGTCCGCGGGCTCCGCCGCGTGCGCGCCCGGAGCGGGGGAGACCAGGGCGGCGACGAACCCGGCGGCGAGGGAGGCGGCTGCGGCCATGCTTCGTTTCTTCATACCGTTACCAACGTGCGGGGGCCCGATGGGTCACGCACGTGCCGGAGTTCCGCGCCTGACCAGGCGGAACGCGCGGCCCGCCGGATCGGCGCAGCCCTGGGCGAGTGCCCCTCGCCGACGCGGGCGCCCCCCAGCGAGCACCCACGGCTGCCCCGGCGCCGGGGCCGGGACCGGGAACCGGCGACGGAGGGGCGCTCAGCCCGCCAGCACCCTGGCCCGGCACGTCGCCGGGGCGCCCCACGCGTCCCGCAGGGGGCGGGCCTTGCGGAGCCAGAGGGAGAGGTCCAGCTCCTGGGTGTAACCCACCGCCCCGTGCAGTTGGAGGGCCGTGCGGGCCGCCGCGCAGGCGGCCTCGCCCGCGGCCGCCTTCGCCCCCGCGACCTCCGCCCCGGACCTGCTCAGCGCCGCCCCGTACAGGAGCGGCCGGGCGAACTCCAGCCCAATCAACGTGTCCGCCAGCCGGTGCTTCACCGCCTGGAAGGCCCCGATCGGCGTCCCGAACTGCGTCCGCTGCTTCACGTACGCCACCGTCCGCGCCAGCAGCGCGTCCCCGACCCCGAGCGCCTGGGCGGCGGTCAGCAGCCTCGCCAACTCCCGTGCCGCGCCCGCCGCTCCGGCCGTGACGGGCAGCGCGTCGCCCGACCCCCGCACCGCGTACAGCCGGCGCGCCGCGTCCGCCGACACCCGCAGGTCCCCCCGCACGGAGCCCGCCCGAGGCCGGGGCCCCAGCACGAACACCGCGTCCGCCGCGTCCGCGTCCAGCGCGTACCCGCCCTCCTCGGCCAGCGTCACCAGCGCGTCCCCGGCGGCGATCCTCGGCAGCCACTCCTTCGCCAGGTCCGGCGAACCGCCCAGCAGCACCGCCGCCGCAGCGGTCTCGACGTACGGGCCGGGGACCGCGTGCCGCCCCAACTGGACGAAGGCGACGACGAGTTCCACCGGCAGCAGTCCGGCCCCCTCGTACGTCTCGGGGACGGCCAGCGCGAAGACCCCGGCCTCCGCGACCCGGCGCCACACCTCCAGACCCGGCCCGTGCTCGCCGTTCTCCCACGCCCGCACCGCCCCCGGCGGGTCGGCGGCGGTCAGCATCGCGTCGAGCGAGCGGGCGAAGTCGGCCTGCTCGCGGGTCAGCAGGAAGCGCATCAGCGGCGTCCCTTCGGCAGGCCGAGCAGGCGCTCGGCGATGATGTCGCGCTGGATCTCGTTCGTACCGGCGTAGATGGGCCCGGCGAGCGCGAAGACGTGTCCCTCGGCCCATTCCCCCTCCGCCAGCTCGCCGTCCGCACCGAGCAGGTCGAGCGCGGTCTCGTGCAGAGCGATGTCGTACTCGGACCAGAAGACCTTGTTCAGGCTGGACTCCGCGCCGATGGTCTCCCCGGCGGCGAAGCGCGACGCGTTCGCCCAGGTGAAGAGCTGGTAGGCGCGCGCCCCGATCAGCGCGTCCGCGACCCGGTCGCGCGTCGCGGTGTCCGCCGGGTCGCCGAGCGCGCGCCAGTCGGCGGCGAGGCGGCCGGCGGCGGCCAGGAACCGCCCGGGGGAGCGCAGCATCAGCCCGCGCTCGTTGCCGGTGGTCGACATGGCGATCCGCCAGCCCTGCCCGGGCTCGCCGATCACGTCCTCGTCCGGGACGAAGACGTCGTCGAGGAAGAGCTCCGCGAAGGCGGGCCTGCCGTCCAGGCGGCCGATCGGCCGGACGGTGACGCCCGGCGCGCGCAGGTCGAACATCAGATACGTCAGCCCCCGGTGCGGCCGGTCCGCGTCCGGGTCGGTGCGGAAGATGCCGAAGGCCCGGTCCGCGAAGGCGGCCCGCGAGGACCACGTCTTCTGCCCCGAGAGCAGCCAGCCCCCCGCCGTGCGGACGGCGGTCGAGCGCAGCGAGGCCAGGTCCGACCCCGCCTCCGGCTCCGACCAGGCCTGCGCCCAGACGACCTCGCCCGTCGCCATCGGCGGCAGCACCCGCGCCCGCTGCTCCCGCGTGGCGTGGTCGAAGAGGGTGGGGGCGAGGAGGTTGATGCCGTTCTGCGAGACCCGGCCCGGCGCGCCCGCCGCGAAGTACTCCTCCTCGAAGATCAGCCACCCGAAGACGTCCACCCCCCGGCCCCCGTACTCCTCGGGCCACGACACGACCGACCAGCGGTCCGCGGCCAGCCGCGCCTCCCACGCGCGGTGGGCGGCGAAGCCCTCCTCGGTTTCGAGGGAGGGCAGGGGCTCGGCGGGCACGTTGGCGGCCAGCCAGGCGCGCGCCTCGGCCCGGAAGGCGTCCTGCCCGGCGCTGAAGTCGAGGTCCACGTCAGTTCCCCGGCCGCTTCGGGGAGCCCTGGCCGGCCTGCTTCATCGCCGCGACGTCCATGCCGCCCAGCGCGTCCTTCGCCGTCTCCGCGTTGTGCGCGTGGGCGAGGTGGTGCAGGCCGAAGACGGAGTCCATGCCGGTGTGCAGGCCCTGGAGGTCCTCGGCCTGGTTGACGGCGCGCTTGGCGAGGGCGAGCCCGAACCTCGGCATCCCGGCGATCCGTTCCGCCAACTCGCTCGTACGGTCGGCCAGTTCGGCCCGTTCCACGACCCGGTTGACCATCCCGACCTGGTACGCCCGGCGCGCGCTCATCCGCTCGCCGGTGAACAGGAACTCCTTGGCGACGCGCGGCGGCATCACCCACGGGTGCGCGAAGTACTCGACACCCGGAATCCCCATCCGTACCACCGGATCGGCGAAGAAGGCGTCGTCCGACGCCACGATGAGGTCGCACACCCACGCGAGCATCAGCCCGCCCGCCACGCACGCCCCCTGCACCGACGCCACCACCGGCTTCGGCAGCTCGCGCCAGCGCCGGCACATCCCGAGGTAGACCTCCGACTCGCGGGCGAACCGGCTCTCGGCGCCCGCCTTGTCCGAGTGGTCCCACCACAGGCCCGCCCTCCGCTCGAAGGGCAGGTGGGCGTCGCGCTCGGGGGTGCCGATGTCGTGACCGGCGCAGAAGTGGTCGCCGGAGCCGGCCAGCACGATCACCTTGACCTCGTCGTCCGCCGCGGCCCGGTAGAGGGCGGCGTCCAGGGCGTAGGTCATCGCGGAGTTCTGGGCGTTGCGGTACCGCGGGCGGTTGAGGGTCACGTACGCGACCGGTCCGCGCCGCTCGTACAGAACGGGCCCGGCGGCCGTGCCGGAGGCGGCGGCCGTGTCGGGTGCGTCGGACGCGGCGGGCGTACCGGACGTGTCGGGCGTCTCGGCTGTCATGGCGGAACCATCCTTCCCTAACAAGTGTTTGGTAGGTTAACGTACGGCCATGAGCAGCGTCGAGGAGTTCCGCACCGAGATCCGGGACTGGCTACGGGAGCAACTCGGCGGGGAGTTCGCCGGGTTGAAGGGCCGGGGCGGACCGGGCCGGGAGCACGAGGCCTTCGCCGAGCGCCTGGCCTGGGAGCGCCACATGGCCGCCCACGGCTGGACCTGCGTCGGCTGGCCGAGGGAGCACGGCGGCCGGGGCGCGAGCATCGAGGAGCAGATCGCCTTCCACGAGGAGTACGCCCTCGCCGACGCCCCCGCCCGCGTCAACCACATCGGCGAGCAGCTCCTCGGCCCGACCCTCATCGCGTACGGCACCGAGGAGCAGCAGGCCCGCTTCCTGCCGCCGATCGTCGCCGTCCAGGAGCTGTGGTGCCAGGGCTACAGCGAGCCCGACGCGGGCTCCGACCTCGCCAACGTCCGCACCCGGGCCGAGCTGGACCCGGACGGCGGCACCTGGCGGGTGAACGGCCAGAAGATCTGGACCTCCCTCGCCCACGAGTCCCAGTGGTGCTTCGTCGTCGCCCGCACCGCACCGGGCTCCCGCCGCCACGCGGGCCTCTCCTACCTCCTGGTCCCCATGGACCAGCCGGGCGTCGAGGTCCGCCCCATCGTCCAGCTCACCGGCACCTCCGAGTTCAACGAGGTCTTCTTCGACGACGCCCGCACCGACGCCGCCCACGTGGTCGGCGCGGTCGGCGACGGCTGGCGGATCGCGATGGCCACCCTCGGTTTCGAACGCGGCGTCTCCACCCTCGGCCAGCAGGTCGGCTTCGCACGGGAGCTGGCGGCCCTGGTGGAACTGGCCCGGCACACCGGGGCCCTCGCCGACCCGCTGGTCCAGGACCGTCTCGTCCGCGCCTGGACCGGCCTGGAGGCGATGCGCGCACACGCCAGACGCGGCGACGTCTCGCCCTCCGTGGCCAAGAACCACTGGGCCCGCTGGCACCGCGACCTCGGCGAACTCGCCATGGACGTACGCGGCGCGGCCGCACTGCTGGCCGTGCCGGACGCGCGGCAGCCGTACGAACTCGACGACTGGCAGCGCCTCTTCCTCTTCGCCCGCGCCGACACCATCTACGCCGGCTCCGACGAGATCCAGCGCAACATCATCGCCGAGCGGGAGCTCGGACTTCCCAAGGAGGCACGGGCATGAGCACGGCTCCCGCGTACGTGAAGGGGCACGGGCTGCTCGACGGCCGCGGCGCGGTCGTCACCGCCGCCGCCGGCGCCGGGATCGGCGGGGCGACCGCGCGCCGCTTCCTGGAGGAGGGCGCCCGCGTCGTCATCGGCGACGCGCACGCCCGGCGGCTGAAGGAGACCCACGAGGCACTGGCCGAGGAGTTCGGGGCCGAACGGGTCGCGTCGCTGCCGTGCGACGTGACGGACGAGGAGCAGGTGGGCGCCCTCCTCGCCCGCGCCGAACAGGCCCACGGCGGACTCGACGTCGTCGTGAACAACGCCGGGCTGGGCGGCACCGCGAACCTGGTCGACATGACCGACGACCAGTGGTCGAAGGTCCTGGACGTGACCCTGACCGGCACCTTCCGCTGCACCCGGGCCGCCCTGCGCTCCTTCAGGTCGGCGGGCCGCGGCGGCGTGATCGTCAACAACGCCTCCGTCGTCGGCTGGCGCGCCCAGGCCGGACAGGCCCACTACGCCGCCGCGAAGGCCGGCGTCATGGCGCTCACCCGGTGCGCGGCGGTCGAGGCGGCGGAGTTCGGCGTACGCGTCAACGCGGTCTCCCCGAGCCTGGCGATGCACCCGCACCTGGTGAAGGTGACGACGCCGGAACTGCTGACGGAGCTGACCTCGAAGGAGGCCTTCGGCCGGTACGCCGAACCCTGGGAGGTCGCCAACGTCATCGTCTTCCTGGCCAGCGGCTACTCCTCGTACATGACGGGGGAGACCGTCTCGGTCAGCAGCCAGCATGCGTGAGCGCCGGACGACAATGGGCGGGTGCCTACCAAGAAGAAGCCCCAGGTGACCGCGTCGCCCGAGCGCCGCCGTGAACTCCTCGACACCGCGGCCGAAGTGTTCGCCGCGCAGGGGTACAACGCCACCACCGTCCGCAAGATCGCCGATGCCGCCGGGATGCTCGCCGGCAGCCTCTACTACCACTTCGATTCCAAGGAATCGATGCTCGACGAGATCCTCTCGACCTTCCTCACCGAACTGTGGGAGGGGTACGACACCGTGCTCGCCTCCTCCCTCGGCCCCCGGGAGACCATCGAGGCCCTCGTCACCGAGTCCTTCCGGGAGATCGACCGGCACCGCGCCGCCGTCGCCATCTACCAGAAGGAGTCCCGCCACCTCTCCGCCCAGCCCCGCTTCCACTACCTCGCCGACTCGCAGGCCAAGTTCGAGAAGGCGTGGCTGGGGACGCTGGAGCGCGGAGTGGCCGACGGAGTCTTCCGGGACGACCTCGACGTCCGCCTCACCTACCGCTTCGTGCGCGACACGGTGTGGGTGGCGGCGTCCTGGTACCGGCCCGGCGGACAGCACAGCCCCGAGGAGATCGCCCGCCAGTACCTGTCGATGGTGCTGGACGGGATCGCCGTACGCACCACGTAACTCCCCCACCTCTCGTGAAACTGGAGTCGTCATGGCCGAGGCCTACATCGTCGAAGCGGTACGCACCCCGGTCGGCCGGCGCAAGGGCGGCCTCGGCGCCGTCCACCCGGCGGACCTGGGCGCGCACGTCCTGAAGGCCCTGGTCGAGCGGTCCGGCGTGGACCCCGGCCTGGTCGAGGACGTCGTCTTCGGCTGCCTGGACACGGTCGGCCCCCAGGCGGGCGACATCGCCCGTACGTCGTGGCTCGCGGCCGGGCTCCCGGAGGAGGTGCCGGGCGTGACCGTCGACCGTCAGTGCGGCTCCTCCCAGCAGGCGGTGCACTTCGCGGCGCAGGGCGTCCTGTCGGGCACGCAGGACCTGGTGGTCGCGGGCGGCACCCAGAACATGACGCAGATCCCGATCGCCTTCGCCTCCCGCCAGGCGGCCGAGCCGCTGGGCCTGACGGAGGGCCCCTACCGGGGCTCCGAGGGGTGGCGCGCCCGGTACGGCGACGCCCCGGTGAACCAGTTCCACGGAGCCCAGCTCATCGCCGACAAGTGGGGGATCTCACGCCGCGACATGGAGGAGTTCGCCCTGCGCTCGCACCAGCGGGCACTGCGCGCCGTCGACGAGGGCCGCTTCGAGCGGGAGATCGTGGCGTACGGGGACGTGGCGGCCGACGAGGGGCCGCGCCGCGACACCTCCCTGGAGAAGATGGCGGCCCTCCGGCCGGTGATGGAGGGCGGCACCATCACCGCCGCGTGCTCCTCGCAGGTCTCCGACGGGGCGGCGGCGATGCTGATCGCCTCCGAGCGGGCGGTACGGGAGTACGGACTGACGCCGCGTGCCCGGATCCACCATCTGTCGGTGCGGGGCGAGGACCCGATCCGGATGCTGTCGGCGCCGATCCCGGCGACGGCGTACGCGCTGAAGAAGACCGGGATGCGCATCCAGGACATCGACCTGGTCGAGATCAACGAGGCGTTCGCGCCGGTGGCCCTGGCGTGGCTGAAGGAGACCGGCGCGGACCCGGAGCGGGTCAACGTGAACGGCGGCGCGATCGCCCTCGGCCACCCGCTGGGCGCCACCGGGGTGAAGCTGATGACGACGCTGCTGCACGAGCTGGAGCGGACGGGCGGGCGGTACGGCCTCCAGACCATGTGCGAGGGCGGCGGCCAGGCGAACGTGACGATCATCGAGCGCGTGTAGGGCGGCGGTCGCCGAGGGCCTGTACGCGGCCGGGCGCAGCGCCGTCGGCGTGTGCTCGCACGCGTACGTGAGCGGACTGCCGATCGCGGACGCCGTGTACGCAGGCAGGCGGGTAGGGGCGGACACAGGGAGGCGGGCGGAGGAGGACACAGCGAGGCGGGCAGGTGAACACAGGCCGTGCGGCGCCTGACCGGGCGCGTTCCACCGCGCGCCTGGTGCGGGAGCGTGCTACGGTAGAGGAGTTGCAGTTTTGGTACCCATGAACTTTATGTGCGCCTGACGAGAACTTCGGCAGGCGCACATTTGTTTTTCCGGTCATTGCCGGTTTCCGGCTCTCCGGATGGGGTCATTGCGGCGACGAGGAATTCGTGAAGTGCGGATTTCCGGCTCTGCCCCTGTTTTAGGAGATACAAAATGGCTACTGGCACCGTGAAGTGGTTCAACTCGGAAAAGGGCTTCGGCTTCATTGAGCAGGACGGCGGCGGCGCCGACGTCTTCGCCCACTACTCCAACATCGCCACCTCGGGCTTCCGCGAGCTCCAGGAGGGCCAGAAGGTTTCCTTCGACGTCACGCAGGGCCAGAAGGGCCCGCAGGCGGAGAACATCGTCCCGGCCTAGTCTGCCCGGACGCGCGAAGCCTCCAGCCGGGGCCCGCACCGTGAAGGTGCGGGCCCCGGCTTGCGTTGTGTTCGCGCAACTCGCGGAACACGGTCGCATTCCGCGACCGGCTTCCACCCCTCTCGGGGTGTCCCCAGGAAGAAGGCAATTACTGCATGACCCGTTTCGAACGATCCTCCTCCGAGCGCACCGGCCGTCCGGCGCGCAACCGACCGTCGAGTGCCGCCCCGTCCCGGGGCCGCGGCAAGGCTTCGACGAAGAATTCCGGCAAGGGCCCCGCCCGCCGGTCCACGCCGCCCCAGGGTGAATTCGCACTGCCGGAGTCCCTCACCCCCGCGCTGCCGTCGGTCGAGACTTTCGAAGCGCTGGACATGCCCGCCGCACTCCTCAAGACGCTCGCCGCGCAGGGGGTGACGGAGCCGTTCCCGATCCAGGGGGCGACCCTCCCGAACTCGCTCGCCGGCCGGGACATCCTGGGCCGCGGCCGCACGGGCTCCGGCAAGACGCTGGCCTTCGGCCTGGCGCTGCTCGCCCGCACGGCAGGCCGTCGCGCCGAGCCGCACGCGCCGCTCGCGCTGGTCCTCGTACCGACGCGGGAGCTGGCGCAGCAGGTCACGGACGCGCTCACGCCGTACGCGACCTCCGTCAACCTCCGGCTGACCACGGTCGTCGGCGGCATGTCGATCACCAAGCAGTCGAACGCGCTGCGCCGTGGCGCGGAGGTCCTGGTCGCCACTCCCGGCCGGCTGAAGGACCTCATCGAGCGCGGCGACGCCCGCCTCGACCAGGTCGCCATCACCGTCCTCGACGAGGCCGACCAGATGGCCGACATGGGCTTCATGCCGCAGGTCGTGGCGCTGCTCAAGCAGGTCGAGCCGGGCGGCCAGCGCATGCTCTTCTCGGCCACGCTCGACAAGAACATCGACAAGCTCGTCAAGATGTTCCTGACCGACCCGGTCGTGCACTCGGTCGACCCGTCGGCCGGTGCGGTCACGACGATGGACCACCACGTCCTGTACGTCATGGACGAGACCGAGAAGAAGGCCGTCGCGGCACGGATCGCCGCCCGCGAGGGCCGCGTGATCATGTTCGTGGACACCAAGCGCGCCGCCGACCGCTTCGCCAAGCGGCTGCTCTCCGCGGGCGTCTACGCGGCGGCCCTGCACGGCGGCCGTTCCCAGCCGCAGCGCAACCGCACGCTGGACCAGTTCAAGAACGGCAAGGTCACCGCGCTGGTGGCGACCAACGTGGCGGCCCGCGGCATCCACGTCGACGACCTCGACCTGGTCGTCAACGTCGACCCGCCGACCGACCACAAGGACTACCTGCACCGCGGTGGTCGCACGGCCCGCGCGGGCGAGTCCGGCGTCGTCGTCACGCTCGTCCTCCCCGAGGAGAAGCGTGAGATGACCCGGCTGATGAGTGACGCGGGCATCACGCCGCGCACCGCGCGGGTGAAGTCCACGGACGAGGAGCTGGCGACCATCACGGGCGCCCGCGAGCCGTCGGGCGTCGCGGTGGTCGTCGAGGTGCCGGTGCCCGTCCAGCAGCAGCCGGCGAAGCGCCGTCCCTCCTCCTCGTCCTCTTCCTCCGCGGACGGCCGCAGCCGCACGCGGGGTCGCCGGGGCGGCTCGGGTGCTTCGTCCGGTACGGCGTCGGGCGGGCGTCCGTCGCGCCCGGCACGCGGCGCGGCGCCGGCCGGGGGCCAGTCCCGTTCCGGCGGGGGCCGTACGGGTGCGGGCCAGGGCCAGTCGGGCGGCCAGCGCCGCACCGGCGGCAACCAGGGCCGCCGCCCGGCGGCCTGACCCCGCGCGGCACGGGAACCTGCGCGCCCATCCCCGCGCCCCTTCAGGGGCGCGGGGAACTGCGCGCCCAGCCACGACGCTCCTGCACATTTCCCACCGGGCGGTACGCCCCGTCCAGGGGCGCGGGGAACTGCGCGCTCAGCCACGACGCATCCGCAGTGAACCCTGGGCAGCCGCGCGGCGAGCGCTTTAGGTGGAGGGGCGGGTCCGGGGCCTCTCCTGCGTGAGCAGAACGGGGCTGTGCGTCCGGCACAGGTGCTGAGCCCATGGCCTCGGCGGAGGAGCGTGCCCGGCGCAGGCGCTCACGCAGGGGGGCGGCACCCGGGTGGGCCGGGAGCGGGAGGGGCCGCCCCCTTGCCCGCCCTCCCCCAAGCTCTCGGCTTCGCTCGAGCAGGGGGTACCCCCCTCGCCCCCTTGGGGCGGCCCCGTCGCCCAAGGGGACTCGGGGGCGAGGACGGGTTACGTGGTGAGGTGGGATTGGAGGTCGCGCAGAGTCCTGCGGTCCAGGCCCAGGCCCCTCGTCAGGTAGCCGTACAGGGAGCCGTACCGCCCACGCACCTCCGCCAGCGCCGTGTCCAGGTACTCCGACCGCACCTCCTGCAACGGAATCAGCAGATCCGGATTCTGCATCATCCCGGCCTGCTTCAACCCCTCCCGCACCCTCCTATCCGCCGCCGCCCTGATCGCGTTCGACGCCAGGTAGTCCTGCCGGGCCGTCCGCTCCGGGACGCCGAGCGCCCGCAGCAGCACGTACGTCGTCCAGCCCGTGCGGTCCTTGCCCGAGGTGCAGTGGAAGAGCACGGCGGACCGCGGGGAACTGCGGGCGAGGTCCCGGAAGGTCTTCGCGAACTGCGCCGTGTTCGCCGGATCGCTGATCAGCGTCCGGTACACCTTCTTCATCAGGTCGGACCCCTTGGACCCGCCCAGCGCCGCCTCCTGCCGCGCCGGGTCCCTGGAGGCGATGGCCGCCGTCATCTGCCCGTACAGCCCGCTGTCGTTGACCGGCCGGGCGGTGGCGTCGAGCCCCGCCGGAAGCCGGTCCGGGCCGTCGGACCGCACCTCCACCGGCACCCGGTAGTCGATCACCGTGCCGAGCCGCAGCCCGGCCAGGGTCGTGAGGTCCGGATCGGTGAGCCTGCCGAGTGCGTCGGCCCGGTAGACGAGTCCGTACCGGACCCGGTCCCCGCCGTGCGTGCGGTACCCGCCCACGTCGCGGACGTTGACCGCGCCCTGGAACGGAATCTGCCGGATCGTGTTCGCGTGGTCGTGCCGGGAGGGGGACACGGTGCCGTGCGCCGGGGCCGGTGCGAGGGCCGCGGCGGGCGTCGCGCCGAGGACGAGCGCGCCTGTGGCCGCGCCCACGGCCAGCCGTACCCGATTGCGGAGCGGACGGACCGGACGGACCGGACGGACCGGACGGGTCGAACGGGCCGGGCGAAATGAGCGGATCGAGCGGCTCATGCGGTCAACTCCTGTGCGGGAAAGGAGGATTCACCCTGGTGTCGGCAGGGTGCGGAACGCGTACAGCTCTTCGAGCACGGCTTCGGCCTCGGCCATGACACGTGCCACTAGCTCCGCGCAGCTCGGCAGGTCCTCGATCAGACCCGCCACCTGCCCCGACGCCATGACGCCGAGGTCGGTGCGGCCGTCGACCATCGAGGCCTTCAGCAGCATGGGGGTGTTGGCGGCCAGCAGGACCTGGCTCCAGGACAGGCTCCTGCCGTGCTTCATGGCGAGCCCGTCACGGACCATCCGCGGCCAGCTCAGCCCGGAGACCTTCCGGAAGGACGCCGCGCGCACCACTGCCTGCGCCAGCGCCCGCACCCGCCCGGACCGCTCCAGGGCCGCCACCAGCTCCGAGCGGAGCATCCGGTGCGGCATTCCGTCGACGGCCGTCGTGACGGTGACGTCCTTCACCGTCGCCGCCAGGTACTTCGCCTTCACCGCGTCCGGCACGGTGGAGTCCGAGGTGAGCAGGAAGCGGGTGCCCATGGCGACCCCGGCCGCCCCGTACGCCAGCGCGGCCACCAGCCCCCGCCCGTCGTGGAAGCCGCCCGCCGCGACCACCGGGATGTCCACGGCGTCCACCACCTGCGGCAGCAGCACGGTTGTCGCGACGTCGCCGGTGTGGCCGCCGCCCTCCCCGCCCTGCACGATCACGGCGTCCGCGCCCCACGCGGCGACCTTCTCCGCGTGCCGCTTGGCCCCGATGGAGGGGACGACGACGACCCCGGCGTCCTTCAGCTCGGCGATCAGCTCGCGCGAGGGGGCGAGCGCGAAGGAAGCGACCTTCACGCCCTCCTCGACGATGATCCGCACCCGCTCCCGGGCGTCCCCGGCGTCCGCCCGCAGATTGACCCCGAAGGGCGCGTCCGTGCGGGACTTCACCTCCCGCACGGCGGCCCGCAGTTGCTCCACCGTCATGGTCGCGGAGGCGAGGACGCCGAGCGCGCCGGCGTTCGCGGTCGCCGAGACCAGGCGCGGTCCCGCCACCCACCCCATGCCGGTCTGCACGAGGGGGTGCCGGACGCCGACGAGCCGGGTGAACGCGGTCTCCAGCACGGGGGTTCCGGGGTCGCTCATACGGGCTTCACCTCACGGTCGCGGGTGTTCTGCGGGTCGACCACCTCGCGGATCAGCCGCAGTTCCTCGGCGGTCGGTTCGCGGGTGTACGGCACGTCGTCGGCCATCGCGAGGGCGAAACCGGTGGCCTCCCGGACCTGCGCCACGCTCACGCCCGGGTGCAGCGAGGCGAGCCGCATCGAGCGGTCGGGGGTCTCGAAGTCGAAGACGCCGAGGTCGCTGACCACGCGCGGCAGCCGGTGGTAGCGGGTCGCGGAAGGACCGGCCGCCTCGGCGCTGTCGTGGCCGACCCCGCAGATCATGTCGACCTTCTCGACGAAGACCCGCGTCGAGTGCTTCGGCACCCAGTAACTGGTCGGGTTGTTCACGGTGTTGGCCGGTGCGCCGCGCACGCCCAGCAGTTGCCGCGCGGGCCGCTCCCAGTCGCCGATGCAGGAGATGTTCTGGTTGCCGAACCGGTCGAGCTGGCTGGCCCCCATCATCACGTGCCGCCGGCCGCCGGTGACCATGGTCAGGTGGTGGCGGTACGGCAGCCAGCCCTCCGGCGTCCCGTCCAGGCCGACGATCATGGCCTCGCCGTCGGTGAGGAGCAGGTCGGGGGCGAAGGTGCGCTTGGCGAGGCGGGCGCCGATGCCGGGGATCAGGCCCATCGGGCTGGCCAGCACCTCGCCGTTGTCGCGCCACGCCTCGGCGCAGGCGATCACGCAGTACTCGGCGCGCGAGACGGTGTCCGTGGGGGTCGGGGTGCTCACTTCGACTGCTCCTCGTGCCAGGCCTGGACCGCTGTCCGGTACGCCGACTCGTCCGCGCCGGACAGGAAGCGCTCGGCGAACTCGGGCCAGGGGGTGGTGGCGTACAGCTTCTGGAAGGCCTCGTCGCGTCCGTAGTCGGGGACGCAGGAGGTGAAGTGCGCGCCGTTCGGGGTCTCGACCACGCCGGTCACGGAGGTCCGCTTCAGCAGCAGCGACTGCGGGGCGGCCTCCTTCGTCAGTTCGGCGGTGTCGACGATCCGCTCGCAGGAGACGTACGCCGCGTCGGCGGCCTCGCAGAAGAGGTCGTCGAAGTAGGGGTCGGGGCCCAGGTACTGGCCGTTGCCGAGCCGGTCCGCGCGGTTCATGTGGACCAGGGCGGCGTCCAGGCGCAGGGCGGGCATCGCGACGAAGGTCTCCCCGTCCTCGTACGGCGAGGTGACCGTGCGGAGCTGGGGATTGACCCGCATCACGTCCGAGCCGATGCCGGCCCGCACGGGCAGGAAGGGCAGCCGGTTCGCGGCGGCGTGCAGCCCCCACATGAACATCGCCTCGTCGACCTCGGTGAGTTCGAACGCCCCCTCCTGGCGGGCGGTGCGGAAGTGCGGCTCCAGGGCGATGGAGTCGAGCGTCGCGAACGCCGCCACCAGCCTGCGAATGCGCCCGGCGGCCGCGAGGAGGCCGACGTCGGGTCCGCCGTACGAGACGACGGTCAGGTCGGTGAGGTCGCTGCGCAGGACGGCGCGGACCAGGGCCATCGGCTTGCGGCGCGAGCCCCAGCCGCCGATGCCGATCGTCATGCCGCTGCGCAGGCGGGAGACGACCTCGTCGGGGGTCATCGTCTTGTCGGTCACGTGCTCTTCTCCTTGCCGAATTCGTTCCGTACGCGGTCGGCGGTGCCGCTGAGGTTGGCCTCGAAGGTGAAGCCCTGCTCGAAGCGGTAGCTGCGGCGGACGTCGACGGGGTCGATGCCGTTGATGGCGGCCTTGGCGAGGCGGATCAGGTGGCCGTCCTTGCGGGCGATCTCGCGCGCCAGCTCCAGCGCCGCGTCATGGAGTTCACCGCGCGGTACGACCTTCCACACCGACCCGTGGTGGTGCAGTTCCCGCGCGGTGGCGGTGCGCGAGGTGTAGTACAGGGCGCGCATCAGGTGCTGCGGGACCAGCCGGGCGAGGTGGGTGGCCGCGCCGAGCGCGCCCCGGTCCAGCTCGGGCAGGCCGAAGGTGGCGTCGTCGGAGGCGACGATCGCGTCCGCGTTGCCGACGAGGCCGATCCCGCCGCCCAGGCAGAACCCGGCGACGGCCGCGACGACCGGGACCTCGCACTCGTACACGGCGGCGAAGGCTTCGGCGCAGCCGCTGTTCGCGCCGATGAGGGCGGTGTGGCCGCCGCCCGCGGCGCTCTCGCGCTGCATCTCCTTGATGTCGACGCCCGCGTTGAAGCCCCGGCTGCCGGGCGGGGCGGTGAGCACGACGCAGCGCACGTCGAGGTCGCGCCCGGCTGCTCGTACGGCGTCGGCCAGGTCGTACCAGCCCTGGACGGGCAGGGCGTTGACCGGCGGGAAGTCGACGGTGACGACGGCGACGCCGCCGTGGGGGCCGGAGGGGCCGGGGCGGGAGGTGGAGACACCCATGAATGGATCAGCTACCTTTCCACCAAACATTTGTTAGGTGCTTGTTCGTGTAGGGAAGGTAGCAGCGAATGGAACTGGACGGGAGGGTCGCCGTCGTCACAGGCGGCACCCGGGGGGTCGGCGCGGGCATCGCGCGGGCCTTCCTGGCGGCGGGGGCACGGGTCGTGGTCTGCGCGCGACGACCGCCGGACGAGCCGGTGGAGGCGGCGGGGCGGAAGGCCGAGTTCCGGCCGGTGGACCTGCGTGCGGCGCAGGCGGTCGAAGCCTTCCTCGCGGGTGTGGTGGAGTCGTACGGACACCTGGACGTGCTGGTCAACAACGCCGGCGGCACCCCGTACCGGCTCCTCGCGGACGGCGGCCCCGAGCGGCACGCCCGCGTGATCGGGCTGAACCTCCTCGCCCCGCTGAACGCCGCACTGGCCGCGCATCCGCACCTGAAGCGGGCGCGCGGGTCGATCGTGATGATCGGCAGCGTGAGCGGTACGCGCCCCTCGCCGGGGACGGCCGCGTACGGGGCCGCGAAGGCCGGGCTGGAGAACCTCACGCGGTCCATGGCCGTGGAGTGGGCCCCGGAGGTACGGGTGAACACCCTGGTCCTGGGGATGGTGCGGACCGAGCTGTCGCACCTCCACTACGGCGACGAGGACGGCCTCGCGGCGGTCGCGCGGACGATTCCGGCGGGCCGGATGGCCCGGCCGTCCGACATCGGCGACGCGGCGGTCTTCCTCGCGTCGGACCGGGCGGCGTACGTCAACGGGGCCTCGCTGCTCGTGCACGGGGGCGGCGAGCGCCCCGCCTTCCTCGATGCCGCGAATGCGAACAAGTCCGAAGCCGAAGGGAACTGACATGGGTATCGCCGAGGGACGCGTCGTGGTCGTGACCGGTGCGGGACGGGGCCTGGGCCGCGCCCACGCCCTCGCCTTCGCCGCCGAGGGGGCGAAGGTCGTCGTCAACGACCTGGGCGTGGGCGCGGACGGGGCGGGCGCCTCGCAGAGCCCCGCGGAGGAGGTCGTCGCGGAGATCCGCGCGGCGGGCGGCGAGGCGGTCGCGCACGGCGGCGACATCGCCACGACGGAGGGCGCGGCGTCGCTGGTGGCCACGGCCGTCGACGTGTTCGGCGGCCTCGACACCCTGGTCAACAACGCGGGCTTCCTGCGCGACCGGATGCTGGTCAACCTGGACGAGGACGACTGGGACGCGGTGCTGCGCGTGCACCTGAAAGGCCACTTCCTGGTGCTGAAGCACGCGGCGCAGTGGTGGCGGGCGGAGGCGAAGGCCGGGCGCCGGCGGGCGGCCCGCGTCGTCAACACCAGTTCCGGCGCCGGGCTGCTGGGGAGTGTCGGGCAGGGCAACTACTCCGCCGCGAAGGCCGGGATCGTCGGTCTGACCCTGGTCGCCTCCGCCGAGATGGGCCGGTACGGGGTCCAGGTCAACGCCCTCGCCCCGGCGGCCCGTACCCGTATGACGGAGCAGACCTTCGCCGAGACGATGGCCGCCCCGGAGGCCGGAGCCTTCGACGCGATGGCCCCCGAGAACGTCTCGCCGCTGGTGGTGTGGCTGGGCTCCGATGCCTCGGCGGGCGTCACGGGCCGCGTCTTCGAGGCCGAGGCCGGCCGGATCACGGTGATGGAGGGCTGGCGTCCGGGCCCGACGGCGGACAAGGGCGCGCGGTGGACCCCGGCGGAGGCGGGGGAGGCGGCGTCGAAGCTGCTGGCGCGGGCGGAGGCTCCGATGCCGGTGTACGGGGCGCGGTAGCGGCCGCCCGCGCCCTGGGGGCGATCGCGCATTCCGAGCCGTCGGCGGGTTCCGTCACCGTGTACTCGTGGAAGGTGCGCCGGAAGCGGGTGTGCCCGGTCTCGGCGGAGTGCGTGAACTGCCAGGCGGCGACGCCCATGGGGTTTCCCCGGTGCCGGACGCCGCCCCGCAGTCGGCGTCGTCGCCGGACACGCAGACCACTTCGTACTCGGGCTCGGACAGCGGGTCGGGGGCGATGCGGTACGGCACGAAGCGCAGGGACTTGCGTACGGTCATCACCGGCCGCCGAACATGAGGCGCTGCCGGTTGTACTCGGCGACGCGTGCGCTCAACTCGGCGGAGATGGTGGGCTTTCCGGTGTCTTCCTCGTCCTCTTCCCCGCCCTCCGGGGCGGGGGAGGCGGCCGGCTCGTGGGGAGGTGCAGGGTCCCCTCCGTGCCGTACTCGGCGGTCAGTGCGGCGAGCCAGGCGCGGGCGGTGCTGGACATGGGTGACTCCTCTCCGTAGTGGGTTCACTACTGGGGAGGTTCAGCGTGGCGCGAGGAGGGGAACCATTCAACCTGTCCGTCCCGGAGGAAAGGTCGGTGAAAGCCTCTTGAACATCAAGGAGTTGGACCCGGAAAGTTCACCGCAGGCTGCCTTCGGTGCGCGTCTACGCAGCGCACGAGAGGAGGCAGGCCTGACGCAGGACGAGTTGGCGGATCGAATGGGGTATTCCAGCACGCACCTTTCGTCTGTTGAAACTGGTCGCAAATCTCCAACCTTGCGCCTCGCGCGAAGTGCTGACACCGCCCTGGGGACGGGAAACGCCTTCGAACGCGCCTGGCGGGTCGTGCGCAACCTCGGCTTGCTGGAGGGCTTCCCACAGTTCGTGGACGTGGAAGGCCGTGCAGCGGAAATTCGGTTGTACGAAGTGGGTGTCGTGCCCGGGTTGCTTCAGACGCCCGAGTACGCGACGGTCCTGGCCGACAGTGCGCTCAAGCGGGGGGCCATCACGACTGATCAAGCGCGGGAGCGCGTCACGCTCATCGCCGAGCGCCAGTCGGCGTTAATCAGAACGCCCGCACCGCTGGTATTCGCTGTGCTGGACGAAAGCTGTATCTGCCGCCCCATCGGAGAACCCGCCGTCATGAACGCACAGTTGGATCGTCTGATCGAGTTCGCGGATCTGCCGAACACCGTGCTCCAGGTCGCCCCGTTCGCGATGGGGGCGCGTCGACCGTTCGACCTGCCCGTCACGGTGCTGACGCTGCCTGATCGTTCCCTGTTGTCGTACGCGGAGTCCGCCCAGCATGGCCATCTCGAACGGGAAAGCGCGTTCGTACTGCCGATCCTGACGGCCTACCATCAGCTACAGGCCGAAGCGCTGTCACAAGCGGAATCCGTGGCCATGATCCAGCAGGTACGAAAGGGCACCAGATGACGACCGAATCCCTCCGTTGGTTCAAGTCCTCGTACAGCAACAACGGCGGCCAGTGCATCGAGATCGCGACCGACCTCGTCGCTTCGCACGGCGTGGTCCCGGTCCGTGACTCCAAGACCCCGGGCGGCCCCACCCTGGGCCTGACCGCCCACGCCTTCTCCACCTTCATCACCGGCATCAAGTCAGGCGATCTGCACGCTTGTTGAGCAACGAGACCCGCCGCCCCGCATCCGCGAGGGCGGCGGTCTCGCCTCGCCGGATCACAGCCTCCGGTGCCGCATCAACCAACGTTCGCCCTGGTGCGACATCTCTCCCCGGCCGTCGACCGGTAGACGCCAACTGCGATAGTGGGGGGATGAGCGGTGACTTCTTGGTCCGGCACCATCACCAGTTGACTGCGTGGCTGAGGGATGGAGACGCGGAAAGCCTCGACGCCTTCCTGGGCGCGCACCACGACGCTTTCGTACTGGTGACGACAGATGGTGTGATCCTCGACCTTGAGACGCTACGAGGGTCCCTGCGTAGCGCGGGCGGCAGCCAGCCCGGATTGTCGATCGAGGTCGAGGAGATCACCAGCGTCACCCCCGAGGTGTACCGGTTCCTGGAGCGCCACCGGGTGGACGGCGCTGTCGTGGGCGTGCGGGTGGTGACGGCCGTGATGGACGACGGGTTGCTGCTCAGTGTGCAGGAGACTGCCCGCCGGTAAGGGCAAACGTTGCCTGATGCGGCACTGACATCGGCAGCAGTCCGAAGCGTGCTCGCAGGCATGGCGTCCGGAAGGGGTCCCTGATGACCGAGGCCGTCCAAGCGCTCCACTGGCGCAAGTCCACGTACAGCAGCAATGGCGGAGACTGCGTCGAGATCGCCACCCCGCCGGACGCCGTCCTCGTCCGCGACTCCAAGAATCCGGACGGCCCGCGCCTGGGACTGACGACCCACACCTTCGCCGTCTTCCTCACCGGCATCCAGTCGATGCGGCAGACGCAGGGCGCGGCCGTTACGCCGGGGTGATGAGGATGCCGGGCAGGGTGCCGTTCCGCACGGCATCCTGGTCGACGGACACACCCGTGTAGGCGCCCACGGCGGCGAAGACGAGTTCGGGGAGGCGTGCGCCGTGCTCCTCGTAGTAGGCGACGACCTCGTCCTCAGCGGCTTCGGGCATCGACGGGTACACCGCCCCCGCGGCGTGGAGCGCCGCATCGAGGGGTGAGCCCTGGCCGGTGTCGGTGCCGAAGTCGGCCCGGTGGGCGCGGGCGCCGGGGGCGTGGATGATCAGGGCCGGCGGGTTGTACCGGTTGGCGGTCAGGCAGACGATCTCCTCGCCCTCGCAGGGGAGCATCGATGCGGCCTTGCCCCGGTAGCCGGTGGCCCAGGTCGCCATGCCCCAGTGCTCCACCACGTACGTCCACTCACCGCACGTGCCGTACACGGCGCAGTTGGGCAGAGGGGAGTGGTGCCCCAACTGCCCTGCGGGGAGCGTCAGTTCTCGCCTCGGAATGCGCGCGGCCAGCTCGTCGAAGTCGGCGCCCAGGTTGATGAGGAACTCGTCGGTCCCCACGCCCCGGGCCAAGGTCAGCGAGATGCCGCCGGTCGTGCCGGGTGTGCCCGAAGGAGGGGTGGGGTGGAGTGCGCCCATCCACGCGATGCCGTCGCCCATGGCGCGAAGGGTATCGGCCGTACGCGGGCGGCGGGCAGGCGGCTGCGGCTCCGGGGGCCGTTACCGGGCGGCCCCCCGCTTGAGCCGCTGCACCACGCTCAGGAAGAGGTTGAGGTTGGCGATGTCGTGCGTGCTCGCCGAGTCACCGACCGAGCGCTTCCTGGCGTCGTTGAAGTACAGCTTCGCGTCGTACATCCAGTGGTTGGCGATCTCCGTCCACGCGGCCGTGCGCTTCCGGCCCGTCACGCCCTGCCGGTCCACCGTGAACGCCCCGAACGACACGCTTTCGCCGCGTTCGATCCGCGCCAGGACGGGCAGAAGATGCGTCTTCATGATGCTGTCCTGGATGAAGTCGCCCCAGTCGCCCGGGTAGAGGAACGGAGGCCCCTGCACCACCTCGGCAATGCCGTGCAGCTGCTTGTCGCCCTCGCGGAAGGTGCGGCCGCCGGGACCTATGCTGACCCCCACGCCCCTCCCGTCGATGAGGGTGTGACTGGAGTCCGTCAAGCCGCCGTTGACGGAACGCCGGTACACCAGGACGCGGGTGTCCGCCCAGTTGCGCGTGATCTCGGAGCCGGCCCGGGTGTCGCTGATGACGACCCCGCCCACGTAGAGGTAGAGGCGGCTGTCCTTCCACTTCCGGTACCGCAGGCCCCCGTACGGGACGAACGTCCAGCCCGCCCACTGCCCCAGGTCCGCGTGCGCGGCGAGGGCGGCGACGGAAGCGGTCGGCGGTTCGGTGAGATCGGGCCTCTGTGCCATGCGGTCGTGTTCCCCCTGAGATGGCGGAGGACCGGAGAGTCCTCCCACTCGTGTACGCCGAAAGGTAATTCAGCGGCCACCGGAGGCGGAACCCGTACGGGCTCCCGGGCCCCGGTGATATCCACTGGATGCCGGCCCCGTCCCGGTGGTGGGATGCCCCCATGAACGACCTCTCTCCCGCCCTCGACCTGGGCGATTACGCCGGGACCCGCACCCCCTGGGACGACCCCGACTGGCAGCGGCGGGCCCTAGGCTGGGCGGAGCGGGCCGTGGCGGACGCCGGGCTCCGGGAGGACACCGCCCGGCGGCGCGGCGTACGCCTCCGGCCCTGGTCGGTGCTCGTCCGCATGCCCCTGCGCGGCGGCGGCAACGCCTGGTTCAAGGCGAATCCGCCCGCCTCCGCCTTCGAGGCCGGGCTCGGCGAGGCGCTCGCCCGGTGGGCGCCGGAGCACGTCCTGCACCCGTACACCGTCGACGCCGAGCGGGGCTGGTCCCTGTGGCCCGACGGCGGTCCCCTCTTCGCCGACGTGCTCGACGCGCAGCCCGAGCCGGACGCCCGCGCCTGGGAGGAACCGCTGCGCCAGTACGCCGTCATGCAGCGCGCCCTGATCCCGTACGCCGACACGGCGGAGGCCCTGGGCGTGCCCGGCCTGCGCACCGCCGCCCTGGTGGAGACGTACGCACGCATGGTCGGCACCTGCGCGGCCCTCCCGGCGGACGAGCGGACGGACCTGCTCGCGCGGACCGGCCTGGTCGCGGACTGGTGCGCGGAGCTGGCGGACCTCGGCATCCCCGCCGCCCTCGACCACGCCGACCTGCACGAAGGGCAGGTCTTCGCCCCGGGGGCGGCCCACCCCGACCGGTACGCCTTCTTCGACTGGGGCGACGCCGTCGTCGGGCACCCCTTCGCGAGCCTCCTCGTCAACTCCCGCTTCGTCCAGGGGCGTTACGGGAACGACGCGCTGCCCCGGCTGCGCGACGCCTACCTGGAGCCGTGGACCGGCGACGGGCACAGCGCCGCCGAGCTCCGCCGCGCGGTGAGCCTGGCCTGCCGCCTCGGCACGGTGGGCCGGGCGGGGGCCTGGGGGCGGCTGTTCCCGGGAGCGGCGGCAGACGACGGCACGAAGGTGGCGCGCTGGCTGCGCGAGCTGTTCCGGGAGCCGCTGCTGTAGCGGAGCGGGGCGGCGGAGCGGGGCGGGCCGGAAGCGCTCCCGGCCCGCCCCCTCCCGGTGGCGTGGCGCGTCCGCCCGGAAGCCCCCGCCCCCTTTCCCGGCCAGTGGGAATTCGGCCTCCCCGGCGGTGGCGGCCCCCGCTTAGCCTCGCCGCAACGCACCGCCCCACCGCCCTGGAGGACCGCTCCCATGCTCGACGACCGCCGGAGGCTGGAGGCCGCGGAGCTGCTGCGCTCCGCCGAGCACAGCCGGACGCCCGTCGCCCCCCTCGCGGGGAGCGACGCCTTTGCCGGGATCTCCACCGAGGACGCGTACGAGATCCAGCTCCTCAACATCCGGCAGCGCGTCGCCGCCGGGGCGCGGATCACCGGCCACAAGGTGGGGCTCTCGTCCCCCGTGATGCAGCAGATGATGGGCGTCGACGAGCCCGACTACGGGCACCTCCTCGACGGCATGGAACTGTCCGAGGACGAACCCGTGCCCGTCGCCCGCTACTGCGCGCCCCGCGTCGAGGTCGAGGTCGGCTTCGTGCTCGGCGACGACCTGCCGGGCGAGGGCTGCACCGTGGCGGACGTGCTCGCGGCGACCGAGCGCGTCGTACCGGCCATCGAGCTGATCGACAGCCGGATGGCGGACTGGCGGATCACCATCGCCGACACCATCGCCGACAACGCCTCGTCCGCCGGATACGTCACCGGTGACGGGCGCGACCCGCGCGAGCTGGACCTGCGCGGCATCGACGCCACCCTCCGGTGCGGGGGCGAGGTGATCACGCGGGGGCGCAGCGACGCCGTGCTCGGCGATCCCGCCGCTTCCGTCGCCTGGCTCGCCCGCACCGTCGCCCGCTTCGGAGTGCCGTTGCGCAAGGGGCACCTGGTGCTGCCGGGGTCCTGCACGCGCGCCGTCGACGTGGTCGCGGGCAGGACCTGCACCGCCGAGTTCTCCGGACTCGGCTCCGTCTCCCTCTCCTTCAGCTGAGGAACGTACGCGATGAACCAGGAAGCCCCCGCCCGTACCGGCCCCGCCGGCAGGACTCGTGCCCGGAAGGCCACCGCCGCCATCGTCGGCTCCGGCAACATCGGCACCGACCTGCTCCACAAGCTCCAGCGCTCCGCGCACATCGAGCCGCGCTGGATGATCGGCGTCGATCCGGCGAGCGAAGGTCTCGCGCGGGCGCGGAAGCTGGGCGTCGAGGCCAGTCACGAAGGGGTCGACTGGCTGCTCTCCCGGGACGAGAGGCCGGACCTCGTCTTCGAGGCGACCAGCGCGTACGTCCACCGGGCCAACGCCCCGCGCTACCGCGAACTCGGCATCAGGGCCGTCGACCTGACCCCCGCTGCCGTCGGCCCCGCCGTGGTCCCGCCCGCGAACCTCACCGCCCACCTCGACCAGGACAACGTCAACATGATCACCTGCGGGGGACAGGCCACCATCCCCATGGTGTACGCCGTCTCGCGGGTCGTGCCGGTCGCGTACGCGGAGATCGTCGCCTCGGTCGCCTCCGTGTCCGCCGGGCCCGGGACCAGGGCGAACATCGACGAGTTCACCCGGACCACCGCGCGCGGCATCGAAGAAATCGGCGGCGCGGGGCGGGGCAAGGCGATCATCGTCCTCAACCCCGCCGACCCACCGGTCGTCATGCGCGACACCGTCTTCTGCGCCGTCCCCGAGGACGCCGACCGCGAGGCGATCGTCGCCTCCGTGAAGCAGGTCGCCGAGGACGTCGCGACGTACGTGCCCGGCTACCGGCTGCGCACCGAGCCGCAGTTCGACGAGCCGTCCGCGATGAACGGAGGCATGGCCCGCGTCGCGATCTTCCTGGAGGTCGAGGGCGCCGGCGACTTCCTGCCGCCGTACGCCGGGAACCTCGACATCATGACCGCCGCCGCGACCAAGGTCGGCGAGGAGTTCGCGAAGGGGATGCGGGCATGACCGGCAGGACGTACACCGCGAGCACGACCGGCACCTACTCCGCCGCCCTCGACGTCCGCATCACCGACTCCTCCCTGCGCGACGGCTCGCACGCCAAGCGCCACCAGTTCACGGGCGAGGACGTACGGAACGTCGTCGGGGCCCTGGACGGGGCCGGGGTGCCCGTCATCGAGGTCACCCACGGCGACGGACTCGGGGGATCGTCCTTCAACTACGGCTTCTCCAGGACGCCCGAGCAGGAGCTCATCAAGATCGCCGTCGACACGGCGCGACGGGCGAAGATCGCCTTCCTGATGCTGCCGGGGCTCGGCGTCAAGGACGACATCCGGGCGGCCCACGGCAACGGCGGCAGCGTCTGCCGGATCGCCACGCACTGCACCGAGGCCGACATCTCCGTCCAGCACTTCGGGCTGGCCCGGGAGATGGGCCTGGAGACCGTCGGCTTCCTGATGATGGCCCACTCCACCACGCCGGAGAACCTCGCCCGGCAGGCGCGGATCATGGCGGACGCCGGCTGCCAGTGCGTGTACGTCGTCGACTCGGCCGGCGCGATGGTCATGGACGACGTGACCGACCGGGTGGCGGCGCTGGTCGCGGAGCTGGGCGGCGACGCCCAGGTCGGCTTCCACGGGCACGAGAACCTGGGGCTCGGGGTCGGGAACTCGGTCGCCGCCGTGCGCGCCGGCGCCCTCCAGATCGACGGCTCGACCCGGCGGCTGGGGGCCGGGGCCGGAAACACCCCTGTCGAGGCCTTCGCGGCCGTCTGCCAGAAGATGGGCATCCGCACCGGCGTCGACGTACTCAAGATCATCGACGCGGCGGAGGACGTCGTGCGGCCCGTCATGGACGACGAGTGCCTGCTCGACCGCATGTCGCTGATGATGGGCCACGCCGGCGTCTACTCCAGCTTCCTCAAGCACGCCTACCGGCAGGCCGGACGCTACGGCGTCTCCGGGGCCCGCATCCTGCTGCGCGCGGGCGAGCGCGGGCTCGTCGGCGGCCAGGAGGACCAACTGATCGACATCGCAGTGGAACTCGCGGCAGAATCCGGCCGGTCGCCGCACGCGGCCGTCAAGTAGGGGGAGAACCATGTCTGTTCAGCAGCACGACGTGTCGCAGCCCGAGGCGGACGTACGCGTCATCGAGGCCGGGGCCCCGCCCGCCCGCTTCGCGCGCGGCTGGCACTGCCTGGGACTGGCCGAGACCTTCCGGGACGGCGCCCCGCACGAGATTCAGGCCTTCGGCACCAAGCTCGTCGTCTTCCAGGGCGAGGACGACGGCGAACTCCACGTCCTGAACGCCTACTGCCCGCACATGGGCGGCAACCTCGCCCACGGCACCGTCAAGGGCAATGCCGTCGCCTGCCCCTTCCACGACTGGCGCTGGGCGGGCAACGGCAGGTGCGCCGGCATCCCCTACGCCCGCCGCGTCCCCGCGCGCGCCAAGACCCGCGCCTGGCCGACCCTGGAGCGCAACAAGCAGCTCTACGTGTGGAACGACCCGGAGGGCTCCAAGCCCACCGAAGAGGTCACCATCCCCGAGATCGAGGGCGTCCACGGCCCCGGCGCGGACGAGTGGAGCGACTGGTCCTGGCACTCCCTGCGCGTCGAGAACTCCAACTGCCGGGAGATCGTGGACAACGTCGTCGACATGGCGCACTTCTACTACGTGCACTACGCCTTCCCGGAGTACTTCAAGAACGTCTTCGACGGGCACGTCGCCACCCAGTACATGGAGTCCTCGCCCCGGCCGGACATCGACCTGGGCACGCTGTCGGCCACCGGCGGGCTGCGCTCCGACGCCTCGTACCACGGGCCCTCGTACATGATCGACAAGCTGTGGGCGGACGTCGGGGGCGGGCAGGAGATGGAGTCCGTGCTCATCAACTGCCACTACCCGATCGACGCGAACAGCTTCGTGCTGATGTACGGCGCGATCGTCAAGAAGCTGCCCGGGATGACGGACGAGCAGGCCGCCCAGGCGGCGCGGACCACCTCGGAGGGCCTGGCCGTCGGCTTCGAGCAGGACGTGGAGATCTGGAAGAACAAGACCCGGATCGACAACCCGCTGCTGACGGAGGAGGACGGCCCGGTCTACCAGCTTCGGCGCTGGTACGAGCAGTTCTATGTGGACGCCGCCGACGTCAAGGACGAGATGGTCCGGCGCTTCGAGTTCGAGATCGACACCACCCGCGCCAACGAGGCGTGGCGGGCCGAGGCGGCGGCGAACATCGCGGCGCGCGAGGGTGCGGCGGGTGCGGCGGCTGCTCCGGGTACCTCGGACGCTTCGGGTGCTCCGGGCGCGGCGGGGGCCGATGGGGCGGGGGCCGGTTCGTGATGCGGGCGGTCGAGTGCGGGGCCTGCGGGAATCAGGTCCTGTGCGAGAAGTTCAGCCCCGCCCATACGCAGGTCCAGTGGACGGACGAGGCCGCGCAGGTCTGCCCCCGCATCCGGGAGGAGGTGGCGGCCGGGGTGCTGAGCGCCCGGGCGCGGTCCTGCGGGGAACTGCGGGACTCCATCGATGCCGCCGTCGCTTCCGGGCTGCTGGAGGTGGGCGGCACATGAGCGGGGCCGTGAAGATGCGGGTCGCGGAGGTCGTACGGGAGACGGACGACGCCGTGTCGCTCGTGCTGGACGCCCGCCTTCCGTACGCGCCGGGGCAGTTCCTCACGGTGCGCGTCCCGGGCGGGGCCGCCCGCTGCTACTCCCTGGCCAGCTCCCCGCACACCGGGGAGCCCATGAAGGTCACGGTGAAGAGGGTGGCCGGCGGCCTCGGCTCCGGCTGGGTCTGCGAGACGGTGGCCGCCGGGGACGAACTGGAGGTGCTCGCCCCGGCGGGCGCCTTCACCCCGGGCGACCTGGACCGCGACGTGGTCCTGGTCGCCGGGGGCAGCGGCATCACGCCGTGCATGTCCATCCTCAAGTCCGTGCTGAGCGCGGGGCGGGGGAGCGTGGTCCTGCTGTACGCGAACCGCGACCAGGGGTCGGTGATCTTCCGGGACGAGCTGTGGGGGCTGGCCGAGGCCCACTCGGGGCGGCTCGCCGTCGTGCACTGGCTGGAGTCCCTCCAGGGGCTGCCGACCGCGTCGATGCTGGGCACGGCACTCGCGCCGTACGCCGCCCGGGACGCGTACCTGTGCGGGCCGGTGCCGCTGATGGACGCGGCGGAGGCGGCGCTGCGGGGGGCGGGGGCGCGGGTCGTGCACCGGGAGAAGTACTTCTCGCTGGCGGACGACGTCTTCGGCCGGGAGCCGGTGGCCGTCGCCTCGGACGGGTCGTTCGTGGCCGGTGTCTCGCTGGACGGCGAGGCGCACGAGGTGGGGTGGGCGCAGGACGTCCCACTGCTCGACGCGATGCTGGCGGCGGGGCTCGACGCGCCGTTCTCCTGCCGGGAGGGGGCGTGCAGCGCGTGCTGCTGCCGGGTCGTCTCGGGCGAGGTGAAGATGCTGCGCAACGAGGTGCTGGACGAGGAGGACCTGGCGGAGGGCTACGTCCTGGCGTGCCAGGCGCTGCCGCTGAGCGCGAGGGTGGAGGTCGCGTACGAGTAGGGCCCCGCGGCCCCTTGGAGGGCCCCGCGCCCCCGCCCCCTTGGGCGGCGGGGCCGCCCTTCGTCCTCGTCCCTCTGGGCGGCGGGGCCGCCCTTCGTCCCAGCCCGCTTGGCGGCGGGGCTCCGTGCGGGTGCGTCGTGGCTGGTCGCACAGTTCCCCGCGCCCCTGATGGCATGCCCTCCGGGCAGCCGTCCCCCGCCTACATCCACTCGCTGCGCCCCAGCCACCCCATCATGTTGTCCATCGCCTGCTCCGACATCCGGTGCTCGGGCACCGCCGGGGCGACGGGCGCGGCCTCGGCCGCCCGGATGCGCGCCCGCCCCGGCCCGTACAGCTCCCGCCACACCGCCCGCGCACACCCCAGCACCGCCGGAGCGAGCCGCTCCAGTTCGCGGTGCGCCGACACGCCCCCCTTGCAGGACACCGAGATCGCCGCCACCGCCCGCCCCGCCCCCCGCAGCGGAGCCGCGACGCACGCCACGCCCCGGAAGGCCTCCTCCCGGTCGAAGGCCAGCCCCCGGTCGCGGGCCGCCGCCAACTCCTGGCGCAGGGACGCCGGGCGCACCAGCGTCGAGGGGGTGCGGGGCCGCAGCCCGGCCGCGATCACGTGCTCCGCCGCGTCCGGCTCGCTGAAGGCCAGGATCGCCTTGCCCGCCGCCGTGCAGTACGCCGGCATCCGCCCGCCCACCCGCGACGGCACGCTCGTGTCGTCGAGACCGCCGATCCGCTCCAGGTAGACCACCTCCGTGCCGTCCAGCACCGAGAGGTGCACCAGATGGCCCGTCTGCTCGTGCAGCGCGTGCAGGCGGGGGAGCGCGGCCCGGCGCAGCCGGTTGTGGTGCGAGGCCAGCGCTCCCAGCTCCAGCATCCGCATGCCCATCCGGTAGTCCCGGCCCTCCCGGTCCAGCCAGCGCAGTCCGACGAGCTG
The DNA here is from genome assembly GCF_055596485.1 of Streptomyces sp. NPDC039736. Classification (NCBI taxonomy): domain Bacteria; kingdom Bacillati; phylum Actinomycetota; class Actinomycetes; order Kitasatosporales; family Streptomycetaceae; genus Streptomyces; species Streptomyces sp. NPDC039736. The sequence goes on along the minus strand of NZ_JBVIUQ010000005.1, from coordinate 240,645 downwards.
GTCGAGGATGCGGTGCGCGGACGAGCGCGGGATGCCCGAGCGCCGTACGACCTCCGTGAGGGAGAGCCGCGGCTGGGCCCCGTCGAACGCGCCGAGCACCTTCGCGGCCTTCTCCAGCAGGGAGAGCGGCTGCTCGGCGGGCATCGTCTGCTCCGGCATGAGGTCAGTCATCAGAGGAACCCCTGTGTGCGGTACGCATCCGCGACATTGCGGACGTGCGGGCGGCCTTGGGGCGACCCTGCCACGGTGCCCGCTCCGGGGGGAAGGGGTCGTACTGAGGTATTTCGTTTCGGCATACGCCGCAGCCGGGCGGGAGGGGCGCCGGCGCGGGGCCCGAGCGCGGGCGAGCCCCCTCCCGCCGCCCTTCCCGCTCAGTGGGAACCCGGTATTTCGTGCCCGAACGGCGCGGCGTACGTTCTGGCCACTCCACTCGATCCCGCACATCCCGAGAGGCGACACGCATGGGTGACGAAGCAGTCCGCGAAGTCCTCGCGGCGGTCCGCGCACTGGCTCCGACGCTGCGCGGGCGCGCCGCCGAGGCGGAGGCCGCGCGCAAGGTCCCCGAGGCCAGCGTCAAGGAGCTGGAGGCGTGCGGCTTCTTCCGCCTCCTCCAGCCCAAGCGGTACGGCGGCCTCGCCGCGCACCCCGCCGCCTTCTACACCGCCGTCAAGGAGATCGCCAAGGCCTGCGGCTCCACCGGCTGGGTCTCCTCCGTCGTCGGCGTCCACCCCTGGCACGTCGCCCTCTACGACGTCCGCGCCCAGGACGAGGTGTGGGGCGAGGACCCCAGCACCCTCATCTGCTCCTCGTACGCCCCCACCTGCAAGGTCACCCCCGTCGAAGGCGGCTTCCGGGTCACCGGCGCCTGGCACTTCTCCTCCGGCTGCGACCACACCGACTGGGCCCTGCTCGGCGGCATGATCAAGGACGCCGACGGCCGCCCCGTCGACATGCGGACCTTCCTGGTCCCGCGCACCGACTACACCGTCAACGACGTCTGGGACACCGTCGGCCTGCGCGGCTCCGGCTCCAACGACATCGTCTGCGAGGACGTCTTCGTCCCCGAGCACCGCGCGCTGAGCTTCGGCCCGGTCACCGCCCTGAAGTCCCCCGGCCAGGAGGTCAACCCGGAGCCCCTCTACCGGCTCCCGTACGCCTCCATCTTCACCACCACCATCTCCACCCCCGTCGTCGGCATCGCCGAGGGGGCCTACGAGGCGTACGTCGCCGCCACCCGCGAGCGCTTCCGCGTCTCCTACGGCCAGCAGGTCGCCGAGGACCCCTTCGCACAGGTCCGCATCGCCCGCGCGGCCAGCGACATCGACGCCGCCTGGCTCCAACTGGAGCGCAACATCACGGAGTTGTACGAACTGGCCGAGCGCGGCGCGGAACTCCCGATGCCGCTGCGCACCCGGGCCCGCCGCGACCAGGTCCTCGCCACCGAACGCGCGGTCGCGGCCGTCGACCTCCTGATGGAGAACGCGGGCGGCAGCGCCATGCGCAACAAGGCGTCCAACGTCGTGCAGCGCGCCTGGCGCGACGCCCACACCGGCCGCGGGCACGCCGCCAACGACCCCGAGCGCGCTCTCGTCCTCTTCGGCCAGGGCGCCCTCGGCCTCGACATCCAGGACACGATGCTGTGAGCGGGCCCGAGATCACCTACGCGTCCAGCTCCCGCACCGTCAAGGCCGGCGGTCTGACCCTCCACTACCACGAGGCCGCACCCGCCGGCGCGACCCCCGGCGCCCCCGTCGTGATCATGCTGCACGGCGGCGGCCCCGGCGCCTCCGGCTGGTCCAACTTCGGCGCCAACCTGCCGGTCTTCGCCGAGCACTTCCGTACGCTCCTGGTCGACCAGCCCTGCTACGGCAAGTCCGACAAGCCGGAACCCGACAAGGACTTCTTCTCCTACGCCGCCGACGCCGTCGCCGCCCTGATGGACGAACTCGGCATCGCCCGCGCCCACTTCATCGGCAACTCCCTCGGCGGCGGCACCGCCACCCGGCTGGCGCTGAACCACCCGGACAAGGTCGCCAAGCTCCTCCTGATGGGCCCCGGCGGGGTCTCGGTCAACCTCTTCCACGCCGACCCCACCGAGGGCATCAAGCGGCTCTTCGAGTTCAGCACGGCGGCCGCGCCCACGCGCGAGCAGATGAAGACCTTCCTCACCACCCTCGCCTTCGACCCGGCGGTCGTCACCGACGAGCTGATCGACGAGCGGTACGCCCAGGCCACCGACCCCGAGGCCGCCCTCGGCAACGCCCGCATGGGCGCCTCCTTCGCCCGGTGGCCCGAGGACACCATGCTCTGGCGCGAGGCCCACCGCATCACCCAGCCGACGCTGCTGACCTGGGGCCGCGAGGACCGGGTCAACCCGCTCGACGGCGCGTTCGTGGCCCTCAAGGCCATTCCCGACGCCCGGCTGCACGTCTTCCCGCACTGCGGTCACTGGGCGCAGCGCGAGCAGGCCGCCGAGTTCAACCGACTGGCGATCGACTTCTTCACCCACTGAACGCCGCTGCCGGCAGCGGCCGCCGAAAAGCCCCTGAGGGCACGTGTGCCGCCGAACGCCGACGCCACTGCCACCGCCGAACGCCGACGCCACCGCCGACGCCGAACCGCCGACGCCACTGAAGGGCCCCGGCCGCCACTGGCCACCCGTCGGCCATCGGCCGCCACCGCCGACCTCCCCCGTTCCTCTTCCCCGCCTCGAAGGGCCGTCACCTCCCATGGACATCCGTGCTCTTGGCTACCTGCGCCTCGAAACCGCCTCGCTCGACGAGTGGCGCACCTACACCCTCGACATCCTCGGCATGGTGGAGGCCGAGGGCTCCACCGAGCAGCAGGTGAACCTGCGCATCGACGACCGCGTCCACCGCCTCCAGATCGTCGCCGGCGAGAGCGACAAGCTCCTCGCCGCCGGCTTCGAGGTGGCGAACGCCGCCGCGCTCGCCGCCACCGCCGCCGAACTGGAGGCCGCCGGAGTCGTCGTCAAGCAGGCCGACGCCGCCACCCTCGCCGAGCGCCGCGTCCAGGGCCTCATCCACCTCCAGGACCCCAGCGGCAACCCCCTGGAGATCTTCTGGGGCCAGGCCCAGGACCACAGCCCGCTCGGCACCCCGTACGGCAACCGCTTCGTGACCTCGACCCCCGAGGGCGGCAACCTCGGGCTCGGGCACGTCGTGGTCCCCGCACCGGACACCGGGGAGACCCTGGCGTTCTACGAGAACGTCCTCGGCTTCCAACTGCGCGACTCGATGAAGCTCCCGCCCGTCGCCGTGCCCACGGGCCGGCCCGGCGAGGACTTCCACACGATGCACTTCCTCAGCCCCAACCGCCGCCACCACAGCCTGGGCCTCTACCCGGGCGCGCTGCCGCCCGGCATCGTGCACTTCATGGTCGAGCTGGAAACCCTCGACGACGTCGGTTACTGCCTGGACCGCATGCAGAAGGCCGGAGTGCCGATCGCCTCCTCTCTGGGCCGTCACTCGAACGACCACATGGTCTCCTTCTACGCCCAGGCGCCGGGTGGCTTCCAGGTCGAGTACGGCTGGGACGGACTGATCGTCGACCCCGCCGACTGGGTGGCGAAGGAAATGACCTCGGACAGTTTCTGGGGCCATCAGTGGAACAGCTGACGGGCCCGAACCCCGCCACTGATCACCTCGTACCCGAAGAACGGCCGGGAGCGACAGGGGAGTTCCCGGCCCCCCTCACCCCATCGGGTGATTCCGACGCGCCCTCCGGTCCCGTCCCGAAGGAGACCGGCACGCCCCCGGGGTCCGCCCCGACCGACCCCGGAGCGCCGCCGCCCGTCGACCCCGCCCGCTTCCGCGACGTGCTGGGACGTTTCGCCAGCGGCATCACCGTGGTCGCCGCCCTCGACGAGCACGGCGGCCCGGTCGGTCTCGCCTGCCAGTCCTTCGCCTCGCTCTCCCTCGATCCGCCGCTCGTCCTGCTCTGCGTCGGGAAGAGCTCCAGCAGTTGGCCCCGGGTCGAACGGGCCCGCCGCTTCGGCGTGAGCATCCTCGCCGACGACCAGACCGACACCTGTGCGGCCCTCGGCCGCCGGGGCAGCGACAAGTTCGCCGGTGTCGACTGGGAGCGCACCCCGAACGGCGCGGTCCGCATCAACAACGCGCTGGCCACGGTCGATTGTGAGCTGTACGCCGTCCACGAGGCGGGTGATCATTACGTGATCACCGCCCGCGTCCTCGACCTGGACGCGCGCCCCGACGGATCGCCCCTGCTCTACTTCCGCAGTGACTACGCCACCGGAGTGTTCACATGACCGATTCTCCGTCGACCGCCTCCCCGCAGAGCCGGAGGTCCCAGGACTGGGACCACACCTACGACGTCGTCGTGGTCGGCTCCGGTGCCGCCGGCATGGCCGCCGCCCTCACCGCACGGCTGCGCGGCCTGAGCGCCCTCGTCGTGGAGAAGACCGACAAGTACGGCGGCTCCACCGCCCTGTCCGGCGGCGCGATATGGGTGCCCGCCACCTTCCACCTCGACGAGGCCGGCCTCGGCGACACCCGCGAGAAGGCCCGCGCCTACCTCGACGCCACCGTCGGCGACCGCGTGCCCGAGGCCCGCAAGGAGGCCTATCTCGACCACGGGCCGCGCATGGTCAAGGAGTTCCACGACCGCACCGACGTGCGGTTCATGTACACCCCCGGCTACTCGGACTACTACCCCGAGGCCCTGGGCGGCATGGCGCAGGGCCGCTCCATCGAGCCCCGCATCGCCGACCTCAAGACCCTCGGACCGCTCGCCGCCGGCATGCGCCGCGCGGGCCTGCCCACGTACGGGCTCACCATCACCTCGTACGACTTCCGGTACGTCAACATGATCAGCCGCACCTGGGCCGGCCGGAGGGCCTCCCTCCGCGTCGGCGTGCGAGCGGCGAAGGCGCTGGTCACCGGCAAGAAGCTGGTCTCGCTCGGCGAGGCGCTCGTCGCCCGGCTGCGCCTCTCGCTGGACAAGCACGGCGCCGAGCTGTGGCTGTCGGCGCCGCTGACCTCCTTCGTGCGCGACGAGGAGAGCGGCCGGGTCACGGGCGTGCGCGTCACCCGTAACGGCACACAGGTCTCCGTACGCGCCAGGGGCGGTGTGGTGCTGGCCTCCGGCGGGTTCTCGCACAGCCAGGAGCTGCGCGAGAAACACCTCCCGGCCCCCACCTCCACCGCCTGGACGCACGCCTCCGAGGGCCAGGTCGGCGACGCCCTGCGGCTCGGGGAGGAACTGGGCGCGGCCACCGACCTGCTGGACAAGGTGTGGGGTGCGCCGTCGGTCTGCCCGCCCGGTGAGAAGTCCTTCTTCCTGGTCGCCGACCGCGGCATCCCCGGCATGGTCATCGTCAACGCGGCAGGGCAGCGGTACGCCAACGAGGCGGCCCCCTACCACCAGTTCGTCGACGCGATGTACGAGGCGGACCGGCCGGACGCGACGACCGTCCCGTCCTGGCTGGTCCTGGACGCCCGCTCCAAGTCCCGTTACCTCTTCGCCGGGCTCTTTCCCGGCCAGGCCTTCCCCACGTCCTGGACGCGGACCGGCTTCCTGAAGCGGGCCGCCACGATCGAGCAGCTCGCGACCCTCATCAAGGCGCCCGAACTGCCCTCCTCCGTCCGGCGCTTCAACCGGTTCGCCGACGCGGGCAAGGACGAGGACTTCGGGCGCGGGGACAGCGTGTACGACCGGTACTACGGCGACCCCACGCTCCCCAACCCCAACCTCGCCCCGCTGGAGAAGGGGCCCTTCTACGCGATCCCGGTCCACCCCGGCGACATCGGCACCAAGGGCGGTCTGGTCACCGACGCCCAGGCGCGGGTGCTGCGCGAGGACGGCACCGTGATCGAGGGCCTGTACGCCTCCGGGAACTGCTCCGCGGCGGTCATGGGCGAGACGTACCCGGGGCCGGGCGCGACGATCGGCCCCGCGATGGCCTTCGGCTGGGCGGCGGTCAACGACATCGCGTCGGTCGTCGAAGCCGCGACCGCCGGACCCGGGGCTACCGGAGCCGGGGCCGCGTCCACTCCAGGCGACGCCTGACCCCTTCGTCCGGTACGAGGACGAGTGCCTCCCGCGCGACGCGGTGGGCCGGGGAGCCGGGCATCCCGTCCGCCAGCACCCGCCACAGGGCCTCGGCCGCCCGGGGGTCCCGGCACGCGGCCAGTCCCCGCGCCGCTTCGGCGTAGGCGGGGTGGGCGGGGGAGAGGGGCGCCCACTCCCGCCCGCCCCGCGCGGGCGGCGGGGCCGTCTCCCGGGGACGGAACGCAAGGGCTGCGGCCCGCTCGGCGTCGGGTGCGTCCCGGTCCGCCCCGTCCGGCCCCGGCCGGCCCGCGCCCACCTGCTCCGCCAGGGCCTCCCGCAGCGGATCGCTCACCGCGCCGGCCACCGCCGCCCGCGCCAGCGACTCCACCGCCGCCCCCCGCACCCCGGGGTCCCCGTCCCGCGCCAGCACGAGCAGCGCGTCCACCGCCGGTCCGGCGAACCCCAGCCGCCCCAACGCCCTCGCCACCCGCTCCCGCACCCCCGCATCGGGGTGCCCCGCCCGCGCCAGCACCTCCGGCAGTGCCGCCGGGTCCCCGTGCCGCCCCAGCGCCCGTACCGCCGCCCGCGTCAGGGCCGCCGGCCCCTCCCGCGACGCCAGCTCCCGCAGCAGCGGCACCGCCGCCCCGCGCGCCCCCACCCTCGCCAGCACGTCCGCTGCGAAGGTCTGGTGCAGAAAGCCGGAAGGACCCGAGGAGTCCACGCCCCGCGCACACCACGACCGCGCCGCCCGGAACGTCTCCTCGTCCGCCCGCTGCCACAGTGCCGCCACCGCCTCCCGCCAGTCGTTGCCCTCCGGGTCCCCCGAGCGGACCGCCCGCCCCGCCAGCTCCTCCGCCGGCGTCCGCACCCCGAGTACGCACTCCAGGCGCGTGACCACGGCGGCGTGCGCCGTCTGCTGCTCCTCCGACGCCACGGGTATGCCGTCCCGCAGCAGTTCCACCACCAGCGTCGTACCGCCCTCCTCCACCACCCGCCGCGCCGCGAACACATCCCCCTGCCGCGCCCCGTACATCTGTCGCAACCGTCGCCGCACCGCGTGCTCCACGTCACTTTCCAGCCACCCTCGCGCCTCCGCGAGCGCCGCCTCCCGGTCCGCGGCCCGGTGCCGCAGCAGCGCCCGCACCGTCGCGGGCGAGCCGCGCCGCGCGGCCAGCACGAGCGCCGACTCCCCGCCGGGGCCCGGCAGATCGGGGTCCGCCCCGTGCGCCAGGAGTTCCTCCACCGTGCTCGCGTGGCCCCGGCCCGCCGCCCAGGTCAGCGGGGTGAAGCCGTAGTCCTCGCGCAGGTCGGGGCGGGCCCCCGCCGCCAGCAGCGCCCGTACGACATCGGTGTGGCCGCCGACGGCCGCCGCGCACAGCGGCAGGTCACCGCCCCCGGGGCCGCACGGGCGGTCCGGGTCCGCGCCCGCCGCGAGCAGTGAACGCACGATGGTGGGGCGGTCGTTCGCCGCCGCCGCGTACAGGGCGCTCGTCTTGTCGGTGTCCGTGGCCTCCGCCGGGACGCCCGCCCGAAGCAGCCGTACAACAGCGTCGTCCTCGCCATCGTGCACGGCCTCGAACAGGTCCCGCAGGCCCGCTGTCGGGTTGTGGTCCATCCTTCGACCCTACGTGGACCGCCGAATGTTCCCGCAGGTCAGCAACTGTCCGGGGCGGAGTGGCGGGAGGGTCAGGTGTCGCAGGACAGCACCGTGCGGCACAGCCCGCAGCGCGCCTTGAGCACACCGCGCACCGGCACGCGCAGCCGCTGGTGGCAGGTCGGGCAGGGGAACGAGACGCGCAGGTCGTCCGGCCGGCCCTCGAAGGCGTACGGGGCGAGCGGGCCCGCAGTACCCGAGCCGCCGTTCTCCAGGGCGTGCCGGCGGTCCTTGCCGTACCGGTGCCGGGCCAGCCGGCCCGCCTCCGCGAGCGGCGGCCTGCGGGCGTCGCGCAGCGCCTGCGCCATGCCCTTCGTGTACGCCGTGTAGGCCTCCGCGCTGGTGAACCAGGGCGCCGGGTCCTCGCCGAGCAGCAGGGCGCGCTTGGCCAGGACGTAACCGAACTCCTCCGGCGTGAGGTAACCGAGCTTCTGGCTGGTGGCCCCGTCCTGCCGGAAGGCGTCCAGCAGCAGCCAGCCCGCGCCGAGGTACGTCGTCACCGTGTCGGTGAGGATCTCGTTCTCGGGCGTGCTCGGGAACGACAGGCCGAGACGGTGCAGGAGGACGTGCGTGATCTCGTGCGCGAGGGCGGCCCCGATGTCGCGGCGGTGGTCCAGGAAGCGCTCGTTCAGCTCGATGAAGTACTCCGGGCCCGCGGTGAGCTCGACCCCGGCGGCATGCTCCATCTGCCGGTAGCTGACGATCACGCGGGCGTCCGGAAGCCGCAGGTGGGCGACGAGGGCGCGGGCCACGGCCTGCGCGCCGAGATGCGGATCGTCCTGGACGGAGAAGGCCACGTCGGCCGGGAACACACTCGGCACGTACGCGTGCACCCCGTCCTCGCCGATCCGCCGGTACAGCGCGGTCAGCGCTCTGCGCACGGTGTCCAGATGCGGGAAGCCGTGCTCGACCTCGCTGCCGATGCTCATCTGCGCCCCCTGCCCACGGCCGCCGGACGCCCGGCGCGCGCTGGCCGAAATGGAACCCTTGTCGGTCCTCGGACCAACTCCACATAATCCAACAACGCGTTGACGGGCTCATGCCAGTGCTGCGTCGGTGTGTGCTCTGTCCTGACCGCTCTGTCCTGTCCGGTCCGCTCCGTGCTCCGCCGCACGCTCCGTCGGGTGTTTCCGTCGGGTGATCCGTACAGCGCGTTTTCCTCTCCACCCCCCACTGAAAGGCACTCCGTTGAAGAACGTACTCCGTGCCGTCAAGAGATCCGCTGTCATAGGCGCCGTCGCCCTCGCCGCGTTCAGCCTCCAGCCCGCGGGCGCCTCCGCGGGAACCACCGGCGCCTCCGGCACCCAGCCCGTCGTAGGAGGAACGCGCGCCGCCCAGGGCGAGTTCCCGTTCATGGTCCGCCTCTCCATGGGCTGCGGCGGCGCGCTCTACGCCAAGGACATCGTCCTCACCGCCGCCCACTGCGTCGACGGCTCCGGCAACAACACCAGCATCACCGCCACCGCGGGCGTCGTGGACCTCCAGAGCTCCAGCGCCATCAAGGTCAAGTCCACCAAGGTCCTCCAGGCCCCCGGCTACAACGGCAACGGCAAGGACTGGGCCCTCATCAAGCTGGCCAAGCCGATCGACCAGCCCACGCTGAAGATCGCCACCAACACGTCGTACAACTCCGGGACGTTCACCGTCGCCGGCTGGGGCGCCGCCCGCGAAGGCGGAGCGCAGCAGCGCTACCTGCTCAAGGCGCAGGTGCCGTTCGTCTCCGACGCTTCGTGCAAGGCGTCGTACCCCTCCCTCATCGCCGGCGAGGAGATCTGCGCCGGATACAGCCAGGGCGGCACCGACACCTGCCAGGGCGACTCCGGCGGGCCCATGTTCCGCCGGGACAACGCCGGGGCGTGGGTCCAGGTCGGCATCGTGAGCTGGGGCAACGGCTGCGCCCGGCCGAACTACCCGGGCGTCTACACGGAGGTCTCGACCTTCGCGTCGGCGATCGCCAGCGCGGCGTCCACGCTGTAACGCCCGTTCCGGGCGGGGCGGACGCGCACCCTTGACCGGGTGGCCGTACGCCCCGCCCCGCGCCCCTGTGCGGCAGGCAGTTCAGGGGCGCGGGGAACTGCGCGGGCAACTGCGCGAACAACCACGACGCACCCGCACGGACGCGTCTTCCGTCGCCCCGCGGGTCGCGGGGGAGGGGCGCGGCATCCGTCCGGCGCGGACTACTCGACCCGTACCGCACCGCGCTCCAGCGGCCCGCCCTCCACCTCCAGCACCCACACCTCGTTCTCCCCCTCCCGCAGCACCGCGCCCGGTACGAAGAGGGACTCCTGCGGTCCGGCGGCGGGCCAGTAGCGGCCCACGCAGAAACCGTTCACCCAGGCGAAGCCCCGCCCCCACCCGGCCAGCTCCAGCGCCGCGTCCCCGGCCCCCGCGACGGTGAACCCGCCGACGTACAGCCCCGGCGGGAGGCCGTCCGGCAGGGCCCGCGAACCCGTCTTCCGCACCAGGCCCGCGTCCTCGAAGGACTCCAGGCGCAGGCCCCGGGACCGTACGCCGTGCAGGTACTGGCGCTCGTGCACCACCCCGCCCGTCAGGCCCTTCGGCTCCCCGACCCGGGGACCGTAGTTGACCCGGCCCAGCGACTCCACCCACAGGTCCACCGTCGCGGGACCCGCCACCGGCTCCGCCAGCCACGCGTCCTCCGAGGTGAGCGTCCCGGCCCGCACCCCGTCGACGTACACCTGCGCCCGGTCCCGCAGACCCCGCACACCGAGCGGGTACGGCCGGCGCGGACCGGGAACCCGCACCCGGTAGCGGACCAGGCCCCGGCCCACCCCCAGCTCCTCGAAGGTCGCCGGAACACCGCGCTCCGACTCCTCGCCGCCCAGCGCCTCCAGCACGTCCTCCAGCGGCGCCCAGCCCGTGAAGTCCGCCGCGGCCGGACCGGCCAGCCGCGCCGGCGGGGCGGGCACCTCGGGCAGCGGCCCCTCCGCGTACTCCGCCAGCACCTCCCGGAAGCGCCAGAACTTCTCCGTCGGCCGGCCGTACTCGTCGACCGGCGCGCCGTAGTCGTACGAGGTGACCGTCGGCTGGAGCTCGCCCCCGTGCAGGTCACCGGCCCGGTTCGCACCCGCCCAGCCCGCGAAGTTCGTGCCGCCGTGCGCCATGTACAGGTTCACCGAGGCCCCGCACTCCAGGATCTCGCGCAGCGCCTGCGCCGCGTCGCCCGCGTCCCGCACGATCCCCGAGGCGCCCCAGTGCTCGAACCACCCGCACCAGAACTCCATGCACATCAGCGGGCCGGAGCCCTGGTGACGGCGCAGCGTCTCGAAGGCCGCCCGCGCCCCCGAGCCGAAGTTCGCCGTCGCCAGGACCCCCGGCACCGAACCGCCCGTCAGCATGTGGTCCTCCGGGCCGTCGGAGGTGAAGAGGGGGACCGTCACGCCGACTTCGCGCAGGAATCCGGCCAAGCGGGCGAGGTAGACGGAATCGGAACCATAACTTCCGTACTCGTTCTCCACCTGCACCATCAGGACCGGGCCGCCCCGGGTGATCTGCCGCTGCACGACCTGGGGGAGGAGCCGGCGGAACCACCGTTCCACCTGCCCCAGATACGCCCCGTCGCGGGTGCGCACGCGCGAGCCCAGCGGACCGGTCAGCCAGTGCGGCAGCCCGCCGTTCTCCCATTCCGCGCAGATGTACGGCCCCGGACGCACGATCGCCCACAGCCCGGCCTCCGCCGCCGCGTCCAGGAACCGGCCCAGCGCCTCCACGTCGTGGAACCGGCCCGGGTCGGGCTCGTACAGGTTCCAGGGGACGTACGTCTCGACGCAGTTGAGGCCCATCGCCCGCAGCATCCCCAGCCGGTGGGCCCACGCCGACTCGTGCACCCGGAAGTAGTGCAGCGCCCCCGACAGCAGCCGCACCGGCCGCCCGTCCAGCAGAAAGTCCTGGTCACCCACCGTGAAGTCAGCCACGGGTCCCGCCCATCTGAAGTCGTCGGGACACGGCCCGGAAATCGTCGACAAGGCACACACCCTGCCCCCTGGCGGGCGGGGCGGTCCATGGACAAAGATCAACGGAAGTTGGACGGTTGGTCGGTTGGTCGGACCGAAGACGCACGCTCGGCGAGAACGCGGCGAGGACGAGGACGGCGGATGTACCACACCTGGATGCGCTACTTCACCCCCAGCCCCACCCACCACAGACTCGGCCTGGTTTGCCTGGGCGTCGGCCTCCAGCACGGCGCCCTGCCCACCGTCGGCCCCCGCACCCTCGACCACCACGTCGCCATCGTCATCAGCGCGGGCAGCGGATGGTTCCGGGGCGCGGACGGCCGGCGCACCGCCGTCACCGCGCCCGCGCTGCTGTGGGTGACGCCCGGAGTGCCCCACCACTACGGGCCCGACCCGGACACGGGCTGGGACGAGAGCTTCGTCGACTTCACCGGGCCCGCCACCGCGACGTACACCGAACTCGGGTACATCGAGCCCGACCGGCCCGTCGTCCCGCTCGCCGACACCGCCGGGGCGCGGGCCGCCGTCGGCCGCATCGCACGGGCCGCCCGCCGGGGCAACCCGCTCCTGGAGGTCGAGACCGGCGCCGCCGTCCACGAACTGCTGGTCGCGCTGCGCAAGGCGCGGGCGGACCTCGGCGCCGACGGGGACCCCGTGCTGGCCGCCCTCGCCCGCGACGCCTTCCAGCCGCTGTCGGTCGCCGAACACGCCGCCCGGCACGGCATGACCCCGGCGGAGCTGCGCAACGCGGTACGGCGCGGAGCCGGGTGCAGCCCCAAGGACTACCTCCTGGGCATCCGGCTCGGCCGCGCCAAGGAACTCCTCGCCGCCACCGACCTCCCCGTCGCCGCCGTCGCCCGCCGGGTCGGGTACGACGACCCCGCCTACTTCTCGCGGCTCTTCACCCGGCGGGTCGGCACCGCTCCCGTGCGCTTCCGCGAGCAGCAGGGGCGCAGCGTGCCCGGGGGATGGAGTCACCAGATCCCGGATCCCGAACACCCTCCGACGATCCCCACGTGATCGACGTAAGCTCGCTGCCCATGAGCACCAGCACCCCCGCCGCCCCGGACCCCGCCGAGCCCACGGAGCCTCTCGCGCCCTCGGAGGCCGCCGGCCCCGTCGACCCGGCCGTACGCGCCGAACTCCACCGGCTCCGCGACAGCATCGACAACATCGACGCGGCCGTCGTCCACATGCTCGCGGAACGCTTCAAGTGCACGATGCAGGTGGGGCACCTCAAGGCGGAACACCACCTTCCGCCGGCCGACCCGGCCCGCGAATCCCGCCAGATCGCGCGTCTGCGGGGCCTCGCGGAGTCCGCCAAACTGGACCCGGCCTTCGCCGAGAAGCTGCTCAACTTCATCATCGCGGAGGTCATCCGCCACCACGAACAAATCGCGGACACCCCTGCGGAGTGATCCTTCGCCCGGTCCTGTGCGGGTGCGTCGTGGCCGGCCGCGCAGTTCCCCGCGCCCCTGATGCCATGCCCTCCGGGCAGCCATCCCTCACCTCCCCTCGCGACGAGGCACCCCCAGCCCTCTTGGGCGACGCAGCCCTCTCCGCTCCCGCCCCCTTGGGTGGCGGGGCCGCCCCCAGGGCGGGGGCGAGGGGGTGCCCCCTGCTTGAGCGAAGCCGAGAGATTGGGGGAGGGCGGGCAGGGGGTGGCCCCTTCCGCTCCCGGCCCGCCCGGGTGCCGTCCCTTGCCTCAGGCACCGGCTGCGCGCCCCCGGCAAAAGTCATGCCCGCCCGGGCCCGCCCGGGTGCCGTCCCTTGCCCAAGTGCCCGCACCGGCCGCGCGACCCCCGCCAGGAGCCAGGCCCCCCGGGGTCCGCCCCGGCCCCCCGCGGCACCCCCCCATCGGCGACCATGTCCCCATGCCCGTACTGACGCGCGACGAAGCGCAGACCCGTGCCCAGCTCATCGAAGCCCGCCGCTACACGGTCCACCTCGACCTCACCCAGGGCGACGCCACCTTCGACTCCCGCACCGTCATCCACTTCACCGCCCGCACCGCCGGCGACACCTTCCTCGAGCTGAAGCCCGCCACCCTGCGCTCCCTCACCCTCGACGGGCACCCCCTCGACCCCGCCGCCCTCGCCGACAACCGGTTCCCCCTCACCGGCCTCACCCCCGGCGAGCACGAGCTGCGTATCGACGCCGCCATGCACTACTCCCGCACCGGTGAAGGCATGCACCGCTTCACCGACCCCGCCGACGGCGAGACGTACGTCTACACCCAGCTCTTCCTCGACGACGTCCAGCGCGTCTTCCCCGCCTTCGACCAGCCCGACCTCAAGTCCGTCTTCGAGGTCTCCGTCACCGCCCCCGACGGCTGGACCGTCGCCGCCAACACCCGCGAGACCGGCCACACCGAAGACGGCCGCCGCTCCTTCGCCCCCACCCCCCTCATCTCCACCTACCTCGTCGCCGTCATCGCCGGCCCCTGGCACACCGTCCGCACCCACCACGCGGGCCTGCCCTTCGCCCTGCACTGCCGCCGCTCCCTCGCCCCCCACCTCGACGCCGACGCCGACGAGATCCTCGACGTCACCAGGGCCTGTTTCGACCGCTACCACGAGAAGTTCGACGAGCCCTACCCCTTCGACTCCTACGACCAGGCCTTCGTCCCCGAATTCAACGCGGGCGCCATGGAGAACCCCGGACTCGTCACCTTCCGCGACACCTACGTCTTCCAGTCCGCCGTCACCGACACCCAGCGCCAGGCCCGCGCCACGACCATCGCGCACGAGATGGCCCACATGTGGTTCGGCGACCTCGTCACCCTGCGGTGGTGGGACGACATCTGGCTCAACGAGTCCTTCGCCGAATACATGGCCTACCAGGTCCTCTCCGAGGCCACCCGTCACCAGGACACCTGGACCGCCTTCGCCGTCGCCCGCAAGACCTGGGGCTACGACGCCGACCAGAGCCCCTCCACCCACCCCGTCGCCCCGGACCCCGAAGCCGTCCCCGACACGGCCGCCGCCCTCCTCAACTTCGACGGCATCTCCTACGCCAAGGGCGCCTCCGCCCTGCGCCAACTGGTCTTCTGGATGGGCGAGAAGGACTTCCTGGTCGGCATCAACACGCACTTCGCACGCCACAAGTTCGCCAACGCCACCCTCGCCGACCTCCTCGACAACCTCGCCACCGCCACTGACCGCGACGTCCACGCCTGGGCCGCGGCCTGGCTGCGCACCACGGGCGTCGACACCCTCACCCCGGCCGTCACCGACACCGACACCGGCTGGACCCTCGACGTCACCCGCACCGGCTCCCGCCCGCACCGCATCACCGTCGGCGCGTACGACCAGGACCTCCTCGAAGCGGACACCCTCGTCCTGCGCGAACGCTTCGACCTGGACGTCCCCGCCTCCGGTACGGACGCGGACCCGGTCACGGCGTCGGCCACCGGCACGGACGTGGACCCGGTCACGGCGTCGGCCACCGGCGCGGACGCCGAACGGCCCTCCGGTACGGCCTCGGACGCCGACGCGGACCTCCCGTCCGACGGCGGCCCCGCCGCCCCCGCCCCCGCCGCGGACCCCGTCCTCACCCGCCCCGGCCGCCGCCCCGCCCTGCTCCTCCTCAACGACGGCGACCAAACCTACGCCAAGGTCCGCCTCGACCCCGCCTCCTGGAAGACCGCCCTGCGCTCCCTCGCGGGCATCCCCGACGCGCTGACCCGCGCCGTCATCTGGAACGCCGCCCGCGACATGGTCCGCGACGGCCAACTCCCGCCCGTCGCCTACCTGGACGCGGCCCGCGCCCACCTCCCGCACGAGCGCGACCTCTCCGTCGTACAGGGAGTCCTCGCCTTCGCCTCCCAGCAGATCGCCGACCACTACCTCGGCCCCGACGACCGCCCGGCCGCGCTGGCCACCCTCACCGCGCTCTGCCGCGACCTCATGCGCCGCACCGAGGACGGCCAGGACCCGGGGCTGCGCCTGGTGGCCGTACGCCACTTCATCGCCGCCGCGACCCAGCCCGACGGCATCCAGGACTGGTACGACAACGACAGCGTCCCGGGCGGTCCCCTCCTCGACCCCGAACTCCGCTGGAGCATCCTGCACCGGCTGGCGGTGCTCGGCGCGACCGACGAAGCGGCCGTCGACCGCGAACTCGCCCGCGACCCCAGCGCCACCGGCGAACAGGGCGCCGCCCGCTGCCGCGCCGCGCTGCCCACACCCGAGGCCAAGGCGGCGGCCTGGGACCGCCTCTTCACCCGCGACGACCTCTCCAACTACCTGTTCACCGCCACCGCACAGGGATTCTGGCAACCCGAACAGAACGAACTCCTCGCGGACTACGTACCCCGCTACTACCCGGCGGCCGCAGCCCTCGCCGCACGCCGAGGCCCGGCGATGGCCGAGGCGGCGGGCCGGCACGCCTTCCCGGCGTACGCCGCAACGCCGGAAGCGCTCGCACTCGGCGAGCAACACCTGCGCGAAACGGACCTCACCCCGGCGCTGCGCCGCAAACTCATCGACCAACTCGACGCGCTCTCCCGCGCCTTGCACATCCGCTCCACCCCCTGACCTCCAGGGCCCGCCCTCCACCCGGCGGGCCCTCACCCGTGCGGCTTGCGGTGGGTCGCCCGCACAGTTCCCCACGCCCCTGCCGGACCGCCCCTGCAAGGGGCGCGGGGAACTGCACGCCCAGCCCCCCGCACGGAACCCCCGACATTCCCGCAGGGCCACGGGAAGGGGCGGGCAGGGGAAATCCCCGCCCCTCGGCTCACGCCTCTCCGCCCAGCGGCCCTGCGCCGCCGAAAGGGGCGCGGGGAACTGCGCACCCAGCCACCTGCCCCCCCCCGCACGGAGCCCTCCACAGCCCCGCAGGGTTACGGGAAGGGGCGGGCAGGGGAAATCCCCGACCCCCGGCTCACACCTCCCCGCCCAGCGACCCCGCACCGCAAGCCCTCACTCGAACGCCCCAGCACAGTCCGGGAGACGTTCCACCCCGAAGGCTTCCCGCCGCGGAGATACTCCGTCCCGGAGCCCCCGCCCAACGGCACTGCACCCCATCGGCACTCCGCCCCAAAGGCTCCCCGCCTCGGAGACACCCCACCCCGGGGACCCCCCGCCCCGACGCTCCCCGCCGGGACGCACCCACACCCGCCCCCCCCGGGCCCGGGGCCCCTATACCAGCCCCGGGCCCCCAACCCCCCCTCCCCACACCCCCGTACCACTTTCGAGTTGCGCTCGTTGTCCACTCCGGACACCCGCCCCCATCCCCGTACACCCTGGTGTGCCCGCACCACACCACCCCGAAGGACCCGCATGAGCGTGCCGCCACCAGCAGCCCCCGCCCCGCTCGCCGGCGGCCCCGCCGGTCCCGCCGCCCTGCGGCCGCTCCTCGACACCGTCCTCACCGCCCTCACCACCGGCGCCCGGGACCGCCCCGGCCCCCTCCCCGCCGGCGGCCCCGCGCACACCGCCGCGCAACTCCACCGGGCCGCCCACCCCCTCCTCCCCGCCACCGGCAGCGGACCCCACGAAGCCCTCCGCGCCCTCGTGCACGCCCTCGCCGCCGGCGCCGCCGACCCCGCCCACCCCCACTGCACCGCCCACCTGCACTGCCCACCCCTCGCCGTGGCCGCCGCGGCCGACCTCGCCGCCTCCGCCCTCAACCCCTCCATGGACTCCTGGGACCAGGCCCCCGCCGCCTCCGCCCTGGAAGACGCCCTCACCCGCACCCTCGCGGCCGAGATCTTCCCCGACGCCGCCCACCCCGACGCCCTCATCACCACCGGCGGCACCGAGTCCAACCAACTCGCCCTCCTCCTCGCCCGCGAGAAGCACGCCCACCAAGGCCCCCTCCAGCTCGTCGTCGGCGCCAACGCCCACCACTCGCTCACCCGCGCCGCCTGGCTCCTCGGCCTCCCCGAACCCGTCGTCGTACCCGCCCCCTCCGGCACCCTCGACCCCGCCGCCCTCGACCAGGCCCTCACCCATCTCCATCGCCCCACCCTCGTCGCCGCCACCGCCGGCACCACCGACACCGGGCAGATCGACCCCCTCCCCGACATCGCCGACCTCTGCCGGCACCACCGCGCCGGCCTCCACGTCGACGCCGCCTACGGCGGACCCCTCCTCTTCAGCCCCACCCACCGCCACCTCCTCACCGGCCTCGACCGCGCCGACACCCTCACCCTCGACCTGCACAAACTCGGCTGGCAGCCCGTCGCCGCCGGAATCCTCGCCGTCCCCGACACCACCGCCCTCGCCCCCCTCGCCCACCAGGCCGACTACCTCAACGCCGACGACGACACCGACGCAGGCCTCCCCGACCTCCTCGGCCGCTCCCTGCGCACCACCCGCCGCCCCGACGCCCTGAAGATCGCCGTCACCCTCAAGGCCCTCGGCCGCGACGGCCTCGCCGACCTCGTCGACCGGACCCTCGCCGCCGCCCGCCACCTCGCCGACCTCATCGAGAAACACCCCGGCCTGGAGCTCCACGACCGCCCCACCCTCACCACGGTCCTCTTCCGTCCCACCCGCGCCACCGACGACGACATCGCCCACCTCCGCCGCCGTCTCCTCCAGCAGGGCCGCGCCGTCCTCGGCCGCACCCGCGCCGCAGGCCGCCTCTGGCTCAAAGCCACCCTCCTCAACCCCCACACCACCCCGGACGACCTCGAAAACCTCCTGGACCACGTCCTCAGCCACCACACCCCCGCCCATCCCGAAAGGCACACCCACCGATGACCGCCGACCAGCCCCCGCAGGCACCCCAGCCCCCGCAGCCCGACCAGCCCCACGACCTCGTCGGCATCGGCATCGGCCCCTTCAACCTCTCCCTCGCCGCCCTCGCCGACGGCATCCACGGAGGCCTCAGAACCGCCTTCTACGAACAGCGCCCCGCCTTCCACTGGCACCCCGGCCTCCTCATCGAAGGCGCCACCCTCCAGGTCCCCTTCCTCGCCGACCTCGTCACCCTCGCCGACCCCGCCAGCCCCTGGACCTTCCTCAACCACCTCCGCGACCGCGAACGCCTCTTCCCCTTCTACTTCGCCGAGCGCTTCCACATCCAGCGCACCGAGTACGACGCCTACTGCCGCTGGGTCAGCGAACGCCTCACCGGCCTCCACTTCAGCCACCAGGTCGACGCCGTCCGCTGGAACCCCGAACGCACCGCCTTCGAAGTCGACTACACCCAGCTCGACACCGACGGCGAAGCCGAAGCCCTCGGCCGCACCTACACCCGCAACCTCGCCCTCGGCGTCGGCACCGCCCCCCACATCCCCGAACCCCTCAAACCCCTCGCCGAAGCACCCGGCGTCCCCGTCCACCACTCCGCCGACTACCTCCTGCACCGCGACCACCTCCGCACAGCCGGACACGTCACCGTCATCGGCAGCGGACAGTCCGGCGCCGAGGTCTTCCTCGACCTGCTGCGCGCCCGCCCCGCCGGCCGCGAGAAACTCACCTGGCTCGCCCGCACCGAAGCCATCGCCCCCATGGAATATTCCAAGCTCGGGCTCGAACACTTCACCCCCGACTACACCCGCTACTTCCACGCCCTCCCCGAAGGCGTCCGCGACGAACTCCTTCCCCGTCAATGGCAGTTGCACAAAGGCATCGACGCCGACACCATCGCCGCCATCCACGACGAGCTCTACCGCCGCACCCTCGACGGCAGTTGGCCCGACGTCACCATCACCCCCGGCGTCCACGTCCGCACGGCCGGCCGCGTCGCCACCACCAAGGTCGAACTCCACCTCGAACACGACCAGCAGGGCGCCCGCTCCCGCCTCACCACCGACGCCGTCGTCCTCGCCACCGGCTACCGCGAACGCCCCGTCGACCGCATCCTCGCCGCCCTCGACCCGTACATGAAACGCGACAAGAACCAACGCGCCCGCGTCGACGAACACCAGCGGCTCGTCCTCGATCCCGTCGTCTCCGGCAACGTCTACGTCCAGAACGCCGAACGCCACACCCACGGCGTCGGAGCCCCCGACCTCGGCCTCGCCGCCTGGCGCAGCGCCGTCATCCTCAACCACCTCACCGGCACCGACGCCTACCCCCTCCCCGCCCGCACCGCCTTCACCTCCTTCGGTCTCCACACCCCTGCCCGGCCGATGCTCCCGCACCAGCGCGAGGGCCTCGTCCAACTGAAGGTCTAGTACACAACGCGAGCACGACGAAGGGCCGCGCCCTGTCCACAGGCGCGGCCCTTCCTCATACAGTCCGAACTAGAACACCGGCACACCGTCCCGCGTCAGCCGCCAGTCCACCGACGCGAAGGACGCCGGATCCACCGTTCCCTTCGCCTTCACCCACGTGATGATCGTGTTCCGGATCTCCTCCGAGTTCACCCACAACTGCTTCGCCGACGCGATGTGCGGAAACGCGCCACCGCCACTCGCCCGGTAGTTGTTCACCGCGAACACGAACTGCGCCTTCGCGTCCAACGGCTTCCCCTCGAACGCCAGATTCACGATCCGCGAACCCTTCGGCTTCGCGATGTCGATCTCGTACGTCAGACCCGACACCACGTCGTAGTTGTAGTCCGGGGTCCCCTCGGCGTTCGTCAGCTTCGCCGTGTCCACCGGACCGCCCGCCGGCGTCTGCGCGTAGTACTTCGCCGAGTACTCCAGGTACTCCTTGATCTGCGCCCCGGTCAGCAACCGCGCCTCGAGCGTGTTCTCGAACGGATACAGACCCGCCGCGTCCCTGATCGTCATCCGACCAGCCGGAACCTTCGCCGTCCGCGAGAAGCACGACGCCTGCGACAGCACCGGCAGCGCCGCGTACTCCCCGCCCGCCAGCGCCGCCTTCACCGTCTCCACCTGCACCAGGTTGATCAGATCGATCAGCGGCTCGTCCTTCCAGGCCGCCTCCGCCGTCGTCATCGCCACCGTCGACGTGCCGATGACCTGGTTCACGTACGCGACGACCTTCTTGTGCTCGTCGCCCAGCATCCCGTTGATACGAGGGTCCTCGGCGACCGTGTTCGAGTTCAGCACGCTCGCCCGGACCTTCTCCACCGTCCAGCGGCCCCGGCCCCACACCAGCTCGAAATCGAACAGGGTCAGCCGCTGGCCCCACTTCAACGGCTCCGACAGGACCACCTTCTTCCCCGTCTTCTTGTTCTCGACGAAGTACTCCGGGATCTCCGTATGCGCGTGGCCCACCAGAATCGCGTCGATGCCGGGCACCTGCTCCGCCACCAGACCCGCCGCGTTCTCCACGTACGGCAACTGGTCACCGTACGACGAGGTCCCCGACGAACCCGAGTGCGCGGAGACGATCACCACGTCCGCACCCATCGACCGCAGCTTCGGCACCCACTTCGCCGCCTGCTCCTCAAGGCCCGGGAACACCATCTTCCCCTGCACGTTCTGCTTGTCCCAGATCGCGATACCGGGATTCGTCAGGCCGAGAACGGCCACCTTCACATCACGCCCGTGCGGCGTGCGCAGACGGTGCATGCTGTACGGACGGAACGCCGGCCGCAGCGTCTTCGCGTCCAGCGCGTTCGCCCCCAGCAGCGGGAAATCGCACTGCTCCTCGAACTTCCGCAGCACCGGAATCCCGTAATTGAACTCGTGGTTGCCGAGCGCGGCCGCGTCATAACCGATCTTGTTCATCGCCTGCGCCATCGGGTGCACCGGACCGCGCCTCGCCGTGATCGGATCGACCTTGGCGTAGTAGTACGAGAGCTGCGTGCCCTGAATCGTGTCGCCCGCGTCGATCAGCAGCGTGTTGCGACGCCCCTTCTCCGCGCGCACCGCGTTCACCAGCGTCGAGATCTTCGCCAGGCCCACGTCGTTGTGCGCCTTGTCGTCGAACTCCTGGTCCGTGAAGTAGTCCCAGTTGAAGACGTTCCCGTGCAGGTCCGTCGTCCCCATCACGGTGAAGGAGTACCGCTTCGCAGGGCGCCCGGAACCATGACCGCCCGGCCCGTGACCGTGCCCGGCGGCCTCCGCGGACCCCGCGACCCCGCCCGCCAGCGCGGCACCGGCGCCCGTCGCAGCGGCCCGCCCCAGAAACTTCCGCCGATTCAGCGGCATTTGAACTCCTTCGTCCACACCCGGATCCACGCGTTGCCCATGCACAACGCGCGTAGATTCTGACCCACCCCCGCTCCCCACGACACCCCTCACAGGTTTCGATCCGGTGACTGCCCGATGTCAGACCCGGATGCCACAGTGGACGTACGCCATCAACCAGAGCGCGTACGCCGACCCAGGGAGCCCGCATGACCACCGACACCCCCACCCCCGCCGCCCCCTACGGCACCCCCGACGCACCCCGCGTCGCCGTGCGCGGCGAAGCCCGCCTCGAAGTCGACCCCGACCTCGCCCGCATCTCCGTCACCGTCAGCGCCCGGGGCACCGACCGCCGCACCGCCCTCGACGACCTCACCCGCCGCAACGCAGCCGTCCTCGATCTGATCAAGACGTACGGCGAAGCCGTCGAGAAACTCGAAACCGGCTCCTTCTCCATCAACCCCGAACTCACCCGCAAGGGCCGCACCGAGAACATCCGCGCCTACCACGGCCGCGTCCACCTCACCGCCGAGCTCGCCGACTTCACCGCCCTCGGCGAACTCACCACCCGCCTCTCCGACCTCGAACTCACCCGCGTCGACGGCCCCTGGTGGAAACTCCGCCCCACCTCACCCGCCTACGCCCAGGCCCGCACCCAGGCCGTCCACGAGGCCGTCGCCCGCGCCCGCGCCTACGCCGAAGCCCTCGGCACCCGCCTCGTCGCCCTCCTCGAACTCGCCGACGACGGCAGCGAGAACTCCTCCATGGACATGACCATCGGCTACGGAGGCGGCCCCATGATGCGCGGAGCCGCCGCCCCCGAATCCGCCCCCGCCCTCGACCTCGAACCCCAGCGCCAGACCGTCCACGCACACGTCAACGCACGCTTCACCATGGCACCCCCGCAACTGTGAAAGCCGCACCGGAATTGCTCATCAGAGCACCCCCGCGCACAATTCAACACTTGTCAATAACCCTTCATGCAAAGGTTGTTGAGTAGTCATGCGACGCCAATTACCTACCCGCCGGTAAGCCCTAGGCTCGGACGTATGCGCCGAGCAAAGATCGTCTGTACCCTGGGCCCCGCCACCGACACATACGACCAGATCAAGGCCCTGGTCGAAGCCGGGATGGACATCGCCCGCTTCAACCTCAGCCACGGCACCTACGCCGAACACGAAGAGCGCTACCAGCACGTACGCAAGGCCTCCGACGAAACCGGCCGCAGCGTCGGCATCCTGGCCGACCTTCAAGGCCCGAAGATCCGTCTCGGACGCTTCCGTGAAGGCCCCGTACTCCTTGAACGCGGTGACGACTTCACCATCACCGTCGAACCCATGGAAGGCGACCGTCACACCTGCGGCACCACCTACGACGGCCTCAACACCGACGTCACCACCGGCGAACGCATCCTCGTCGACGACGGCAAAGTCACCCTCGAGGTCACCTCGGTCGACGGACCCCGCGTCCACACCAAGGTCATCGAAGGCGGCATGGTCTCCGACCACAAGGGCCTCAACCTCCCCGGAGTCGCCGTCTCCGTCCCCGCCCTCTCCGAGAAGGACATCGAAGACCTCCGCTGGGCACTCGACATCGGGGCGGACATCATCGCCCTCTCCTTCGTCCGCAGCGGACGCGACATCGAAGACGTCCACCGCGTCATGCGCGAAGAGGGCCGCAAGGTCCCCGTCATCGCCAAGGTCGAAAAGCCCCAGGCCGTCGAGAACATCGACGACATCGTCGCCGCCTTCGACGGCATCATGGTCGCCCGCGGCGACCTCGGCGTCGAGATGCCCCTCGAACAGGTCCCCATCGTCCAGAAGCGCGCCATCAAACTGGCCAAGCGCAACGCCAAGCCGGTGATCGTCGCCACCCAGATGCTCGACTCCATGATCGAGAACTCCCGCCCCACCCGCGCGGAGGCCTCCGACGTCGCCAACGCGGTCATCGACGGCACGGACGCGGTGATGCTCTCCGGCGAGACCAGCGTCGGCAAGTACCCCATCGAAACCGTCCGCACCATGTCCCGCATCGTGGAGGCGGCCGAGGAAGACATCCTCGCCAAGGGCCTCCCGCCGTTGACGGAGCGCAACAAACCCCGCACCCAGGGCGGCGCGGTCGCCCGCGCGGCGGCGGAGATGGGCGACTTCCTCGGCGCGAAGTTCCTGGTCGCCTTCACCCAGTCCGGCGACACGGTCAAACGCCTCTCCCGCTACCGCTCCCCGATCCCCCTCCTGGCCTTCACCCCGGAACCCTCCACCCGCTCCCAGCTCAACCTCACCTGGGGCGTGGAGACCTTCCTCGGCCCGAAGGTCGACTCGACGGACGAGATGGTCGCCCAGGTGGACGAACAGCTCCTGCGCATCGGCCGCTGCCAGAAGGGCGACGTGGTGGTCATCACCGCCGGCTCCCCGCCGGGCGTGGCGGGCTCCACGAACCTGGTCCGCATCCACCACATCGGCGAGGACGACAGCCCGAAGTAGGGCGCACCGGCTAGTACTTGGGCCCGACGTGGGCGTCCATCAACGCGACGGACGCCCGTCGGGCCACGGAGATGTTCCACGCGCTGGACGGCTTCCACGCCACGCCCACGGAATCCAGCGCATCGGTGAACATGTGCCTGATGTCTTCGGACTTGTTGGTGAAGAAGTACCGAGGGTACTCGTAGCGCTTGCGTACGCCGCCAATGAGCCGTGTGGTCCAGTTGGTGATCCGGCAGCCGTCTGAGTGGACGAGCCCCCGGATGAACTCCCAGGGGAATTCGTCCACGATGCGCTGCTGCCAGGGTCGCAGGCCGATCTGCCGAAGGTGCTTCTTGCCGGGCGCGTGCTGAGGAAAGAGGTCCGGCCAACTCCGGCTGTAGCTGGTCACGCTGACGCAACCCTGCCGCTGGAGGAGGCACACCTTGCTCTGGGGGAGTACCTCGGTGATTGCTGTACGGCACTCCTCGATGAGGCCGGGCCACGCGTCGGCGCAGGCGATCCGGAGCTGATGTCCGCCGTGCGGGTGCTCGCTGAGGCATCCGTCGCCCAGGTAGAGGCCCAGGAGGTAGGAGTACGCGGCCGGGTCCGCCGGTGTGTCGCGGATCGGTGCGCCGGCGCTGCGGGGCAGCGGTTCGATGCGGGTCTGCCAGGAGCGGATGGCGTACCGGGATATGCCGGTTTCCTTGCTCACGGAGTTGAGGCTGCGGCCCTGAGCGACGAGGGAAAGTGCTCGCTTGCGTGTTGCCATGCCGTACACGGGAGCGATCTTGCGAACGATTCGGTCATGGCGCACGAGAAAGGCGGCACCCTCACACGATCGTGTGGAGTGTCGCCAAAATCACGTGACCTTCGAATCCAAGGAAAAGTGCCCCGAGTCGGATTCGAACCGACACTGTATGGGTTTTGAATCCATTGCCTGCTGCCAGTTGGGCTACCGGGGCCTAACGAATCGAAGGTTTCCCGCGACCCGCTGCATGACCACCATACCGCAGCTGGGTACGCTCTTGGCAGCAGTATCTGCCCCGTAACGAGGAGCCCCGTGACCACCCCCGAGTCGCCCCAGCCGCCCGTCGCCGACGACGACAAGTCGCACGTTCCGCCGCTGACGACCCGCGTCGTCATCGCCGAGGACGAAGCCCTCATCCGGCTCGACCTCAAGGAGATGCTGGAGGAAGAGGGCTACTCGGTCGTCGGCGAGGCCGGAGACGGTGCGACCGCCGTGGAGCTGGCCCGGGAGCACAAGCCGGACCTCGTGATCCTGGACGTGAAGATGCCGGTCCTCGACGGCATCTCCGCCGCCGAGAAGATCGCCGCCGAGTCGATCGCCCCGGTGCTGATGCTCACCGCGTTCTCGCAGCGCGACCTGGTCGAGCGGGCGCGGGACGCCGGGGCCATGGCGTACCTGGTGAAGCCGTTCAGCAAGAGCGACGTGGTGCCGGCGATCGAGATGGCCGTGTCCCGGTTCGCGGAGCTGAAGACGCTGGAGAACGAGGTCGCCGACCTCACCCAGCGGCTGGAGACCCGCAAGCTGGTGGACAGGGCGAAGTCGATCCTGCAGACGCAGTACGGGCTGACGGAGCCGGCCGCTTTCCGGTGGATCCAGAAGACGTCGATGGACCGCCGGCTGTCCATGCAGCAGGTCGCGGAGGCGGTCATCGAGGACGCCGAGGAGAAGAAGCAGGCGGCCAAGGAGCAGTAGGCCGCAGCGGTACGTGAAGAGGCCCGCCCGCACTGTCACAGTGCGGGCGGGCCTCTTCGTGCACGAGGCACGAGGAACGGTCAGTCCTCGCCGAGGTACGCCTTGCGGACGCTCTCGTCGTGGAGGAGGTCCTGGCCGGTCCCGGAGAGGACGATTTTGCCGATCTCCATGACGTGGCCCTGGTCGGCGAGGGAGAGCGCGGCCTGCGCGTTCTGCTCGACGAGCAGGATCGTCGTGCCCGAGGCGCGGAGCTCGACGATGGTCGCCATGATCTTCTGCATCATGATCGGGGAGAGGCCCATGGAGGGCTCGTCGAGCATGAGCAGCTTGGGCTGGGACATGAGGGCGCGGCCCATGGCGAGCATCTGCTGTTCGCCGCCGGACAACGTTCCCGCGGCCTGCTTGCGGCGTTCCCCGAGGATGGGGAAGAGGTCGTAGGCGCGCTGGATGTCCTTCTGGATGCCGTCCTTGTCACTCCGCAGAAACGCTCCGAGCTGGAGGTTCTCGGTGATCGTCAGCCGGGGGAAGATGTGCCGGCCTTCGGGGGAGTGGGCGAGGCCCAGGGCGACGATCTTGTGGGCGGGGACGCCGTCGAGGGGCTTGCCGTCGAAGGTGATGCGGCCCCCGGTGGGCTTGAGGAGCCCGGAGAGGGTGCGCAGGGTGGTCGTCTTGCCGGCGCCGTTGGTGCCGATGAGGGTGACGACCTGGCCTTCTTCGACGCTGAAGGAGATGCCTTTGACGGCTTCGATCTTGCCGTAGGCGACGCGGAGGTCCTCCACCTCCAGGAGGGCGGTCACGGGGTGTCTCCTTCGGTGCGGTCCGTGCGGGTGGTGCTGTCGGCCTCGGCGTGTGCTTCGGCTGCCGCGACTTCGGCGGCTTCTTCGGCGCCGGGGGCGCCTTCGAAGGGGGTGCCGAGGTAGGCGGCGACGACGCGTTCGTCGCTCTGGACGACTTGGGGGGTGCCTTCGACGAGTTTCTCGCCCTGGACGAGGCAGGCGACGCGGTCGCAGAGGTTGAAGATGAACCGCATGTCGTGCTCGATGACGAGGACGGCGATGCCTTGGTCGCGGATGGCGAAGATGAGCTCTTCGGCGGCGCGGGTCTCCTGGGGGTTCATGCCGGCGGTGGGCTCGTCCAGGAGGAGGAGTCCGGGGTCGCTGGCGAGGGCCCGGGCGATTTCGAGCTTGCGCTGTTCGCCGTAGGGGAGGTTGCGGGAGAGGTGGTCGGCTTTGTGGGCGAGGCCGATGAACTCCAGGAGTTCCATGGCGCGGGCGTGGGAGGCGGCTTCGGCCTTCTTGAAGCCGGGGCCGCGCAGGAGGGCGGAGAAGAGGCCCTCCTTGGTGCGGGTGTGGCGGCCGACGAGGACGTTCTCCAGGACGGTCATGTTGGCGAAGAGCCGGATGTTCTGGAAGGTGCGGGCGATGCCTGCCTGGGTGACGAGGTGGGGCTTGGGCGGCAGAACGGTGCCTTTGTAGCTGACCTTGCCTTCGGTGGGGACGTACAGGCCGGTGAGGCAGTTGAAGAAGGTGGTCTTGCCGGCGCCGTTGGGACCGATGAGGCCGACGATTTCGCCGGTGTTGACGTGGAGGTCGACGTTGCGTACGGCGGTGAGGCCGCCGAAGCGCATGGTGACGCCGCTCGCGTCGAGGACGGTTGTGGTGGTGGCTGTGGGAGTTGCCATGGTGTTCACGCCCCCGCCTTCGCGACGCCGGTGCCTGCGCCCGTCAACGCGTCGTCGGATGCGGCCTGTTGGTCCGTTTCGTGGAATTCGAGTTTCTTGCGTCGGTCGGCGACGAGGCCTTCCGGCTTGAAGCGCATCAGCAGGATGAGGGCGAGTCCGAAGAGGACGAGCTGGTAGTCCTGCATGAAGGCGAGTTTGGCCGGGATGAGGTAGAGGAGTGCGGCGCCGATGAGCGGACCCGCGATGGTGCCCATGCCGCCGAGGATGACGGCGGCGAGCAGGAACGCGGAGTTCGGGGCGACGGACCCGGCGAACTGGTATTGCTCGGGTGTGACGCTGTAGCCGAGGTGTGCCTGTACGGAGCCGGCGAATCCGGCGAGGGCGGCGCCGAGTGCGAAGGCCATCAGTTTGAGGCGGAAGCCGTTGATGCCCATGGCGGTGGCGGCGGTCTCGTCTTCGCGGATGGCGACCCAGGCGCGTCCGATGCGGGATTCGGCGGAGCGCCGGAAGACGAGGACGACGATGACGGTGAACAGCAGCATCAGCAGGAAGTAGTTGGCCGACCTGGTGAGGGTGAAGCCGAGTACGTCGTGCTGGATGCCGAGGTCGAACCCGAAGATGTTGAGGTCGGGGACGTTGGTGACACCGTTGGAGCCGTTGGTGATGTCGGGTCCGGTCTTGCCGTTGAGGTTGAGGACGGTGATGCGGAAGATCTCGCCGAAGCCGAGGGTGACGATGGCGAGGTAGTCGCCGCGCAGCCGCAGGGTGGGTGCGCCGATGATCACGCCGAAGAGGAGTGAGGCGGCTGCGCCGGCCAGAGCGGCTGCCCAGAAGGGGAACTTGACGTCGAAGGCGGAGCTGGCGGTGCCGGAGACGAGGGCCGCGGTGTAGGCGCCGACGCCGAGGAAGGCGACGTATCCGAGGTCGAGGAGTCCGGCGAGGCCGACGACGACGTTGAGGCCGAGGGCGACGGTGGCGAAGATGAGGACCTGGGCGCCGATGAGGGCGTACTGGTCGTTGGTCTGGGTGAAGGGGAAGCAGATCGCGGCGGCCAGGGCGGCGAGCATGGCGACCTTGCGGTGCTTGCCGGCGAGCTGGCTGGTGCGGCGGGGGAGACCTGCTTTGCCGAATGCGGCGAAGGTGAAGCCGACGGTGATGAGGAACCCGATGAAGAGTTCGGGGTACTCGATGTCGATGCCGTAGGCGAAGACGAAGAGGCCTGCGGCGAAGACGCCGGTGATGACGAGGATTTCGGCCCAGCCGGGCAGTGGCTCGGGGGTGTTGGGGGCGGGGGCCTTGAGGCTTTGGCGGAAGCGTTCCCAGCCGTTGGCTGCGGGTGTTTCGCCGTGTGCGTCTTCGGGGAGCGCGAAGGCTCCGACGGTGGCGGCGAGTGCGCCGACGCCGGAGATCCAGGCTCCGGGGTCGAGGTTGATGAGGCCGCCGAGGACGACGGAGATGGCGGCCATGGCGAAGAGGGTGGTGCCGAGGGTGCCGAGGGCGAGCAGCCGTACGGGGCTGTGGGTGCCGCCGGGGGTGAGCCAGCGCAGGCCCTTGATTCCGTACCCGGAGAGGGTGAACAGGAGGGTGAGGAGGGCGCCGGTGAGGGTGAGGGTCTGGAGGCCGCCGGGGTAGCCGGTGACGGT
The DNA here is from genome assembly GCF_055596485.1 of Streptomyces sp. NPDC039736. Lineage (NCBI taxonomy): Bacteria > Bacillati > Actinomycetota > Actinomycetes > Kitasatosporales > Streptomycetaceae > Streptomyces > Streptomyces sp. NPDC039736. The sequence continues at coordinate 211,478 of NZ_JBVIUQ010000005.1, read as the reverse complement.
GAGGTTGCCGGGGAAGTCCTGGCTCCAGGTCCAGGCGAGGAAGGTGCCGACGAGGGTGACGGCGGATCCGGCGAGGGTGAGGATGCGGGCGGTGCCGAGTGGCAGGGGGATGAGGGGGGCGCCGGGGGCGGCGTCGGGGGTTTTGGTGAGGTTGGTGGTGGTCATGGTGCTCACGCCCGATCCGCGACGCGCTCGCCGAGCAGGCCCTGGGGCCTGACGAGGAGGACGATGATGAGGAGGCTGAAGGCCCAGACGTCCTTCCAGCTGCCTCCGCCGAAGAGCTCCAGGCCGGGGATGTCGCCGACGTAGCCGGTGGCGAGGGCTTCGGCGACGCCGAGGACGAGGCCGCCGAGCATGGCGCCGTAGATGTTGCCGATGCCGCCGAGGACCGCTGCGGTGAAGGCCTTGAGGCCGAGCAGGAAGCCCATGCGGAAGCTGACCTGGCCGTTGTGGAGGCCGTATCCGACGGCTGCGACGGCGGCGAAGGCGGCGCCGATCGCGAAGGCGGTGACGATGATGCGGTCGGTGTTGACGCCCATGAGTTTGGCGGTGTCGGGGTCCTGCGCGGTGGCCTGCATGCCGCGGCCGGTGCGGGTCTTGTTGACGAAGAACCCGAGGATGACCATGGAGAGGGGGGCCGCGATGAGCAGGAAGAGGCCGCCGGGCTGGATGTTGGCGCCGAAGAGACTGATGGCTTCGCCCTTGAGCTGGGGGAAGACGTGGTCCTTCTTGGCGTCGGGGTACCACTGCCAGACGAGTTGTTGCAGGACGATGGAGAGCCCGATCGCGGTGATCAGGGGCGCCAGCCGTGGTGCGCCTCGCAGGGGGCGGTAGGCGAAGCGTTCTGCGGCGGTCGCCACGGCGACTGATACGACCATGCCGCCGAGGATCATGAGCGGGATGGCGGCGCCGAGGGAGAACCCGGCGGGCAGTATGAGGTAGACGGTCAGCGCGCCGAAGCCGCCGACCATGAATATCTCGCCGTGGGCGAAGTTGATGAGCTGGACAATGCCGTAGACCATCGTGTAGCCGATCGCGATGAGACCGTACATCGCGCCGAGGATGAGTCCATTGGCCAGCTGTTGCGGCAGTTCGTGCACCGCAGGGCCTCCGTCAGTGGTTCGGAATATGGCACCGCGCGGGAGCGCTGGTGGCGCGCCCGCGCGGTCTGGGGTGTGGGGTGGTGCGGGGTGTCGGGTTACGACGTGGGCTTGTAGGCCTCGCTGTGCTTGTCCGCCCACTTGCCGCCCACGACCTCGTAGGCGGTCATCATGGTGTTGGTGGTGTCACCGAACTCGTCGAAGGCGACGGGGCCGGTGACGCCGTCGAACTTGACCTTGGACATGGAGTCGAGGACCTTGGGCCGCAGGTCGTCGGGGACCTTGCCGTTGTTGGCGGCGACGGCGATCTTGACGGCCTCGATGATGGACCAGGTGGCGTCGTAGGTGCCGCCGCCGTAGGCCTCGTAGTCCTCCTTGTAGCCCGCGGCCTTGTAGTCCGCGATGAACTTCTTGGCGGAGTCGAGCTTCTCGACGGGCTTGCCGACGGAGGTGGCGAGGTCGCCTTCGGCCTTCTTGTTGAGCTTGAGGAAGTCGGCGCTGTAGATGCCGTCGCCGCCCATGAGCGGGATCTTGGTGCCGCTGTCCTTGAGCTGCTGGCTGAGGGGGCCGGCCGCGGGGTACTCGCCGCCGTAGTAGAGGGCCTGGGCGCCGGACCTCTTGACCTTGGTGACGATGGAGTTGAAGTCGCGCTCTTCGGGGACGACGGTGTCGGTGCCGACGATCTTGCCGCCGAGCTTGGTGAACTGCTCCTTGAAGGAGGCGGCGAGACCGGCGCCGTAGGTCTTCTGGTCGTCGATCAGGTAGACCGAGTCGATCTTCTTGTTCTCCTTCAGGAACTTCGCCGCGAAGGCGCCCTGCACCTGGTCGGTGGTGGCGGTGCGGAAGTAGGCCGCGAAGGGGCGCTTCTTGTCGCCGGTCTTCCAGCCGTCGCCCTGGGTCAGTTCGGTGCCGGTGTTGGCCGGGGAGACCTGGGTGAGCTTGGCGTCGGTGAAGGGCTTCTGCATCACCTGGGAGATGCTGGAGTTCAGCGGGCCGACGACGCCGACGAGGCTTTTCTCGCTGATGAACTTGGCGGCGTTCTGCTGGCCGACGTTGGGCTGGCCCTGGTCGTCGAGGGGCTGGGCCACGAACTCGACGCCGGGAACGGTGTTGTTCTTGTTCGCGATCTTGATCGCCAGGTCGGCGGAGTTGCGGATGCCGAGGCCCAGCGCGGAGAGGTCGCCGCTGAAGGGGGCGTCGACACCGATGATGACCTTGGTCTTGGCGCCGCCGCCGGTGCTGCCGGTGGTCCCCTTGTCGTCGCGGGATCCGCAGGCGGTGAGGGTGAGTGCTCCGGTGGTGAGCACGGTGGTGAGTATGAGCAAAGAACGGTGTCGCACGAAGGGGTCCTTTCCCTGGCGCGGCTTCCTCGACGTGAGGCGCCGTGTCGATCGCCGGGCCGTACGTGGGCGTTGCTGAGTGCGGTGCTGCGGCGACGCGCCCGGCGGCGCGGTGACTGGCCGTGACTCTAGGCGCAGGGAGAGGCACCGGGGAGCGACGTGCGCAGGATGTGACGCTCTTGTTATGCCATGGCCAGAAGTCGGGGTCACAGGCCGGGCTTTTCCCCTCTTTCCGGCGGGGGCTGAAATCTCGAATACCGAGAACTCCCAGCATGATTAAGGGGCTTGGGGTGTTCACGGTACTGACCGTCCGCTATGCGGACGACTTGTGGAGAAAGCGTTCTGCGGTGCGTGTCGAAGGGTGCTGGATGCACTCATTCCGCTTCCCGCCAGTGTTACGTTGCGTAACTTTTTTGCGGCATCCGGACGGGGAATCCCGGAATCCGGTGACTGTGCGGCGGGACGGGCCGCTCCCCTGAGGTCCGTGAGGCGTACGGGATCAGTGCCAGGGGGGCTCGGTGGGCCTGCCGTTGCGGTAGTGGGCGGCGCAGTCGCTCGTGGTGCGCGCGGTGATGAGTTTCTCGGCCGCCGCGTCGCCGGCGCGGGCGCGTTCCTTGCGTGCGGCGTCCATCACGGAGATGACGATGTTGTTCTGGGCGTTGGACATGCCCTCCTTCATGTAGTCGCCGGTGCCGCGCCCGGCGAGCCGTTCACGGACCCAGTAGGAGGTCAGGTCCGCGCAGATCTCGGCGAGCGGCTTGGTGGTCAGGGGAGGGAAGGAGGGGGTCCCGGCGGCGGGTGCCGGGTGCGTTCGCTCCGTGCCGCTGTCGCATCCGGTCAGCAGGACGGCGGCGATGGCGGCCGCGATGGCGGCGGTGCGCGTCTTGTCCATCTCTCCACCGTAGAAGGCGTGTTGGGGTTGGCAAGGTGGTCCGGCGCGGTTGTGGACCAGGGGGCTCGGGGGCATCATGTGCCCCACTTGTCAGTCGCGCGTTCGATTTCGAGGGCGTCGCCCTCGGGGACGTCGACGAAGGGAAGCCGTACACGCGCATGCGTGCCGCAGTGGTGGGCGTCGTGATGTCCGCCGCGGTCCTCGCCGGGGTGGGCGCCCCGGCCCTTGCGGCCGTGCCGCCGGCCGGCGCCCCCGGCGTCGAGGTGTCGCAGACCACGGGGGTGTGGTGGACGTACAAGGGCTACTGCTCCACCCGGTCGAAGTGCATCGACGCGGGTCAGGAGTTCGTGCGTGAGGGCTGCATCGACTACAGGTGCGAGAAGGCCGGCGCTTCGTGGTGGTGGCACGTTCGCCAGTCCGGGAGCCGCGCGCCGGGTGAAGGCGGCGGGGACAGTCGTACGCGGTCCCCGTGAACCGGGCACCGGTCAGCCCGGCACCGCCTGCCGGGGCGGTGCCGGCCGCGTCGCCGGTACCGCCCCCTGGTGCGAACGGGGCGGCAGGGGTGGAATGTGCGGTGCGCTTCACGTGTGACCCGCACATCCCGAACCCCCGGAGGCAGGCACGATGGCGAGACCGAATGCACCCCGTTCGAGAGCGGTACGGAAGGCGGGCATGGCGGCGCTCGCCGCGTCCCTCCTGGCGGCGCTGCCCACCCCGGCGGCCGCCGCGCCGGACCCCGCGTTGAAGATCGTGAACAACCGGACGCAGCCGGTGTTCTCCCGCGCCGACGCCGTTCACCAGCAGGTCGACGTCGAGACCGCGACCGACAGCGACCGCGACGGCAAGCGGGACACGATACGGATGCGGATTCTGCGGCCCAAGGAGACCGACGCCGGGCTGAAGGTCGCCACGATCATCGAGGCGAGCCCGTACTGGGGCGGCGGTCCCGACGTGCCGTTCCACGAGGTCGACCTGGACGGTGACGGGCTGCCGCTCGGCAAGCGGTCGGCGGAGTCCCGGCGGCCGTCCCTCGCGGCGGCGGGCCCGGTGACGTACGGCGGCTACTACGACAACTACTACCTGCCGCGCGGTTACGCGGTCGCCGAGGTCGACAACGTCGGCTCCGGAGGGGCCACCGGCTGTTCGACCTCCGGCGGACGCAACGAGACCCTCGGCGCGAAGGCCGCCGTGGACTGGCTGGCCGGGCGGGCCAAGGGCTGGGACCCGGAGGGGAAGCCGGTCGAGGCGACCTGGTCGACGGGCGATTCGGCGATGATGGGGATCTCGTACAACGGGACCCTGCCGACCGCCGTCGCCTCGACCGGGGTGAAGGGGCTCAAGGCGATCGTCCCGATCTCGGGCATCTCGTCCTGGTACGACTACTACCGGGCGAACGGCGGGGTCGTCGCGCCGGGCGGCTATCAGGGCGAGGACACCGACATCCTCGCCAAGGGCGTCAACAGCCGCAGCAATCCGGAGGTGTGCGCCCCGGTCCACGACGCGCTGACCGCCGAGCAGGACCGGGAGACGGGGGACTACGGCCCGTTCTGGAAGGAACGGGACTACCTGAAGGACGTCGGGAAGATCAGGGCCGGCGTCTTCGTCGTGCACGGCCTCAACGACTGGAACGTGAAGACCAAGAACTCCGTGCAGCTGTGGGACGCCCTGAAGAAGCACGGGGTGCCGCGCAAGATGTGGCTGCACCAGGCCGGGCACAGCAACCCGATGCCGCTCCGGATGGAGGAGTGGCTGCGGCAGACCCACCAGTGGTTCGACTACTGGCTGTACGGGCTGGAGAACGGCGCCCTGGACGAGCCGAAGGTGGACGTCGAGCAGGCCGACTTCACCTGGAAGCGGCAGTCGGAGTGGCCGGCCCGCGGCACCCGGGAGCAGACGCTGCGGCTGAACGCCGGCGGACGGCTGGGGACGTGGCCCGGATTCCCGGTCAAGGAGACGCTGACGGACGCGGGCCGCACGGTGAAGGCGGAGCAGCTGGTGGCCGCGCCGGACGCGCAGAACCCGAACCGGCTGGCGTACACGACGGACGTCCTGAAGAAGGACCTGCGGATCAACGGGGTGCCGAAGCTGTCGGTGGTGGCGTCGCTCAGGGGCACCTCGCCGTACGTGACGGCGCTGCTGGTGGACTACGGGAAGGACACCCGGGCGACGGCGGGCACGGCCGCGGACACCGCGCAGCCGCCGGTCTGCTACGGGCAGGGCGTTCCGGGCGACACGGGTTGCGCGTACCGCACCAGGCACCGCACGGAGAGCGCCGACTTCAAGATCGTTTCACGGGGCTGGCTGGACATCCGCAACCGGAACTCCCTCTCCCGCCAGGACGAGGTCGTGGAGGGCCGGGAGTACGCGCTGAAGTGGGGGATGGAGCCGCAGGAGTACGTCGTCAAGAAGGGGCACCGGCTGGGCGTGGTGCTCGTGTCGACGGACTTCGACCACACGCTGCGGTACCCGGCCGGGACCCGGATGTCGGTCCGGGCCGGGCTCAGCAGTGTGACGCTGCCGGTCAGCCCGTGACCGTGCTCGGGTCGGCGTCGCGGAGCATGCAGGTCAGGCGGGCCGAACAGACCCGCTTGCCCTGCTCGTCGGTGATGACGATCTCGTAGGTCGCGGTGGAGCGTCCGCGGTGGAGGGCCGTGGCCACACCGGTCACCAGTCCGCTGCGGGCGCCCCGGTGGTGGGTGCAGTTGAGGTCGACGCCGACGGCGATCTTCCTGCTGCCGCCGTGCAGCATCGCGCCGATGGAGCCGAGGGTCTCGGCGAGCACGGCGGAGGCGCCGCCGTGCAGCAGCCCGTACGGCTGGGTGTTGCCCTCGACGGGCATGGTGCCCACGACGCGGTCCGCGGAGGCCTCGACGATCTGCAGGCCCATGCGGGTGCCGAGGTGTCCGGCGGAGAACATCGAGACCAGGTCGACGCCGAGTGCCGCGTACTCGTCGACGACTTCCTGCGGGAACTTCGCGGTGGACTGCTCGCCCATGGGCCAGGCTCCGTTCGGGGTGCGTGGGTGTGCGTGACCGCGCGGCCCGGCGGGCGGGCCGTGCGGTCCGGTGACTGAGCGAACGCTCAGACGGCCGCTGATTGTTCCAGACGGATCACCACGGACTTGCTGGCGGGGGTGTTGCTGGTGTCCGCGGTGGCGTCCAGCGGCACCAGGACGTTCGTCTCGGGGTAGTAGGCGGCCGCGCAGCCGCGGGCGGTCGGGTAGTGCACGACGCGGAAACCGGGCGCGCGGCGCTCGACGCCGTCCTTCCACTCGCTGATCAGATCGGTGTACGAGCCGTCCGCGAGCCCGAGCGCGGCCGCGTCCTCGGGGTTGACCAGGACGACGCGGCGGCCGTCCTTGATGCCCCGGTAGCGGTCGTCGAGGCCGTAGATGGTGGTGTTGTACTGGTCGTGGGAGCGCAGGGTCTGCAACAGCAGCCGGCCCTCGGGGAGGTGGGGGTGCTCGACCGGGGCCGCGGTGAAGTTGGCCTTGCCGGTGGCCGTCGGGAAGCGGCGGTCGTCGCGGGGGCCGTGGGGGAGGGTGAAGCCGCCGGGCCGGGCGACGCGGGAGTTGAAGTCCTCGAAGCCGGGGACGACGCGGGAGATCCGGTCGCGGATCGTGGCGTAGTCCCGCTCGAACTCCTCCCAGGGCGTGGCGGACTCCTTGCCGAGGGTGGCGCGGGCCATGCGGGCGACGATGGCGGGCTCGGAGAGCAGGTGCCTGCTCGCGGGCGGCAGGTTGCCGCGGGAGGCGTGCACCATGCTCATGGAGTCCTCGACGGTGACGAACTGCTTGCCGCTCTTCTGCACGTCCTTGTCGGTGCGGCCCAGCGTCGGCAGGATCAGGGCGCGGGTGCCGGTGACGACGTGCGAGCGGTTGAGCTTGGTCGACACGTGCACGGTGAGCCGGGCGCGGCGCATGGCGGCCTCGGTGACGAGGGTGTCGGGGGTGGCGGCGACGAAGTTGCCGCCCATCGCGAAGAACACCTTGGCGTCGCCGTCGCGCAGCGCCTGGATGGCGCGCACCACGTCGTATCCGTGGTGCCGGGGCGAGGTGATGCCGAATTCCTCGTCGAGGGCGTCGAGGAAGGCGGCGGAGGGCCGTTCGAAGATGCCCATGGTGCGGTCGCCCTGGACGTTGGAGTGCCCGCGCACCGGGCAGACCCCGGCGCCGGTGCGGCCGATGTTGCCGCGCAGCAGCAGGAAGTTGACGACCTCGCGGATGGTGGGCACGGAGTGCTTGTGCTGGGTGAGGCCCATCGCCCAGCAGACGACGACGCTCTTCGCGGCGAGGACCATGCGCAGGGCGGCCTCGATGTCGGCGCGCTCCAGGCCGGTCGCGGCCAGCGTCTCTTCCCAGTCGGCGGCCCGCGCGGCGGCGGCGAACTCCTCGTAGCCGTGGGTGTGCTCGCGTACGAACAGCTCGTCGACCGCGCCCGGGGTCTCCAGGACGAGCTTGTTGAGGAGGCGGAAGAGGGCCTGGTCGCCGCCGAGGCGGATCTGGAGGAACAGGTCGGTGAGGGAGGTGCCCTTGAGCATGCCGTGGGGGGTCTGCGGGTTCTTGAAGCGCTCCAGGCCGGCCTCGGGCAGCGGGTTCACCGAGATGATCTGCGCGCCCGCGCGCTTGGCCTTCTCCAGGGCGGTCAGCATGCGCGGGTGGTTGGTGCCCGGGTTCTGCCCGGCGACGATGATCAGCTCGGCCCGGTGGAGGTCGTCGAGGGAGACGCTGCCCTTGCCGATGCCGATGGTCTCCGTGAGGGCGGAGCCGGAGGACTCGTGGCACATGTTGGAGCAGTCGGGCAGGTTGTTCGTACCGAATTCGCGGGCGAAGAGCTGGAGCAGGAACGCCGCCTCGTTGCTGGTGCGGCCCGAGGTGTAGAAGACGGCCTCGTCGGGGGAGGAGAGCGCCTTCAGCTCCGTGCCGATCAGGTCGAAGGCGCGTTCCCAGGTGACGGGCACGTACGTGTCCGAGCCCTCGTCGAGGAACATCGGCTCGGTGATGCGGCCCTGCTGCCCGAGCCAGTACCCGCTGCGCCCGGCGAGGTCGGAGACGGGGTGGGCGGCGAAGAAGGCGGGGGTGACCCGGCGGACGGTGGCCTCCTCGGCGACCGCCTTCGCGCCGTTCTCGCAGAACTCGGCCGTGTGCCGCTTGTCCTCCTCGGGCCAGGCGCAGCCGGGGCAGTCGAAACCGTCCTTCTGGTTGACCTTGAGGAGGGTGCGGGCGGTGCGGGCCGCGCCCATCTGCTGGTGGGCCATGGCGAGGGTGTGCGCGATGGCGGGCAGCCCGGCGGCGGCGTGCTGGGGGGCCGCGACCTGCGGCGCGTCCTGGACCGGGTCCCCTACGGGCGGCTTCGCTGCCATGGCGCTCCCCTTCGAGCGGTGGATCTGCGGCAATGGATCTTCGAGCGGTGGATCTTCGGGCGGTGGATCTTCGGGCGGTGGGACTGCGACGGCGGTTCTTCGCGTTCTCCGTGTACCTCTTCGATCCTGTCACGGACCACCGACAGCGCGACGTCAGGGGCGGGGCGTGACCGGCGGGCGGCCCGGATTGTCAGTGGCGCCGCCTAGGATCGGGGGCGTGGCGAAAACAGCAGCGAAGACCGCAGACAAGACCCCGTCCGCCCAGGGCGGCAAGGAGACCGGACCCGCCGGGGCGCGCCCCCGCCTGCTCCTCATGGACGGGCACTCCCTGGCCTACCGTGCGTTCTTCGCGCTGCCCGCGGAGAACTTCACGACCGCGTCCGGCCAGCCGACGAACGCCATCTACGGCTTCGCGTCGATGCTGGCGAACACCCTGCGCGACGAGGCGCCCACGCACCTCGCGGTGGCGTTCGACGTGTCCCGCAAGACCTGGCGCTCCACCGAGTTCCCGGAGTACAAGGCGAACCGCTCGAAGACCCCCGACGAGTTCAAGGGGCAGGTCGAGCTGATCGGCGAGCTCCTGGACGCGATGCACGTGGACCGTTTCGCGATCGACGGCTTCGAGGCCGACGACGTGATCGCCACCCTCGCCACCCGGGCGGAGGCGGCCGGGTTCGACGTTCTGATCGTCACGGGCGACCGCGACTCCTTCCAGCTGATCACCGAGCACGTCACCGTGCTGTACCCCACCAAAGGCGTCTCGGAGCTGACCCGGTTCACACCGGAGAAGGTGGCGGAGAAGTACGGGCTGACCCCGCAGCAGTACCCGGACTTCGCGGCGCTGCGCGGCGACCCGTCCGACAACCTCCCCGGCATCCCCGGCGTCGGCGAGAAGACCGCCGCGAAGTGGATCAACCAGTTCGGTTCGTTCGCGGAGCTGGTGGAGCGCGTCGAGGAGGTCAAGGGCAAGGCCGGGCAGAACCTCCGCGACCACCTGGACGCCGTGAAGCTCAACCGCAGGCTCACCGAGATGGTGCGCGACGTCGAGCTGCCCAAGGCCCCCGCCGACCTGGCGCGCGCCCCGTACGACCGGACCGCCGTCGCCGGCGTCCTGGACGTCCTGGAGATCCGCAACCCGTCGCTGCGCGAGCGCCTGTACGCGGTGGACCCGGGCGCCGCCGAGGAGGAGGCCGCCGCCCCGGCCGCCGGCCTGGAGCTCGACGGGTCGAAGCTGGGCACCGGCGAGGTCGCCCCGTGGCTGGACGCGCACGGCGCGCAGCCGCTCGGCGTCGCCACGGTCGACACCTGGGCGCTGGGCACGGGCAGTGTCACCGAGATCGCGCTCGCCGCCGCCGACGGGGCCGCCGCCTGGTTCGACCCGGCGCAGCTCGACGAGGCCGACGAGAAGGCCGTCGCCGCCTGGTTCGCCGACGCGAAGCGCCCGAAGGTCCTGCACAACGCCAAGGCCGCGCTGCGGGTGCTGCCGGAGCACGGCTGGTCGCTCGCCGGGGTCACCATGGACACCGCGCTCGCCGCGTACCTGGTCAAGCCGGGCCGCAGGTCTTTCGCGCTGGACGCGCTCTCCGTGGAGTACCTGGGCCGTGAGCTGGCCCCGGCCGCCGCCGCCGAGGGGCAGCTCGCGTTCGGCTCCGAGGAGGACGAGCGGGCCGAGGCGGACGCTCTGATGGGCCAGGCCCGCACGATCCTCGACCTGGGCGACGCCTTCACGGAGAAGCTGAAGGAGGTCGGCGCGGCCGAGCTGCTGCACGACGTGGAGCTGCCCACCTCGATCCTGCTCGCCCGTCTGGAGCGGCACGGCATCGCCGCCGACCGGGCGCACCTGACCGCCATGGAGCAGCAGTTCGCGGGCGCGGTCCAGCAGGCGGTGACGGAGGCGCACGAGGCGGCGGGCCGCGAGTTCAACCTCGGCTCGCCCAAGCAGCTCCAGGAGATCCTCTTCGGCGAGCTGGCGCTGCCCAAAACGAAGAAGACGAAGACCGGATACACCACGGACGCCGACGCCCTGGCCTGGCTGGCCACGCAGACCGAGCACGAGCTGCCGGTGATCATGCTGCGCCACCGCGAGCAGGCCAAGCTGCGCGTCACCGTCGAGGGCCTGATCAAGACGATCGCCGCCGACGGCCGCATCCACACCACGTTCAACCAGACGGTGGCCGCGACCGGACGCCTGTCCTCCACCGAGCCCAACCTGCAGAACATCCCGGTCCGCACCGACGAGGGCCGGGCGATCCGCCGCGGCTTCGTCGTCGGCGAGGGCTACGACTGCCTGATGACGGCCGACTACAGCCAGATCGAACTGCGCGTGATGGCCCACCTGTCGGAGGACGAGGGCCTCATCGAGGCGTTCAAGTCGGGCGAGGACCTGCACACCACGGTCGCCTCCCAGGTGTTCGGGGTGGAGCGCTCCGCGGTCGACCCCGAGATGCGCCGCAAGATCAAGGCCATGTCGTACGGCCTGGCCTACGGCCTGTCCGCGTTCGGCCTCTCGCAGCAGCTCAACATCGACGCGGGCGAGGCGCGCGGCCTGATGAACACCTTCTTCGAGCGGTTCGGCGGGGTGCAGGACTACCTCCAGCGCGCCGTCGAGGAGGCCAGGGCCACCGGGTACACGGAGACGATGCTCGGCCGCCGCCGCTACCTGCCCGACCTCAACAGCGACAACCGCCAGCGCCGCGAGATGGCCGAGCGGATGGCGCTCAACGCGCCCATCCAGGGCACCGCGGCCGACATCGTCAAGGTCGCCATGCTGAACGTCGACGCGGCGCTGCAGAAGGCCGGGTGCACCTCCCGGATGCTGCTCCAGGTGCACGACGAAATCGTGCTGGAGATCGCCAGGGGCGAGAAGGAGAAGGTCGAGGAGATCGTCCGCCGCGAGATGGCGGGCGCCGTCGAGCTGCGCGCCCCGCTGGACGTGTCGGTGGGCGTCGGCGAGAACTGGGAGTCCGCCGCCCACTGACGCCGTGCGCGGCCCGGGGCCCGGTCCCGTACGCGATCAGTGCGATCGGGTACGGGACCGGGCCCCGGCCGTCGGCGGCGCTCCGGCAGCGTCCGGCACTGTCTCCCGGTCCTCCCGGTCCTCGCGGTCCGGTGCGGCCGCCCGCCACCGGCCCGCCAGCGCGACGTACAGCACGAGCCCCACCAGCAGTCCCGCGCCCGCGCCGAAGCAGATGGTGGGGATGTAGTCGAACGGCCGCAGCGGCACGCTCTGGTGGGCCTGCCAGCGCAGGCACCGCAGCACTGCGGTGAGCACCGCGCACCCGCCCAACAGGGCCAGCGCGAGACCCCGTTGACGCCGCTCCAGCAGGGGCACGCCGTCAGGGGAGGCCCCCGCCTGCCGGCGCAGCGCCGTCACCAGGAACCAGCACAGGACGAGTGCCGCCAGCGCCGACGACCCGTACTGCGCGTAGGTGTAGAGCGGAAGGCCCGCGTAGGTGTGCCCGAGCACCGGGAACCACTCCGTGCCGAGCCTGCCGGGATGGGTGAAGAGGTCCCACACCACATGCGTCAGCGACCCGACCACCGCCGACAGCACGAACCGCAGCACCAGCGAAGGCGACACGGCGCTCCAGCGCGCCCCGCGCACGACGCCGTGCACCCGCCCCTGCCAGCGTCTGGGCAGCAGCGCCACCAGCGGTTCGCGCGAGCGCACCCACAACAGCACCAGCAGCGCCGTGCACAGCACGTCCGCCGTGACGACGCCGGGCGCCGAGTGCGTGAAGGCGCCGAAGGACATGCCGCCCGGCAGGACCGACGCCAGGAAGTACGTCAGGTCCGGGGCGAAGGAACCCGCCACGAGCGCCGACGGCAGGAAGGGGCCGCGTCCGGTGCCGTCGCGGCGGACTCCCGGCAGCACGGCGGCGGCATGGCTGAGTGTGAACGGCATGTGGGCTCCCCCTCCGACACGGCCCGAGTGAGGTCCCCCTCGGGCACGACGTGTTCACAGGTGATCAATGCCGCTCAGTATGCGGGACCGCGGGGACGCGGCTTTCTGCCGATACGAAAGTGTCGAAGAGGTGAAAACCGACCAGAAGCCTGTGTTCCGGCGCCAAGAGTTGTCGTAGTGTCACGTGGGTCGTCGCGCTGGGGAGCGCGTACCGCCGCCGATGGGGAGGGACCACTCGCATGGCTGCACAGTTCGGTCGTCGCTTGCGCAAGGGAGCGACCACGACGGCGGTGGCGGCGATAGCCGTGGCCGCCCTGTCCGCGTCACAGGCACCCGGGGCGGCCGGGACCACGTACGACGGGCAGACGGCCGGCGCGAAGCCGGGACCGGAGTCGGCGGCCACCGGCAACTCCCCGTACTACACCGACCTTCCGCCGCTCACCACCCCCGGAGCTCCGGACGCGAGCATCGGCATGCCGGGCACCGGCGACGGCGGCGGCACCGCCGTGGGCACCCCCGAGGCGGGGCTGCCCGCGACCGTCCTGGACGCGTACAAGAAGGCGCAGACGGCCGTCGAGGCCGCCGACCCGTCCTGCCGGCTGCCCTGGCAACTCCTGGCGGCCATAGGCAAGGTGGAGTCCGGCCAGGCGCGCGGCGGCCAGGTCGACGCCCAGGGCAACACCCTCACGCCGATCCTGGGCCCGGTCCTCAACGGCGTCGGCTTCGCCAACATCAAGGACACCGACAACGGCGCGTACGACGGCGACAGCACGTACGACCGCGCGGTCGGCCCGATGCAGTTCATCCCCTCCACCTGGGCCCGCAACGGCAAGGACGGCAACGGGGACGGCAAGAAGGACCCGAACAACATCTACGACGCGGCGCTCGCCGCCGGGCACTACCTGTGCGCGGGCTCCCGGGACATGACGAACCCGGACGACCGCGACAAGGCGATACTCAGCTACAACCGGTCGCGGGAGTACCTGCGGACGGTCCTGTCCTGGTACGACTTCTACAACCGCGGCACCCACTCCGTCCCCGACGGCACCGGCGTCCAGCCGCGCACGCCCACCCCCGACAGCCACACCAGGACGCCCAACGGCAACGGCGCCACCCCGCCCGTCGCGCCCACCCCGCCCGTCACGCCCACCCCGGGCACCACCAAGCCCGGCGCCGGCCAGACCACTCCGCCTACCGCGCCGGACAGCGCCGCCGCGCTCAAGGCCGTCGGTGCGACGAAGCTGACCGCGGTCGCGGGCGAGGACTTCGCCGACCGGCCCGGCGTGCAGGTGCTCACCAAGGCGGGCAGGCCCGTCGCGGGCGCGAAGGTCGAGTTCCTCGTCGTCGGCGCCACCGAGGCCCGCTTCCCCGGCAACGCGCTGCGGACCGCCGTCACCACCGACAAGAACGGCCTCGCGGCGGCGCCGGTGCTCGCCGCGGGCGACAGGGCGGGCGCTTTCGTCGTCCGCGCGTCGACGCCCGGTGCCCCGGCCGCCGAGTTCTGGGCGACGGTCACCGCCAAGCAGGCCCCCGCGCCGAAGGCCGATGCGCTGACCCGTACCTCCACCACCGCGCTCAAGGCCGAGGCGGGCGAAGCGTTCGCCGGAACCGTCGAGGTCAGGGCGACCGCCGACGGCAAGGCGCTCAAGGGCTCCAAGGTGTCCGCCGTCGTCGTCGGCGTCGGCCCGCACTTCCAGGCCGCCGACGGCACCGCGGTGCGCACCGTGGGCGGACTCGTCACCGGCGCGGACGGCACGGTGGCGCTGCCGAAGCTGTACGCGGGCCCCAAGGCCGGGACGTACGTGCTGCGCGTCGTCGCCGACGGGGTGGCGCTGAACGTCACGCTGACGGTCACGGCCGCCCCGACGACGCCGCCGACCACACCGCCCACCACGCCTCCGACGACCCCGCCCACGACGCCGCCGACCACGCCTCCGACGACTCCGCCCGCGCAGGAGCCGACGAAGGAGCCCACCAAGACGCCGACCAAGTCGCCGGGTGGGAGCGCGAGCCCGTCCGGCTCGGTTTCGCCGAAGCCGTAGTCGCAGCCGAAGCCGGCGCGGAAGCCGTAGCCGTAGCGGAAACCGCAGCCGTAGTGGAGCCCCGACAGGGGGGAGGGGCCGGGACGACCCGGTGCCTCCCCCCTGTTCGTTTTTCCGTGCCCGCTTCGGTGTTCCCCTCTCGCGGTGGCGTTGCTACGGTGCCCCCTCCCTGACGGGACGTCAGAAACAGTTCAGCGGGAGGAAGTCGGTACATGCGCGCCCTCATCGCCGCAGCCGTCGGGCTGGCCGCCGCGTTCGCCCTGGTCCTCACGATCACGGCGGTCGGCGCACCGGCCGGCGAGACCTCGCCGAAACCGCTGCTGACCACCGTCCCGGCACCGAAGAAGTGACGGGGGCGGACAGCGGATGCGACGCAAAGCCGGACTGGTCCTGCTCGCCCTCGCGGTGTTCTTCACCGCCCTCGCGCCACTGACCCGGTGGTACGCGTTCCCGCGGCTGGCCAAGATCCCGCCGGGCCAGTACCAGGACATGGTCCTGGAGGCGAAGCCCGCGACGCTCATCGACTACGGCACCATGCGGGCCCGACAGGTCGAGAAGCTGACCGTCGTGCAGACGCTCAAGGGCAACGTCGAGGAGTCGCAGCGGATCGAGCGGACCGCAGGGCGGGACGTGGTCGTCTGGGACGCCCTCTCCTACGTCGCGGGGCCCGACGGGAAGATGGTCTCCACCATCCCCGAGCGCTACATCTTCGACGCGCACACCCAGGACCCCGTGCACGCCACCGGGGAGATGGTCGACGGGGACCCGGTGCGGCGGCGCGGCATCGAGTTCAAGTGGCCCTTCCTGACGGAGAAGCGCGACTACGAGTACTACGACGCGCGCGCCCGGCTCACCGCCCCGATCCACTACCGGGGGACGCAGGAGTTCCGGGGGCTCGAGGTCTACTACTTCGAGCAGACCGTCCCGTGGACGAAGGTGCCGTACCCGAAGAGGATGCCGCTGCCCGGAATCGACTCCGGCACGCTGGAGAAGCAGACCGGAACGAGCATGTGGTACACGACGAAGCGGATGTTCTGGATCGACCCGGTGACGGGGGCGCCCGTGAACGGGGAGGAGATCCACACCGAGGAGATGCGGGGCGGGAGCCTGCTGCAGGGGCGGGAGAAGGTCACGGCGTTCTCCGGCCACGTGAAGATGCGGGCGGACTACGTCGACGCCACGCTGGCCCTCGTCAAGGCGAACCGGACCCCGGTCCTCCTGCTGACCTCCTACCTCCCCTGGGGCTTCCTCGTCCTCGGCCTCGCCCTGCTCGCCCTCGCCCTCTGGCTGGAGGCCCGCAGCCGCCGTCCGGCCCCGGCCCGGCCCCGGGCCCCGGTCCCGGCCGCTCTTTCCTGACCGCCGGGGGCCTCCTCCTCCCCGGCCCGCGGCCCCTCGCCCCTCGGGCAGCTTGCCTCTCCGCCCCCGGGCCGCCCGCTCCGTCAGCCGCCCGTCCCCTGCCGGGCCGCCCGCGCCTTCGTGTGCCGCGTGGCCGCCGCCGCCCCCGGGTCCTCCGGCCACGGATGCTTCGGATAGCGCCCCCGCAGCTCCGCCCGCACCCCCCGGTACCCCTCGCGCCAGAACGACGCCAGGTCCGCCGTCACCGCCACCGGCCGCCCCGCCGGCGACAGCAGGTGCACCAGCACCGGCACCCCCGGCGAGGACCCGGACGCCCCCACCCGCGGTGTCTGCGCCAGCCCGAACATCTCCTGGAGCTTCACCGCCAGCACCGGCTGCTCACCGGAGTAGTCCACCCGGATCCGCGACCCGCTCG
The DNA here is from genome assembly GCF_055596485.1 of Streptomyces sp. NPDC039736. Lineage (NCBI taxonomy): Bacteria > Bacillati > Actinomycetota > Actinomycetes > Kitasatosporales > Streptomycetaceae > Streptomyces > Streptomyces sp. NPDC039736. The sequence goes on along the minus strand of NZ_JBVIUQ010000005.1, from coordinate 195,068 downwards.
GCACCTCGATCCGCTCCGGCGCCAGCGCGTCCAGCCGCGCCGCCTCCCCGCCCGCCCACGGCAGCAGCCGGCTCAGCGCCTGCCCGGCCTCGATCCGCCCCAGGTCCGCCCGCCGCCGCGCCCGCGACAACTCCGGCTCCAGCCACTGCCCGGCACACTCCACGAGCGCCGCGTCCGACACGTCCGGCCACGGCGCTCCCAGCTCCCGGTGCAGGAACGCCAGCCGCTCCCGCAGCCCCGCCGCGTCCCGCGTCCAGCGCAGCAGCCCGAGCCCCTCCTGCCGCAGCCCCTCCAGCAGCGCCCCGCGCACCTGCCCCCGGGGCACCTCGCGCAGCGGGCGCACGGCCAGCTCCACCGCGCCCAGCGCCTCCACCTGCCGGGCCACCACGTCCCCGCCCTCCCAGCGGACCTCCTCCCGCACCCCGTACAGGTGCTCCGCCGCCACCCGCGCGGTGTCCGCGTCGAGCACCGCCGCCAGCCGCACCCGCGCGGACGCCGCATGCGCCGGACGGTCCGCGACCGCCACCGCCAGCCACGGCGCACTGCGCAGCCGCGACCCCTCGCCCACCTCCGCGCCCGTCCCCGACGCCATCAGGAACGCCCCCGCGCCCCGCGCCCGCGCCACCCGCTCCGGGAACGCCAGCGCCGCCACCAGGCCCGCCGCCGCGTCGTCCGCGAGCGGGGCCCCCTCGCCCCGCACCCCCGACGCCAGCCGCCGGGTCTCCTGCTTCCAGCGCGCCCCGTACGCGTCGCCGCCGCGCCGGGCCGCCCGCCACGCCTCCGCCAGGTCGTCCCCGTACTCCCGGGGCGGCTCCTCGCTCAGCAGCGCCACCACCTCCGCCGCCCGCCGGGCGCCGATCTCCCGCGCGCCGTCCAGCAGCGCGCGCCCCAGCCGCGGATGCAGCCCGAGGCGGGAGAGCCGTACGCCCCGGTCGGTGGCCCGGCCCCGCGCGTCCACCGCGCCGATCGCCGTCAGGACCTCCCGCGCCGCCGCCATCGCACCGGCCGGCGGAGCGTCGAGGAGGGCGAGTCCGGCGGCCTCCGGGTCGCCCCAGCAGGCCGCCTGGAGGGCGAACGCGGCCAGGTCGGCCACCTTGATCTCCGGGTTCGGGAAGGCGGGCAGCCGCCCCTGCTCGGCCTCCTCCCAGCACCGGTACACCGTGCCCGGCGCCTCGCGCCCGGCCCGCCCCGCGCGTTGGCGTGCCGCCGCCCGGGACGCCCGTACGGTCGTCAGCGCGCTCAGCCCCCGCGCGTGGTCGGTACGGGGCTCACGCGCCAGCCCGCAGTCCACGACGACCCGCACCCCGGGCACGGTCAGGCTCGACTCCGCCACGGACGTCGCCAGGACCACCCGGCGGCCGGACGCGGAGCCCGCCAGCACGGCGTCCTGCACGGCGGCGGGCGCCCGCCCGTGCACCTGGAGCACCTCCGCCCCCACCCCGCTCAACTGCCCCGCCACCCGGGCGATCTCCCCCACCCCCGGCAGGAAGCACAGCACGTCGCCCTCGCGCTCGGCGAGCGCCCTGCGCACGACCGACGCCACGTGCGACAGCAGCACCGGATCCACTCGCATCCCGTGCGGCGGGCGCACCGGCCGCGCGGGCGGCGCCCACACCGTCTCGACGGGGTGCGAGACCCCCTGCGCCTCCACCACCGGCGCGTCCCCCAGCAGCCGTGACCAGCCCGCCGCGTCGGTCGTCGCGGAGGCCGCCACCAGCCGCAGCTCCGGGCGCAGGGCGGCACGTACGTCCAGCAGGAAGGCGGCGGCGGTGTCCGCGTCGAGGTGCCGCTCGTGGCACTCGTCCAGCACGACCACGTCGACGCCGGTCAACTCCTGGTCGCGCTGCAGCCGTTGCAGCAGCACGCCGGTGGTGACGACCTCCACGACGGTGTCCGGGGACACGGTGCGCTCGCCGCGCACGGTGACTCCGACGCGCTCGCCGACCCGCTCGCCCAGCAGCCACGCCATCCGGCGGGCCGCCGCCCGGGCGGCGATCCTGCGCGGCTCCGCGACCACCACCCTGCGCACCGGGCCGCCGCCCACCAGACCGGCCAGCACCAGCGGCACCAGCGTCGTCTTGCCGGTGCCGGGCGGCGCGCACAGCACCGCGGCCCCGTGCGCGTCGAGCGCCGCCACGAGAGCGGGCACCGCCGTGCGCACGGGCAACTGGTCGAGGGCTTCGCTACGGATCATCCCCACAGTGTCGTACGGGAGCGGGGCGGGCCCCCGTGCGCGCCCGGTGTCAGTCCCGCTCGCAGACGAAGATCGCCGTCCCCGGGATCAGATTCCCCCGCAGCGGGGACCAGCCGCCCCACTCCGAGCTGTTCCACGCGGGCCACTCCGGCTCCACGAGGTCCACCAGCCGGAAGCCGCCGGCGACCACGTCCCGGACGCGGTCCCCGAGCGTCCTGTGGTGCTCGACGTACACCGCCCGCCCCTGCTCGTCCTGCTCCACGTAGGGAGTGCGGTCGAAGTACGACGCGGAGACCGACAGCCCCTCGGGGCCCGGCTCGTCCGGGAACGCCCAGCGGATCGGGTGCGTCACCGAGAACACCCACCGCCCGCCCGGCCGCAGCACCCGGCGCACCTCGCGGAACACCTTCACCGGGTCCGCGACGAAGGGCACCGCCCCGTACGCCGAGCACGCCAGGTCGAAGGAGCCGTCCCGGAACGGCAGCACCCCGGCGTCGGCCTGCACCAGGCCCACCCCGTCCTCGCCGCCGCCGATCCGCAGCGCGTGCTGGAGCTGGCGGTGCGAGAGGTCCACGGCGACCGGGCGGGCGCCCTGCCGCACCAGCCAGCGCGAGCACTGCGCGGCGCCCGCGCCGATCTCCAGCACGTCGAGCCCCTTGAGGTCCTCCGGCGGGCCCAGCAGCTCCGCCTCCACCTCGTCGAGGCCCTCGGGGCCCCACACGAAGCGGTCGTCGCCCAGGAAGGTCCCATGGTCGAGCTGGTACTCGTCCGCGTTGCTGTCCCACCAGCCCCGGCTGGCCCGGCTGCTCTCCGCGTCGCCGGCGTCACGCCGGGTGGCCTCGGGCTCCGTGTCCTCCCCGGCCGCGAGGGCGTCGAGGGAAACCGCGTCGGAGGAGTCGTCTTCGTGGATCATTGCGCCCGTTCGAATAGTCTGAGTAGGCTCCGCCGGAACCCCTCCCGGGTACCTCCCCGAGGAGCGGCCGGGAAGGGGTCCGGGGGGAGCGGGAAGCCCATGGTGGCCTCGCCGGACCCGAGTTGTGCCGGGTATGGGGCGTTCCGCCCCGGGTGGGTGCCTTCGCGCATTGACCCTGCCCGGCGGCCCCCGTATGCTACAAGTTGCGCTGCGAGCCTGCGCGCCTCAGACCTAGCAGGCCGCGCTCGCATCTGTATGTATGTCTCCTCGGTTTTCGAGGTGCCCGCCGGTTCCGCCGGTTCGGTGCTTCTTCGGCTGTCCGGCTTCTGCAGAGCGACAGGCTCACGGCGTAGCAGTACCTACGATTTCTGTCCGTACCGGAGCCCTTTCCCACATGACGAGCAGCACCGAGACCACCTCTACCACCCCGCAGGTAGCGGTCAACGACATCGGTAACGAGGAAGCCTTCCTCGCCGCGATCGACGAGACGATCAAGTACTTCAACGACGGCGACATCGTCGACGGCGTCATCGTGAAGGTCGACCGGGACGAGGTCCTGCTCGACATCGGTTACAAGACCGAAGGCGTCATCCCGTCCCGCGAGCTTTCCATCAAGCACGACGTCGACCCCAACGAGGTCGTCGCCGTGGGCGATGAGATCGAGGCCCTGGTTCTCCAGAAGGAGGACAAGGAAGGCCGTCTCATCCTGTCCAAGAAGCGTGCGCAGTACGAGCGCGCCTGGGGCACGATCGAGAAGATCAAGGAAGAGGACGGGATCGTCACCGGCACCGTCATCGAGGTCGTCAAGGGTGGTCTCATCCTCGACATCGGCCTCCGTGGCTTCCTGCCGGCCTCCCTCGTCGAGATGCGCCGTGTCCGCGACCTCCAGCCCTACGTGGGCAAGGAGCTCGAGGCCAAGATCATCGAGCTGGACAAGAACCGCAACAACGTGGTCCTGTCCCGCCGTGCCTGGCTTGAGCAGACCCAGTCCGAGGTGCGCCAGACGTTCCTCACGACCCTCCAGAAGGGTCAGGTCCGCTCCGGCGTCGTGTCCTCGATCGTCAACTTCGGTGCCTTCGTGGACCTGGGTGGCGTCGACGGTCTCGTGCACGTCTCCGAGCTCTCCTGGAAGCACATCGACCACCCGTCCGAGGTTGTCGAGGTCGGCCAGGAAGTCACCGTCGAGGTCCTCGACGTCGACATGGACCGCGAGCGTGTCTCCCTGTCGCTGAAGGCGACGCAGGAAGACCCGTGGCAGCAGTTCGCCCGTACGCACCAGATCGGCCAGGTCGTCCCCGGCAAGGTCACGAAGCTGGTTCCGTTCGGTGCGTTCGTCCGCGTCGACGAGGGCATCGAGGGTCTGGTCCACATCTCCGAGCTGGCCGAGCGCCACGTGGAGATCCCGGAGCAGGTCGTCCAGGTCAACGACGAGATCTTCGTCAAGGTCATCGACATCGACCTCGAGCGTCGCCGGATCTCGCTGTCGCTGAAGCAGGCCAACGAGTCCTTCGGCGCCGACCCGGCCTCGGTGGAGTTCGACCCGACGCTGTACGGCATGGCTGCCTCGTACGACGACCAGGGCAACTACATCTACCCCGAGGGCTTCGACCCCGAGACGAACGACTGGCTCGAGGGCTTCGAGTCGCAGCGTGAGGCCTGGGAGGGTCAGTACGCCGAGGCGCAGCAGCGCTTCGAGCAGCACCAGGCCCAGGTCATCAAGTCCCGCGAGGCCGACGAGGCCGCCGCTGCCGAGGGCGCTGCCGCTCCGGCCGCGACCGGTGGCAACGCCGGTGCGGGCATCTCGGGCGGTTCCTACTCCTCGGAGTCGGACGACAACTCCGGCGCCCTGGCGTCGGACGAGGCCCTGGCCGCGCTCCGCGAGAAGCTGGCGGGCGGCCAGAGCTGAACGCTCTGACCCCCACCGGTCGCGTGGTTGCCTGACCGTCACCGTCTCCGGGTGACGGCCGGGAGCCGAACCGGCTGAACAGCGAGGCCCGTTCCCCTTCGGGGGAGCGGGCCTCGCCGTGCGTCCGGGCCTTGTCGCGTGCGCTCGGCGGAGTTCCCGTTCGTGGGCTCGTCCACTCGTATGAGGGAAGGCTGAGGGAAGGCGGCGTGGCGGGGAATGCCCGCGGCCCGCGGCACGTTCTTCCCTGTGAAACGCGAGGAGGTAGCGGGAATCGTGCTTGATCCGCAGGGTTTGTACGCATGGGAGCCGAAGGGGCTGGCCGTCGTCGACATGGCGCTGGCCCAGGAGTCGGCCGGACTTGTCATGCTCTACCACTTCGACGGTTATATCGACGCGGGGGAGACCGGCGACCAGATCGTCGAGAAGCTGCTGGACTCGCTGCCCCACCAGGTCGTCGCGCGCTTCGACCACGACCGGCTGGTCGACTACCGGGCCCGTCGCCCGCTGCTGACGTTCAAGCGCGACCAGTGGTCGGACTACGAGACCCCCTCCCTCGAAGTGCACTTGGTGCAGGACGCCACGGGCGCCCCGTTCCTGCTGCTCTCCGGCCCGGAGCCGGACGTGGAGTGGGAGCGGTTCTCGGCGGCGGTGCGTCAGATCGTGGAGCGCCTCGGGGTGCGGCTCGCGGTGAACTTCCACGGCATACCGATGGGCGTCCCGCACACCCGCCCGGTGGGCCTCACTCCGCACGGCAACCGCACCGACCTGGTGCCGGGCCACCGCAGCCCGTTCGACGAGGCGCAGGTGCCGGGTTCGGCGGAGTCGCTGATCGAGTACCGGCTGACGGAGGCGGGCCACGACGTCCTCGGCGTCGCCGCGCACGTGCCGCACTACGTGGCGCGCTCGGCCTACCCGGACTCGGCGCTGACCGTCCTGGAGGCGATCACCGCGGCGACCGGCCTGGTCCTGCCGTCGGTGGCGCACGCGCTGCGCACGGAGGCACGCCGCACCCAGGACGAGATCGACCGCCAGGTCGGCGAGGGCGACGAGGAACTGGTCGCGCTGGTCCAGGGCCTTGAGCACCAGTACGACGCGGTGGCGGGCGCCGAGACCCGCGGCAGCCTCGTCGCGGAGGCCAAGGACCTGCCGTCGGCGGACGAGATCGGACTGGAATTCGAGAAGTTCCTCGCCGAGCGGGAGGGCGACCTGTAGCCCCGCAGCGGTGCGCCTTAGGCTGCCGGTCATGCTGAGAGTGGGCCTGACCGGCGGTATCGGCGCCGGCAAGAGTGAAGTGTCGCGGCTGCTCGCGTCGTACGGCGCGGTCGTCGTGGACGCCGACCGCATCGCGCGTGAGGTCGTCGAGCCCGGGACTCCCGGGCTCGACGCCGTGGTGGCGGCGTTCGGCGAGGACATCCTCACGCCGGACGGCACGCTGGACCGGCCCGCGCTGGGCGCGATCGTCTTCGCCGACGCCGAGAAGCTGAAGACCCTCAACGCGATCGTGCACCCGCTGGTCGGGGCGCGCTCCGCCGAACTGCAGCGGGCCGCGCCGCCCGACGCCGTCGTCGTGCACGACGTACCGCTGCTGACGGAGAACGGACTGGCGGGGCTGTACGACCTGGTGGTCGTGGTGGACGCGTCGCCCGAGACCCAACTGGACCGGCTGGTACGGCTGCGCGGTACGTCCGAGGCCGATGCGCGCGGGCGGATGGCGGCGCAGGCCACCCGCGAGCAGCGGCTCGCCGTCGCCGATCTGGTGATCGACAACGACGGTCCGTTGGAGGCGCTGGAGCCCCAGGTGCGCGCGGTGTGGCAGGAGCTCAGGGAGCGGGCGGGGCAGCGGAGTTAGCGCTCGTCTCCACGTACGCGGACGGGTGCCGCCCCTCGGAGGGCGGCATTCCGCGTTTACACGTCGAGGACGGCCGCGGGGTGGGTTGACGGCCACGGTGCGGGACGGGCGACTGGGCGGCCCTGCTGCGGCTTCTGGTGCCGGGGCTCGTCGGAGCGGTCTCGTCGCTTGGTGCTGGGGCGTCCGTCGTCGGGGCAGCCTCGCCGCCTGGTGCCGGGGTGTTTGTCGTCAGGGCCGCTTCGCCGCCTGGTGCCGGGGTGTCGTCGGAGCGGCCTCATCGCCTGATGCCGGCGTGTCGTCGGAGCAGCCTCGCCGCCTGGTGTCGGGGTGTCGGCGGAGCCGTCACTGTCAGACCCGGCCCGTAGACTCGCAGGTCCACGCAGAAAGCCTGCGCCACCTGCGCAGACGCGACCGGGAGGGAGGTCGGGGACCGGATGGGCGACGTCACGAGAGCCACTGCACTGACCGCGGTGAGCCGCCTTCCCGGGCACGCTGCCGCCGTCTACCTCCCCGCCCCCCTGCCCCGTGACGCCCGCGTCGCCCTGTGGTCGCCGGACGGGCCCCCGCCGCCGGGCGCTGAGGACACGCTCACCGTCGTACGCCGTCAGGGCGCGGTCGCCCGCACCCGCACCGTCGCGGCCCGCCTCCTCCCGCTCGCCGACGCCCTGCCCCTGCTGGTCGCCGCCCGGCACGCCCCGGCCGCCCACCCCGCCGCCCGCTGCTGGGGCGCCGCCGCCCTGCACGCCCTGCACCTCGTCGCGCGCGGGCTGCTGCTGCCGGGGCTCACCCCCGGCGACGAGGACGCCTGGCGGGCCGGGCCGCCGGACGCCGCCGACATCGCCCAACTGCGCGCGATCGCCGCCGCGCTGCCCCCCGAGGGGTACGCCGTCCCGCTGCCCGACCGCAGTCCGCTTCAGGTACCGGACCCCGCCCACCTGGTGCGCTCCTTCGTCGACGCGGTCGCCGACGTCCTGCCCCGCACGCCTGCCGCCGCCCTCGCCTTCGGGGACCCGTACGCCGCCGCCGAGGCCCAGCGTCTGCCGCGCCTGCGCGAGTGGGCCGTCGAGGTGGCGGCCGGCGCGGACGCCGGAGTGCGGGTCTCGCTCCGCCTCGACCTCCCCGTGCACGGCCTCTTCGACCCGCGCGACGAGGACGCCGAGGGCGGTCGGCAGGACCGCTCGCGCCGCGCGGGCGCCGCCGTCGTCCAAGTGCACAGCCTCGCCGACCCCACCCACCTCGTGGACGCGGCCGACCTCTGGTCGGGCGAGGGCGGCGAGTCCTTCGGCCCTCGCGCCCGCGTCGACACCGTCCTCGCGCTGCGCCGCGCGGGTCGCGTCTGGCCGCCGCTCACGCGCCTCCTGGAGCAGCCCGTCCCCGACGTACTGGCGCTCTCCGACGAGGAGTTGTACGACCTGCTGGGCGCGGCGGCGCACCGGCTGGAGGCCGCGGGGGTCACCGTCCACTGGCCCCGGGACCTGGCCCGTACGCTGACCGCCACCGCGGTGGTGCGCCCCGCGCCCGGCTCGGCCACCGACGGGACCCCCTTCTTCGACTCCGAACACCTCTTCGCGTTCAGCTGGCAACTGGCGCTGGGCGGCGAAGACCTCACCGACGCCGAGATGGACGCCCTCGTCGAGGAGCACCGGCCGGTGGTGCGGCTGCGCGACCAGTGGGTGGTGGTCGACCCCGCGCTCGTACGCAAGGCACGCAAGCGGCAGTTGGGGCTGCTGGACCCGGCCGACGCCCTGGAGGTCGCCCTCACCGGCATGGCGGAGGTCGACGGCGAACGGGTCGACGCGGTGCCCGTGGGGGCGCTCGCCACCCTCCGCGACCGGCTCGCGCGCGGCGGCGCGGACGCGGTCCCGCAGCCGCCCGCGCTGAACGCCACCCTGCGCGACTACCAACTCCGCGGGCTGGCCTGGCTCGACCTCATGACCTCCCTCGGCCTCGGCGGCTGTCTCGCCGACGACATGGGCCTGGGCAAGACGATCACCGTGATCGCCCTCCACCTGCACCGGGCGGACGCCGCCCGCCCGGCCTCCGGCACCCGCACCGCCCCCACCCTGGTGGTCTGCCCCGCCTCCCTCCTCGGCAACTGGCAGCGCGAGATCGAACGCTTCGCGCCCGGCGTCCCGGTCCGCCGCTTCCACGGCACGGCCCGCACCCTCGACGAGGCCGCCGCAGAAGGGCTGTTCACGGCGGACGACGCCCACGGTTCCGGCGTCCCGGAGACCCCGCCCGGCTCCCGCCCGTACGACGGCGGCTTCGTCCTCACCACCTACGGCACCATGCGCACCAGCGCGGCCCGACTGGCCGCCCACACCTGGAACATGATCGTCGCCGACGAGGCCCAGCACCTGAAGAACGCCCGCTCCTCCACCGCCAGGGCCCTGCGCACGATCCCCGCCCCGGCCCGCATCGCGCTCACCGGCACGCCCGTCGAGAACAACCTCTCCGAGCTGTGGGCCCTCCTGGACTGGACGACCCCGGGTCTCCTCGGCCCCCTCACCACCTTCCGCGCCCGGCACGCCCGCGCCGTCGAGGGCGGCGAGGACCCGGGGGCGGTGGAGCGCCTCTCGCGCCTGGTGCGGCCCTTCCTCCTGCGCCGCAAGAAGTCCGATCCCGGCATCGCCCCCGAACTGCCGCCCAAGACCGAGACCGACCACCCCATTTCCCTCACCCGCGAACAGGTCGCCCTCTACCAGGCGGCCGTGCACGAGACGATGGCCGCCATCGAGGCCTCCGAGGGCATCGCCCGCCGCGGCCTGATCATGAAGCTGCTGACCTCGCTGAAGCAGATCTGCAACCACCCCGCGCAGTACCTCAAGGAGGAGCCGGCCCGTCTCACCGGCACCCGTTCCGGCAAGCTCGCCCTCCTCGACGAACTCCTCGACACGATCCTCGCCGAGGAGGACTCCGTCCTGATCTTCACCCAGTACGTCACCATGGCCCGGCTGCTCTCCCAGCACCTGGCCGCCCGCGCGATCCCCGCCCAACTCCTGCACGGTGGCACCCCGGTGGCGCAGCGGGAGGAGATGGTCGACCGCTTCCAGTCCGGCGAGGTCCCCGTCTTCCTGCTCTCCCTCAAGGCGGCCGGCACCGGCCTCAACCTCACCCGCGCCGCTCATGTGGTGCACTTCGACCGCTGGTGGAACCCGGCGGTCGAGGAGCAGGCCACCGACCGCGCCTACCGCATCGGCCAGACCCAGCCCGTCCAGGTGCACCGCCTGATCGCCGAGGGCACGGTCGAGGACCGCATCGCCGAACTCCTCGCCTCCAAGCGGTCGTTGGCGGACGCCGTCCTCGGTTCGGGCGAGGCCGCCCTGACCGAACTCACCGACCGCGAACTGGCCGACCTCGTCTCCCTGCGCAGGCCGTCATGACCCCACGCCGCTCCCATCCCGAACTCAACGGCATCGGCCACGAGCAGGTTGCCACGCCGGATGGCCCACGGGCCGAGTCCGGGGACGGCCTGGGGCCCGAGTCCGGGGATGGCCTGCGAGCCGAACCGCGGGATTCGTCCCGCAACGATCTGCGGGACGAATCCCGGGATGAGGCCCGGCCCGAGCCCCGGGATGAGGCCCGGCCCGAGCCCCGGGACGAGACCCCGCCCGAGCCCTGGGACGAGACTCGGCCCGCGAGCTCCGACGCGGAGCCCCCGCCTCCGGCCCCGGCCCCGCCGTCACCACCCCGCAGCGCCGCCGCCGAGGCCGCACGGCAGGCGCTGCGCGCTTCGCGGGCCGCCGCGGACGAAGCCCGACGCACCGCGCGCTCGGCGGCGGCCGAGCCCTCGCCTGTCCGTGCCGACGGCTCCCGATCGCCTGCCCGTGCCGACGACTCAGGTTCGTCCGCCGGTGCCGACGGCACCCATCCGTCCGCGGCGCAGGTCGCACGGCGCGGCATCCGACGCGCGAAGCCCGGTCGCGCCCGTGCCGCTGCCGATGTGCACCCTGCGCGTGCCAACGCCGAAGTGAGCCGCGCCTCTGCCAATGCCGAGGTCTACTCTGCCCGTGCCGACGCCGAGGTCCACCCGGGTCCTGCCATTACCGACGTGCACCCTGCCGACGCCGACGCCAACACCGACACTGACGCCCACCCCGCCGACGCCCACCCCAGCCGCAGCGACGCCGAAGCCGGCCCCGCCCCCGCCCTTGTCGGCCCCGCCTCCACCAACCCGGTCGAACCCCACCCCGCCCCCGTCGCCCCGGCCGACGTCCGCTCCCTCTTCCGTGGCTCGGACGACGCACGCCCCGTACGCACCGCCCCCAGCGACATCCGCCCCGAACTCGGTGCCGCGGACGACTGGCACACCGCGTCACGTGACTTCCAGCCCGTCCTGCCCGCTCCCGACGGCCCCCGCCCCGCGCGGCGCGACCCCCGGCAGACTGCGCAGGCCGGGGCCGCCACCGGCGATCGGCGGCGTACCTTCCCGCCCGACCCGGCGGCCGCCGGGCCCGCCGTCACCTGGTGGGGCAAGGCGTGGGTGGCCGCCCTGGAGGACCTCTCCCTCGACCTCGCCCGCCTCGCCCGCGGCCGGGCCTACGCCGACGCGGGCCATGTCGACACCATCACGGTCACCCCGGGCCGGGTCGTGGCGTACGTGCGCGGCAGCCGCGCCCGCCCCTACCGCGCCGAGCTCCGCCTGCGCACCCTCGCCCCGGAGGACTGGGACACGTTCCTGGACGCGGCCGCCACCGACCCCGCCCACCTGGAGTCCCTCCTCGCCAAGACGATCCCGCAGGCCCTCCTGGACCCGGCGTCCCCGCTCGCGGCGGTCCCCCTCCTGCCCGCCACGGCCGGCGACCTCCTGCCCTCCTGCACCTGCCCGGACGCCGGCCGTCCCTGCAAACACGCGGCGGCGCTCTGCTACCAAGTGGCCCGCATCGTCGACGAGGACCCCTTCGTCGTGTTCCTGCTCCGCGGCCGCGACGAACGCGAGATCCTCGACGCCCTCGGCCACCGCAACGCCGCCCGTGCCGCCACCGAATCCCGCACGCCGCCAGCCGTCCCCGCGCTCGCCGCCCGGGAGGCCCTCAGCCGCCCCCTCGGCGCACTGCCCCCGGCGTTCCCCCCGCCCACGCACCCGGGCACGCCCCCCTCCTACCCGGCCCCGTACGTCTCCGGCGCCCCCGACCCGCTCACCCTGGACCACCTCGCCACCGACGCCGCCCAGCGGGCCCACGCCCTGCTCACCACGGGCGCGGACCCGTTCGCGCACCTCACGCCCTGGCAGGACGCGGTCCGCATCGCCGCCGCCCAGCCCGGCTCCGGGCTGACCGCGTCGACGCGCTCCCTCTACACCTCCCTCACCCGGGCCCTCGGCCGCACCCCCACCGACCTGGCCAAGGCGGTCGCCGCCTGGCGCCAGGGGGGCACGGAAGCCCTGACGGTCCTCGACACCCCGTGGGACCCTCCCGCAGGCCCCTTCGACCGGGCCCGCTCCACCCTGCTCGTCCTCGGCCTGAACTTCCGCCCCGCCCACAACCGCCTGACCGCGGGCCGCTTCCAACTCCGCTACGGCCAGGACGCCCTCTGGTACGGCTACGCGTCCGAGCAGGGCGCCGACGACTGGTGGCCCGAGGGCCCGCCCGGCCCGGACCCCGTCGACGTACTGAACCGCCTGCGCGGCACCTGACCCGCTTCCCACCGCGAGCGGCGGAAACGTTCCGTGCCGCGGGGCACGCCACCCATCCGGCGCGACGCCCGGCGCCTACCGAGGATCAGCAAGCGCCGGCGGCACGGCCTCAGCCCCCCGACGTCGTCACCTCGCCCTTCGTCTCCGGGGCCCACGCCACCGACGCCGCCGTGCCCAGCAGCAGGACTCCGGCCAGCCAGTACATCGACCAGTTCAGGCCGAGCGACTCCAGGCTCACCGGCAGGACGAACGTGCCCACCGCCGAGGCGATGCGGCTGGTGCCGTTCAGGAAGCCGACGCCCGTGGCGCGCAGGTGGGTGGGGTAGAGCTCGGCGGGATAGACCTGGGTGAGGTTGGAGGCGCCCGCCATCACGAAGGTGTAGACGAGGAACGGGATCATCAGGGCCGTCGTGGAGGCGTGCGTGAGGGCGCCCACCAGGGCCAGCGACACCGTCATGATCGCGAACGTGGCGATGACCAGCGGGCGGCGGCCCGTGCGTTGCAGGAACCACAGGCCGCACACGCCGCCCGCCAGGAGGAAGAGGTTGAGGAGCAGGTTCTGCAGGTCCGCGTCCGCCACGTCCAGGGCCAGCAGGATCGTCGGCATGAAGGTGTAGATGGCGAAGTACGGGAGGACCTGGGCGCTGTAGAAGACCAGCCCGAACCAGGTCCGCCGGGACTGCCCCGGGGCGAAGAGCTCCCGGTACGCGGAGACGGAGGTGGCGGGCGGAGCGGGGACCCTGACCTCGCCCAGTTCGCACTTCAGGTAGCGGGCCGCGATCTCGCGTGCCTCCCGCGTCCGGCCCTGGCTGACCAGCCAGCTCGGGGACTCCGGGGTGCCGATGCGCAGCAGGAGGACCAGGGCCGCGGGAAGCGCACCGGTCGCGAGCAGCACGTACGCCGCGTGCTCCGTGCCGCCGAGCCAGGTGCCGAGGATGCCCGCGAGAACGTAACCGACCGTCCACAGCACGGTGAGCGAACCCAGGAGGAGGCCGCGCAGCCGCCGGGGGGCGAATTCGGACAGCATCGTCGGGCCGACCGCGTAGTCCGCCCCGAGGCCGAAGCCGATCAGCACGCGCAGGGCGAAGAGGACCGCCGGGTCGTGGGCCCAGAACTGGAGGGCGGAGGCCACGGTGATGAGGACGAAGTTGTAGATGTACAGCTTCTGGCGCCCGATGATGTCGCCGACCCGGCCCAGCACGATGCTGCCGAAGAACAGGCCGATCAGGGCCGACGCGCCCAGCAGGCCCTGCCAGACGCCGGAGAGGTGGCGGGCGTCGGTCAGCGTGGTCAGGACCGCGCCGATCATGCCCAGCGCGTACCCGTCGGAGAAGTTCGCGCCGAAGGTCGTGGCGGTGATGCGCAGGTGGAACGGGCGCAGCGGGGCGGCGTCGAGGGAGGGAGCCAGGCCCGACCCCTCGCGGGGCCGCGGGGCGGCGGGGGTGGGCATCGGCTGGTACCTCGCGTTGTGTGACTCGTGTGGCTTGTGCGGGTCGCGTGAGTTAGGCGGCTTGTACGGCCCGCGTGGGGAGAACAGTCATCCTGCCCCGGTAAGCCCTTTTATCCCTGCATCCCGGCGCCGATCCGGTGCCATCGGGGTTTCATGACGCCCCAGGAACGATCCGCCACCCCGTCAGCACCTCCTCTATCGCCGCGCTCACCCGTGCCCGCGCTTCGTGTCGCGGGATGCCGGCCATCAGCAGCGCGTCGTACGGAGTGTCGACATGGCGGACCGAGGCGCGGACCGCCGCCGTCACCGCCGCCTCGTCCAGGGCGCGGCCCGCCGCGCTGCGCCCCACCCTGCCGCTGCCCCGCTGCGAGGTGTGCGCGGCGACCGCGTGCGCGCGGCCCGGCGGGCAGCCCGGGAAGAGCGCGAGGACCGCCGCGGTGAAGGACGCCGTGAACGTCACGTCCTCGGCCGCGCGACGGGCCGCGTCGCGGTCGCGGCGGCGCGAGCGCGCCGCGGCGTCGGCGAGGCAGGCGGACTCGGCGCGGGCGAGAGCGGCCTCTTCGACCAGGAGGCCCTGGCGCTCGTACCGCTTGCGGCGCTTGTTGTGGCGCACGACCACCGCCCACAGCGAACTGCCCTCGCGCGCCCGGCGGGTGAGCGCCGCGTCGCCGCGCGGCAGCAGCACGAGGTGGCCCAGATCGGCGCAGTCCAGGCAGCGCGGGGCGTTGTACTCGAGGATGTGCAGGGGGAGCGGGCCCTGGCGGCAGTCCGCGCAGTGGCGCCGCTTGACGGGCTCGACGACCACGAGGTTCATGGGAGGGGAATACCCCGGTTCGTCGTACGTTTCCCCCTCGGGTTCCGGGCCAGCGATGATGGGCGTGTGCAGTTTCTACCGATCACCTGGGGACGCCTCGCGGGGCGGCTCGCCCGGCATCTCGACGGGCTGGAGCCCTCCGACGGCAGCGCCTGGCTGAAGGTCGGGATCGACGGTGCGCCCGCCGCCGGCACGGCGGAGCTGGCCGGGCCGCTCGCCGAGGCGTTGCGGGACCGCGGCCGTGCCGTGCACGAGGTCGACACGCAGGGGTTCCTGCGGTCCGCCTCGCTGCGGTTCGAGTACGGGAAGCAGGACCCGGACACCTACTTCGAGGGGTGGTTCGACACCGGGGCCCTGTGGCGCGAGGTCTTCGGGCCGCTGGAGGCCGGGGGGAGCGGCCGGGTGCTGCCCGACCTCTGGGACCCGGCCACCGACCGGGCGACGCGCAGTCCGTACGTGCGACTGCCGCCCGGGGGAGTGCTGTTGGTGCGCGGGCCGATGCTGCTCGGGCGCTGGTTCCCGTTCGACGTGAGCGTGCACGTGCGGCTGTCGCCGGGTGCGCTGGAGCGCCGTACCGCCGAGAGCGAGCGGTGGACGCTTCCCGCGTTCGAGCGGTACGAGCGGGAAACCGCCCCCTCGGAGGCCGCCGACGTGGTGGTGCGCGCCGACGACGCCCGGCATCCGGCGTGGACCGGGCTGCCGGGCGACGGGGAGTAGGTTCACCGCTCCGGGCGGGGCGGGCGAGGGCCGCGGTGGGAGCGTTGCTCACCGGCGGGAGGGGCGGCGCCTCGCCCGGCTGGCGCTCCGGACCCGGCGCCTACCTGCGGCCGCGGCCTCGGCCGCCGGTCTTGATGCTGGCCAGGGCCGCGACACCGACCGCCGCCAGGGCGATCTGGATGAGCCACTCGATCCAGTCGATGCCGTTGGTGTCCTTCACCCCGAAGGCCTTGGCGATCGCCGCACCCGCCAGCGCCGCGAGAATACCCACGACGATGGTCCACAGGATGCCGATCTTCTGGCGGCCCGGGACCACGAGCCTGCCGAGGACACCGATGATGATGCCGATCACGATCGCACTGATGATGCCCGAAATCTCCATGGCAGCAGCTCCCTGGCTGTAACTCTCTGCAAGACTGATGCCCTCCCTTGTGCCCCTCGTGCGCCGGAGCACGCACCGTCGCGAACGCCGGTTTCCGTCGATGTGCTGCGGGCCTGGTCGAAAGGCGTCGCCACGGCACCGCTAAGGTGACCGGCCATGACGACAATTGATCGACTTCCCGCCTCTTTCTCCGTGCACATTCCGGACGCCGAGCTGGAGCCCGAGCCGCTCGACCCGGCGCAGATCGTCTCCGGTGCGCCCGAGGTCACCGGCAAGGTGCTGTGGGAGTCCCCGGACGGCCGGCAGGTGCGGGGCATCTGGCAGATCACGCCCGGCGTGGTGACCGACACCGAGGCCGACGAGCTGTTCGTCGTGGTCAGCGGTCGCGCCACCGTCGCGGTGGAGGGCGGCGCGACCCTGGAGATCGGCCCGGGCGACGCGTGCGTCCTGCGCGAGGGCGACCGCACCACGTGGACGGTCCACGAGACGCTGCGCAAGGCGTACCACATCAGCCTCTAGCGGCCACGGCCCAGCAGCCCCTTCTCGTACGGGTACGGACTCACGCCCTGCCCGCCCGAGCCGTGACCAGGGCCAGCGCCGCCATCGGCACCAGCAGCAGGGCGCCGGCCGCGTTCAGCCACCCGTAGCCCGCCTGCGCGACGATCAGCCCGGCGGCCGCCCCGCCGACGGCCGCCGCGGAGTTCATCGTGAGGTCGGACAGGCCCTGCACGGCGGCGCGGGCGGGCTGCGGCACGGAGTCCGTGAGCAGCGCGGAACCGGAGACGAGCCCGGCCGACCAGCCGAGGCCCAGCACGAACAGCCCGGCGGCGGTCTGCCCGTGACTGCTGCCGGAGGTGCCCGCGAGCAGGGCGGCCAGCGACAGCAGCCCCGCCGCGAGCCCGATCACCGACAGCCGCCCGAGCCGGTCCGCCAGCCACCCCATGACCGGCGAGAACGCGTACATCCCCGCGATGTGACCGCTGATGACCAGCCCCACCAGCTCCAGTCCGGCCCCGTGGTGGCCCAGGTGCACCGGCGTCATCGTCATGATCGACACCATCGCGGTGTGCGAGACGGCGACCGTCACCAGGGCGAGCCGGGCCCGCGGGGAGGCCCTCACGGCGGCGATGCCCGCCTTGAGCGAGCGGCTCGCGGGCGAGTGGTCCTCCTGCGGGGACAGCGCCCGCGCGGTCAGCAGCGGATCGGGACGCATCAGCACCGTGACGACGATCCCCGTGACCAGGAAGATCCCGGCGGCCCACACGAACGGCGCCGCCGTCACCGGCAGGGACGTGCCGGCGAAGGTGCGCCCGGCCGGGGCCGCGAGGTTCGGGCCGAGCACCGCGCCGATCGTGGTGGCCCACACCACCGTCGAGATCGCCCGGCCCCGCCGCTCGGGAGAGGCCAGGTCGGCCGCGGCGAACCGGGCCTGGAGGTTGGCCAGCGAGGCCGCGCCGAACCCCGCCATGCCGAGCAGCAGCAGCGGAAAGCTCCCCAGCAGGGCGGCAAGCACCACGACCGCCGCTCCGAGCGCGCCGATCAGATAGGCCAGGGCGAGCCCGGGACGCCGGCCGCGTGCCGTCATCAGGGCGGCCAGCGGCACCGACAGCAGGGCGGTGCCGACCACGGAGGCGGTGGGCGCCAGCCCGGCGAAGGCCTCACTGCCCGCGATCTCGGTGGCCAGGACGGGCGCGAGCGTGATGCCGATGGGGACGCCGAGCCCGCCGAGTATCTGGCTGGTGACCAGCACGGCGGTGGTGCGCCGCTGGAGCGCGGACAGCTCGTCGGCCGTCACCGGGGGCGGCCCGGCCGGGCCCGGGGGCGCCGGCGCGGCGTCCGCGGCCGGGCCCTCGGCAGCCGGATGGGCGTCAGCGGGGCCCGGCAGGCCCTCGGCCGTGCTGCGTTCCGTGCCTTCCGGGTGGTCGTTCCGGTCCGTGGTGCTCACTTCGTACACGCCTCCCCGCAGGGGCCGACGGCGTCGGGGGCCGGGGAGGCGGCGGTCGTGGAAGCGGGGCCGCATATGCGGGTGCGGTTGGCGAAGGATGTCGTCACCGCCGCAGTGTGACAGCCCACACCCCCCGGGGCACCGGATAATCGCGCCACCGCGCGGGCGGACGGGACCCGGCCCCGGACCTGCGGGACGTCGCCCTCAGAACAGCGGCTGCGGCAGCACCCCCTCCAGCGCCAGCAGCACCCGCTTCGTCTCCAGCCCGCCCCCGAACCCGCCGAGCCCCCCGCCGCTCTCCACCACCCGATGGCACGGCACCACCACCGGCAGTGGATTCGACCCCATCGCCGCGCCCACCGCCTGTGCCGCCCCCGGCTGGCCCACCCGGTGCGCCAGGTCCCCGTACCCGACGACCGCCCCGTACGGCACCCCGTCGTTCAGCGCGCGGAGCACCTGACGGTTGAATCCCGAGGTCAGCGACCAGTCCAGCGGCAGGTCGAACGACCGCAGCGTGCCCGCGAAGTACGCCGCGAACTGACGGACCGGTTCGGCCAGCCTGCTCGACGCGGGTATCGGCTCCGCGACCTCCACCAGCTCGACGCCCAGCCGCGCCGCCAGCATCGCCAGGGTCCGCACCCGGACCTTCTCGTCCGCGTGGAAGACCACGCTCACCAGCCCGGTGTCGGTCGCGGCCAGCAGCAGCGGGCCGATGTCGCTGCCGACCACGGCCCACTCCGCACGACTCGCCGAAGGCGTTTCCCCGTTCATGCCCACCACGGTACGACCGGGCACCGACAACGGGCCCCGCACGATCGGAAGCGCAGGTCAGCCGCGCATCGCGGCCCGCACCACGTCCGGCTTGTTGGTGATGACCCCGTCCACCCCGAAGCCCTTGACCTTCCGCGCGTTCGCCGCGTCGTCCACCGTCCAGGTGTTCACCCGCAGCCGCTGCCCGTGCGCCCCCTTCAGCTTGTGCACGGCCGTCACGTACGCCGTGCTGAGCGTGGTGTGCTGCGGGTTGATCTGGTCGGTGAAGGCCGCGTACTTCGGCAGGTCGGCCACCTTCGGCGTGCCCAGGAACCCGGTGACCAGACCCGTGTGCTGCCGGTGCACGGAGCGGATGCTCGCCGCGTCGAAGCTCTGCACCACCAGCCGCGAACGCGCGTGCGCCGCGTCCAGCCAGCCCTGCGCGCGCAGCACCTTGAGGATGTCCTTCTCGATGCCCGGGTACAGCGCCGGGTTCTTGACCTCCATCAGGAGCTTCTGCTTGTTGCGGTCCACGCGCTGGAGGTACTGCTTCAGCGTCGGCACGCGCGCGCCCGCGTACGCGGAGCCGAACCAGCTTCCCGCGTCCAGCCTGCTGATCTCCGCCGCCGTGAAGTCCTTGATCTTCCACGGGGCGCGCCCGGGGAACACCTGTTCCACATTGGTCGTCCGCGCCAGGCTGTCGTCGTGGACGACCACCAGCTCGCCGTCCTTGGTGCGCTGGACGTCGTTCTCCACCCAGTCGACGCCGAGCCGGTGCGCGGCGTCGACGGCCGCCAGGGTGTTCTCCGGCGCGTACCCGGAGGCTCCCCGGTGGGCGATGACGACGGGGGCGGCGGCAGCCGCGGCGCCCGCACGGGCGGCCGGAGCGCCCACGACGGCGGCCGGGGAGCCCGCGGGAGCGGCCGGGGGCTGGACGACACCGGCGGTCCCGCTCGCGAGAGCGGTCAGGGTCGCTGTGACGGCGAGGGTGAGCATGGATCTCTCCTTGCGCGAGAGGACGACTCGGACGACCGAGCGTGACAGCTGCGCGCCAACGGGGAACAGGTGCGGAATGGCCATGCGGTGAACGATGTGACACGTGCGTCCAGCACGCCCTGTGACAGATCCGGTACGGAACCGGACTTCGGCCGATCGGGTGCAGCCCCCGCGCCAAACCCTCCCCGACCCCCTCCCGCCCGCCCGCGGAGCCCGTTCACCACGTGAGTGTCAGTGGTGGGTCGTACGGTGGTTGCATGCGGCCCGTTTCCAAGATCGAACGTACGGTGGCGCCCTTCGAGGTCGTCAGTCCCTACCAGCCCAGCGGCGACCAGCCGGCGGCCATCGCCGAACTGGAGAAGCGCATCCGCGCAGGCGAGAAGGACGTCGTCCTGCTGGGTGCGACCGGCACCGGCAAGTCGGCGACGACCGCCTGGATGATCGAGAAGCTCCAGCGCCCCACGCTGGTCATGGCGCCCAACAAGACCCTGGCCGCCCAGCTGGCGAACGAGTTCCGCGAGCTGCTGCCCAACAACGCCGTCGAGTACTTCGTCTCGTACTACGACTACTACCAGCCCGAGGCGTACGTCCCGCAGTCGGACACCTACATCGAGAAGGACTCCTCCATCAACGAGGAGGTCGAACGGCTGCGCCACTCCGCGACGAACTCGCTGCTCACCCGCCGCGACGTCGTCGTGGTCGCCTCCGTCTCCTGCATCTACGGCCTCGGCACGCCGCAGGAGTACGTGGACCGCATGGTCTCCCTGAAGGTCGGCGAGGAGATCGACCGCGACGCCCTGCTGCGCCGCTTCGTCGACATCCAGTACACGCGCAACGACATGGCCTTCCAGCGCGGCACCTTCCGGGTGCGCGGCGACACCATCGAGATCTTCCCGGTGTACGAGGAGCTGGCCGTCCGCATCGAGATGTTCGGCGACGAGATCGAGGCCCTGTCCACGCTGCACCCGCTCACCGGCGAGGTCATCAGCGAGGACGACAGCCTGTACGTCTTCCCCGCCAGCCACTACGTGGCCGGTCCCGAGCGCATGGAGAAGGCGATCAACGGGATCGAGAAGGAGCTGGGGGAGCGCCTGGCGGAGCTGGAGAAGCAGGGCAAGCTGCTGGAGGCCCAGCGCCTGCGCATGCGCACCACCTACGACCTGGAGATGCTCCGCCAGATCGGCAGCTGCTCCGGCATCGAGAACTACTCGATGCACTTCGACGACCGCGCCCCCGGCACCGCCCCGCACACCCTCCTCGACTACTTCCCCGAGGACTTCCTGCTGGTCCTGGACGAGAGCCACGTCACCGTGCCGCAGATCGGCGCGATGTACGAGGGCGACGCCTCCCGCAAGCGCACGCTGGTCGACCACGGCTTCCGGCTGCCCTCGGCGCTGGACAACCGCCCGCTGAAGTGGGAGGAGTTCCAGCAGCGGATCGGCCAGACGGTCTACCTGTCGGCGACCCCGGGCACGTACGAACTCTCGCGCGGCGACGGTTTCGTGGAGCAGATCATCCGCCCCACCGGACTCGTCGACCCCGAGGTCGTCGTCAAGTCCACCGAGGGCCAGATCGACGACCTGGTGCACGAGATCAGGAAGCGCACCGAGAAGGACGAGCGCGTCCTGGTCACCACGCTCACCAAGAAGATGGCCGAGGACCTCACCGACTACTTCCTCGAACTGGGCATCCAGGTCCGCTACCTGCACAGCGACGTGGACACGCTGCGCCGCATCGAGCTGCTGCGCGAGCTGCGGGCCGGTGAGTACGACGTACTGGTCGGCATCAACCTGCTGCGTGAGGGCCTCGACCTGCCCGAGGTGTCCCTGGTGGCGATCCTGGACGCCGACAAGGAGGGCTTCCTGCGCTCGGGGACCTCCCTGATCCAGACCATCGGCCGCGCGGCGCGCAACGTCTCCGGCCAGGTGCACATGTACGCGGACCGCGTCACCCCGGCGATGGCCAAGGCGATCGACGAGACCAACCGCCGCCGCGAGAAGCAGGTCGCGTACAACAAGGAGCGCGGCATCGACCCGCAGCCGCTCCGCAAGAAGATCAACGACATCGTCGCGACGATCGCCCGCGAGGAGGTCGACACCGAGGCCCTGCTCGGCACCGACTACCGCAAGCCCAAGGCGGGCAAGGACGCCAAGGCCCCGGTTCCGGCGCTCGGCGGCAAGGCGGCGAAGGCCGGGAAGTCCGCGGCGTCCGCCAAGGGCAAGAAGGGCGCCGAGGTCCTCACCGACCGCCCGGCCGCCGAACTGGCCCAGCAGATCGAGGACATGACCGCCCGGATGCGTGCCGCGGCGGCGGACCTCCAGTTCGAGGTGGCCGCCCGGCTGCGCGACGAGGTCGGCGAACTCAAGAAGGAACTGCGCATGATGAGGGAGGCGGGACAGGCGTGAGCGCGCCGCCCCGCGGAGTGTTGCAGGAACGACACAAAACACATCGCAGGTGCGACCGCGTCCGGCGGACTGCGTAGGGTGCTGACAACCGCACAGACGGGCGGTGCAGGGGTTTGTGGAGAGGGGTAGCGCGTGACGGTCAACATGACCAAGGGCCAGGCCATCAGCCTGCAGAAGAGCGACGGGGGAACCCTGACCGCGGTGCGGATGGGGCTCGGCTGGCAGGCGGCTCCGCGCCGCGGTCTGTTCGGCTCGCGCACCCGTGAGGTCGACCTCGACGCGTCGGCGGTCCTGTTCGCGGACAAGCAGCCGGTGGACGTGGTCTTCTTCCGCCACCTGGTCAGCGACGACGGTTCGGTCAAGCACACCGGCGACAACCTGGTCGGCGGCGCCGGCCAGGGCGGCGACGACGAGGCGATTCTCGTCGACCTCGCCCGGGTCCCGGTGCACATCGACCAGATCGTCTTCACGGTGAACTCCTTCACCGGCCAGACCTTCCAGGAAGTGCAGAACGCGTTCTGCCGCATCGTCGACGAGACCAACGGCCAGGAGCTGGCCCGCTACACCCTCGACGGCGGCGGCCAGTACACCGCCCAGATCATGGCCAAGGTCAGCCGCGCCGGCGCGGGCTGGCAGATGACCGCCCTCGGCAACCCGGCCAACGGGCGCACCTTCCAGGACCTGATGCCGTCGATCCTGCCGCACCTCTAGGCACCGGATCCTCAGCAGTACCGCAGCTCCCGGAGGCGACAGGCCGCCGGGAGCTGCACCGCATTTCACGCGACCGGCGCGATGCCCGCACCGCACGCGAGCGACGCGATCCACGCGACCGGCGCGTGCCGCGGATTTCAGTGACGAACACCGACGGTGGGGGAGACAGACCATGACGGCCGAGCTGGTCCGGGGGCAGAACCATCCGTTGCCCCAGGCCCGACTGGAGATCCGGATCTCGGCCGGTCAGCCGGTCGTCGCCGCAGCCACGCTCGTCGACGGGCAGGGCACCGTCCGGGGCGCCGAGTGGGTCGCCCACCCCGGCGCCCACCAGCTTCCCGGCCTGGAGGTGTCGCGGCAGGCCGCCGCCGACCACCGCCTCGCCGTGGACCTCGGCGCGCTCCCCGAAGAGGCGCACCGGGTGCACGTCCTGCTGGCGCTGCCCACCGCCGTCGGCTTCCCGGCCCGCTTCGGCGCGGTCGCCGCACCCTTCGTCGCCGTCACCGGACTCGACGGCGACGAGGTCGCCACCTTCACGCTGACCGGCCTGGACGCCGAGTCGGCCGTCGTCGCCCTGGAGCTCTACCGCCGCCAGGACGCCTGGAAGGTGCGGGCCGTCGGCCAGGGGTACGCGGGCGGCCTCGCCGCACTGCTCGCCGACCAGGGCCTGCCGCAGGCGGGCGACCTGGCCGCCGCCATCCAGGACGCCGTCGGCCGCGGCCTGGCCCGCTCGGTGGCCGCGCCCCCGCCCCGCACCGCCGAGGGCGACCGGGCCCGCCACGCCGCCCGGCAGGGGGCGGCCGCCCAGGACGGCGTACGGACGAACCTGCCCGGCGGCGGCACCACGACGCCGCCCCAGGGAGCCGGGACCACCCCCGTACCACCGCCCGACGCCCCCCAGCCGCAGCCCGCCGCCCCGGACCTGCCCGGCCAGTCCGGTCCGCGGAGCACGCCGTCCGCCCCGGACCTGCCCCCGCAGTCCGGGCCGCAGAGCGCGCCGCCCCCGCCCGCGGCGCCGGCCCCCGGCGGGCCCATCGACTACAGCCACCCCCGCCGCCGGAAGCAGCCCGCGGCCGCGGCCACCCCGCCCCCGGCCGTCCCGCCCACCCCGCCGCCACCGCGCCCCGAGCCGTCGCAGCCGGGGCAGCCGCCGCGTCCCGTCGCGGGCGACGCCTCCGGCTGGTCGATGGAGGAGCGGCTCTACAACCAGGTCTGGGGCATGTTCGAGGACCTGGCCCGCACCGCCGCCGCCTACCGCAGCGCCGTCGACTTCGCCGAGTCCCGCATGGAGCAGGAGCTCGACAAGGTCCTCTCCGACCCGCGCAGCCGCATCGGCGGCACCGGCGACGCGGCCCGCGCGAGCGCCCGGGCCAAGCGCGACGCGCTGATCGAGCAGGCCCGTGCCGTCCTGGACCGCGACGTGGCCCAGCTCATCGCCGAGTCCGAGGTCGTCGAGCCCGCGCTGCCGCCCGCGTTCGCCCGCTGGGACAACCCGGCCTGGCACGCCTACAAGGTGCCGATGGAGATCCCGATGGCCCTGCGCATCGGCGACCTGCACCTGCCCGAGCGCCCCGACCTGCACATTCCACTGCTCGTACGGCTGCCGCTGGAGCGCGGGCTGTGGATCGACGCGGGCCGCACGGGCTCCGAGGCCGCGATGACGATGGACACCGAACAACTGCGCCGCGTCGCCCTGGACACCGCCGTCGCGCACGCCGCGCGGCTGCTCGGCGCGTATCCGGCGGGCGAGTTCACCGTGCACGTCATCGACCCGGCGGGCGCCGCGTCCGCCGCGCTCGCGCCCCTGGTCAAGTCGGGCGTGCTGGCCGCGCCGCCGGCCGTGGGACCGCAGGGCGTGACGGCCGTGCTGGCGCGCCTCACCGAGCGCGTGGACCTCGTACAGATGGCGATCAGGGCGGGTGCGTCGGACGCGCTGCCGCCGCACCTGGACACGGCCGAGCAACTGCTGATCGTCAACGACTTCCCGCACGGCTTCGACGACCGGGCCGTCACCCAACTGCGCTACCTCGCCGACGAGGGCCCGTCCGTCGGCGTGCACCTGATGATGGTGGCCGATCGGGAGGACGCGAACGCCTACGGCCCGGTGCTCGACCCGCTGTGGCGTTCGCTGCTGCGCCTGACGCCGGTGCCGGACGCGCATCTGGCCGACCCGTGGGTCGGTCACGCCTGGACGTACGAACCGCTGCTCACCCCGCCGGGCAGCCAGGTGCTGTGGAACGTGCTGAGCCAGGTGGCGGCGGCCAGGCGGGCCCTCGGCCGCTGAGCGCCGCGGCCCCCGCCGCGGCGGGCGGCGGCGATCAGCGGCGGGGCCAGTGAGAGCGATGATCACACCGGCTGGATCGCACCCCTGAACTGCGCTTTTGAGGAGCGTTTACCTTTCCCTTTACCTTCTCTTGGTGTTTCGGGTACTCTCGGACGTGCGGAGGGGAGTACTCCCGGCCTGCGATGTACCCGTCAATACGGACCGCCATCGGTCCCGGGGCATCGGCCCGGCGCACGCCAGAAGGCGGCTCGGGTGGAAGAGACCTCCGGCAGCGACGACGCTGATTGAGTTGCCGTAGCTATCTGCCGGAGGCGCAGTGGACGTTTCATTGAACACGTGGATCTTCACCATCCTGGCCCTCGCGGCCCTGATCGCGGTGGACTTCTTCATCGGGCGCAAGCCCCACGACGTATCCACCAAGGAAGCGGGCATCTGGACGGTCGTCTGGATCGCGCTGGCCGTGATCTTCGGCCTCGGCCTGCTGGTGGTCGGCCAGACCCAGGCCTCCGGAGAGTTCTTCGCGGGCTTCATCACCGAGAAGTCGTTGAGCGTCGACAACCTCTTCGTCTTCGTCCTGATCATGGCGAAGTTCTCGGTGCCCTCCCACCTCCAGCAACGGGTGCTGCTGATCGGCGTGCTGATCGCGCTGGTGCTGCGGGCGATCTTCATCGCGGCCGGCGCCGCGGTCATCGCGAACTTCTCGTGGGTCTTCTACATCTTCGGCGCGTTCCTCATCTACACCGCCTGGAAGCTCATCCAGGAGGCGCGTGCCGGTGAGGAGGCGGAGGCCCCCGAGGACAACGTCCTGCTGAAGAAGATCGAGAAGAAGTTCGGCGTCGCCGACCAGTACCACGGCACGAAGCTCTTCATCCAGCGCAACGGCAAGCGCATCCTGACGCCGCTCATGGTCGTCATGCTCGCCATCGGCATGACCGACGTGCTGTTCGCCCTGGACTCGATCCCGGCGATCTTCGGCCTCACCCAGGACCCGTACATCGTCTTCACCGCCAACGCCTTCGCGCTGATGGGTCTGCGCCAGCTCTACTTCCTGATCGGCGGCCTGCTCAAGAAGCTGGTCCACCTCAGCTACGGCCTGTCGGTGATCCTCGGCTTCATCGGCGTCAAGCTGGTGCTGCACGCCCTGCACGAGAACGGTGTGCACGTCCCGGAGATCTCCATCGCGGTCTCGCTGTCCGTCATCTGCGCCGTCCTGGTCGTCACGACGATCACCAGCCTGATCGCGAACAAGAAGCGGGAGGCGGCCGAGGCCGCCGCCGCGAAGGACGACAAGGCTCCGATCGAGTCCTGAGCCGGGCCGGGACACCGGTCCCGGCTCCAGGGCCCGTACGAGAGGCCGAGGGGACGGCGTGCATGCCGTCCCCTCCGCCTTTTCCTCCTCGCGGGTACGGTGCGCGGGGCTGTTGCCCACCGCGTCAGGCGGGTGCGGCCCCCTCCGCCTCCGCGCCCCTCGCCTCCGCCGCCCGCACCGACGCCGGCCGCGTCTCCGGCAGCAGGGCGAAGCAGCCCAGGCTCACCACCGCCGCCCCCGTCAGGTACGCCGCCACGCCCCACGGCGGACCCTCCCCGGAGGACGACACCGCCGTCGCCACGATCGGCGTGAGCGCACCGCCGAACACCCCGGCGAGGTTGTAGCCCAGCGCCGCACCCGTGCACCGCACCCGGGGCGCGTACAACTCCGGCAGATACGCGCCGATCACCGAGAACATCGCCGCGAACGACACCGACCCGCCCAGGAAGCCCAGGAACATCCACAGCGGCTGCCCCGTGGCCAGCAGCGCCGTCATCGGGAACGTCCACACGGCGCTGAGCGCGCACCCGGCCAGGCACATCGGCCGCCGCCCCACCCGGTCGCCGAGCACCGCGGCGAGCGGGATCAGCGGCCCCTTGAGCACCACGGCCGCCATGACGCAGCCGAGCATGACGGTGCGGTCCACGCCCAGGCGCTCGGTGCCGTACGCCAGCGACCAGGTCGACATCGTGTAGACCAGCGCGTACCCGAGGGAGAGCGCCCCGGCGGTCAGCAGCACCAGCCGCCAGTGGTCGCGCACCACCTCGGCGAACGGCGCGCCCGCGCGCTCGCCCTTCGAGGCCAGGTCCCGGAAGTCCGGCGTCTCCGCCAGCGAGGAGCGCAGCAGCAGCCCGGCCGCGGCGAGCACGCCCGCCGCCCAGAACGGCACCCGCCACCCCCACGCGGTGAACTGCGCGTCCGACAGCACCGCCGACATCGCCAGCATCACGCCGTTGGCCAGCAGGAACCCGATCGAGGGCCCGGCCTGCGGAAAGCTCGCCCACAGGGCCCGCCGGTGCGGCGGCGCGTGCTCCACGGTGAGCAGCACCGCCCCGCCCCACTCGCCGCCGAGTCCGAGTCCCTGGAGGAAGCGCAGCAGGATCAGCAGCACCGGCGCGAGGATGCCGATCGTGTCGTACGTCGGCAGACAGCCGACCGCCACCGTCGCCGCCCCGGTGAGGATCAGCGAGGAGAACAGCACGGGCCTGCGGCCGAGACGGTCGCCCATGTGCCCGAAGAGGACCGCGCCGACCGGGCGGGCGACGAACCCGACCCCGAAGGTGCCGAAGGCCGCGAGCGTGCCGGCCAGGGGGGAGAAGGAGGGGAAGAAAAGGGGGCCGA
This sequence comes from Streptomyces sp. NPDC039736, assembly GCF_055596485.1. NCBI lineage: Bacteria > Bacillati > Actinomycetota > Actinomycetes > Kitasatosporales > Streptomycetaceae > Streptomyces > Streptomyces sp. NPDC039736. The sequence goes on along the minus strand of NZ_JBVIUQ010000005.1, from coordinate 167,467 downwards.
GGACGAGGGCCGCTGCGGTGCCGTAGAGGGCGAAGTCGTAGAACTCGATGGCCGTCCCGGCGAGCGAGGCGGTCGCGAGCCGGAGCATGGAGGGACCGCCCGTCCGGGAGGCACGGGAGGCTCGGGACGTCCGGGCCGGTGATCGTGAAGCGCGCATGCGGCCGTCGCTACCCGGGGCGCCGCGCCCTCAAGAGGCGCGCGGCACTAGTCGTACCGGTTCACCGGGAAAATCACCCGGCAGGCCCCGGCCCGGCCCCCGGCGCCGGCCCTCACTCCATGGGCAGCGTGAACTCGTGCCGCTTTCCCCAGCGTTGCCCCGTCACCAGCGTCACCCTGCCGGTCTTCAGGCCGTACACCACGGACCACTGCGTGTGCGGCTGCGCGACGGAGCGCAGCAGCTCCAGGGAGCCGCCGGTGTCCAGCACCCCCCTGGCGGCGTCGAGCGTCTTCGCGGCGGTCCCGTACCGCGCGTCGTTGCGGCGCTCGGCGACCGGGGTGCCGGCGAAGGTGAAGTTGACCGCGCCGTTCCACGGCTGCCTGCCGCGCTCGGCGACCACGTTCCTGCCGCCGACCAGCTCGACCACGGCGGAGTCGCCGGTGGCGTCGGCGAGGAAGTAGTGCAGCGGCGGACTGTCGGTGAAGTCCAGTTCGTACTGGTCGAAGAGGCGGAGCGCCTCGGCGACGGTGGCCGCCTTGTCGAGGGCGATGCGCTGGATCCGCGTACTGCCCACCCGGGGGCCGCCCCTGGGCCCGTCGGCGCGGTCCACGGAGGCGAAGCCCACCGCGAGGCCCTTGCTGTTCATGCCGTCGAAGGGCAGCAACGGGGCCTGGAGCAGGGCCCGTCTGCCGCGCGCCGTCGTGAAGTCGGCGGCGGAGCCGAGGCCGAGGTAGGAGGTGTCGACGACGGACACCGAGGCGTAGCCGTCCGGCGGGTCGGTGAACAGGAGCAGCGCGGGGCCGTGCCGCCAGTCGAAGTTCCGCGCGAACCGCGGGTCGTTCCGGTCGCCGTTGGCAAAGAACAGCGAGCACCCGAAGTCCGGCCGCCGCTCCACCCGCACCGCGCGCAGCCGCTCGTAGGCGCCCTCGAAGCGCAGGTGCCACAGCGGGTGGTCGTCCACCTGGCGCAGGGACTTCAGCTTCGCCTCGTCCCCGGCGGAGAGCCCTCCGCCCGACGCCGGCTGCGAAGTGCCCGGAGACCTCGCGGACGCACCCGGATCCGCGCATCCGGACAGCAGGACGGCCAGGGCGAGGAACGGGGCGGCGACGGCGGCGGCGCGGGGCTTCTTCATGGCTCGGCCCTCCCTTTCCTCCACTGTCCGCGCGGAACAGCGGCGTCCGGGAGGGCCGTGCGGTCACGAGTGCGTGACGGTGCGGAGCCGTCCGCCAGGGGCTACCAGCCGCGCTCGCGCCACTCCCGCAGGTGCGGGCGCTCGTCCCCGAGCGTGGTGTCGTCGCCGTGCCCCGGGTAGACCCAGGACTCGTCCGGCAGCGGGGCGAAGACCTTCGCCTCGACGTCGTCGAGCAGCGAGACGAAGGCGGCCGCGTCGCCGAAGGTGTTGCCCACGCCGCCCGGGAAGAGGCAGTCGCCGGTGAAGACGTGCGGGTGGCCGTGCGGGTCGTCGTACACGAGGACGACGCTGCCCGGGGTGTGCCCGACGATGTGCCGCGCGGTCAGCTCCACGCGCCCCACCCGCACGGTGTCGCCGTCCTCCAGCAGGGTGTCGGTGGGCACCTCGATGCCCTCCGCGTCGTACCGCCCGGCGAGCGTGCGCGCACCGGTGGCGGCGACCACCTCGGCGAGGGCCTGCCAGTGGTCGCCGTGCCGGTGCGTGGTGACGACGGAGGCGATCGAGTCGTCGCCGATCAGCGACAGCAGGGTGTGCGGCTCGGCCGCGGCGTCGATCAGCATCTGCTCGCCGGTGTCCCGGCAGCGCAGCAGATACGCGTTGTTGTTCATCGACCCGACCGCGACCTTGGAGATCATCAGGTCCTTGAGCTCGTGCACGTCCGCAGGTCCGCCGACCTTCACCGCTCCGCTGTACGTCATACCGGGCAGCCTATAGCGGCCGTCACAGCGGCGGCAGTACGGGCAGGGCCCCGCCGGTGACGGTGAGCGCCCCGCCGTCGCGGCGGCCCGCCAGCCAGCCCACGAGGTCGGGTGCGGCGCCCTCGACGGAGACGTGCTCCTCCAGTCCGCCGCCAGTGGTCCACACCCGGCCCGCCCGGTCCTTCAGGCCGATCGACGGCAGTTGCGCGTGCCGTCCGAAGCGGTCGGCGAGGAACTCGATCTCGCGCTGCACGAACTCCTCGGGCAGGTCCTCCAGCTCGTAGCCGATCCCGAGGTCCACATGGTGCAGCTCGATCTCGATCAGCCGCCGGAACGGAATGCGCGACGCCGCGTCCGTGACGCCGTTGCGCAGCTCGACGGTGCGGCTCCAGTCGTCGTACGCCTCGGCCGCCCGGCGGAAGCCGTCGGCGGTCGCGCGGACGTCGTCGAGCTGCACGTCCAGGGGGCGCGGGGCGTCGCGCTCGATGTCCGCGTCGCGGCCCTCGGCGCTGACGTACATGGGGCGGCCGGCGAGGACGTTCTGGAGGGCGTCCCCGTTGCGGGCGAGGTGCGCCAGCACATGACCGCGGCTCCAGCCGGGCAGGCGGGAGGGCAGGGCGACGGCGTCGTCGTCCAGGGCGGCGGCGTCGGCGAGCAGGCGGTCCGTGGCATCGCTCAGCAGGGCCAGATCGTGCGCATGATCATTCATGGGGCAGACGATAGGCGGCCGCGCAAGGCGCGACCACTCGTTCGGGTGAAGCCGATGCCATGTGGCCAATAATCGAATGTACGTGCTATACGCTCGAAGGGAACATCCGAGCCCGCCGTCGCCGTTGAAAGGAACGGTGCCCGAGGGCTCGGCGTCCTCTGTGGCACAGGGGACCGCCCATACGGGCACCCCCGTCTCAGCAGCCTGCTTCTCGGCACCCTGCTTTCTTCTCCAGAAAGGTGCGAACCGGCGTGGCCGACCGTCTCATCGTTCGTGGCGCTCGCGAGCACAACCTCAAGAACGTCTCGCTGGACCTCCCCCGCGACTCCCTCATCGTCTTCACGGGACTCTCCGGTTCGGGCAAGTCCTCCCTCGCGTTCGACACGATCTTCGCCGAGGGGCAGCGCCGCTACGTCGAGTCGCTCTCCTCCTACGCGCGGCAGTTCCTCGGCCAGATGGACAAGCCGGACGTGGACTTCATCGAAGGTCTCTCGCCCGCCGTCTCCATCGACCAGAAGTCGACCTCGCGCAACCCGCGCTCGACGGTCGGCACCATCACCGAGGTCTACGACTACCTCCGCCTGCTCTTCGCCCGCATCGGCAAGCCGCACTGTCCCGAGTGCGGCCGCCCGATCGCCCGGCAGTCGCCGCAGGCCATCGTCGACAAGGTGCTGGAGCTGCCGGAGGGCAGCCGCTTCCAGGTGCTGTCGCCGCTGGTGCGCGAGCGCAAGGGCGAGTTCGTGGACCTCTTCGCCGAGCTCCAGACCAAGGGGTACAGCCGTGCCCGGGTCGACGGCGAGACCGTCCAGCTCAGCGAGCCGCCCACGCTCAAGAAGCAGGAGAAGCACACGATCGAGGTGGTCATCGACCGCCTCACCGTGAAGGGGAGCGCCAAGCGCCGCCTCACGGACTCCGTGGAGACCGCCCTCGGGCTCTCCGGCGGCATGGTGATCCTCGACTTCGTCGACCTCGACGCGGACGACCCCGACCGCGAGCGGATGTACTCCGAGCACCTGTACTGCACGTACGACGACCTGTCGTTCGAGGAGCTGGAGCCGCGCTCCTTCTCCTTCAACTCGCCCTTCGGCGCCTGCCCCGACTGCTCCGGCATCGGTACGCGCATGGAGGTCGACCCCGAGCTGATCGTCCCCGACCCGGAGAAGTCCCTGGACGAGGGCGCCATCCACCCCTGGTCGCACGGACACACCAAGGACTACTTCGCCCGGCTGGTCAACGCCCTCGCGAGCGAGCTCGGCTTCAGCACCTCGATGGCGTGGGCGGGCCTGCCGCAGCGCGCCAGGAAGGCGCTGCTCCACGGCCACAAGACGCAGATCGAGGTCCGCTACCGCAACCGCTACGGCCGCGAGCGCGCGTACACCACCTCCTTCGAGGGCGCACTGCCGTTCGTGAAGCGGCGGCACGCGGAGTCCGACAGCGACTCCAGCCGCGAGCGCTTCGAGGGCTACATGCGGGAGGTGCCCTGCCCCACCTGCCAGGGCACGCGCCTCAAGCCGCTGATCCTCGCGGTCACGGTGATGGAGAAGTCCATCGCCGAGGTCTCCTCGATGTCGATCAGCGAGTGCGCCGACTTCCTCGCGCAGCTCACGCTGAACGACCGGGACAAGGTGATCGCCGAGCGCGTCCTCAAGGAGGTCAACGAGCGGCTGCGCTTCCTGGTCGACGTGGGCCTGGACTACCTGTCGCTGAACCGCCCGGCGGGCTCCCTGTCCGGCGGCGAGGCCCAGCGCATCCGGCTCGCCACCCAGATCGGGTCGGGCCTGGTGGGCGTGCTGTACGTCCTGGACGAGCCGTCCATCGGCCTGCACCAGCGCGACAACCACCGCCTCATCGAGACGCTGGTGCGCCTGCGCGACATGGGCAACACCCTCATCGTCGTCGAGCACGACGAGGACACGATGAAGGTCGCCGACTGGATCGTCGACATCGGCCCCGGCGCCGGCGAGCACGGCGGAAACGTCGTGCACAGCGGCTCCCTGAAGGGCCTGCTGGCCAACAAGGAGTCGATCACCGGGCAGTACCTGTCCGGCAAGCGGGCCATTCCGACTCCGGACGTACGCCGTCCCGTCGACCCGGCGCGCCACCTCACGGTGCACGGGGCGCGGGAGAACAACCTGCGGGACATCGACGTCACCTTCCCGCTGGGCGTGCTGACCGCCGTCACCGGTGTCTCGGGTTCCGGCAAGTCGACGCTGGTCAACGACATCCTCTACACGCATCTGGCGCGCGAGCTGAACGGCGCGCGCAGCGTTCCGGGCCGCCACACCCGGGTGGAGGGCGACGAGCTCCTCGACAAGGTCGTGCACGTCGACCAGTCGCCGATCGGCCGCACCCCGCGGTCCAACCCGGCGACGTACACCGGAGTCTTCGACAAGATCCGCAAGCTGTTCGCGGAGACGACGGAGGCGAAGGTCCGGGGCTACCAGCAGGGCCGGTTCTCCTTCAACGTCAAGGGCGGCCGCTGCGAGAACTGCTCCGGCGACGGCACCATCAAGATCGAGATGAACTTCCTGCCGGACGTCTACGTCCCGTGCGAGGTGTGCCACGGCGCGCGGTACAACCGCGAGACGCTCGAAGTGCACTACAAGGGCAAGAACATCGCCGAGGTGCTCAACATGCCGATCGAGGAGGCGCTGGCGTTCTTCGAGCCGGTCACCTCGATCGCCCGGTACCTCCAGACCCTGAACGAGGTCGGTCTCGGGTACGTACGCCTCGGCCAGGCCGCGACCACGCTCTCCGGCGGCGAGGCGCAGCGCGTCAAGCTGGCGGCGGAGCTCCAGAAGCGGTCGTCGGGGCGGAGCGTCTACATCCTGGACGAGCCGACCACCGGTCTGCACTTCGAGGACATCAGCAAGCTCATCAAGATCCTCGAGGGGCTCGTAGAGAAGGGGAACTCGGTGATCGTCATCGAGCACAACCTCGACGTCATCAAGACCGCCGACTGGGTCGTGGACATGGGCCCCGAGGGCGGCAAGGGCGGCGGCCTGGTCGTCGCCGAGGGGACGCCGGAAGAGGTGGCGGGCGTGCCCGCCAGCCACACCGGGAAGTTCCTGCGGGACATCCTCGACCCGAGCCGGATCAGCGACGCCTCGCCTGCGGGGGCGGGGCGGAAGAAGGCCGCCGCGAAGAAGCCGGCCGCCAGGAAGACGGCGGCGAAGAAGGCCGCGGCGCCGGCGAAGAAGGCTGCCGCCCCGGCGAAGAAGGCTGCCGCCCCGGCGAAGAAGGCCACCGCGAGGGCTCGCAAGGCCTGATCCTTCCCGGTCGTACGGTGCTCGGGCGCGGGCCCGGGGGTCCCTTCGGGGGCTCCCGGGCCCGCTCTGCTGTTCCGGCACGGGGGTCCCGTGCGCGCGTCGGCGCGGGTGCGCCGTGGTCGCCCGTGCGGTTCCCCGCACCCCTGACGGGGCGCTCCTTGCCCGCAGCCGCCCCCGGGGCCCTGGGGCACGCCTTCGCCGCGCTGCGTGCCGTCGTCGGTGCTCATAGGCTGATTCCGGGGGCCCGCCTCGCGAAAGGCACACCCGGATGCACCCACGCCGCACCGCGACCGCCCTCACCTGCACCGCCCTCCTGCTCGCCGCGAGCACCACCACCGCCGTCGCCGCCGACACCGCTCCCGACCTCGCCCGCTTCTACGAGCAGAAGCTCACCTGGGGCGACTGCGCCGCCGAGGAGCAGCCCCGGGGCGGCACCGCCCTCAAGGGCATGGAGTGCTCCCGTCTCACCGTCCCGATCGACTACGCGAAACCGGACCTCGGCACCCTCGCCCTCGCCGTCGGCCGCTACCGCGCCACCGGCGCGGACACCGGCCGCAAGGGCTCCCTCGTGTTCAACTTCGGCGGCCCCGGCACCTCCGGCGTGACCACGCTGGCCGAGGCCAGGGACACGTACGAGAGCCTGGGCAGGCGTTACGACCTGGTCAGTTTCGACCCCCGGGGGGTGGGGCGGAGTTCGCCCGTCGACTGCGGCAAGGAGGCCGAGGAGGAGTTGGCGGAGGGCGACGGCGCCCCGCGGACGCCGTCCGGCGACCGGCGGCTCGACGCCGGCGCGCTGGTCAAGGAGGCCGAGGCCGTCGCCGCCGCCTGCGCCCGGCACACCGGCAAGCTGCTGCCGCACGTCGGCACCGTCAACGTCTCCCGCGACATGGACGTCCTGCGGCAGGCGCTGGACGAGCGGAAGCTGAACTACATGGGCATCTCCTACGGGACCCGGCTCGGCTCGGTGTACGCGGCCCAGTTCCCCGACCGGTCCGGGCGGCTCGTCCTGGACGCCGTGGACACCCTCACCGAGAGCTCCCGGGTCTCCGGGCTCAACCAGGCCCGCGCCTTCCAGCAGGCCTTCGACACCTTCCTGGCGACCTGCGCCGAGCGGTACCCGGAGGACTGCCCGCTCGGCGGCACCGTCGCGGACGCCACCCGCACCGTGGACCGGGTCGTCGCCTCCCTCTCCGAAGCCCCGCTGAAGGCCCCGGACGGAACCGCGTTCACCGTGGCGGACCTGCGCGGCGCGATGAGCACGTCCATGTACGTCCCCCAGGCCTGGGGCGCGCTCGCGTTCGGCATCGCGGAGATCGACCGGAACCGCGACCCCTCGGTCCTCGTCGAACTCAACGAACTCGCCGACGCGCCCGGCAACGCCGACGAAGCCATTCTGGCCGTCAACTGCGCCGACGACCCCGACCGCACGCCCCTCACCGAGGAGGAACTCGCCGCAGCGGAGAAGGAGTTCGACCAGGCGTCCCCCGACTTCGGCCGCGACATGATCGGCGGCGCGTTCTCCTGCACCGGCTGGCCCGCGGGCACGGACTACATCCGGAAGCTGGAGAACATCAGCGGCCCCGAGGTCCTGTTGATCGGCACCAGGGGCGACCCCGCCACCCCGTACCGGTGGACCGAGGAGACCGCGAAGCGGCTCGGCAAGGCGGTCGTGCTGCGGTACGAGGGGGAGGGCCACGGCGCGTACGCCAATTCTCCGTGCGTCCGCGAGAAGGCGGATGCCTATCTGGTCGACGGCACTCTCCCGGACGACGGGACGTCCTGCCCCGCGGTGCCGCCCGGCGTGCCGGACCAGGACCTCCCGGAGACCCTGCCGGATGCCTGACGCGTTCGCGTCAGCCGTGGTCCGACGTGCTCCCCGGCGCACCGTCCCCACCCGCCCCGCGGGTATCGTCGATGCGGCACCGCGCACCGCCGCCCGCCCGTGGCCGCGCGATGCCGCCGCCCGCCCGCACCGCACCCGTGGAGAGCCCCATGTCCGGCATCCCGTCCGCCGCCCGCCGCACCGTCCTCAAGGGCGTCGCCCTCGCCGGGGCCGCCGGGCTCGGCGCCGCCGCCTGCTCCACCGAGTCCAAGCTCGGGCACGCCCAGACGCCGACCCCGACGGCGCCGCTCGACCTCGGCGACCCGGCGGCGGTGCCGGTCGGCGGCTCCAAGCTGTACAGGGAGCAGCGCGTCGTCGTGAGCTGCCCCAAGAAGGGCGAGTACAAGGCGTTCAGCGCCCAGTGCACCCACGCGGGCTGCGAGCTCGACCGGGTCGAGGGCAACGAGGGCAACTGCCCCTGCCACGGCAGCCGCTTCGACACCACCACCGGCCAGGCGCTCAAGGGCCCCGCCACCGCGCCGCTGCCGGCCGTCCCGGTCAAGGTCAAGGACGGCAAGCTGATCGCGGGCCCGGACGCCTGAACCGGTCGCAGCCGGTCACCTCCCGGGGACCGCACCCGTCCGACCCGGTCGCCCGAACCGGCCGCGGCCGGTCACTTCCCGGGGGCCGCACCCGTCCGACCCGGTCGCCCGACCCGGTCGCAGTCGGTCACTTCCCGGCAGCCCGAACCGATCGCGTCCGGTCGCCTCCCAGAGCCCTGAACCGATCAGAAACGGTCCGGAGCTACTCCCAGTCCCAGTCGACCCCCAGATTCCCCGGCCGCACCCCCTGCTCCACGAAGTGCACCGTGCCGTGCCGCCCGCTCAGCGTCAGATCCTGCCGCCCCACCCTCGGCGACCCGGCCGACGCCTGGGCGAAGCGGCGGCACCGCACCGGCAGCGCCCGCTCGTCGAAGCGCACCTGGAGCACGTACTGCCCGCCCGCGAAGCGGAAACCGCGCACGTACTCGACGCAGGTCCCGCCGGTGCCGTCCTCGAAGCCGTACGCGAAGAAGTACGTGTCCCCGGCCCGCAGCCGCGCGTCGAACAGCATCTCCGCGACGACGAGCCCGCTCTCCCGGTGCCACCGCACCCGCCCGGTACGGCAGTTGTCCCCGGCCCGCACCCGCACCCGGGACGGGTCGCAGCCCGGGTCGCCGTGGTGCACCGCCAGATAGCGGTCCACGCCGTCCCGGTGCGCCCGCACCACGTGCTGGGAGTCGCGCCCCACCAGCTCCCGGCCGGGCCCGATGCGCACCCGCTCCTGATGGCCGACGGTGTGCAGACCGCCGTCCACCGGCGACTCCAGTTCCGCCAGCAGCATCTCCACCGAGCCCGACGCCTCCACCAGGGCCCGGTACGCACGGCCCTGGGGCCGCTCGCCCTCCGCCCCCTCCGCCACCAGCAGCCGGATCAGCGACTCGGCAGGCAGCCCCAGCACCCCCTCCAGCTCCCGCACCGCGCGCAGCGATTCCGGCCGCTGGGGCCGGCGCGCCCCCTGCTGCCAGTAGCTGAGGCTGGTCACCCCGACGGTGATGCCCCGCCCCGCCAGGTGGTGGCGGACGCGTTGCAACGGCAGCCCGCGCAGTTGCAGGGCCGCCCGCAGCGCCAGGTGGAAGGGCCCGGTCCGCAGCAACTGCTCCAGATCGGCCCGCGCCGGTACGAGGTCGTCGGCTTCCGGTGTCGGGTGCTGCCGCATCACGGCTCCTCCGCTGGCAGTGAACGTTCACGGAGGCACACCGCACCGCCGCGCCGCCGTCGGTGAAGCGGGCTGGTGGACGGAAGCGGTCCGTTCACATCGGGGCCACCGCGTTCACAGCTCCGCGTCACCCCGCATTGAAGCGTGTTGACCTGCACTCGACAACACCCGATGCTCCTCAACAGCGTCCGGACGCGCTCCTCCGCCCTCCCCCCAGCTCGCCAGTCCGTGAGCAGGGGAGGCCCCAACCCCCCGCCTCGGGAGGAACGCGATGCGCGATCGAAGCGACACCCGTCCCCGTACGGCCCTCAGACGGCTCTCCCCGGCCGTCCTGACCGCCGCCCTGCTGCTCGCCGTCCCCACGGCGACCGCCACCGCCGCACCCGTGCCCGTCGACCGGCCCGCCGCGGCCGCCCGGCAGGACGCGGCCCCGGCGGCGGCGCCCCTGCTCGCCGCCAAGCGCCTGAACATCACCATGCAGGCCCAGGAGAAGACCAACTGGTGCTGGGCCGCCGCCGGCAACACCATCGCCACCTGGTTCGGCCGCTCCTACAGCCAGAACCAGTTCTGCAACGCCGCCTTCAACCGCAACCAGAACACCGCCTGCCCCAACAACCAGGCCACCCTGGGCAACGTCCAGACCGGCCTGCGCTGGGCGGGCGTCAACCCGGGCTCCTACGTCACCGGCTGGCTGCGCTACCCGACCGTGCAGAGCGAGATATCCGCCGACCGCCCGGTCGAGACCCGCATCCAGTGGTCGAGCGGCGGCGGCCACATGCACGTGATCTACGGCTACGACACCGCCAACGACTGGGTCTACTGGGGCGACCCGTGGAAGACCAGCAGCCGCTACAACTGGGCCTCGCACGACTGGTACGTGAACAACAACGAGTTCTCCTGGACCCACTCGCTCTACAAGATCGGGGCGTGACGCCGTGACACCGCACGCCAAGCACCTCAGAACAGCCGCCCTCGCCGCCGTCACCACCACCCTGCTGCTGGGCGCCGCCGCCGAGGCCGCGGCCGACGAGACGCCCGCCGCCCTGGCCCACCGGGCGGCCACCGCGCCCGCCACCCTGGACACCCTGTCGCGCTTCTTCGCCCGGGACGGAGCCCTCGCCCGCGCCGCCGCCCCCCGCGTCCAGGACGCCACCGTGCCGGTGCACACGCTCTCGGCGGAGTTCGTCGCGGGCAAGAAGGGGGCCGCGGCCTCCAGGCTGGACTTCATGGCCACCACCGCCGTGTCCTCGGACGGCCGGCAGGCCTCCGTGTGGATGGCGCCGGACAAGGGCGTCTGGAAGGTCGTGAACATCGCCACCGGCGACGACGAGACCCGCTACGCCGCCGCTGGCGCACGCGCCCTCCCGGGCGGCACCGTCTTCCGCGAGCCCCAGATCGACGCCTGGTACGTCCACGACGCCACCCGCGTGCTGCCGCTCGACGAGGACGCCACCCGGGCCGTCGGCGCCCGGGGCTCCACCCTCGCCGCCTACCAGCAGCGCGTCCACGCCGCCTACGCCGACAAGCTCCCCGGCACCGCCTACGCCCGGCAGGGCAAGGCCGGCGGCTACGCGGCCCCCGCCGCCCCCGCAGCCCCGGAGACCGGCGCCTCCGGGGGCGGCGCCCCCGCGGCCCCCGTGGCCGCCGGGGGAGCGGCCGTGCTCCTCGCCGCCGCGGGACTCGCCGCCGTACGGCTGCGCAGGCGCACGCACGCATAACCGGCACCGCCACACGGCCGGGACGCCCCACCGGGGCGTCCCGGCTGTCAGTGCCCGCAAGTAGGCTGCACCCATGGCAGATCCCTCCAGCTACCGTCCCAAGCCGGGCCAGATCCCCGACTCGCCGGGGGTCTACCGCTTCCGCGACGAACACCGCCGGGTGATCTACGTCGGGAAGGCCAAGAGCCTGCGCCCGCGCCTGTCCTCGTACTTCCAGGACCTGGCCAACCTCCACCCGCGCACGCGCACGATGGTGACCACCGCCGCGTCCGTGGAGTGGACGGTCGTCGCCACCGAGGTCGAGGCGCTCCAGTTGGAGTACTCCTGGATCAAGGAGTTCGACCCCCGGTTCAACGTCAAGTACCGCGACGACAAGAGCTACCCGCACCTCGCGGTGACGATGAACGAGGAGTTCCCGCGCGTGCAGGTGATGCGCGGCCCCAAGAAGAAGGGCGTGCGCTACTTCGGCCCGTACGGCCACGCCTGGGCGATCCGCGAGACCGTCGACCTGATGCTGCGCGTCTTCCCCGTGCGCACCTGCTCCGCCGGCGTCTTCAAGCGCTCCGCCCAGATCGGCCGCCCCTGCCTGCTCGGCTACATCGGCAAGTGCGCCGCCCCCTGTGTGGGCCGGGTCACCCCCGAGGAGCACCGGGAACTGGCCGAGGACTTCTGCGACTTCATGGCCGGACGCACCGGCACGTACCTCAAGCGCATCGAGCAGCAGATGGTGATCGCCGCCGAGGACATGGAGTACGAGAAGGCCGCCCGGCTGCGCGACGACATAGGGGCGCTGAAGCGCGCCCTGGAGAAGAACGCGATCGTCTTCAACGACGCCACCGACGCCGACCTGATCGCCCTCGCCGAGGACGAGCTGGAGGCGGCCGTGCAGATCTTCCACGTGCGCGGCGGACGGGTGCGCGGCCAGCGCGGCTGGGTCACCGACAAGGTCGAGAACGTCGACACGGCGGGCCTCGTCGAGCACGCCCTCCAGCAGCTCTACGGCGAGGAGAGCGGCGAGGCGGTGCCCAAGGAGGTGCTCGTCCCGGCGCTCCCCGACGACACCGTCGCCGTCAACCAGTGGCTGACCGCCAAGCGCGGCTCCAACGTCTCGCTGCGCATCCCGCAGCGCGGCGACAAGAAGGACCTGATGGCCACGGTCCAGCGCAACGCCCAGCAGTCCCTGGTCCTGCACAAGACCAAGCGCGCCTCCGACCTGACCACCCGCTCGCGGGCCCTGGAGGAGATCGCCGAGGCCCTCGGGCTGGACGGTGCGCCCCTGCGCATCGAGTGCTACGACATCTCGCACCTCCAGGGCGACGACGTGGTGGCCTCCATGGTGGTCTTCGAGGACGGCCTCGCCCGCAAGAGCGAGTACCGGCGCTTCGAGATCAAGTCCTTCGAGGGCCAGGACGACGTCCGGTCCATGCACGAGGTGATCACCCGCCGCTTCAAGCGCTACCTGTCGGCGAAGGAGAAGACCGGCGACCTCATGGGCGGCGAGATCTCCGAGGAGCAGCTCCAGGAGGACGACGGCAGGCCCAAGCGCTTCGCCTACCCGCCGCAGCTCGTGGTGGTGGACGGCGGACAGCCGCAGGTGGCGGCCGCCCAGCGGGCCCTGGACGAGCTGGGCATCGACGACGTCGCGGTCTGCGGCCTCGCCAAGCGCCTCGAAGAGGTCTGGCTGCCGGACGAGGACGACCCGGTGGTCCTGCCGCGCACCAGCGAGGGCCTCTACCTCCTCCAGCGGGTACGTGACGAGGCCCACCGCTTCGCCATCGCCTACCAGCGCACCAAGCGCGCCAAGCGTTTCCGGGCCGGGCCCCTGGACGACGTGCCGGGGCTGGGCGAGACCCGCAAGCAGGCGCTCATCAAGCACTTCGGTTCGGTGAAGAAGCTCCGATCCGCCACAATTGATCAGATCTGCGAGGTTCCGGGGGTGGGCCGCAGAACGGCCGAGACCGTCGCCGCCGCCCTCGCAGCGGCGGCCCCGGCCGCACCCGCTGTGAACACGGCGACAGGAGAGATCATTGAGGAGGACGAGGCAGCCGCACCCGCGGCCGCCCCGTCACCGAACGGGGGAAGCACACATGAGCAGCACACCGCAGCAGAGCAGCCCAGAGCCTGACCGGGGCCCCGCACCGGCCCCGGCAGACCACCCGGGCCCCGCACCGGACCCCACCGGGCCGGCCACCGACCGAGACGGAGCACACGTGAGTACGGGCATCAAGCGGGAGACCGCCGAGGCCGCCGAGACGCCCATCCCCGAGCTGGTCATCATCTCCGGCATGTCCGGGGCCGGCCGCAGCACGGCCGCGAAGTGCCTGGAGGACCTCGGCTGGTTCGTCGTCGACAACCTGCCGCCCGCGCTGATCCCCACCATGGTGGAGCTCGGCGCCCGCTCCCAGGGCAACGTGGCCCGCATCGCCGTCGTCGTCGACGTCCGCGGCCGCCGCTTCTTCGACAACCTCCGCGAGTCCCTCGCCGACCTCGACGCCAAGGGCGTCCACCGGCGCATCGTCTTCCTGGAGTCCTCCGACGACGCCCTGGTCCGCCGCTTCGAGTCGGTCCGCCGCCCGCACCCCCTCCAGGGCGACGGCCGCATCACCGACGGCATCGGCGCCGAGCGCGACCTGCTGCGCGAGCTGCGCGGCGACGCCGACCTGGTGATCGACACCTCCAGCCTCAACGTCCACGAACTGCGCGCCAAGATGGACGCCCAGTTCGCCGGCGACGAGGAGCCCGAGCTGCGCGCCACCGTCATGTCCTTCGGCTACAAGTACGGCCTGCCCGTCGACGCCGACCTCGTGGTGGACTGCCGCTTCCTGCCCAACCCCCACTGGGTCCCCGAGCTGCGCCCCTTCACCGGCCTCAACGAGGAGGTGGCGGGCTACGTCTTCAACCAGCCCGGCGCCAAGGAGTTCCTGGACCGGTACACCGAGCTGCTCCAGCTCATCGCCACCGGCTACCGCCGCGAGGGCAAGCGCTACGTCACCATCGCGGTCGGCTGCACCGGCGGCAAGCACCGCTCGGTCGCCATGTCCGAGAAGCTGGCCGCCCGCCTGTCCACCGAGGGCGTCGAGACCGTCGTCGTCCACCGGGACATGGGGCGCGAGTGACCAACCGCACCGTCCGGCTGCACCGCCTGCGCAGGGTCACCTCCGCGCTGGGCGGCGAGCCGTCCCCGCGCGCCGCACGCGGCAGGCGCGGCGCCACGCCCAAGGTCGTCGCCCTCGGCGGCGGCATGGGCCTGTCCGCGTCGCTGACCGCGCTGCGGCGCATCACGGGCGACCTGACCGCCGTGGTCACCGTCGCCGACGACGGCGGCTCCAGCGGCCGGCTCCGGGAGGAGCTGGGCGTGCTGCCCCCCGGCGACCTGCGCAAGGCCCTCGCGGCCCTGTGCGGGGACGACGACTGGGGGCAGACCTGGTCGCGCGTCATCCAGCACCGCTTCCAGTCCAAGGGCGACCTGCACGAGCACGCGGTCGGCAACCTGCTGATCGTGGCCCTCTGGGAGCAGCTCGGCGACCACGTGCAGGCCCTGGACCTGGTCGGCAGGCTCCTGGGAGCGCACGGCCGGGTGCTGCCCATGTCCGCGGTCCCGCTGGAGCTCCAGGCGCTCGTCCGCGGCCACGACCCCGAGCGCCCCGACGACATCGACACCGTGCGCGGCCAGGCGACCGTCGCGCTGACCCCCGGCGAGGTGCAGTCGGTGCATCTCGTACCGCACGATCCGCCGGCCGTTCCGGAGGCGGTGGCCGCGGTCCGTGACGCCGACTGGGTGGTTCTCGGACCCGGTTCCTGGTTCTCCTCGGTGATCCCCCACCTGTTGGTGCCGGAACTGCTGGATGCCCTGGTGGAGACCAAGGCGAGGCGGATCCTGTCCCTCAATCTGGCACCCCAGCCAGGCGAAACCGAGGGCTTTTCACCGCAACGTCATTTGGAGGTTTTGGCCCGACACGCCCCTAAACTCGCCCTCGACGTGGTGCTGGCCGACCAGGCCGCCGTGCCCGACCTTCCCTCACTCGCCGATGCCGCCAAACGGTTCGGTGCGACGGTCGAGCTGGCGCCGGTGGCCCGGCCCGACGGAGCCCCCCAGCACGACCCGGAGCTCCTGGCAGCCGCGTACGACCGTATTTTTCGGATGCATGGAAGGATCGGCCCATGGCGATGACGGCAGCGGTGAAGGACGAGATCTCCCGGCTCCCCGTCACCCGGACCTGCTGCAGAAAGGCAGAGGTCTCGGCGATCCTCCGGTTCGCGGGCGGCCTGCACCTGGTGAGCGGGCGCATCGTGATCGAGGCGGAGCTGGACGTCAGCTATGCGGCACGCAGGCTGAAGAAGGACATCCTGGAGATCTTCGGGCACAGCTCGGAGCTCGTGGTGATGGCGCCCAGCGGTCTGCGCCGCGGTTCGCGCTTCCTCGTACGGGTGGTGGCGGGCGGCGACCAGCTCGCCCGCCAGACGGGCCTGGTGGACGGCCGCGGGCGGCCCATCCGGGGGCTGCCCCCGCAGGTGGTCTCGGGGGCCACCTGTGACGCCGAGGCGGCCTGGCGCGGGGCCTTCCTCGCGCACGGCTCCCTCACCGAGCCGGGCCGCTCGTCCTCCCTGGAGGTCACCTGCCCGGGCCCGGAGGCGGCGCTCGCGCTGGTCGGCGCGGCCCGCAGGCTCTCCATCGGCGCCAAGGCGCGCGAGGTGCGCGGCGTGGACCGGGTCGTCGTGCGCGACGGCGACGCGATCGGCGCGCTGCTCACCCGGCTCGGCGCGCACGACTCGGTACTGGCCTGGGAGGAGCGGCGGATGCGCCGCGAGGTCCGCGCCACCGCCAACCGGCTCGCCAACTTCGACGACGCCAACCTGCGCCGCAGCGCCCGGGCGGCCGTCGCCGCCGGGGCCCGCGTGCAGCGCGCGCTGGAGATCCTCGGCGAGGAGGTGCCCGAGCACCTCGCCGCGGCGGGCCGCCTGCGCATGGAGCACAAGCAGGCGTCGCTGGAGGAGCTGGGCGCGCTGGCCGACCCGCCGCTGACCAAGGACGCGGTCGCCGGCCGCATCCGACGGCTGCTGGCGATGGCCGACAAGCGGGCGCAGGACCTCGGCATTCCGGGTACGGAGTGCAACCTCACCGAGGACATGACCGAGGAGATCGAGGAGGAGATGGCCAAGGGCCTCGCCGCCTCGCTGGCCAACAGCGCCGCACTCGCCGACGACTCCGCCCTGTCCGGCGCCCCGGGCGGCGGCATGACGGGAAGCATCACGGGCAGCGTGCCGGGGATGACGGCGCCCGGGATGACGGGGACCGGGATGGCGGCGCACGGCATGGCGGCCGGCCCGGCCGACGCCCTGGTGGCCGGAACGGCCGGCGGTGCGGCCACCGGCGTGGCCGGCGACCTGGCGGCCGGTAGGGCCGGCGGGATGGCCACGAGCCTGTAGCCCGCGGGGTCCCCCGCCGCGGAATTCATGACTCCGCCACAACTCGCTGCCTCTGACGCCCAGTTGGGTGCCAGGGGCAGCTTTCTGTGTTGCTGATGTGCTCTTGACGTGGCCATGAATGGTCATGATTCTGACGTCTGTTCACTCACGTGACAGACAACTGCAAGGGGGGCACATGAGACGCAGAGCGAGATCGATACTCGCCGCATCCTCACTGCTGATAGCCGGCCTGGCCGCGATACCCGTGGCCCAGGCGCAGCCCGCCGGAGACACCGCACCGGGCGGCGACGGCGTCACGGTCTTCGACGCGAAGGTCACCCAGGCACAGGTGCCGCTGCTCCTGCGGGCCGGCACCGACGCCCACGAGCTCAGCGAGCGGGTCCCGGCCAAGGGCACCGCCACCGTCGAACTGATCCTCACCCAGAAGCGGGCCGCCGAACTGCGCGCCCAGGGCGTGGACCTGGCCGAGCGCAGGCTCCCCGCGGCCAAGGCGCGGGCCGCGGCCGCCGGGGACGGCGTGTTCCGCCCGTACAGCGGCAAGGGCGGCCTCCAGGAGGAGCTGCTGGCCGTCGCGCAGGCCAACCCGTCCATCGCCAAGGCCGTCTCCATCGGCAAGACGGTCCGGGGCAAGGACATCCTGGCCCTCAAGCTGACGAAGAACGCCCGCACCAGCGCCGACGGCTCCAAGCCCGCCACGCTCTACGTGTCCAACCAGCACGCCCGTGAGTGGATCACCCCGGAGATGACCCGCCGGCTGATGCACCACTTCGTCAA
Organism: Streptomyces sp. NPDC039736; assembly: GCF_055596485.1. Classification (NCBI taxonomy): domain Bacteria; kingdom Bacillati; phylum Actinomycetota; class Actinomycetes; order Kitasatosporales; family Streptomycetaceae; genus Streptomyces; species Streptomyces sp. NPDC039736. Next base: position 149,943 of record NZ_JBVIUQ010000005.1, on the reverse strand, counting down.
CGGGTACGGCAAGGACGCGAAGATCACCGGGCTCGTCGACAGGAGCGAGCTGTGGTTCGTGCTGTCCGCCAACCCGGACGGCTACGACTACACGCACACCGACCCCACGAACCGCAACGTCCGGCTGTGGCGCAAGAACCTCCGCGACACCAACGGCAGCGGGAGGACCGAGACCGGCGACGGCATCGACCTGAACCGCAACTTCGGCTACAAGTGGGGCTACGACAACGAGGGTTCGTCCCCCGACCCCTCGGACGAGACCTACCGCGGCCCGAAGGCCATGTCCGAGCCCGAGACGCTCGCCCTGGACCGCTTCCAGAAGCGCATCGGCTTCAAGTACGCGATCAACTACCACTCGGCCGCCGAACTGATCCTCTACGGCGTCGGCTGGCAGGTCGCCACCCCCACCCCCGACGACGTGGCCCTCAAGGCCCTTGCCGGCACCCCGGAGAACTCCGCCGTTCCCGGCTACCACCCGCAGGTCTCCTCGGAGCTGTACGTCACCAACGGCGAGGCCGACGGGCACGCCGGCAACGTCAACGGCATCAAGATGTTCACCCCCGAGATGTCGACCTGCCAGACGATCTCCGACCTGGACCCGAACGACCGGTGGAACGCCCGCGACTGCATGTCGGGCTTCAACTTCCCCGACGACGAGAAGCTGATCCAGCAGGAGTTCGCGAAGAACATCCCCTTCGCGCTCTCCATAGCCGAGACCACGCTCACCCCGGACCAGCCGAAGTCCTCCGTCGGCATCGACGCCCCCGACTTCACGCTCGACCCCTTCACCACGTCCTACGCCCGCGACCGCGACCAGGAGATCAACGTCACGGTCCGCAAGTCGGTGCGCGACAAGGAGCTCAAGTACCGCGTCAACGGCGGCAAGGTCCACGACCAGGCGCTGAAGCCGTGGGACGGCGGACTGCGCTACGGCGACGAGGACAACACCTACTTCGACGACTACCGCGCCAAGGTCCAGGACGGCGAGCCGGGCGACAAGGTCGAGGTCTGGTTCACCGGCGAGACGAAGGCCGGAAGGCCCACCGAGAGCGAGCACTTCACCTACACGCTCGCCGACCGCCCCAAGGCCGCCCACCTGGTGGTCGCCGAGGAGGGCGCACCGGCCACCGAGGTCCAGAAGTACGTGGACGCGCTGAAGGCCAACGGCCGCTCCGCCACCTCCTGGGACGTCGCCGCCCAGGGCGCCCCGCACTCGCTCGGCGTCCTCGGCCACTTCGACTCGGTCGTCCACTACACCGGGGCCAACGCCCCGGGCGGCCCGACCCAGTACCAGCTCCGCCAGTACCTCAACGAGGGCGGCAAGCTGGTCGAGGCCGGTGAGAAGGCCGGCGGCACGGCCCAGCTCGGCCCGGCCGTCACCGACGACTTCAGCCAGTACTACCTCGGCGCGTACGGCCGCGCGAACGCCCCCGGCGCCACCGGCTTCGCGGGCGCGGGCGGCCTGCAGGGCCTCACCACCCCGCTCGCGGGCGCCCCCGGCAACCCGCTGGACACCCCCGGCACCTACCTGGTCACCTCCGACTCGCTCCCGGCGGCCGAGTTCCCGCAGTTCAAGAGCGCCCAGGCGGGCCGCTACACCGGGATCGCCAACCCGTACGCCCCCTACCAGGGCTCCTGGATGGCGTCCGCGACCAGTCAGAGCGGCCAGTACAAGCGCCTGACCCGCACCGTCGACCTGACCGGCGTCAGCGCCGCCGACCAGCCGACCCTGCGCGCCGCGCTCAACTGGAACACCGAGAACGGCTACGACCACGCGTTCCTGGAGGCCCGTACTGCGGGCGCCGAGGACCACACGACGCTGCCCGAGAAGAGCGGCCTCACCAAGAACACCGTCCCGGCCCAGTGCGACCAGGGCTTCTACCTGGAGGCGCACCCCTTCCTGGCGCGCTACCTCACCCGGGGCGACGCGGGCTGCACCGCGAGCGGCACCAGCGGCCAGTGGAACAGCTTCACCGGTTCCTCCGGCGGCTGGAAGCAGGTCTCCTTCGATCTGAGCGCCTACGCGGGCAAGAAGGTCGAGCTGTCCCTGGCCTACGTCACCGACCCGAGCGACCTGGGCCGCGGCGTCTTCCTGGACGACACCCGTCTCACCGTCGGCGGCGCCGACCGCGACGCGGAGGGCTTCGAGACCTCCCTCGGCGCCTGGGCGCCGACGGCCGCCCCGGCCGGCAGCCCGGCGGTGACCGGCCCGTGGGCCCGCACCGGCGAGCTGTTCCAGACGTACGCGGCGGTCACCACCCGTGACACCGCGCTCCTCGGCTTCGGCCTGGAGCACGTGCCGGACGCCGGACAGCGCGCCAAGCTCCTGGAGAAGGCCCTGCGGAGCATCAAGGGCTGAGTCCGGCCGCGTCCGGAAGGCCCCCACCGGTCACGCTGAGTAATACGGACAAAGGTCCCGACGACCCGTACTACCCGCTCCATTACCGGGTAGTACGGGTCGTCGAGTCATGTTCCGGCCACGGCACGGCCGCACTCGATGCGACGTGAAGGTCTACGGAGAGGTAGGGTCGACAGCGGTCGGGGACATCCCATACAAGCTCGCCGAGGCGTCGAAACCCCGGCGTACCAACGAGGAGATCGGTTCGTGACGATCCGCGTAGGAATCAACGGCTTCGGCCGCATCGGGCGCAACTACTTCCGGGCGCTGCTGGAGCAGGGCGCCGACATCGAGGTCGTGGCTGTCAACGACCTGGGTGACACCGCGACCACCGCGCACCTTCTGAAGTACGACACCATCCTGGGCCGCCTCAAGGCCGAGGTGTCGCACACCGAGGACACCATCACCGTCGACGGCCACACCATCAAGGTGCTGTCCGAGCGCAACCCCGCCGACATCCCGTGGGGCACGCTGGGCGTCGACATCGTGATCGAGTCGACCGGCATCTTCACCAAGAAGGCCGACGCCGAGAAGCACATCGCGGGCGGCGCGAAGAAGGTCCTCATCTCGGCCCCGGCCAAGGACGAGGACATCACCATCGTGATGGGCGTCAACCAGGACAAGTACGACGCGGCCAACCACCACGTCATCTCCAACGCCTCCTGCACCACCAACTGCGTGGCGCCGATGGCCAAGGTTCTCGACGAGAACTTCGGCCTGGTCAAGGGCCTGATGACGACGGTCCACGCGTACACCAACGACCAGCGCATCCTGGACTTCCCGCACTCGGACCTGCGCCGCGCCCGCGCCGCCGCCGAGAACATCATCCCGACCACGACCGGTGCCGCCAAGGCCACCGCCCTGGTCCTCCCGCAGCTCAAGGGCAAGCTGGACGGCATGGCGATCCGCGTGCCCGTGCCCACCGGCTCGGTCACCGACCTGGTCGTGGAGCTCGGCCGCGAGGTCACCAAGGACGAGGTCAACGCCGCGTTCAAGAAGGCCGCCACCGACGGCGACCTCAAGGGCTACCTCACGTACACCGAGGACCCGATCGTGTCCTCCGACATCGTCGGCGACCCGTCGTCCTGCACCTTCGACTCCTCCCTGACGATGGTCCAGGAGGACAAGACGGTGAAGATCCTCGGCTGGTACGACAACGAGTGGGGCTACTCGAACCGTCTGGTCGACCTGACCGTCTTCGTCGGCGGTCAGCTCTGACCACGCAGTACTGAGATCATCTCGATGTGAGCGACAGGGCTCGGGCAGCGCAACGCGGCGCTGTACGGGCCCTGTGGCCTGTCCAGCCCTTCTGAGGAGCCGTACTTCATGAAGACGATCGACGAACTCATCGCCGACGGGGTCGCGGGCAAGCGGGTCTTCGTCCGCGCCGACCTCAACGTGCCGCTCGACGGCACCACGATCACCGACGACGGCCGCATCCGCGCCGTCGCCCCCACGATCGCCAAGCTCGCCGCCGCGGGCGCCCGGGTGATCGTCGCCTCGCACCTGGGCCGCCCCAAGGGCTCCCCGGACCCGGCGTTCTCCCTGGCCCCGGCCGCCAAGCGGCTCGGCGAGATCCTCGAAGCCGAGGTCGCCTTCGCCACCGACACGGTCGGCGAATCCGCCCGCGCCACGGTCGAGGCCCTGGCCGACGGCAAGGTCGCGGTCATCGAGAACCTGCGCTTCAACGCCGGTGAGACGGCCAAGGACGACGCCGAGCGCGGCGCCTTCGCCGATGAGCTCGCCTCCCTCGCCGACCTGTACGTCGGCGACGGCTTCGGCGCGGTGCACCGCAAGCACGCGTCGGTCTTCGACCTCCCGGCCCGCCTGCCGCACGCGGCCGGCGACCTCATCGCCACCGAGGTCGGCGTGCTGAAGAAGCTCACCGAGGACGTCAAGCGCCCCTACGTCGTGGTCCTCGGCGGCGCCAAGGTCTCCGACAAGCTCGGCGTGATCGATCACCTCCTGGAGAAGGCCGACCGCATCCTGGTCGGCGGCGGCATGGCGTACACCTTCCTCAAGGCCCAGGGCCACGAGGTCGGCATCTCGCTCCTGCAGGAGGACCAGATCCCGGTCGTCCTGGAGTACCTGGAGCGGGCCGAGAACAAGGGCGTCGAGTTCGTCCTGCCGGTCGACGTGCTGGTCTCCGCGGACTTCCCGGACCTGAAGACCAAGGCTCCGGCCAACCCGGCCACCGTCGCCGCCGACGCCATCCCGGCCGACCAGGAGGGCCTGGACATCGGGCCCAGGACCCGCGAGCTGTACGCTGCCAAGCTGGCGGACGCCGCCACGGTCTTCTGGAACGGCCCCATGGGCGTCTTCGAGCACCCCGACTACGCCGGCGGCACCGCCGCCGTCGCGCAGGGCCTGCTCGACAGCAGCGCCTTCACGGTCGTCGGCGGCGGCGACTCCGCCGCGGCCGTCCGCATCCTCGGCTTCGACGAGAACGCGTTCGGCCACATCTCGACCGGCGGCGGCGCCAGCCTGGAATACCTGGAAGGCAAGACCCTGCCCGGCCTTGCCGCACTGGAGGACTGATCCTGAGATGAGCACCACCCGCACCCCGCTGATGGCGGGCAACTGGAAGATGAACCTCAACCACCTCGAGGCCATCGCCCACGTCCAGAAGCTCGCCTTCGCGCTGACCGACAAGGACTACGACGACGTGGAGGTCGCGGTCCTGCCGCCCTTCACCGACCTGCGTTCGGTGCAGACCCTGGTCGACGGCGACAAGCTGAAGATCAAGTACGGCGCCCAGGACCTCTCGGCGCACGACTCCGGCGCGTACACCGGCGAGATCTCCGGTGCGATGCTGGCGAAGTTCAAGTGCTCCTACGTGGCCGTCGGCCACTCCGAGCGCCGCCAGTACCACAACGAGACCGACGAGGTCGTCAACGCCAAGGTCAAGGCCGCGTTCAAGCACGGCCTGACCCCGATCATGTGCGTCGGCGAGGGCCTGGACGTCCGCAAGGCCGGCCGGCAGGTCGAGCACACGCTCGCCCAGGTCGACGGCGGCCTGAAGGACGTCCCGGCCGAGCAGGCCGAGTCCGTCGTCGTCGCGTACGAGCCCGTGTGGGCGATCGGCACCGGCGAGGTCGCCACGCCCGAGGACGCGCAGGAGGTCTGCGGCGCGATCCGCGGCCGGCTCGCCGAGCTGTACTCGCAGGAGCTGGCCGACAAGGTCCGCATCCAGTACGGCGGCTCCGTCAAGTCCGGGAACGTCGCCGCGATCATGGCGAAGCCCGACGTCGACGGCGCGCTGATCGGCGGCGCGGCGCTGGACGTCGACGAGTTCGTCAAGATCGTGCGCTACCGCGACCAGTAGTCGCACCGGTGCCGGCCGGGCGCGTGCCAGGTCACGGCGGTCACCGGTAGTACCGGCAGTGAGTAGGCCCTAGGGCCGATCCGTCGTACTCTGACGGGGGCCGGTGGCTCGCCACCGGCCCCCGTCGTCTTTGTCTGTCCCGAGACTTGATCCGAGGAAGTTGGTCCAGCCGTGGTTATGGGGTTCTCGATCGCCCTGATCGTATTCAGCCTGCTGCTGATGCTGCTGGTTCTGATGCACAAGGGGAAGGGCGGCGGCCTCTCCGACATGTTCGGCGGTGGCATGCAGTCGTCCGTCGGAGGGTCCTCGGTCGCCGAGCGCAACCTCGACCGGATCACCGTCGTCGTCGGCCTGATCTGGTTCGGCCTCATCGTGGCGCTCGCGCTGCTGATGAAGCTCGACGGCTGACGCACATCGTCCGGTACGACCGGTCCGATGCCGGGATCGCGGCCTATCATGGGCAGGCGTCCCGGCGTCGGGGTGTAACTCCCGTCACTGGACGCGCGTTGGGCCTTATTCCAGAGTGGGCGCCCGCCGCGGGGCAGTAGGACGCAGCCTCGCAGCACCATCACGCAGGGAGTTACGACCGTGGCAAGTGGCAACGCGATCCGGGGAAGCCGGGTCGGAGCGGGGCCGATGGGCGAGGCCGAGCGCGGCGAGTCCGCGCCCCGCCTGCGCATCTCCTTCTGGTGCTCCAACGGGCACGAGACACAGCCCAGCTTCGCCAGCGACGCAGCTGTCCCCGACACCTGGGACTGCCCGCGCTGCGGGTTCCCGGCCGGTCAGGACCGGGACAACCCCCCGGCTCCGCCGCGCACGGAACCGTACAAGACACATCTCGCCTACGTGCGGGAGCGGCGCAGCGACGCGGACGGCGAGGCGATCCTCGCCGAGGCGCTCGCCAAACTGCGGGGCGAGATCTAGGAATTGAGCGGGGGCCGGACACCTGGGGGTGTCCGGCCCCCGCTGCCTGCGCCGGCACGGTGGCTGTTTCCGCCGGTCAGGCCGATTGTCAGTGGTACCCCTTACGGTCTTTCCACGATCTGAACGGCTCGGCCGGCGGGGGTGGTGGTTGTGGCAGCGGTGCAGGCGGTGGAGGGGCGGGCGCCCGCGTGGCGCGGTGGATTCGGGCGGCTGTGGTCGGCCGCCGTCGTGTCCAAGTTCGGCGACTCCCTGCGTACGGCCGCGATGCCGCTGCTCGCGGCCACGCTGACCGAGGACCCGGTGCTGGTGGCGCTGGTGAGCGCGGGCGGGTTCCTGCCGTGGCTGCTGTTCGGGCTGCTCGGCGGGGCGGTCGCCGACCGGGTCGACCAGCGGCGGGCGATGTGGGCCGTGGACCTCGCGCGGGGACTGCTGATGGCTGCCTTCGCGGTGGCGGTCGCCCTGGGACAGGCCTCGATCGCCCTGCTGATCGGGGTGGCCTTCGCGCTGACCACGCTCCAGACCCTGTTCGACAACGCGGCGACCGCCCTGCTGCCCTCGCTCGTCCCCGCGCACGCCCTGGGCTCGGCGAACGCCCGGCTGATGACCGGGCAGCAGGTGGCGGGGACCTTCCTGGCGGCCCCGCTGGTGCCGCTGCTGCTGGTCGTGGGGTCCTCGGTGCCGTACGCGGCCGACGCGCTCACCTATGCCCTCGCCGCCGCGCTGATCGCCTCGCTGCGGGTTCCGGCACCCGCGCGGGCACCGCGCCCGGCGGGCAGCACCCTGCGCGGGGACATCGCGGCCGGGCTGAAGGTGCTGTGGGCGGACCGGCGCCTGCGCGGGCTGTGCACGGCCACCACCCTGTGCAACATCGGCGTCGGCGGGCTCGTCGCCACCCTGGTGCTGCACATCACCGGCTGGCTGGACGCCGGGCAGGCGGGATTCGCGGCGGCGATCACCACGTACGGAGTGGGCGGCGTGGCCGGCGGGGCGGTGGCCGGACGGCTCGCCGCCCGGTTCGGCCGCATACGCAGCGTGTTCCTGGCCGGACTGGCGCAGACCGCCGCGCTCGTCGTGCTGGGGACGGTCCGGGAGCTGTGGGCGGCGGTGGCCGCGATGGCGGTGTTCGGGCTGATGGGCATCGTGTGGAACGCCAACCAGACGACCCTGGTGCAGGAGCGCAGCCCGGCGGAGATGCTGGGCAGGGTCAGCTCCGCCTTCCGCACGCTCGCCGTCGCCGGGGCCCCGCTCGGGGCGCTCCTGGCGGGGGTCGCGGCGGCCGGGTGGGGGCTGAACGCGCCGGCGCTGCTGGCGGCGGCCCTGATGGCGTCCGCCGTTGCCGCACTCGTACCCCTGATCAATTAGGTTGGGGAAGCAGCGGGGGATGCAGGCGGATACGAGTAGAAGTGGGCTGATGTCCGAGATGAACGCGATGGATTCGAAGAACGGCCGTACCAGGCTGAACCAGCTCCCCGAGTGGACGGCCCTGGGCAAGCACCGGGAGCAGTTGGGCGACACCCACCTGCGCGACCTGTTCGCCGCCGACCCGGCCCGCGGCACGGGCTGCACCCTCCAGGTCGGCGACCTCCACCTCGACTACTCCAAGCACCTGGTCACCGACGAGACCCTGGGCCTGCTGCGCGAGCTGGCCCGGGCCACCGGCGTGGCCGAGCTGCGGGACGCCATGTTCCGCGGCGAGAAGATCAACACCACCGAGGACCGCGCGGTCCTGCACACCGCACTGCGCGCCCCGCGCGACGCGGTGATCGAGGTCGACGGCGAGAACGTCGTCCCGGCCGTGCACGCCGTCCTCGACAAGATGGCCGCCTTCTCCGACAAGGTCCGCTCGGGGGAGTGGACCGGTCACACCGGCAGGCGCATCAGGACGGTCGTCAACATCGGCATCGGCGGCTCCGACCTCGGTCCGGCCATGGCGTACGAGGTGCTGCGCTCCTTCAGCGACCGCGAGCTGGACTTCCGCTTCGTGTCCAACGTGGACGGCGCCGACCTGCACGAGGCGATCCGCGGCCTGGACGCCGAGGAGACCCTCTTCATCGTCGCCTCCAAGACCTTCACGACGATCGAGACCATCACCAACGCCACCTCCGCCCGCGACTGGCTGCTGGGGCAGCTCGGCGGTGACGAGTCCGCCGTCGCCCGGCACTTCGTGGCGCTGTCCACGAACGCCGAGAAGGTCGCCGACTTCGGCATCGACACGGCCAACATGTTCGAGTTCTGGGACTGGGTCGGCGGACGCTACTCCTACGACTCGGCCATCGGCCTCTCGCTGATGATCGCCATCGGCCCGGACCGCTTCCGGGAGATGCTCGACGGCTTCCACCAGGTCGACGAGCACTTCCGCACCGCGCCGGCCGAGGAGAACGCGCCGCTGCTGCTGGGCCTGCTGGGCGTCTGGTACGGGGCCTTCTTCGACGCACAGGCGCACGCGGTCCTGCCGTACAGCCACTACCTGTCGAAGTTCACCGCCTACCTCCAGCAGCTCGACATGGAGTCCAACGGCAAGTCCGTGGACCGCGACGGCGTCCCCGTCGACTGGCAGACCGGACCGGTCGTCTGGGGCACCCCGGGCACCAACGGGCAGCACGCGTACTACCAGTTGCTGCACCAGGGCACCAAGGTCGTCCCGGCCGACTTCATCGGCTTCGCCCGCCCGGTCCGGGACCTGACGCCCGGCCTGGCGGCCCAGCACGACCTGCTGATGGCGAACTTCTTCGCCCAGACGCAGGCGCTGGCCTTCGGCAAGACGCCGGACGAGGTGCGGGCCGAGGGCGTCGCCGAGGAACTGGTGCCGCACAAGACCTTCCGCGGCAACCACCCGACGACCACCATCCTCGCCGACGAGCTGACGCCGTCCGTGCTGGGCCAGTTGATCGCCCTCTACGAGCACAAGGTGTTCGTCCAGGGCGCGATCTGGAACATCGACTCCTTCGACCAGTGGGGCGTCGAGCTGGGCAAGGTCCTGGCGAAGAAGATCGAACCGGTGCTGACCGGAGCGGAGCGGGGCGAGGCGCTCGACAGTTCGACCGCCGCTCTGGTGGGCAAGTACCGTACCTTGCGCGGCCGATGAGGCCGACCGGCTGACGGGTGAGGGCCACGGGGGAGGGGTGACGGTGTCGGGGACCGGAACGGGCACGGGAGCGGTACGGCTGAGACCGCCGCGCAACAGGTTCGACCGCAGGGTCGTCCCCTGGTGGCGGGTGCAGTGGCTGCTGCTCGTGCTCCCGCCGGTCCTCGTCCTCGTGCTCCTGGGAGTGCTGATCGAGCCGGCCAGGTTCTGGCTGTTCCTCCCCGCGGTGCTGATCGCCGTGCCCGGGCTGCTCGCCGCCCTGTTCCTGCCCGGGTGGTGGTACCGGGTGCACCGCTGGGAGGTCACCGACTCCGCGGTCTACACCCACACCGGGTACTTCTGGCAGGAGTGGCGGGTGGCGCCGATGTCGCGGATCCAGACCGTGGACACCGTGCGCGGCCCGCTGCAACAGGCCTTCGGGCTGTCCACCGTCGTCGTCACCACCGGGTCCGCCAAGGGCGCGGTCAAGATCGAGGGTCTCGACCACGAGGCCGCCGCCGAACTCGCCGAGCAGCTCACGCGGATCACCGGGGCGACCCCCGGGGACGCCACATGAGCGGGACACCGGCGGACGGGGCGGACGCCGCCCCCGCCGCCGACGCTCCGGCCCAGGACGCACCCGTCGACGCGGCGTGGCAGCGGCTCGACCGGCGCACGGTGCTCGTCGCCTCGCTCCTCATGGGCGGCATCGCCGTCAGCGGCGGAGTGCCCGCCTTCGTCGCCCTCGTCGTCCCCTTCGGGGCGGTCACGGCGCTCGCCTGGGTGCTGGGCGGAGCCGCGCTGTTCGTCCTCGGCAGCGCCGCCCTGGAGTACCTCCGGTGGCGGCACACCCGCTACCGGATCGGCCCCGAGCGGGCCGAACTGCACACCGGGCTGCTGCTGGTGAAGCGCCGCTCCCTGCGCCGGGAGCGCATCCGCACCGTCGACCTGACCGCCCATCCGCTGCTGCGCCTCCTCGGCCTGGTCAAGGTGCGCATCGGCACCGGGGAGCACAGCGCCGGGGGAGCGGACTCCATCCTGGAGATCACCCCCGTCACCCGGCAGGAGGGCGACCGGCTGCGCCGCGAACTGCTGGAGCGGGCCGCCCTCCAGGACGGGGGCGAGAACGTCGACGGCAGGCTCGCCGCCCTGGACCCGCGCTGGATCAGGTACGCGCCCGTGTCCTTCACCGCGCCGCTGCTCGGCCTCGGCGCGGGGGGCGCCGTGATGCAGGGCAGCGAGTGGTTCGGGCTCCAGACGGAGGTCATCCAGTGGGTCGGCGGCCTGTTCGACGGGGTCGCCGTGCTCTGGATGATCCTCACGCTGGCCGTGGCGCTGCTGCTCGCGGGGGCGGTCGGCGCGCTCGGCCTGTTCGTCGAGATGTGGTGGGGCTACCGTCTCGACCGCGAGCCGGGCGGGACGCTGCGGGTGCAGCGGGGCCTGTTCACCTCCCGGTCGATCTCCCTGGAGGAGCGGCGGCTGCGGGGCGTGGAGGTGCTGGAGCCGCTCGGCGTCCGGCTGGCCGGGGCGGCCCGCGTGGACGCGGTGGCGACGGGCCTCGCCGAGACCGAGACCGACCAGAAGACGGACCGCAAGACCCTCCTCCCGGCCGCGCCACGGGAGTTCGCCGACACGGTGGCGGCACGGGTGCTGCGCGAGCCCGTCTCCCCGACCTCCGCGGTACGGCTGCGCGCTCACCCGGTGGCGGCGCGGGGACGCCGGCTGCGGTGGGCGCTGGGCTCGGTGGCCGGCGCGGCCCTGGTACTGGTCGTGCTGGGCGTGCTGCTCACCCGGGTGCTGGTGTGGGTGGGGGTGGGACTCGCCGCCGTGCTGCTGCCGGTGGCGGCCCTGCTCGCGGTGGACGCCTACCGCTCGCTGGGGCACGGACTGACCGGGAAGTACCTGGTGGTGCGCTCGGGCTCGATGCGCAGGGCCACGGTGGCGCTGCGGCGGGACGGGGTGATCGGCTTCACCGTGAAGCAGTCGGTGTTCCAGCGCCGGGCCGGGCTGGTCACCGTGACGGCGACGACCGCCGCCGGGTCCGGCGCCTACTCCGCGTACGACGCGGGGCAGACGGAGGGCCTGGAGTTCGCGGCGGAGGCGGTGGCGGGACTGCTGGGGCCGTTCCTGGAACGAGAACCGGACAGCCCGCCGTAACCCCCTGCGCGACGCACCGCGGCCCGGCCGTCCCCCTCGTGGGGGGAAGCGCCGGGCCGCGGTGCGCGGGGCGAAGGTCAGGCCGACGCCGGGGGGTACAGGGACCTCGGGAGTTCCGAGGCCGCCGACTGGTCCAGCAGCCAGAGCGTGCGGGCCCGGCCGTACGCGCCGGAGGCCGGGGCCTGGATCTCGCCGGGGCCGGAGAGGGCGATCGCCGCCGCCTTCGCCTTGTCCTCGCCCGCCGCGAGCAGCCACACCTCGCGGGCCGCCCGGATCGCCGGGAGGGTGAGCGAGATGCGGGTGGGCGGGGGCTTGGGGGCGCCGTGGACGCCCACCACCGTCCGCTCGGTCTCGCGCACCGCCGGGTGCTCCGGGAAGAGCGAGGCGACATGGGTGTCCGGGCCGACGCCCAGCATGAGCACGTCGAAGGCGGGGACCCGGCCGTGGTCCTCGGGACGCGCCGCCGCGGCCAGTTCCGCCGCGTACGCCTCCGCCGCCGAGTCCGCGCCCTCGTACCCCGCGTCCGAGGCCGGCATGGCGTGCACCCTGGCCGGGTCCAGCGGGACCGCGTCCAGCAGCGCCTCGCGGGCCTGCGTGTAGTTCCGCTCGGGGTCGTCGGCGGGGACGTAGCGCTCGTCGCCCCACCACAGGTCCAGGCGCGACCAGTCGATCGCGTCCCGGGCCGGGGAGGAGGCCAGCGCCGCCAGCAGACCGTTGCCGTTGCGGCCGCCGGTGAGGACCACCGACGCCGAGCCGCGGGCGGCCTGCGCGTCGACGACCTTCGTGATGAGCCGGGCCGCCGCGGCCTGCGCCATCAGCTCCTTGTCCCGGTGCACCACCAACTGCGGCGCGCTGCTCATCACTTGGCGGCCGCCTTCTTCGCGGGAGCCGCCTTCTTCGCCGGGGCGGGCTTGTCCTCGGAGCCCTTCGCGGCGGCGGTCCCGCCGGTCGCGGAGGCTTCCGCCTGCTCCTTGTCCACGACCGCGCCCAGCCGGTCCACGCCGAACTTCAGCGCGGAGGCGTACGTGTCGTCCGGGTCGAGCCGGCGCAGTTCCTCGGCCAGCAGCTCCGCGGTCTCGCGGCGCTTGAGGGCCACCGCGCGGTCCGGCTGCCCGCTCATGCACAGGGTGGCCAGGGAGCCGTCGGCACGGTCCAGGACGATCGGGCCGTCCTCGGTCTCCATCCGCACGGCGGTCAGGCCGGGGCCGGGGGAGAGCGTGCGCTTGACCGGCACGGCGAGCCGGTCGGCCAGCCACATCGCCAGCAGCTCGCAGCTCGGGTTGAACTCCTCGCCCTCCACCTCGACCGCGGTGACCCTGGTGGGCAACTGGTCGAGCGCGGCGGCCAGCATCGAGCGCCACGGGGTGATGCGGGCCCAGGACAGGTCCGTGTCGCCCGGCGTGTAGTTCTCGCTGCGTGCCGTTAGCTCGTGGATCGGCTGCTCGGCGGCGTAGGTGTCGGTCACGCGGCGCTGGCCCAGCGACCCCAGCGGGTCCTTCGCCGGGTCCACAGGACCGTTCACCGGCCACCAGACGACGGTGGGGGCGTCCGGCAGCAGCAGCGGCAGGACCACCGACTGGGCGTGGTTGATGACCTCGCCGTACAGCCGCAGGACCACCGTCTCACCGGTGCCCGCGGCCGCGCCGACCCGCACCTCCGCGTCCAGCCGCGCCTTCGCGCGGTCGCGCGGCGAGCGGGAGGGACGCTTGACGACGACCAGCTTGCGCGAGGGGTGCTCGCGCGAGGCGTCGTTGGCCGCCTTCAGGGCGTCGTACGCGTTCTCCTCGTCGGTGACGATGACGAGGGTGAGCACCATGCCGACGGCGGGGGTCCCGATGGCCCGCCGCGCCTGCACGAGTGCCTTGTTGACTTTGCTGGACGTGGTGTCCGTCAGGTCGATTTTCATGGCCGGCGCCAGCTCCGTCCGTCTCGTGCGAGCATTTCGTCCGCCTCGACCGGGCCCCAGGTGCCGGACGCGTACTGGGCGGGCTTGCCGTGGGTGTCCCAGTACTCCTCGATCGGGTCGAGGATCCGCCAGGACTGCTCGACCTCCTCCAGGCGCGGGAACAGGTTGGCGTCGCCCAGCAGCACGTCCAGGATCAGGCGCTCGTACGCCTCGGGGCTCGACTCCGTGAAGGACTCGCCGTACGCGAAGTCCATCGACACGTCCCGGATCTCCATGGAGGTGCCGGGCACTTTGGAGCCGAAGCGCACGGTCACGCCCTCGTCCGGCTGGACGCGGATGACGATCGCGTTCTGGCCGAGCTCCTCGGTGGCGGTGTGGTCGAAGGGGGAGTGCGGGGCGCGCTGGAAGACGACCGCGATCTCCGTCACGCGGCGGCCGAGGCGCTTGCCGGTGCGCAGGTAGAACGGGACGCCCGCCCAGCGGCGGTTGTCGATCTCCAGCTTCACGGCGGCGTAGGTGTCGGTCTTCGACTTGGGGTCGATGCCGTCCTCCTGGAGGTAGCCGACGGCCTTCGCGCCGCCCTGCCACCCCGCCGCGTACTGGCCGCGCACGGTGTCCCGGCCCAGATCCTTGGGGATCTTGACCGCGCCCAGCACCTTGGACTTCTCCGCGACCAGCGCGTCCGCCTCGAAGGAGGCGGGCTCCTCCATGGCGGTCAGCGCGAGCAACTGGAGGAGGTGGTTCTGGATGACGTCGCGGGCCGCGCCGATGCCGTCGTAGTACCCGGCCCGGCCGCCGATGCCGATGTCCTCGGCCATGGTGATCTGCACGTGGTCCACGTACGACCGGTTCCAGATCGGCTCGAACATCTGGTTGGCGAACCGCAGCGCCAGGATGTTCTGCACCGTCTCCTTCCCCAGGTAGTGGTCGATCCGGAAGACCTCGTTCGGGGGGAAGACCTCGTGGACGATCCGGTTGAGCTCCTGTGCGGAGGCCAGGTCGTGCCCGAAGGGCTTCTCGATGACGGCGCGCCGCCAGGAGTTCTTCTGCTGGTCGGCCAGCCCGTGCTTCTTGAGCTGCTGGACGACCTGCGGGAAGAACTTCGGGGGCACGGAGAGGTAGAAGGCGAAGTTGCCGCCGGTGCCCTGCGCCTGGTCGAGCTCCTGGATCGTCGTCTTCAGGGTCTCGAACGCCTTGTCGTCGTCGAAGTCGCCCTGGACGAAGCGCATGCCCTGGATGAGCTGCTGCCAGACCTCCTCGCGGAACTCCGTGCGCGCGTGCTCCTTGACGGCGTCATGCACGACCTGCGCGAAGTCCTCGTTCTCCCAGTCGCGCCGGGCGAAGCCGATGAGCGAGAAGCCCGGCGGCAGCAGACCCCGGTTGGCCAGGTCGTAGACGGCGGGCATCAACTTTTTACGGGACAAATCGCCCGTGACGCCGAAGATGACCAGGCCCGACGGCCCCGCGATGCGCGGGAGCCGTCGGTCCTGGGCGTCACGCAGCGGATTGCTGCTGGACAAGTGGTCAGCCCTCCGAAGGAGCGAGGCGCTTGAGCTCGGCCTCGGTCGACTTGAGCAGGTCGTTCCAGGCGTCCTCGAACTTGGAGACCCCCTCGGTCTCCAGCAGCTCCACGACGTCGTCGTACTTGATGCCCAGCTTCTCGACGGCGTCGAGCTCGGCGCGGGCCTGCTCGTACGTGCCCGCGATGGTGTTGCCGGTGATCTCGCCGTGGTCGGCCGCGGCCTCCAGGGTCGCCTCCGGCATGGTGTTCACCGTGCCCGGGGCCACCAGGTCGTCGACGTACAGCGTGTCCTTGTACGACGGGTCCTTGACGCCGGTCGAGGCCCACAGCGGACGCTGCTTGTTGGCCTGCGCCTTGTCGAGGGCCGCCCAGCGCTCGCCGCTGAAGACCTCCTCGTACGCCTGGTAGGCGAGGCGTGCGTTGGCGAGCGCGGCCTTGCCCTTGAGGGCCTTGGCCTCGTCCGTGCCGACGCCGTCCAGGCGCTTGTCGATCTCGGTGTCCACGCGGGACACGAAGAAGGAGGCCACCGAGTGGATCTTGGAGAGGTCCAGGCCCGCGGCCTTCGCCTTCTCCAGGCCCGCCAGGTAGGCGTCCATCACCATGCGGTAGCGCTCCAGCGAGAAGATCAGCGTGACGTTGACGCTGATGCCCAGGCCGATGACCTCGGTGATCGCCGGGATGCCGGCCTTCGTCGCCGGGATCTTGATGAGCGTGTTGGGGCGGTCCACCAGCCAGGCGAGCTGCTTGGCCTCGGCGACCGTCGCCCGGAGGTTGTGCGCCAGACGCGGGTCGACCTCGATGGAGACCCGGCCGTCCTGGCCCTGCGTCGCGTCGAAGACGGGGCGCAGGATGTCGGCGGCGTCCCGGACGTCCGCCGTGGTGATCATCCGGATGGCTTCCTCGACGGTCACCCCGCGGGCCGCGAGGTCGGTGAGCTGGACGTCGTAGCCGTCGCCCTGCGAGATCGCCTTCTGGAAGATCGACGGGTTGGTGGTGACGCCCACGACGTGCTGCTGGTCGATCAGCTCGGCGAGGTTGCCGGAGGTGATCCGCTTGCGCGAGAGGTCGTCGAGCCAGATCGCAACGCCCTCGTCGGAGAGGCGCTTGAGTGCGTCTGTCATGAGAAATGCATCTCCTAGATCGTTTGTACGAGGGTCAGCGCTGGGCTGCGTCGAGCGATTCCCGGGCGGCGGCCGCGACGGCCTCGCCGGTGAAGCCGAACTCCTTGAAGAGGACCTTGCCGTCCGCCGAGGCGCCGAAGTGCTCCAGCGAGACGATCCGGCCCGCGTCGCCGACGTACTTGTGCCAGGTGAGACCGATGCCGGCCTCGACCGCCACACGCGCCTTGACCGACGGGGGAAGGACGCTGTCCCGGTACCCCTGGTCCTGCTCCTCGAACCACTCCACGGACGGCATCGACACGACCCGCGTCGGAACGCCCGCGGCCTGGAGCTCCTCGCGCGCCTCGACGGCGAGCTGGACCTCGGAGCCGGTGCCGATCAGCACGACCTGGGGCTCCGCGGTCCCGCCGTCGGCCGACTCGGCCTCGAAGAGCACGTAGCCGCCGCGGGCCGCGTCCTCGTTGCGCTCG
This sequence comes from Streptomyces sp. NPDC039736, assembly GCF_055596485.1. Lineage (NCBI taxonomy): Bacteria > Bacillati > Actinomycetota > Actinomycetes > Kitasatosporales > Streptomycetaceae > Streptomyces > Streptomyces sp. NPDC039736. Next base: position 133,056 of record NZ_JBVIUQ010000005.1, on the reverse strand, counting down.
TACGTCGGCACGCCCTGGCGGGTCAGCACCAGGCCCGTGGGGGCGCCCTTGCCGAAGACCTTGGTGTACCGCTTGAGGATCTCGCGCCAGGCGATCGCGGTCTCGTTGGCGTCCGCCGGGCGGACGACGTTGAGACCCGGGATCGCGCGCAGCGAGGCCAGGTGCTCCACCGGCTGGTGGGTGGGGCCGTCCTCGCCGAGGCCGACCGAGTCGTGCGTCCACACGTACGTCACCGGCAGGTGCATCAGCGCGGACAGGCGCACGGCGTTGCGCATGTAGTCGGAGAACACCAGGAAGGTGCCGCCGTAGATGCGGGTGTTGCCGTGCAGCGCGATGCCGTTCATCTCGGCGGCCATCGAGTGCTCGCGGATGCCGAAGTGCACGGTGCGCCCGTACGGGCTGGCCTCGGGGAGCGGGTTGCCCTCGGGGAGGAACGACGAGGTCTTGTCGATCGTCGTGTTGTTGGAGCCCGCGAGGTCGGCCGAGCCGCCCCACAGCTCCGGGATGACCGCGCCCAGCGCCTGGAGCACCTTGCCGGAGGCGGCGCGCGTGGCGACGCCCTTGCCGGTCTCGAAGACGGGGAGCTTCTCCTCCCAGCCCTCGGGCAGCTCGGTGGCGGCGATGCGGTCGAACTCGGCGGCGCGCTCCGGGTTGGCGGTGCGCCAGGCGGCGAAGCCCTTCTCCCACTCGGCCTTCGCCTCGGCGCCGCGGTCCAGCGCCTTGCGGGTGTGGGCGATGACCTCGTCGGAGACCTCGAAGGTCTTCTCCGGGTCGAAGCCCAGCACGCGCTTGGTGGCCGCCACCTCGTCGTCGCCGAGCGCCGAGCCGTGCGCGGCCTCGGTGTTCTGCGCGTTCGGGGCGGGCCAGGCGATGATCGAGCGCATCGCGATGAAGGAGGGCTTGTCGGTGACCTTCTTCGCCTCGACGATCGCGTCGTACAGCGCCTCGGGGTCCAGGTCGCCGTCCGGCTTCGGGGCCACCCGCTGGACGTGCCAGCCGTACGCCTCGTACCGCTTCAGCGTGTCCTCGGAGATCGCGGTCTCCGTGTCGCCCTCGATCGAGATGTGGTTGTCGTCCCACAGCAGGACCAGGTTGCCGAGCTTCTGGTGACCGGCCATCGAGGACGCCTCGGCGGAGATGCCCTCCTGGAGGCAGCCGTCACCGGCGATCGCGTAGACGAAGTGGTCGAACGGCGACTCGCCGGCCGGGGCCTCCGGGTCGAACAGGCCGCGCTCGTAGCGGGCGGCCATCGCCATGCCCACCGCGTTGGCGACGCCCTGGCCCAGCGGGCCGGTGGTGGTCTCGACGCCGACCGTGTGCCCGTACTCCGGGTGGCCCGGGGTCTTGGAGCCCCAGGTGCGGAACGACTTCAGGTCGTCCAGCTCCAGGCCGAAACCGGCCAGGTAGAGCTGGGTGTAGAGCGTGAGGGACGAGTGGCCCGCGGACAGCACGAAACGGTCGCGGCCGGTCCAGTCGGCGTCCGCCGGGTCGTGCCGCATCACCTTCTGGAAGAGGGTGTACGCGGCCGGCGCGAGGCTCATGGCCGTACCCGGATGGCCGTTGCCGACCTTCTGTACGGCGTCCGCGGCCAGGACGCGGGCGGTGTCTACGGCCCGCTGGTCCAATTCGGTCCACTCAAGGTCTGTGGTGGTCGGCTTGGTGCTCACCCTGGGTCAGGGCTCCTCTCCACAATGTTCGGGTCCCGGTGTCTGTTCCGCACCGGGCGCTGTCGAGCCTACCCCCGTGCGCACGCGCAAAATTTCGAGTCCACGCCATGGAAAAACGAGGCGTCACATACCAGAGTGCGCGCGCCGAACGGGGTTCGCCTCCCGGCGAACTCATTTCCGTATACATCCGGACACTACTCCCCGAGTACCCCGTCCGGCCGGTTGTGCACGGTCGGCCCAACACGAGCCCACCCCGGCGGAGGGCGACGTACGGGCAACGTCTAGAGTGGCGTGGTACGCGCAAGTCTTTACCGGGCCTTCATGTCCGGCGACCGGGCCTTCCCGCCCGGAGCTTGCTTCAGGAATTCATCGTCAGGGGTGTGCGTGACGGCCGTCGAGTCCCGACCCGCAGGGGTCGCTTCGACTCCCAGCCCGGGGGGCCATCGGCCGTTCGGAGCCCGGGTCAAGGCGTTTGTTGCACTGACCAAGCCGAGGATCATCGAACTCCTGCTGATCACCACCGTCCCGGTGATGTTCCTGGCGGAGCAGGGTGTCCCCGACCTGTGGCTGGTGCTGGCCACCTGTCTCGGCGGGTATCTCTCCGCCGGTGGCGCGAACGCGCTCAACATGTACATCGACCGCGACATCGACGCGCTGATGGACCGCACGTCGCAGCGTCCGCTGGTCACCGGAATGGTCAGTCCGCGCGAGTGCCTGGTCTTCGGCATCTCGCTCGCGGTGATCTCCACGCTCTGGTTCGGACTGCTGGTCAACTGGCTGTCCGCGGCCCTGTCGCTCGGCGCGCTGCTCTTCTACGTCGTCGTCTACACGATGATCCTCAAGCGCCGCACCGCGCAGAACATCGTCTGGGGCGGCATCGCCGGCTGCCTGCCGGTCCTCATCGGCTGGTCCTCGGTGACCGACTCGATGTCGTGGGCGGCGGTCATCCTCTTCCTCGTCATCTTCTTCTGGACGCCGCCGCACTACTGGCCGCTGTCCATGAAGGTCAAGGACGACTACGCCCGCGTCGGCGTGCCGATGCTGCCGGTGGTCAAGGGCAACAAGGCGGTCGCCCGGCAGATCGTGGCGTACAGCTGGGTCATGGTCGCGGTCTCCCTGCTGCTCCAGCCGCTCGGCTACACCGGCTGGTTCTACACGATCGTCGCGGCCGTCACCGGCGGCTGGTGGCTGTGGGAGGCGCACGGTCTCCAGGCCCGTGCCAAGGCGGAGGTCACGGGCGCGAAGCTGAAGGAGATGCGGCTGTTCCACTGGTCCATCACCTACGTCTCGCTGCTGTTCGTGGCGGTCGCGGTGGACCCCTTCATCCGCTTCTGACCGCCCCGCTCCCCGCGACGGGCGGGACACGTGGTCAAGGCCACGTGTCCCGCCCGTCGCCAGTTTCCCTACTCGTCGGTAGCATCCTGCTCATGGCAGACACCAAGCAGGCAGAGCGGCCCACCTCGGTGGAGAAGTCGGCGGCGCGCCGGACGGCGAAACTGGCCAAGCAGATCACCGCCTTCGCCGGCCGGCACGGCGGCGCCGAGGGCCAGCTCGCGTACATCGGCCAGTGCGGCACCCGGATCGTCCTCGTCGGTGACGACGGCGCCTGGGGCGATCTGGTGGCCCCGACCTACGACGTGGCCAGGGCGGCCACCGAGCAGGCCGGGATCACCGTCCACGAGGACTTCGACGGCGAGTTCGCCGCGAAGGTCGAGACCGGCCCGTACGAGTGGAAGCGGATGGCCGGGATCCAGCTCGGCGGCACCCCGGACAAGCGCTAGCGGCACCCGGCCCGCCCGCGGTACCCGGGGCGGGCCTCACCCGTTAGGCCCTGTGGAAGCGTCACACGCGTCACGCCACCCACAGGGAGTACCCGATGTTCGTCACCCCGCCGTCCCTGGTGGACCAGTACTGCCACGGCGTGCTCCGCACCGAGCTGGGCCTGGGCACCTTCGAGGCCCACCTCGGCCGCACGCCCGCGCCGCCCGCGCCCGGCACCACCTTCTTCGACACCCAGACGGGGTTCGCGGTACGCCGCTGGTGCCCGCCCCTGCTGGGCCTGGAGCCGCACTGCCCGCCCGCCGGCTACCTGGCCCGGCGCCGCGAACTGGGCGTGCTGGAGGCGGGGCGACGGCTGCTGCGCGGCACCGGCATCGCCGCCTACCTGGTCGACACCGGCCTCCCCGGCGACCTCACCCGCCCCCGGGAGCTGGCCGCCACGGGAGACGCCGAGGCGCACGAGATCGTACGGCTCGAACTGCTGGCCGAGCAGGTCGCCGACACCTCGGGGACGGCGGAGGACTTCCTCGCGAACCTCGGCGAGGCCATGCACGCGGCGACGAGGACCGCCGTCGCCTTCACCTCCGTGGCCGGCGTACGGCACGGGCTCGCCCTCGCGCCGCACCCGCCGGGGCCCGGCGAGGTGCGGGGCGCCGCCGGGCGCTGGCTGGCCGGGCGCCGGGCCGGCGGGCGGCTGTCCGACCCCGTGCTCCTGCGGCATCTGCTGTGGAACGCAGTGAGCTGCGGGCTGCCGCTCCAGTTGCACGTGTCGGGGGACCCGGAGCGGCTGACGGAGTTCGCGGCGGCGAGCGCGGGCCTCGGCACGGACCTGGTGCTGCTGCACGACCACCCGTACCACCGGCACGCGGCGCACCTGGCGGGCGTCTTCCCGCACGTGTACGCGGACCTGGGGCCCGCCCTGTCGCACACGGGCGCGCGGGCCGCCGCCGTGCTCGCGGAGATGCTGGAGCTGGCGCCGTTCGGGAAGGTGCTCTTCTCCAGCGGCGCGCGCGGGCTGCCGGAGCTGCACGTGGTGGGGGCGCGTTCGTTCCAGGAGGCCCTCGGCCGGGTGCTCGGCGGGTGGGTGGCCGAGGGGGCCTGGTCCAAGCCGGACGCGGAGCGGGTCGCGGGGATGATCGGCGCGGGGAACGCGCGGCGGGTGTACCGGCTGGCGTAGGCGCCGTACGCACGGCGAAGGGGCCCGGGATCTCGTCCCGGGCCCCTTCGCCGTGCCGCGTACGGTCAGGCGCTCGCCGGCACCTGTACGACGGGGGAGTCCGCGACGGCGTCCGGCGTCTCCACCGGGCGCTCGCGCAGGCTCAGCAGCAGGCGGATCACCGCGATCCACATGAGGGAGGAGAGCAGCATGTGCAGGGCCACCAGGATCTCCGGCACGTGCGTGAAGTACTGCACGTAGCCGACGGCGCCCTGGGCGGCCAGCACGATCAGCAGGTCGCGGGAGCGGCGGCGGACGTCGTCCGGCGCGTCCACCACCCGCAGCACCAGGAACATCGCGATGGCCAGCGCGCAGACCACCCAGGCGGCGATCGCGTGCACGTGCGCGGCGGCGGTCCAGTCCCACGGCATGCGCGGCACCTCGCTCTTGTCGCCCGCGTGCTTGCCGGAACCGGTCACCGAGGTGCCGAGCACGATCAGGACGCCGGTGGCGGCCACGATCCCCCAGGCGAGCTTGCGGACCGGGCGCGGCACGCGCGGAACGGGGGCGCCGTCGCCCTCGCGGGTGCGCTGCCAGGTGACGGTGGCCAGGGCGAGCAGGGCGTTGGCGGCCAGGAAGTGACCGGCCACCGTCCAGGGGTTGAGGCCCATCCACACGGTGATGCCGCCGAGCACGGCGTTGCACATCACCAGCCAGAACATGCTCCAGGCGGTGCGGGTGAGGCCGCGCCGCCAGGGCTTGGTGGAGCGTGCCGCGATGATCGCCCAGCCGACGGCCGCCGACAGGACGTACGTCAGCATGCGGTTGCCGAACTCGACGAAGCCGTGGAAGCCCTGTTCGGGCGTCACGAAGAGGCTGTCGTCCGTGCACTTGGGCCAGGTGTCGCAGCCGAGACCGGAACCGGTCAGCCGGACCGCGCCGCCGGTCACGATGATGAGAACGCTCATGACGACCGCGGAGAGCGCGGCGCGCCGGAGCGTACGGGGCGTGGGCGTCCATCGCTGGGCGATGAGGGCGAGGGGGGTCAACACGGCAACCATGGTAGGCCGGTGCTTGTGCGAGTTTTCACGAGGGGGGCGGTGGCGGCGTGTGACCTCACTCCCACGTGCGTACGGCTCACTCCCAGCGGAAGAACTTCGCCGCCGCGCCCAGGCCGAGGACCGCCCACACGGCGAGGACGCCGAGGTTGCTCCAGGGGAGGGAGGCGCCGTGCTGGAGGACGTCGCGCAGCCCTTCGGAGAGCGCGGAGATCGGCAGCAGGCCGAGCACCTCCCGCACCGCGTCCGGGAACTTGTCCAGCGGGACGATGACGCCGCCGCCGACCAGGAGGAGCAGGAAGACGAGGTTCGCGGCGGCGAGCGTCGCCTCCGCCTTGAGGGTGCCCGCCATCAGCAGGCCGAGCCCGGAGAAGGCCGCCGTGCCGAGGACCAGCAGGAGGAGCACGGAACCGGGGCTGCCCTGCGGGGACCAGCCGAGGCCGAGGGCGATGGCGGTCAGCAGGATCACCTGGAGGACTTCGGTGACCAGGACGGAGAGCGTCTTCGCCGTCATCAGCGCCCAGCGCGGGAGCGGCGAGGCGCCGAGCCGCTTGAGGACGCCGTAGCGGCGCTCGAAACCGGTGGCGATGGCCTGGCCGGTGAACGCGGTCGACATCACGGCGAGCGCCAGGACGCCGGGGGCGAGGAAGTCGACGGACTTGCCGGAACCGCCCGGCGAGACGGGCACCGCGATGATGTCCACGGCGGAGAACAGGACCAGCAGCAGCGCCGGGATGATCACCGTGAGGAGCAACTGCTCGCCGTTGCGCAGCAGCATCTTCGTCTCGAGCGCGGTCTGCGCGGCGATCATCCGGCCGAGCGGGGCCGCTCCCGGCCTGGGGGTGTAAGGGGCGGTGCTCATGGACGCAGGTCCTTACCGGTGAGTTCCAGGAAGACGTCTTCGAGGGTGCGGCGCTCGACCGAGATGCCGTCCGGCAGCACGCCGTGCTGGGCGCACCAGGTGGTGACGGTGGCCAGCAGCTGCGGGTCGATCTTCCCGCCGATGCGGTACGTCCCCGGGATCAGCTCCTCGGCGACGGTGTCGGCGGGCAGCGCCTTGAGGAGGGACGTCACGTCGAGCCCGGGGCGGCCGGTGAAGCGCAGGGTGTTCTCGGCGCCGCCGCGGCACAGCGCGGCGGGGGAGCCCTGGGCGATGACCCGGCCGGCGTCCACGATCGCGACGTCGTCGGCGAGCTGCTCGGCCTCGTCCATGAAGTGCGTGGTGAGGACGACGCCCACGCCGGACGCGCGGAGCTCCCTGACCAGGTCCCAGGTGGAGCGGCGGGCGTGCGGGTCGAGGCCCGCGGTCGGCTCGTCCAGGAAGACCAGTTCCGGGCGGCCGACGACGGCCATCGCGAGCGCGAGGCGCTGCTGCTGGCCGCCGGAGAGCCTGCGGTAGGTCGTCCGGCCGCAACCGCCCAGGCCCAGGCGCTCGATGAGGGCGTCCACGTCGAGCGGGTGGGCGTGCAGCTTGGCCATGTGGCGGAGCATCTCGTCGGCGCGGGCGCCGGAGTAGACGCCGCCGGACTGGAGCATCACGCCGATGCGGGGGCGCAGCCGCGCGGCGTCGGCGACCGGGTCGAGGCCCAGGACGCGCACGGTGCCCGCGTCGGGCTTGCGGTAGCCCTCGCAGGTCTCGACGGTGGTGGTCTTGCCTGCGCCGTTGGGGCCGAGGACGGCGGTGACGGTGCCGGCGGCGACGGTGAGGTCGAGGCCGTCGACGGCGGTCTTGGATCCGTACCGCTTGACCAGGCCGGTGACCTGGACGACGGGCTGATGTGACATGGGAGCGAGTCTAGGCGGCGGCGGTCCGGGGCCCGGCGGGGGGCGGCCCCGGCCCGAACACCGCGCGGACGCCGCCGGGCGGATGCGGTCCGTGGCCTTCGGGGGCTACGGCCGGGGCCGGTTCTCCCGCAGCCAGCCGACCGCGTACGCGACCGCCTGCCGCAGCGGGAAGAGGCGGGCCGTGGCGCCGCCGACCCGGCCCCGGACCACCGGGTGGGCCCGCTCGTACGCCGCTCCCAGCTCCGCGAAGCCCTCCTCGTCGACGGACGTGTCCCGGACCGTCAGCCAGCGGCGGCCCCCGGGGGTCGTCACCGGGAAGGAGTTGTCCGCCCGGGGGGAGGGGACGCGGTACTCGGCCAGGTGGAAGGCCGTGCAGGTGGCCCAGCCGGTGCCGAGGAAGAGGACCCGGGCGTCGACCGACTCCAGCCGGGCCAGCGGGCTGCGCTCGCCCAGGCGGCAGTCCAGCGCGTGGTCCTCGGTCAGGAGGGCGGCGCGCGGGCCGACGGCCGCGAAGGAGGTCTGGGGGTGCGCGCTGCGCAGGGCGCCCGGCCAGGTCCGCACGGCTTCCGGCAGCGCGCCGACGCCCCGGGTGGGCGCGGTGGCCGGGTCGTACGCGGGCATCGACGCCCGGATCGGCTCCCACCACTCGCGCGGCACCGGCGGGTTCCCCCACCCGGCGGGATCGGAGTAGTCGCTCGAATGGGCGGGGACGGCCAGGGTGCCCCGCGGGCCGAGCGCGTCCAGCAGGGCCTCGACGACGGCCACCCGGCCTCCGCTCACCCAGCCCAGCGAGCTGAGCGAGGAGTGGACGAGGAGCGTCTCGCCCGGGCGCACCCCCAGGCCGCGCAGGTCCTGGGCGAGGGAGTCACGGGTGCACAGCGGGGCGCGCACGGGGCTGGTCGACATAGCCGGGGAGTCTGCCACGGCGGTCCGCCGCGCGCCCGCGGATTTTCCTCCGGTGATCGTTTCCGCAGGTCAACTTAGGTTTGCCTAAGTGATGCAGTCCACCGATCTTGCTCGCGGTCCCGGGTTGTCAGGCTCTGAGGAATTACGCAACAATGGCGTTGTGAAATACGAAGGCGAGGTCCCCCAGGCGGACGTCGCGACCGGTGAGCGGTCCACCCGCAACCGCGTCGCGCGCTCCATCCTGGACCACGGCCCGTCGACGGTCGCCGATCTGGCGAAGCGCCTCGGCCTCACCCAGGCCGCCGTGCGCCGCCACCTCGACGCGCTCGCCGCCGACGACGTGGTGCAGGCGAAGGAACAGCGGGTGTACGGCGCGCGCACGCGCGGACGCCCCGCGAAGGTCTTCGCCCTCACCGACTGCGGCCGGGACGCCTTCGACCAGTCGTACGACAAGCTCGCGGCCGACGCCCTGACCTGGATCTCCCGGGCGGCCGGCGGCGGCGAGCAGGGCGAGGCGGCCGTCACCGCCTTCGCCCGCGCCCGGATCGCCGCGCAGGCGCACGCGTACCGCGAGGCCGTCGAGGCCGCGCCCCCCGAGCGGCGCACGGAGGCTCTGGCGAGGGCCCTGAGCGCCGACGGGTACGCTGCTACGGCGCGTAGCGCACCGGTCGGAGAGCAGCTGTGCCAGCACCACTGCCCTGTCGCCCACGTCGCGGAGAAGTTTCCGCAGCTCTGCGAGGCGGAGACCGAGGTCTTCTCCGCACTGCTCGGGACCCACGTCCAGCGGCTGGCCACCATCGCCCACGGCGACGGGGTCTGCACGACGTACATCCCCAAGACCGCACATTCAGCATCAGCAAGCACGGCCGGGAGGAACCCCGCATGACTCTCCCTATCGAGGAGACTGCCCACCCCGAACTCGAGGGCCTGGGTACGTACGAGTTCGGCTGGGCCGACTCCGACGCGGCAGGCGCCGCGGCCAAGCGTGGCCTGTCCGAAGCTGTCGTCCGCGACATCTCGGAGAAGAAGAACGAGCCCGAGTGGATGCTGAAGCTGCGTCTCAAGGGGCTCAAGCTGTTCGGCAAGAAGCCCATGCCGAACTGGGGCTCCGACCTGTCGGGGATCGACTTCGACAACATCAAGTACTTCGTGCGCTCGACCGAGAAGCAGGCCGCTTCCTGGGAGGAGCTGCCCGAGGACATCAAGAACACGTACGACAAGCTCGGCATCCCGGAGGCGGAGAAGCAGCGCCTCGTCGCCGGTGTCGCGGCCCAGTACGAGTCCGAGGTCGTCTACCACCAGATCAACGAGGAGCTGGAGGCGCAGGGTGTCATCTTCATGGACACCGACACCGCGCTGAAGGAGCACCCGGAGCTCTTCCAGGAGTACTTCGGCACCGTCATCCCGGTCGGCGACAACAAGTTCGCGTCGCTCAACTCGGCCGTGTGGTCCGGCGGTTCGTTCATCTACGTGCCCAAGGGCGTCCACGTCGAGATCCCGCTCCAGGCCTACTTCCGCATCAACACGGAGAACATGGGCCAGTTCGAGCGCACCTTGATCATTGTCGACGAAGACGCCTACGTGCACTACGTCGAGGGCTGCACCGCGCCGATCTACTCCTCGGACTCGCTGCACTCCGCCGTGGTCGAGATCATCGTGAAGAAGGGCGGCCGCTGCCGCTACACGACGATCCAGAACTGGTCGAACAACGTCTACAACCTGGTCACCAAGCGCGCCGTGGCGTACGAGGGCGCGACCATGGAGTGGGTCGACGGCAACATCGGCTCCAAGGTCACCATGAAGTACCCGGCCGTCTACCTGATGGGCGAGCACGCCAAGGGCGAGACCCTGTCCATCGCCTTCGCGGGCGAGGGCCAGCACCAGGACGCCGGCGCGAAGATGGTGCACATGGCGCCGAACACGTCGTCCAACATCGTCTCGAAGTCGGTGGCGCGCGGCGGTGGCCGTACGTCCTACCGCGGTCTCATCGAGATCGGCGAGGGCGCGCCCGGGTCGAAGTCCAACGTGCTGTGCGACGCGCTGCTGGTCGACACCATCTCGCGCTCCGACACGTACCCCTACGTCGACGTGCGCGAGGACGACGTGTCCATGGGCCACGAGGCGACCGTCTCCAAGGTCTCCGAGGACCAGCTCTTCTACCTGATGAGCCGCGGCATGACCGAGTTCGAGGCGATGGCGATGATCGTGCGCGGCTTCGTCGAGCCGATCGCCAAGGAGCTCCCGATGGAGTACGCCCTGGAGCTCAACCGGCTGATCGAGCTGCAGATGGAGGGGTCGGTCGGCTGACGCCGGCCACCCCCCGTCAGCGGCAACCGACTTCTTCTGATGCAGAGAGAGAGCTACACGACAGCCATGGCTGAGGCTCAGAACATCCCGGCCGGTTCGACGACCGCCGGTTCCCTCGCGGTGGCGGCGGAATCCACCACCGCCACCCGCATGAGCGCGCCGCCGTCCTTCGACGTGGCGGACTTCCCCGTGCCGCACGGCCGCGAGGAGGAGTGGCGGTTCACCCCGCTCGCCCGGCTGCGCGGTCTGCACGACGGCACGGCCGAGGCCGGCGGCGAGCTGACCGTCGAGGTCGAGGCCCCCGAGGGCGTCACCGTCGAGACGGTCGACCGCGCGGACGCCCGCCTCGGCAAAGCCGGGAAGCCGGTGGACCGCGTGGCGGCCCAGGCGTACAGCTCCTTCGAGAAGGCCTCGGTCGTCTCCGTGCCCAAGGAGACCGTGCTCACCGAGCCGATCCGCGTCTCGGTGCGCGGCGGCGGCGGCACGGCGTACGGCCACCAGGTCTTCGAGCTCGGCCAGTTCGCCGAGGCCGTCGTGGTCATCGACCACACCGGCGACGGCGTCCTCGCCGCCAACGTCGACTACGTGCTCGGCGACGGCGCGAAGCTGACCGTCGTCTCCGTCCAGGACTGGGACGACAAGGCCGTCCACGTGGCGCAGCACAATGCGCTCGTCGGCCGGGACGCGTCGTTCAAGTCGGTCGTCGTCACCTTCGGCGGCGATCTCGTACGGCTGCACCCGCGCGTCACGTACGCCGGTCCCGGCGGCGAGGCCGAGCTGTTCGGCCTGTACTTCACCGACCGGGGCCAGCACCAGGAGCACCGTCTCCTGGTCGACCACAACGTCCCGAACTGCAAGTCGAACGTGGCCTACAAGGGCGCCCTCCAGGGCCAGGACGCGCACGCGGTGTGGATCGGCGACGTCCTGATCCAGGCCGCCGCCGAGGGCACCGACTCGTACGAGATGAACCGCAACCTGGTGCTGACCGACGGCGCGCGCGTCGACTCGGTCCCCAACCTGGAGATCGAGACCGGCGAGATCGCCGGAGCGGGCCACGCCTCGGCGACCGGCCGCTTCGACGACGAGCAGCTCTTCTACCTCCAGTCCCGCGGCATCCCCGAGGACGAGGCCCGCCGGCTGGTCGTCCGCGGCTTCTTCGCCGAGCTGGTCCAGCAGATCGGCGTCGCCGACGTCGAGGAGCGCCTGCTCGCGAAGATCGACACGGAGCTGGAGGCGTCGGTCTGATGGCGTTCGTGAAGGTGGCCTCGCTGAGCGAGCTGGAGACCGACACCCCCAAGCGGGTCGAGGTCGACGGCACGCCGGTGTCCCTGGTGCAGACCGAGGGCGAAGTCTTCGCGATCAACGACATCTGCTCGCACGCGAACGTCTCGCTGTCCGAGGGCGAGGTGGAGGACTGTGCCATCGAGTGCTGGTTGCACGGCTCCAGCTTCGACCTGCGCACCGGCAAGCCGTCCGGTCTTCCCGCGACGCGCCCCGTCCCCGTATACCCCGTAAAGATCGAAGGGGACGATGTGCTCGTCTCCGTCACCCAGGAGTCCTGAGTACCCCATGGCAACGCTTGAAATCCGCGACCTGCACGTCTCCGTCGATGTCGAGAACGGCACCAAGGAGATCCTCAAGGGCGTCGACCTGACCGTGAAGCAGGGCGAGACCCACGCCATCATGGGCCCCAACGGCTCCGGCAAGTCCACCCTCGCGTACTCGATCGCGGGTCACCCCAAGTACACGATCACCAGCGGCACCGTCACCCTCGACGGCGAGGACGTCCTGGAGATGTCCGTCGACGAGCGCGCCCGCGCCGGCATGTTCCTCGCCATGCAGTACCCGGTCGAGGTCCCCGGCGTCTCGGTGTCCAACTTCCTGCGCACGTCGGCGACCGCCCTGCGCGGCGAGGCGCCCAAGCTGCGCACCTGGGTGAAGGAGGTCAAGTCCGCGATGGAGCAGCTCCAGATGGACCCCTCCTTCGCCGAGCGCAACGTCAACGAGGGCTTCTCGGGCGGTGAGAAGAAGCGTCACGAGATCCTCCAGATGGAGCTCATGAAGCCGAAGATCGCCATCCTGGACGAGACGGACTCCGGTCTGGACGTCGACGCCCTGCGCCAGGTCTCCGACGGCGTCAACCGCGTCCGCGGGACCGGCGAGGTCGGCACGCTGCTGATCACGCACTACACGCGCATCCTGCGCTACATCAAGCCGGACTTCGTGCACGTCTTCTCGGCGGGCCGGATCGTCGAGTCCGGCGGCCCGGAGCTGGCCGACCAGCTCGAGGCCGAGGGCTACGAGAAGTACACGAAGGGTGGCGTCACCGCGTGACACAGTTGCCGGGCCTCCTCGACACGGACGCGATCCGCAAGGACTTCCCCCTGCTGGACCGGATCGTCCACGGGGACAAGAAGATCGTTTACCTGGACTCCGCTGCGACCTCGCAGAAGCCGCGCCAGGTGCTCGACGCGCTGAACGAGTACTACGAGCGGCACAACGCGAACGTGCACCGCGGTGTGTACACGGTCGCCGAGGAGGCCACGGCGCTGTACGAGGGCGCCCGCGACAAGGTCGCCGCCTTCATCAACGCGCCGAGCCGCGACGAGGTCATCTTCACGAAGAACGCCTCGGAGTCGCTCAACCTCGTGGCCAACATGCTGGGCTGGGCCGACGAGCCCTACCGGGTGGACCGCGAGACCGAGATCGTCATCACGGAGATGGAGCACCACTCCAACATCGTGCCGTGGCAGCTGCTCTCGCAGCGCACGGGCGCGAAGCTGAAGTGGTTCGGGCTGACCGACGACGGCCGGCTCGACCTGTCGAACATCGAAGAGATCATCAACGAGAAGACGAAGATCGTCTCGCTGACGCTGGTCTCGAACCTGCTGGGCACGGTCAACCCGGTCGAGACGATCATCCGGCGCGCGCAGCAGGTCGGCGCGCTGGTCTGCATCGACGCCTCGCAGGCCGCCCCGCACATGGTGCTCGACGTGCAGGCCCTGCAGGCCGACTTCGTGGCCTTCACCGGTCACAAGATGGTCGGCCCGACGGGCATCGGCGTCCTCTGGGGCCGCCAGGAGCTGCTGGAGGACCTTCCGCCGTTCCTCGGCGGCGGCGAGATGATCGAGACCGTGTCGATGCACTCCTCGACGTACGCCCCCGCGCCGCACAAGTTCGAGGCCGGCACGCCCCCGATCGCCCAGGCCGTCGGCCTCGGCGCGGCCGTGGACTACCTCTCGGCGATCGGCATGGAGAACATCGCGCGCCACGAGCACGCGATCACCGAGTACGCGGTCAAGCGCCTCCTGGAGGTCCCCGACCTGCGGATCATCGGTCCGGCGACGGCGGAGGACCGCGGCGCCGCGATCTCCTTCACCCTCGGCGACATCCACCCGCACGACGTGGGCCAGGTCCTGGACGAGGAGGGCATCGCGGTCCGCGTGGGACACCACTGCGCGCGCCCGGTGTGCCTGCGGTACGGGGTTCCCGCGACCACGCGAGCGTCGTTCTACCTGTACTCCACGCCCGGCGAGGTCGACGCCCTGGTCGACGGCCTGGAGCACGTACGGAACTTCTTCGGTTAAGGGCTGGGGATCGTGAAGCTGGATTCGATGTACCAGGAAGTCATCCTGGACCACTACAAGCACCCGCACGGGCGCGGCCTGCGCGACGGCGACGCCGAGGTGCACCACGTCAACCCCACCTGCGGCGACGAGATCACGCTCCGGGTGAAGTACGACGGCGACCGCGTCGAGGACGTCAGCTACGAGGGGCAGGGCTGCTCGATCAGCCAGGCCAGCGCCTCGGTGCTGAACGACCTCCTGGTCGGCAAGGACCTGGAGACGGCCCGGAAGATCCAGGAGACCTTCCTGGAGCTGATGCAGTCCAAGGGCGCCGTCGAGCCCGACGACGCGATGGAGGAGGTCCTGGAGGACGCCGTCGCGTTCGCCGGGGTCTCGAAGTTCCCGGCCCGGGTCAAGTGCGCCCTGCTGAGCTGGATGGCATGGAAGGACGCGACCGCCCAGGCTTTGGGCGAGAGCGAGAAGAAGGAGAAGTCGGCATGAGCGAAGAGACCCTGACGACCAAGCCGGCCTCCGAGGAAGAGGTCCGCGAAGCCCTGTACGACGTGGTCGACCCCGAGCTGGGCATCGACGTCGTCAACCTGGGCCTCATCTACGGCATCCACGTCGACGACGCCAACATCGCCACCCTCGACATGACGCTCACCTCGGCGGCCTGCCCGCTGACCGACGTCATCGAGGACCAGGCCAAGTCGGCCACCGAGGGCATCGTCAACGAGCTCAAGATCAACTGGGTCTGGATGCCGCCGTGGGGCCCGGACAAGATCACGGACGACGGCCGCGAGCAGCTCCGCGCGCTCGGCTTCAACGTCTGAGTCCTCCCGCACGGACCGCACGGACACGGCTGTGCCCCCGACGCTCCTGGTGAGCGCCGGGGGCACAGCCGTGTCTCAGTGCCGCGGGGGCGGCGGGCCGTACGCCGCCTCGGCCAGGGCCGGGGCCAGGTGCTCGCGGCGGATGCGCTGGTCCACGTACAGCAGCCCGGTGGCGAGCTGGGGGAAGAAGATCACCACGATCTGGCTGACGAAGCTGCCCACCAGGACGATCAGCACGTAGCCGCCCACGGCCAGCGCCATCTGCACCAAGGACATCTCCTCGCCGGTGTCCGGGGCGACCGCCATGCTCGGGACCAGCGAGAACATGCCCAGCAGGCTGAACGGGACCTGGATCAGCCAGCTCGCCATCCACGCCATCGCGTACACCAGCAGCGAGATCCCGAAGATCCGCCACCAGGAACCCCGCACCAGCCGGGCCGAGCGGCGCAGCGCCTGCATCGCGCCCGCCGACTCGAAGACGGCGACCGCCGGGGCGAAGGCGAAGCGCACCCACAGCCAGACGACCACCGGCACGAGCAGCAGCCCGCCCAGGAGCCCCACGGCGGCCAGGCAGTTCGCCGCGTCGCCGCCGACGTCCTCCACGACCGCCATCATCAGCCCGACGTACCCGATCATCAGCAGGACCGTCAGGACGGCCGCGGCCAGGGCCGGAAGCAGCAGCGCGCCCGCGACGGCGGGAACCCGGCGCACCGCCCTGCGCCACACCGCGCGGAACGAGGTGGGACGGCCGAGCACCGCCTCCTGGAGGGCGACCGCCGAGGCCGCCTGCGTCGTCGCCGTGGCGAACAGCAGGCACACCGCGCCCAGCACGGCCACCAGGCCGAAGCTCACGGCCAGGGACGTGACGTGAGACGCGACGGCCGTGCCGTTGCGGTCCGCGCGCTCCAGCGCGTCGAAGGTGTCCACGTTGCCCCAGAACGCCAGGGCCGCCGCGCCGCCCACGAGCAGCAGGGCCGCCGCGTGGACCACGGCGGCGACGCCGACGAGCGGCTTCCAGTGGCGGCCGAAGGCGGCGAAGGTGCCGCCCAGGACGTCACCCACGTCCAACGGCCGGAGCGGGATCACGCCGGGCTTCGGCGGGGGCGGGGGAGGCGGGGCCCAGCCGCCGCCCCAGCCGGGGCCGGGAGGGGGGCTCTGGTGGGGGCCGCCGGGGTGTGTCACTGCGTGCTCCGTGAGGTCGGGGTTACGGGCGGGGGGTGGGGGGTCACCGTATCCGGGTGCCCAGGATCCGCGGAATGACGGACGCGGGCAGGGATCGGGACCAGAACGTTGCCGGGCCGGGGGCGCGGTCGCCGGGCTCGGAACGTGGCGGACGCGGGTGCGGCGGCCGGCGTGCGGGGACGTTCGTGCGGCGGCCGGTGTGCGGGAACGTTCGTGCACCGGTCGGCCGGTGATGACGCGCGTGCGGCGGCCCGGTGGCGGGGCGGGCCCGAACGTACGCTTCGGGGCATGCCCTACGTTCTGCTGGCCGCGGCGATCGCGGCGGAGGTGGCCGGGACCACGGCCATGAAGTTCAGCGACGGCTTCACCCGGCTGTGGCCCTCGCTCCTCACCGTCGTCGGGTACGTGGTGGCCTTCGGGCTGCTGTCGGTGACCCTCAAGTCGCTGGAGGTGGGCACCGCGTACGCCATCTGGGCGGGCGTCGGAACGGCCGCCGTCGCGGCCATCGGGATGCTGTTCCTCGGCGAGCCGGCGACCGCCGTCAAACTGCTGGGGATCGTGCTGGTGATCGCGGGCGTGGTGCTGCTGAATCTCGGCGGGGCGCACTGAGGGCGGCGGCGGGCGCCCGGCCGGGCAGGGCGGGCGCGGGCTGCCGGGGACGGCGTGCTTCCGCAGGCCGAGACCGGTTCGCCCGGGCGGGCCGGGGCCGGTTAGGTTTCCTGTCATGACCGATACGACTGCTTCTCGTACCTCCGGCGCCGTCGCCGCCGGACTCGCCACCCTCGCCGCCGACGGCACCGTCCTCGACACCTGGTTCCCCGCCCCCGAGCTGGTCGCACCGCAGGAGGCCGACGCGGCGGGCCCGGCCGGGACCGAGCGCCTCACCGCCGAGCGCGCCGCCGAACTCCTCGGGGCCTCCGCGCCCAGGGCACTGGGCCCCGACGCCCGCCGCGGCGTCGAGGTCGTGGCCGTCCGTACGGTCATCGCCTCCCTCGACGACAAGCCGCTGGACGCCCACGACGCGTACCTGCGCCTGCACCTGCTCTCGCACCGTCTGGTGCAGCCGCACGGGCAGAACCTGGACGGTCTTTTCGGGTTGCTCGCCAACGTGGCGTGGACCTCGCTGGGGCCGGTGGCCGTGGACTCGGTGGAGGAGGTACGGCTCAACGCGCGCGCCGAGGGGCTGCACCTCCAGGTGACCTCGATCGACAAGTTCCCGCGCATGACGGACTACGTCGCGCCCAAGGGCGTGCGGATCGCCGACGCGGACCGGGTGCGGCTCGGGGCGCACCTGGCGGCCGGGACCACGGTGATGCACGAGGGGTTCGTGAACTTCAACGCCGGGACGCTCGGGACCTCGATGGTCGAGGGGCGCATCTCGGCCGGTGTCGTGGTCGGCGACGGCTCCGACATCGGCGGCGGCGCGTCGACGATGGGCACCCTGTCCGGCGGCGGCAACGTCCGGATCACCATCGGCGAGCGCTGCCTGGTGGGTGCGGAGGCCGGGGTCGGCATCGCGCTCGGGGACGAGTGCGTGGTGGAGGCGGGGCTGTACGTCACCGCCGGGACCCGGGTCACGATGCCCGACGGGCAGATCGTGAAGGCACGCGAGCTGTCCGGGGCGTCGAACATCCTGTTCCGGCGGAACTCGGTCTCCGGCGCGGTGGAGGCACGGCCCAACAACGCGGTGTGGGGCGGCCTGAACGACGTGCTGCACAGCCACAACTGACCCACCGGCGGCCGGAGGACCGCAGGACGCGTCGTCGGCCCAGTGACCTTTGGGCCGTACGAGTGGTTAAGCCGATCATGAATCTGCCGATCATGCGCACGGTCCTGGCCGTCGCCGCAGCCCTCGTCCTTCCGGTCCTCGCCGGCTCCGCCGCGTACGCCGACGAGACGCACCACAACTCCCACAACGCGCCGAGGGTGTCCCTGCTGAGCACCGGGCAGATCGACGACCCGCTGGAGGACGTGCTGGAGCACGCCGCGATCCTGGGGCGGACGTACGTCGTGGAAGGGGCGGAGGCGCCCGATCAGTCCTGACGCGTCAGCTCCTCGTACGCGGCCAGCAGCCCGTCGACCACCTCGGTGGCGGCGGGCTGCAGCGGTTCGCGGAGCGGGCCCGCGGGCAGCCCGAGCGCGTTCAGGAGGGCCTTGGCGGTGACCGTGCCGGGCAGGCCGGACGCCATCATCAGCTCCGCCAGCGGGAGCGTGCGGTGGTGCAGGCGGGCCGCCGCGGCCACGTCGCCGCGCGCGTGGGCGTCCAGCGGGGCCCGCACCGCCCGCGGCGCGACGTTCGCGACCGTGCTGATGAAGCCCGCGCCGCCCACCGAGCGCAGCGGCAGGTTCGTCTCCTCGCAGCCCGAGTAGTACGCGAGATCCGTGCGGGCGATCACCTTCGCGCTGCCCAGCAGGTCGTACGCGCAGTCCTTCACGCCCGTGATGCGGGGGTGGGCGGCGAGGCGCAGCAGCGTCTCGGGTTCGATGCGCACTCCGGTGCGGGCCGGCACGTCGTAGAGGACGACCGGGATGCCGACGGCGTCCGCGACCCGGCGGAAGTGCGCCTCCAGGGCCGCCTGCGGGGGCCGGCTGTAGTACGGGGAGACCACCAGCAGGCCGTCCGCGCCCGCGCGTTCGGCGGAACGGGCCAGTTCCACGGTGTGCGCGGTGTGCGCGCTGCCGACCCCGGCGAGCAGCGGGACGTCCGCACCGACCGCTTCCCGTACCGCGCGCAGCAGGGCCGACTTCTCGGCGTCGGAGGTGGTCGGCGACTCCCCGGTGGTGCCGTTCAGCACCAGGCCGTCGCAGCCGCCGACGGTCACCAGGTGGTCGGCGAGCTTCTGCGCGCCGGGCAGGTCGAGGGCGTCGCCGGTGGGGGAGAAGGGCGTGATCATCGCGCAGAGGGCGGGCCCGAAGGGGGCAGGGGTCGTCATGGACGCAGTCTCGGGGACACGCACTGTTCAGGTCCACTTAGAAATTCTTTGCTCGAAAGGTAAGCAGAGGTTGGCTGTTGGGTACCGTCTGGCATGATCCCGGCAGGGGAGGCGCGGGGCGTTCCGCGCGGGGGCAGGGGAGTGGTGGCGTGGATTTCCGTACGCGTGCGAGTACGGGCAGGGGTGCGGGCGCCCGGGCGGGTGCGGTGGTGCTGCTCGGGGTGTTGGTGCTCACCGGCTGCGACGGCTTCCTGGTTCCGCCGGGAGAGGGGGAGCGCCGGCCGACGCCCAGCGCCGGGGCGCCGTCGCCCTCGGCCGCCCCGACGGCCCCCGTCCGCACCGGCGCGCCGCCGCAGGCCGTGGCGCCGTCCGCCGGGGCGACGTACCGCCCGCCCGTCGCGCACGACTGTTATGCCGGTGTGCGGGTGGACCTGGGGGGAATCCAGTCGGCGCTGATGCACCGGTCGGCCGTCGTCACCCTCACCAACTGCGGCGACGTGCCCTACCGGCTCTCCGGCCGGCCGGACGTCAGGGCGTTCGCCGCCGACGGCAGGGTCCGCGACATCGAGGTGGACGTACGCGAGGAGGGGAAGCGGGCCGACGAGGTGGTGCTGCTGCCGCCGGGCGCGGTGGCGTACTCCCGGCTGGACTGGCGGCCGTACGACGGTGTCGAGAAGGCACGCGCCCTGGAGATCGCCGCCGGGCCCGGCCAGCCCGCGCGCAGCTTCTCGCTGGAGGAGGAGGGGGACGTGGAGATGGTCGACGCCTTCGACGTGACGCCCTGGGCGCTGACCCGGCCGAAGTGAACGGCCCGGGGCCGGGACGCTTGACCTCGACCTGGCTTGACGTTTCAGGATGATCCCGGAAGCCGCCCCGGGGGAACCGCTCCCGGCGTTCGGACGAGAGGACCGCCATGACCGCAGCCGTCGTCAACAGCCGACCGGACATCACCCGTTCAGGGGTGCGGGTCGTCAAGGTCAGTACCTGGGACGTGGGCTCACCGGAAGGGCAGCGGGCGGCCGTCGGCGCGATCGAGCGGGCGTGGCTGTCGCGCCCGTGGCCCGAGCGGGGGCCGCTCTCGTACAGCGTGTACGCCGGCGAGGACGGCCGGACGCTGCTGCACTACAGCCAGTGGGCGGACGAGGACGCCTACCGGGCGTTCTTCGCCGAGGGCCGCGACGAGCGGAACGAGGAGATCGACGCCGCCGTGCCCGGGGTGCGGCGGCTCGGGCTGCACTCGTACGAGCTGTACCGCAGCAGGATCACCGAGGGCGACGACCGCCTCCCGGGCAGCGTCGCGGTCGTCGAGGTGGACTTCGCCTCGCCCGACCCGGCGCGGGCGCGGAAGTGGGTGGACACCGTCTTCGCCGCGCTCGACGCCTCGGCCGGCGAGGACGAGCCGGACGGCGGCCTCTCCGCGCACTTCCACGTGGGCCTCGACGGCTCCCGGGCCCTCAACTTCGCCGAGTGGACCGACGCCGCCTCGCACGCCGCGATGATGAACGCGCCCGGGGAGACGCCCGTGGAGTGGCAGCGCGTCCACGGCTTCGACGGGCTGACGGGCAGCAGGGTGCGGCGGTACGCCCCCGCGCTCAGCCTGAGCGCGGGGGCGTGACGGGCGCTGCCGGTGTCACGGGCACTCCCGGGAGCGCCGGTGCCCCGGGCGTGCCCCAGGGCTGCCGGTGCTCTCCGGCGGCGGCGCTCCCCCCGCTACGGGCGGAAGCGGAGCACCTGGGGGTCGTGGTCGCTGTTCTGGTCGGCGAACTCGGCGTTGATGTGCACGCTGTCGTAGGAGAAGTGCTTGACGGCGGGGCTGGTCAGGATCTGGTCGAGCACCTGGCTGTTGCCCTGGAAGACGTACGAGTAGCGCTCGGAGCGCGGCAGGGACTTCACGGCCGCGCGCAGGGCGCCGCCGTCGGTGAGGGCCTCCGTGGTGGCGGAGAACTCGAAGTCGTTGATGTCGCCGAGGACCAGGACGTTCGCCCGGCGGTCCGCCTTCAGGACGTCCTTCACGAATGCGTTCACCGTCTGCGCCTGTGCCAGCCGGCGGACCTCCGAGGAGCGGACCGGCGGCTGGTGGTGCGAGGTCAGGGCCTCGTCCCCGCCCTTGGAGCCGAAGTGGTTGGCGACCACGATCACCGGCTCGCCGCGGAAGCGGAACTCGGCCGCCAGGGGCTTGCGGCTGTTCTCCCAGGCGGCGTTCGCCGGGTCGACGCGGCCGGGGGAGAGGGTGAGCGCCGCGCGGCCCCGCTCGCGGACGACGCCCGTGGCCTTCGTCGCGTCGCCGCCCGCGCGGTGGGTGAGGGAGACCCGGGCCGGGTTGTAGAGGAAGACCTGGCGGATGTTGCCGCCGGGCTCGCCGCCGTCCTTGTTGTTCTCCGGGTCGATCGAGGTCCAGGCGTACGCGGGACCGCCCGCCGCGGCGATCGCGTCCGTGAACTTCTTGACCGTCGCCCCGGCGGCGACCGTGCCGTCGTTCTGCTTCCCGTTGTCGTCCTGGATCTCCTCCAGGGCGACGACGTCGGGCGAGGCGAGGTTCTCCACGACCGCCTTCGCGAGGGCGTCGAACTTCTCCTGCGGGTCGGTCGGGTCGAGGTTCTCCACGTTGTACGTGGCCACCGCCAGCTCGCCGCGCGACTGCTTGCGGGTCTGCTCGCGCTTCAGGCCCCGGTCGACCACCGTGCCGAGGGTGTTCGCGGTGAGCGTGTAGCCGCCGTACTGGTTGAAGTCGAGCGGGCCGGTCGCGCCGCCGGACAGCACGTCGCCGACGTTCGCCTTCGGGAACGGCCGCTCGGCGAGCGGGGCCAGTTGCTGGATCTGTATGCGGCCGGTGTTCTGGGCGGCGTACGAGCCGTAGACGGCGCCGCCGCGCCGGTTGTCGTTCTCCCCGGGCTTGACCGTCACCCACAGTTCGGCGTGCGCGTCGGTCGCGCCGACGACGCGGGAGGTGCCGACGCGGACGTTGCTGCCCTCCAGGGACTCGTAGAGGTCGAGGGCGTAGCGGCGCGGGTTCAGGGCCAGGCCGTTGATGCTGCCGCCGGCCGCCGGGTCGCCGTCCGGGGCGTACCGGGAGGGCACCGTGCGGGAGTCGATGAGGACCGGGGCCGGGACCGGGTTGCCGGAGGAGAGCACCGTCACCGTCGGCTTCGAGAGCTGGGTGAGGGACTGGTTGCCCGAGGTCGGGCCGCCCGGCACGTACTCGGTGACAGTGCCGGAGACCTTCACCGCGTCGCCGGGCCGCACGGTCGGGGCGGCGGAGGTGAAGACGAAGACGCCCTCGCTGGTGGCGGCGTCGCCGTCGCCCTTCGGGTCCTGGAACCAGAAGCCCTTCGAGCCGTACGTCCGGACCCCCGTGACGATGCCCTCCACGTCGGCGACCGGCCGGCCGGCCAGCGGGGAGAGGCGGGTGGAGCCCTGGATGTCGTGGATGCGGACCGGGGCCGCGGCCGCGTCGTCGGCGGAGGCGGCGGCCGTGGCGGAGGCGGCACCGGTGAGCAGGCCCGCGGCGAGGGCCGTGGCGAGGAGGGTGGCGACCGCGGTGGTTCTCGGCAGGGAGGGGGACGGACGGGACGTCATCAGGGGACTCCGGAAGTGAGGGTTGCGCGCGGGCGGCAGAGGTCCGCACGGGAAAGGTTCTACGCGCGTCAATCTCTTTCCTGCGCACGGGTGTTGTCAAGGCTCCGGGGGCGAGCGGCCGATGCACGGAACCTGACGGGTGCATGAACCCCGGGGGACCGGTGCGGATACGTCTACGCTGGGGGCCGCTCCACCCGCTCCACCCCCTTTTGCCCCACGTGCGTCACCGAGGAGAACCCCCAGATGTCCGAAGACCGCCCCACCCTGCCGCCGGTGCGGCTGCACTCGGACGCGGAGCTGGCGCGGGACGCGCTGGCCGCGCCGCTGTTCGCCCGCGCCGTCACGCTCGCCCGCTGGGCCTCGCCCGACACCCGGGTCGGCGCGGGCGGCGAACTGGTGGAGGAGCAACTGCCGGAAGCAGCAGCCGTGTTGGAGCTGGGGCCGGCCGACGGGGTGGAGGACGAGGAGGACGCCGCCGCCTGCGCGAGCGAGGCCTGGCGCACGGCGGTCGACACCGGGCTCGTGGACGTCACCGACCCGCCGGACCCCGCCGGCTCCGCGGCGGACGCGGCGCACGGCACGGCCGCGCCCGGCGAGGCGCTCGCCGTGGTCGCCGGGGGCAGCCCGCAGGACGTGCTCGGGCTGTGGCTGGAGGCCTTCGAGACGGCCTTCGCCGACGCCACCGCGCCCGTGCTCGACGACCTCGGCGCGCTCCTCGGCGACGACGGCGAACTCGACTTCGACGCGCTCGACTGGGACCCGCAGCAGGAAGCGGAGTTCCTGGAGGCCGTCCTCGGCAACCTCTACCTGCTCACCGTCTCCGGCGGCGGGCCCGAGGACGGCTGGGTGCCGCTGCCCGCGCTGGCCGCCTCGATGATCGTGCCCGACGACATGGGCGAGCCCACCGATGACGTACTGGAACAGGTCTCCGACGCGATGATGCGTCTCGACGACCAGTTCCGGGTGCTGGAGCCGGTGGGCCTGGTGGCGTACCGGCCGGTGGACGAGGCGTTGATGGCGGAGGAGCCCGAGGGTTCGCCCGCCGCCGGGGAGCTGGACGAGGAGGACGTCGCCTGTTACGGCATGGTGCGTCTGACCCCGCTCGGTCTCTACGGGGTGCGCGCCCGGATGCTGGAGGCCGGGGTGGACGCCCCGGCGGTCGGCGATCTCGCCGAGAAGGGCGCCGACGTCCTCCTCGCCTCCCTCGCGTACTACCCCGAGCAGGCGGGGCGCGCCGAGCTGGAGCAGTGGCTCGCCCGGCGCGAACCGGCCGCCGCGGCCGAGGAGTTGCTGTCCGCCGCCCGTGGCCAGGACCCGGCCGCACCGCTGCGCAGGCTGCGCTGCCAGCAGGGTCTGCTGCTGGTCGACGCCGCGGCGGAACCGTCGGTGCGCGCCGTGCTGGACGACCGGGAACTGGGCGGGCTCGCCCGGGTGTGGCTCGCCGAGCGCGGCGCGGCCGACGTGCCCGCGCCGCCGCAGGAGATGGTCTTCTGGCTCGCCGTCGACACCATCGCCGCCCAGTTGGACGCCGACGGCGAGACGCCTGAGCTGGAGGAACTGGTGGTGGGCCTGATCGGCCAGCACACCGGATTCCTCGACTCCGCCTGGCGCGTCGACCACCCGGCGACCGCGCCGGTGCTGGAGGCGATGGGACGGCTGCACCCCGAGAAGAAGATCGCGAAGGAAGCGAAGAAGGCGGCCTTCAAGGCGCGCTCGCGGACGGGCGCCTAGCGCCGCGTTGTCCTGAACCGCCCCCGTGCGCACGGCACTCGGGGGCGGTCCCGTGCCCGGGGCATGTGCCCGTCGCCGCAGGCCGGGACGGGAGCGGGCCGTTCCGGGTGGCTGGAAGAAAACGGCGCACCGGGGGCGCGTGATGACTGGTTCACGCCTCCTCGTGTTGGGTATCGGTTGGATGCCGCAGGGTGTGGCGTACCTCCGATGGCTGTGCGTCGGCCGAGAGGCAGTGTTCGATGACGATGGCCCCGGCCCATGGCCCCCCACCGTGGGACCGGTAGCGGAAGGGCTCCGTCGTCCCTCCCCCTGCACGGCTGTTCGGCGCTCGGGAGCCGGTCGGTTCCGGGCGCCCGTCCGCTGCTCGCCCCCGGGCGCTTTCGCGCGAGCGAGCGGCCCGGCGCGGCCCCGGCCGCGCATCCGTGTCGTCCACGCCCCGAGAAGGACTCTCCATGACGCCCGCCACCGCAGGCCCGGCCCTCATCGGCCGGACGGGATTCGATCCCGGCCAGGTGCCCCAGTACTACACCCGCAAGACCTCCGACATCCTGCACAAGTACGGGCCCGGACCCCGTACGCACTTCCACGTCGGCATGTTCGGACCCGGCGAGCACCCGCAGACCACCGTGGCGCAACGGGTCCTCAAACGCCGCATCGTCGACTCCCAGGAGGCGGTGCTCGCCCGCGCGGCACAGCTGTGGGACGTGGCGGCCGCGCCGCCCGAGACCCTCCTCGACGTCGGCTGCGGACTCGGCGGCGGCTCGCTGTTCTGGGCGCAGGAGTACGGGGCCCGGGTCACCGGACTGACCGTCACGCCCGACCACATACCGGTGATCGAGGACTTCACCCGCAGGGCGGGCGCCCAGGGGCAGGTCACCGCCGTGCTCGGCGACGTGCACGACTGGGAGCGGGACCGGGAGTACGACGCCGCGGTGGCGATCGAGAGCTCCGGCTACATGGACCGTGAGCGGCTCTTCACGGTGATGGCCAGGACCTTACGGCCGGGCGGCTGGTTCGGCATCCAGGAGCACTTCCTGTGCCGCCCGGAGTGGACGGAGTTCGTCGACGGCTACTACCGGACCCGGCTCGGCACCCTCACCGAGTACATCCGCGCGGCCCGCGCGGCGGGCTTCGAACTGGAACTGGACGAGGACATCACCGACCGGGTGTCCGAGTTCTGGGTGCAGTCCATGGCGTGGACGACGGCGGAGATCGAGGGCATCGACGAGGGGCGCGGCTCCCCGATAGCCCGGGACCGCCTGGTCGAATCGGCCCTCACACACGGCAAGTTCTACCGGGTCTGGCGCGACCACGCCCTGGAGACCCGCCTCCTCCTCTTCCGGCTGGCGGGCGGGCCCACCGCCTCCCCGGCCCCCGCCCCGGTCCCCGCGCCGTCCCCCGAGGCCGCCCCCCGTGCCGGGGCGGTCACCGCCCAGCGCTTCGGGCGGACCGCCGCCGACGCCGCCCGGCGCGGCACCAGCGGTCCCCGGTCCGCGCTCGGCGAGAGCCTGCCGCCGTTCTACTGCCCGCTGCCCGACGCGGGCGCGCACCCCGACGCCGAGGCGCTCGGCGCGCACGCCCTGGCCTGGGCCGACCACTACGACCTGTACCCGAACGCCACCGAACGGGCCTGGGCGCAGGCCATCCACAACCCCGACTTCGTCTGCCGGGCCATCCCGCACGGCGACACCGAGACCCTGCTGCTCTTCATGGAGTGGAACTACTGGGCCTGGGCCGTCGACGACTGGCAGGACTCCGGGAGCGCCGCCGGACGCACGGCGGTCGTCGTCGACCACGGCCAGCGGGTGCTGCGCGCCTTGGAGGCCCCCGGCTCCGGACTGCTCCCGGCCGGTGCGCTCTCCGCCGCCCTGGACGACCTCGTCACCCGCACCCGGGCCCGCTTCACACCCGCCCGGCTGCACCGGCTGACCACCGGCACCCGGGACTGGCTGGCCGGGGTCGCCGGCCAGACCGCCAACACCGAACGCGGTCGGATGCCCTCCCTCAACGACTACGTCGCCCAGCGCGTCTCGGTCAACGGCACCCGCTTCTCGCTCGCCTTCAGCGAGGCCGCCAACGGGATCGAGCTGCCCCCGGACATCCACTTCTCCCCGCCGGTCCAGGCCCTGACCGACGCCGCCGGGTTCATCGTCTCCTGCGACAACGACCTCTTCTCGTACGCCATGGACGACCACCTCACCCCGCCGGCCCAGAACCTGGTCAACGTCCTCGCCCACCAGCGCGGCCGCACCCCGCGCGAGGTGCTGCCCGAGGCGGTGGTCCTGCGGGACCGGGCCATGACGTACTTCACCACCCGCGCGGAACGCCTCACCGCCGGACACGGCCATCCCGAACTCCCGCGCTACGTCCAGGCGTTGGAGACGTACGTCGCCGGATGCATGCGGTGGATGAGCAACGCCCCCCGGTACGCCAGCCCCCGCAACCGGCATCCGATGCCGGTCGAGGGCGCCTCGTACGGCATCACCGTCACCGACCGCCCCGCGCCCGGCGGCGAGCAGGACGGCCCGGTCCCCGGGGTGCCCGCGCTGGACTGGTGGTGGGGGCAGGAGTGAGACACGGGTACGGGTCCGGGGCGGGCGGCTCCGGGCCCGTACGGCATGCGGCGCGGCGGCCCCGGCCGGGCCCGGTCGGCCGCCCGCGCGGCGGCGGCCTCCCGGCGGAACCGCTCCCGGTGGTGCGGCTCGGCGGCGGGACGCGCGTGCACCGTCTGCACGGCGACCGGGCGGCCCCCGGCCGCCCGCCCCGGGAACACCTGCCCCGTCCCGCCGGAACCGGCCCGCCCCGACAACCGGAGCGGGCCGGGCCGCCGGAAGCAGCCGGGCGCCGGCGGCCCGCTCACGCCGCCCCCGGGCCGCGCAGCGTCAGCAGGGTGCGGCCCACGCACAGGTGGAGGAGCCCGCCGCCCGCCGCCGCCTGCACCCCTCTCATCCGCTCCACCGGCACCGCCCACACCAGCTTCCCCGTCCGGGGGTCCAGGGCGTGCACCCCCCAGCCGGTCGAACGGCCGCCGTCGGCGGCCGGCACCGAGGGGTCCGAGCCCGCCGCGTAGAGCAGGCCGCCCGACACCAGCGGCACCGCGTCGTCCCCGTCGTCCAGGCGGCGCACGTCCGTGCGCATCCACACCTGGTGGCCGGTGGCCGCGTCCAGGGCCCGCAGATCGCCCCCGCCGGCGTGCACCAGGCCGTCCGTCGCGCGGGGCGTGATCGTCGCCCCGCTGCCCGCCGGGCGGGACCAGCGCCGCTCACCGGTGGCCAGGTCGACGGCGGCGACCGCCTCCGGGCCCGGATAGTGCCGCACGCCCGAGGAGCCGGGGTGCGCCTGCGGATACGCGGAGCCGCCGGGGATCTCCCGCTCGGGCGTGCCGTCGCGGTCGCGCAGGACGACCAGCGGGCCGTCGGCCGGCTCCCGGGCCGGCGTCCGGTGCTCCGACACGGCCACCGCGAGCCGTCCGCCGCCCTGGTGGACGGCGAGCACGCCCGTCGCCGTGCCCGCGCGGTGCCAGAGCGGCCTGCCGTCGCGCGCGTCGAAGCCGTACGCCCGCCACCTGCGGCCCTGTGCCGTGCGCCGTTCCCACAGGGTGCCGGAGGCGGCGAAGGTGACCAGGCAGACCACGGCGCCGTCGGCCGTCAGGTGGGCCGACTGGCCCTCCAGTTCGCTGACCGGCCGGTTCGGGGAGGTGTCCCGGAACGGGTTCGTCACCAGGTCCCGGGTCGCCCAGCGGCGCGCTCCGGACGCCGCGTCCAGGGCCACGATCCCGGTGTCCGTCAGCGGCTGCCGCAGCACGAACACGGTGTCGCCCACCGGCCGCACGTCCCGGAGGCGGTCCTCCCCGTACCGCCAGCGCACCTCGCCCGACGCCGCGTCGTAGCAGGTGAGGAGGCGTGTCGTGCGCACGTACAGCGCGTCGCCGTGGCGCAGCACCGCGCCTCCGTACGCCGGCGCGTCGTCCAGGTCGCGCGACCACACCGTGCGGCCGGGCGTCCACGCGAGGGGCGTCGCCGCCTTCGCCCCGGGCGTGCGCCCGCCGTCGTCGCCCAGCAGCACGCCCGCCGCGGCGGAGCCGGCCACGGCGGTCACGGCCGCTCCCGCCCAGGCGAGGAAGCGCCGGCGGCGGGGCCCGGCCCCGGGCTCCCGGCCGGCGGCCGTGCGCGCGTCCCGGCGCGCCGCCGCGTCAGTCGTACCGCTCGCGTCGGTCGTATCGCTCGCGTCCGTCGTACGGGTCCCAGCGGCCGCGTCGACCGGGGCCGGTGCGGTCTGCGTCGCGGCGGGGGGCTGCCGGGACGTGGGCGGGGCGAGGAAGGCCGCCGGGATCTCGTCCTCCCACTCCTCCTGCACCTCCACCAGTTCCGCCGTCGCCTCCTCGTGCTCCCGTACGAGTCCGGCGACGGGCTCCTCCTCCCACCAGGGCCGCGCGGCGGCCCGCCCCGCACACCACTCCAGGGCCCCGGCGACGGTGGGCCGCTCCGCCGCGTCCAGCGCGAGACACCGGCGCAGGAAGGTCTCCCACTCCGCGTCCGGCACCCCCAGCAGGCACGGCGGCTCGTGCAGGGTGCGGTGCAGGACCTGCGGGGCGGTGCCCGAACCGTACGGATTGCGGCCCGTGCTCGCCAGCACCAGCAGCGCGCCGAACGCGAACACGTCGGCGGCGGGCCCCACTTCGCCGTCGCGGGCCAACTGCTCGGGTGCGACGAAGCCGAGCGTGCCCACCGGCTCCCCGCCGTCCTGCGCCGCGCCCTTCGCCAGGCCGAGGCCGAGGACCTTGGGGCCGTCGCGGGTGACGACGACGTTGGCGGGCTTGAGGTCCCGGTGCACCAGACCGGCCGCGTGCACGGCGGCCAGCGCCTCGGCGAGCGCCGCCCCGAGCGTGCCGAGCGCCGCCGAGTCCAGCGGGCCGAGCGTGCTGATGACGTCCACCAGGGCGGGACCCGCGCAGAACTCGCTCACCAGCCAGGGGAGTTCGGCCTCGGTGTCCGCGTCCAGGACGGCGGCCGTGAACACGTCCTCCACCGCGCGGGCCGCCGTCACCTCCCGGCGGAACCGCTCCCGGAAGCGCGCGTCGGACGCCAGCCGGGGGTGCAGGGTCTCCAGCACGACCAGCCGCCCCGCCGGGGTGCGGGCCAGCTCCACGCGCCCCGTGCCGCCCTCCCCGAGCGGTGCGACGACGTGGTACCGGTCCGAGGACCGTCCCGGCCCGGCTTCGGACGCTGAGGCTGACATTCCTACGGCTCCCCTCCCGCTCGCCCCCACGGCGCCGGACGCTGACTGCGACGCCCGGGACGGGGCGCGCGGTTGCGCCGGTGCGCGGGCTGTGACGCAACGCACCGAGGAGCGGCCGTCCTGGCCGTCGTGGGCCTGACGAGGGGCGGGTCGCGGGGCGGGCGGGAGGAGCGCGGCGGGGCGGACGGGAGTGGCGGGCGGGAGACGGGCATGGCATCTGGTCTCCGGTGGGCGCATACTGAAGGTGATGACAAAGCCAGCCGGAGCCCGGCGACACCTGCCGTCCAGTCCCTTCAACGTCCCGGCCCCGGCCGCCCCGCCCATTGAGAACTACGAGGTGGGAGACCGGGTTTCGCATGATCAATTCGGACTCGGAAGAGTCGTGGGAGTCGAGGGAGACCTCGCCGTGCTCATCGACTTCTCCGGACGTCAGGGGCGGATCCTCAGCCCCTACTCCAAGTTGACCAAGCTCTGAGCCTCCGCGGCTCCGGGAAAACGCCTCCGCCCCGTGTCCCGATCATCACGATCGGGACACGGGGCGGAGGCGTTTCGGCGCTCCGTCAGTGCGGAGTTCCGGTAGGAGGCGGGGACGCGCTCAGGACACGGGCTCGGTCGCGGCGTCGTGCGTCGCGGCCGCCCACTCGACGAGGAGCAGTTCGTACTCCTCCGAGGGCCAGGCCCCGTCCGTCGTCTGCGCGTCCACGAGGCGGCGGATGGCCGCGTTCGTCTGGTCCGCGCCGGGCGTTTCGGATCCCTCGGGGCCCGAAGCCTCCGGGCCGGGGGCGGGCGGAGAGGTGATGGACATGTCTTCCAGGCTACGTCCGGCTCCGCCCCGCCAAACCGCTGCGGCACGTGGCTTCCGTCACGCCCCCGGCCCCCGCGCGCCGCGCCTTCCGCCCGCCCCTACAGCGCCTGGGCCGCGGGTTTCACCATGCCGCGCACCGTGCGCGACTTCACGAAGTCGCCCATCGCGGTCATCTCCCACTCGCCGCTGAACTGCTTGATCAGCTTCGCCATCATCACGCCCGTCTGCGGCTCGGCGCCCGTCAGGTCGAAGCGGACCAGCTCCTCGCCGGTCGCGCCGTCGAGCAGCCGGCAGTAGGCCTTGGCGACCTCGCTGAACTTCTGGCCGGTGAAGGAGTTCACCGTGAAGACCAGGCCCGTGGCCTCCGCCGGGATGCGGCCGAGGTCCACCGTGATCACCTCGTCGTCGCCCGCGCCCTCGCCCGTGAGGTTGTCGCCGGAGTGCTTGACGGCGCCGTTCAGGATGGACAGCTTGCCGAAGTAGCAACTGTCGATCATCTTGCGGTTGCCGTCGTAGGCGATGACCGAGGCGTCCAGGTCGATGTCCTTGCCGCGGAACGCGGGCTCCCAGCCCAGCCCCATCTTGACCTGCGAGAGCAGCGGGCGGCCGCCCTTGACCAGGGAGACCGTCTGGTTCTTGGTCAGGCTCACCCGGCCCTTGTCCAGGTTGATCTTGCCGGAGCCCGGGGCGGGGGCGGCAGGGGCCGCGGGCGCCGGGGGAGCGGCCGGGGCCGCCGGGGCGGCCGTCCGGGGGTCGTACGACGGCGTGGGCGCCGACGGCGGGGCGGCGGGTGCCTGCGGGGCCGCCGGGGCGGCCGGGGCCTGCGGGGCGGCGGGAGCGGGTTCCTCGACCGAGACGCCGAAGTCGGTGGCGATGCCGGCCAGCCCGTCGGCGTACCCCTGGCCGACCGCGCGGACCTTCCATGCGCCGTTGCGGAGGTAGACCTCGACCACGACCAGGGCGGTCTCCGAGCCCAGTTGCGGCGGCGTGAACGAGGTGATCACGGCGTTGTCGTCGGCGCCGCGCACGGTCGCCGTGGGCTCGATGCCCTGGAAGGTCTGGCCCGCGGCGTCCGGGCTGGCGGTCACCACGACCCGCTCGATGCCCGGCGGCAGCGCGCCCGTGTCCACCAGGATCGAGTCCGGCGCCGTGCCGCCGCCCGAGCGGTAGGTCACACCGGGCCCGGCGGGCTGGTTGTAGAAGATGAAGTCGTCGTCGGAGCGCACCTTGCCGTCGGCGGTGAGCAGCAGGCCCGACACGTCGAGCCGCACCGGGGCGGCGACGTCCACGGCCACGCGGGCGGTGGGAAGCGGAATGTTCGAGCCGGGGGTCATTGCGGTCATGTCACAGCTAACGACCCGGGGCGCTTTGCCGTTCCCTTACCTTCGGACGAATTTGCGCACGTCGCCCGGACGGCCCCGCGCCGGACCCCGCGCCGGACCCCGCACCGGCCCCCGGTCCGCGGGACGCGGACGCGCTCAGCGGTTGCGCGGGTGGCTGCGGGCCGTGCGTTCGTTGCCGAACTTGTACGCCCCCGTCCAGCGGGCCATCACGAGCTGCGCGTCGCCGTCCGTCACCTCCGCGAGGAACTTCTCCGCCCGGCCGCCGCGCAGCGTGGCGGCGGCACGCTCGCGGTGGCTGATGACGACCGTCCCGTCGCCGCGCTGTTCGTATCGGAATCCCCGGGGTCTCGGCATGGGCACAAGAGTCCCGCACCGGAAACCGCCCGCGCGAGTGAATTTAGCCAGAAGCCCCGTCGGCAGGAGGCGGCACCGGTCCTAACCTGACGCCCGTGCACACCTTCAGGTCCGCCGATCTGGACGAGACGCGTCAGGCCATCGGCGAGCGTTTCTACCCCACCCGCATCGAACCGCTGGGCGATCCGGGCGGGTTCGAGTCCCGGATGGACACCGCGCGCCTCGGCTCCCTCACCGTCGGCGACCTCGTGCTCGGCGCCGATCTGCGGATGCGCTTCGGGGAGCTGGGCCACTACCACGTCAACGTCCTGCTGGGCGGCACCCTGGCCTGGCGGCAGCAGGGGCGGGCCGAGGCCGTCGCCACCCCGCAGCGCGGCTGCGTCCTCGACCCGGCGTCCGTCACCCGCATCGACCGCTGGAGCAGGGACTGCCGCCTGCTCGCCCTGAAGATCGAACCGGACGCCCTGCACCGGCAGCTGGAGCTCCTGCTCGGCCGTCCGCTGCGCGGCTCCGTCGATTTCGCGCCGGAAATCGACGTCACCCGGGGCGCGGGGCGGAGCTGGGCGCGGCTGCTGTCCTGGGCCGTGGACCAGGCCCGCGACGCCGACGCCCTGGCCGCCCACCCCGTGATGGCCGCACCCCTCCAGGAGACCCTGCTCAACGGGCTGCTGCTGGCGTCGGACCACCCCTACCGGGAGGAACTGGCCGCTCCCGCGCCGCCGTTGCGGCCCGCCCCCGTCAAGCGAGTCCTCGACCTCCTGCACGCGCACCCCGAACACCCGCACACCGCCGCCTCGCTCGCCGCCGTCGCCCAGGTCGGCGTGCGGCGGCTCCAGGAGGGCTTCAGGGACCACGTGGGGACGACCCCGACCGCGTACCTGCGCGGCATACGGCTCGACCGGGCGCGCGCGGACCTGGCCGGGGCCGCGGCGGACGGGGCGGCCGGCGTCACCGTCGCCGACGTCGCGTTCCGGTGGGGCTTCGGGCACCTGGGCCGTTTCGCGGCGGCCTACCGGGCCCGGTTCGGGGAGTCCCCCTCGTACACACTGCGCCACCGCGCGGACCGGCCGCCTTCGCCGCGCAAAGCGGACGAGGACCGCGCGGAGCGGATCGCGCCGCTCCGGGCCGCCCTCTAGGTTGTCCGTATCGCGGGCGTGCTCGCTCTTTTCCGGTTCCCCCCGGGCGGGCTCGTCGGCGATGCTCTCCGGCCGGTCCCGGAAGCGCCGGGCGCGGAAGGCCCCGCGGTTCCGGGCCGGCCGCCCCTCACCGGGCGGCCGGACCCGTATCCCGTCCCGCCGGTGGGCCTTGGCCCGGCCGGCACGCCGCCCGCGTTCCCGTCAGTACGGCCACTGCGGCGGATCGGTGCAGAAGGCCCCGCCGAGGAAGTCGTGCTCCGGGTCGCCCGGACGCGGCTCCCCGTGCTCCGCGATCAGCTTCTCCGCGTACTGCTCCGCGTCGTCCTGCGGTGCGTATCCCAGCGCCCGCGCGGTCGACAGGTCCCAGCACAGCCGGGTGTTCGCGGAGGACCCGTACACCACCGTGTGCCCGACCCGCGGGGCGGTGAGCGCCGCGTCGAAGAGGCGGGCGGCGTCGCCCGGGCTCAGCCACATCGACAGCATCCGCACCGTGGACGGCTCCATGAAGCACGCGCCGAGGCGCACCGACACCGTCTCCAGGCCGTCCCGGTCCCAGTAGAGCTGGGCCAGGTCCTCGCCGAACGCCTTGGACAGGCCGTAGAAGGTGTCCGGGCGGTGCGGGGCGTCGGCCGGGATCAGCGGGCCGTGCGGGCCGGGCATCGGGGTGAAGCCCACCGCGTGGTTGCTGGAGGCGTGCACGATCCGCCGCACGCCCTCCGCGCGGGCCGCCTCGTAGAGGTTGTACGTCCCCTCGATGTTGGCGCGCAGGATCTTCTCGAAGGGCGCCTCCAGCGAGATGCCCGCCAGGTGCACGATCGCGTCCACCCCCTCGACGGCCTCGCGCAGGGCGTGCTTGTCGCCGAGGTCGGCGGTCACCGCCGCCGGTTCGCCCTCGATGGGCGTCGCGTCGAAGAGCCGCAGCTCGTATCCGTACGCCGGCAGCAGCCCCCGCATCAGGGTGCCGATGCCGCCGGCCGCGCCGGTGAGCAGGATGGTGCGGGAAGCAGCGGGCATGGGAGGGGCTCCTCAGGGGTTCCGCGACGGGGCGCCGCTGGGGGCGGCGGCCGTCGCGACGCTAGGGAGCGGGACGCGGCCGCGTCAAGTAATGGGCGCAGTACGGCGGTTCGTGCTACGGGCACCCGAAACGAGCGCGCCCGCCGCGGCGAGTCCCGCCGCGCCCGTCGCCGCGAGCACCGCCCGGTGGCCGGTCACCGCGACCAGTGCCGAGCCGAGCGCGATGGCGGCCGTCATCGGCCCGTACACCAGCGTGGTGACGGTCGCGGAAGTACGTCCCAGGAGCGCGTCCGGCGTCTCGCGCTGCACCGCGGTGAACACCACGATCAGCACGCACGGCAGCCCGAGCCCGATGCCCGCGCTGCCCGCCAGCACCGCCGCCTCGTACGGCAGCGCCCGCAGCGCCGCCGACAGCGCGAACAGCGCGATGCCCGCCGCGGCCAGCGCCCGCTCGGGCGTCCGGCGCAGCAGGGGCCCGGCGAGGACGCCGGTGAGGACGGTGCCCGCGCCCTGGACCGCGTACAGCACGCCCGTGTACGCGGGGGAGCGGCCGAGGCCCTGGTCGACGACGGCGAAGACCATGGCCCCGCCGAGGCCGGAGAGCACCATCGTCGCGGAGGCCGCCGCCACCAGGGGCCGCAGCACGGGGGAGCGCCGCAGGAACCGCGCGCCGTCCGCCCAGGACCCTTCCGCCCGGGGGCCGGGGGCGTCCTCGCGCACCCGCAGCAGCGCGATCAGCCCGGCGGCGACGGCGAAGGTGAGGGCGTCCAGGAGCGCCACCGGCAGTCCGCCGAACCGGGCGAACAGCGCGGCCCCGGCCAGCGGGGCGAGCAGCTTCATGCCCTCCTGGGCGGTCATCCGCAGCCCGTTGAAGTCACCGAGCAGCCGCTTGTCGACGGCCCCGGCGACCAGCGCGGACTCGGCGGCGTCCGCGAGCGTCCCGGCCGTCCCGTACAGGAAGAGCATCCCGAACAGGATCCACACCCGGTCCGCCGCGTCGACGGCCGCCAGCGAGACCAGGAGCGCCGCCGTCGCGAGGTTCACCGCGATCAGCAGCGGCCGCCGGCGGAACCGGTCGGCGACCGCGCCCAGCAGCGGCCCGGCCAGCACCGGCAGCCACAGGCAGAAGGTGGTGAGCGCGGCCAGGGCGTCGGAACCGGTCAGGTCCTTGACCCAGATCCCGGCGGTCAGCCACATCGCCGAGCTGCCGAACCCGGACACCACGACCACCGTGAGGAAGAGGGCCGCGTTCCGGTCCCGCAGGACGTGCGTTCGTACGGAGGTGATCACTGCCGGGCCGCCTTCGTTTTGTTCGGGTGGGGCGGCGTCAGCGTGGCAGCGCGGACGGGGCCGAGGCATCGGGAAGATGCCCTAGATCCCGCCTCCCGCAGGGCCTTGGGCCCGCCGGACAGGTGCCGCCCGGACAGTGAGGACCACCGCCCCGACCTGGGAAGTCGCCCATTTCCAGAAGAACTTCGAGCCGTTTCGATGAGTTTTCCGGCGGCCGTGAGTCTTCCCTTCGTCGCTGCCGCGACGGCGCACCGCTGCCGTCGCGGCTCCGGGACGCAACAGGGAGGGACCTTGATGACGACCACCACGACCGCCGCCCCCACCGCCGTCGTGTTCGACCTCGAACCGGCGGCCCGACGCCTCGTCCGGCTGCTCGACGGGGTGACCGAGCAGCAGCTCCAAGGGCCCACGCCCTGCGCCCGGTTCACCGTCCGGGACCTCCTGGCGCACCTCGTGCACCGCACGGCGGCGTTCCGCGACGCCGCCCGCAAACGGCCCGAGCCCCCCGCCGGGGACGCCCTGCCGGCGGACTGGCGGCGGCGGCTGCCGGGGCAGCTCGCCGCGCTCGCCGGCTCCTGGCAGCAGCGCGACGCCTGGACCGGGGCCACCACCGTCGGCGGCACCCCGCTGCCCGCCGGGGTCGCCGCGCAGATCGCCCTGGACGAACTGGTGCTGCACGGCTGGGACCTGGCCCGCGCGACCGGGCAGCCCTTCGTCTGCGACCGGCGGAGCCTCCAGGTGGTCTACGCCCTGCTCGCCCCGGAGGCGGACAACCCGGCCCGCGCCCCCATGTTCGGCCCCGTCGTGGACGTACCGGACGGATCGCCGTTCCTGGACAGGGTGGTGGGGCTCGGCGGGCGGGACCCCCGATGGGTCCCCGCGGCCTGAGAGTTCACCACTCAGTACGCATGTCGGACACCGGAATCCGATTCGGTGGCCGTGAGGGGCTGACGACGGGCGGGCCGGCGTGCTTACGATGCGGGGCTGCGGCGCATCGATCAACGCGTCACCATCCGCCCGAGGGGAATTCAGCGTGCGTACGAAGGTACTTCCCGCCCTGTTCTGTGCCGGACTCATAGCCACGACCGGCGTGCTCGCCGGAAACGCCGCCAGCGCGGCGCCCCGTGGCAGCTCGGCCGTGGCGCAGGACGCCACCGTCCGGGAGAAGCTGGAGAAGATCCCCGGCCTGCGGATCGTCTCGGAGACCCAGAAGGAGGGCCGGCCCTTCTTCACGCTCATGCTGAGACAGCCCGTCGACCACGACCGGCCGTGGCGCGGCAGCTTCGAGCAGCAGTTCACCCTGTGGCACAAGGCCGAGACCGCCCCCGTCGTGCACTACACCGGCGGCTACACCCTCTCCTCCAGCACCCGCGAGATCACCCGCCTGCTGGACGCCAACCAGGTGAGCGTCGAGCACCGCTTCTTCGGCAAGTCCGTCCCCGCCGGCCGGACCGACTGGAGCAAGCTCACCATCCAGCAGCAGGCCGCCGACGAACACAACATCGTGCGGGCCCTGAAGCGCATCTACCCGGCCAAGTGGCTCGGTACGGGCGCCAGCAAGGGCGGCATGACGCAGACCTACCACGAGCGCTTCTACCCGGAGGACCTCGACGCCGTCGTCGCGTACGTCGCCCCCAACGACGCCGACAACCGCGACGACCGGGTCTACGACGAGTTCTTCGCCACCGTCGGCACCGCCGAGTGCCGCACCGCGCTGGACGCCGTGCAGCGCGAGATGCTGGTGCGCCGCGAGACGATCCGGCCGCTGTTCGAGGCCACCTCCAAGGAGCAGGGCCTCACCTTCCGGCAGCTCGGCTCCACCGACCGCGCCTACGAGTTCTCGGTCCTGGACCAGGTGTGGAACTTCTGGCAGTCCGGCTCCGCCGCCGACTGCCCGACCGTCCCCGACGCCAAGAAGGCCACCGACCGGGAGCTGTACGACTGGTCGCTGGGCCACGGCCTGTCGATCTACTCCGACGCCGACGCGGGCCCCGAGGGCACCGGCCCCTACTACCGGCAGGCCGCCGCCCAGCTCGGCTGGGCCGACCTGAAGTTCAAGCACCTGCGCGACGTCCGCAACCACCCGGACATCTACCAGCCCAACTCCCTGCTCGCGGCCGACATGCGCACCCGCTACAGCGGCTGGGACGCCAAGGACGTCGACCGCTGGGTGAACAAGAAGGGCCAGCGGATGATGTTCGTGTACGGGCAGAACGACCCGTGGAGCGCCGAGCGCTACCGCCCCTCCAAGCGCGACTCGCACCTGTACGTCGCCCCGGACACCAACCACGGCGCGCTCATCTCCAAGCTCACCCCGGAGCAGCGCGCCGAGGCGGAGGCCACGGTCAAGCGCTGGGCGGGCGTGAAGTAGCCCACCGGACGCACGCGTCGAGCGCGGCCCGCGCGGGCCGCGCTCGACCCGTCGCCGTCCGGCACGGGACCGCCGGGCTTCCGTGCCCGCGGCTCACCCGCCCAGTGCGGCCTGCATGGTCTTCCGCGCGACCGGCGCCGCCAGACCGTTTCCGCTGACCTCCGAGCGGGCCGCGCCCGAGTCCTCGATCAGGACCGCCACCGCGACCTCCTTGCCGGTCCTCCGGTCCTTCGCGTACGAGGTGAACCAGGCGTAGGGCGTCTTGCTGTTCTTCACGCCGTGCTGGGCGGTGCCGGTCTTGCCGCCGACCTCCGCGCCCGCGATCCGCGCGTTGGTGCCGGTGCCGTCCTCGACGACCGTGACCATCGCGCTGCGCAACTGCTCGGCGGTGCGCCCGGAGACGATCCGCCTGTTGTCCGCGCCGTCCTCGTGCTTCTCCAGCACGTCGCCGCCCGCGCCGGTCACCTCCGACACCAGGTGCGGGGCGGGCAGCTCGCCGTTGTTGGCGAGGGCGGCGGAGACCATCGCCATCTGCAGCGGGGTCGCCGTCACGTCGAACTGGCCGATGCCCGTCAGCGCCGTCTGCGCCTTGTCCATGCCCTGCGGGTAGACGCTCGCGTAGGCGCGCACCGGCACGTCCAGCTTGTCGGTGTTGAAGCCGAACTTCTCCGCCATCGCCTTCACCTTTTCCTGCCCCAGGTCCACGGCGAGCTTCGCGAAGACGTTGTTGCAGGAGTACTTGAGGGCGGTGCGCAGGGTGGCGTTCTCGCACGGCGCGGACCGGTTCTCGTTGTGCAGGACCGTGCGGGTGCCGGGCAGGGTGTACGGGTCGGGGCTGGCCGTCGGGGCGTCCACCGAGTCGTACAGGCCGTTCTCCAGCGCGGCCGACGCGACGACCAGCTTGAACGTGGAGCCGGGCGGCAGCGGCTGGCGCATCGCCCGGTTGGTCATCGCCTTGTCCTCGTCGTCGCCGGAGGTCAGTTTCTTCCAGGCCGCGCCGTCGTGCGATCCGGTGATCGTGGAGGGGTCGTACGACGGGGTGCTGACCATGCCGAGGATGCGGCCGGACTTCGGGTCGAGGGCGACGACCGCGCCCTTCTTGTCGCCGAGCGCCCGGTAGGCGGCCTTCTGGA
Organism: Streptomyces sp. NPDC039736; assembly: GCF_055596485.1. Taxonomy (NCBI): domain Bacteria; kingdom Bacillati; phylum Actinomycetota; class Actinomycetes; order Kitasatosporales; family Streptomycetaceae; genus Streptomyces; species Streptomyces sp. NPDC039736. The sequence continues at coordinate 93,893 of NZ_JBVIUQ010000005.1, read as the reverse complement.
CGGCCGGGTCGATGGTGGTGACGACGTTGCCGGGGCGCGGGTGCTTGCCCTGGACCAGGTCGGACGGGTTCTTCAGGCGGTCGTCCGTGCCGTCGAGGACCTTGCGGTAGATGCCCTCCAACTGGGTCGCGCCGTACACCTGCGAGGTGTAGCCGGTGACGGGCGCGTAGAGCGGCCCGTCGGTGTAGGTGCGCTTGTACGCGAGGTCTCCGCCCTCCGTCTTCGCCGAACCGGTGACCGGCGAACCGGCCACGATGATGTTCCCGAGCGGACGGGCGTACTGCTGCACGATGTTCCGCCGGTTGTCCTTGTCCTCTGCGAGCGCCTTGCCCTGGTACGCCTGCACCCATGTCACCCGCACCAGCAGCGCGAGGACGAGCAGCAGGCAGAACACGGCGGCGCGCCTGATCGTCTTGTTCATCCTGTGGGGAAGGACGAACGGGGGCCGGACGGGAGTTCCGTCCCGCGGTGGTTCTCATCCTTTCTTCAGGTACGGGGCCTCGGGCAGGGGCCTCGGGCGCGGGACGGCCGCGCCGGGCTCAGCCGGGCTGGATGTAACCCGTCTCGTACGCGAGGATCACGGCCTGCGTACGGTCCCGGGCCCCCGTCTTCGCGAGGACCGCGGCCACATGGGTCTTGGCGGTGGCCGCGCCGAAGCCGAGGGCGGCGGCGATCTCCGCGTTGGTGAGGCCCTTGGCCATCAGCCGCAGCACCGCCGCCTCCCGCCCGGTGAGCCGGGACGCCCACGGGGGCGGGTCCGCCGCCCGGCCACGGCCGTACTCGGCGGCGAGCGAGCGGACCGCCGCGGGGAACAGGAGGCTGTCGCTGCGCGCGACCAGCCGCACCGCCCGCACCAGGTCGTCGGCGCCGGCCCGCTTCAGCAGGAACCCGGCGGCGCCCGCGCGCAGCGCCTCGTACACGTAGGCGTCGTTCTCGAAGGTGGTGACGACGACGATGCGCGGCGGGTCGGGAAGGGTGGCCAGGAGCTGCTCGGTGGCGCGGATGCCGTCGATCTCCGGCATCCGCACGTCCATGAGGACCACGTCGGGGCGCACGGCACGGACCACCGAGACCGCCTCCGCGCCGGTCGCGGCCTCGCCGACGACCTCCAGGTCGGGTTCGGCGTCCAGGATGACGCGCAGCGCGGTGCGGACCATGCGTTCGTCGTCGGCGACGACGAGGCGGACGGGGGCGGGCAGGGGGTGCTCGGCGGCGGGGGCGGGCGGGGGCTGTCGGGGCGTGGTGTTCATCGGGGGTCCCTTCCGGTCGTCTCGGCCAGCGGCAGCCGGGCGGTGAGCCGCCAGACCCCGTCGGACGCGTGTGCGCCCGCCTCGGCGTGCCCGCCCAGCAGCACGGCCCGTTCGGCCATGCCGCGCAGGCCCCGGCCGCCGCCGGGGCGGACCGGGGCGGGGCGCCGCGGCAGCGGGTTCTCCAGCACGATCTCCAGCTCCCCGCCGTGCACGGCGGCCCGCAGCGAGACGGGCCGCGCGCCGCCGTGCCGCAGCGCGTTGCTCAGGCCCTCCTGGACGATCCGGTACGCCTCCCGCGACACCGGGCCCGGCACCTTCGCCAGGACGTCGTCGCCGTCCCCGGCGCGCGTCACCGGGACGCCGCTGCGGGCGAGCAGGCCGGCCAGCGAGTCGAGCGCGGGCCCCGTCCGGTCCCCGGGGGCGTCCTCGCCGCGCCGCAGCACGCCGAGGACGGCGTCGAGTTCGCCGACCGTGCGCCGGGTGGTGTCCTCGATCGCGGCGAGTGCCTCCCGTACGAACTCCACGTCGTCGGGCCGCCCGCTGTCCAGGACCTTGCGGGCGGCCCCCGCCTGGAGGGTCACCGCGCTCAGCGCGTGTCCCACCGAGTCGTGCAGCTCGCGGGCCAGCCGGTTGCGCACGGCGAGGTCGGCGGCCCGGCGCTCGGCCGCGGCCAGCCGGTCGGCGGGGGTGGGCCCGAGCAGCACCGGCGCACACCGGGCCAGCAGCGCGGAGGCCGCCGCGCTCACCGCGGCCAGCAGCAGCATCGACAGGACCCCCGCGACCGGGGCGAGCGCCAGGGCCCAGGGCTGCCCGGCGAACTCCGGCAGCCCGTACCGGGACTCCCGCAGGACGGGCACGAACGGCAGGGCCACCAGCACGCACGCGAACGGCGTCAGCGCCAGCGAGGCCCCGCTGACGATCCCGCCGAGCGCCAGGTGCAGCGTGAACCACCCCGAGGTCCGCACCCGGGCCGCCCGCGTCCTGGCCGGCCCCTCCGGGAAGCCGTCGCCCCGCGCCGGGGCGAGTCCCAGCGAGCGGACCGTCGCCACCGACAGCGGCCGCGCCGGGGCCAGCAGCCCGAACACGGCGACCAGCGGCAGCACCGCCGCGAAGGCGGAGAGCTGGCCGGCCGCCGACAGGAACGGGTTGCCGCCCCCGGCCAGCGGGCCCACGACCACGGTCCCCACGAGGTGGAACGGCATCAACAGCGCCCCGCCCACCACCAGGTGCAGCCAGCCGAGCCGCGCCGACCGCCCGAACAGCCATGTCCGCAGGGACCGTTGCCCGCTCATCCGGTGTGCTCCCGCTGCTGCCTCAGCCGGGCGAACAGAGACCTGCCGCCCACCAGGGCGAGGAGTCCGGTGATCACCTGGACAGCGTAGGCCAGCAGGTCCGCGAGCGGGGCCGCCTCCGCGTTCCCGGCCATGGTTCCGGTGGCCAGCATCCAGCCGCCCCAGCAGCCCAGCACACCCGACCCCGTCCAGGCCGCCGCCAGCGCCGCCCGCAGCGGGATGCGGCCGCCGAGCCGCAGCGCGAGCACCAGCAGGCCGGCGGCCGCGGTGAGGGCGAAGGCCCCGTGCACCCCGGAGACCAGCCGGGCGTTGACGGAGAGCGCCTGCCCGGCGCCGCTCCCGTGCCCGGTGCAGGCCGCCAGCAGATGCGGTACGGAGCAGGCGGCGGCCAGCACGGCCCCGGCCACCCCGGCGGCCCCGGTACGGCCGGCCGGGCGCGGCAGCCCGGCGACGGGGCCCTGCCACAGGTGCCCCCAGCGCTCCTTCGCGTACCGGACGAACAGCGCGCCCAGGGCGAGCCCCTGGAGGATGAACCCGCCGTAGACCACCGTGAACACCCACGGGTCGAGGAACGGGGCCTCGTCGGGCGGCGTGACGCCGGGGGAGTCGCCGAGGAGCAGTTGCAGCGGGAAGGCGGTCATGATCGGCGCGAGCAGCCCGGCCGCCGCCCACGTCGGCAGGACCAGCAGCGCGGCGGGCACCCGGCGGCCCCATGCCTGGGTCAGCAGCAGGGCCAGCGCGATGACGGCGGCGTCCATCAGGACGGTCACGGAGTTGGCGAGCGCCATCAGCGCCGGCATCTCCAGCAGCGCACTGCCGTCGGGGATGCCGAGCCGGCCGCCCGCGATCCAGGAGACCTTCAGGGCGAGGTACGGCACGCAGGCGACGACGGCCACGGCGCGCAGGGCCCGCACGGCGGCGGAGGGCGGCCGGACGGCCGGGGCGAGCGGTGCAGTGAGGGTGGTCATGCCTCCACACTCCCGTCCGGGCCGCCCGCGTACCTCCTGCTCGCGGCGGAACCGCCTCCCCCGCGCGGGGGAGGCGGCCCGGGAGGGCGAGGGGGAGGGAGACGGCTCGGGCGTGCGCCGGTGGAGCCGGTTCAGGAACCGAGTTCGAGGACGACCTCCTCGATCTCCACGCCCCGCGCGTTCGCATACCCCCGCTCCCGGTGCGAGAGCACGAACCCGCACTTCTCCATCACCCGGATCGACGCGCTGTTGTCCGCCGCCGCCCGCCCGTACAGCGGCCGGTCCGCCACCAGGTCCAGCAGCGCCCGCAGCGCCCGGGTGGCCAGCCCGAGGCCCCAGTGCTCGCGGCCGATCCAGTACGTGATCTCCCGCTCGCCGGCGGGCCCGAACACGGCCGCGTTCCCGACGACCACCTCCTCGCCGTCCGCCCCGTGGGCCACCACGGTCCGCGCCACCACCTGCGGATCTTCGCGCACCCGCCGCCAGTGGGTCGCGAAGTGCTCGCGGTCGGCGGGGTCCTCGCTGGTGAAGGCGGCCATGTCGAGGGCGGCGGCGTCATTCATCTGCTGGAAGAAGACCGGCAGGTCGCTGTCGCGGACCTCGCGCAGCAGGATCCGCAGGGAGGTGGACTCGGAATGCGAGGGAAGCACAGGCGTCCTCCGGTCGGAGCGTGGATGATGCCGGGCAGGCTATCGAACAAGGGATCGAATAAGGGTGGGAATGGGGACGGCCGCGGCGCGGTTGCCCCTGTTGTTGACAGTTGTACTTGTATGAGACCGGGAGAAGAAGAACCATGACCACCCCCGCCGCCCCCCTGCGCGTAGAGATCTGGTCCGACGTGGCGTGTCCCTGGTGCTACGTGGGCAAGGCCCGTTTCGAGAAGGGCCTCGAAGCCTTCGCGCACCGGGCCGACGTCGAGGTGGTCCACCGTTCCTTCGAGCTCGACCCGAACCGTGCCAAGGGCGACGTCGTCCCGGTCGTGGACCTGCTGGCGCAGAAGTACGGCCGCACGCCCGAGCAGGCGCGCGCCATGGAGGAGACCGTCGCCGCCAACGCGCACGCCGAGGGCCTCGGTTACGTCACCGAGGGCCGCGACAGCGGCTCCACCTTCGACATCCACCGCGTCCTGCACCTCGCCAAGGAGCGCGGCCTGCAGAGCGAGCTGCTCGACCTCGCCTACCGCGCGAACTTCGCCGGGACCGCGTCCGTCTTCGACGACGAGGTGCTGGTCGGTCTCGCCGTACGGGCGGGCCTCGCGGAGGCCGAGGTGCGCGCGGTGCTGGCCGACCCGTCCGCGTACGCCGGGGCGGTCCGCGCCGACGAGCGCGAGGCGGCCGAACTCGGCGCGAGCGGGGTGCCGTTCTTCGTCTTCGACCGCCGTTACGGGCTGTCCGGCGGACAGCCCGCCGAGGTCTTCACGAAGGCGCTGGAACAGGCGTGGCAGGGCCGCTCGCCCCTGGTGCAGGTGGCGGCCGAGGGGCAGGCCTGCGAAGTGGACGGCAACTGCGCCTGAAACGCGGCCCGTTGGGTGAAACGGCGTGGACGGGGCGGGGCGGGCCGGGCAGAGTTCCCGTATGAACTCTTCTTCCCGTCCCGCCCCCTCCGTCCGTCCCGCCGAAACCGGGCTCGTCCCCGGCGAGTTCGCCCCCGAAGGCGCCTACCTCAACACCTCCTCCTACGGGCTCATGCCGCGCCGCACCGTCGAGGCCGTCACCACGCTCACCGAGCTGAGCGCCCGTGGGCTGCGGCCCGACGCGGGCACGTACGAGGCCGTGGACGTGGCCCGCGCGGCGTACGGGCGGCTGGTCGGCGTCGATGCGGGCCGGGTCGCCGTCGGCACGTCGGTCGCGTCCCATACGTCCGTGGTGGCGGCCGCGCTGGCGCCGGGCTCCGAAGTCCTGCTGCCCGAGGGGGAGTTCTCCTCGCTGGTGCAGCCCTTCGTCGTACGTCCGGACCTCAAGGTGCGGTGCGTTCCGCTCGACGACCTCGCGGCGGCGGTGCGGCCGGAGACCGCGCTGGTGGCGTGGGCCGTCGTGCAGTCCGCGGACGGCCGGGTGGCCGACGACGCGGCGGTACGGGCCGCCGCCGCGGCGCACGGGGCCCGCACGCTGGCCGACCTGTCGCAGGCGGCGGGGTGGCTGGCGGTGGACGCCGGGGCCTACGACTACACGGTGACGGCCGCGTACAAGTACCTGCTGTGCCCGCGCGGGACGTCCTTCCTGACCGTCTCGCAGGAGGCACAGGACGTCACCCCGCCGATCCAGGCCGGATGGTCGGCGGCCGAGGACATCTGGGCGAGCACCTACGGGCCGGTCGCGGAACTGGCCCGGTCGGCACGGCGGTACGACACCTCCGTCCCCTTCCTCTGCTATCAGGGGGCGGTGGAGTCGCTGGCCCTGCTGGAGTCGGTCGGCGTCGAGGCGGTGGCGGCCCACAACGTGGGGCTCGCGGACCGGCTCCGGGCCGGGCTGCGGGAGGCGGGCCACGAGCCGGTGGCGGCCCCGGGCTCGGGCATCGTGGCCGTGCCGGGACTGGGCGACCGGGCGGCCGGGCTGGAGCGGGCGGGGGTGCGGGTGTCCGCGCGGGCGGGGAACCTGCGGGTGTCCTTCCACCTCTACAACACGGCCCAGGACGTGGACCGCGTGCTGTCCGTCCTGGGGTGACGGGACGTCCCGGTGCCGGGGCGCGGCCCCGGCACCGGCCGTGCCCGGGCTACGCCCGCCGGCCCCGGGCCACCGCCGCGCCGCCCACCGCCAGCAGCAGCACTCCGCCGCCCACCAGGTACGGCGTCGCCGAACTGCCGCCCGTCTCCGCCAGGTTGACCGGATCGGCCGCCACCGTCTGGGGCGCGGGAGCGGCGGCGGGGGCGGCGGGGGCGGGGGCGGCGGGGGCCGCCTGCACCGTGCGGACGTCCGGCACCGTGCACGCCGTGGAGGCCAGGGTCACCACCCCCTCCACCTCCGCCACGTTCAGCTTCAGCGGGTTCACCGACACCTTCAGCTCCAGCGCCGCCGCGGCCGCCTCCCGCGTCGTCGTGTGCGTCCTGGCGAGGGTCAGCGCCACCTCGCCCACCGCCGGGACCCGCACCCGCGTCACCCCGCCCGCCGTCAGCGTGACCCGCTTGCCCAGCACCGTCACCCGCCCCAGCGCGTTCGCCTCCGCCTCCGGGCGGGCCCCCGCCACGCACACCGACCGCGAGGTGATCTTCTCGACCTCGATCAGCGACAGCAGGGGCAGCCCCGGCACGTGCACCTTCGCCCGGGCCAGCTCCGCGTGCGCCTCGGCCCGTTCCGCCCGCACGTCCGCCCCGGCCGTCGCCACGTCCGCCCGCAGCATCGACACCGGCCGCCCCGCGCCGACCCCGTCCACCGTCACCGTCAACGCGGTCCGCGAGGCGGTCCCGGGGGCCGTCACCTCGTTCAGGGAGGCCTTCACCGGCACGTTCAGCGACTTGTCGAGCAGGGACACGTCCAGGCCGGCCGTCAGGACGGACGCCCGCGCCGTCCCCTTGTCGTCGCCGGTGGCCTGCGCGGGGCCCGCGGCCAGGGCCAGCAGCGTCAGCGCCCCGGCGGCAGAGGCGACTGCGGGCAGGCGGAAGAGAGAGCTGTTCAAGGCGGTGGACCCCCACAGAGAAGCACGCGTGAATGACGCCGCCCGACCCGCGGCCGTCCGTCACGGGGGACACCGTGGCGGCCGCGGTCGGGCGACTGAGACAGGGGAATCCTTACGCACCGAGGGTGAATGAGGGGGCGCAGAGCGTGAGTTCACCCCAAGGGGTGGTTTTCGCGCATGAGTTCGCAACTGGAGGCCCCTGAGGGCACGGGAGTTCGCTCCCTTCACCCCCGTCCGGGGGAGCGCCCGGGGGGACGCACGACGGAGAACGCCCGCTCCCCGCCACGCGTCCGTCAACCCCCCGCCACCGCGCGCTCCCCGCCACCGCGCACCCCTGGCCTCCGCCGGCCGCTACGCGCCCCGCACCCCCGCCCCCCGCGTCACACGTCCGTCACCGCCCCGCCACCACGCGCCCGTTCACCACCACGTGCCGAGGCGCCCCCAGCACCCGGACGTCCGCCCTCGGGTCCGCCTCGTACACCACCAGGTCCGCCGGAGCGCCCTCCTCCAGGCCCGGGCGCCCCAGCCATTCCCGCGCGCCCCACGCCGTCGCGGCGAGCGCGTCCCGGGCGGGGATGCCCGCCTTGACCAGTTCGGCCACCTCCTCCGCCACCAGGCCGTGGGCGAGGGCGCCGCCCGCGTCCGTGCCGACGAACACCGGGATGCCCGCGTCGTACGCCGCGCGCACCGTGTCGTACCGGCGCGCGTGCAGTGCGCGCATGTGCGCCGACCAGCGCGGGAACTTCGCCTCGCCGCCGTCCGCGAGGTGCGGGAAGGTGGCGATGTTGACCAGCGTCGGAACGATCGCCACCCCGCGCTCGGCGAACAGCGGAATGGTGTCCTCGGTCAGGCCCGTCGCGTGCTCGACGCAGTCGATCCCGGACTCCACCAGGTCGCGCAGCGAGTCCTCGGCGAAGCAGTGCGCCGTCACCCGCGCGCCCAGCCGGTGCGCCTCCGCGATGGCCGCCGCCACCTCGCCGCGCGGCCAGCACGGGGTCAGGTCGCCCGCCTCGCGGTCGATCCAGTCGCCGACCAGCTTCACCCAGCCGTCGCTGCGCCGGGCCTCGGCCGCGACGTACGCGACCAGGTCGCCGGGCTCGATCTCGTGCGCGTAGTTGCGGATGTAGCGGCGGGTGCGGGCGATGTGCCGGCCCGCCCGGATGATCTTCGGGAGGTCGTCCCGGTCGTCGATCCAGCGGGTGTCCGCCGCCGACCCGGCGTCCCGGATCAGCAGCGTCCCCGCGTCCCGGTCGGTCAGCGCCTGCCGCTCGCTGGTCGCGGCGTCCACGGCCCCGTGCCGGTCGAGCCCGACGTGGCAGTGCGCGTCGACCAGGCCGGGCATCGTCCAGCCCTCCAGCACCGTCGGCTCCACGGCCCCCGGCGGGCGTTCGTAGGTGATCCGGCCGTCCACCGCCCACAGTTCGTCCCGTACGTCCTCCGGGCCGGCCAGCACCCGCCCCTTCACGTGCAGCACCTCGTGATCGCTCATTCGAGCACTGTACGAGGCCGGGCGCGCCCCCGGCCGGTCGTGCCGGGGACCGGCGAAAGCGCCCGGACACGGCGGTGGGACTACCCTCGGCCGGGTAAGACCGAACACTGATCCGAAGAGAGCGCCGCCGTGACCCACAGCCTGCTGGACCTGCCCGCCCTCACCGCCGAGGACGTCGCGCGCATCGACCGCAAGGTCGCCGCCCTCCTGGACACCGAGCAGGACGTCGTGATCATGCAGGGCGAGGCGCTGCTGCCGCTGGAGGCGTGCATCCGGGCCGGCGCACCGCGCGGCTCGCACGCGCTGAACATCGTCACCGGTCCTTACGGGCAGACCTTCGGCAACTGGCTGCGCGACTGCGGCGCCACCGTGCACGACCTCGCGGTGCCCTTCCACGCGGCGGTCACCGCCGAAGCGGTGCGCGACGCGCTCGCCGCCCACCCGGAGATCGGCTTCGTGTCCCTGGTGCACGCCGAGGCCGCCACCGGCAACACCAACCCGGTCGCCGCGATCGGGGACGTCGTCCGCGAGCACGGCGCGCTGTTCTACCTCGACGCCGTCGCCTCCGTCGGCGCGGAGCCGGTGCGCCCCGACGCGTGGGGCGTCGACATGTGCGTCATCGGCGCGCAGAAGGCGATGGGCGGTCCCGCCGGGGTCTCCGCCGTCGCGGTCAGCGCCCGCGCCTGGGAGCGCTTCGCCGCCAACCCCGACGCGCCCCGCGCCTCGTACCTCTCGCTCCTGGACTGGAAGGCCCGCTGGATCGACGGCGGCCGCCGGACGCTGATGTTCGCCCCCGCGCAGTTGGAGATGCTGGCCCTGGAGGCATGCCTGGACCGCATCGCGGCGGACGGGCTCGACGCCGTCATGGCCCGCCACGCCCGGGCGGCCGGGGCGGCCCGGGCCGGCGCGCTCGCGCTCGGCGGCGGGATCGAGCCGTTCGTGTACGAGGCCGGGGCCGCGGCCCCCGTCGCCACCACGCTGCGGGTGACCGGCGGGCTCGACGCGTCCGAGGTCGTCGCGGAGGCCCTCGCGCTCGACCCCTCCGTGCCGCTGATCGCGGGCGGCGGCGCGCTCGCCAAGGAGATGATCCGGGTCAACCACTACGGCACGGACGCCACCCGTGAGGCCGTGCTCGCCTCGCTGGAGGCGCTGGGCGGGGCACTGGAGCGGCTCGGCGCACCGGGCGTGAAGACCGCTTCTGCCCGGGCGGCCGTCGCGGAAACCTGGCCGGGCGAATAACTCACACGTAATTGCCGATGGAATTGCCGGGCATTCCCCGGAATTAACGGAGGCCCACAGATAAACGGGAAGCTGCTTGTTCACCGCAGCTTCCCGTTTTCTTCTGCCCGCGATCATGGAGCCTAAACACCAGGATTCCGCAGGGGTCACACCGGTGTTTCGGACGTGTGACCGACCCCACATGCAAGCCGATTTGCCCGGAAATTACCGGGCAAATCGGCTTCATTCGCGACCGGTTCACCAGCGGTTCGCGCTCGCGCGATAACACGGAAAGCGTCATCAGCCAACCCCATCCCTCCATGCATTTTTTGAATTCCCTCGGTAAATTTCACCGACATGACTGCCGCACAAGCAGACCCAGTAACCACGTCAGTTTTGGAGATCGACAGCCCGCGAGTGGAGGACGGAGCTGCGATCTGGCGCATTGCCCGCGACTCCGAGGTCCTGGACCTGAACTCCTCGTACAGCTACCTCCTGTGGTGTCGCGACTTCGCGACGACTTCGGTGGTCGCCCGCGACCGGCCCGGCGGCGACCCGATCGCCTTCATCACCGGCTACGTCCGCCCGGAGCGCCCCGAGACGCTGGTCGTCTGGCAGGTGGCCGTCGACGACGCGCACCGCGGCCGGGGACTGGCCGGAACCCTGCTGGACGCGCTGACCCTGAAGGTCGCCGCCAGCCACGGCATCACCGCCGTCGAGACGACGATCACGCCGGATAACATCCCGTCCGACCGGTTGTTCACCTCCTACGCGGAGCGCCGCGGCGCGACCGTCAGCCGCGAAGTCCTCTTCGACGAGGGCGTGTTCCCCGCCGACTCGGGCGAGAGCCACCTGCCCGAGGTGCTGTACCGGATCGCGCCGGTGGCGGCCTGAGCCGTACGCGCGCCGGCAGCGGCCCGAGCCGCGTGCCCGCCGGTGGCGGCCCCGGACCGTACGCCCGCCGGCACCGGTCCGAGCCATTCGTACGCCGGTAGCGGCGTGGCCTGCGGGCGCACCGGCCCGGCCCGAGCCGTACGCACGCCGTCCCGCGACGAACGGGACGGCCCCGTCCCGCGACGGCCGGGACCCCCGAACTTCTTCTTCGCACATCCGCCCTCTCCCCATCCCAGGAGACCGCTGTGACCATCACGCCCCCCGCCCTGAGTGTCTTCGAGACCGTTGAGTCCGAGGTCCGCAGCTACTGCCGGAGCTGGCCCGCCGTGTTCGACCGCGCGCAGGGCTCGCGCATGTACGACGAGGACGGCCACACCTACCTCGACTTCTTCGCCGGCGCCGGCTCCCTCAACTACGGGCACAACAACCCGGTCCTCAAACGCGCCCTGATCGACTACATCGAGCGCGACGGCGTCACCCACGGCCTGGACATGGCGACCACCGCCAAGCGCGCCTTCCTGGAGACCTTCCAGAACGTGATCCTGCGCCCCCGCGACCTCCCCTACAAGGTGATGTTCCCGGGCCCGACGGGCACCAACGCGGTCGAGGCCGCGCTGAAGCTGGCCCGCAAGGTCAAGGGCCGCGAGTCGGTCGTGTCCTTCACCAACGCCTTCCACGGCATGTCGCTGGGCTCGCTCGCCGTCACCGGCAACGCCTTCAAGCGCGCCGGGGCGGGCATCCCCCTCGTGCACGGCACGCCGATGCCGTTCGACAACTACTTCGACGGCCAGGTCCCGGACTTCCTGTGGTTCGAGCGCCTCCTGGAGGACCAGGGCTCGGGCCTCAACAAGCCCGCCGCCGTGATCGTCGAGACCGTCCAGGGCGAGGGCGGCATCAACGTCGCCCGCGCCGAGTGGCTGCGCGCGCTCCAGGAGCTGTGCCACCGCCAGGACATGCTCCTGATCGTCGACGACATCCAGATGGGCTGCGGCCGCACCGGCGCGTTCTTCTCCTTCGAGGAGGCGGGCATCCAGCCGGACATCGTCACCCTCTCGAAGTCCATCAGCGGCTACGGACTGCCCATGTCGCTCTGCCTGTTCAAGCCGGAGCTCGACGTCTGGGAGCCCGGCGAGCACAACGGCACCTTCCGCGGCAACAACCCGGCCTTCGTCACGGCCGTCGCCGCGCTGAACGCCTACTGGGCCGACGGCCAGATGGAGAAGCAGACCATCGCCCGCGGCGAGCTGGTCGAGCGCGCGCTGCTCGCCATCGCCGACGAGAACGCCGAGTCCGGCGTCAGCTTCCGCGGCCGCGGCCTGGTCTGGGGCATGGAGTTCACCGACAAGAACCGCGCCACGGCCGTCTGCCGCCGCGCCTTCGAGCTCGGCATGCTCCTGGAGACCTCCGGCCCGGAGAGCGAGGTCGTGAAGCTGCTTCCGTCGCTCACCATCTCCGCCGAAGAACTCGACGAGGGGCTGCGCATCCTGGCCCGCGCGGTCCGCGAGACCGCCTGACCCCCCGTCACCTCTCAGCCGACGTACGCAAGAGAAAGGCCCAACCCACCGTGATCGTCCGCTCGTTCAAGGACATCGAAGGAACCGACCGCCATGTGAAGGCCAAGTCCGGCACCTGGGAGAGCAAGCGCATCGTCCTCGCCAAGGAGAAGGTCGGCTTCTCCCTGCACGAGACGACGCTCTACGCGGGCACCGAGACCCAGATGTGGTACGCGAACCACATCGAGGCCGTGCTGTGCGTCGAGGGCGAGGCGGAGCTCACCAACGACGAGACCGGCGAGACCCACTGGATCGAGCCCGGCACCATGTACCTGCTGGACGGCCACGAGCGCCACACCATGCGCCCCAAGACCGACTTCCGGTGCGTGTGCGTGTTCAACCCTCCCGTGACCGGACGGGAGGACCACGACGAGAACGGCGTCTACCCGCTGCTGACCGAGGAGGTCTGAGCCGAAATGACCGACGTACTGACGAACCCCACGGGCTCCGCCACCCGCGACCTCTACCCCACCCGCGGCGCGACCGAGGTCACCACCCCCCGCCAGGACCCGGTGGTCTGGTCGGCCCCCGGCGCCGAGGGCCCGATCACGGCCGGCGACCTGTCCGGCTACGAGCGGGACGGCTTCCTCACCGTCGACCAACTGATCACGGACGAGGAGGTCGCCCTCTACCGGGCCGAGCTGGACCGGCTGGTCGCCGATCCGGCGGTGCGGGCCGACGAGCGCTCCATCGTCGAGCCGGCGTCGCAGTCCGTGCGGTCGGTCTTCGAGGTGCACAAGCTCAGCTCCGTCTTCGCGCAGCTCGTGCGGGACCCGCGCGTGGTGGGCCGGGCCCGTCAGATCCTCGGCTCGGACGTCTACGTCCACCAGTCGCGGATCAACGTCAAGCCCGGCTTCGGGGCGTCCGGCTTCTACTGGCACTCCGACTTCGAGACCTGGCACGCCGAGGACGGCCTGCCGAACATGCGCACCGTCTCGGTCTCCATCGCGCTCACGGAGAACTTCGACACCAACGGCGGGCTGATGATCATGCCCGGCTCGCACCGGCACTTCCTGGGCTGCGCGGGCGAGACGCCGAAGGACAACTACAAGAAGTCCCTCCAGATGCAGGACGCGGGCACCCCGTCCGACGAGGCGCTGACCCGGATGGCCGACGCGCACGGCATCAAGCTCTTCACCGGGCGCGCCGGTTCGGCCACCTGGTTCGACTGCAACTGCATGCACGGCTCCGGCGACAACATCACGCCGTACGCCCGCAGCAACGTCTTCATCGTGTTCAACAGCGTGGAGAACACGGCGGTGGAGCCCTTCGCGGCCCCCGTGCCGCGCCCCGACTTCATCGGCGCGCGGGACTTCACCCCCGTGCGGTAGTTCCCGCCGCGCGTACGCCGTGGGGCCGGCCTCCGTCGCGGAGGCCGGCCCCACGCGGCAGGTCCGGGGGCTAGCCGGCCAGGGCGGGGTAGTCCGTGAAGCCCTTCGCGTCGCCGCCGAAGAAGGTGGCCGGGTCGGGGGCGTTGTACGGGCCCCCGGTGGCCAGCCGGGCGGGCAGGTCCGGGTTGGCGAGGAACAGCGCGCCGAACGCGAGCACGTCGGCGGCCCCCTCGTCGAGCAGCGGCAGCGCGCGGTGGTCGGTGGGCCCGTCGGTGTAAGGGTTGAGCACGAAGGTCCCGTCGAAGGCCGCGCGCAGCACCGGGGTCAGGGCGCGGAACTCGTCCGTGGCCTCGGTCACGTGCAGGTAGGCCAGGCCCAGCGGCGACAGCGCGGCGACCAGGGCCTCGTACGTCGCGGGGACCTCGGTCTCGGTGATGTCGTTGTACGGGTTGCCGGGGGAGAGGCGGATCGCGGTGCGCTCCGCGCCGATCTCGGCGGCGACCGCCTTGACGGTCTCCACGGCGAAGCGGATGCGGTTCTCCACGGTGCCGCCGCCCCATTCGTCGGTGCGCAGGTTGGCGTTGGCGGACAGGAACTGGTGGATCAGGTACCCGTTGGCGCCGTGCAGTTCGACCCCGTCGAAGCCGGCGTCGACGGCGTTGCGGGCGGCCCGGGCGAAGTCCCGTACCGTCTCGCGGATCTCGTCGGCGGTGAGCTCGCGGGGCTCGGTGAAGTCGGCGGGGCCCGTGGCGGTGAAGAGCTGCCCGGCCGGGGTCACGGCGGAGGGGGCGACCGGGGTCAGGCCCTCGGGGAGCAGGCTCGGATGGCCGATCCGGCCGCCGTGCATGAGCTGGGCGAAGATCACGCCGCCGCCGGCGTGCACCGCGTCGGTGACCTTCCGCCACCCGGCGACCTGCTCCTGGCTGTGCAGGCCGGGGGTGAACGGGTAGCCCTGGCCGACCACGGAGGGCTGGATCCCCTCGGTGACGAGCAGCCCGGCGGAGGCGCGCTGGGCGTAGTACTCGGCGACCAGCTCGGTCGGCACACCGCCCTCCCCGGCACGGCTGCGGGTCATGGGGGCCAGGGCGATGCGGTTGGCGAGAGCGGTGCCGGCGAGGTCGTGCGCGGTGAAAGCGGTGGCGGTGGTCACGGTGAGCCTCCGAGGCTGATTGTTGGTCGGCCAAGTAATTCTCGACGGCGTCACTGTAACTCATTACTTGGCCGACCAAGTTAAAGTGGTGGAAAGTTTTTGCCGTCCCCTGGAACGAGGCACCGCCATGACCCCGGACGAACCCGCCTGCCCCAGCGCGGGCCCGGTCAGCTTCTCGCTGTCGACGGTGGCCCGGCTGCACCGGATCGCCGCGGGCAGGGTCCTGCGGTGCCTCGGGCTCTACCCGGGGCAGGAGTTCGTGCTGATGCACCTGTGGGAGGCGGGCCCGGTCCGCCAGGCGGAGCTCATCAAGGCCGTCGGCCTGGACCCCTCCACGGTGACGAAGTCCCTCCAGCGCCTGGAGCAGGCGGGGTACGTCCGCCGCCGCCCGGACCCGGCGGACCGCCGCGCCTCCCTGGTCGAGGCCACGGACCGGGGCTGCGCGCTGCGCGAGCGGGTCGGGGAGGCGTGGGCGGCGCTGGAGGCCCGCACCCTGGACGGCCTGACCCCGGCGGAGCGCGAGACGCTCCTGCTCCTGCTGGGCAAGGTCGAAGGCAACCTGTGCCCGGAGGCCGCGCCGGAGGAGTGCGGCTGACCTGCCGGCCCTGTTCCGCCCGGCGTCCGGCGCCGGGCTCGTTCCCGTCCGCGCGGGTGCGTCCCGGCCGCCCGCGTGGTTCCCCGCGCCCCCGACGGGACGCCGAGCCCCCACCGGCCCGCGCGGCTCACCCCTCCGCCAGCACCTTCCCCAGCTCCGTCAGGAAGCGGTCCGTCGTCTCCCGGTCCCGCACCGCGACCCGCACCCACTCCTGCCCGAGCCCCGGAAACGTGTCCCCCCGCCGCACCGCGAACCCCCGCTCCCGCAGGGGCTCCCGCACCTGCGTCGGCACCCGCACCAGGACGAAGGGGGCCCGGGCGCCCCCGACCACGCTCACGGACCCCAGTCCGGCGAGCCCCGCCACCAGGTGGTCCCGGTCCGCCGCGATCCGCACCGCCGCGTCCGCCGCCTCCTCCTGCGCCAGGGGCGACACGCACACCTCCGCCGCCACCAGCGCCGGCGCCGACACCGGCCACAACGGTTGCGCCCGCTCCAGCAGCGCGATCACGTCCGGCGCGGCCGTCACGTACCCCACCCGCAGCCCCGCGAGACCCCACGTCTTCGTCAGGCTCCGCAGCACCACGAGACCCGGCACGTCCGTGCGCCCCACCAGCGCCTCCGGCTCCCCGGGCACCGCGTCCAGGAACGCCTCGTCCACCACCAGCACCCGCCCGGGACGGGCCAGCCGGGCGATCTCCGCCGCCGGGTGCAGCACCGACGTCGGGTTCGTCGGGTTGCCGATCACCACCAGGTCCGCGTCCTCGGGCACCGCCGCCGAATCCAGCCGGAAGCCCTCCGACTCCCGCAGCAGCACCCGCCCCACCTCGTGCCCCGCGTCCCGCAGCGCCGCCTCGGGCTCCGTGAACTGCGGGTGCACCACCACCGGCCGCCGCACCCGCAGGGCCCGCGCGAGTAGCACGAACGCCTCCGCCGCGCCCGCCGTCAGCAGCACCCGCTCCACCGGCAGCCCGTGGTGCGCGGCCACCGCCGCCCGTGCCGCCCGCCCGTCCGGGTACGCGGCGAGCGTGTCCAACGAGGCCGCCAGCCGTGCCTTCAGCCATTCCGGCGGCGTGCCGGACCGTACGTTCACCGCGAGGTCCACCAGCCCCGGCGCCGCGCCCCGCACCTCCGCGTCGCCGTGATGCCGCAGGTCATGGCCGTCAGACGTCATCGACAACATCCATTCCGGTACGGGCCACCGCGCACGTCGCCATGGCCGGATGCCCCGCGGGGCTCGACTTCCTCTTCGGCACCAGGAGCTCGCCCCCGGGGCCGGCCGCCGCGAGCGCCGCCGCCTCCGCCACCGACGGCGTGCCCACCGCGCTCAGCGCCCGCCCGGACGGATTCGGCACCGTGACCGAGGCCAGCACGTCCGCCCCGTACGACAGCACCGGCACCCCGAACCTCCGCCCGCACTCCACGATCGCCCGCTCGTCCGCCTTCACGTCGACCGTGGCCAGCGCCCCGACCGAGGCCGGCGGCAGCCCAGCCGCGCCGAGGGCGTCCACCACCAGCGCGTACAACTCCTCGACGGGCGCGTCCTCGCACGCCCCGACCCCCACCGTCACCCGTGCGGCAGCACTCACCGGACATCCTTTCGCGCGGCGAATCGGCCCATTCCGACATGCGCCGCACCGCGCCCATCGACTAGCAAGGGCTCATGGCGTACATGGCGGTCCTCGTCGCGCTCGGCGCGTTCCTGATGACGCTGTTCGGTGGCTGGGTCGCCCAGCGCGTCACCGACCGGCGGCACCTCGTGCTGGGCCTGGCGGGCGGGCTGATGCTCGGCGTGGTCGGCCTGGACCTGCTGCCGGAGGCCCTGGAGGCCGCCGGCAACGAGGTGTTCGGCGTGCCCGCCGCCCTGCTGCTGTTCGTCGGCGGCTTCCTCGTCGCGCACGTCGGCGAGCACCTCCTCGCGGGACGACACGCCGCGCACGGGGGAGAGGAGCAGGACCGCGTCCCGGAGGTCGGACTCACCGCCGCCGCCGCGATGGTCGCCCACAGCCTGATGGACGGCATCGCCCTCGGCGCGGCCTTCCAGGTGGGCGGCGGCATGGGCGCGGCCGTGGCCCTCGCGGTCGTCGCGCACGACTTCGCCGACGGCTTCAACACGTACACCCTGACCAGCCTGTACGGCAACGCCCGCCGCAAGGCCCTGGCGATGCTGTTCGCGGACGCGGCGGCCCCGGTGGTGGGAGCGGCGTCGACGCTCCTGTTCACCCTCCCGGAGGAACTCCTCGGCTGCTACCTGGGCTTCTTCGGCGGCGTCCTGCTGTACCTGGCCGCCGCCGAGATCCTTCCCGAGGCCCACCACGACCACCCGGGCCGCTCGACCCTGCTGTGCACGGCGGCGGGCGCGGGCTTCATCTGGCTGGTGGTGGGCATCGCGGCGGAGTGAGTGCGGGCTCATGACGCGGCGCACCGCTCCACGAACCGGTACGCCAGCCCAGGAGCGGCAGCCCAGTGCGTGTGCAGATAACTGGCGTGCACATTTCCCTGTACGAAGCCCTCCACCCGGCGCCGCGGATGCGTGAACCCCCACGCGGGCGCGGCCCCGGCCCCCGGCTCGATCACGGTCCGGTGGAACTCGTGCCCGCGCAGCCGCGTCCCGGCGGCGGCCAGCGCGCTGTCCCCGACGGCCACCGCCTCCCGGTATCCGAGCGTCAGCTTCTCCGACATCCGCGCCTCGGCGTCCAGCACCCCGCACATGGGCTGCCCGTCGAGGGAGCGCGCGAGGTACAGGAGCCCGGCGCACTCGGCGGCCACCGGCGCGCCGGACGCGGCCAGTTCGGCGACGGCCCTGCGCAGCGGCTCGTTCGCGGACAGCTCGGGCGCGTACACCTCGGGGAACCCGCCCCCGATGACCAACCCGCGCGTGCCGTCCGGCAGCCGCTCGTCCCGCAGCGGATCGAACGGTACGACGAGCGCCCCGGCCGCGGCCAGCAGCTCGGCGTGCTCGGCGTACGAAAACGTGAACGCGGGCCCGGCCGCCACCGCCACCACCGGCCCCTGCGACTCCGCTTCCCCCGCCCCCTTCGCCCTCGTCCCCCCGGGCGACGGGGCCGCCCCCCGGCCGGCCCCCGCACCGGGCTCCCATGCCACGGAACCCGTGCCCCCCGCACTCCGCGCCAGCGCCAGCACCGCCTCCAGGTCCACCCCGCCCCGCACCTGCTCCGCCAGCGCCGCGACCGCCTCGACCGCCTCCGCCCGCCGCTCCGCCACCGGCACGAGCCCCAGATGCCGCGACGGCGTCCGCACCTGCGGGGCCCGCCGCAGCACTCCGAGCACGGGCACCCCGGAGCCCTCCAGCGCCTCCCGCAACAGCTCCTCGTGCCGGTCGGACCCCACCTTGTTCAGGACGACGCCCCCGATCCGCACCTCCGGGTCCCACGAGGCGAACCCGTGCACCAGCGCCGCCACCGACCGCGACTGCGACGAGCCGTCCACCACCAGGACCACCGGCGCCCGCAGCAGCTTCGCGACCTGCGCCGTGGACGCCAGCTCGCCCTGCCCGGCGGCCCCGTCGTACAGGCCCATCACCCCTTCGACGACCGCCAGGTCGCACCCGGCCGCCCCGTGCTCGAAGAGCGGTCCCACCAGCCCCGTCCCGCACATGTACGCGTCGAGGTTGCGCCCCGGCCGCCCCGTCGCCAGCGCGTGGTACCCGGGGTCGATGTAGTCCGGCCCCACCTTGTGCGGCGACACGGCGAGCCCGCGCTCCGTGAAGGCGGCCATGAGCCCCGTCGCGACCGTGGTCTTGCCGCTGCCCGACGACGGCGCGGCGATGACGATCCGTGCTACCACTCGATGCCCCGCTGGCCCTTCTGACCCGCGTCCATCGGGTGCTTCACCTTCGACATGTCCGTGACCAGGTCGGCCGCGTCCAGCAGCGCCTGCGGGGCGTTGCGCCCGGTGATCACCACGTGCTGCGTGCCCGGCCGCTCGCGCAGCACCCGGACGACCTCGTCCACGTCGATCCACCCCCAGTGCAGCGGGTACGCGAACTCGTCCAGCACGTAGAAGGTGTACGTCTCGGCCGCCAGGTCCCGCTTGACCTGCTCCCAGCCCTCACGCGCCTTGTCCTCGTTGTCGGTGTTGTCGCCGTGCAGGTCCCGCTGCACCCACGACCAGCCCTCGCCCATCTTGTGCCAGGCGACCGTCCCGCCCTCGCCGGTCGCGCCGAGGGCCTTCAGCGCGTTCTCCTCGCCGACCTTCCACTTCGCCGACTTCACGAACTGGAACACCCCGATCGGCCAGCCCTGGTTCCAGGCGCGCAGCGCCATCCCGAAGGCGGCCGTCGACTTCCCCTTGCCGATGCCCGTGTGCACCATGAGCAGCGGCCGGTTGCGGCGCTGGCGGGTGGTGAGCCCGTCGTTCGGTACGCTCGTAGGCTGTCCCTGCGGCATCGTTAAGCGGCCTTCCTCGAAGTTCCCGTGGTTCCCGTGACGTCCTTGACCAGCCCGGCGATGGAGTCCGCGCGCAGCTCGTCGAGCGTGACGGCGGTGCCGCCCAGCTCCCGGGCCAGCTCCGCCGCGAGCCCGAGCCGGACCAGCCCCGACTCGCAGTCCACGACCACCGAGGCGATGCCCTCCGCCTCGTGCAGCCGCGCCGCGCGGCCCGCCAGCGCCACCGGCTCCGGACCGCCGGTCGCCCGGCCGTCCGTCACCACGACCAGCAGCGGCCGCCGCGAGGGGTCGCGCAGCCGCTCCACCCGCAGCACCTCGTGCGCCTTCAGCAGCCCGGCGGCCAGCGGGGTGCGCCCGCCGGTCGGCAGCAGCTCCAGCCGGGCCGCCGCCGCGTCCACGGAGGAGGTCGGCGGAAGCGCGACCTCCGCCTCCTTGCCCCGGAAGGTGACCAGGCCGACCTTGTCCCGCCGCTGGTAGGCGTCGAGCAGCAGCGAGAGCACCGCGCCCTTCACCGCGCTCATCCGCTGCCGCGCCGCCATCGACCCGGACGCGTCCACGACGAACAGCACCAGATTCCCCTCGCGGCCCTCCCGGGTCGCCTGCCGCAGATCGTCCCGGCGCACGACCAGACCGCGCCCGGCGCGTCCGCGCGCGTGCTGGTGCGGGGCGGCGGCCTGCACGGTCGCCGCCAAGTGCAGCTTGGTCAGGGCGCCTTGCGGGCGCACGGCGCCCGTCGTACGGCCGTGCTCGGTGCGCGCCCGGGAGCGGCGTCCGGCCGCGCCCTCGCCCAGGCCCGGCACGCTCAGCATCTTCGTGCGGAACGGCTCGGCGGCCTTGGCGGCGGGCTGCTCGGCGCTGCTCCCGCCGGAGAGGGCGGGCTGCTCCTGCGGCGCCTCGGGCGTGTCGGGGGCCTCCGGCGCACCGGCCTCGGGCGTGTCGGGCGCGTCGTCCTGCGGGGGCAGGCCGCCGCCTCCGGGGCCGTCGGGACCGGGGTCCGGGTCGTCGTCGTTGCCGCCCTCGGGGGGCTCCGGGGGGCTGTTCTGCTCCAGCGTCTCGTCGAGCTTGTCCTCGTCGAGGCCGGGCGCGTCGAAGGGGTTGCGCCGGCGGCGGTGCGGCAGCGCGAGCAGCGCGGCCTGCCGTACGTCCTCCTCCTGTACGTCCTCACGCCCCGCCCAGGCCGCCAGCGCGGTCGCCGTACGGGCCATCACGATGTCGGCCCGCATCCCGTCGACCTCGAAGGCGGCGCAGGTCGCGGCGATCTGGCGCAGTGCGTCGTCGCCGAGCCGCACCTGGGGGAGGAGCGCGCGGGCGGCCGCGATCCGCTCCCGCAGGTCGGCCTCCTCGCCGGCCCACTTCGCGGCGAAGGCCGCCGGGTCGTCGTCGTACGCGAGCCTGCGCCGCACGACCTCCACCCGCTGGTCGGTGTCGCGGGACGCGGCGACCTCGACGGTCAGCCCGAACCGGTCCAGCAACTGCGGCCGCAGCTCGCCCTCTTCGGGGTTCATGGTCCCCACCAGCAGGAACCGCGCGGCGTGCCGCACGGAGACGCCTTCGCGCTCGACGTACGAGGCGCCCATGGCGGCGGCGTCGAGCAGGAGGTCGACCAGGTGGTCGTGGAGGAGGTTGACCTCGTCGACGTAGAGGATGCCGCGATGCGCGTCCGCCAGCAGGCCCGGCTCGAACGCCTTCACGCCCTCGCTGAGCGCCCGCTCGATGTCGAGGGCCCCGACGAGCCGGTCCTCGGAGGCCCCGACGGGCAGCTCGACCGTGCGGGCGGCGCGCGACACGCCGTCCCCGGCCTCGTGGGGACCGTCGGGACACGCCGGGTCGGGGGCGGCCGGGTCGCACGAGAACCGGCACCCCTCCACCACGTGCACCCGCGGCATCAGCGCGGCCAGCGCGCGGACGGCGGTCGACTTCGCGGTGCCCTTCTCGCCGCGTACGAGGACGCCGCCGACGGCGGGCGACACGGCGTTGAGCAGCAGCCCGAGCCGCAGGTCGTCCTGCCCGACGATCGCGGTAAAGGGGTACGGGGTACTCATACGGTCTCCATCGTCGGTCGGTCGGCTTCCCGCGGGCGGCGGGCGGCCTCGGTCATGTACGGGTGCGTCCCGGCTGGTCGCGCGGTTCTCCGCGCCCCTGACGGCATGTCATGCGGGCAGCCGTCCCCCGCCCGGGCGCGGCTCACCCCCGTACCCCCGGCGGCACGAACGGCAGTCCCGCCGGCGCGCCGGACTCGATCAGCCGCCACAGCCCCTCCGTGTCCGCGTGCTCCTCGATCAGATCCCCCAGCCGGTCCAACTGCTCCTCGCGCAACCCCGCGAAGCTCGTGTCGGCGGCCGGCACGAACCGCCGTCCCGCCGCCGCCGCGACCTCCCGCAGGAAGGCCCGCCGGAAGGCGTCGCTCTCCAGCGACCCGTGCCAGTGGGTGCCCCACACGGCCCCCACCCGGCAGCCGTCCAGGAAGGCCTCCCCGCCCAGCACTTCGGCCACCCCGTGGTGGATCTCGTACCCCTCCACGGCCTCGCCCAGCGCCGAGCCCACCGGCCGCGCCAGGGTCTTCTCCCGCGCGAACCGCACCCGTACCGGCAGCAGCCCCAGCCCCTCGACCACCCCGGCCTTCGACTCGACCTCGTCCTCGATCAGCTCGCCCAGCGCCTGGAACCCGCCGCAGATCCCCAGTACGGGCAGCCCCGCCGCGGCCCGCCGCGCCAGCGCGTCGGCGAGCCCGCGTTCCCGCAGCCACTCCAGCGCGCGAACCGTCCCGCGCGTCCCCGGCACGACCACCAGGTCCGCGTCCGCCAGCTCCTCCGCCCGGTCCACGAAGCGCACCACCACGCCCGGCTCCGCGGCGAGCGCGTCCACGTCCGTGAAGTTCGACATCAGCGGCACCGCGCACACCGCGACCCGCAGCACGTCCTCGCCGACCGGCGGCGCGACCACGGACTCCCGGACCGCGCCCCGCAGGGACACCCGCAGCCCGTCCTCCTCGTCGATGCCGAGCCCGTGCGCGAAGGGCAGCACGCCGTACGTCCTGCGCCCCGTCAGGTCCTCCAGCATGTCGAGCCCGGGCTCCAGCAGGGACACGTCACCCCGGAACTTGTTCACCAAGTACCCCGCGACCAGCCGCTGGTCCTCCTTCGCCAGCAGCGCCGTCGTGCCGAAGAACGACGCGAAGACCCCGCCCCGGTCGATGTCCCCGACCACCACCACCGGGAAGTCCGCGGCCCGCGCGATCCCCATGTTGACGATGTCCGTCCGCCGCAGATTGATCTCCGCCGGGCTGCCCGCCCCCTCGCAGATCACCGCGTCGTACTGACCGCGCAGCTCCGCCAGGCACTCCGTGACCGTGCCGAGCAGCGCCTCCCGGTGCCCGCCCTGCACGCCCTTGCCGTACGTCGTGCCGCCCGCCGTGCCGAAGAAGCCGCGCGCGCTCATCTCGCCCACCGGCCTGCCGAGCAGCACCACCTGACTGGACCTGTCGCTCCCCGGCTTCAGCAGCACCGGATTCATCAGCGCCGTCGGCTCGACGCGCGCCGCCTGCGCCTGCATCGCCTGGGCGCGCCCGATCTCCGCGCCCTCCCGCGTCACGAACGAGTTCAGCGACATGTTCTGCGCCTTGAACGGGGCCACCTTCACCCCCCGGCGCACCAGCCACCGGCAGATGCCCGCGGTGACGACGCTCTTGCCCGCGTCCGACGTGGTCCCCGCGACCAGCAGTCCGCCGCCACTCATGCGTTCCGTCCCTTCGCGTACGAGAACGCCAGCCGCCCCGCCGCACACGCGGCCAGCGCCAGCACGCCCACCCGGCGCGACAGCCGCACCGCACGTTCGATGTCGGGCACGTCCACCGGACGCCCGCGCTCCCCGTTCAGCACCGCCCGGTGCTCCACCCGCCCCGCGTACGACAGCGTTCCGCCGAGCCGCACGCCCAGCGCGCCCGCGAAGGACGCCTCGACGGGGCCCGCGTTGGGGCTGGGGTGCGCGGCGGCGTCGGCGCGCCAGGCCCTGACCGCGCCCCGGGCGTCGTCCCCGGCGAGCACCGCGAGCGCCGCCGTCAGGCGCGCGCCGGGCCAGCCGGCCACGTCGTCGAGCCGGGCCGAGGCCCACCCGTACCTGCGGTGGCGGGCCGACTTGTGCCCGACCATCGCGTCCAGCGTGTTCACCGCCCGGAACGCGACAAGCCCGGGCACACCGCCGACCGCACCCCACACCAGCGCGCCCACCACCGCGTCCGAGGTGTTCTCGGCGACGGACTCCACGACCGCCCGGGCGAGCTGCTGCCCGTCCAGGGCCTGCGGGTCGCGCCCGCACAGGTGCGGCAGCCGCTCCCGGGCCAGTTCCAGGTCCCCGGCGGCCAGCGCCCCGCCGATCGCCCTGGCCTCGCGCCCCAGCGACGTGCCCCCGACGACGGCCCAGGTGGCGGCGGCGGTCAGCGCGACGGACGCGGCGGGGCGGCGGCGTACGAGACGGGAGGCCACGGCGGCGACTGCGGCCGCTCCGCCCACGCAGACCAGGGTGTGCGCCGCGCCCCGCGCCCGGTCGTCCCGCCACAGCACCCGTTCGACGGCGGCCGCGGCACGTCCGAAGAGGGCGACCGGATGTCCCCGGCGCGGGTCGCCGAACACGGCGTCGCAGGCCATCCCGAGGGCCGCGCCGAGCGCGAACGCGTACGGGGGCACGGCGACGCAACCGCGGGTACCGCAGCCGGGCATGGCGACGAGTCCTTAACTCAGGGTCCGCGCCCTGGTTGGAGGTGACGAGCGGCTGGGAGTTCCTGGCTTCGGCACGACCCTCGTCGGGTCGGCCGTGACAGTGGCGGGACCGCGCCGGATTCGCACCGGCTTCCTCTCCATGCCGCCGTAATGGCTCCGGCAGTCCACCACGCCCCACGAACAGCCGTCAACCTAGGGTTGACCTGCGGGAGGCGGGGGGCGGGCACCGATCCGGAACGGCCGACAGCCGGCGGGGCCGGAAGACCGGCGGCCCCGCCGGCTGCTCCGGCGTCGGGGGGCGGGGCGGACGGGCCCCGCGGGTTGTCAGGAGACGATCAGGAAGATGCCGTACGCGACGGCCGCGCCGCACAGCGCGAAGCAGGCGTACGCGCCCGTGCGGGCGACCGGGGCGGAGCCGCCCGTGGCGGCGGCCGCGGTCTGCTTGGAGAGGCCCACGATGCCGAGGGTGAACAGGCCCACCAGGGAGACGGTGGCCACGAGGCTGACACCGAACACGGTGCCGAGAGCTGCCCAGTCGATGTTCATGTCGCGTGTGTCCTTAGACCGATGCGGCCGGGCGGGCCGGGTCGGCGGTGGGGGAGTGGAGGGTTGCCTTCAGGTCGCCGGTGACCGTGTGGGTGGTCCCGGCCGGGAGGAGGCCGGCGGGCGGCGGGGTGACCGCGGCCATCGCGGTGGTGACGACACCCGCGGGCTCGGCGGCCGGGGCGGCCGCGCCGCCGAGGTCGTCGGCCGTGACGTTGGTGTGGTCGACCGGCTTGCGGCGCGACAGCATCCAGATCGCACCGGAGCCCGCGACCAGCAGGATCGCGACGGCGGTGACGCCCCACGTGCCCTGACCGGTGAGGAACTCGGCGGCCGCGGCGACCGCGCCGGCGGCCGGCAGGGTCAGGCCCCAGGCGACGAACATCCGGGTCGCGGTCGACCAGCGGACCACCCCGCCCTTGGGCGCGAGACCCGAGCCCATCACGGCGCCGGAGCAGACCTGGGTGGTGGAGAGGGAGAAGCCGAGGTGCGAGGAGGCCAGGATGACCGTCGCGGCGCCGGTCTGGGCGGCGAAGCCCTGCGGCGGCCGGAGGTCGGTGAGGCCCTTGCCCATGGTGCGGATGATGCGCCAGCCGCCGAGGTAGGTGCCGAGCGCGATGGCGACGCCGGCCGAGACGATGACCCACATCGGCGGGTTCGAGCCGGGGGCCAGCACGTTGCCGGTGACCAGGGCCAGGGTGATGACACCCATGGTCTTCTGCGCGTCGTTGGTGCCGTGCGCGAGGGAGACGAGGCCGGCGGAGGCGATCTGGCCCGCCCGGTAGCCCTTGGCGGTGGCCTTCTCGTCGGTCCTGGACGCCAGCTTGAAGGTGAGCTTCGTGGCGAGGTAGGCGGCGAGACCGGCGACGATCGGCGCGGCGACCGCGGGCAGCAGCACCTTGGTGATGACGACGCTGCCGTTGACGCCGGAGGCGCCCACCGACATCAGGGTGGCGCCGATGAGGCCGCCGAAGAGTGCGTGGGAGGAACTGGACGGCAGGCCGATCAGCCAGGTCAACAGGTTCCAGAGGATCGCGCCGACCAGGGCCGCGAAGATCACTTCGGTGGTGATGCCGCTCTCGTTGATGAGCCCGCCGGAGATCGTCTTGGCGACCTCCACGGAGAGGAAGGCACCGACGAGGTTGAGCACGGCGGACATGGCCACCGCCGTCTTGGGCTTGAGAGCGCCGGTCGAGATGGTGGTCGCCATCGCGTTGGCAGTGTCGTGGAAACCGTTCGTGAAGTCGAACACGAGAGCGGTCACGATCACGATTCCGAGAAGGAGCGTGATGTGTTCCATTTACCCAGGCAATCGTTTGAGGTCAGTGGCTGTTGGACCGTAAGCAACCTGAGTGAACGGAAGATGAACTGGGCGGGGCGGCACGGTGACTCGAAACGCCGTGCCGCCGTTCCGCTTTTCACCCCGACGGCGGTGCGGCCCTAGGGGCGACCGGACCCGGCCGGGGCGTCAACCGCGCGGCAGGGCCCTCGGCCCGCCGCGCGACCCCTCGAAGAGATCCTGGTCACCCGACGGGCGGACCGCGCACCGCGCCCGTCGCCGGACGGGACGGGCCCGCGGAGTCCGGGCCGCCCGGCCGCGGCGCGCCGCCCGGCTGGCAGGATGCCCGCCATGACGACACGGGTGACGGACGCGGTGGCGGCGGCATGGCGGGACCTGGTGGACACGGCCCGCCGGTCGGTGACCGACGGGCTGGTCGTGGGGACCTCGGGGAACGTCTCGGTGCGGGCCGGCGAGGACCTGATCCTGGTCACCCCGAGCGGCGTGCCCTACGAACGGCTCGCCCCCGACGACGTGACCGGCGTCGACCGTACGGGCCGCCAGGTGCTCGGGCACCTCGTCCCCACCAGCGAGCTGCCCATGCACCTCGCGGTGTACGAGGACACCGACGCCCGGGCCGTCGTGCACACCCACGCGGTGCACGCCACCGCGGTCTCGACGCTCGTGGACCGGCTGCCCCTGGTGCACTACATGGCGGCGGCCCTGGGCGGCCAGGTCCGCACGGCGGCCTACGCGACGTACGGGACGAGGGAGCTGGCCGACAACGTCCGCCGCGCCCTGCGCGACCGCACGGGGTGCCTGCTCCAGAACCACGGGACCCTCACGTACGGAGCCACGCTCGCCCAGGCCTACGACCGCACGGCCCAACTGGAGTGGATGTGCCAGGTCTGGCTCGCCGCCTCCGGAGTCCCGGGCCTGACCCCCTCTCTGCTCACCGAGGCGCAGGTGGACACGGTCGCCGACCGGCTGCGGAACTACGGCCAACCGGGCTGACCCCCGCCCGCACCCGCGCGGCGCGACCGTCGGCGCGGGGCGGCCGGGCCACCCCGGGGGCCCCGCCCACTGGCCGTGGAAGCCGGGCGTACGGACACTGGGACCGTGCACCCGGCCAAAGCAACGGCAGCAGCCGTCACCACACTCATGGGCATCGGCGCGGCCACCGTCGCCGCCGCCCGGTACGCGGGCGACGCCGCGCTCAAGGCGACGCCCGGCCGCCCCCTGCCCGGCGACCCCCGCGTGACCGTGCACGCCACGGGCCCCGCGCAGATCACCCTGACCCGGGACCTCGCCACCCTCAGGCCGGGGGTGTTCGGCCTGGTGGGCGACGGCGTCCACGCGGTCGTCGGCCCCGTCCTGGAGGCCGCCCCGCACGCGCCCGACACCGTGGTGCGCCGCCTGGAGCGGGTCACCCGGGGCTTCCTGGAGCCCGGCGCCCGCCTCCACCTCACCCCGAACGTGCACAGCGGCGACCCCGGCACCGCCCTCGGCCTCGACTTCGCGCACGTCGACGTCATGGGCGAGCTCGGCTCCCTGCCCGCCTGGTTCGTCCCCGGCAACCGGTCGAGCACCTGGGTGATCGCCGTGCACGGCCTGGGCGCCACCCGCGAGCACCCGCTGAACGTCCTGGACCTCCTGCACCGCTTCCAGCTCCCGGTGCTCGACCTCGCCTACCGGGGCGACCCCGGCGCGCCCCGCTCCCCGGACGGCCTCGGGCACCTCGGCGACTCCGAGTGGCGCGACCTGGACGCCGCGATCCGGCACGCCGTCCGCGAGGGCGCGGAGCGGATCATCCTGTACGGCTGGTCCACCGGCGGCGCCATGGCCCTGCACGCCGCCACCTCCTCCGCCCTGCGCCACCACGTCGCCGGTCTGGTCCTGGACTCCCCGGTGCTGGACTGGGAGGCGACCGTGCGCGCCCTGGCCGCCGCCCGCGGCATCCCGGCCGCCCTCCTTCCGCTTGCCGTCCGCGCCGCCCAGGGCAGCACGGGACCGCACGGCGACCGGCTCCGTGCGGCCGCCGCCCCGGACGGCCTGCGCGTCCCGGCGCTGATCGTGCACGGCCCCGGCGACGCCGTCGCCCCCTGGGGCCCCTCCCGCGCCCTGGCCGACGCCCGCCCCGACCTGGTCACCCTGCACACCGTGCGGGACGCCTCCCACGCCGCCATGTGGAACGCCGACCCGGCCGCCTACGAAGAGGTCCTGCGCCGCTTCCTCACCCCGCTCCTCTGACCGGTCCCGCCCCGCCCACGTAGCAGATCCCACGGCGCCGTGTGGGCGGTGCGCGGGATTCCGTTTGGGCTTTCGGGCAGTCAGCGGAGACACTGCTCCACGTGACGTCCCGTACACCGCGCGACTCCAGGCTCCGACTTGTCCGCCCGCGACCCCTCGCCACAGCCCGACGGGCCGTGACGAACCGGCGTACCCGCCCGGCCCCCCGCCCTCCCGAGGGAACCCCCGCCCAGGCGGAACTGGCCCGCCACGCACGGGAAGTGCTCGCCGACGCCACCCGGGTGGCGCGCTGGGTCGACACCGAGCGCGCCCGCGGCGCCGCCCCCCGGCCCGGCCAGGCCGGAGGGCTCTCCGGCGCCTCCGCCGAACGCGCCGCCGAGGCGCTGCGCCTGACCGAGGCTCAGGTGCGGGCCGGCTGGGACCGGGCGCGCCTCGCGGGCCTCGTCGAGATCCACGGCACCAACGCCCGCCCCGGCTGGCGGCTGCGCGCCTGGGACCGCGACGACGCCGCCGTGCTGCGCGGCTGGGTCGCCCTCTTCGACGCCTGGTCGATCGTCCACCCCGCGCCGAAGGACATCGCGCCCGCCACCGTCGCGGAAGTCGTCGAGTCCGTCCCCCAGGTGCTCTCCCTCCTCCAGCTCTCCGCCGGACCCGTCCCGGTCCCGGCCCTGCTCGACCTGCTGGAGCAGCGCGTCGCCGAACTGCACGAGGAACGCTGCGAGGTCCCCCCGCACCTGCACGGCATCCCCGCCCAGACCACGGCGCACTCCGTGCCCGTCCCTCTCTCCCTGCTCCTCGGCTGGGCCCTGGAAGGGCTCGCCTCCGTCGGCGCGCTGACCCTCGGCGAGGGCCAGGCCACCCTGACGCCGCTCGGGAGCTGGGCGGTCTGGGTCAAGCTGGAGCAGATCTGCGTCGCCGCGCAGAGCCCCGCCGGGAACATCGAGCAGTCCGCCGACGCCATGCTCAGCGGCTGCGCCCGCCTCACCCCCGGCCCGGCCCGCGCCGAGTACCGCGCCTGGCTCGCCGCCCGCACGGTCGGCACCGCCGTCCTGGAACTCCTCGAAGTCGCCCGCGGCGAGGACGCCCTCCTGCGCGGCCTCGCCTTCGAGGCGCTCAGAGTCGTCGGCGCCCCCGCCGAGGCCGAGGTCCGCGCCGCCGCCGAGGAGGTCGCCCTGCGCCCGTACGCCCTGCTGTGGCTGGCCGAGCACGAGGGCGACGACCCCGAGGAGGCCCACGACCGGCTCACCCGCGAGGAGTCCACCTGGCTCTGGGTGGACACCGCCGCGGCCGTCGCCGACCACGGCGAGAGCGAACTGCTGGTGCGCCACCTCGAATCGGCGGTCCAGGGCACCGTCCCCGCCCTGCTCGACGAGGTCCGCGCCGTCGGACATCCGCGCACTGTGCAGGTCCTGGTCGCGCTCGCCGCCGCCCACCCCGACCCGGCCCTCGCGAAGGCCGTGCGGCGGGCGGCGTTCCAGGTGCACACCGGCGGGGTCTAGGCGCTCCGCCGGTCTAACGGAAGGTGTCGCACCGCGCCGTGTCGCCCGTCCGGAAGCCGTTGTAGAACCACTGCTGGCGCTGCGCCGCCGACCCGTGCGTCCAGCTCTCCGGCGTCACCCGCCCCTGGAACTTCTCCTGGATGCGGTCGTCGCCGACTGCGGCCGCCGCGTCCAGGCCGTCCCGGATGTCCTGCTCCGTCAGCTGCGTGATCAGCGGCTTCCCGGACTTCTCGTCCGGCGTCCGGGTCGCGTGGTGCGCCCACACCCCGGCGTAGCAGTCCGCCTGGAGCTCGACGCGCACCGCGTTGCTGTCCGCGCCCTGGCGGCCGTCCTGGGCGCGGGCCAGGGTGCCCATCGCGTTCTGGACGTGGTGCCCGTACTCGTGCGCCACCACGTAGGCCTGCGCGAACGGCCCGCCGGTGGAGCCGAACTTCGTCCGCAGCTCGTCGAAGAAGCCCAGGTCCAGGTAGACCTGCCGGTCGCCCGGGCAGTAGAAGGGGCCGACCGCCGACGAGGCCGTGCCGCACGCCGTGGGCACCCGGTGCGAGAAGAAGACCGTCTTCGCGTCGCCGTAGCGGACGCCGCGGCGCGTGAACTCCGCCCGCCAGTAGTCCTGCACGCTGTTGACCACGCCCAGGATCCGGCAGTCCTCCCGGGTGTTCGCGTCCCGCCCCGTCCTGCACCCCTCCTGCACCTGCGCCTGCCCGGACGCGGAGACCGTGGGCTCCTGCTCGTCGGAGGACAGGCCGAGCTGGTCCGGGCCCACTCCGAACAGCACGCCCACGAGCAGGGCGATGAAACCGACGATGCCTCCGCCGATCGTGGCCTTTCCGCCGGGAACGCGGCTGCCGCGCACGTCCCGGACCTCCGAGCTGTCCAGATTGGCGTCGTCGTCGAACTGCACCGGGCCACACCTCCCTCTGCTCGTGCTGCCTGTACCGGCCGCTGCCCGGCCGGTACTCGTCCCGGCCGGCCCGGTGACGGAACTCCGCCACCCTGCGCCGAGTATCAGCCCATTCGCCACCGTGTGCCCCTTCGGGTACCCCGGGGGACCACCGCCGAACGGGGGACCGCCGCCCCCTCACTCCGTCGTGTCGCCGTCGGAGCGGACCGCGCGCCCGCGTCCACGCCGCTACGGTTCGGGAGCCACGCCGGGTCCACCCCCGGGGCACCGCCGCACGAGGGGGAACCCGCCACCCATGACCGACCTCCGCCCCGGTCCCGTCTCCCGCCGCCGCACCCCGCCTCCGCGCCCCTTCCGCGTCCGCCCCGCGGGCCCCCGCCCCGCCGGTCTGCGCCCCTTCCGCCGCGGCACCCCCGGTCTCCCGGCCGCCCGCCTCCGCGCTCTCCGCCTCCCCGCCCGCCGCCGTCTCGCCCGCCTGGCCGCCGCCCTCGGCGCCCGCCCCGCCCGGCGGCTGCTGCTCCCCGTCCTCGCCGCCCTCCTGGCCGTGCCCCTGCTCACCGCCGCCCACCGGGCCCGCCCCGCCCCCTACGGCGACCGGCTCGTCGCCCCCGCGGGCCTCCCGGCCGCCGCCGACCCCGCCGTACGCATCCGGGACGCCCGGGTCCAGGCGTACGACACGGCCACCGGACGCACCCGCTGGACGTACGCCCGAACGGGTCACCGGCCCCTGACCGTGCGCGCGGTGTCCGGCCACGTCTTCGCCCTGTGGAGCGACGGCCTGGTCACCGACACCGTGCGCGGCGACGGGCGCGCGGTGCGCTGGCACCGCGCCATCCCCGCCTTCGACGGCCGCCCCGCCGGGGTCCTCCAGCCCCTGGACCCGGCGGGCGAGATGCTCGCCGTGCTCTCCCCGCAGCACGTCGCCGCCTACCGCGCCGTCGACGGCGACCTGCGCTGGGTGCTCCCGGCCAGGCGCGGCTGCCACTTCGTCCCCTCCCGCACCGCCCGCCGGGGCCCCGTCCTGCTCGTCGCCCAGCCCTGCGCGGAGCCCGCCCCCTGGACCGAGCAGCTCGTCCCCGTCGACGCGCTCGGCCGCGTCACCCCGGGCCGCGCCCCCCTCGGCAACGGCCGTACCGCCCGGCCCCGGGACCACGGCACGCCCGGCCCCGGGGTCCGCCGACCGGCCGTCGCCGGGCCCGGAAAAGGGCTTGCGGGCGCCCGTTAGACTGGGCCGTATGGCACCTCTCCTTGCGCATTAGCGGCGTCGAAGCAAGAGCCCGCCCGTCAGACCTTCCGCCGTCCCACCCCGCACAGGAGTTTTTCCGTGATCACCGCCTCCGGCATCGAGCTGCGCGCCGGCGCCCGCATCCTCATCGAGAACGCGTCCTTCCGCATCGCCAAGGGCGACCGCATCGGCCTCGTCGGCCGCAACGGCGCGGGCAAGACCACCCTCACCAAGTGCCTCGCGGGCGAGGGCACCCCGGCGGGCGGCACCATCACCCGGTCCGGCGAGGTCGGCTACCTCCCGCAGGACCCCCGCACCGGCGACCTCGACGTGCTCGCCAAGGACCGCATCCTCTCCGCCCGCGAGCTGGACTCCGTCCTGCGCAAGATGCGCGAGAACGAGCAGAAGATGTCCACCGGGCAGGGCGCCACGCGCGAGAAGGCGATGAAGAAGTACGAGCGCCTGGAGACGGAGTTCCTCACCAAGGGCGGATACGCCGCCGAGGCCGAGGCCGCCACCATCGCCGCCGCGCTGGGCCTGCCCGACCGGGTGCTCGGCCAGCCCCTGCACACCCTCTCCGGTGGTCAGCGCCGCCGGGTGGAGCTCGCCCGCATCCTCTTCTCGGACGCCGACACCCTCCTGCTCGACGAGCCCACCAACCACCTCGACGCGGACTCCATCGTCTGGCTGCGCGACTACCTGAAGTCCTACCGCGGCGGTTTCATCGTCATCTCCCACGACGTCGAACTCGTCGAGA
Source organism: Streptomyces sp. NPDC039736 (assembly GCF_055596485.1). Lineage (NCBI taxonomy): Bacteria > Bacillati > Actinomycetota > Actinomycetes > Kitasatosporales > Streptomycetaceae > Streptomyces > Streptomyces sp. NPDC039736. Next base: position 60,963 of record NZ_JBVIUQ010000005.1, on the reverse strand, counting down.
CGGTCGTCAACAAGGTCTTCTACCTGGACGCCAACCGCGCCCAGATCGACGTCTACAACATGGGCTGGAAGCTCTACCAGCAGCAGCGCGAGGCCGACGAGAAGCGCCGCAAGCGCGAGCGGCAGAACGCCGAGAAGAAGGCCGCGGCCCTCAACTCGCAGGCCGACAAGATGCGCGCCAAGGCCACCAAGACCGTTGCCGCGCAGAACATGGCCAAGCGCGCCGAGCGCCTGCTCTCCGGCCTGGAGGCCGTCCGGGTCTCCGACAAGGTCGCCAAGCTGCGCTTCCCGGAGCCCGCGCCCTGCGGCAAGACCCCGCTGATGGCGGAGGGCCTGTCCAAGTCGTACGGCTCCCTCGAGATCTTCACCGACGTCGACCTCGCCGTCGACAAGGGCTCCCGCGTCGTCATCCTCGGTCTCAACGGCGCGGGCAAGACCACCCTGCTGCGCCTGCTCGCGGGCGCCGAGAAGCCCGACACCGGACAGGTCATCGAGGGCCACGGCCTGAAGATGGGCTACTACGCCCAGGAGCACGAGACGCTCGACCCGGACCGCACGGTCCTGGAGAACATGCGCTCCTCCGCCCCGGACCTGGACCTGGTCGAGGTCCGCAAGACCCTCGGCTCCTTCCTCTTCTCCGGCGACGACGTCGACAAGCCCGCCGGCGTGCTGTCCGGCGGCGAGAAGACCCGTCTGGCCCTCGCCACCCTGGTGGTCTCCTCCGCCAACGTCCTGCTCCTCGACGAGCCCACCAACAACCTCGACCCGGCCAGCCGCGAGGAGATCCTCGGCGCGCTGCGCACGTACAAGGGCGCGGTCATCCTCGTCACCCACGACGAGGGCGCCGTCCACGCGCTGGAGCCGGAACGGATCATCCTGCTCCCCGACGGCGTCGAGGACCTGTGGGGCCCCGACTACGCGGACCTCGTCGCCCTGGCCTGACCCGTCCGCCCGGCGCCCGGCCCGGGGCGGGACACCGGACGTGGCAGCGGCATATCCCACCGGCAAAGGCGCTGGCAGCGGGCCTGCTCTGATCCACTCCGGCTGGATCATTCGGCCTACGCGTGATCCTTCATCTGAGTGAGGGCCTCTCGTACCCCGGCGCGCCCCCGGCATCCGAAGGCCCGTCCCCCCGTGGGACGGGCCTTCGACGTGCCACTGATCGTTTCGCGGCGCTGACCTGGACATTCCCGGGAGCGCCCGGATTCCGGTATGGCGAACGACACGCGGAATTCCGTATTCCGCCCCCGGCCGTCACTTCCTCCACGGCGAACCTTGTTGTACGGACCTTGCCGAATGGGTGGCCAGGACGGCGGGAAGGGGTGATCATGAGAAGTCCAGAGCGCACTTCCTTGAGGAGGCACGGGTGGCCGAGACTCTGAAGAAGGGCAGCCGGGTGACCGGCGCCGCGCGCGACAAGCTCGCGGCAGACCTGAAGAAGAAGTACGACTCCGGTGCGAGCATCCGGGCGTTGGCCGAAGAGACCGGCCGCTCCTACGGATTCGTCCACCGGATGCTGAGTGAGTCCGGAGTGACGCTGCGGGGACGCGGCGGAGCGACACGCGGCAAGAAGGCCACGGCCTGACCATCGTTGTCCCTCACACGGGGCCGGTGGCCGGCCGGGTTCCCCGGGTGGTTACTGTGCAGTCACTTGACAGGTGACGGCACCGTACCGATCCGGAGGCACCCCATGGCTTCGCTCGACCCCGTACTCGACAAAGACGGCGTGCAACTCACCGTCGAGGACGCCGTAGCCACGGTGACCCTGGCCAACCCGGCCAAGCGCAACGCCCAATCCCCCGCTCTGTGGCGGGCGTTGACGGAGGCCGGGAGGGCGTTGCCCGGGACCGTCCGGGTGGTCGTACTGCGCGGAGAGGGCACATCCTTCTCCGCCGGTCTCGACCGGCAGGCGTTCACTCCCGAGGGCTTCGACGGTGAGCCGTCCTTCCTCGATCTCGCACGTGGTTCCGACGCGGACCTCGATGCGGAGATCGCACGTTACCAGGAGGCCTTCACCTGGTGGCGCCGCCCCGACATCATCAGCATCGCCGCGGTCCAGGGCCATGCGATCGGTGCCGGTTTCCAGCTCGCCCTCGCCTGTGACCTGCGGGTCGTCGCCGAGGACGTGCAGTTCGCCATGCGCGAGACCAGCCTCGGCCTGGTGCCCGACCTCGCCGGGACCCACCCGCTGGTGGGTCTCGTCGGCTACGCCCGCGCGCTCGAAATCTGCGTCACGGGCCGCTTCGTGCGCGCCGCGGAGGCCGAGCGCACGGGCCTCGCCCATCTCGTCGTGCCGAACGACGAACTCGACGCCGCGGTACAGGACCTGACCGCGGCCCTCCTCGCCGCGCCCCGCGACGCCACGGTGGAGACCAAGGCCCTCCTCCAGGGCGCCTGCGACCGGACGTACGAGGACCAGCGCGCCGCCGAGCGCGCCGCCCAGGCCCGCCGCCTGCGCGACCTCGCGGGGCTCTCGGACTAGCGCGCCGCCCCGCCGCCCGGCCCGGGCTCCGGCTCGGAACCCCGCTCCGGCCCGAGCCCGGCCCCGGCTACGGCGTCGGACCCGGCCCCGGGTCCGACGCGGGGACCTGCCGGACCTCGGTGACCAGCACGGTCACCGACGGCGGCCCCGGCAGCGCGTCCGCGACGGCCGCACGGACCTCCCGGGCCACGTCCACCGCGCGGCGCTCCCCGCCCACCGCCACCTCCACCCGGACGTGGCCCGCGGGGAGCGCCGCGCCGTCGTACCGCACCGGCGCACCGAGCACTCCGGTCAGCCGGGCCACCCCCGGCACGGCGGCGGCGGCCCGCGCGGCCGCCGCCTCGGGAGAGTCCTGTCCCCCGGGCGGAGCAGCCGGGCTCTCCTTTTCTGCGGCGTCCCGCGAACCGCCCTCCGTCGCGTCGTTCGTCGGGCCGTCGGACGCGTGCTCCGGTACGCCGCCGGGCGTGTCCGGCGAGGTGCCCCGGCCGGCCTCGGTGAGCAGCCCCGTGACGCGCAGGTCCACCTCCGTCACCGCGAGCCCCAGCCGCTGCCGGGCCGCCTCGGCCAGGGCGGCGCGCAGCCGTTGGGCGGCGTGCGGGATCGGCTCAGCGGCCGAGGCCTCGAACTCGGCGTCCACCCGCAGCCCTCCGGGCGGCAGCGCCCCCGGGGGCGGCGGCACGGCCGGTGCGGGCGGCGGGACGTCCGGGTCGGCGAGCCCCACCCGGAGCGGGCCGAGCACCACCCCCGGCACCCGGGCGGCGGCCTGGCGCAGGACGGCGTCGGCCGCGCGTTCGGCCAGCCAGGAGCCGTCCTCGGGGGAGCCGAGCGGGAGCAGCCGCCCCAGACCGAGCCGCCCGCGCACGGCCTGCGGCCACCTGCCTTCGAACGCTCCCCGTGGGGACTTCGCTGTTGTTTCTGCTGTTCGGTCTGCCATGGGCTCAGCGTGCCCCATCGCGGGCGCGGCATCGGGCAGGCGGACTTAATGTGGCAAAGGAGTCCAGTACCGCGTAACCCCCGGAAAGGGACGAATGGCGATGGCTGACACCGAAGACCGCACCATCAGGCCGGGCGGCCTCGTGAAGGAATCCACCTCCGGCGGCACGGCCGCCCGGTCGAGCGGAGCCGGCACGCCGCAGCGCGGCGGCGGCGACCCGGCCGGGCGTGGCCGCACCACGATCGCCGACGGCGTGGTCGAGAAGATCGCCGGAATGGCCGCGCGCGACGTGGTCGGTGTGCACGCGATGGGCGGCGGCTTCTCCCGCACCCTCGGCGCGGTCCGCGACCGGGTGCCGGGCGGCAACGCCAAGTCGGTCAGCAGGGGCGTGAAGGCCGAGGTCGGTGAGGTGCAGACGGCACTCGACCTGGACATCGTGGTCGAGTACGGCGAGTCCATCACGGACGTGGCCAGGGCGGTCCGCGAGAACGTGATCTCGGCGGTCGAGCGGATGACGGGCCTCGAAGTCGTGGAGGTCAACATCGCGGTCGGCGACGTGAAGCTCCCCGACGACGACGAGGAAGAGGACGAGCCGGAACAGCGGCTCCAGTGAAGGACCCCGTCGACGCGGGGCGGGCGGCGAGCGTACGCGACACAGTGAGGACGGTTCGATGAGTTGGTCCCTGGTCGGCCTGGCGGCCGGCATCGCACTCGGCTTCGCCGGGTACTTCGGCGGGTTCGGCGCGTTCGTGGTGGTCGCGGTGCTGGGGCTGATCGGCCTCGTGGCGGGCCGTTACCTCGACGGCGACCTGGACCCGGGCGACTTCCTGCGCCCGCGCGACCGGGGTCGCGACGACGACCGGCCGCGGACCAGGCCCCGCCCGCGGTGACGGGAACGGGGACGGGGGCGGCGGCGGGCTCGGCGGTCGGGGCGGTCCCGGCCGCCGAGCGCGGTGCCATCCGGATCGCCGACCGGGTCGTCGCGAAGATCGCCGTCCAGGCCGCACGGGAGGCGCTGCCGGAACCGCCGCCGGGGGGCGCACCACCGCACGTCACCGTCGACGTACGGGACGCGTCGGCCCGGCTGCACGTCGGCGTGGAGCTGGCCTACCCCAGTGACATCGGGGCCCAGTGCGCCGCGGTGCGTCAGCAAGTGGCAAGCAGGGTAGGCGAGTTGGCGGGCCTGACGGTTCCCGAGGTGACAGTGCTGGTCGAGCGGTTGCATCGGGCGGCCCCGGAGAGCGGGAGGATGCGGTGAGCGAATACGTGCCCACGCTGGAGGCCGAACGCGAACCGGCCGTCCGGGACGGCCCCGGGACTCGCGCCCGTTTCTGGTCCGCGCGGCGCGTTCCGGCGGCGCTGACCGCTGCGGTCCTCCTGGCAGGCTCGGGCCTCCTCCTCTACGACGTCGTCGCGGTACGTCTCGGACACCCCGGCATGGGCTGGCGCCGCGAACTGGCCCAGGCCCTCGCGCAGCGCCCGCTGGAACAGGTGTGGATGCAGGTCGGCGCGGGTCTGGCGGTGGCGCTGGGCCTGTGGCTGGTGGTCCTGGCCGTGACGCCGGGTCTGCGCGCCCTGCTGCCCATGCGCGCCGGCGAGGCGGGCGCGGTACGGGCCGGGCTCCACCGGGGCGCGGCCGCGCTGGTCCTGCGCGAACGGGCCATGGCGGTGCCGGGGGTGCGGGCGGCCCGGGTGCGGGTGCGCCGGGCCCGGGTGAAGGTGCGGGTGGTCTCGCACTTCCGGGAACTGGACGACGTACGTGCGGACGTGGGCGAGGCGATGCGTACGGGCGTGCGTGACCTCGGCCTCGTCCGCGAACCGTCGGTCGCGGTGCGGGCGGAGCGGGGGTGAGGGACTGATGCGCAATCCGGTGAACAGGGTGCTGCTGGGACTGCTGGGCCTGGCACTGGTCGTCCTCGGCGGTTCGGCGCTGGCGGCCGGGCTGGGGGTGCCCGTTCCCTCCTGGTGGCCCTTCTCGGGCCGGGACGACGTGCTGCTGAGCGCGGCGGACCGGACGCGGTGGCGGGACGAGGGCTGGTGGTGGCCGGTGGTGATCGCGGCACTGGCGGTGGCGGCGCTGCTGGCGCTGTGGTGGCTGCTGGCGCAACTGCGCGGCAAGCGGCTGGGCACGGTGCGGGTGGGTGACCCGGCGGACTCGGTGCTCCTCCGCGGCCGGGCCCTGGAACGCGTCCTGGGCGAAGAGGTCGAGGCGGTGCCGGGCGTGTCCCGGGCGGCGGTCTCCCTGAAGGGGAGCCGGACGGCCCCACGGGCCCGGATCTCGCTGACGGTGACGCCCTCGGCGGACCCGGCGGGGGTGGTGGCGGAGGTCACGGAGACGGCGCTGGCCCGCGCGGGCGGATCGATCGGCACGGGCCGCTTGCCGGGTGTGCTCCGCCTGCACGGCCGGGGCCGGGGCCGACGGGTCCAGTAGGACAAGGGCACCGGCCACGACGCCCCCGCACGGCGCCACCCGGGGTGGCGCCCGTTCAGGGGCGCGGGGAACCGCGCGCCCGGCCACGACGGATCTGCACGGAACCGTGCACCTGGCCGCGCGGCGAGCGCTTCAGGAAAGGGGCAGGCCCGGGGCCCCCTGCCCGAGCGGCACGGGCTGACGCGTCCGGTACGGGGGCCGGGCTCCCGGCCTGGACGGGACCGCGCGACCCGGGACCGCGCGACCGCTCGCGCAGGGTGCGGCGCTCATCCCGCGCCCTCCCCGGACCGGGCCTCGTCGCGGGCCTCCGCCCGGGCCAGCGCCACCGCCGTTCCCACCAGTCCGATGTGGCTGAACGCCTGCGGGAAGTTCCCGAGCTGCCGCCCGGCCACCGGGTCGTACTCCTCGGCCAGCAGCCCGACGTCGTTGCGCAGCGCCAGCAGCTTGTCGAAGAGTTCGCGGGCCTCCTTGACCCGCCCGGTCAGCAGCAGCGCGTCCGCCAGCCAGAAGGAACAGACCAGGAACGCGCCCTCGCCGCCCGGCAGCCCGTCGACCCGGTTGCCCTCCGCCGTCTCGGCCTCGGCGGTGCTGTAGCGCTGGATGAAGTCGCCGTCCCGGCCGAGTTCGGCCCGTACCGCCTCCACCGTTCCCACCACCCGCGGGTCGTCCGGCGGCAGGAACCCCACCTGCGGTATCAGCAGCGCCGCCGCGTCGAGTTCGGCGGAGCCGTAGGACTGGGTGAAGGTGTTGCGCTCCGGGTCGTACCCCTTCTCGCAGACCTCGCGGTGCACCTCGTCGCGCATCGCCCGCCAGCGTGCCGCGTCGCCCGGCAGCGAGGGGTCCTTCTCCAGGGTGCGGACCGCCCGGTCGGCGGCCACCCACGCCATGACCTTGGAGTGCACGAAGTGCTTGCGCGGGCCCCGCACCTCCCACAGCCCCTCGTCGGGCTCGCGCCACATCGTCTCCAGGAAGCCGAGCAGGCTGAGCTGGAGCTTCCAGGCGTGCGGCTTGGGCGCGAGACCGGCCTCCCGGGCGAGGTACAGGGAGTCGATGACCTCGCCGTACACGTCCAGCTGCAACTGCTCGGCGGCGTCGTTGCCGATCCGTACGGGCGCGGAGTTCTCGTAGCCGCGCAGCCACGGCAGCTCCGTCTCCGGAAGCCGGCGCTCGCCGGAGATCCCGTACATGATCTTCAGGTCGGCGGGGTCCCCGGCGACCGCCCGCAGCAGCCAGTCCCGCCAGTGCCCGGCCTCCTCCAGGTACCCGGCGGCCAGCAGCGCCCCCAGCGTCAGCGTCGAGTCGCGCAGCCAGCAGTAGCGGTAGTCCCAGTTGCGCACGCCGCCCAGCTCCTCGGGCAGCGAGGTCGTCGGCGCGGCGACGATGCCGCCGGTGGGCGCGTACGTGAGGGCCTTGAGGGTGATGAGCGAGCGCAGCACCGCCTCCCGGTGCGGGCCCTCGTAGGTGCAGGTGGACGTCCACGCCTCCCAGTCCTCCAGGCTGTGCGCCAGGGACGCGTACGGGTCGACGAGGGGCGGCCTCGGCTCGTGCGAGGGGTGCCAGGTCATCACGAACGCGACCTGCTCGCCGGGCTTGACGGAGAAGGAGGAACGGGTGCTGTACTGCTGGCCCCACGTCTTGACCCGGGGCCCCGCGCCCTCGGTCCCGTCCGCCGACCGCGGCACGTCCCGCAGCCAGATCGCGTCCGGGCCCGCGACCGCCACCCGGTGCCCGTCGGTGTGGCGCACCCAGGGCACGATGTGCCCGTAGTCGAAGCGCAGCCGCAGCGTGGAGTGCACGGTGACCTCGCCGGTCAGCCCCTCCACGATCCGTACGACATCGGGGGCCTGGTCGCGCTGCGGCATGAAGTCGGTGACCTTGACGCTGCCGGAACGGGTCTCCCACACGGTCTCCAGCACCAGCGAGTCCCCCCGGTAGGAGCGCGCGGCGCAGGTGGTGGCGCCTTCGGGGGCCAGCCGCCAGTGGCCGTTCTCCTCGTCGCCGAGCAGTGCCGCGAAACACGCGGCGGAGTCGAAGCGGGGCAGGCAGAGCCAGTCCAGGGAACCGTCGCGGCCGACCAGGGCCGCGGTCTGGAGGTCCCCGATGAGCGCGTAGTCCTCGATGCGTTGGGTCACGCAGGGCGTCTTCCCGGCGGGGAAGTGTGCCAATCCGTCAGGCCGGTCACGTGTTCACCCTGGCCACGGGGCCCGCGCCGCGGCCACGAACGCCGGCGCGCGCCGGCCGCGCACCGCCGCCGACGCCCCACCGGCTCCGGTCCTTCAGGCGGAGGACGCCGTCGCGGACCTCTCCGCCTCGGCCGCCTCCGCCGCGTCCTGCGCCGCCCCGGCCGCCGCCGCGTCCCGCTCGCGCTTCTCCCGCCGTACGAGAACGACCCAGCCGACCGGCACTCCCGCCGCGAACAGCCACCACTGCACGGCGTACGCCATGTGCGCGCCGATCGACTCGGAGTCGGGAGCGGGGATCACCTCGGGGCTGCCGCCGGGCGGAACCGGAGCGGTCAGCTCCAGGTAGCCGCCGAGCACCGGGCGGCCCAGCAGCCTGGACTGCTGCGCGCTGTTGATGAGCATGACGTGCCGGGGCGGGAGACCTTCGAGGTCCTTGATGCCGCTGCCGGAGGTCGTCTCGTCGGCCTTGAGCCGGCCGGTGATCGTGACCTCGCCCTTCGGCGGGGCCGGAACGTGCGGGAACGCCTGCTGGTCGGTGCCGAAGGCCACCCAGCCCCGGTTGACCAGGACCGTGCCGCCGCCGGTGAGGTCCAGGGGCGTCAGGACGTGGAAGCCGACCTGGTCGTCGGCGGAGGTGCGGCGGCGCACGACGACCTCGTGCGCGGTGTCGAAGGTGCCGGTGGCGGTCGCCGCGCGCCAGAAGTCGGCGCGCGGGACGGTGTGCCCGGGGGAGGTGAGCTCACCGACGGGCTTCGGCTTCGCCTTGACGTTCCCGGCGATCAGCTGGTTCTGCGCGACCCTGTGCTCGTGGCGGTGGAACTGCCAGAAGCCGAGCTCGACCATCACGGGGATCAGCACGAGCGCCAGGAGGGTGAGGATCACCCACTGCCGGGACAACAGGAAGCGGTACACGCTTTGACGGTACCCGGCGCGAGAAGTCCCCCGGTGGGCGGGTTGCCCGAGCCGGGGGGAGCGCCCCGGCGCCTCACACCTTGTCGACGATGCCCGCCTTCCCCTCCGCCCGGGAGCAGTGCGCACCGCAGTACCAGTGGCCCTCGGCCTCGACGCCCTGGCCGATGATGCGGCACCGGCAGTGCTCGCAGATCGGGGCCATCCGGTGGATGGCGCAGGCGAAGCAGTCGAAGACGTGCACCGCGCCCTGTGCGTGCACCTCGAAGGACATGCCGTAGTCGTTTCCGCAAACCTCGCATCGTGCCATGGGGCACAGGGTGCACGGCGAGGACGCGTGCGGCGCGCAGGGCACGCCCGGCACTCACCCGTCCGACGTCATATGTCCGTCCGGGCCGGGGCCACGTCCCGCAGCAGGTGCGTGTACGCGGCCTCGTCGACGACCGGCGTCCCGAAGGTCTTCGCCTTGACGGTCTTGGAGGTCGCCGAGTCGGGGTCGTTGGTGACCAGCAGGCTCGTCAGCCGCGACACGCTCGTCGCGACGTGCAGCCCGGCCTCGACCGTGCGGTCCTCCAGCAGGTCGCGGTCGACGGAGGTGTCCCCGGAGAACGCCACCCGCATCCCCTGCATCAGCGGCTTGTCCGCCTGGTAGCGGCCCGGGTTCGGGTACGGGCAGGCCGGCCGCTTCCTGGACGGCCGCCAACTGCCCTGTCCGCCGCCGCTGCCGCCGTACGCGGACTGGTAACCGATCCGGGGCGCGGGCGGCGCGTCCGTCCACTCCGTCAGCGGACGGCACTCCAGCAGCGGCAGCCGTACGTTGCCCTGCGCCGCCGCGTGCAGGCTCGGCCGGAACGCCTCCGCGAGGACGCGCGCGTCGTCCAGGGCGTGGTGCGCGTGCTGCTGGACGACGCCGAAGTGGGCGGCCAGCGAGGCCAGCTTGTGGTTGGGCAGCGGCAGCGCCAGCTCCTTGGCGAGCGCGATGGTGCACAGCCGCTGCCGCACGGGCGCGGTGCGCCCGGCGCGCGCGTACTCCCGCGCCAGCATCGACCAGTCGAACATCGCGTTGTGCGCGACCAGGACCCGCCCGTCGAGCCGCTCGGACAACTCGCCCGCGACCTCCGGGAAGAGCGGGGCGCCTTCCAGTACGTCGCTCGTCAGGCCGTGGATCCACGTCGGACCCGGGTCCCGCTCGGGGTTGACCAGGGTGTACCAGTGGTCGACCACGTCGCCGTGCGCGTCCAGGCGGTAGACGGCGGCGGAGATTATCCGGTCGTCGCGGGAGAGACCGGTGGTCTCCACATCGACGACCGCGTACCCCTTCGGGTAGGCGGTCGGCCAGGTTGCTGCCGCTGGGGTCTGGTCATCGAGCATGGTCACAGAGAATACGGGCCGCCACTGACAGACCCCTATTCGCCCAGTACGGAGCGGGTCCGCCCCGAGCCGCGCCGGTCCGCGTCGAGCCGTCGGCCGGAAACCGGCGCCGGGGCCCCTCACTCCGCTTCCCCCGCCGCCCCAGCAGCGCCCGTACCGACACCACGAACACCCGCTCCGGGCCCGCCGGGCGGGCCAGGGCCCTCGCCGGGGCCGGGTCGGGCCCGGCCGGGCCGGGGGACCACAGGTCGGCCCCGGCGGGGGACTGCACCGGCGTGCGCTCCCGGTTGCGTTCGACCAGGACGTGCCCCACGGCCTGGAGCTGCACCGCCCGCACCACGGAGGCCGCCCGCGCCCCGCGCAGTCCCGCCGCGTGCACCTCGCGGACGAGGGCCTGCTGCGCGGGCAGGAACATCCGCTCGGTGAGGCCGCGTTCGTGCACCGTCGCGATCAGGTGCGGGCGGGCACGCAGCTCGCGGCGCAGGGCCCGGGTCACCGAGACCACCCGGTCGGCCGGCGTGCGGCCGCGCGGCACCAGCTCGCCCCTCTCCCGCACCGTCCGCTCCACCAGCGCGTCCAGCACGGCCTCACGCGTGAGCCGCACTCTCGGCATGGCCTCCAACTTCCCCCGGCGCACGGCTCTTTGCTCTTCATCGCCGCTGCGCCACCGCATCGGCCTCGACAAGGTCATGTGGGGCGGCGACCACCCGCACGACGAGGGCACCGCCCCCTGCTTCCTGGACGCGCTCGCCGCCGAGGCCGGGCCCACCGTCGAGGAGATCGCCCAGCCGCTCCGGGAGGTGCCGGCGGACGCCACCGGCCCGGCCTTCGCCCCGGGCGGGTCGGTGCGCGTCTGGTGAGGAACCGGGCGGCACCGCCCGCACCGCGGGCCGGTCCTGACGGAAGTTCTTACATACTTGTGGGTAACAACCCCTAGTCGGGTCCCCGCCCGCCGTCCTATCGTGCGGGCATGCCGAACCTGCCCGATGTCGTGCTGTGGTCGATCCCGGCCTTCGTCCTGCTCACCGTGCTCGAAATCGTCAGCTACCGACTGCACCCCGACGACGAGGCCGAGGGGTACGAGACCAGGGACGCCGCCACCAGCATCACCATGGGTCTCGGCAGCATCGGCTTCGACTTCCTGTGGAAGATCCCGATCGTCGCGCTCTACACGCTGGTGTACGAGCTGACGCCCGCCCGGATACCCGTGCTGTGGTGGACGGTCCCGCTGATGCTGCTGGCGCAGGACTTCTTCTACTACTGGTCGCACCGCGGCCACCACGTCGTGCGCATCCTGTGGGCCTGCCACGTCGTCCACCACTCCAGCCGGAAGTTCAACTTCACCACCGCGCTGCGCCAGCCCTGGACGACGCTCACCGTGTGGCCGTTCTACCTGCCGCTGATCGTCGCGGGAGTGCACCCGGCCGCCCTGGCCTTCTGCTCGTCCGCGAACCTCGTCTACCAGTTCTGGGTGCACACCGAGCGGGTCGGCAAGCTGCCGAGGCCCTTCGAGTACGTCCTCAACACGCCCTCGCACCACCGGGTGCACCACGCGTCCCAGGGCGGCTACCTCGACCGGAACTTCGGCGGCATCCTGATCGTCTGGGACCGTATCTTCGGCTCCTTCGTGTCCGAGACGGAACGCCCCGTCTACGGCCTGACGAAGAACATCGAGACCTACAACCCCCTGCGGGTCGCCACCCACGAGTACGCGGCCATCGCCCGCGACGTGCGCGCCGCCCGCACCTGGCGCGAGCGCGCCGGGCGCGTCTTCGGCGGCCCGGGCTGGCAACCGAAGCCGACGGCCGCCGGTGCTGCCACTGGTGCCGCCGCTGCCGCTGCCGCTGCCGCCGACGCCGCCCCCGCCCAGCAGCCCGAGCCCGCCGCGTGAGCCGCGACCGGGTCGCCCGCGCCCTCCTCGCCGCGTTCCTGCTCGCCGCCGCCGTCGACCTCGGCGGTCTCCTGGCGGGCGCGTGGCCGGTGCACGCCATCGCCAAGCCGCTGCTGATGCCGCTGCTCGCCGGTCACGTCGTCGTGCGCGGCGGCCCCCGCCTCCTGGTGGCGGCGCTCCTGTTCGGCTGGGGCGGAGACGTGGCGCTGCTCTTCGACGCCGACCCCGCCTTCCTGCTCGGCATGGGCTCCTTCGCCCTGGGCCACGTCTGCTACCTGCTGCTCTTCAGGGGCGCGCCGACGCGCCGTCCGCTCGGCGCGCTCTACGCCCTGGCGCTCGCCGGCACGGTGGCGCTGCTGTGGGCCGACCTCCCCGCCGAGCTGCGCGTCCCGGTCGCCGGATACAGCCTGCTGCTCACCGTGACGGCCTTCCGGGCGAGCGGCCTGGGCCGGTGCGCCGGACTCGGCGGCGCGCTCTTCCTGCTGTCGGACACCCTGATCGCCACCGGGGTGGCCCAGTGGCCACAGCTCCCCGCACCGGACTTCTGGGTGATGGCCACCTACGCGGCGGCGCAGTGCCTGCTGGCCCTGGGCGTCCTGCGCGCCCCGGAGCGGGCCGCCGCCCCCCGCCGGGGAGGCGCGGCGACGGCGACCCGCGGTGCGCGGGACAGGCGTGAGGGGGGCGGGGCCGTACCCGCGGCCCCGCCCCCCTCACGGTTCAACTAGCGCACGGCGCGCAGCGCGTCGACGATTCCGGCCCCGTAGAAGCCGTTGTCGTTGACCCCGCCCTTGCAGACCGCGTCGATCTTGCCGTCCTTGTCGATGTCGTACGGCGCACCGCACGCGGTGGACTCCGCCTGCGACGTCAGCATCCGCTCCAACTGGTTCGGCGTGGCGTTCGGGTGCGTCGACTTCAGCAGCGCGAGGACGCCCGAGACGTGCGGGGACGCCATCGAGGTGCCGTTCTTGTAGCCGTAGCCGCCGCCCGGCAGGGTGGAGAGGATCGCGCCGTTGACGGCCGGACCCTCCGGCTCCTGGTACGCGGTGCGGTCGCCGCCCGGGGCCGCCACGTCCACGACGCCCTTGCCGTAGCTGGAGTACGACGACTTCAGGTTCTTCGCGCCGGTGGCGGAGACCGTGATCACGTCGTCCAGCTGCATCGGGATGTCGAGGCACTTCTTCGGGTCGATGGTGCGCGGACCCGGAGTGGAGTCGTTCGGGCTGGAGGTGTCCAGGATCTCCTTGCCGCCCAGGTCGAAGTTGGAGTTGCCCGCCGAGGCGACCGAGATGGTGCCCTGCTTGCGGGCGAACCGCTGGGCCCGGTCGACGGCCTCCACGAGGGCGCCCTGGTCCGGGTCGTCCTTGCAGTTGAACATCCACGGGTCGGTGTAGTAGCTGTTGTTCGTGATGTCCGCGCCGTGCTCGGCGGCGTACACGAACGCGCAGACGACGGCCTCGGTGTAAAAGAAGCCGGTCGCGTCGGCGACCTTGATGCCGGAGACCCGCACGTTCGGCGCGACGCCGGTGACGCCGACGCCGTTCTTCGCCGCCGCGATGGTGCCCGCCACATGGGTGCCGTGGTCGGACTCGCCGGTCTTCGGCCGCCAGGTGCCGGGCGTGGTGTCCGCCTTGCCGCCGACGCAGTTCGCGGAGCCCTGCGCGTCGAAGTTCGGCGCCAGGTCCGGGTGGGTGTCGTCCACGCCGGTGTCGATGACGGTGACGTTGACCCGCTTGCTGCCCAGGGTCTTCTGGTGCGCCTTGTCGGCACGGATCGCCGGCAGGCCCCACAGCAGCGGCTCCAGCGGGTCCTGCGCGGTGTCGGCCTTCTTCGCGAGGGCCGCCGCCTGCTTCGCCTCGGCCTGGGTCAGCACCTTCGTGCCGCCGACGTCCGTGGTGCTCGCGGCCGCCATCGGCTTGGTGCGGGTGGCACCGGCCGACTCCACGCCGCGCACCGCGCGGATCTGCTTCCCGAACTCGGGGTTCTGGGAGGTGACGACGATGACGCCTATCTTGTCGTACGAGATCACGACGGTGCCGCCGGCCTTGGCTATCGCCTTCTTCACCGACGCGGCCGTCGACCTGCCGCCCTCGACGTTCACGACGTACGACAGCTTGGGGCCGTCCGCCGCCGGGACCGCCGCGGGCGCGGCCTCCACGGGCGCCGCGTTGGCCGAGGCCAGCGGGAGCACACCGAGCGAGGCCGTCAGGGCCAGCCCGACGGGCAGGGCCAGTACGCGAGATCGTCTGCTTCCCAGATGAGCCATGGGATCTCCACATCATCCGTGCCGAACGTCCCACCGCGAAAATGCGGTTGGACGGGTACATGACCAGCGAAGCTATCGCTGATCAACGGGTGCAATCAATGAGTTCGGAAAAGAAAACGCGTCCGTTGAACCGAGACGCCCCGCGCGCCGTGCCGTTGACAGGGGGAGGCAAGCCGTCCGTCCCCCGTCCCAGTGAGGTCCTCTTGACCCCCTCCGTTCCGACCGCGTCGCGAGGAGAATCCGTGACCACCGATGCACCACCGCCCCAGGGCGGCCCGGACACCCAGCCCGCCGGGCCCACGACAGAGCAGTTCGTCGCGGTGCAGGAGAGCGCGGAATTCGGCGAACTGCGCCGCGCCCACCGCTCGTTCGCCTTCCCTCTGACCGTCGCCTTCATCGCCTGGTACCTGCTGTACGTACTGATGTCGAACTACGCCGGCGGCTTCATGGGCACCAAGCTCTTCGGCAACATCAACGTCGCCCTCGTCTTCGGCATCCTCCAGTTCGTGACGACGTTCCTCATCGCCTGGTTCTACGCCCGGCACGCGGCGACCAAGCTCGACCCGAAGGCCGCGGCGATCAAGTCCCGTCTGGAGGCCGGCGAATGAACACCCTGAACCTGGGCTGGCAGCTCGCCGCCGGTGAGGGCGCGAGCGAACACCGGCCGCTGATCATCAGCCTCTTCGCCGCGTTCGTCGTGGCCACCCTCGGCATCACCGTCTGGGCCGGACGGCAGACCAAGAGCGCCTCCGACTTCTACGCCGGCGGCCGCCAGTTCACCGGCTTCCAGAACGGCCTCGCGATCTCCGGCGACTACATGTCCGCCGCTTCCTTCCTGGGCATCGCGGGCTCCATCGCCCTCTTCGGCTACGACGGCTTCCTGTACTCCATCGGCTTCCTGGTGGCCTGGCTGGTGGCCCTGCTGCTGGTCGCCGAACCGCTGCGCAACTCCGGCCGGTACACCATGGGCGACGTCCTGGCGTACCGCATGAAGCAGCGCCCGGTGCGCACCGCGGCGGGCACCTCGACGATCGTCGTGTCGATCTTCTACCTGCTCGCGCAGATGGCCGGCGCCGGTGTGCTGGTGTCCCTGCTGCTCGGTATCACCAGCGACGGCGGCAAGATCGCCATCGTCGCCCTGGTCGGCGTCCTGATGATCGTGTACGTCACCATCGGCGGCATGAAGGGCACCACCTGGGTGCAGATGGTCAAGGCCGTCCTGCTCATCGCGGGCACCCTGCTGATCACCTTCCTGATCCTGCTGAAGTTCAACTTCAACATCTCCGACCTGCTCGGCGCGGCCGCCACCAACAGCGGCAAGGAGGGCTTCCTGGAGCCGGGCCTCAAGTACGGCGTCAGCGCGATGTCCAAGCTGGACTTCCTCTCCCTGGGCATCGCCCTGGTGCTCGGCACGGCCGGACTGCCGCACATCCTGATCCGCTTCTACACCGTCCCGACCGCGCAGGCCGCCCGGAAGTCCGTCAACTGGGCCATCGGGATCATCGGCGCCTTCTACCTGATGACGATCGTGCTGGGCTTCGGCGCCGCCGCCCTCCTCAAGCCGGGCGACATCACCGCCTCCAACAAGGCGGGCAACACCGCGGCCCCGCTCGCCGCGCTCGAAATCGGCGGCGGCTCCGGTTCCACCGGCGGCGCGATCCTGCTGGCCGTCATCTCCGCCGTCGCCTTCGCGACGATCCTCGCGGTCGTCGCGGGCCTCACCCTCGCCTCGTCGTCCTCGTTCGCGCACGACATCTACGCGAACGTCATCCGGCGCGGCAGGGCGACGGAGAAGGAGGAGATGCGGGCCGCCCGCTGGGCCACCGTCCTCATCGGCATCGTCTCCATCGCGCTCGGCGCCCTCGCCCGCGACCTCAACGTCGCCGGCCTCGTCGCCCTCGCCTTCGCGGTCGCCGCCTCCGCCAACCTGCCGACGATCCTCTACAGCCTCTTCTGGAAGCGCTTCACCACCCAGGGCGCTCTGTGGTCGATCTACGGCGGCCTGTTCGCGGCGGTCTTCCTGGTGCTGTTCTCGCCGGTCGTCTCGGGCAAGCCGACCTCGATGTTCAAGGGCGTCGACTTCGCCTGGTTCCCGCTGGAGAACCCGGGCCTGATCTCGATCCCGCTGGGCTTCCTGCTCGGCTGGCTCGGCTCGGTGCTCTCCAAGGAGGCGCCCGACAAGGGCAAGTACGCCGAACTGGAGGTCAAGTCGCTCACCGGCACCGGAGCGCACTGACCGTACTTTCCGGTACGCGCCGTACTGACCGGTACGTTCCGGTACCCGGCACCGGGGCCGCGTCGTAGAGTCCTACGACGCGGCCCCGTCGCGACTCGTGACAATCGGCCCCCGGCGTTGTCAGTGCCGTCGCGTAGTGTCGGAAGTACCAGTCACCCATCGGGGAGGGGGCCCACAGTGCTCATCGACACCTTCGGCAGGGTCGCCACCGACCTGCGCGTCTCTCTGACGGACAAGTGCAATCTGCGCTGCACCTACTGCATGCCGGAAGAGGGCCTGCAGTGGCTCGGCAAGCAGGAGCTGCTCTCCGACGACGAGATCGTCCGGCTGATCCGCATCGCCGTCACCGAACTGGGCATCACCGAGATCCGCTTCACCGGCGGCGAGCCGCTGCTCCGCCCCGGCCTGGTCGGGATCGTCGAGCGCTGCGCCGCCCTCGTCCCCCGCCCCAGGATGTCGCTGACCACCAACGGCATCGGCCTCAAGCGCACCGCCGCCGCCCTCAAGGCCGCCGGCCTCGACCGGGTCAACGTCTCCCTGGACACGCTGCGCCCCGACGTCTTCAAGACCCTGACCCGCCGCGACCGCCACCGGGACGTCCTGGAGGGCATGGCCGCCGCCCGCGACGCCGGACTCACCCCCGTCAAGGTCAACACCGTCCTGATGCCCGGCCTCAACGACGACGAGGCCCCCGACCTGCTGACCTGGGCGGTCGAGAACGACTACGAGCTGCGCTTCATCGAGCAGATGCCGCTGGACGCCCAGCACGGCTGGAAGCGCGACGGCATGATCACCGCCGGTGACATCCTGGCCTCCCTGCGCACCCGCTTCACCCTCACCGAGGAGAGCGACACCGAGCGCGGCTCCGCGCCCGCCGAGCGCTGGACGGTCGACGGCGGCCCGCACCGGGTCGGCGTCATCGCCTCGGTCACCCGCCCGTTCTGCGGGGCCTGCGACCGCACCCGGCTCACCGCCGACGGCCAGGTCCGCACCTGCCTCTTCGCCCGCGAGGAGTCCGACCTGCGCTCGGCGCTGCGCTCGCAGGCCACGGACCAGGAGATCGCGGAGCTGTGGAAGGTCGCGATGTGGGGCAAGAAGGCGGGCTCGGGCCTCGACGACCCGGCCTTCCTCCAGCCGGACCGCCCGATGTCGGCGATCGGCGGCTGACGGGGGCCTCAGCGGGCCGGGGGCTCGTCCCAGTCGGCGAGCTTCACGACGTCCTTGAGGAAACCCCGTACGCCCAGGAACTGCGACAGGTGCTCGCGGTGCTCCTCGCAGGCGAGCCACGTCTTGCGGCGCTCCGGAGTGTGCAGCTTCGGATTGTTCCAGGCCAGCACCCAGACCGCGTCGACGCGGCAGCCCTTGGCGGAACAGACGGGGTTCTCTTCGCTCACCGCAGACTTCCCACAACACATCCCAGAACAAAAAGGCGACGCCGAGCAGCCACGGGGGGAGCTGCCCGGCGTCGGTCCGTCGCTCCGACGGGGGATGCGGAGCGCCTACGAAGTATGTCACGGGGGACGGGGTGCGGTGCACCGGAACGTCATGATTGATCTGAGCTTTTCTTGAGCCCGGGTGGAGCTAAGTGGTCCGCCCCCGGGGCTCGTTGACCGGTTCGGCCCGCCCGGAGGCCGCCCCCGCGTCCCGGAAAGGACCCTCGTCGGGCCCCATCACGGTGCCCTCCAGCGGCGGCCCGATCGCCGGCCGCACCGGCGCCGGCACGAACGAACTGGGCAGCGGCTTGGCGCTCTCCCGGCCGGCGTTGGCGATCACCACCGAGACGTACGGCAGCAGCACGCCCAGCGCCAGCGCCACGATCGCCACGTGACGCTCCACGTTCCACAGCACGGCGGCGAGGATGACCGCCACCGTCCTGACCGACATCGAGATGACGTACCGGCGCTGTCTGCCCCGGACGTCCTCGGCGAGGCCCTGCCGGGCTCCGGTGATCCGTACGACCTCGGCCCCGCGCAGCTTCCGCACCACGACTCCACCACCAGACTCCAGCGCCGGGCACTCCCCGGCCCGGATACCTCCACGGTACGCCCGCCCTCCGACAGACGGCAGAGCGGGGCCCGTACGGACGGGGGCGGAACCGGCCGCGCCTCGCCCGTACGGCGGTGTCCGACATGCGCCGTACGGGGTATCCGCCCAGACTTGGTCGCAGCGCACATCCGCGCCCGTACGAGGAGGCGACATGAGTTGGTTGTGGGCAATCATCGTGGGACTGGTGCTCGGTCTCATCGCCAAGGCGATCATCCCGGGCAGGCAGCAGATCCCGCTCTGGCTGACGACGATCCTCGGCATGATCGGTGCCGTGCTCGGCAACTGGATCGCGGCCGGGCTCGGTATCGACGAGACCCGGGGCATCGACTGGGGCCGGCACATCCTGCAGCTGATCGGAGCCGTGGTCATGGTCGGGGTGGGCGATGCGCTCTACGCCATGGCCCGGGGGAACAGGCGCCGCGCCTGACCCCCGGCACGAGAGCGGGCCGGAACCCCGAGGGGGGCTTCCGGCCCGCTGCCGCGCCTGCCGTACGGAAGCAGCTCCCGTACGGGTGCGAACCAGGCTCCCGTACGGGTGCGGACCCGGTTCAGCCCGTGATCTCCACCGCGGCCAGGTTCTTCTTGCCCTTGCGCAGCACCAGCCAGCGGCCGTGCAGCAGCTCGTCGGCGGTGACCTCGGCGTCCTCGGCGGTGACCTTGACGTTGTTCACGTAGGCGCCGCCCTCCTTGATGGTGCGCCGGGCGCCGCCCTTGCTGGGCGCGAGGCCCGCCGCGATCAGCAGGTCCACGACCGGGCCCGGGCCCTGCGCCTTCGCGTGCGGCAGCTCGGACAGCGCGGCCCTCAGCGTCGGCTCGTCCAGGTCGGTCAGCTCGCCCTGCCCGAACAGCGCCTTCGACGCGGCGATGACGGCGGCGCACTGGTCGGCCCCGTGCACCAGCGTCGTCAGCTCCTCCGCCAGCGCACGCTGGGCGGCGCGCGCCTGCGGACGCTCCTCGGTCTGCGCCTCCAGCTCCTCCAGCTCGGCGCGCGTGCGGAAGCTGAGGATGCGCAGGTACCGCGACACGTCCCGGTCGTCCACGTTCAGCCAGAACTGGTAGAACGCGTACGGCGTGGTCATCTCCGGGTCCAGCCAGACGGCCCCGCCCTCGGTCTTGCCGAACTTGGTGCCGTCCGCCTTCGTCATCAGCGGCGTCGCCAGCGCGTGCACGACCGCCTCCGGCTCGATCCGGTGGATCAGGTCGAGACCGGCGGTGAGGTTGCCCCACTGGTCGCTGCCGCCCTGCTGGAGGGTGCAGCCGTAGCGGCGGTACAGCTCCAGGAAGTCCATGCCCTGGAGCAGTTGGTAGCTGAACTCGGTGTAGCTGATGCCCTGCTCGGACTCCAGCCGGCGGGCGACCGAGTCCTTGGTGAGCATCTTGTTGACCCGGAAGTGCTTGCCGATGTCCCGCAGGAACTCGATCGCGGACAGGCCGCCGGTCCAGTCCAGGTTGTTGACCATGGTCGCCGGGTGGGCGGACCGCGAGCCCTCGAAGTCGAGGAAGGGCTCGATCTGCGCACGCAGCCGGTCCACCCACTCCCTGATGGTCTCCGGGTCGTTCAGCGTGCGCTCGGCCGTCGGACGGGGGTCACCGATCTGCCCGGTGGCCCCGCCCACCAGCGCCAGCGGCTTCAGACCCGCCTGCTGGAGCCTGCGCATCGTGAGCACCTGCACCAGGTGTCCCACGTGCAGGCTCGCCGCGGTCGGGTCGAAGCCGCAATAGAACGTGACGGGGCCGTCCGCGAGCGCCTTGCGCAGTGCGTCTTCGTCCGTGGACTGGGCGAACAGCCCGCGCCACTTCAGCTCGTCGACGATGTCCGTCACGGTTCTCGTATCTCCTCGGATGTACGGGTACGCGGCGATTGCCGGTACCGATGCGTGCTGACCGAGGTTATACGCCCCGGCTGACAGAACTCATATTGAAATCCGGCACCCGCAGCGCGGGCATCGCGGCCCGGGTGAACCAGTCGCCCCATTCCCTGGGCAGCGTCTTCTCGGTCGCACCGGCCTCGGTGGCCCGCGACAGCAGGTCCACCGGCGACTCGTTGAACCGGAAGTTGTTCACCTCGCCGACCACCTCTCCGTCCTCCACCAGGTACACGCCGTCCCTGGTCAGGCCGGTCAGCAGCAGCGTCGCCGGGTCGACCTCGCGGATGTACCACAGGCAGGTCAGCAGCAGTCCGCGCCCGGTGGACGCGACCATCTCGTCCAGCGTCTTCGTGCCGCCGGCGTCGAGGATCAGGTTGTCGATGTCCGGGGCCACCGGCAGTTTCGTCAGGGCGGCGGTGTTGCGGCTGGTGATCAGCCGCTCCAGCCTCCCGTCCTTGATCCACTCGGTGGGGGCCAGCGGCAGCCCGTTGTCGAACACCGACGCGTCCCCGCCCGAGGAGTGCGCCAGCACGAACGGCGCCGCTTCGAGCCCCGGCTCGTCCGGGTCGCTGCGCAGCGTCAGCGGCAGCGCGGACAGGGTGTCCCCGAGCCGGGTGGAGCCGCCCGGCCGGGAGAACACCGTCCGCCCCTCCACCGCGTCCCGCGCCCCCGACGACCAGAGTTGGTACACCAGCAGGTCCGCCACCGCGCTCGGCGGCAGCAGCGTCTCGTACCGCCCGGCGGGCAGGTCGATCCGCCGCTCGGCCCACGCCAGCCGCCGCGCCAGCTCCTCGTCCAGGGCCCCGGGGTCGACGTCCCGGAAGTCCCGGGTGGAGCGCCCGGCCCACGCCGACTTCGTACGGTCGGGGGACTTGGCGTTGACCTCCAGGGTGCCGTTGGGCTGGTCGTGGCGGAGCCGCAGCCCCGTCGACGTACCGAGGTAGCTGGAGGTCATCTCGTGGTGCGCGAACCCGTACAGCTCGCGCCCGCCCGACCGGGCGCGGGCGAAGGCCTCGCCGAGGGCGGGCGCGAAGGAGTCGAAGACCGCCGACGAGGTCTCCGCGGGCGCGTCCCGGAAGTCCGCCGACACCGGCACGCCCTCGACCAGCGGCTGGGCGTCCTCGGCGGGACCCGCCGACCGGGCGGCCGCCTCGGCGGCCCGTACCAGCGGTTCCAGCTCCTCGGCGGTGACCGCCGACCGGGACACGACACCGGACGCGGTGCCCTCGGCGCCGTCCACGGTCGCGACGACGGTCAGGGTGCGCCCGCGCGTCACACCGTTCGTGGTCAGGGCGTTGCCCGCCCACCGCAGGTTCGCGGACGACTCCTCGTCGGCGATGACGACGCATCCGTCGGCGGTGGACAGCTCCAGCGCCCGCTCGACGATCTCGTAGGGCTTGCTCACGCGGCTCATCGCCCGGCCTCCTGCGTGGTGTTCAGAATGTTGACGCCCCGGAAGAGGGCCGAAGGGCAGCCGTGCGAGACGGCCGCGACCTGGCCCGGCTGGGCCTTGCCGCAGTTGAAGGCGCCGCCCAGCACATACGTCTGCGGGCCGCCGACCTTCTCCATCGAGCCCCAGAAGTCGGTGGTCGTCGACTGGTACGCGACGTCCCGCAACTGCCCCGCCAGCCGCCCGTTCTCGATCCGGTAGAACCGCTGACCGGTGAACTGGAAATTGAAGCGCTGCATGTCGATCGACCACGACCGGTCGCCGACCACGTAGATCCCGCGCTCGACACCCCCGATCAGATCCTCCGTCGACAGCCCGCCGGGCTCCGGCCGCAACGAGACGTTCGCCATCCGCTGCACGGGCACGTGCCCGGGGGAGTCGGCGTACGCGCACCCGTTGGACCGCCCGAGCCCGGTCAGCTTCGCGATCCTGCGGTCGGTCTGGTACCCGACCAGCGTGCCGTCCTTCACCAGGTCCCAGGACTGCCCGGCGACGCCCTCGTCGTCGTACCCGATCGTCGCGAGACCGTGCTCGACGGTCCGGTCCCCGGTCACGTTCATCACCGGCGACCCGTACGCGAGCTTCCCGAGCTGGTCGAAGGTGGCGAACGAGGTCCCGGCGTAGGCCGCCTCGTACCCCAGCGCCCGGTCCAGCTCCGTCGCGTGCCCGATCGACTCGTGGATCGTCAGCCACAGGTTCGACGGGTCGACGACCAGGTCGTACGTCCCCGCCTCGACGCCCGGCGCCCGCATCTTCTCGGCCAGCAGCGAGGGAATCTCCTCGATCTCGGAGTCCCAGTCCCAGCCGGTGCCCGTCAGGTACTCCCAGCCCCGCCCGGCCGGCGGCGCGATCGTCCGCATCGAGTCGAACTCGCCGGAGCCCGCGTCCACCGCGACCGCCGTGAGCTGCGGATGCACCCGTACCCGCTGCTGCGTGGTGACGGTCCCCGCGGTGTCGGCGTAGAACTTGTTCTCCTGCACGGTCAGCAGCGAGGCGTCGACGTGCGCCACGCCGTCCGCCCGCAGCAGCCGCCCGCTCCAGTCGGCGAGCAGCGCCGCCTTCTCCTCGCCCGGCACGTCGAACGGGTTGATCTCGTACGAGGAGACCCAGGTCCGGTCCTCGTGCACCGGCTCGTCCGCGAGCTCCACCCGCTCGTCGGACCCGGCCGCCTTGATCACCTTGGCGGACAACCGGGCCATCGCGACGGCCTGCCCGGCGACGCGGGCCGCGGCGTCCATGCTGAGATCCACCCCGGAGGCGAACCCCCAGGCCCCGCCGTGCACCACCCGCACCGCGTACCCGAGGTCGGTGGAGTCGCTGGACCCGGACGGCCTGGCGTCCCGCAGCCGCCAGGAGGCACTGCGCACCCGCTCGAACCGGAAGTCGGCGTGCTCCGCCCCGAGCGCCCTGGCCCGCGCGAGGGCGGCGTCGGCGAGGGCGCGCAGGGGGAGCGCGGTGAAGGCGGGGTCGATGGGATGAGGGGATCGGGGGGACTGCGGCACGGATGTCTCCTGTCGTCGAGACGAGGTCGCCCCGATCATGTCCTGTACGGGGGCGGGGCGGCCACCCCCTTTGCGCGGCGCGGCAGCGGGACGTTTCTGTAGGGACCCGACAGCCGCCGGATGACTGCGCTGTCAGGGCCCGATTCTCCGTACGAGCTCCGGTACCGATAGTTTCGGTCGGTACCAGACCGCTATTCGAAAGGGTGATCCGTTGAGCCGCTCGGTTCTCGTCACCGGAGGAAACCGGGGCATCGGCCTCGCCATCGCCCGCGCTTTCGCCGACAACGGCGACAGGGTCGCGATCACGTACCGCTCGGGTGATCCGTCGGACCTTGAGAAGGCGGGCTTCCTCGCCGTCAAGTGCGACATCACCGACACCGAGCAGGTGGAGCAGGCCTACAAGGAGATCGAGGAGAAGCACGGTCCCGTGGAGGTGCTGGTGGCCAACGCCGGCGTCACCAAGGACCAGCTCCTGATGCGCATGTCCGAGGAGGACTTCACGTCCGTCCTCGACACCAACCTCACCGGCACCTTCCGGGTCGTGAAGCGAGCCAACCGCGGCATGCTGCGCGCCAGGAAGGGCCGCGTCGTGCTGATCTCCTCGGTGGTGGGTCTGCTGGGCTCGGCGGGGCAGGCGAACTACGCCGCCTCGAAGGCCGGTCTGGTGGGGTTCGCGCGTTCGCTCGCCCGTGAGCTGGGGTCGCGCAACATCACGTTCAACGTCGTCGCGCCCGGGTTTGTCGACACCGACATGACCCAGGTGCTCAACGACGAGCAGCGCAAGGGCATCGTCGCCCAGGTGCCGCTCGGCCGTTACGCGCAGCCGGAGGAGATCGCCGCGGCGGTGAAGTTCCTCGCCTCCGACGACGCGTCGTACATCACTGGAGCCGTCATCCCGGTTGACGGCGGATTGGGCATGGGTCACTGATCGCCATGAGTGGAATCCTCGAAGGCAAGAACATCCTCATCACGGGTGTCCTGATGGAGTCCTCCATCGCCTTTCACGCGGCCAAGGTGGCGCAGGAGCAGGGTGCGAACGTCATCCTGACGGCCTTCCCCCGCCCGACGCTGACCGAGCGCATCGCCAAGAAGCTCCCGAAGCCGGCGAAGGTCATCGAGCTGGACGTGACGAACCAGGAGCACCTGGACCGTCTCGAAGGTCTCGTCCGCGAGGAGCTGGGCTCGCTCGACGGCGTCGTGCACTCCATCGGCTTCGCGCCGCAGGACGCGCTCGGCGGCAACTTCCTGAACACGCCGTTCGAGTCGGTCGCCACCGCCATGCACGTCTCGGCCTTCTCGCTGAAGTCCCTGACGATGGCGTGCCGCCCGCTGATGAGCGAGGGCGGCTCGATCGTCGGCCTCACCTTCGACGCGCAGTTCGCCTGGCCGCAGTACGACTGGATGGGCCCGGCGAAGGCCGCGCTGGAGGCCACCTCCCGCTACCTCGCCCGCGACCTGGGCGCCGAGGGCCTGCGCTGCAACCTGATCTCGGCGGGTCCGATCGGGTCGATGGCCGCGAAGTCCATCCCGGGCTTCGGCGACCTGGCGAAGGTGTGGGACGAGCGCTCCCCGATGAAGTGGGACATGGCCGACCCGGAGCCCGCGGGCAAGGGCATCGTCGCGCTGCTGTCGGACTTCTTCCCGAAGACGACCGGCGAGATCATTCACGTCGACGGCGGCGTGCACATGATCGGCGCCTGACCTCCCGGCAGTGCACGGGCGAGGGGCGGTGCGGGATCGCACCGCCCCTCGCCGTTCTTCCGGGCGGCCCTCACGGGGACCGCTCCGGGCGGGCCAGGCGGTGCAGGCGCAGGGCGAGCTGGATCTCCAGGGCGCGGGACGGGGTGTTCCAGGCCGGTCCGAGCAGCCGGGAGACGCGCTCCAGGCGTTGGGTCACCGTGTTGACGTGGACGTGCAGCGCGTCCTTGGCGCGGATCAGTGACGCCCCGTGCGCGTAGTACGCCTCCAGCGTGCGGATCAGCTCCGTCCCCTGCGCCGCGTCGTAGTCCAGTACGGGTCCCAGCACGCGTGCCGTGTACGGGCCGACATCCGCCCGGTCGCCCAACAGGACGCCCAGGAAGCCCAGTTCCGTGACGTCCGCCCCCTCCCCGGTGCGGCCCAGCGCGTGCAGCGCGGTCAGGCAGCGTACGGCCTCCGCGTGGGCGTGCGGCAGCCCGTCGGGCCCTTCGGCGGTGCCCGCCGCGCCCGCGGTGACCGGTGAGTCCAGGACCCGGCCCAGGTCGCGGGCGAGCTCGTGGGCCAGCCGGGCGGCCCGGTCCGCGTTCCCGGGGGCGACCAGGACGACCTGCCCCTCCCGCGGACCGGACAGCGCCCCCAGCGCCCGGGCCCGCCGCGCCGCCTCCGTGGCCAGCCGGGACCTGACCCGCGGCGCGCAGTCCAGTGCCACCACCACGTGCGGCCCCGCCACGTCGACGCCCAGCCGCCGGGCGCGCAGCGCCAGACTTCCGCCGCCGGTGCGCCGCGACGGGTCGGTCAGCAGGTCGTCCAGGAGTTCGCCGCGCACCCGGTCCTCGGCCTCCGCCACCGACCGGCGCAGCAGCAGCACCAGGGCGGTGACCAGCGCGGCCCGTTCGAACAGGCGCAGGTCCGCGTCGGCGAGCACCCGCCCCGGCTCCCCGGGCCCCGACCGCCCCGTCAGCACCAGGCACCCCAGCAGTTCCGCCCCCGCGACCACCGCACAGGTCCAGCGGTCCTCCGCGTACACCGCCCGCCCGCTCGTGCGGGACTCCGCCAGCCCCCGGCTCGGCGGAACCGGCGCGCCCCCGCCGACCCGGGCCAGCACCTCGCCGTCCGCGTCGTGCACGGTGAGGCCGCCGCCCAGCAGCGCCGCGATCTCTCCCGCCACGTCCGCCACTCCGCCGCCGCGCAGCACCAGTTCGGTGAGCCGGTCGTGGGCGTCCGAGGCGCGGCGCAGCGCGTCGCTGTGCGCGCGGGCCGTGGCGTTCGCGGCCTCCAGGCCGGTGAGCGCGGCCCGGGTCTCCTCCATCAGGCGGGCCCCGTCGATGGCGACGGCCGCGTGGTCGGCGAGCGAGCCGAGCAGCGCGATCGCGTCCGGGGTGAAGTCGCGCGGACTGCGGTCGGCGGCGAACAGCACCCCGATCACCCGGTCCCCGAGCCGCAGCGGCACACCGAGGATGCCGCGCAGCCCCTCCTCCCCGACGCCGTCGTCGATGGCCCCGGTGTGCCGGAACCGGAAGTCGGTGCGGTAGTCGCGGCTGGCGTACGGCCGCGCGGTCTGCGCCACCAGCCCGCCGAGACCGTCGCCCATCCGCAGCCGCAACTGCTGGAAGGCGGCGGACACCGAGCCGTCCGTGACCCGCATGTAGGTGTCGTGGCGCGCCGGGTCGTTGAGGGTCAGGTACGCCACGTCCGCGCCCAGCAGCGTCCTGGCCCGCCGGACGATGGCCCGCAGTACGGCGTCCAGCCCGCGCAGCGCCGCCAGGTCGCCCGCCGTGTCGAACAGCGCGGCCAGTTCCGCCTCCCGCCGCCGGTGCTGGTCGAGGGTGCGCCGTACGGACAGCGCGGCCTCGGTCGCCTCGGCGAGGAGCGCCGCCTGCGCGGGGCCGGCCCCGGCCCCGGCCCGTGCGGCGGGCGCCGCCAGCTCCTCGGCGGTGGCCCCGGCGGCCAGCAGGCCGAGCAGCTCGCGCGGCACGTTCGCAGCCCCGTCGGCCACCGGGGGCGCGGGTGCGGGTGCGGGGGCGGCGTGGTCGTCGGTCATGGTGGCGGCGGTCCGTCCGTACGGGAGAGGGGAGTTGGGGGGTCATGGTGCGGGATACCAGAGTGCCGGACGCGCGGCGGGGACCGGGGCGCGCACCCGCGCCCCGGTCCCCGCCCGCCGTCCCCGCGTGCCGCCCCCGCCCCCGCCTCAGGCCCGTTCCGCCGCCTGCGCGGCGCCCGCGCCCGGCCGGCCGGAGGGGACGGCCGTGTCCGGCGACGCCTGGTCACGGGCCAGGTCGCGGCCCCGGGTCTCCCGCGCGAAGAACACCGTCAGCGACGTGACCAGCGCCGCCCCGCCCAGATACAGGCTCAGCGGCAGCGAGGAGTCGAAGTCCTTCAGCAGTTCCACCGCGACGATCGGGGCGAGCGCGCCCGCCACGATCGACGCGAGCTGCGAACCCATCGAGGCCCCCGAGTACCGCACCTTCGTGTCGAACATCTCCGAGATGAACGCCGCCTGCGGCCCGTACATCGCCCCGTGCAGCAGCAGCCCCACCGTCACCGACAACGTGATCACCGCGAAGGACTTCCCGTCCACCAGGGCGAAGAAGACGAACGCCCACACCGCCATCCCCACCGAGCCGATCAGCGTCACCGGCCGCCGCCCGAGCCGGTCCGACAGCGCCCCCCACAGCGGGATCGTCACGAAGTGCACCGCCGAGCCGATCAGCACCGCGTTCAGGGCGGTGGACCTGGGCAGCCCGAGGTGCACGGTGACGTACACGAGGAGGAAGGAGGTGAGCAGGTAGTACGAGATGTTCTCGCCGAACCGGGTGCCGATCGCGGTGAGCACCTCGCGCCAGTTCCGCTGGAACACCTCCACGACCGGCGCCTGCTCCCTGCCGCCGCGCTCCGCCTCCGTCCGCGCCTTCGCCTGCGCGGCCAGGAAGACCGGGGACTCGCTGACCGACACCCGTATCCACAGCCCGATCACGACCAGGACGCCCGACAGCAGGAACGGCACCCGCCAGCCCCAGGACAGGAACGCCTCGTCCGACTGCACCGCGGCCAGCAGCGCCAGCACCCCCGTGGCCAGCAGGTTTCCGCCGGGCGCGCCCGCCTGCGGCCAACTCGCCCAGAACCCGCGGTGCTTGTCGCCGCCGTGCTCGGAGACGATCAGCACCGCACCGCCCCACTCGCCGCCCAGCGCGAAGCCCTGCACCAGGCGCAGCACGGTCAGCAGGATCGGCGCGCCCACGCCGATGGTCTCGTAGGTGGGCAGCAGACCCATCGCGAAGGTCGCGCCGCCCATCAGCAGCAGGCTCAGGACCAGCAGCTTCTTGCGGCCGACGCGGTCGCCGAAGTGGCCGAAGACCACGCCGCCCAGGGGGCGGGCGACGAATCCGATGGCATACGTCACGAAGGCGATCAGCGTGCCCACCAGGGGGTCGCTGGTCGGGAAGAAGAGGGTGTTGAAGACCAGGGCGGCGGCCGACCCGTACAGGAAGAAGTCGTACCACTCGACGGTGGTGCCGATCAGGCTGGCGCCGACGATGCGGGCGATGCCGGAGCGTGGTGGCGCGCCCTGGGCGGAGGTGTCGGTCATGGTGGGTCACCGGTTTCCGGGAAAGAGGGGTGGGCTTCGAGGAGTTCGCAGTCGCGGGGGCGTCAGCCCGCCGTCCAACCGCCGTCCAGGGGCAGGGACACGCCGGTCACGGACGCGGCGTGCGGCCCGCACAGCCACAGCACCGCCCCCGCCACCTCCTCCGGTTCCAGCAGCCGCTTCACGGGCGAACGGGCCAGGAGCACGTCGGTGAGGACCTGGTCGGGGGTGATGCGGTGGGCGGCGGCCTGGTCCTGGAGCTGGCCCTCCACCAGCGGAGTGCGCACGTAGCCGGGGTTGACGCAGTTGCTGGTGACGCCGTGCGGGGCGCCCTCCAGGGCGGCCACCTTGCTCAGGCCCTCCAGCGCGTGCTTGGCGGCCACGTACGCGCTCTTGTACGCGCTGGCGCGCAGCCCGTGCACGCTGGAGACGTTCACCACCCGGCCCCACCGGCCGGCGTACATGTGGGGGAGGGTGTGGCGCAGCAGCAGGAAGGGGGCGGTCACCATCACCCGCTGGATCAACTCGAAGCGGTCCGGCGGGAACGCGGTGATCGGGGCGACGTGCTGGAGGCCCGCGTTGTTGACCAGGACGTCGACCTCGCGGGGGAGCGTGGCGAGGGCGGCGGCGTCCGCGAGGTCGACGGCGTGCGGCTGTCCGCCGGTCTCCTCGGCGACCGCCTTCGCGCTGTCGCCGTCCCGGTCCACGACGTGCACGGCGGCCCCGGCGTCGGCCAGGGCCCGCGCGCAGGCCCGGCCGATGCCGCTGCCGCCGCCGGTCACGAGGGCGGTGCGGCCCCGGAGGGGAGCGGCAGGGGTGGCGGAAAGGTTGCTCGTCATGGCCGGAACAGTAGGGACGCGTCCGGGCGGCTGACATGGGTGCGTACCCCACAATGCCGGGGACCGGTGTGTGGGGTGCGCACAGGGGGCGGCCGGATCAGCGGAGCTCCGGGCCGCCGTCGGCGGGCGACCGCACCGGCCGGGCGGCGCGCCGCGGACGGCCCCGCCGGTGCCCTCCGCGACCGCCGGGACGCCCCCCGCTCACCGCCCGTCCAGCAACTCCCGCGCCGCCGCCACCCGTTCCGGGGCCACCCGGATGCGCACCCCGTGGAAATCCGCCCCGCGCGTCGCGTCCAGCGCCATCCGCGAGGTCGTGCCGTCCGCCGTGGAGGAGGGGTCCAGCGGGCTTCCCGGCAGGCCGTCGACCACGAACACGTCCCGGTGCGGCTGGAGGTGCGCGGCCATCGCCCACAGCACCTGCGAGTCGTCCGTCACGTCCACGTCCGCGTCCACCGCCACCACCGTCTTCAGGTACGGGTCCCAGCCCAGCAGCCCCAGCATGATCTGCCGCGCCTGCCCCGGCCGGGACGCGCCGATCGCCACGTACGCGTGGAAGTGCGTCCCGGAGGTCGGGTAGTACAGCGCGGTGACCTCGGGGAACCGCTCCTTCAGCTTCTGCGCCATCTCCGACTCGCGCGGAATGCGGGCGAGGTTGAGGTGCTCGTCCGTATTGCCCCCGACCACGTCCAGCAGCAGCGCGTCGCGCCGCCGCAGCACGGTCTCCACCGTCAGCACGTCGTTCGTCGACCGGTCGGAGGAGTAGCCGGAGAACTCCCCGAACGGGCCCTCCTCCGCGTGTCGCGCCGGGTCGATGAACCCCTCCAGCACGATCTCCGCGCTCGCCGGCACCCGTATCCCGTACGCCGGCGTCCGGACGACCTCCAGCGGCGCCCCGAACAGACCGCCCGCCACGTCCCGCTCGTCCACGTCCGCGCCCAGCCGGGCCGAGGCCGCCAGCATGAACAGCGGGTGCCCGCCCAGCACCAGGGCCACCGGCAGCCGTTCGCCGCGCTCCTCCGCGAGCCGCAGCAACTGCCACAGGTGGCCGCGCGAGTGCAGGCTCGTCGCCAGCTCGTTGCGGCCGTGCACCATCGAGCGGTGGTAGCTGAGGTTCCCGGCCCGGCCCGGAGCGTCCGCCGGGGCCTCCGCCGCGATGATCCCGCTGGTGATGTAGGGGCCCCGGTCGGACGCGAAGTGCTGGATGAGGGGGAGCGCGGCCAGGTCCACGTCCCCGCCCGACTCCACCACCTCCAGCACCGGCCCGTCCGCGACCACGCGCGGGGCGCACCTGCGGGCGGAGGCCGCCTGGTACGCCGCGTGCAGGCCCGCCGGTTCCGTGCCCAGCAGGCGGGCCACCCGGGTGCGCGAAGCGAAGACGTTCGTGACGACCGGTATGCCGAGCCCCGCCACGTCCCGGCACACCAGCATCTCGTCCCGGCCGCGTGCCGCCAGCTCCAGGGCCAGGGCCGCGACGTCCTCGCCGTCCAGCTTCTCCTCGACGACGAGGACGTCCTCCGGGTGCTCCGCGGCGTACGTACGCAGGAACTCCCGCAGGTCCTGGGAGAGTTCAGTGCGTGTCACAGCACACCCCGGCGGGCTTCCGGGCGCCGAACATCTCGCCCCACTCGGGCGCCGTGACCGACAGGCCCAGCAGGTCGAGGCCGGTACGGACCGCCACCCGCGCCCCGTCGTACACCGGCTTGCCCAGCTCCCGTTCCGCCAGCGCCGCCACGGGCGCCACCGGCAGCTCCGTGCCCGCGACCACGATGCACTGCGCGTCCGGCGAGTCCGCCTCCTTCAGCACCCGGCGCATCCGCGAGACCGGCAGCTCCGCCGCCTCCCGCGCGGTCGCCAGCCCCAGCGCGGTCACCGAGGCGATCTTGAAGCCGGCGGCGAGATAGGTGTCCGCGACGCGGCCGGCCGTCTGCTCGTTGCCGGCCGACACCAGGGCGATCGACACGAGGTCCCGGCGCGAGAGCAGGTCGATCTGCCCGAGGGTGACCGTAGAGGCCCGTACGCCCGTGACCTCCTCCACCCAGCGCGCCATCGCCCGCCCGTGCGCCGCCCCGTGCAGGTCCGACGAGCTGCCGCCCCACACCACGGCGCCCACCCCCGCGTCCGCCAACTGGGCTGCGGCGCGGGTGAGTTCACCGGACTGGGGCGGCGCGATCGCCGGACCGCTCATCACCTCGGGGAGCGAGGCGCGGGCGATCGGATGGGACACCTCGATGGCGAGCGGCTTGCAGATCTGGGCCACCCAGCGTTCGACGCCGACGCTGGTGGAGGGGACGAGATGACCGATGCGCTGCTGCATGGCGACACCACTTTTCTCACGCGAGGAAGACGGAGCTGTGTACCGACCGGGAGAGCCGTACGGAGAAGGGGCGGCCCCGAGCCTCCCGAGCATCGGAGCCGCCCCGGTCCTCGGAGCTACGGACGCATCTCCGCCGCCGACTTGGCCGACGGGTTCTCCAGCGTCGCGAACGAGCTCTTCAGGCGCAGTTGCGCCTCCTCCACGTTCCGCGGCGGCGGCGTCGGGTCGATGCCCAGCAGCTTGGCCACGTTGTTGCCGAGGTACCCCTCCAGGTGCTCCTCGGAGAGGTTCATGCCCTGCGGCGGCGGGCCCATCAGGACCTCCAGCTCACGGGCCCACATGCCGGGCTCGTTGGGCGGCGAGTCGGTGCCGAAGACCAACTGGTGCTTCTCCATCTGCTGCGCGAACTCCACGATGCGCGACTGGAGGAGCCAGCCGGACTCGCCGTACACGTTCGGCGAGTCGAGGATCATGTAGAGCGCCTCGAAGCAGTACACGCCACCCGTCTGCACACCGAAGTGGCCGAGGATGAAGTTGACGTTCGGGAACTCGCGGATGATCGGGTAGAACTGCGTCGGGATCGAGTACGGCCCGTCGCCCGTGTGGATCAGCACGAGGATGCCCAGCTCGTCGCAGACCTTCAGTACCGGGCGCAGCCAGTCCAGAGCACGGTCGGGACGGTAGGCGTGCATGTTGGCATGCAGCTTCACCATCTTGTAGCCGTATTCCTTGACGTGGTGCCGCAGCTCCGCCGCGCCGTTCTCCGGCCCGAAGCGCGGGTTGTACATGAAGTTGCCGATGAAGCGGTCCGGGTACGTCGTCACCAGGTGCGTGATGTACGCCATGTAGTCCCGGATGCCTTCGCGCCCACCGCGCATCCCGTCCTGCCACACCGAGTTGCCCGGCGGGGGCATGATGCAGCCCATGTCGATCCGGCGCGGCTTCCCGTTGATCATGTAGGGGCCGTCCATCATCTCCAGGGTACGCTCGCCGGTGAACGGCGTGCCGTCGTGCCTCCATGCCTGGTCGACGATGTTGGTGGGGTGCATGTGGGTGTCGATGATCAAGGTGCTGTTCCTTCCCTGCTGGTTCTGGCCGTACGTGGAGCTGTGTGTGGACCGTGGTGAACCGTTCGGGGACCCAGGGCAGGGCCCGCCTCACCTCCTCTCGTCTTCGTCGGGTGTCAGGACCGCACCGGGTCGGTGGAGTCGTCGGTGTCGGTGGAGCCGCCGGTGCCGGTGAAGTCGTCGGGCCGCACCGGCACCCGGCCCAGCTCCAGGCCCGTCGCGTCGCGCAGGGCGTTCGCGATGGCCGGCGTGGAGGAGAGGGTCGGCGGCTCGCCCACCCCGTTCAGGCCGTACGGCGAGTCGGGGTGCGGCAGTTCGAGGAGGTCGATGGGCACGGACGGCATGTCCGCGATGGTGGGGATGAGGTAGTCGGTGAAGGAGGGGTTGCGCACCGTGCCGTCCTTCACGTGCAGCTCCTCCATCAGGGCCAGTCCCAGGCCCTGGGCGCTGCCGCCCTCGATCTGCCCCTCCACGGCGAGCGGGTTCATCGCCTTGCCGACGTCCTGGGCGGTCGCGAGCTCCACGACCTTCACCAGGCCGAGCTCGGTGTCCACCTCCACCACCGCGCGGTGCGCGGCGAACGCGAAGGCGATGTGCGCCTGCCCCTGCCCGCGCTCCGGGTCCACGGGATACGTACGCCGGTGGGAGTACTCGTACTCCTCCTCCAACGGCCCGTGTACGACCAGGATTTGGGCGAGATCTCCGTCACCGCCCAGCTCGGTGATCCGCTCCTTGAGGGCCTTGCACGCGCCCTGCACCGCACCGCCGCTCATCCAGCTGATGCGCGAGGCGGAGGAGGAGCCGGCGTCGCCGACCTGGGTGTCGGCGGGCAGCACCGTCACCTGCTGGACGCCGAGTTCGGTCCGTACGATCTGGGCCTGGAGGGTGACGATGCCCTGACCGCACTCCGCCGCCGAGGTGTGCACCTGTGCCACTGGCTCGCCGTCCGCGAGGGACAGCCTCACCCGGGCCACCGACCGGTCGTCGACGCCGCCGGAGAACCCGATCGCCTTGACCCCGATCGCGTACCCGACACCGCGCTTGACGCCCTCGCCACGGGTGGTGTTGTTCAGGCCGCCGGGGAGACCGAAGACGCCGTCGCCGGGCGGGGGGAGCGGCCGGTCGCGCAATCGCTCCAGAAGCTCCGCCGCCGGGGCCGGGCCGTCGACCTCCTGCCCGGTCGGCAGCATCGTGCCGGTCGTCATGGCGTTGCGGATGCGCAGCTCGACCGGCTCGATGTCCAGGGCGCGGGCCAGCTTGTCGAGGTTGGACTCCACGCCGTAACAGGACTGGACCGCGCCGAAGCCGCGCATCGCGCCGCAGGGCGGGTTGTTGGTGTAGACGGAGTAGCCGTCGATCTCGACGTGCGGGACCTCGTAGGCGCCGGCCGCGAAGTAGGAGCCGTTGGCGATGACGACCTGCGAGGTGGAGGTGTACGCGCCGCCGTCGAAGATCATCCGAGCCTTGACGTAGACGATCTTCCCGTCGCGCGTCGCCCCGTGCTCGAACCACATCTTCGCCGGGTGGCGGTGCACGTGGCCGAAGAAGGACTCCTCGCGGTTGTAGCTCATCTTCACCGGCCGCCCGGTGTGCAGCGCCAGCATCGCCGAGTGGATCTGCACGGAGACGTCCTCGCGGCCGCCGAAGGCGCCGCCCACGCCGGACATCGTCAGCCGGACCTTCTCCGGCGGGAGTCCGAGCGCCGAGCACATCTGGTGCTGGTCGTCGTACAGCCACTGCGTCGAGACGTAGACGTCGACGCCGCCGTCCTCGGCGGGTATCGCCAGCCCCGACTCCGGGCCCAGGAACGCCTGGTCCTGCATGCCCACGTCGTACGTCCCCGACACGACCACCTCGGCGAGGCGCTCGGCCTGAGCCATGTCGCCGTGCCGGATGCGGACATGGCGTACGACATTGCCCAACTCGTCCTTGCCGTCCACCCGTTGGGCGTGGACCCGGGGCCCCTCGCCGCTGACCGCCTGCTCGGAGTCGGTCAGCGGGGTGCGTATCCCGTACTCGACCGCGATGAGCCGCAGCGCCCGGCGCGCGGTCTCCGGGTGGTCGGCGGCGACCAGGGCCACCGGTTCGCCCTGGTAGCGCACCTCGTCCTTGGCCAGGACCGGCTGGTCGGCGACCTTCATGCCGTACAGCGGATGCCCGGGGACGTCCTCGTGGGTGAGCACCGCGACGACGCCGGGGAGCCCGAGGGCCCTGCTCGCGTCGAAGCGCAGGATGCGGGCGGAGGGGTGCGGGCTGCGCAGGGTCGCGCCCCACACCATGTTGTCCGCGTGCAGGTCGGAGGAGTACGCGAAGTCCCCCTTGACCTTCAGCCGGCCGTCGGGCCGCCGGACGCTCTCGCCCACCCCGTTCCGGATTCCGGTAGCGGTGCTCACGATCGGTCACTTCCCTTCCTCGGCGAGGGGCTGGGTGGTGCGATGTGGTGCGTGCGGTGCTTCGCGCGGTTCCTTTGTGCGGTACGGAAGTGCCGGTACGGGCGTCACGCCACCGGGTGGATGCCCGGGCCCCGGGGGGCGTCCTGGTCGGGGCCGGCGGCCACCGCCTGGGAGAGCCGGATGCGCAGCCGTCTGATGTGCTCCCGCGCGGCCAGCTCCGCCGCGTCCGGGTCGCCGGCCGTCATCGCCTCGAAGATCCGGCGGTGCTCGGCCACGGCGAGCCGGGGGGCCTCCGGGCTGCGCCACAGCGAGTGCAGCGCCAGGTGGGCCTTGCCCTGGATGGTGTCCAGGGCCGAGGTCAGGTGGGTGTTCCCGGCGACCTCGCGGATCAGGCTGTGGTACGCCATGTCCATCTCGATGTGCGCGGTCTCGTCGTAGTCCGAGGTGACCACGCGCTCGTGGCGCTCCAGCAGCTCGCGCAGCTCGCCGACCTTGGTGGCGTCGAGCCGCTCGGTGGCCAGGCGCGCCGCCAGCCCCTCCATGACCTCGCGGACCACGTACAACTGGCGTACGTCCTCCAGGTCGACGGTGGAGACCACGGCGCCCCGGTGCGGGACGTGGGAGGCGAGCCCGTCGTGGATGAGCCGCTGCACGGCCTCCCGGACGGGGCTGCGGCTGATGCCCATCTGGGTGGCGAGCGCCGGCACGGACAGGGCGTCGCCCGGGCGCAGGCGGTTCGCCAGGACGGCGGCCTTGAGCTCGTCGTACGCGCGGTCCGCCAGCAGACTCCCGGCCGCGACCGGATTCACAGTGTGCTGCACGGCCTGCTGTGCTTTGTCGGTCGCCATCCTCGCCTCCCCGTCCCTCTTCGCCGTGATCGCGTGAACTGTGTCCTCAGGAATTACACGGTGTCGGCTTCGGCCTGCTTCGGCACTGGTGCCGCCGTGTGCACTTCATGTTGCATGTAATGTTCCGGCGGGTCAACGGGTTCCGCCTCCTTCTTGCGACTCCCCGGCAGCCGCAAATGGTGGAAGAACAGGTTCAACAGGACAGCCGTGAGGGTGCCCAGGATGATTCCGCTCTCGAAGAGCGCATGCAGTTGCCGGGTCGGCATCTGCTCCGCGAACTGCGGGAAGGCCGTCGGCAGGAAGCCGATGCCCAGGCTGGCGGCCACCAGGATGGTGTTCCGCTGGTCCGTGAGGTCCGCCTGGAGCAGGATCTGGATGCCGACGACGCCGATCGTCGCGAAGAGCACGATGGTGGCGCCGCCCAGCACGGACGCCGGCATCGAGGCCACGACCGCGCCGATCTTGGGCACCATGCCGAAGAGGATCATGATCACGCCGGCCGACGCGATGATCCACCGGCTCTTGACGCGGGTGAGCCGGATCAGCCCGATGTTCTGCGAATAGACGGTGCTGGGGAAGGAGTTGAGCACCCCGGCGACCGCCGTGGCCAGCCCGTCCGCCCGCAGCGCCCGGGTGACGCCCTTGCCGTCCACGTCCCGGCCGACGATCTCGCCGACCGCGAAGAACTGGCCGATGGACTCCACCGCCACGATGATCATCACCATGAAGACGGCCAGGATCGCGATGGTGTCGAACTCGACGCCGTAGTGCAGCGGCGCGGCCATGCCGAACCAGGAGGCGTCCCCGATCCTGGAGAAGTCCGTCCTGCCCAGGACCGCGGCGACCGTCGTCCCGACGACCAGCCCCGCCAGCACGGCGACGGTGGCCATGAAGCCGCGCGAGAACTTGTACAGCAGCAGGATCACCACGAACGTCACCGCCGCCATCCCGAGCTGGGCCGGCGACCCGAAGGTCTTCGCACTCGGGTCGCCGCCGCCCACCTGCCGCGCGGCCACCGCGAGCAGGGTGATCCCGACGATCGTCACGATGGTGCCGGTGACCAGCGGCGGGAAGAACCTCACCAGCCTGCTGAAGACCGGCGCGATCACGAACAGGGCGAGCCCCGCCGCGATCACCGCCCCCAGCACGGTCGGCATCCCGGCCTTCGCCCCGCCGGCCGCCAGCCCCACCGAGACCAGCGAGGGCACCGCCGTGGTCGAGGTGCCCTGCACGATCGGCAGTCTGATGCCCACCCCCTTGAAGCCCACCGCCTGCATGAGCGTGGCGATGCCGCAGGTCAGCAGGGACGCGTTGACCAGCATCCCGATGTCCTTGTCCGGCAGGCCGACTCCCTGCGCGACCAGCAGCGGCATGACGACCGCGCCGGCGTAGAAGGCGAGTACGTGCTGCAACCCGTAGACGGCGAGCCGCCAGGCGGACGGCACTGCCTCCACCGGATCGGCCGACTGGTCGTCCGTCCACTCCTGTTTCGAAGAGCCCTGTGCTGTGGTGCGGGACATTGTGCGTTCTCCCTCCACCTGCCGCCCGTGACGGCAGGGGTCCTTGTATGCGCACGTACGGTGGCCGCGGACGGGCAGCCGTGGGTCCTGCGATGTCTCGGGAGGCTCGTGGTGCTCGGGAGGTCCGTGGGGCCCGGGAGGAAGCCGGTGGAGGTGCGGGGAGTTCTTTCGGAAGGCGCGGCAGGACTTCAGTGCCGCCAGGCGCCGCGCAGCGCGTCGAACCCGGCCCGCGACACCAGCCGTTCGGCCCGCTCCTGCGCCTCGGCCAGCAGCGCGGTCTCGTCCACGAGGGTGCAGCGGCCCTCCTCGTACACCACCCGGCCGTCGACGATCGTCAGCTCGACGTCGCTGCCGCGCGCGGAGTAGACGAGGGTGGCGACCGTGCGGTGCACGGGGCGCAGGTGCGGCCGGTCCAGGCCGACGACCACGACGTCGGCCGGGGCGCCCACGGAGAGCGTGCCGGTGCCGGTGCCCGCGTACGAGCCGCCCTCGCGGGTGGCCAGTTCCAGGGCCTCCTCGCAACGCGCGGCGGCCGGGTCGAGGTGGTGCTGCCGCTGGCCGAAGAGGGTCTGCTTCATCACCTCGAACATGTCCTGGCGGTGCCCGGCGCTCGGCCCGTCGGTGCCCAGCGACACCACCGCGCCCGCGTCCCGCAGCTCGCGCAGCCGCATCACCCCGGAGGCGAGATAGGCGTTGGAGGTGGGGTTGTGCGAGATTCCGGCCCGGCGTTCGCCGACGTGCTTGACCTCGGCGTCGTCCAGCCAGATCGCGTGCGCCAGGGTGGCCCGCTCGTCCAGCAGGCCCTCCCTGGCCAGCCACTCCACCGGCCGCACCCCGTACGCCTCCAGATAGCTCGCCGGGTCCTTGGCCCCCTCCGAGCAGTGCGTGTGCCAGCGGGTCCCGAACTCGGCGGCCAGCTCCACCGCCCCCCGGACCAGGTCCTGGTCGACGTAACTGAGGTTGAGCGGCGCGGGCCAGACCTCCACCATCGAGGTGCGCGGCGGCCTGCGCCGCATGCAGTCCCGCGTGATGTCCAGCTCCTCCTGCGTGGAGTACCGGTACAGCGCGTCCGGCAGTCCCCGCCGGGCCGCCACCTCGGTCCTGCGCCCCAGCATTCCGCGGGCGACCGCGCCGCGCAGTCCCACCGCCTCCACGGCGCGGGCCACGGCGAGCACGGTGTCCGGGTCGGTCGGCGCGTAGTGGTTGTCGATCACGGTGGTGATGCCCGAGCGCAGCGCCTCCACCGCCCCCAGGGTGGCCGCCACCCGGGCGTCCTCGGGGTCGACGGCTATCGAGTACGGCCACATGAACTCGCACAGCCACGGCCAGATCGACAGGCCCTCGCCCATGCCCCTGGCCAGCGCCTGGAAGAGGTGCGAGTGCCCGTCGACGAAACCGGGCAGCACCGCCCGGCCCCGGCAGTCGACGGTGCGCGCCGCCTCCCACTGGGCGTCGATCTCGGCGGCCGGGCCGACCGCCACGACCCGGTTGCCCGCGATCGCCACCGAACCCGGCTCGTGGACCGACCGCCGTCCGTCGACGGTCACCACCCGCCCGCCCGACAGCAGGAGGTCGCACCGCAGGGGGCGGGAGACATCAGGGATGTGCCTGGGCTGCATGGAGGTCCTCCCGGAAGGGTTCACGACATGCTCAATGTTGCATGTAACATATTCAGGCCAATCGGCCTGTCAACCCTCCTCGACGGAACGTGCTCGTCAGAGCCCCTTCAAGTCGAAAACCGCGTGAAGTCGTCGCAGACTGAGCTGACCGGGACAAACCGGACCCGGTTCTGTGCGTACGTCGTACACGTCCGGGGACACGCGTCCCATGTGCACGGGGGAGGAGGTGGCGGATGCCGGCACACCGCGGAAGAGCCGTCGCACTCGTCCTGCCCTCCCTGCTCCTGGCCGCGGGCGCCGGCACGGCAGCCGTCCACACCGCGCCCCCCGGCGGCCGGGCGCCCGCGGCGCACGCCGCCCCCGACCGCTTCGGAGCCGTCTGCCGCACCGCCGTCGAACGGACCAGGGCGGTCGCGTACTGCCACAACCCCTACCCGGACACCGACCTCGTCCGGCTGCACACCGAGTGCGCGCACTGGTGGGACCTCGACGGCGACAGCGCCCCGGTGGAGGTCGGCCCGGCCCAGACCGTACGGCTGAGCAGCCGGTGCTGGAAGGAGGTCGGCAGCGCCTGGGTCACCCACGAACGCGCCCCCGAACCGCCCCCGCCCCTCACCGGGGCGCGCTCCCGGTGACCCGGCCCCGGTCGGCCAGGCACTTCAGCGAGTAGCCCGCCGCCTCGGCCGCCGCGCGCTCCGCGTCGCCCGCCCGGATCGCCTCGATCAGCCGTGCGTGGTCCATGTGGTCCTCGGGCCGCAGCTCGTGCCCGATGTCGTCGCGCAGCCAGTGCCGCAGCAGGTCGCCGAGGTCCGCGTACAGCCCGATCAGCACGTCGTTGTGCGAGGCCGCCACCACCGCCAGGTGCAGGGAGGCGTCCGCCGTGACGAACTGTTCGGCGTCGCCCGAGGCCCAGGCCCGCTCGCGCCGCGCGAGCAGCGCGTCCAGTTGCCGTACGTCCTTGTCGGTACGGCGCTGCGCCGCCAGGCGGCCGGCCGAGGACTCCAGCGTGGAGCGCAGCTCGGCGATGTGCAGCGGATCGGCGTCCGCGAACCGGCGGTGCATCACCCCCGCCAGTTCGCTCGTCGCCACGACGTACGTGCCCGAGCCCTGCCGGATGTCGAGCAGGCCGTTGTGCGCGAGCGCGCGCACCGCCTCGCGGACGGTGTTGCGCGCCACCCCGAGCTGCTCGACCAGTTCGGGTTCGGTCGGAATGCGTGACCCCACGGGCCACTCGCCCGAGGTGATCTGGTTGCGCAGGGCGGTGATCACCTGGTCGGAGAGTGCGGAACGCCGGGGAGAGGTCAGCGTCATGGTGCTCCTTGTTCGGGGCGGGACGGTACGGGGCGGTTCGGAACGGGACAGGGCGGTACGGGGTGGGGCGGATCGGTCGGGGACGGTGCGGGCTTCGCACCCGTGGCCACGATTGGACAACCAATCATCCCATGATTCTATGATGGACCTCATGCCAGTCGATGAAACCCGGACCATGCACCCCGAGCCCCGCACCGCACCCCAGCCCCGCACCGCCCCGGACGCGCGACGCGAGACGCCCCCGTACGCCGGGTGGCTCGTGCGGCTCATGGTCGTCGGCCTGGTGCTCGCCGCGCTGAACCTGCGCCCCGCCATCACCAGCCTCGGCCCCCTCCTCGAAGAGGTCCGCACGGGGCTCGGGATGAGCGGCGCCGTCGCCGGACTGCTCACCTCCGTACCGTCGCTCTGCTTCGCGGTGTTCGGCATCACGGCCCCGCGCCTGGCCCGCCGCTTCGGCCCCGCCTCCATCGTCTGCGCGGGCATGACGGCGATAGCCGCCGGTCTCTTCCTGCGGCCCTTCCTCGGCGGCACCCCGGGCTTCGTGGCGGCGAGCGCGCTCGCCCTCGTCGGCATCGCCGTGTCCAACATCCTGCTGCCTGCCATCGTCAAGCAGTGGTTCCCCGACCGGGTCTCCACCATGACCGGCCTGTACTCGATGGCCCTGGCGGTCGGCACCTCGCTGGCCGCCCTGTCCACCGTCCCGCTCACCAAGGCGCTCGGCGGGAGCTGGCAGACCGGCCTCGCCGTCTGGGGCGTCCTCGCCGCGCTCGCGCTCTGCGTCTGGCTGCCGCTGGCGGTCAAGCACGGCCGCGACCGCCGGGCCGCCACCGCCGCGGCCGAGGCCGAGACCCCCGGGGTGGAGGCGCAGGAGTCCGCCGCCGCGGTCCCCGCCCCCGGCCTGCGCATGGTCACGTCCCGCACCGCCTGGGCGCTGGCCTGCTTCTTCGGCCTCCAGGCCACGGCCGCGTACATCACGATGGGCTGGATGCCGCAGATCTTCCGCGACGCCGGCATCTCCGCCGGAACCTCCGGCATGCTCCTCGCGCTCACCATGGCGATGGGCATCCCGCTGGCCTTCGTCATCCCGCGCGTCGCGACCCGGCTCCCGCAACAGGGCCCGGTCGTCCTCTTCCTCGGCCTCTGCGGCCTTTCCGGCTACGCGGGCCTCTACCTCGCCCCGGCCGGCGGCGCCTGGGCCTGGGCACTGCTGCTCGGCGTCTCCAACTGCGCCTTCCCGCTCGCGCTCACCATGATCGGCCTGCGCGCCAAGAGCCACCAGGGCGTGGTCAAGCTCTCCGCCTTCGCGCAGAGCATCGGCTACCTGATCTCCATCCCGGGCCCGCTGCTCATCGGCGTGCTGCACGACGCCAGCGGCGGCTGGGGCCTGCCGATCGCGCTGATGGCGGCGCTGATGGTGCCGCAGATGGTGGCCGGCGTCCTCGCGGGCCGCAACCG
The DNA here is from genome assembly GCF_055596485.1 of Streptomyces sp. NPDC039736. NCBI lineage: Bacteria > Bacillati > Actinomycetota > Actinomycetes > Kitasatosporales > Streptomycetaceae > Streptomyces > Streptomyces sp. NPDC039736. The sequence continues at coordinate 18,751 of NZ_JBVIUQ010000005.1, read as the reverse complement.
CACGGTCGAGCAGGAACTGGCCGCCTGACCCGGGGCCGGGGGAGCCGACCCGGAAGCCGGGGGAGTGGGCGAAGGGTGCGAGACTGGGTGCCATGCCCGTACTCGACCCGAATCCCCGCAACGGCCAGAAGAAGCTGCTCGCCGTCCTCGGCGCCATGCTCCTCGTCACGGTGATCATCGCGGTCATCGCCACGATCGCCTCCCCCTGAGGGCCCGCTTCCCGACGGCTCCTGCCGGGGATGGTGGGGTTGTCCCCACCGTCCCCTAGGGGGCTGGACTCAGGGTCGAGTGGGGAGTCCACCGGATGGGCGGCGGGGCCCGCGCTCCGTAGTTTTGAGGCATCCACCGGGTTCCCGCCCGCAGACCTCACGGAGGCGGCCATGTCGGCCCCAGCTCACCACCCCGCCCGCACCGCACGCCGGACCCCCGCCGGGGGCCGCCTGCCGTGGTGGTCCGTCGTCCTCCCGGCGCTCTCCTTCGCCCTGCTCCTCGCCCTGCTGACCGGCCCCGGCCAGGCGCACGCGTCGCCCGCCGCGCAGGACGGTCCCGGCATCGCGTACCTGGTGACCCTGCTCCTGGACGTACTGCCGCTCTGACCGGTCACCCGTGGTGGGGGACGGTGTCAACACCCCGGGCCCCGACACGGGTTTCGTGCGAAGCTGGGGTGCATGAGCGTCGACACACCCCGCAGGATCGTCCTTCTCCGGCACGCCAAAGCCGACTGGCCGCAGGTGTCCGACCACGAGCGGCCGCTCGCCGACCGGGGCCGCCGGGACGCCGCCACCGCAGGCCGCAAGCTCGCCGACACGGGCCTCACCTTCGACCTGGCCCTGTGCTCCACCGCCGCCAGGACCCGTGAGACCTGGAAGCTGGCCGTGCAGGAACTGGGCCACCGGCCGAAGACCGTCTACGAGGACCGGCTCTACGAAGCCTCCCCGGGCGAGATCGTCGCCGTCCTCAACGAGACCCCCGACGACGTCACGAACCTGCTGGTCATCGGCCACAACCCGGGCATGCACGCGGTCGCCGACGGACTCGCCGGCCAGTCCGACCCGGACGCGCTGGCCAAGCTGACCAGGGGCGGTTTCCCCACCGCGACGTACGCGGTCCTGGAATTCACCGGCCCGTGGAAGTCCGTGGAACTCGGCACGGCCAGGCTGACCGACTACTGGGCCCCGCACGACTGATCAGGCGTGCACGGCAGGGGGCGCCGGCGGCGGAACCGCTGCCGGCGCCCCCGCGCCGCACCCCTCAGTGCTCGTGCTCCGCGTCCCCGTCCGCGGCCTCGACCTCTTCACGGGTGATGCCCAGCAGATACAGCACGGTGTCCAGGAACGGCACGTTCACCGCCGTGTCGGCGGCCTGCCGCACCACCGGCTTGGCGTTGAACGCCACGCCGAGACCCGCCGCGTTGAGCATGTCGAGGTCGTTCGCGCCGTCCCCGATCGCCACGGTCTGGTCCAGCGGGACCCCCGCCTCGGCGGCGAACCGGCGCAGCAGCCGCGCCTTGCCCGCCCGGTCCACGACCTCCCCGACGACCCGCCCGGTCAGCTTCCCGCCGACGATCTCCAGGGTGTTCGCCTGCGCGAAGTCCAGCGAAAGATCGTCCTTCAGCGCATCCGTGACCTGGGTGAACCCCCCGGAGACGACGCCCACTTGGTACCCGAGCCGCTTCAGCGTCCGTACGAGCGTCCGCGCCCCCGGTGTCATCCGCACCTCGGCCCTGACCTTCTCCACGACCCCCGCGTCGAGCCCCTCCAGCAACGCCACCCGCGCGTGCAGGGACTGCTCGAAGTCCAGCTCCCCGCGCATCGCCTGCTCGGTGACGGCGGCCACCTCCGCCTCGCACCCGGCGTGCGCCGCGAACAGCTCGATGACCTCGTCCTGGATGAGCGTCGAGTCGACGTCCATCACCACCAGACGCTGCGCCCGCCGGTGCAGGCCCGCGGACACGACCGCGACGTCCACCCCGATCCCCGCCGCCTCCAGCGCGAGCGCGGTCCTCAGCGGCTCGGTCTCCACCCCCGACACGGCGAACTCCACGGCGGTGACCGGGTACTTGGCCAACCGGAAGATGCGGTCGATGTTCCCGCCCGTGTCCGTGATCCTGGCCGCTATGGCCGCCGTCGACTCCGCCGTCAACGGATGTCCGAGCACGGTGACGTGCGAACGGCCGCTGCCCCGCGGCCGGTTGTCGCCCACACCCGAGATGATCTCGGCCTGGAGCCGCAGCGACTCCGCCCAGCTGTGCACGGTCGCCCGCAGCTCACCGGCGGCGGCCACGGTCGGCTCGGTGACGAGCACGCACAGCACGATGCGGCCACGGGTGACGACCTGCTCGATGTCGACGACGTCGACGGAGTAGGCGGCGAGGGTGTCGAAGAGCCCGGCGGTGATCCCGGGCCGGTCCTTCCCGAAGATCTTGACGAGAAGGGTGGGGACGTCATTGTTCGGCAGTGCGCTCATGGTCCCCCCACCGTATCCGGCCCCCGCCCCCCGTCCCCCACCCGTCTTACCTCCCGGACAGCCTCCCCGGGCACGCGTCAGGGGGCGCGGGGTACCGCGCGGCCGGCCCCTACTTCCGCCCCCTCCCGGGAACCCCCGGCGGCGGCGGTCCCTCCTCCGGAGGCGGCGGCGCAGCCGCACCCGCCCGCCCCGGCGTCCCCGGCCCGACCCGCCCCGCGTCGCCCACCTCCCGCACCGGCCGCAGATACGGATTCGTACCGTCCGCCGCACCCCCCGGCCCGTACGACGGCGACGGCCGGTAAGGCCCCGGCACGTACGCCAGATCCGGATACGTCCGATCCCCTTCCCCGTCCGGCAGCGCCAACCGCGCCGCCCGCGACCCCTCCGCGCCCGCCGCACAGGCCAGCAGCGCCCCCGCCGCCCCCGCCGCTGCCCCCCACCCCACACCCAGCAGCAGCGCCAGCGGCACGTTCCCGCTCAGCACGAGCCCCGCCCCGATCGCGTCGAACCCCAGCACCGACACCGAAGCGTCCGCCGACACCCCCGCCCACCACACCAGCAGCGGCAGTCCCAGCCCGGTCACCGTCCCGAGCGCCACCGCGCACTGCCCGGCGTACCCCGGCCGCGACAGGTCCTCCCGCGGGGTCCGCACCGCGGCCAGCACACCGGCGTACAGCATCATCACGAGCACCGCGACGACCAGCAGCCACACCCGCCCGTCCAGCTCCGCGAGCCGTCCCACCGACAGCGGCCGCTCGTCGCCGCCCGACAGCAGCGCGTCGACCGGCGACGGCAGCACCTCCACCAGTGCCCCCGTCGCCCGCCCCTGCCACGGCACGAACAACCCCAGCGGCAACGCCAGCCACACCCCGTTCGGCGCTCCCAGCAGCGCGGCGCCCAGCACCCGCCCCGGCCGCTCGTCCCCGACCGCGGCGTACCCGGCGGCCGCGAGACCGGCGGCCACCGCCATCACCAGCACCGCCACCAGCGCCGACGAGGCCGGCCGCAGGACCCGGTGCACCGCGTCCCACCCCCGGGGCAGCGGGGTCCCTCGGGACGCCAGCAGCGCGATCGCCAGCACCCCCGCCGCCCACCCCGCACCGCTCACCAGCGATGTCCCCGTATCGACGGAGAAACCGACCGTGGCCTTCGCGTCGACGAGATCGGAGATCCGGTCCGGAAGCAGTCCGCCGAGCTCGCCCGGGAGCCGGTCCGCGATGCCGCCAGGAAGATCGTTCCCGGGAACGCGGTCGAGTCCGAGCCCGGCGCCGTCAATCGTGATGACGTCGTGACCCGCCCAGGCGAGACCACCCAGCGTGACGAGGAACAACACCAGCACCGACACCGCCCGCACGGCCAGTTCGGTGCCGGGAATCTCCCGCCCCGCGCTCCTGAGCGAGCGCAGGAAGAAGAATCCGAGCAACAGCGCCCCGACCAGACCCACCCCAAGTGGCGCAATATCGACGGCCGTCCGCGCCGCGGCCCCCTCCAGACCGAAGGCCGAGACGTTCCCGGTCGGCGTGACGGAACCGCCCACCGCCAGGACGACGAGCGCGGCCGTCATCGACCGCAGCGACCCCGCGGCGTCCGCCCCGAGCAGATGCAGACCGAGCGCCGCGGTGCCCGCCATTCCGACCAAAGCCCAGCTCACAGCGGCAATGGAGGCGAGAAGAACATCGCCCCAGCGCATTCCGACCCGACCGTTCCCGCCCATCAGACCACCCGATCCGTACCGGTAAGTCCTCTTCGCCCGGCTCCTGCATGATCCGTGCGCAGACGTACGGACTCATGGCCGCTTACCACTCTCCGATGGTGTTTCTGCCGAGTCAACGGGCGTGCGACGGCTGCCCGCGCCCCCTTTTCACATGGCCCGACTTTCGTATTCGAGCCCGGGCCTGAAATAGTTCCCCCCGATGTTCACCATCCCTAGACTCCCGGTGACGGGCGTAACTACGGGGGACAACTAGTGGGGCATGGAGTGCCGGAACTCGTACTGGAATTGAATGGAAGGGCCTGGACTCTCGACTCGTCCAGGTCGTACACCCTGGGGCGGGACCCCCAGGGGGACGTGGTCGTGGACGACGCCAGGGTCTCCTGGCGGCACGCCACGATCAGCTGGGGCGGCCGTAGCTGGGTGATCGAAGACCACGGCAGCACCAACGGCACGTACGTGCAGGGCCAGCGCATCCACCAGATGGAGATCGGCCCCGGCTCCGCCGTGCACCTGGGCAACGCCACCGACGGCCCGCAGCTCGTCCTGTCCGGCCCGGGCGGCGGGGGCGGCGGCTCCGCGCAGCAGCCGCACGGCCCGCAGGGCGGCCCCGGCGGCCAGCAGGTGCCGAGCTGGCAGCAGCCGCCCGCCCAGCACCAGTTCCACCAGCCCCCGCAGGGCCACCACCAGCCTCCGCAGGGGCACCAGCCCCCGCAGCACCAGGGGGCCCGGCAGCCGAGCTGGCAGCAGCAGCCCGCGCAGGGCCAGGCGGCCCCCGGGCACCACCAGCCCCCGGGCACCCCGCAGAGCACCCAGCCGCCGTACCAGCAGAACAAGCCCCAGGCGTCCGCGCAGGGCAGCCGGCCCGACGGTGCCGCGGGGGCGCCGCCGGTCTACGGCGACCGCAGCCCGACCACGTTCCACCAGATGGCACTCGGCCGCGTCATGCGCATCGGCCGCGCCCTGGAGAACGAGCTGGTCGTCTCCGACCTCCAGGTCTCGCGCCTGCACGCGGAGTTCCACGCGACGCCCGACGGCCGCATGGAGATCCGCGACCTCGGCTCGCACAACGGCACGTACATCAACGGCCAGCCGATGCCGAAGTCCGGCACGGCCCTGCTCGGCCCCAACGACATCGTCGGCGTCGGCCACTCCACCTTCCGTGTCGTCGGCGACCGCCTCGAAGAGTTCGTCGACACCGGCGAGGTCTCCTTCTCGGCCCGCCACCTGACCGTCACGGTCGACGGCGGCAAGGACATCCTCAAGGACGTCTCCTTCGGCGTCCCCGAGAAGTCCCTCATCGCGGTCATCGGCCCCTCGGGCTCCGGGAAGTCGACCCTCCTCAAGGCGCTCACCGGCTACCGGCCCGCCAACAAGGGCGACGTCCTCTACGACAACCGCAACCTCTACAAGCAGTTCGCCGAGCTGCGCCAGCGCATCGGACTGGTCCCGCAGGACGACATCCTGCACAAGGAACTGACCGTCAAGAAGGCCCTCAAGTACGCCGCCAAGCTGCGCTTCCCCGCGGACACCTCCGAGGCGGAGCGCCAGCAGCGGATCGACGAGGTCCTCGGCGAGCTCAAGCTGGACATCCACAAGGAGAAGAAGGTCACCTCCCTCTCCGGCGGCCAGCGCAAGCGCGTCTCGGTCGCCCTGGAGCTCCTGACCAAGCCCTCCCTGATCTTCCTCGACGAGCCGACCTCGGGCCTCGACCCGGGCATGGACCGCGACGTCATGCAGTTGCTGCGCGGCCTCGCCGACGACGGCCGCACGGTCCTGGTCGTCACCCACTCCGTCGCCGAGCTCGCCATCTGCGACAAGCTCCTGGTGATGGCCCCCGGCGGCTCCGTCGCCTACTTCGGCCCCCCGGAGGAAGCCCTCAACTTCTTCGGCTACAGCACCTGGGCCGACGTCTTCTCCGCCTTCGAGAACTACCGCGACTACGACTGGGCCGGCCGCTGGCGCGGCTCGCAGCACTACCAGATGTACGCCGCGGACATCGACGCGGTCGCCGCCAGCCCGGTGCACATGCCGCCGGCGCAGCAGATGCGCCCGCCGAAGCCGCAGGGCTGGGGCGCCCAGTTGATGACGCTGATCCGGCGGTACGTCTCCGTCATCGCGTCCGACAAGGGCTTCATGGGCCTGATGGTGATCCTGCCCGCCGTCCTCGGCCTGGTCAGCGTCGTCATCCCGGCCGACTTCGGGCTCGGCCCGCCCAAGCCGCCGTCCCGGTTCAACGGCGACGCGGGAACGATCATGCTGATCCTCGCGGTCGGCATGTGCTTCTCCGGCGCCGCGAACTCGGTCCGCGAGCTGATCAAGGAACGGGTCATCTACGAGCGCGAGCGGGCCACCGGCCTGTCCCGCTCCGCGTACCTGATGTCCAAGGTCATCGTCCTCGGCGTGATCACCGCGCTCCAGGGCGTCATCATCTGCGCGATCGGCTTCTCCACCCGGGAACTCCCGAAGGAGGGCCTGATCATGCCGCCCGCGGTGGAGATCTGCCTCGCCGTCATCGCGCTCGGCTTCACCTCGATGATGTTCGGCCTGGTCATCTCCTCGCTGGTGAAGACCTCCGAGAAGACGATGCCGCTCCTCGTGATGTTCGCGATCGTGCAGGTCGTCTTCACCGGCATCCTCTTCCAGGTCTACGGCCAGATCGGCCTGGAGCAGTTCGCCTGGCTGATGCCCTCGCGCTGGGCCATCGCCGCCGCCGGCACCACGCTGGACCTGGCGCACCTGATGCCGCCGTGGGACCAGAAGAACCCCACCAACTTCGACCCGCTGTGGGAGCGCACCGTCTCCCAGTGGGGCATCAACATGGCGGTTCTGCTGGCCCTCGGCCTGATCTGCGGCTTCGTGGTCGCGCGCCTGCTGCGGCGCCACGAGCCCGAGGTCATGCGCAAGTGACCCGCTAGCCGACGGTACGGAAAAAAGGGCGGCCCCCGGAATGATCCGGGGGCCGCCCTTCCGCACGTCCAGAGGACTCAGTAGGCGCCGTTGACGTTGTCGATGGAGCCGTAGCGCGCCGCCGCGTAGTTGGCCGCGGCCACGATGTTGGAGACCGGGTGGTAGATGTCGTGCGGGGTGCCCGACACGTGGTACGCGTTGAACGTCGGCTGGATGACCTGGAGCAGGCCGATCGACGGCGTGCCGTTGCGCGCGTTGATGTCCCAGCCGTTCTTGGCGCGGGGGTTGCCGGTGGACTCGCGCATGATGTTGCGGTGCAGCCCGTTGTACGAGCCGGGGATGCCCTTCGCCTTCATGACGGCGAGCGCCTCCCGGATCCAGCCGTTCAGGTTGTTCGCGTAGACCGGCTTGCGCGCGGCGGTACGGCTCGCGGCCGTCTTCTGCCCGGCGCGCTTCTTCACCTGGGCGTCGGCCTTGGCCTTCGCAGCGGCCTTCTCCCGGGCGGCCCGGTCCTTGACCCGCTTGTCGGCCGCGGCGTGCTGCTCGACGACCTTCGCCTGCATCTGGCCGGTGCCCTGGGGAGCGACCATCGCGACCGAGGCCATGCCGTGCGCCCCGGTCTCGGTGGCGCCGCCGCCGGGCAGGAGGGTCAGGGCGAGGGAGGCGGCGCCGAGAGCGGCGACACCGGTGATCGAGGCCCGGTGGGACCTGGTCAGACGGCGGCCATGGCCAGAGGCGGAGGACATACGGACGTACCTCTCGGAGGGGACGGGGAGTGCCGCGGACTCCGCGACGGCTGCAATTGTTAGCGCCCGCAAAATCCCCGCGCAAAGACCCCTTGTACGACCCCCGATAGTGGGACGGCCCTCCCGCGGGACCGTCCCGGCCCCCCACACTCCCCGCTCACACCCCCTTTACGCCGCCACTACGCCCCTTCGTAAGTGACTTGCGTCCTATGCCCGGCCTCACATCGACCACGTAACAACCTCACCCCACGTAACTCCCGCAAAGCCCTCCGTGACCCTCTCCGCCCCACCCCCCTTGATCGCCACAACGACCCCTCCACCCCCGCCCCCTTGAGCCTTGTAGCCACCCTCCGCCCCGAGCTCCCTTGGGCGACGGGGCCGCCCCAAGGGGGCGAGGGGGGTACCCCCTGCTCGAGCGAAGCCGAGAGCTTGGGGGAGGGCGGGCAAGGGGGCGGCCCCTCCCGCTCCCGGCCCACCCGGGTGCCCCCCTTCCCCGAGCCCCCTACCGCGCTCCCGCCCGACAAGGCCCCACGCGCCCCCCCCGGGCCCCCTACCCCCCAAGACCTAGTCCCTCCGACCTTCCCCTTCTCACCCCCAGGCCCGATACACCCCCACCCCCCCACCGGTACGGTGACCGACATGACCCCCGGCCGCCCCCTCGCACCCCCCGGCGGCCTCGCCGCCATCAGCTCCGCCCTCCTCGCCATGAGCCGCCACCTCGAAGTCCGCGACGTCCTCAAGACGATCGTGGCCTCCGCCCGCGACCTCCTGGACGCCGAGTACGCCGCCCTCGGCGTCCCCGACGACCACGGCGGCTTCGCCCAGTTCGTCGTCGACGGCGTCAGCGACGAGCAGTGGAAGGCCATCGGCCCGCTGCCCCGCCAGCACGGCATCCTCGCCGCGATGCTGCACGGCAACGCCACCGAGCGCCTCGCCGACGTCCGCGAGGACCCCCGCTTCGAGGGCTGGCCGGACGCCCACCCCGACATGTCCGACTTCCTGGGCCTCCCCATCCGCGACGGCGACGAGGTCATCGGCGCCCTCTTCCTCGCCAACAAGCGCTGCCCGGGACCCAAGCCCGGCGGCTGCGGCTTCACCCCCGCCGACGAGGAACTCCTCACGCTCCTCGCCCAGCACGCCGCCATCGCGCTCACCAACGCCCGCCTCTACGAGCGCAGCCGCGAGCTCACCATCGCCGAGGAACGCTCCCGCCTCGCCCACGAACTCCACGACGCGGTCAGCCAGAAGCTCTTCTCGCTGCGCCTCACCGCCCAGGCCGCCGCCGCCCTCGTCGACCGCGACCCGGCCCGCGCCAAGGACGAGCTGCACCAGGTCGCCGCCCTCGCCGCCGAGGCCGCCGACGAACTGCGCGCCGCCGTCGTCGAACTGCGCCCCGCGGGCCTCGACGAGGACGGCCTGGTCGCCACCCTGCGCACCCAGGTGCAGGTCATGGACCGCGCCCACACCGCCCGTGTCGTCTTCGAAAGCCGCGGCGTACGCGCCCTGCCCGCCGCCCAGGAGGAGGCCCTGCTCCGCGTCGCCCAGGAGGCCCTGCACAACGCCCTGCGCCACTCCGGCGCCTCCCGCGTCGACGTCGTACTCGAAAAACGTACGGCCGACCGCACCCGCCTCACCGTCACCGACGACGGCCGCGGCTTCGACCCCGCCGGAGTCCGCCGGGCCGGCCGCCACCTCGGGCTGGTCTCGATGCGCGACCGGGCGAGCGGCGTCGGCGGCACCCTGACCGTGCACTCGGAGCCCGGCAAGGGCACCACGATCACCCTGGAGGTCCCCGGTGCCTGAGCCCGGCCCGAGCAGCCCGTCCACGACGAAACCGAAGATCCGCGTCCTGCTCGTCGACGACCACCAGGTCGTCCGCCGCGGCCTGCGCACCTTCCTCGAGATCCAGGACGACATAGAGGTCGTCGGCGAGGCGGGCGACGGCGCCGAGGGCGTCGCCCAGGCGGAGTCCCTGCGCCCCGACGTCGTCCTGATGGACATCAAGATGCCCGGCGCCGACGGCATCGAGGCCCTGCGCCGGCTGCGCGAACTCGCCAACCCCGCCAAGGTCCTGATCGTCACCAGCTTCACCGAGCAGCGCACCGTCGTCCCCGCACTGCGCGCCGGAGCCTCCGGTTACGTCTACAAGGACGTCGACCCCGACGCCCTCGCCGGCGCCATCCGCTCCGTCCACGCCGGACACGTCCTCCTCCAGCCCGAGGTCGCCGGCGCCCTGCTCGCCCAGGACGACCCGCAGCACGGCCAGGGCCGCGGCAGCTCCCTCACCGAACGCGAACGCGAGGTCCTCGCCCTCATCGCCGACGGCCGCTCCAACCGCGAGATCGCCCGCGCCCTCGTCCTCTCCGAGAAGACCGTCAAGACCCACGTCTCGAACATCCTGATGAAACTGGACCTCGCCGACCGCACCCAGGCCGCGCTCTACGCGGTCAGGCACGGTCTGACCGACTGACCCGCCGCCTTCCGGACCGTCGTCCTCCGGTCTCAAATTCATACGGTCGTGTATACGTAACCCGTTCGGCGCAACCCGATCGCCGCGACGGCGTTCTCCACGGTGTGCTGCGGCGGCCCTGCCGCGGCCACCGCGAGGAGGAACCGAAGTGAAGAACCTGAAGAAGGCCGCCGCTGTCACCCTGGTCGCCGGCGGGCTCGTCGCCGCCGGTGCGGGCGCCGCCTCCGCGACCGGCCCGGGCCACGGCCACGGCCACCCCGGGGCGGTCGCCGAGGGCAAGGCCGTCCAGTCCCCGGGCGTGGGCTCGGGCAACCTGGTCCAGGTCCCCGTCGACGTTCCCGTGAACGTGGTCGGCAACACCGTCACCGTCATCGGCGGTCTCAACCCGGCGTTCGGGAACCTCGGCCTCAACCACTGACCGACCGGATCGGCGACGAGACCCGTCGCACAGCGGGAAGCGGCTCCCGGCACTGCCCGGGAGCCGCTTCCCGCGTCCCCGCGCGCACAGTCGGCCCGCGGGCGCCATTGCTTCGAAAGTGCGGATCCGCGCCGACAGCCGTGTCGTTCCCCCGTCTGGCGCGTTCTTCAACCTGCGGTCCCGGGGTCGGGGCCGCACCCGTAAACAGCAGAAGGATCATCTTTCATGAACACTGCCAAGAAGGCCGCCGTGGTCCTCGCCGTCGCCGGTCTCGCCGCGGGCGCCTCCACCGGTGCCGCGTTCGCCGAGGCCGAGGCCGAGGGCAAGGCCGCCAACTCCCCGGGTGTCGGCTCCGGCAACCAGGTCCAGGTCCCGGTGCACGTCCCGGTCAACATCGTCGGCAACACGGTCAACGTCATCGGCCTGCTGAACCCCGCGTTCGGCAACCACGGCGTGAACAGCTGACGCCGGCCCCTCCCGAGAGCCCCGCGGTCCCGGCCGCGGGGCTCTCGCCGTTCCCGGCCCGGCCGCGGCACCCGGGGCTCAGACGGTGCGCTCCACCATCGCCCCGTACGCCGCCACCATCGCCCGCCGCGTCACCCGCTCCACCGGCCGCAGCGCCTCGGTCCGCGCCCACATCTCGGAAGCGCTGACCGCACCCCCGTGCCCGTTCCGGTACGCCAGGGACACCACGAGCCCCACCCGTCGCGCCATCTCCAGCACCCGCACCGCCCGCGGCGGATACCCGGGCGCCAGCACCTCCCCGCCGGCCTCCGACCGCGCCCGGTACGCGTCGAGCGCCGCCTCCGCCACCGGCCCCGACCCCGCCACGTCCAGCCGCGCCAGCACCGCCGTCGCGTCCCTGAGCGCCTCGGCCAGTTCCCGCTCCGCCTCCCCGAGCGACGGCACGTCCGCGGGCGGCGCGTCCCGTACCGGCGAACACACCCAGGTCACCTCGACCCGCACGTCCCCCTCAGGTCCGATCTTCGCCACCTCCGGCACGAGCCCGAGCGCGGCCCCCGCACAGACCACCGCCTCCTCGGCCTCCAGCGCCCGCGCGTTGAACTCCGGCGGCCCGCTCAGCCCCAGCGGATGCCCCGGCGCGGGCAGCGCGACCCGGAACCCCGTCGCCCCCAGGGCCCGCAGCCGCCCGAGCGCGAGCGTGAGCCCGACCGGCCCCGCCTCGCCCGGCACGCCGGTCACCCGGTGCGCCGCGTCCTCGCCGACGATGGCCGTCGCGGCGTCGTCCGGTGAGACAAATCCCCCGAGCAGGGCATTTCCCCAAGCCGCCAGCATTCCTGAACGTGGTTCCGTGAGCATGCGACCCAGCCTAGATTCCGGCCCGCACCCATCCCAAGGGCCGGACCGTCCGAGTGGTGGCGTAGGTTTTCCTTGGGCGCTGTGCCCACAGGCACACGCGACATTTCGATACTGCATGGGGAGACAACGCGCTCATGAGCGATGTACTGGAGCTGGTGGACGTATCCGTGGTCCGCGACGGACGGGCTCTGGTGGACGACGTCTCCTGGTCGGTGAAAGAAGGCGAACGCTGGGTCATCCTCGGCCCCAACGGCGCCGGCAAGACCACGCTGCTGAACATCGCCTCCAGCTACCTCTTCCCCTCCGCCGGCTCCGCCGCCGTCCTCGGCGAGACCCTCGGCAGGGTGGACGTCTTCGAGCTCCGCCCCCGCATCGGCATGGCCGGCATCGCGATGGCCGACAAGATGCCCAAGCGGCAGACCGTCCTGGAAACCGTCCTCACCGCCGCGTACGGCATGACCGCCACCTGGCGCGAGGACTACGACGAGGTCGACGAGCTGCGCGCCCGCGCCTTCCTCGACCGCCTGGGCATGAGCGAGTTCCTGAACCGCAGGTTCGGCACCCTCTCCGAGGGCGAGCGCAAGCGCACCCTGATCGCCCGCGCCATGATGACCGACCCCGAACTGCTCCTGCTGGACGAGCCCGCCGCCGGTCTCGACCTCGGCGGCCGCGAGGACCTGGTCCGCCGCCTCGGCCGCCTCGCCAAGGACCCGTACGCCCCCTCGATGATCATGGTCACGCACCACGTCGAGGAGATCCCGCCGGGCTTCACCCACGTCCTGATGATCCGCCAGGGCAAGGTCCTCGCCGCGGGCCCGGTCGAGACCGAGCTGACCTCGCGCAACCTCTCCCTCTGCTTCGGCCTGCCGCTCCTCGTCGAGCACCGCGGCGACCGTTACACCGCCCAGGGCCTCCCGCTCGGCTAAGTCTGCCCGTACGCAACGGACTTGGGCCGGTACGCATCCCCTGTGCGCCCTGTCCGCGCCGTCCGGCCGCCCCTACCATGACCGTTGTGAACATGGACGCATGGCTCTGGTGGCTGATCGGCGCGGCGGTGCTCGGCATCGCTCTCGTCGTCACGACGATGCCCGAACTGGGAATGCTCGCCGTCGGCGCGCTCGCGGCGGCGCTCACCTCCTACCTGGGCGGCGGTCTCGTCACCCAGGTACTGGTGTTCGCGGCCGTTTCGGTCGTCCTGATCGCGGTGGTACGTCCCATCGCCACCCGGCACCGAAGTCAACGCCCGCAACTGGCCAGCGGCGTCGACGCGTTGCGCGGCCGTCAGGCCGTCGTCGTGGAACGCGTCGACGGCGGCGAGGGCGGCCGCATCAAACTCGCCGGGGAGATCTGGTCGGCCCGCGCCCTGGACGCCGGACAGACCTTCGAGCCCGGCCAGCAGGTCGACGTCATCGAGATCGACGGCGCCACCGCCGTCGTCATGTGAGCCACCGCACGCCGCACGGAAAGCTGTCCGGAACGCCCTGCACGGCGTACCGCCATCTGGAAAACTCGATCATCACCGCGGCACCGGACCACCGGCCCGGCCGCGCAGCGTCGAGCAACACGAAGGGCACGGGGAAGCGATGTCATCGATCATCATCGTCCTGATCATTCTGGTGGTGCTGGTCTTCATCGCCCTGATCAAGACGATCCAGGTCATCCCACAGGCCAGCGCCGCCATCGTCGAGCGCTTCGGCCGCTACACCCGCACGCTGAACGCGGGCCTGAACATCGTCGTCCCGTTCATCGACTCGATCCGCAACCGGATCGACCTGCGCGAGCAGGTCGTCCCGTTCCCGCCCCAGCCGGTGATCACCCAGGACAACCTGGTGGTCAACATCGACACCGTCATCTACTACCAGGTGACCGACGCCCGCGCCGCGACCTACGAGGTCGCCAGCTACATCCAGGCCATCGAGCAGCTCACCGTCACCACACTCCGCAACATCATCGGCGGCATGGACCTGGAGCGGACCCTGACCTCCCGCGAGGAGATCAACGCGGCCCTGCGCGGCGTCCTGGACGAGGCCACCGGCAAGTGGGGCATCCGCGTCAACCGCGTCGAGCTCAAGGCGATCGAGCCGCCGACCTCCATCCAGGACTCGATGGAGAAGCAGATGCGCGCCGACCGCGACAAGCGCGCGGCCATCCTCACCGCCGAGGGCATCCGGCAGTCCCAGATCCTCACCGCGGAGGGCGAGAAGCAGTCCGCGATCCTGCGCGCCGAGGGCGAGGCCAAGGCCGCCGCCCTGCGCGCCGAGGGCGAGGCCCAGGCCATCCGTACGGTCTTCGAGTCCATCCACGCCGGCGACGCCGACCAGAAGCTGCTCGCCTACCAGTACCTCCAGATGCTCCCGAAGATCGCCGAGGGCGACGCCAACAAGCTCTGGATCGTCCCCAGCGAGATCGGCGACGCGCTCAAGGGCCTCTCCGGGGCGATGGGCAACTTCGGCCCCATGGGCGGCGCTTCGGGCGGCTCCCAGAACAGCGGGCAACGCCGCGAACAGCCCCCCATCGACTGACCCGCCACCCCCTCGTGCATGATCGCTGCACACGGCAGCGATCAGCACGCAGCACTCAGCACGAGGGGTAGGGCCGCATGACGACCTGGGAGATGCTCGCCGTCCTCGCCGCAGGCATCGGCGCGGGCACCATCAACACCATCGTCGGCTCCGGCACCCTGATCACCTTCCCGGTGCTCCTCGCCACGGGCCTGCCGCCCGTCGTCGCGAACGTCTCCAACACCCTCGGCCTGGTCCCCGGCTCCATCAGCGGCGCCATCGGCTACCGCAAGGAGCTGCGCGGCCAGCGCCGGCGCATCCTCCGGCTCGGCCTCACCGCCCTCCTCGGCGGCCTGATCGGCGCGGTCCTCCTCCTCGCCCTGCCCTCCTCCGCCTTCGACACGATCGTCCCGGTACTGATCGGCCTGGCCCTGATCCTGGTCGTCCTCCAGCCCAAGCTCTCCGCGGCCCTCAAGCGCCGCCGCGCCCAGAACGGCGACCCGGAAACCGGCCCGCACCCCGACGGCGGCCCCGCCCTCCTGGCCGGCCTCCTGCTCGCCAGCGCGTACGGCGGCTACTTCGGCGCCGCCCAAGGGGTCCTCTACCTCTCCCTCATGGGCCTGCTCCTCAACGACTCCCTCCAGCGGATCAACGGCGTCAAGAACATCCTGGGCGCCGTCGTCAACGGAGTCGCCGCCGTCTTCTTCCTCTTCGTCGCCGAGTTCGACTGGACCGCCGTCCTCCTGATCGCCGTCGGCTCCGCCCTCGGCGGCCAGATCGGCGCCAAGGTCGGCCGCCGCCTGCCCCCGACCGTCCTGCGCGGCGTGATCGTCGCCGTCGGCATCGTCGCGATCATCCAGCTCCTGCTGGCCTGACGCCCCCGGACGCACGCACACGAAGGAGCCCGCCTCCACCACGAGACGGGCTCCCTCTTCCTGCGACCGCACCCCTAGGCGGCGGACTCCGCCAGCCAGTCCGGCAGCGCGTCCCACTCCGCGCCCCGCAGCGACAGCAACATCGCATCGGCCGGCGTCGGGACGAACGGCTCGAACAGCAACGGCATCCCCGCCTTCTCCGGCGTACGGTCCGCCTTGCGGTGATTGTCCTCGGCGCACGAGGCCACCGTGTTCAACCAGGTGTCACCGCCCCCGCGCGACCGCGGCACCACGTGGTCCACGGTCGTCGCCCGCTTCCCGCAGTACGCGCACCTGTGCTGGTCCCGTATCAGCACTCCCCGCCTCGACCACGGAGCTTGTCTTCGGAAGGGCACGCGCACGTACCGGCTCAGCCGGATCACCATCGGCACCGGAAGATCGACAGCGGCGGCACGCATGCGCAGCCCGGGATGCGACTTCTCGACCACGGCCTTGTCCGTCAGGACAAGCACCACCGCACGGTTCAACGTCACCGTCGACAGCGGCTCGAAGCTCGCGTTCAGAACCAGCGTGTCACGCATCCCGCCCACCCTCCGTGTGCCGGCCCACCCCGTGGCGGGCTGGGGTCAACTCTGGCGGGACACGCCCCAATGGACAACGCATTAACGGCGTCCCCGGCGGGGGATCATCGGCCCCCCAAACAAAAACTGCCCGTTCCCGATCTCTTTCAAGACCGGGAACGGGCAAATACCCCGTGAATCTTTCGGACTGCGGCTCAGTCCCTGCTCAGCCCCTGCTCAGCCTTCGGCCGGAGCCTCGTACTCCGCGACGAGCTGTGCCCGCCCGAGCGTGTGGAACCGCAGATTGAACCCGACGGCGGCCGGCGGAGTGTCGGCGTCGACCCCCAGGGCGGCGAGGCTCTCCACGTCCACCGCGTACACGGTGAACACGTACCGGTGGCGCTCGCCCGCCGGGGGAGCGGCCCCGCCGAACTCCTTCGACCCGTAGTCGTTACGCGCCTGTACGGCGCCCTCCGGCAGCCCCTCGAACTTCCCCGACCCCGCGCCGGCCACCAGCTCGGTCACCGTCGCCGGGATGTCGAAGACCGTCCAGTGCCAGAACCCGCTGCCGGTCGGCGCGTCCGGGTCGAAGCACGTCACCGCGAAGCTCTTGGTCTCCGCCGGGAAGCCCTCCCAGCGCAGTTGCGGCGAGGTGTTCCCGGCCGCGTACACCTGGGCGTCCTTCAGATCCGCGCCCTCGGCGACGTCGTCGCTCACCACGCTGAAGGCCGCCACCGGTGGATGGAAGTCGTGCGGCAGCGGCGCCCTCTTGCCCTCGGTCACGTCAACACCTTCCTCTTCCTGCTCACTCGCTCAGCACTCGTACGGGACCCTGCCGACCCTAGAGCCAGTTGCGCTGCCCGCCGACCTGGGCCAGCCACTGGTTGAGGTACGCGGCCCAGTCCGTCCCCTGGAAGTCGTTCAGCCCGACCTGGAACGCCCGGTAGGAGTCGCTGCTCTCGCTGAACATGCCGCCCTTGCGGTCCATCTCCAGGATCACGTCCATCTCGCGCTCGTCCGCGACGAACGTCAGCTCGACCTGGTTGAGCCCCCGGTACTGCTGCGGCGGCAGGAACTCGATCTCCTGGTAGAACGGCAGCTTCTGCCGCGTCCCCCGGATGTGCCCGCGCTCCATGTCCGCGCTCTTGAACCGGAACCCCAGCTGCACGAAGGCGTCCAGGATCGCCTGCTGCGCCGGCAGCGGATGCACGCTGATCGGGTCCAGGTCCCCGGAGTCCACGGCCCGCGCGATCTCCAGCTCCGTCGTCACCCCGATGTCCATGCCCCGCAGCTGCTGCCCGGCGATGCTCGTCACCGGCGTCTCCCACGGAATGTCGAGGCCGAACGGCACCACGTGCACCGCCCCCGCCTTCACCTCGAAGGCACCGCCCAGCCGCACCTTGGTGAACTCGATGTCCTGCTTGACCTCCTGGTCGCCGCCCTCCACCTCGACGCGCGCCTGGAGCCCGACGGACAACCCCTCGATCTGCTGGTCCACGGACCCGCCCTGGATCCGCACCTCGCCCTGCACGACCCCGCCCGGCACGACGTTCGCCTCGGTGAGCTCCGTCTCCACGGTCGCCCCGCCCGAGCCCAGGCTCGCCAGCAGCTTCTTGAATCCCATGCTCTCCCCTTAACTCTTCCAGCCTTGACCAGTACGAACGCTCGATGCCGACGCCAGGTTCCGCGGGTACCCGCACAACGAGCGGTGACAACCCGGGTTCCGTTACCCTCGGCAGGCATGATCGCCCCGAAACCGGACCGTACGCCGCTCACCCGCCCCTTCTTCGACCGCCCCGTCCTGGACGTGGCCCCGGACCTGCTGGGCCGCACCCTGGTACGTCGCACGGACGAGGGACCGATAGAACTGCGCATCACCGAGGTGGAGGCGTACGACGGCGAAGGAGACCCGGGCTCGCACGCCTACCGCGGCCGCACCGCCCGCAATGCCTCGATGTTCGGCCCGCCCGGCCACGCGTACGTCTACTTCATCTACGGCATGTGGTTCAGCCTCAATCTGGTCTGCGGCCCCGAGGGCAAGGCCAGCGGTGTCCTCCTCCGCGCCGGCGAGATCACCGCCGGTGCCGACCTCGTCCGCACACGACGACTTTCAGCCCGGAACGACAACGAACTGGCCAAAGGACCCGCCCGTCTGGCGACCGGTCTCGACATCACCCGCGCCCTCGACGGCACCGACCTCTGCACCGACCCGGAAGCCCCGCTGTCCGTACTGCACGGCACCCCGGCCCCGCCTGACCAGCGGGAAAACGGCCCCCGCACCGGAGTGGGCGGCGAGGGCGCGGTCCACCCCTGGCGCTTCTGGATCGCCGGCGACCCCACGGTCAGCCCCTACCGCGCCCACAAGCCGCGCCGCCGGGCGACTTGACTCGGCCCCGTCACACGCCTAACGTGGCCCGAGCCGCTTGAGACGGGCACTGCTGTCGGAACGGTCCATCGGACCCGACCGAGCAGCCCGGAGCGGCCAACCACTACTACGACTTCCCCTCACGGGTTCGAATTTCGGCATGCCCGAATTCCGATCCCAATGGCCCGATTGTGAGCCGCCGGGGAAAGCGGCTAAAGTAGTGAACACGCCGAAAGGCAAAGGCCCTCCAATGGCCACCGGAAACAAAATTCGAACCGGAAACGGCGCGGAAATGATCTGGTAAGGTTGGAAACACACCGAACGAAAACGTCCGGAGGAAAGCCCGCAGGGGTGAGTACGAAGGAAGCGTCCGTTCCTTGAGAACTCAACAGCGTGCCAAAAGTCAACG
>NZ_JBVIUQ010000004.1:353873-742084 GCF_055596485.1 Streptomyces sp. NPDC039736 | reverse complement strand
ACGCCCGGTTACATTCCGAACCCGGAAGCTAAGCCTTTCAGCGCCGATGGTACTGCAGGGGGGACCCTGTGGGAGAGTAGGACGCCGCCGAACAAGTTTTGATACGGGAAAGCCCCGCACCAGTCATGGTGCGGGGCTTTTCTGCGTTCACGGGTAATAGGGAACCTTCTCGGGTATCCCCGTCCGTCGGTTCTCCGGGAAATGGCAAAGTCCTAGAGACGGCCCGCAGCCTTCAGTGCCAGATAGGCGTCGGCCAGAGCAGGGGCCAGCTCGTCGGGGGTGGCATCGACGACCGTGACGCCGTATCGCCTGAGCTTCTCGGCGGTTTGCTCCCGCTGTTCCTGGGACTGGGCACCGGCAGCGGCCTCGTACACGGAATCCACGGAGCCGCGAGCTGCGGCCATTTCCGCAATGCGGGGGTCGGCCACGGAGGCGACCACGACCGTGTGGCGCTTGGTGAGCTGCGGCAGGACCGGGAGCAGGCCCTCCTCCACAGGCGCGGAGTTGATGCCGGTGAGGAGCACGACCAGAGAACGGCGGGGAGCGCAGGCGAGGACGGCGGCGCTGAGGCCGCGTGTGTCCGTTTCGACGAATGCGGGTTCCAGCGGCGCCATCGCGTTGACCAGCGCGGGAAGGAGCTCACCCGAGGAGCGGCCCTGCACCTGGGTGCGGATGCGGCGATCGTGGGCCAGGAGGTCGACCCTGTCGCCGGCCCGGGAGGCGAGGGCCGCCAGCAGGAGAGCAGCGTCCATGGAAGCGTCGAGCCGGGGGACGTCGCCCACGCGGCCGGCGGACGTGCGGCCGGTGTCCAGGACCAGGAGGATGTGGCGGTCCCGCTCGGGTCGCCAGGTGCGTACGGCGACCGAGTTCTGGCGGGCGGTCGCGCGCCAGTCGATGGAACGGGTGTCGTCGCCGGGAACGTAGTCGCGAAGGCTGTCGAACTCAGTGCCCTCGCCACGGGTCAACACGCTGGTACGGCCGTCGAGTTCACGCAACCGGGCCAGCTTCGACGGGAGGTGCTTGCGGCTGGCGAACGAGGGCAGGACGCGGACGGTCCAGGGGACGAGGTGACTGCCTTGGCGTGCGGCGAGTCCCAGCGGACCGTACGAGCGGACGGTGATGCGGTCGGCTTGGCGGTCACCGCGACGGCTGGGGCGCAACTCCGTTGTGAGACAGCGGCGTTCACCTGCGGGAACGGTGAACTCGTGGCGGGATGCCGCGGCCTCGGTGGCGGGGGGCCGGCTACTGGGCGGCCAGGCGTCGCGCAGGTGGGCGCGCAGGCGTCGGGGGGAGGGGTTGGTGACGGTCAGTTGGACGGTGGCGGTTTCGCCGAGTCGAACGGATGTATCACCAGATCGGGTGAATTGGAGCTTTCGCACTGGCGCGGCCAGTGCGAAGTCGCACAGGATTGCGAGTGTCAGGGGTGCATTGACCGCGAGGATTCCTGACCAGCTCGGCGCGAGGATGCCGACGGGAAGTGAGCCGAGGGCCGCGAGCAGGGCGGTTCGTCCGGTGAGGGCCATGAGATCGTCGCCCGTCTCAGCGAGGGACGGGGACGTGGGAGAGGACGGAGGTGATGACGGAATCGGCGGTGACGCCTTCCATCTCTGCTTCGGGGCGGAGTTGGACGCGGTGACGCAGCGTCGGGAGGGCGAGGGCCTTCACGTCGTCGGGGATGACGTAGTCCCTGCCGGTGAGCCAGGCCCAGGCGCGGGCGGTGGACAGCAGGGCGGTGGCGCCTCGCGGGGAGACGCCGAGGGTCAGTGAGGGGGAGGTGCGAGTGGCACGGCAGATGTCGACGACGTAGCCGGTGATCTCAGGGGAGACCGAGGTCTTGGCGACCGCGGACCTGGCGGCTTCCAGATCGTCGGGGCCGGCGACGGGACGTACGCCCGCTCCCTTCAGGTCCCGGGGGTTGAAGCCTTCGGCGTGACGGGTCAGGACGTCGATCTCGTCCTGGCGGCCGGGGAGGGGGACGGTGAGTTTCAGGAGGAAGCGGTCCAACTGGGCTTCCGGGAGAGGGTAGGTGCCCTCGTACTCGACGGGGTTCTGGGTCGCTGCGACGAGGAAGGGGTCGGGCAGGAGGCGGGGCACGCCGTCGACCGTGACCTGGCGTTCCTCCATCGCTTCGAGGAGGGAGGACTGGGTCTTGGGGGGCGTGCGGTTGATCTCGTCGGCGAGGAGGAGGTTGGTGAAGACGGGACCGGGCTGGAAGGAGAACTCGGAGGTGCGCGCGTCGTAGACCAGGGAGCCGGTGACGTCGCTGGGCATCAGGTCGGGAGTGAACTGGACGCGCTTGGTGTCGAGTTCGAGAGAGGCGGCCAGGGCGCGGACCAGGAGCGTCTTGGCGACGCCGGGGACTCCTTCGAGGAGGACGTGGCCGCGGCAGAGGAGCGCGACGACGAGGCCGGTGACCGCCGGGTCCTGGCCGACCACGGCCTTGGCGATCTCGGTGCGCAGGGCCTCCAGGGAGGCGCGAGCGCTGTCGGGGGTCTCGGCGGGGATCTCTGCGTGCTGGGCGCTCATGAGGCGCGGACCTCTCTTTCGAGGGCGTCGAGTTCGTCGGCCAGGTGGATGAGGCCGGCGTCATGGGACGGGACGGGACCGAACAGGAGGGATGCGAGGTCCCTGTCGGAGTGCGGCAGGCGTGCGGAGACGGCGGGCAGGAGGGCCGTCGCGGCGTGGGAGTGGGCGGTGGGGACGCCCAGGAGGGAGGAGAGGCGGGTGCGGGTCGCCGAGCGGAGGGCGGAGGCGGCGCGGTCGCGGGCGTTGGCCCGACGGTAGAGGCGGGCGCGACCCTCGGTGGTTTCGGAGGCGCGAATGGCGACGGGCAGGCGCTCGGTCACCAGGGGGCCGAGGCGGCGGGCCCGCCACAGGGCGGCGAGCAGGGCGGCCAGGGCGAGTTGGGCGGTTCCCCAGATCCAGCCGGGCGGGACCTGGGACAGGAAGCCGCCGGTGGTGTCGTCGGACGCGGGGCGGCCACCGGTGGCGGAGGGGTCGTCGAGCGAGGGGAGGTACCAGGTCAGACGGGGGCGGGAGCCGAGGAGTTGGAGGGCGAGGGAGGCGTTGCCCTGTTGGGCGAGGCTCTCGTTGAGGAGGAAGTCGGGGGCGCCCAGGAGGACGGTGTCGCCGCCGGCGGGGGTGTTGAGGCGGAGCAGCGAGGCGCGGCCGTCGACCGGATAGCAGGCGTCCGGGCGGCCGGAGCCGGGGAGGGAGGCTGTGGGGGAGTAGAGGTGGCCGCCCAGGTCGGCGGAGCCGGCGGCGGTGGCGGCGGGCAGGGTGCAGCGGGGGGCCAGGGCCTCGACCGGTGCGGGCTGCGGGGCGACGCGTACTCCTGGGGCCAGCGCGGAGAGGGCGGTGGAGGAGGGGGCGATGAGGACGGTGCGGCCGCCCGAGGGGGAGGTCGCCTGGTGGAGGCGGCGCTGCTGGGCGGCGGTGAGGAGGTTCGGGGAGGTGACCAGGAGGGTGGTGTCGGGCCCCGCTGTGGACGTGGCTTCGGCGAGGGTGGCGACGACGCGGGTGGGGACGCCGCGCTCCTTGAGGAGTTCCGCGACGGCGCGAGTGCCGGCGGGGGCGGCGGAGCGGGGGTCGAGGACGCCGTGGCGGGAGCCGGACTGCAGAGCGGCGAGGACGATGCCGGTGAGCAGGATCAGGGCCAGGGCCAGCAGGGGGCCACGGGCGCGGGCCCAGAGCTGGCCGGTGGTGGGGGAGATCGAGGTGGCGGGCGGCGCGGTCGTCACAGGGCGGCCCACTCGGAGGACGGGGGCGGGGTGTCGGTCAGGGAGGGCCTGGTGCGTTCCAGATCGAGGTCCAGGTCGCGCAGGCGCAGGTATGCGGCCTCGTCGGCGGTGCGGTCGCCGTAGGTGACGTCGTCGAAGGAGCGGGCGGCGGCGTGCAGGCGGGCGGCGTGGTCGGGCAGGGTGCGGCCGGCCTCCGCTGCGGCTTCGTCGGCGGTGCGGCCGGGGCGCGGGTCGAGGAGGGCGCGTTCCTCCAGGGAGCGGACCACGGCGCGCATGCGCTCCTGGACGGCGGGGTTCCAGCGCTGGGCGGCGGCGTGGGCCTCGGCGGCGGCGCGGTGTTCGGCGGAGCTGCGCGGGCGGTCGTCGAAGAGGGAGGCGGGGGAGGAGGGAGTACGGGTGGGAGTGCCGAGGCGCCACCACAGGCCGGCCAGGAGCAGGACGACGACCAGGGCGATGACGGCCAGGCCGAGCGGGCCTCCGGGAGTCGCCCCGGAGGCCGCGTGGAAGAGGTCGCCGATCCACTCCCAGAAGCGGTCGAGGGCCCGCTGGAGGGGGTTCGGGTCGTGCTCGTGGTACGCGGGCTCGGACAGTTCGCGCTCCGCCGCTTCGCGGGCGGGCAGGCGCGGGATGTCCAGGGGCGGATCGTCGCCCGTGCGTGTCCGGAGCCGGACCGTGGCAGTGTCCCCCGTCACCGGCACCGCCGCATCAGCTCCCTGGGGTCTGGTCGGCCGAGTGCTCCGTGTCGTAGCCGGAAAGGCCCGCGGCGCGGGCGAGGTCCAGGTCGAGGGCCTCGCGGCGGATGCGCTGGTCGATGTAGAGGAGTACCGAAACGCCCGCGGAGATCGGGTACGTGATGCAGGCGGCGATCACCGCGCCGACGCCGCTGATGATCAGGAACGCCCAGCCGAACTCCGCGCTGGCGCCCTTCATCAGGCTCTCCAGGCCGCCGCCGTCCGCGAGCAGGGCCAAGAAGGTGAACACCATCACGATGAGCATCGAGACGACGGCCGTCAGCACGGCCGTCAGGAGCTGGATGCCGAAGACCCGCCACCAGGAGCCCTGCACCAGCTTCGCGGAGCGGCGCAGCGATCGGCCGATCGACTGACGTTCCAGCATCAGGGCAGGCGACGCCAGCGAGAAGCGCACCCACAGCCAGATCACAAGGATGGAAGCCGCGAGCACGCCGAGCGCGGAGAGCAGCGCACCGCCGACCGACCCGAGCAGCAGACCCGGCAGGGCGGCCACCGCCAGGATCGCCATGGAGCCGACGGTCAGCAGCAGAGTCAGGCCCAGCAGGGGCAGCAGACGGGGCTTGGCCTCGCGCCACGCGTCGCCCAGCGACACCGGGCGGCCCAGCACCGAGCGGCTGACCACGACGGTCAGCAGCGCCGTCGTGAAGAGGGTGCCGATCGCAGTGATCAGCAGGGTGGGCACCGTGGAGAACAGCTCGGCCTGCGCGGCCTCCACACTCTGGCGCAGCGCCTCGTTCACGTCGGCCCCCGGGTCGGCCGTGGTGGCCGGGGGCGTCGGCAGGACGAACCGCTGCAGGAGCATGACGGCGATCTGGACGAGCACGGCGACGACCACCGTGACGCCCAGCACCGTCCGCCAGTGCGCGCGGGCCGTGGACACCGAGCCGTCGAGGATGTCGCCCAGGCCCAGCGGACGCAACGGGATCACCCCCGGCTTGGCGGCGGGCGGGGGACCGCCCCAGCCGCCGGGACCGGGAGCTCCCCAGCCACCGCCCCGCGGGGCGCCGTTCCAGCCCTGCCGGGGCGGGGTCTGGGCGTGGCTGCGCGGTGCGGCGGAGCCCGGCGCGGACCACTGGCCAGCCGGCGGCTGCTCCTTCGACCACTTCGATCCGGAGGGCTCGGAAGGCATGGACTCGGGCGCCCCGTCGGCGGGCCCGGTCCCACCGGAGTTCTCCGGGGGACGGCCGTCGGAGGGGGCGGGTCCGGGCGAGGCCCAGCCCGGAGAGTCGTTCATCGTCGCTCCTTCACGGTGCCGGACCGCGGATGCGGCGGCTGGTTGCCAGCCATCGTGCCATGGGGGGTGTCCCCGTGGACCTGCCCCCGTCCTTCCTTACTGCCCTCCGCACCTTCAATTACCGGGGTCCCCCGGGGCAGACTGGGCGGATGGCTGATCACGACGCGCACAGCACGGTGGGCGCAGAACCGCCCACGCTGCCCTCGCTTCGATGGGAGGAGCCCCCCGAGGGCCCGGTCCTGGTGCTCCTCGACCAGACCCGGCTGCCGGTGGAAGAGGTCGAACTGGTCTGTACGGACGTGCCGGCGCTGGTGGGGGCCATCCAGCGACTCGCCGTGCGGGGAGCCCCGCTGCTGGGCATCGCCGGGGCGTACGGAGTGGCGCTGGCCGCCCGGCGGGGCTTCGACGTGGAGGAGGCCGCCGGGCAGCTCGCGGGGGCGCGGCCCACCGCCGTCAACCTCGGGTACGGGGTGCGGCAGGCGGCCGGGGCGTATGCCGCCGCGCGCGAGAAGGGGCTCGGCGAGGAAGGGGCGGCGCAGGCCGCGCTGGACGCCGCGCGGGCACTGCACCGGGCGGACGCCCTGGCCAGTGCCGCCATGGCCCGGCACGGCCTCGCCCTGCTGGACGAGCTGCTGCCCGGCGGCAGCCACCGCGTCCTCACCCACTGCAACACCGGGGCGCTCGTCTCCGGCGGTGAGGGCACCGCGTTCGCCGTGGCGCTGGCCGCGCACCGGCAGGGGCGGCTGCGGCGCCTGTGGGTGGACGAGACGAGGCCGCTGCTCCAGGGCGCGCGGCTCACCGCGTACGAGGCGGCCCGGCACTCCATGGCGTACACCCTGCTGACGGACAACGCGGCGGGCTCCCTGTTCGCGGCGGGCGAGGTGGACGCCGTACTGATCGGGGCGGACCGGATCGCGGCGGACGGTTCGGTGGCGAACAAGGTGGGGAGCTATCCGCTGGCGGTCCTCGCCAAGTACCACCATGTGCCGTTCGTCGTGGTCGCCCCGCTGACCACGGTCGATCCGGCGACGCCGGACGGTGCGGCGATAGAGGTGGAGATGCGTTCCGGGCTCGAAGTGACGGAGTTCACCGGAGGGCTGCCGGCGGCGGGCGCGGAGGGGGGCGGCGGGCACGCCGTGGCACCGCTCGGGACCCAGGCGTACAACCCCGCCTTCGACGTCACACCGCCGGAACTGGTGACGGCGCTCGTCACCGAGGAGGGGGTCGTGTCACCGGTGACCGGGACCGCTCTCGCGGAGCTGTGTGCCAGGTCACCACGGACAGCGATGAGCTAATGGGATGATGGCGTTTATGAAAGGTCGCGTTCTCGTAGTTGACGACGACACCGCACTTGCCGAGATGTTGGGCATCGTGTTGCGTGGAGAAGGTTTTGAGCCGTCGTTCGTCGCCGACGGCGACAAAGCGCTGGCTGCGTTCAGGGAGGCGAAGCCCGATCTGGTACTGCTGGACCTCATGCTGCCCGGACGGGACGGCATCGAGGTGTGCAGGCTGATCCGGGCGGAGTCCGGAGTGCCGATCGTCATGCTGACGGCGAAGAGCGACACCGTGGACGTGGTGGTGGGCCTCGAGTCCGGCGCCGACGACTACATCGTCAAGCCGTTCAAGCCCAAGGAGCTCGTCGCCCGGATCCGGGCGAGGCTGAGGAGGTCGGAGGAGCCCGCGCCGGAACAGCTGGCCATAGGTGACCTGGTCATCGACGTCGCCGGGCACTCGGTGAAGCGGGAGGGGCAGTCGATAGCGCTGACTCCGCTGGAGTTCGACCTGCTGGTCGCGCTCGCCCGCAAGCCGTGGCAGGTGTTCACGCGTGAGGTGCTGCTGGAGCAGGTCTGGGGGTACCGGCACGCCGCGGACACCCGGCTCGTCAACGTCCACGTCCAGCGACTGCGCTCGAAGGTCGAGAAGGACCCCGAGCGCCCCGAGATCGTCGTGACCGTGCGCGGCGTCGGCTACAAGGCCGGACCGAGCTGACATGAACCGTGGCAGTGCTGCTCCGAAGCCCGGGGAGCCGGGAAGCCGTACGGAGCGGGCTGCCGCAGCGGACCGCCCCGCGCGGGGCCCCAGGAAGGACCCCCCGCCGGGCGTCTCCGGCCACCCGGGACGCCGTACGTCCCGGGCCGGCCGGCTGCGCGAAGGCGGCCGGCTGCTCCAGGACGCGGCCCCCGGCGGCCCCGTCCTGCGTCTCGTCGTACGTCTCGTACGACGGCCCCTGCTGCCGGCGATACGGCTGTGGCGGCGCAACATCCAGCTCCGCGTGGTCGCCACGACGCTGCTGATGTCCCTCGGGGTGGTGCTGCTGCTCGGCTTCGTCGTCATCAGCGCGGTCAGCAACGGACTGCTCAAGTCCAAGGTCGAGGCCGCCCAGAACCAGGCCCGCGGCGGTTTCGCCGTCGCCCAGGAACGGGCCAACGCGCCCGCCGACCCCGGCGGCAGGGACGGCGGGGAGAGCGACAACGCCGGGCGCAACGCCGCCAACTGGCGCTCCGACCTGGTGGAACAGCTCGCCAGCGGCGGCCAGAAGGCATTCAACGTGGTCGCGCTCAGCGTCGCCAACGACGCGTCCGAGAGCCAGCGCGGCCCGCGCGCCTCCGGCGGCGTCGACCCCCAGGCGAGCGTGCCGCAGGAACTGCGCGAATCCCTCGACCGGGACTCCGAGACCTACCAGGTCAACTGGCGCATCGTGTACAGCAACGACGCCCAGCCCTCCGAGCCCGGCCTGGTCATCGGCAAGCGGCTCAACGACATCAGCGGCAGCCCGTACCAGCTGTACTACCTCTTCCCGCTGACGCAGGAGGAGGCCTCCCTCAAGGTCGTCACGAACACCCTGCTGACGGCGGGAGTGTTCGTCGTCGTGCTGCTCGGGGCCATCGCCTGGCTGGTCGTGCGCCAGGTCGTCACCCCGGTGCGGATGGCCGCCGGCGTCGCCGAGAGGCTCTCCGCGGGACGCCTCCAGGAACGCATGAAGGTCACCGGCGAGGACGACATCGCACGCCTCGGCGAGGCCTTCAACAAGATGGCGCAGAACCTCCAGCTCAAGATCCAGCAGTTGGAGGACCTGTCGCGGATGCAGCGGCGCTTCGTCTCCGACGTCTCGCACGAGCTGCGGACGCCGTTGACGACGGTACGGATGGCCGCCGACGTCATCCACGACTCCAAGAGCGACTTCGACCCGGTGACGGCGCGCTCCGCCGAACTGCTGGTCGGACAGATCGACCGGTTCGAATCGCTGCTTGCCGACCTGCTGGAGATCAGCCGCTTCGACGCCGGAGCCGCCGCGCTGGAGGCCGAACCGATCGACCTGCGCGAGGTCGTACGGCGCGTGATCGACGCGGCGGAACCGCTCGCCGAGCGCAAGGGCACCGTCGTCCGGGTCGTCGGCGACGAGCAGTCCGTGGTCGTCGAGGCCGACGCACGGCGCGTCGAGCGGGTGCTGCGCAACCTCGTCGTCAACGCCGTCGAGCACGGCGAGGGACGCGACGTGGTGGTACGGCTGGGAGCGGCGGGCGGCGCCGTCGCCGTGGCGGTACGGGACTACGGCGTCGGCCTGAAGCCCGGCGAGGCCACCCGCGTCTTCAGCCGCTTCTGGCGGGCCGACCCGGCGCGGGCCCGCACCACGGGCGGCACCGGGCTCGGCCTGTCCATCGCCGTGGAGGACGCCCGGCTGCACGGCGGCTGGCTCCAGGCGTGGGGCGAGCCGGGCGGCGGATCGCAGTTCCGGCTGACCCTGCCGCGCACCGTGGACGAGCCCCTGCGCGGGTCGCCCATCCCGCTGGAGCCGGAGGACTCGCGCCGGGCACGCGCCCGGTTGGCGGAGGCGGAGCAGGCGGCCGGGCGGGACGCCGCGAACGCGCGGATCCCCGTACAGCAGACCGGGGAGCGGCGGGGCGGGCCCCTGCCCGCGCCGCGGACGGCGGCCGTCCCCACGGACCCGACGGCGCTGCCGGGCAACGGCGCGCGGGTCGTGTCGCGCAGTCTGGGCGACGAGGCACAGGACGGGCGCGCCGGGGCGGAGAACGGCGCCGGGGCCGAGGACGGCGCCGGGGGCGGCGGACCCGGCGGGAGCGGACCGCGCGACAGTGCTGCGGACGGCGCTGCGGACGGCGCTGTGACCGGGAAGGCGCGCGAGGGCCGCGGCAGCGCTGCGGACGGCAGCGGGCGGGACGTGCGCGGTGGGCGCGACAGTGGCGTGGACGACGGCGACGGGGATGCACGCGGAGGGCGCGACAGCGGTCACCGGGCGCCCCGCGACAGGGACCGGGAGGACAGCCCGCGTGGGCGTTGAGGGGCACAGCCGCAGCAGGAAACACACGAACACGAGCCGGACCGTCCGGGCACGCGGGCTGAGGGCGGTCGCCCTGGTCGCCGGCGCGGGCCTGCTGCTGACCGCCACCGGCTGCGGGTCCATGCCCGACCACGGCAACGTGCAGGAGGTCAAGGCGTCACCGCAGGTCGACACGCAGGTCCGCGTCTACAGCGTGCCGCCGCGGCCGGGGGACGCGCCCCGGGCCATCGTCGACGGGTTCATGGAGGCCATGACCAGCGACGACCCCGGCTTCGACACCGCGCGCAAGTACCTGACCCGCGAGGCGTCGAAGACCTGGAACCCCGGCAGCACCACCATCCTCGACGGCGCGGTGCCGAACCCCGCGGACACGACGTCCGGGCACGACGGCGGCTCCCGCACCTTCCGGATCTCCGGGGAGCGGATCGCCGAGCTCGACAAGCAGAGCGCGTACACACCGCACACGGGGGCGTACGAGCAGACGCTGCGCCTGGTCAAGGAGAAGGGGCCGGGCAAGAAGGACAGCGCGGAGTGGCGCATCGACAGCCCGCCGCAGGGACTGGTGCTCGGCGAGTCGGACTTCCAGCGCATCTTCCGGTCGGTGAACAAGTACTACTTCGCCTCCACGGCGGGGGAGTCCAACCTGCTCGCTCTCGTCGCCGACCCCATTTACGTACGCAAGCGCACCGATCCGCAGACCCGGCTGGACCCCGTGGCGCAGGCGGTGAAGGCGGTCATGGACGGGCCGTCCGCCTGGCTCAGGAAGTCGGTCCGCTCGCGCTTCCCCACGAAGTCGGCGCTCAGGAACGGCACCAAGTCGCTGCCGATCGGCGACCACAACTCGCTGAAGGTGCCGCTCAACCCGGAGTCGGCGAACGCCGTCAACCAGAAGATGTGCACGGACATGGCGGCCCAACTGCTCTTCACGTTGCAGGACCTGACGTCCTCGACCCGGGTCGACCAGGTGGAGATGCAGCGGCCCGACGACTCGCCGCTGTGCAAGCTGCACAAGAACAACGCCGCCGACTACGTGGCGGGCGGCGTCGTCGCGGCGGCCAGCTACCAGTACTTCCTGGACGGCGAGCGTCGCCTCGTGCGGGTGCGCAGCACCAGTGAGAGCGGGCCGGCGGAGCCAGTGCCGGGAATCGGCGAGCAGAAGCTGACGGTGCGGTCGGCGGGGATCTCGCGGGACGAGACCGTCGCGGCGGCGGTCTCGGACAGCGGGCACGAGATGTACGTCGCGCCGATGACGGCGGGCCGTGACGACTACCGGACGCCGTACCGCAGCGAAAAGGGAGCCAGGGAGACGCTGTCCGCGCCGAGTTGGGACGGGATGGGCGACCTGTGGTTCGCCGACCGGGACCAGCGGCGGCCGCGCGTGGTGCGGCTGGTGGACGGCGGCGGCACGGCGCAGGAGGTCCAGGTGGAGAGGCTCGGCGACGGGTACGTGGACTCGTTGCGGGTGTCGGCGGACGGGGTGCGGGTGGCGCTGCTGATCGTCGAGAAGGGCCGCAAGACGCTCAAGATCGGACGGGTGGAGCGCACCAGGACGGCCGCGGGCGAGAAGGTCATGATCGTGGGTCTGCGGCCCGCGGCCCCGCAGATGGAGGACGTGACGGCGATGTCCTGGGCCGGACAGAGCCGGCTCGTGGTGGCCGGGCGCGAGGCCGGGGGAGTGCAGCAGATGCGGTACGTCCGTACGGACGGCTCCAGTTCGGCGGAGGGGCTGCTGCCCGGCGCCAACCAGGTGACGGCGGTCGCGGCGTCGGACGCCGAGGGGGCGGCGGTGCTGGCGCAGACGAAGGAGGACGGCATCGTGCGGCTGCCGCCGGGGGCCAACTGGAAGACGCTGGTGAAGGTGGGCTCGATGCCGGTCTACCCGGGGTAGCGGCGGAAGGTTCCTCCGGGGCGCGCGCGTGCCTCGGTGGCCGGTGACGGTGTCGGTGACGGCGGGCTCGACCCCTGGTTTTCCACAGGGAGTTGGGCCCGCCGTCGTGTGTTTTCCACAGGGGTGGCGGGAGGGTGGGGGCCCCGGCACAGTGGGGGCATGAAGCGATTACGGGGAGTTTGGCGGGAATTCGCCGCTCTGGTCCTGCCGGTGGCCTGCGCGGGCTGCGGCAGACCGCGGGAGCCGTCAGCGGTGTGCGCGGAGTGCGCCGAGCTGCTGCACGGGGGCGGGCCGGGGCGCGTACGGCCCTCGCCGCAGCCGCCGGGGCTGCCGGTCGTGCACGCGGCGGCCCGGTACGAGGACGCCCCGCGGGCGGTGCTCCTCGCGCACAAGGAGCGCGGCGCGCTCGGCCTGGCGGGCGAGCTGGGGCGGGCGTTGGCGGGGGCGGTGCGCGGCGCGGTGGGGGAGGTGGGGGCGGGGTGGGGGTGGGGTGGGGAGGGAGGGGAGGGGGAGCCCCCGGGAGCGTATCCCCCGGGCAGTTGGGTAAGTGCACCCCCAGTGGACGCGACGCAGGAAGTGGTTCTGGTGCCCGTGCCGTCCGCGCGGCGTTCGGTCGCCGTGCGGGGGCAGGACCCGGTGCGGCGGATCGCCTTCGCGGCAGCGGGTGA
Source organism: Streptomyces sp. NPDC039736 (assembly GCF_055596485.1). Lineage (NCBI taxonomy): Bacteria > Bacillati > Actinomycetota > Actinomycetes > Kitasatosporales > Streptomycetaceae > Streptomyces > Streptomyces sp. NPDC039736. Next base: position 729,502 of record NZ_JBVIUQ010000004.1, on the reverse strand, counting down.
GCTGCGGCGGGGCGGGTTGGTGGCCCGGGTGGCTCCGGTGCTGCGGCAGTGCCGTCCGGTGGGCGACCAGGCCGGCCTGACTGCCCGCGAGCGGCTGGCGAACCTGTCCGGCGCCCTGGAGGCGGTCCCCGGCGCCGAGAGGCTGCTCACGGGCCCCCGGGCGGGTTTCGAGGACGTCTTCCGAGAGGTCCCGGCGGGTTCCCGGCCGGGCTCCGACGCCGGAGACGCCCCGGCGGGCGTCCGGGAGACCGGCCCGGCAGGCGCGGGGGCGGGTGTGACGGTGGTCCTGGTGGACGACCTCATGACCACCGGCGCCTCGCTGGCCGAGGCGGCGCGTGCGCTGCGGGCCTGCCGTGGTGCGTACGACAGGCGTCGGAGAAGACCCGGAAGGCCGGGGGAGTACTTACGTACCTCTGGGGGAAGGCCCGGCAATAGCGGATTCCCGACGATCGCGGCAGCGGTTGTCGCAGCTCCGCCGAAATCTTTCGAAATAAACTGGAACTGAGCGGGAACGTGCATCGTTGCAGGTAGCGAGAGGGAAAAACCACCTGAACGGAGGTACGCGCCGGTAGCGGGTGCCGATACCCCACCGGGCGGGCTATGTTCATAAGTGAGGAATGGCGGTCGCTGTGCCTCACTTATTGCACTGCCGTGCTGGTTTTCCCTCGCGCCCCGAAAATTGGAGGGTGTGGATCTTCCCCACGGGGGAGGAGGAGAGGAAGTCGCCTAGTCCGAGACTCCGGGACTGATCCGGAGTCTGGTGCAAAAAGGGAGACGCTCCGCAGCGAGCGGAGCAATCCGGGAACGGAGTTCTGCGTGGACATCGTCGTCAAGGGCCGCAAGACAGAGGTACCCGAGCGGTTCCGCAAGCACGTGGCGGAGAAGCTCAAGCTGGAGAGGATCCAGAAGCTCGACGGCAAGGTGATCAGCCTCGACGTGGAGGTGTCCAAGGAGCCCAACCCGAGGCAGGCGGACCGGTCCGACCGTGTGGAGATCACGGTGCACGGACGCGGTCCGGTGATCCGGGCCGAGGCGTCGGCGGGCGACGCGTACGCGGCGCTCGACCTGGCGACCGGCAAGCTCGAAGCGAGGCTGCGCAAGCAGCACGACAAGCGGCACACCCGCCGCGGCACCGGCAGGCTCTCGGCCGCCGAGGTCGGTGCGGCGGTACCCGACGCGGCCGTCATCGACGGCGACGGCCAACTCGTCGTGGACCACGGCGAGTCGGACGACGGTGTGCCCACCAAGAAGATCGGTTCGATCGAGGTGCAGGGCGAGGGACCGCTCGTGGTCCGCGAGAAGACCCACGTCGCCGCCCCCATGTCGCTCGATCAGGCGCTGTACGAGATGGAACTGGTCGGACACGACTTCTATCTCTTCGTCGACGCGGAGACCAAGCAGCCCAGCGTCGTCTACCGGCGACACGCGTACGACTACGGCGTCATCCACCTCGACACCGACCCGCTGGCGGAGTCCGAGGTCGGCGGCGCGGGCGGCGCACTCGGCGGCTGAGCGCCCCGCGGCGGCGTGCGGTGCGCCGCACCCCGCCTGAAGGTGGTGTCCCCGGAGGGCGTTCGCGCCCCCGGGGACACCGGTGCGTGCACCCTGAAGCGAGTCCTGAAGCGACCGTTCCGTCGCCGGGGCATGGAATCATGGCACCGCAAGTCAAGAAGTGCTCTGCGGACCGTGGTTGGCGCAGCACACGAACTTCGGGCCATGGCCTCAGGGGGAGGAACGATGGCGGACAGCTTCGGTCCGGTGCACGGCGGCGACTACGCACGGAATCTCGACCGCGGACCCGGGTCCGGACCGGGCCCCGGCCGTGACGGCGACCCGGACGAGGGCGCGTTCCGCAAGGAGCCGATCAGGGTGCTGGTGGTGGACGACCACGCGCTCTTCCGGCGCGGACTGGAGATCGTCCTCGCCCAGGAGGAGGACATCCAGGTCGTCGGTGAGGCCGGGGACGGCGCGGAGGCCGTGGACAAGGCGGCCGACCTGCTGCCGGACATCGTGCTGATGGACGTGCGGATGCCCCGGCGCGGCGGCATCGAGGCGTGCACCTCCATCAAGGAGGTGGCCCCCAGCGCGAAGATCATCATGCTGACGATCAGCGACGAGGAGGCCGACCTCTACGACGCGATCAAGGCGGGGGCGACGGGTTACCTGCTGAAGGAGATCTCCACGGACGAGGTGTCCACGGCGATCCGGGCGGTGGCCGACGGGCAGTCGCAGATCAGCCCCTCGATGGCGTCCAAGCTGCTCACCGAGTTCAAGTCGATGATCCAGCGCTCCGACGAGCGCAGGCTGGTGCCCGCGCCGCGGCTCACCGACCGGGAGCTGGAAGTGCTGAAGCTGGTGGCGACCGGGATGAACAACCGGGACATCGCCAAGGAGCTGTTCATCTCGGAGAACACCGTGAAGAACCACGTGCGCAACATCCTGGAGAAGCTCCAGCTGCATTCGCGCATGGAGGCCGTGGTGTACGCGATGCGGGAGAAGATCCTGGAGATCCGCTAGAGGCCCCCTCGCGGTCTCGGGCCCTCCCGGGGGTCCTCTCCTCGCCGGTCCCGGGCCCTCCCGGGGGTCCTCTCCTCGCCGGTTCCGGACCCTTCCGGGCGCTCTCTCGCGGTCCCGGTCCCCTTCCAGGAGCTCCCCCTCCGGTGCTACGCGTCCAGCGCCGCCCGCAGCGGGGCGTGCAGTTCCGGGGGTGTCGTGCGGTCCAGGCGGATCTCCGTGCAGCCGACCCAGGACGCCGCCTCCCACAGGGCCCTGGCCATGTCCGGGACCGCCTTCGCGGACTCCAGCGAGACCTGCTTGGCCACCAGCACCGAGCCCTCCCGGGCCGGGTCCACGCGCCCCAGCAGCCTGCCGCCCGCCAGCAGCGGCATCGCGAAGTACCCGTGGATCCGCTTGGGCCGGGGGACGTACGCCTCCAGGCGGTGCGTGAAGCCGAAGATCCGTTCCGTGCGCGGCCGGTCCCAGATCAGTGAGTCGAAGGGCGACAGCAGGGTCGTGCGGTGCCGTCCGCGCGGGACCGCGGCCAGGGCCTGCGGGTCCGCCCAGGCGGGCCTGCCCCAGCCCTCGACCTCGACCGGCACCAGGCCCGAGTCCGCGATCACCGCGTCCACCTGGGCGTTCTTCAGCCGGTGGTAGTCGGAGATGTCCTCCCGGGTGCCGACCCCCAGGGAGCGGCCGGCGAGGGCGACCAGGCGTCGTACGCACTCCGTGTCGGAGAGGTCGTCGTGCTGGTGGGCGGCGGGGACGGCGCGCTCGGCCAGGTCGTACACCCGTTTCCAGCCGCGCCGCCGTGTGCACACCACGTCGCCGTGCATCAGGGCGCGCTCGACGGCGACCTTGGACTCCGACCAGTCCCACCACTCGCCGCCGTTCTTCGCGCCGCCCAACTCCGTCGCCGTGAGCGGGCCTTCGGCGCGCAACTGCTTGATCACGCGCTCGTACGCGCCGTCGGTGAGCTCGTGGTGCCACTGCGGGCGGGCCCGGTAGGCACGGCGGCGGAACGCGAAGTGCGGCCATTCCTCGACGGGCAGGATGCAGGCCGCGTGCGACCAGTACTCGAAGGCGTGCGCGGGCTCGCCGTCGGGGGACCAGTAGGCGTCCTCGACCGTGCGCCGGGGCACCGCGCCCAGGCGGGCGTACGGAATCAGCTCGTGCGACCGGGCCAGCACGGAGATCGTGTCGAGCTGCACCGCGCCCAGGTGGCGCAGCACGCCCCGCACCCCGGCCCGGCGGTCGGGAGCGCCCAGAAGTCCCTGGGCGCGCAGGGCGATCCGGCGGGCTTCGTCGGCGGAGAGGGCGACCGATGCGGGCGGCTGGAAGGTCATGACGGAAGACTAGAGGGCGGCACTGACATCGCGGGCGGGCGGCTCCGGCGCGGGCAGGTAGGGGTGCGGGGCGGGCAGCCCCAGGTCCGAGGGGAGCAGCGAGGCGCTCCAGGCGTCGCGGGTGGTCCCCTGGTGGAGGATGGCCGCGCGCCGCACGCCCTCCATGGTGAAGCCGAGCCCGAGGGCGAGCTCGCGCGAGGGGTGGTTGCCGACCAGGGCCTGCCAGCAGAGCCGGTCCACGGGCTGCGTCGTGAGGGCCCAGCGGACGGCCGCGCCGGCGGCCTCGCGGACGTAACCCCTCCTGCGGTGTTCGCGCACCGCCCAGAAGCCGAGCTCCCAAGTGCCGGGTTCCTGGAGGACGCCGATGCCCACCGCGGCGAGCAGCGGCCCGCCGCCCCGGGGGCGCACCGCGAAGTGGAAGCCGGTGCCGGTGCGCAGGCCCCGGGCCGAGATCTGCTCGACGAAGTACACCGCGTCCTGGCGTCCGTACGGGGAGGGAAGGGTCACCCAGCGCTGGATGTCGGGGTCCTGCGCCGCGTGGAACACCTCGTCGGTGTCCTCGGTGGCGAAGGGCCGCAGTTCCAGCCGTTCGGTGTGCAGCGCGAAGGGTTCCATGCACGGATTCTGGTCACCGTGCGCACCGGGGGCGAACACTTTTCGAGTGCTGCCCGGCACCTTCGGGACGCGCGGGGCGTTCACCATGTTGACGCCGGTGCGCCTTCGCGGCGGCGGACCTCCCGGGGCGGCTTGGTCCTCGCTTACGATGGCCGTTGCGGTGGGGCCCGCCTGCCGTGCCCGCGCCAAAGTCAGTACCGACCCACACAGTCACACCGACCCAGTGCACAGGCCCGACCGGCAAGGAGACCAGCCTCAGTGTCCGTCTTCAACAAGCTCATGCGTGCAGGCGAAGGCAAGATCCTGCGCAAACTGCACCGCATCGCGGACCAGGTCAACTCCATCGAAGAGGACTTCGTCAACCTCTCCGACGCCGAGTTGCGCGCCCTGACCGACGAGTACAAGCAGCGTCACGCCGACGGCGAGAGCCTCGACGACCTGATGCCCGAGGCCTTCGCGACCGTCCGCGAGGCGGCCAAGCGCGTCCTCGGCCAGCGTCACTACGACGTCCAGCTGATGGGCGGCGCGGCCCTGCACCTCGGTTACGTCGCCGAGATGAAGACCGGTGAGGGCAAGACCCTCGTCGGCACGCTTCCCGCGTATCTGAACGCACTGTCCGGCAAGGGCGTGCACCTGATCACCACGAACGACTACCTCGCCGAGCGTGACTCCGAGCTGATGGGCCGGGTGCACAAGTTCCTCGGCCTGGAGGTCGGCTGCATCATCGCGAACATGTCGCCGGCCGAGCGCCGCGCGCAGTACGCCTGCGACATCACGTACGGCACGAACAACGAGTTCGGCTTCGACTACCTCCGCGACAACATGGCCTGGTCGCAGGAGGAACTGGTCCAGCGCGGCCACAACTTCGCGATCGTCGACGAGGTCGACTCCATCCTCGTCGACGAGGCCCGTACGCCGCTGATCATCTCCGGTCCCGCCGACCAGGCCACCAAGTGGTACGGCGACTTCGCGAAGCTCGTGACCCGCCTGAAGAAGGGCGAGCCGGGCAACCCGCTGAAGGGCATCGAGGAGACCGGCGACTACGAGGTCGACGAGAAGAAGCGCACCGTCGGCATCCACGAGCCGGGCGTCGCCAAGGTCGAGGACTGGCTGGGCATCGACAACCTCTACGAGTCGGTCAACACCCCGCTCGTCGGTTACCTCAACAACGCGATCAAGGCCAAGGAACTCTTCAAGAAGGACAAGGACTACGTCGTCATCGACGGCGAAGTCATGATCGTCGACGAGCACACCGGCCGTGTGCTCGCGGGCCGCCGCTACAACGAGGGCATGCACCAGGCGATCGAGGCGAAGGAAGGGGTGGACATCAAGGACGAGAACCAGACCCTCGCCACGATCACCCTGCAGAACTTCTTCCGCCTCTACGACGGCCTGTCCGGCATGACCGGTACGGCGATGACCGAGGCCGCGGAGTTCCACCAGATCTATAAGCTGGGCGTCGTGCCGATCCCGACCAACCGGGACATGGTCCGCATCGACCAGTCGGACCTGATCTACCGCACCGAGGTCGCCAAGTTCAACGCGGTCGTCGACGACATCGCCGAGAAGCACGCCAAGGGCCAGCCGATCCTGGTCGGCACCACGTCCGTCGAGAAGTCCGAGTACCTCTCGCAGCAGCTCTCCAAGCGCGGCATCCAGCACGAGGTGCTCAACGCCAAGCAGCACGACCGGGAGGCGCCGATCATCGCCCAGGCCGGCCGCAAGGGCGCCGTGACCGTGGCCACCAACATGGCCGGCCGCGGTACGGACATCAAGCTCGGCGGCAACCCGGACGACCTCGCCGAGGCGGAGCTGCGCCAGCAGGGCCTGGACCCCGAGGAGCACATCGAGGAGTGGGCGGCCGCGCTGCCCGCCGCCCTGGAGCGCGCCGAGGCCGCCGTGAAGGCGGAGCACGACGAGGTGAAGGCCCTCGGCGGGCTGTACGTCCTGGGCACCGAGCGGCACGAGTCGCGCCGCATCGACAACCAGCTGCGCGGCCGTTCCGGCCGTCAGGGCGACCCGGGCGAGTCCCGGTTCTACCTGTCGCTGGGCGACGACCTGATGCGTCTGTTCAAGGCGGCCATGGTCGAGCGCGTCATGGCGATGGCCAACGTTCCCGACGACGTGCCGATCGAGAACAAGATGGTCACCCGTGCCATCGCCTCGGCGCAGTCGCAGGTCGAGCAGCAGAACTTCGAGACCCGCAAGAACGTCCTGAAGTACGACGAGGTCCTCAACCGGCAGCGCGAGGTCATCTACGGCGAGCGCCGCCGCGTCCTGAAGGGCGAGGACCTGCACGAGCAGATCAAGCACTTCATGGACGACACGATCGACGCCTACATCCAGGCCGAGACCGTCGAGGGCTTCGCCGAGGAGTGGGACCTGGACCGCCTGTGGGGCGCGTTCAAGCAGCTCTACCCGGTGAAGATCACGGTGGAGGACCTGGAGGAGGCCGCGGGCGACCGCGCGGGGATCACCGCCGAGTTCATCTCGGAGTCCATCAAGGACGACATCTACGAGCAGTACGCGGCCCGCGAGAAGCAGCTCGGCTCGGAGATCATGCGCGAGCTGGAGCGCCGCGTGGTGCTGTCCGTGCTGGACCGCAAGTGGCGTGAGCACCTCTACGAGATGGACTACCTCCAGGAGGGCATCGGTCTGCGCGCCATGGCGCAGAAGGACCCGCTGGTGGAGTACCAGCGCGAGGGCTTCGACATGTTCAACGCCATGATGGACGGCATCAAGGAGGAGTCCGTCGGCTACCTGTTCAACCTGGAGGTCCAGGTGGAGCAGCAGGTCGAGGAGGTCCCGGTGCAGGACGGTCCCTCGCTCACCAAGGAGGACGCGGTGCCGGCCGGAGCGTCGCGCCCGGAGATCCGCGCGAAGGGCCTGGAGGCCCCGCAGCGGCCGGACCGGCTGCACTTCTCCGCGCCGACCGTGGACGGCGAGGGCGGCGTCGTCGAGGGCGACTTCGAGAACGCCGGCGCTGACGGCCCGACCCGCTCGGAGTCCGACGGCCTGACCCGTGCCGAGCGCCGCAAGGCGCAGAAGGCCGCGGGCGGCCGTCGCCGCAAGAAGTAGCCTTCGCCGTCGCGCCGCCGGGCGCGCGCTCCTTCCGGGGGTGCGCGCCCGGCGGCGTTTCCCGGTGGGCCGGGGCGGTCGGTCGGTGTTCTCCGGCGCTCTGGGGCGGCCGGCCGGTGTTCTCCGGCGCGCCGGGGCGGGCGGGTGGTGCTTCCTCGGTGTGCTCGGGTGCCGGCGGTGGGCTCAGACCCGCGCGGGGGCCCTCTCGCCGCCCAGTTCCAGGGCGGTGCAGCGCCAGCGCCGGTCGGGGCTCTGCTCCAGCCGGTAGGCCATGGCGCGCACCTGCTCGCCCGCGCCGATCCCGGCGCACGCCTCGATGACGCCGGGGCGGGGGCTGAAGCCGCGGCAGTGCCGCACGACGGGGCGCGGGCCCCGGGTGCGGAAGGGCGTCCGGGGCGCGAGGTCGACGAGCTGGTCGTAGGCGTCGCGGAACATCAGGTTCAGCATGCTGTGCGCCGGGCGCTGTCCGCTGAGCACCGCGAGCAGGAGTTCCGCGAACTGCTGCTGAGGGGTGCGCGGGGTGCGCGGCCGGGTGCGGACGGCGGTGCCCGTGCCGGGGCCGCGTGAGTCGCGACGGGCGGCGCCGGGCCGGGTCGTCGTGCCGTGCATAAAGATCGCCCCGCTCTGCCTGGCCGGTGTGGTACCCGGCGGTAACTTCTGGTGAAGGATCTTGTACGGTGCCGGACCGCGCGGTGGCAAGTGGCGTCCGCACCGCCCGCGCGCGGTCCGCCGAACCACCCATCAGGGTGAGAGCACGCCCCGGCGCCGGGACGGGCCCGGGGCCGCGCGGCGCGGGGTGGACGGCCGTGCGGGGGGACCGCCGCCCCGATGGGGGACCCGGAACGTACCCTGGAGGCCCTGCTGAAGCCCTGTCGAGAAGCCCTTCCGGCCGGGGAAGCGACGACGAAAGCGGCACCGATGCGCCTCTACGTACCTACGACACTTCCTGGACTGGCCGCCGCGTACAAGGCCGGCGAGCTGGGGCCCGGTCCGCTCGTCGCCTACGCGGTGACGCCGGGCCTGCGCGAGTGGTACGTCTCGGACGACATGGAGGAGCTGGAGTACGCGGCCCTGGGGCGCGCGGCCGCCGCCTCGCTGCGGCTGGTCGCCGGGGACCCGGCCGCCGAGCGGCGCCGGGTCGTGGTCGCCGTGGACGTGGCGGACCACCTGGTGGTCGTCGACCCGGACGGGCGGGGCATGGACGCCGGGGCCATCGGCGAGGTGCGTGTGGAGGGGGCCGTACCGCTGAAGAAGGCGGCGGCCGTGCACGCGGACGCCGACGACGCGCGGGACGACGTGACGGCCGCCGCCGCCGCGCTGGGGGCCGCGGACCTCGGCGACGACGACGCGCAGTTCGTGGTGGACGGGGCGGAGGACCACGAACTGCTGTGGTTCGGGGTGCAGGAGATCGCCGGGCTCATCGGCTGAGCAGGGCGGGAAGCCGGGGAGCCGGGCCGGAATCCGGCGGGAGTTCCAGGTCAGTGGCTTTGTCAGTGGCGGTGGGTAACGTTCTTTCATGAGGACGCACCTGGTCTGGGACTGGAACGGCACACTGCTCGACGACATCACCGCGGTCGTCGGGGCATCCAACGCCGCGTTCGCGGAGATCGGCCTCCCGGCGATCACCGTGGAGCGCTACCGCGAGCTGTACTGCATACCGATCCCCAAGTTCTACGAGCGGCTGATGGGCCGGCTGCCCACCGACGCGGAGTGGCTCGTCATGGACGCCGCCTTCCACCGCCACTACGTGGAGCTGCGGGCGGCCTGCGGGCTGACCGACGGGGTCGAGGAGATACTCACCGGCTGGGGCGCCGCCGGGCGCAGCCAGTCGCTGCTGAGCATGTACGGGCACGACGAGCTGCTGCCGGTGGTGCGCGGCTACGGCATCGAGCGCCACTTCGTGCGGGTCGACGGCCGCACGGGCCCCTCCGGCGGCACCAAGGCGGCGCACATGGTGCGCCACCTCGCGGCTCTGGAGGGCGTCGACCCGTCCCGCGTCGTGGTCATCGGCGACGCCGTCGACGACGCCCTGGCGGCGGCGCACGTGGGGGCGGGCGCGGTGCTCTACACGGGCGGCTCGCACAGCCGGGCCGTGCTGGAGGCCGCCGGGGTGCCGGTGGTGGACTCGCTGGCGGACGCGGTGCGCATCGCGCAGGACCTGGCGGCCTGACGAGGGGCCGCAGGCCGTACGGCGGGAGGTGTACGGCCCCCGGCCGGCGGGAGGCGCAGGGCAGGGACCGCAGGGCCGGGTGCCGTACGGCGGGAGGCGTAGGGCCGGGGGCCGCACGGTCGGCGATCCGTACGGCCGACGGCCCGTACGGGCGCCGTGTCCGGTCGTACGGCGGCGCCCAGGTCGCCGGGGCCTTCGTCCGCGGCGCGGCCAGGAACTCGTGCGGCCCGGGGGCGCGGCTCTTGGCGAGGGGGCGTGCGCGGGCCGGGTCCCGCCGCCGTGAGCACCGGTGCGTACGGGGCCCCTGTGCCGGAATGGACAAAACGTCGACCTTCTCCGCACTTTGTCCAACGTCCCGCGAATAACGCCTGCCGCCGAAGGAGGGATAGCCTGGTGCCGTGATCAGCGCGATACGACGCCTCGGGGGCGGTGCAGCCCCCGGCCTTCGCCCGGCGCACCACCGTGCCCGGGCCTTCGCTGATTCTCCGACCCCGGACACAAGACCGCACACGCCGAAAACGGCGCACGTCGGCACGGGCGTCATCGGTTACCCATTTCCCGGCACACCGTCGACAGCGACCGGAAACCCCGTGTCGCGGCGCTGTGTCATCTTCACCACCTACGTCACGCAACGGCGCGCGACAGGAGCCAGAGGACATGCAGACCAAGCTGGACGAAGCCAAGGCCGAGCTGCTCGCACGGGCGGCCCGGGTAGCTGAGAACAGCCCGGCGGGGGGACTAACTCCGACTGGGTCCGAGGGCGAAGGGGCGCCCGACCAGGACGCACTGCTCGCGTATCTCCAGCGCTACTACCTCCACACGGCGCCCGAGGACCTCGGCGACCGTGACCCGGTCGACGTCTTCGGAGCGGCGCTCTCGCACTACCGGCTGGCGGCGAACCGCCCGCAGGGCACGGCGAACGTACGGGTGCACACCCCGACCGTGGAGGAGAACGGGTGGACGTGCAGTCACTCGGTCGTGGAAGTCGTGACGGACGACATGCCCTTCCTCGTCGACTCGGTGACCAATGAGCTGTCCCGTCAGGGCCGGGGCATCCACGTGGTCATCCACCCGCAGGTTCTGGTCCGCCGGGACGTGACCGGCAAGCTCATCGAGGTGCTCGCCAAGCAGATCACCGGTGAGCTGCCGCACGACGCGATCGTCGAGTCGTGGATCCACGTCGAGATGGACCGCGAGACCGACCGCGGCGACCTCAAGCAGATCACCGCCGATCTGCTGCGCGTGCTGTCCGACGTCCGCGAGGCCGTCGAGGACTGGGAGAAGATGCGCGACTGCGCGCTGCGCATCGCCGACGGGCTGCCGGGCGAGCCCAAGGCCGCCGACCTCCCCGACCAGGAGGTCGAGGAGGCCCGCGAGCTGCTGCGCTGGCTGGCCGCCGACCACTTCACCTTCCTCGGCTACCGCGAGTACGAGCTGACCGGCGAGGACTCCCTCACCGCCGTGCCCGGCACCGGCCTCGGCGTCCTGCGCTCCGACCCCCAGCACCACGAGGACGACGAGACGCACCCCGTCTCCCCGTCGTTCTCCCGGCTGCCCGCCGACGCCCGCGCCAAGGCCCGTGAGCACAAGCTCCTGGTGCTCACCAAGGCCAACAGCCGCGCCACCGTGCACCGCCCCTCGTACCTCGACTACGTCGGGGTGAAGAAGTTCGACGCCGACGGCAACGTGGTGGGCGAGCGCCGCTTCCTCGGCCTGTTCTCCTCCGCCGCGTACACCGAGTCCGTACGGCGGGTCCCGGTCATCCGGCGCAAGGTCGCCGAGGTCCTCGAAGGCGCCGGCTTCACCGCCAACAGCCACGACGGCCGCGACCTGCTCCAGATCCTGGAGACCTACCCGCGCGACGAGCTGTTCCAGACCCCCGTCGACCAGCTCCGCTCCGTCGTCACCTCGGTGCTCTACCTCCAGGAGCGCCGCCGGCTGCGGCTGTACCTGCGCCAGGACGAGTACGGACGCTACTACTCGGCGATCGTCTACCTGCCGCGCGACCGCTACACCACGGCCGTGCGGCTGCGCCTGATCGACATCCTCAAGGAGGAGCTCGGCGGCACCAGCGTCGACTTCACCGCCTGGAACACCGAGTCGATCCTCTCCCGGCTGCACTTCGTCGTCCGCGTCGAGCCCGGCACCGAGCTCACCGCCCTCACCGAGGCCGACGTCGAGCGCATCGAGGCCCGTCTCGCGGAGGCCGCCCGCTCCTGGTCCGACGGCTTCGCCGAGGCCCTCAACGCCGAACTCGGCGAGGAGCGCGCCGCCGAACTGCTGCGCCGCTACGGCCACGCCTTCCCCGAGGGCTACAAGGCCGACCACTCGCCGCGCGCCGCGGTCGCCGACCTGGTGCACCTGGAGCAGCTCACCCAGGGCGTCAAGGACTTCGCGCTGAGCCTGTACGAGCCGGTGGGCGCCGGCCCCGGCGAGCGCCGCTTCAAGATCTACCGCACCGGCGAGCAGGTCTCCCTGTCCGCCGTGCTGCCGGTGCTCCAACTGCTGGGCGTCGAGGTCGTCGACGAGCGTCCGTACGAACTGCGCTGCGCGGACCGCACGCACGCCTGGATCTACGACTTCGGGCTGCGGATGCCGCAGCTCCCGGGCGGCGGCGACTACCTCGCCGACGACGCCCGCGAGCGCTTCCAGGACGCCTTCGCCGCGGTGTGGACGGGGGCCGCCGAGAACGACGGCTTCAACTCGCTGGTGCTGCGCGCCGGGCTGACCTGGCGGCAGGCCGTCGTGCTGCGCGCGTACGCGAAGTACCTGCGCCAGGCCGGTGCCATGTTCAGCCAGGACTACATGGAGGACACCCTCCGCAACAACGTCCACACCACCCGGCTGCTGGTCTCCCTGTTCGAGGCGCGCATGTCGCCGGAGCGGCAGAAGGCCGGCACCGAGCTCACCGACGGACTGCTGGAGGAGCTGGACGGGGCGCTCGACCAGGTCGCCTCGCTGGACGAGGACCGCATCCTGCGCTCCTTCCTCACGGTCATCAAGGCGACGCTGCGGACCAACTTCTTCCAGCGGGCGGACGACGGCAAGCCGCACGCGTACGTGTCGATGAAGTTCGACCCGCAGGCGATCCCCGACCTCCCCGCGCCGCGTCCGGCGTACGAGATCTGGGTGTACTCGCCGCGCGTGGAGGGCGTGCACCTGCGCTTCGGCAAGGTGGCCCGCGGCGGTCTGCGCTGGTCGGACCGGCGCGAGGACTTCCGCACCGAGGTGCTCGGCCTGGTCAAGGCGCAGATGGTGAAGAACACCGTCATCGTGCCGGTCGGCGCCAAGGGCGGCTTCGTCGCGAAGAACCTCCCCGACCCGTCGGTGGACCGCGACGCGTGGCTGGCCGAGGGCATCGCCTCCTACCGGACGTTCATCTCGGCGCTGCTGGACATCACCGACAACATGGTGGCGGGCGAGGTCGTGCCGCCGCGCGACGTGGTCCGGCACGACGAGGACGACACGTACCTCGTGGTCGCCGCCGACAAGGGCACCGCGACGTTCTCCGACATCGCCAACGAGATCGCGATCGCCTACGACTTCTGGCTCGGCGACGCCTTCGCCTCGGGCGGCTCGGTCGGCTACGACCACAAGGGCATGGGCATCACCGCCCGCGGCGCCTGGGAGTCCGTCAAGCGGCACTTCCGCGAGCTCGGGCACGACACCCAGTCCGAGGACTTCACGGTCGTCGGCGTCGGCGACATGTCGGGCGACGTGTTCGGCAACGGCATGCTGCTGAGCGAGCACATCCGGCTGGTGGCCGCGTTCGACCACCGGCACATCTTCATCGACCCGACCCCGGACGCGGCCGTCTCCTACGCCGAGCGCCGGCGTCTGTTCGAGCTGCCGCGCAGCTCCTGGGCCGACTACAACACCGCGCTGCTCTCGCAGGGCGGCGGCATCCACCCGCGCAGCGCCAAGTCCATCCCGGTGAACGCCGCGATGCGCGAGGCGCTGGGGCTGGCGGCGGGCGTCTCCAAGATGACCCCGGCCGACCTGATGCAGGCCATCCTCAAGGCGCCGGTCGATCTGCTGTGGAACGGCGGCATCGGTACGTACGTCAAGTCCTCCGCCGAGTCCAACGCCGACGTCGGCGACAAGGCGAACGACGCGATCCGCGTCAACGGCGAGGACCTGCGGGTCAAGGTCGTCGGCGAGGGCGGCAACCTGGGCGCCACCCAGCTCGGCCGCATCGAGTTCGCCCGCGCGGGCGGCCGGATCAACACCGACGCCATCGACAACAGCGCCGGCGTGGACACCTCCGACCACGAGGTGAACATCAAGATCCTGCTCAACGCGCTGGTCACCGACGGCGACATGACGGTCAAGCAGCGCAACAAGCTGCTCGCCGAGATGACCGACGAGGTCGGCGCCCTGGTGCTGCGCAACAACTACGCGCAGAACACCGCCCTGGCGAACGCCGTCGCCCAGTCGCCGTCGCTGCTGCACGCGCACCAGCGCTTCATGCGGCGCCTCACCCGGGACGGCCACCTGGACCGGGCGCTGGAGTTCCTGCCCAACGACCGGCAGATCCGGGAATTGTTGAACAATTCCAAGGGGCTGTCGCAGCCGGAGCTGGCCGTCCTCATGGCGTACACGAAGATCACCGTCGCGGACGAGCTGATCTCCACCGGGCTGCCCGACGACCCGCACCTGCGGGTGCTGCTGCACGAGTACTTCCCCGCGCCGCTGCGGGAGAAGTTCGCCGAGCAGATCGACGCGCACGCGCTGCGCCGCGAGATCATCACCACGGTGCTGGTCAACGACACCGTCAACACCGGCGGCTCGACCTTCCTGCACCGGCTGCGCGAGGAGACCGGCGCGTCCATCGAGGAAGTCGTACGGGCGCAGTTCGCGGCGCGTGCGATCTTCGGCCTCAGCGAGGTCTGGGAGGCCGTCGAGGCGCTCGACAACCAGGTCGCGGCGGAGGTCCAGACGCAGATCCGGCTGCACTCGCGGCGGCTGGTCGAGCGCGGCACCCGCTGGCTGCTGGGCAACCGGCCGCAGCCCCTGGAGATCGGCGAGACCGTCGAGTTCTTCCGGGCGGGCGTGGCACGCGTCTGGGACGACCTGCCGAAGCTGCTGCGCGGCGCGGACCTGGAGTGGTACCAGGGCATCCTGGCCGAGCTCACCGGCGCCGGGGTGCCGGAGGGCCTGGCGCTGCGCGTGGCGGGCTTCTCCTCGGCCTTCCCGATCCTCGACGTGGTCGCCATCGCGGACCGGCTCGACAAGGACCCGATGGACGTCGCCGAGGTGTACTACGACCTCGGCGACCGGCTCGGCATCACGCAGCTCATGGACCGCATCATCGAGCTGCCGCGCGCCGACCGCTGGCAGTCCATGGCCCGCGCCTCCATCCGCGAGGACCTGTACGCCGCCCACGCCGGCCTGACCCAGGACGTGCTGTCCGTCGGGAACGGCAGCTCCACCCCGGAGCAGCGCTACAAGGCGTGGGAGGAGAAGAACGCGGCCCTGCTGGGACGCGCGCGGTCCACCCTGGAGGAGATCCAGGGCTCGGACGACTTCGACCTGGCCAACCTGTCGGTGGCGATGCGCACCATGCGCACGCTGCTGCGCAACCGGGTCTGACGCCTGGACCGAAGGGGCCCGCCTCCCGGTGGCGGGCCCCTTCGGGCTTTCTAGGACGCGGGCCGGGCGACCGTCGACGCCCACAGCCGGCGGCAGGCCAGCAGCGCGGCCGCCACCAGCAGTCCGTTGCGCACGAGCATCAGCAGGCAGCCGTACACCGTCCCGGTGGTCACCTGCCCGTACGCCAGGGGATACGCGAGGGTGCTCACGAAGCACGCCAGCAGCAGGAGCTTCACCACCGGGCGCAGCACGCTCTCGCGCAGCGTCATGCACACGGCCGACAGCCCGATCAGCCAGATCATGTACTGCGGGCTGATCACCCGGCTGGTGACCACGAACAGCAGCACCGCGCACAGGGCCGCGTCGCACGCCGTCGCCGCGTTCCAGCGCCGCGCCCGCACCCGCCACAGCAGCAGCCAGCCGAACGCCAGCACCGTCAGGGCCAGGGAGGCGTGCGCGACGGTGGACACGTACGGGCCGAGGTACTCCATCGCGCCGTAGCGGTACTCGACCCGGTACGCCCCCTCGTACGGTGCGCCGACGAGCCGGGCGAGCGCCAGCGCGGTGCCGCCCAGCGACTCGATCTGCACCCCCCGGTTGCCCTGCTGGCGCAGGAAGTCGAAGGTGTGCGAGAACGCCAGCGCCAGCACGCCCAGGAGGGCCGCGGCGGACACCGCGGCCGATCCCCAGGCCGCCCGGGTGGTGCGTCCCCGGGGCGCGCCCAGGAGCGCCAGCGCCGGCCACACCTTCACCAGGGCGCCGACGGCCGCCAGCGCCCCGGCCGCCACCGGCCGCCGGCGCAGGGCGAGCAGCGCGAGGACGGCCAGCGCGGTCACCTGGACGTCGTAGCGCACGAGCGGCACGTGCAGCAGCAGCGGCAGCCCCGCCACCCACACCCACGCCCCCGCCAGACGGCCCTGCCGGCGTCCCGCGCGCACCAGCGCGGCGGTGACCACGGCGTCGACGAGCAGGGTGAGCGCGACGAACGCCTGGAAGTAACTGAGCCCCGGCACCAGTGCCGGTGACAGGATCACCAGGGCGGCCCCCGGCGGGTACTGCCACATCACGTCGTCCAACGGGAAGGCGCCGGAGAGCAGTTGCTCGTACCAGGTGCGGTAGATCCGGTGGACCTCCCCGTTGATGCCGTCGCCGACCCGGCCGAACACCTCCGAGACCAGCAGGACCTGGAGGGCGCGGGTGAGGATCCACACGACGGCCGGACGGACGGGCGAGGACCCGCGAGGGGCCCCGGGGGCCTGCGGGGCGGCCGGGGTGCTGGGGGCGAGCTGCGGGGACGTCATCGCCGGGATTTTAGAACGCCCGTGCCGGAAATCCCCGCCACCCGCCGCCGAGCCGTGAACGCCGTCACCAGGAACGGCACGGAGTCGGCGGCATGGTCCGTGGCGCCCATCGGATCGCCGAGGGCAGGAAGACAGGAAGACACCCACATGGATGACCTCGCGAAGGCCGCCGTCGCCGCGCTCAGCGGGTGAATCGGCAGGTCACGCGCGGCAGATGGGGTAAATCGAGGGTGAGCGACGCGCACACCGGGCGGACGGCAAGAATGGGGGCGCCGTCGTGTGCGGCATCCTCCATGAGTTGACGTCACAGGGAGAGAACCATGCACCAGTCCGCTTACGACCAGATGGCGCTCTGCGTGAAGGAGTACATGCCCCTGACCAAGCGACACCGTGTCGTCGACCTGGGGTCGCGGATCTCGCCGGGGCAGAGCCTCACCCACCGGGCCCTGTTGGCGGACCACAAGGTCGACTACGTGGGCATCGACGTCCTCGACGGGCCGAACGTGGACCGGGTCATGACCGACCCGTACCGCATCCCGTTGAAGTCCCGCAGCGCCGACGTCGTCATCTCCGGCCAGGCCTTCGAGCACATCCCGTTCTTCTGGGCCTCCATCATGGAGATCGGCCGGGTGCTGCGGCCCGGCGGGCACGCGTTCATCACCGCGCCCTCGCGCGGCAACGCCCATGACGCGCAGGACTGCTGGCGCTACTACCCGGACGGCTTCCGGGCGATGGCCGCGTACTGCGGACTCGAACTGCGCGAGGCCTTCACCGACTTCCCGCCCATGAAGGGCATCCGGCACGACTACCAGGCCATCGACGCCAAGCACGCCTACTGGGGCGACTCCGTCGGCGTCTTCCGCAAGCCGCGCCAGGCGCCGCACCTGCCCTACCGGATCTCGCGGGCGATCGTGCGCGAGGTGACGATCCGCTGGGCCAACCACATCGGCGGCGTCGAGGGCATCCCCGTCCCGGGCGCCCACCCGGACCGCAAGCTGGCCGGGCGCCCCAAGCAGGTGCCGGCGCCCGCCGCCGAGCCCGTGCAGTAGCCGCCCCGGGCCGCCGGGCGCGCCCCGCCCGGCGGTCACCCGGATGCCCGCACGTCGCATCCGGAGGCCGCCCACCGGCCCGTTGCAGGGTGACGGGGACATCGAATTCCTCCGGAGGGCGACCCCGCATGGCCACCGCATCCCCCACGGCCTCCCGCACCGTGCCCCCCGGCCCGCCCCCCGCGGCCCCCCGCCCGCCCCGGCCCGCCGGGACACGGCTGCCCCGGCCGCCGGACCTGGTGCTCGCCGGCTTCGTCTGCTTCCTGATGTGCGTCGCCTGGCGGCTGCCCTGGCTCGGCGACCTGGGACAGCACGCCGCGGTGATCGAGCGGCTCACCCAGGACCTCACGGACCCCGGCAGCCCCCTGGTGAAGCGCCCCGGCGACAGCAGCCCGTACTACACGCCGTACACCGTCCTGGCGGCCCTCCTCGCGCGCCTCACCGGCCTGTCGGCCTTCGCGACGCTGAGCGTGTGCGCCGGCGTCAACGGCCTCGCCCTCGTCGTCGGGCTCCGCTGCTTCGTGCGGACCTTGTCGCGGAGCCCCTGGGCGCCCGTGTGCGCCGTCCTGTTCATGGTCTTCCTGTGGGGGACGCACCTGTTCCTGTGGAGCGGCCACACGTCCCTGTCGGCGCTGTGCCTGTCCCTGTCGTATCCGTCCACCTTCGCCTTCTCGCTCGGGCTGTACCTGTGGGCGCGCCTGATGCGGGCGACCCGCGGACGCGCCGGTGTGCGGCACTGGGCGCTCACCGGGCTGCTCACCGGCACACTGGTGCTCATTCACCCGGTCATGGCGATGGGGGCGCTGATCGGCTGCGCGGCCGTGTGCGCCGGTACGGTGCGCGGGCGCGGTCGGCACACCCTCGCGCGCGGTGCCGCGGCGACCGCCGGCGCGGTCCTCCCGCTGCTGCTGTGGCCGTACGGGAACGTCCTGTCGGTCCCCGACTCCTCGGCGCTGGACCACTTCCACGTCTCCGCCTACCAGGCCGTGCCCGAGCGGTACGGGCTGGCGCTGCTCGCCGTGCCCGTGCTGCTGCTGCGCCTGCGGCGCTCCCGGCGCGACCCCCTGGTGCTGCTGTGCCTGGGCACCGCGGCCGTCGCCGCCGCCGGGTGGTGGACGGGGCACTACACCTGGGGGAGGGTGCTGCCGTACCTCATGCTCGGGCTCCAGTGCGCCCTCGCCGTGGAGGTGTGCGCACCGTGGCCGCGCGCGCGGGCCGCGAGGACGGGCCGCGCCCTGCTCGCCGCCCTGCTCGCCGTGGCGCTGCCGCTCGGCGCGTGGGCGCAGGCGGGGACGCTGCTCCACCTGCTGCCCGCCGGGGCGCTGCCGCGCGCGTTCACCGCCCGGGTGCAGTTCCTGCCGACCTGGCCGGGGTGGGAGTGGGCGATGCGCCATGTGCGCCGGGGCGACGTGGTGTTGACCAACCACTACCTGGCGTCGCGGATGCTGCCCGGCTACGGCGCGTATACGGTGATGCCCGCCTGGCCGCAGCCGGAGATCCCGGCGGCGGAGAGCGCACGCAGAGCCACCGACGTGACCCGCGCGCTGAATGGCCGAACAGATGCGTTTCTTCGCCGAAAAGCCGTGTGCGGCGCTAAGGCCGACTGGCTGCTGTTGACCTGGAACCAATCAATTCCCCCTGGTCAGGGCTTCTTTACCGTGGCCACAGGTCCGGACAAGTCACGTCTCGTACGGGTGGATCTGCACTGTTGACGCACATAGGACATGTGTCCGGATTCTGACGGGACAGAGGCGCACGACACTATTTCCGCGTACTGTCCGTGCGCATGGTATGGCGTAACGCCGTGAATGGCGTCCTTCAGCAACTGACCGGCTACCAGCTGCGACGCGTCCCGGTTCCAGGCCAACGTCCCCGCCCGGGGGCCCGCCCCGCGGCGTCCGTCCCGGCCCCCGCGCCCAAGCCGCAGACCAGCCCCAAGCCCAAGGTCCTCGAACTGCCCGCCGACTACGACGACGGGGCGAAGGAGATCATCCGTGCGGTGAAGCCGTACTCGATGACCTCTCCCGAGCGGCTCAACGCCTTCATCCTGGCCACCCGGCACGTCGTCAAGCACGACATCCCCGGTGCGATCGTGGAATGCGGCGTGTGGCGCGGCGGCTCCATGCAGGCCTGCGCCAAGACCCTCCTCGCCGAGGGCGTCGAGGACCGCGAGCTCTACCTCTTCGACACCTTCGAGGGCATGACCCCGCCCACGGAGGAGGACAAGCGCCTCGACGGCAAGTCCGCCGCGCAGCTCCTGGAGGTCTACGGCAAGGACCGTCCGATCTGGGCCGTCGCCTCGCTGGACGACGTCAAGTCCGGTTTCGAGAAGGTCCCTTACCCGGCCGAGCGGCTGCACTACGTGCAGGGCAAGGTCGAGGACACCGTTCCCGAGCAGGCCCCGGAGCAGATCTCGATCCTGCGTCTGGACACCGACTGGTACGCCTCGACGAAGCACGAGCTCAAGCACCTGTACTCGCGTCTGGTGAGCGGCGGCGTGCTGCTCATCGACGACTACGGGTACTGGCAGGGCTCGCGGCAGGCCGTCGACGAGTTCCTGGAGGAGACCGGCGAGCAGTTGCTGCTGCTGCGCATGGACGAGGGGCGCATCGCGGTCAAGCCGTAACCGCGCGCAGGACCGGATCGGCCGTGGGGCCCGGCGGACGTCCGCCGGGCCCCGTCGTGTCCGCGCGCCCGGTTCAGCGCAGCTCCGCCGGGAGCAGGTCCGCGACGGCCTGCGCGGTGGTCCTGGCGTCCTGCTGGGCGGGCAGCACGGAGTCGGGGCGGGCCGGGTGGCCCGCGCCGGGGAAGCCGCTGCCGGGTGTGCTGCCGGGTGCGCTGCCGGGCGCGGGGGCCGGAGTGCGGTCCTTGAGCGGTACGCAGTGGGGCAGGCCCCCGGTCTGGCCGAGGAAGACACGGCGGACCACGCGCTCCGCCGCGTGCCCGTCGTCGTACGGGCAGAACCGGGCGCGGAAGGCCGCGCGCAACTGCGCCGAGCGGGAGCCCCGCCAGTGGCCGCTGCGGAAGATGTCGATCAGCTCGTCCTCGGTGCGGGCGACCGCGCCGGGCGGGAAGGCCCGGATGTCGAAGTACGTGCCGCGGGCGGCCTCGTAGGCCTCCAGGTCGTCGATGTGCAGGACGATCGGGCGGTCGAGGTTGGCGTAGTCGAACATCAGCGACGAGTAGTCCGTGATCAGGGCGTCCGAGGCCAGGCAGAGCGACTCGATCGAGTGATGTTCGCTCACATCGACGATGCGGGCCGAGCTGTGGGAACCCGGCCGGTGCAGCGGACCGTTGGCGAAGTAGTGGGCACGGGTCAGGATCACGTGCCGGGGCCCGAGGGACCGGGCGACGCGTTCGAGGTCGAGCGTCAGGCGCTGGGTCCGCCGGTAGTCGCGGTGCGTCGGAGCGTAGAGGACGGCGGTGGAGCCTTCGGGGATGTTCAGCGAGGCGCGGATGCGGGCGACGTCGTCGGCCGTGGCGCTCTGGAAGACGTCGTTGCGCGGATAGCCGTGTTCCAGGGTCGTGTAGGCGGAGGGGTAGGCCCTTCCCCAGACGAGGGAGGAGTGGCGGTTGGAGGACAGCAGGTAGTCCCACTTGTCGGTGTTCGCGAGCAGCTTCTCGAAGTCCATGGCCGCGGCGGGGCGGTCCTGGAGGTCGAGGCCCATCGACTTCAGCGGAGTGCCGTGCTGAGTCTGGAGGAGGACCTGGCCGGGGCGCTTGACGAGACGGTGGTCGAAGTTGACGTTGTTCACCAGGTACTTGGCGCGGGCCAGCGCGCTCCAGTACGCGGCCGAGCCGGGACGCAGCCGGCGGGTGCCGACGGGCACGGTGTGGGCGTGCGCGGGACCGGTGATCCACGCGGTCCTTACGTGCGGGGCGAGTTCGCGGACCTTCGCCTCGATCGCGGCGGGGTTGCAGGAGTAGCCGCGGTTCCAGTACGCCGCGAACACCGCCTGGTTCTCGCGGACCGGCAGCCGCAGTTGGACGCGGTAGTGCAGTCGCATGGCGGCCGACCGCAGGACGCGCAGCAGGGCGCGGGCGCGGGAGCCGACCGTGCGGCGGACGGTCTGGACGACGGCGAGCAGGCGGTACGTGCGGTGGCTGCCCCGCCGGACGAGCGCCTGCCGCAGCCGGGTGCGGGTCGAGGGCGGGGCGAAGCGCGGGGCGGCGGGGGCGGTGGTGCTGCGGAAGGCGGCGGCCGGCCCGACGGCGCCGGGCCCCGGGGCGGCGGCCAGGCGCAGGGCGGCCGCGTCTTCGGCGGCGGTGCCGGGGACGGTATGCGGGGATGTTCGGCGGGAGCGGGGGGAGGGGGGCGCGGGGGACGCGGGGGTGTTCGGGGTGGTGCTGGCGGTGAATGCGGTGCTGCCGGTGAGGGGGGTGTCACCGGTGAGGGAGATGCCGGTGAGGGGGCCGGTGCCTCCGAGGGGACCGGTGCTGTCGGCCGGGAGCGGGGCCGGGGCCTCCGCGCCGGGGCGGAGGCCGGCGGCGGCCTCCGAGGGCCGAGGGGTGGCCGTACGGCCGGAAGCCGGAGCGTCCGACCCGGGTGAGCCGGGGGCCTGCGCACCCGTGACCGAGGCCGCCGCTGCGTCCGCGCCCGGTCCCGCCTCCGCGCCCGTACCGGCGCTGCCGCTGCCGCTGCCGCTGCCACTGTCGGCGGAGGCGAGGCGGCGGGCGGCGGCGGCCGCCGCGCGGCGGGCGGTGGCGGCCAGGGTCGCGGCCCGGCGGGCGGCGGGACGGCGCTTGCCCGGGGCTGCGGGACGGGTGCCCGCGTCCGACCCGACGGAAGCCGAGCCAGATCCGGCGGAGGCCGAGCCCGTGCCGGTGGAATCCGACTCTGTGTCGACGGAGGCCGACCCCGTGCCGGCACCGGAGTCCCCGGCTGCCGGGACCTCCGCGGCCTCCGCGGCTCCCGTGCGCTCCACGGCCCCCGGGACCTCCACGGCCCCCGGTACCTCCGTGCCCTCCGCGGCCCCGGCGCACTCCGCCCGTTCCGGTGCCCCCGCCCGGCGGGCCGCCGAGCTGCGGGCGGCGATGCCGCGGGGGTGGGCGGGGAAGCGGGAGGTGCTGTCCGGGGTGCGGTACCGGCGGCAGTGGGCGCGGGCCCGCCGGAAGAACTCCGGGCGGCTGCCCCGGGGAAGCCGCCCCGGGCGGCTGAAGACCGTGCCGAAGTGGTCGATCATGCGGCGGTAGACGACCGGCCGCCAACCCGCCAGCTCCGGCCGGGAGTCCAGGAAGGCGAAGACCCGGTCGTACTGGTCGAACAGGTCGAAGTGCCGGCGGGAGGCGGTGGAGAGGATGTTGCCCCGCCGGCGCTGCCGGTGGTGCACGCACACCTCGTCCAGCGTGGCGACGGTGGCCGCCGACAGCAGGACCGGGTAGGTCCAGGGGGTGTCCTCGTAGTGGCCGGGCGGGAAGGTGAGGCCCTCGCGCTCGACGAAGTCCCTGCGGTACGCCTTGTTCCAGGCCACCATCAGGACCCGCAGGAGGCCGGGGCGGTCGGAGAGGGGGAAGGGCGCCGGGCCCTCCTCGTGCAACTCCCTGCTGAGCTGGTTGCGTTCGACCTCGCCGGTCCAGTACGTACGGGCGTAGTCGAAGACCAGGACGTCGGGCGAGTCCGTCTCCTTCAGCCGGTCCGAGACGGACTGGAGGGCGCCGGGCACCAGGGTGTCGTCGCCGTCGAGGAAGAGCAGGTAGTCGCCGCGGGCCTGTGCCATGCCGAGGTTGCGGGCGTTGCCCAGACCGCCGTTCCGCGCCGCGTGCAGGGGGCGTACGCGCGGGTCCCGGGCGGCGTACTCGTCGATGAGGTCGCCGCACGCATCCGGCGAGCAGTCGTCCACCGCGATCAGCTCGAAGTCGTCGAAGGACTGGGTCAGCACCGAGTCAAGGCACTCCTCCAGATATTCCTGGACCTGGTAAGCGGGCACGATCACGCTGAACCGGGGCACGGCACATCCATGGGGTCGACGCGGGCAGGACCGGCCGCGCCCCGACAGCGCGGGCAGGCCGTACGCCCGGCAACGGACCGCGCGCGAAGCGGGTTACGCCGGATGCGGCATACGGGGGAACTTTCCACCGGAGCCGACACGAACGGGTGGTTCTTCCGCCTCAAGGGGCTGACACAGAAGGGTGGTTCGGCCGTGAAGGCCGAACCACCCCTGTCACACGCGTACTTGCCGTGCCCTACTTCACCGCTCCCGCCATCACCCCCGACACGAACTGCTTCTGGAAGGCGAAGAAGACGATCAGCGGGATGACCATCGACACGAAGGCGCCCGGCGCCAGCACGTCGATGTTGTTGCCGAACTGGCGGACCTGCTGCTGCAACGCCACCGTGATCGGCGGATTCGTGGCGTCCGCGAAGATTAGCGCGATCAGCATGTCGTTCCACACCCACAGGAACTGGAAGATCCCCAGCGACGCGATCGCCGGGCCGCCCAGCGGCATGACCACCCGCGTGAACAGCCTGATCTCGCCCGCCCCGTCGAGCCGCGCCGCCTCCAGGAGTTCACGCGGGATCTCCGCGAAGAAGTTCCGCAGCAGGAAGATCGCGAAGGGGAGGCCGAAGGCGACGTGGAAGAGGACGACCCCGAAGGTCGTCTCGAAGATGCCGACCACGCCGAACAGCTTCGCCACCGGCACGAGTGCCACCTGCACCGGCACCACCAGCAGCCCCACGACCACCATGAACCACCAGTCGCGGCCGGGGAAGTCCATCCACGCGAACGCGTACCCGGCGAGCGCGCCGATCACCACCACCAGCACCGTCGCCGGAACGGTGATCAGGGCCGTGCTGAGCAGGGAGTTGAGGACGGTCTCGTTCTGCAGGATCGACGAGTAGTTCTGGACGGTCAGCTCGGCGGGCTTGGTGAAGACCTGCCACCACCCGCTCGCCGCGATGTCCGCCGGGTCGCGCAGCGAGGAGATCAGCAGCCCGATCGTCGGCATCAGCCAGAACAGCCCGACCACGATCAGGAAGACCCGCATCACCCCGCCGCCGGCCGCCGCCGCGATCCGCGCCGCAGGGGACCGCTTCGCCCTGACGATGTCCGTGGAGTGCGTCATCGGCCCTGCTCCTTCCGCATACGACGGATGTTGAAGAGCATCACCGGGATCACCAGCAGCAGCAGGAACACCGCGATGGCACTGCCGATGCCGAGGTCCGCGTCGGTGCCGAACGACGACTGGTACAGCTGCAGGGCGAGGACGTTCGCGTCGTCCAGCG
Organism: Streptomyces sp. NPDC039736; assembly: GCF_055596485.1. Lineage (NCBI taxonomy): Bacteria > Bacillati > Actinomycetota > Actinomycetes > Kitasatosporales > Streptomycetaceae > Streptomyces > Streptomyces sp. NPDC039736. The sequence goes on along the minus strand of NZ_JBVIUQ010000004.1, from coordinate 704,630 downwards.
AGTTGCCGGGCGCGATGATGAACACCAGGTCGAAGATCTTCAGGACGTTGATCATCAGCGTGACGGTGACCACCGCGAGCACGGGTGCCAGCAGCGGCACGGTGATCCTGCGGAACACCTGCCACTCGTTCGCCCCGTCGACCCGCGCCGCCTCCAGCAGTTCACGCGGCAGACTCGCGAGTCCCGCAGCGATCAGCACCATCGCGAATCCGGCCCACATCCACACGTACGAACCGATGATGGCCGGGGTCACCACGTTCGGCCCGAGCCAGTCGACGCCGTTGTACTGCTCACGGAAGTTGCTCGCGGGCAGGCGCAGTTCGGCGCCGTCGGCCTTCGCGGAGAGCGAGAAGGCGCCGTCCGCCGCCGCCTTGGTGGAGTCGACGACCCTGCCGTCCTTGACCGCCTCGATCGTCAGTCCGCCCAGCCCGGACTCCTTGCTGTCGATGACGTTCGGCTTGCCGCCGCCACCGCGCGTGAAGTCCAGCCACGCCGTGCCGGTGACCCGGTCGGGCGCGGTCGCGGGAGCCTTCGCGAGCTGCGCGTCCTTCGGCATCTGGGCCGGGGCGACGCCGATCAGCGGCAGGTTGACCTGCTGTCCGAGCCGTACCGGCTCCTTGGTGACGTACGCGCCGCCGCCGGCGGCCTTCAGCGGATGCACCGGCAGCGGACGGGCCCTGGGATAGGTGGAGGACTCGGCGAAGGTGTCGTGGACGCCCACCCACACCGCGTTGGCCACGCCCCGGTCCGGGTCCTGCTCGTACACCAGCCGGAAGATGATGCCCGAGGCGAGCATCGAGATCGCCATCGGCATGAAGACGATCAGCTTGAACGCCGTTCCCCAGCGCACCCGTTCGGTGAGCACCGCGAAGATCAGTCCGAGGGCGGTGGCGACCGTCGGGGCGACGACCACCCAGATCAGGTTGTTCTTGATCGCGGTCAGGATGGTGTCGTCGGTGAAGAGGCGGACGTAGTTGTCGAGACCGGCGAAGCCGGTGCCGGCCTTGTCGAAGAAGCTGCGGTAGACGGAGAACCCGATCGGGTAGACCACGAGCGCGCCCAGCAGGATCAGCGCGGGCAGCAGGAAGCCGAACGCGATGATTCTGCGTGTGCCGGTCACGCTCTTGCGTTTGCCGGAGGTGGCGGGGGGCGGCGTCACGCTCGCCGCGCCCCCCGCTGTCGCTGCTTTCACGGCGTCAGTTCTTGTACGCGGCGGCCGCTTCGGTCTCCAGCTTCGCCTGCGTACCCGCGATGTCCTTCGGGTTGCGCACGAAGTCCTGGAGGATCTTCCACTCGCCCTTGCCGGGCGTGCCGCCGAACGACTGCGGCGCCTGGTCGGACATGTCGAAGCGGAAGTCGTCGCCCGCGCCGATCAGGGCCTTGGCGATGTCGCGCAGGGTGTCGTTGGGGTACGCCGACATGTCCACCGACTTGTTCGGCGAGATGAAACCGCCCGCGCCCGCCGAGATCTTCGCCGATTCGGTGGAGGCCAGGAAGGTCATCAGGGCCTTCGTCGCCGGGGTGTCCTTCAGCGCCACCGCGACGTCGCCGCCGGTCACCACCGGGGACTTGGCGCCGACCGCCGGGAAGGGGAACACCTTGGCGTCCGTGCCCAGCTTCGCCTTCGCCTGCTCGATGTTGACGGCCACGAAGTCGCCCTCGAAGACCATCGCGCCCTTGGGGGCGTCACCGGCGAAGGTGTTCTCCACCGACTTCGGGAACGCCGTGCCCACGGCCCCCTTCGAGCCGCCGACCAGGTAGTTCTCCTTGCCGAAGAGCTCCGCCATGGTGGTCAGCGCGTCCTTCACGGACGGGTCGGTCCACTTGATCTTGTGCTGGGCGAGCTGGTCGTACTTCTCCGGGCCTGCCTGCGAGAGGTAGATGTTCTCGAACCAGTCGGTGAGCGTCCAGCCGTCCGAGCCGCCCACCGAGACCGGGGTGACACCCGACTGGGAGATGGTCTCGGCCGTCGCCAGGAAGTCCTTCCAGGTCTTCGGCTCGGCGGCCCCCGCGTCCTCGAAGGCCTTGGTGTTGTACCAGATCAGCGACTTGTTCGCGGCCTTGTAGTACACCCCGTACTGGGTGCCGTCGACGGCCGCGATGTCCTTCCAGCCCTTGGAGTAGTTCTTGTCCAACTGAGCCTGGGTGCCCGCGTCGACGGGCTTGAGCCACTTGTTCGCGACGGCCTGCTTGAGCGCGCCCGGCTGCTGGAGCAGCGCGACGTCCGGGGGAGTGCCGCCGGAGATCTTCGAGCCGAGGTAGGTCAGCATGGCGTCCTGGGTCGGCACGTAGCTGACGGTCGCGCCGGTGCGCTTCTCGAACTCCTTGAGCACCTTCTGGAAGTTCTCCGCCTCGGCGCCCGTCCACACGGCGATGACCTGGAGTTTCTGGCCCTTGAGGTCGGGGAGCTTCAGCGCGTCGGCGGGCGGCTGCTGGGCCCCCGTGCCGCCCGACTCCTTCGGGTCCTTCGTGGCGCCGCCGTCGCCGCCGCAGCCGGTCAGGGCCAGTGCGCCCGCCGTCGCCGCGGCGAGAAGGATACGCCGGGTCCGCTGTCGCTGCGGACCTGTGAACATGCCTCGCTGTTTCCGCTGGTGCAGAGTTGTGCGCATTACCGCCCCGTCTCTCCCGTGCACGTACGACCGGCCGAGCGCCGCTCTTTCACTGTCCCGTGGACTTCTTTCCCGTGGGTCAGTCCTACGCCCGGCGGTGGTGGCCCGCAATAGTGCCTTCGGTGTCAACTCGGCTTTCGTTGTGGCCTCGTGACGTGCGCTTCGCCTGTGGTGCGGATGTGCGGAGAAGGGACTGCGGGGGTACGGCGGAGGGCTTCGGAAATCTTCCGGGGTACGAAGGAGGACGGCTTCGGGGCCGTCGACGGGAACGCAAAGGGGCTCGGCGCCCGCACGGCGGATGCCCGGGGTTCCCCGGTACATGCGCACGGTCCGCCGGAAACGCGGGAGTCGCGGCCCGCCCGCCCGCGCACTGCTCCGGGCCCGGGGGCGCGCGTACCGTCCTGTGCCCCGGTCAGCGGGCCCCCTGCGGAGACGCCAGCGGCGGCAGGGACGGGGCTTTGACCGTGCGCGCGGCCCGGTCCAGGGCGCTGGCCAGCAGTGCCAGGTCGGTCGGCCCGTTGCCCAGCTCGCGCACCGGGCGACGGGCCGGCGGGTCGCCCATCCGCTCCCACTCCAGCGGCACCACGGTCGGCCGCTGCGTCGCCGTGCGCGGAATGCGGCCCGTGACCCGGCCGCCCTGGAACGGCGTCACCGAACCGTCCGGGTACAGCAGCCGGCCCCGCCCCGGCGCGGGCTCCTCGGGCGCGGGCGCGGCGGGCGGCGGGTCGAGGACCACCCGCAACAGCCGCTCGCCGCGGGCCAGTTCGGTGTCCGCCGTGCGGTCCGGGCGTGCCGAGGCCGCCACCAGGTGCACCCCGAGCCGCTCCCCGTGCCGGGCGACCGCCTCCAGGGCCCGCACCACGGACCCCGCCGAAGGCCGCCCCGTACTGCCCAGCGCGGGCGCGACCAGCGCGTCGAAGTCGTCGACCAGCACCACCAGCCGGGGCAGTACGGACGGCCCGCCCTCGGCCTGCCGCGCCTGCCGTTCCCGTTCCCGCACGGCGGCGGGCCGCAGCCGCAGCGTCCCGGTGCTCGGGGCCTCTATGTCACCGGCACCGGTGCGCTGCGCGCCGATGTGGGGTTCCTGCTGACCGGGGCGCACGGGGGCCTGCGCCGTCCCCTGCGCGCGCGCCGCCGGCACGGACGGCACCGCCTGCTCCGGGCCCCGCCCGGCGTGCCGGTCCGCGAAGTCCAGCCCGCCCAGCACCTCCTCGCGGCGCTTCAGCTCCGCGCCCAGGGCCTGCGCGAACTCCCGCATCCGCACCGGGTCCGAGGCCACCAAGTGCGTCGAGACGTGCGGCAGTTCGGTGCAGGGCCGCAGGCCCTCGCCGCGCTCGCCGCCCGCCCCGTCGACCAGGATCAGCCCCAGCCGGTCCGGCCGGGCGGCCGCCGCGAGGGAGGCCGCCGCCGAACGCAGCAGTTCGGTGCGGCCGCTGCCCGCCGGGCCCTCGACCAGCAGGTGCGGCCCGTCCAGCGCCAGATCCGCGCAGACCGGCCCGCGCGGACCCGCGCCCAGCACCGCCCAGGCCCGCGTCGCCCCGGGGACCTGCTCGTCGTCGGCCGCCGCCGCCCACCGCGCCATCAGGGACGCGGGAGTCGCCCTGGCCAGCCCCAGCTCGTCCAGCAGCCGCGACGTCGGCGGCAGCGTCGCCGCCGACAACCGCCCCGCAGCCCGCCCCTGCCCCGGCGGCCCGCCGGGCCCGAGGTCGGCGGCGTCCGTGCGCAGCGGGGCCAGCGCCCGCGCGAAGCGCTCCGCCCAGGCCGCCGAGACCGCGTCCACCGCGCCCAGCGTCCCGTGCCCGGCGCTGCGCCCGCCCGCCGTGCGCAGCACCCGCACCGCCGTGGCCACGTCGCCGCTCAGCAGCGCCACCGCCCCGCACTCGCGGAACGCGGGCGCGCTCGCGCACGCCAGGTCATACGTGGTCTCCACCGGCGACAGCGGGGACGCCGCCGGGGTCTCGGCCAGGCACAGCACGTGGATGCCGTGCGCCGCGCCGTGCGCCGCGAGCCGGGCGGCGGCCTCGCGCAACCCCGCCGAACCGGGGTCGCCGTCCATGACCACCACCGTGCGCGGCGCGTCCGCCTCCAGCGGCCCCTCCTCCGTACGCCGCGCCAACTCGGCCACCCGCGCGGCCGCCTGGTCGCGGTCGTAGGCCAGCAGCAACCGGCAGTCCTGCCCGTGCGCCGGGCGCAGATGCGGCAGCCAGCCCAGCCAGCCCCACTCGCGGGTCCGCTCCTCGTCGGGCCGGGAGCGGTCCGCGCTGATCAGCACGATCTCCAGGTCGGTGGGGGAGTGCAGCGCGGCCAACTGAGCCACCACCGAACGCGCCAGCCCGGCCAGCCGTGCCCGGGGCCCCGCGAGCCCCAGCGAACCCGCCTCTTTGAGGCTCACCGTCACCGGCACCGACGGCAGCAGCCCCGCGCCGTCGGGCGCCGGCCGGTCGGCGGTGCCCAGGCGCACCACCAGCGCCTCGGGGTGCGCGGGCCCGCGCTCCCACAACCGGGGGCCCGGCTGGAGCGCGGTCAGCAGCAGCGCCGCCGCGTCCGGCCAGGGGTCGGGCACGGCGTGGGCGGGGACGGGCGCGGGCTGCGCGGGGGCGGCGGCCGGGGCGTGCGGAGCCGTCGGGGCGGGCGGCTCGTCCGCGTAGTCGTGCGTCGCCTCCCGGCCCCCGGCCAGGCGGCGGGCCCAGCCCCCTATCCCGCCGCGCCTGCGCGGTTCCTCCCGGCGGGCCTGCGCCTCCGGCCCGCCCCGGGCCGTGCGGTCGCCGCTGTCGATGACGCGTCCCGCGCCGTGCGTCCGGTCGGGCGCGTCGGCGAAGGGGCTCCGGCCCTGGTGGGGGGCGGAAGACCGGGGGGCGGGCGCGGTGTGCCGGGAGGCGTCGCCGTGACCGCCGGGGGCACCGGGACCGCCGGGGGTGTCGTTGTGGTGGTCGTACGGTCCGGGGTCAGGGGTGCTTCCCGCGTGCCCGTACGCCCCCTGCGCGGGCACCGCGGCCTGCGGCGGGGCCGCGTCGGCCGGGGGCCGCCCGCTGACCCGGTGGTGCGGGGCACCGCCCCCGTACCGCCCGGCGGCCGGGGCGGGCGGGGTGCGCGGCACCCGCAGATGGCCCTCGCCGTCCGGGGCGGTGGGCAGCGCCCCGCCGTGCGCGCCCGGCGGGGCGAGCCGCAGGGCGGACTCGCCGACCCGCAGCAGCGCGCCGGGGGCCAGCCGTACGTCCCGGCGGCCGACCTCGCGGCCGTCCAGCGTCGTGCCGTTGGTGGAGCCGAGGTCGGCGACGGTGACCCGGCCGTCCTCGGCGAGCGTCACCGTGCAGTGCAGCCGGGACACGTCCGGGTCGTCCAGCGGCACGTCCGCGTCGGCGGAGCGGCCGACCCGGATCGGCCCGCCGTGCAACAGGTGCACGCCGCCCGCGTCGGGGCCCGCCACCACCTGGAGCTGCGTGAGGTCGGACAGCTCGGGGGCGTCCTCGTCGGCGGGCGCCTGGAGGGAGAGCACCGCCCCGTCGACCAGCGGCGGCTCGCCCAGGGCGCACCGTTGCGCGTCCAGGCGCTCGCGCCCGGCGTACACCACCACCGCGCCCGTGGTCTCCGAGCCGCCCGGCCCCTGCACGGCGGCCGCGAGCCCGGAGGCGACGGCGGCCAGCGCGGTCCCGGCGGGGGCGGTGACGAGCACGTCGCAGACCGCCGGGCCGGCTCCGGGCACCGGGGATCCCGGCACCGGCGCACCCGGCACCCGCGCTCCGGACACCGCCGGCGCTCCGGGCGCTCCCGGCGCGGGGGCGCCCTGCGGGGCGGTTCTGCTCTGGCCGCTGCGCGGCGCGAGGACGGTCAGCCGGATCTGCATCGCGTCAGCGGTCCCTTCTGCGCGAAGCGCCGGCGAAGGGCCGCCGGGAAGCCGCGCAATCCGCCGCCCCCGCGAGGTCCCCCCACCCGGCGCGGACGCGTCGTCCGGTACAGGTCGGCACCCACCGTGGGGTGTTGAGGGCTTCGTGCGCCCTCGCGTACCCCAGAGGTCTGTGCTGATGGCATCCTCGCACCTGCCACTGACAACCTGCCCGCCGCCCGCCCCCAAGTGATCTTGAATGGTCGGCTGTGGGCGCAAAAGAGCCTGTATGGGGCAGGCTCGGACAGGGCGCGCGGAACCCGGTCCACGCGGCCGGGGCGGCCCGCCGAACGGCGGTGACGCACCCCGCACGGGCGTGCGGCAACCATCGGCCCGGCGGGCGCGTCTTTCCCGGGAACACGTGTACGGAGCGACTTCCGCCCCCGATCCGACGGACGCGACGCGTGTTCGGCCGGTGCCCCGTTCGGCGGCACTACAGTTGGGCAACCAGAAAAGCGGAAGGCCGGGCGGCCGGAACACCGGCGGCCCGCACAGGAACCACGATCAGGTCAGTCACCGACCAGCAGGGAGTGCATGACGTGCGGCCGGTAGGCAGTAAGTACCTGCTTGAGCAGCCGCTCGGGCGCGGCGCCACGGGCACCGTCTGGCGCGCCCGCCAGCGGGAGACGGCGGGCGCCGAGGCGGCCGTCGCGGGCCAGCCCGGAGAGACCGTCGCGATCAAGGTCCTCAAGGAGGAGCTCGCGAACGACGCGGACGTGGTGATGCGCTTCCTGCGCGAGCGCTCCGTGCTCCTGCGGCTCACCCACCCCAACATCGTGCGCACCCGCGACCTCGTCGTGGAGGGCGACCTCCTCGCCCTGGTCATGGACCTGATCGACGGCCCCGACCTGCACCGCTACCTCCGCGACAACGGTCCCCTCACCCCCGTCGCCGCCTCCCTGCTCACCGCGCAGATCGCCGACGCGCTCGCCGCCAGCCACGCGGACGGCGTCGTGCACCGCGACCTGAAGCCCGCGAACGTGCTCCTGGACGAGCGCGACGGCGCGATGCACCCGATGCTCACCGACTTCGGCATCGCCCGCCTCGCCGACTCCCCGGGCCTCACCCGCACCCACGAGTTCGTCGGCACCCCCGCCTACGTCGCGCCCGAGTCCGCCGAGGGCCGCCCGCAGACCTCCGCCGTCGACATCTACGGCGCGGGCATCCTGCTGTACGAGCTGGTCACCGGCCGGCCGCCGTTCGCGGGCGGCACCGCCCTGGAGGTGCTGCACCGGCACCTGAGCGAGGAGCCCCGGCGTCCCAGCACCGTCCCCGAGCCCCTGTGGACGGTCATCGAGCGCTGCCTGCGCAAGGAGCCCGACGAGCGTCCCAGCGCCGAGAACCTGGCCCGCGCCCTGCGCGTCGTCGCCGCCGGCATCGGGGTGCACTCCACCTCCGCCCAGGTCGAGGCGGCCCTGGGCGTGGGCGCCCTGCTCGCCCCGGACCCGGCCCCGGCGCCCGTCCCCGACACCGGGGCCGGCGCGTCCGGCGACGCGGAGCCGACGCAGGTGCTGCCGAGCAACGCGGGCTCGTACGACCCGGGCGCCGCCACCAGCGTGCTGCCCTCCACCGGCGCTCCCGGCGGCCCGCACGGCGGCGCCGACCCCACCGCCGTCATGCCCCCGGTGCCGCCGCGCCCGGCGGGCGCCCCGGCCGGCGCCGGACCCGAGGACCCGCACCCCTGGCAGAGCCAGCTGCGCGCCGCCCGCGATCGCAACGAGCAGACGCAGATGCAGTACCTGGACCCGGACCAGGACCCGCTGCGCCGCCGCCCCCAGCGCCAGCCGCAGCGCGACCGGCAGGGCCAGGGACAGTACGGCCAGGGACAGGGTCAGGGGCAGTACGGCCAGGGTCAGGGCCAGCAGGGTCCGTACGGACAGCAGAACCAGGGCGGTTACGGCTATCCGCAGCAGCAGCCCCAGCAGCGCCCGCCGCAGCGCCCCCAGCCGCAGCAGAACCACGCCCCCCAGCGCCGCCGGCCCCAGGCGCCGCCCCCGCAGCAGCAACAGCAGCGGTACGCGCCGCAGCCGCAGCAGCCCCCGGCTCCGGCTCCGGCCCCGGCCCCGCCCGCCCCGCGCGAGCCTCGCCCGCCGAGGGAGCCGCGCCGGCGCAGCGCCAACCCGATGCGCATCCCGGGGCTCGGCTGCCTCAAGGGCTGTCTGTTCACCGTCGTGCTGCTGTTCGTCGCGGCCTGGCTGATCTGGGAGCTGACCCCGCTCCAGGAGTGGATCGGCACCACGAAGGGCTTCTTCGCGCAGCTCGGCGACTGGTGGGACAGCGCCGTGAAGTTCTTCAACGACCTCGGTGGCTCCACGCCCTGAGGGGCGGTGAGCAAGGAGACATGTCGACTTCCGGGGTGCGTTTCGTCCCCGGAAGTACGGAATGACGTCGTACAGGGGCCATCCTGTGCACTCAACGCTTCGTCGGCGGCGTACTTTGAGGACCGACGCCAGCCGCTGAGGGAGCAGTCTTGGCACGGAAAATCGGCAGCCGGTACACCGCCCACCAGATCCTCGGGCGAGGCAGCGCGGGCACGGTGTGGCTCGGCGAGGGACCCGAGGGGCCCGTCGCCATCAAGATGCTGCGCGAAGACCTCGCCTCCGACCAGGAGCTGGTCGGCCGCTTCGTCCAGGAGCGCACCGCCCTGCTCAAACTGGACCACCCCCATGTGGTCTCGGTGCGCGACCTCGTCGTCGACGGCAACGACCTCGCCCTCGTCATGGACCTCGTACGGGGAACCGACCTGCGCACCCGCCTGGACCGCGAGCGCAGGCTCGCCCCCGAGGCGGCCGTCGCCATCGCCATCGACATCGCGGACGGCCTGGCCGCCGCGCACGCCGCCCAGATCGTGCACCGCGACGTCAAGCCCGAGAACGTGCTCCTGGACATGCAGGGACCCCTCGGCCCCGGCGGTGCGCACCCCGCCCTCCTCACGGACTTCGGCGTCGCCAAGCTCATCGACACCCCGCGCCGCACCAGGGCCACGAAGATCATCGGCACGCCGGACTACCTGGCCCCCGAGATCGTCGAGGGCCTGCCGCCGCGCGCCGCCGTCGACATCTACGCGCTCGCGACCGTCCTGTACGAGCTCCTCGCGGGCTTCACGCCCTTCGGCGGCGGCCACCCGGGCGCCGTGCTGCGCCGCCACGTCACGGAGACGGTGGTTCCCCTCCCGGGCATCCCGGAGGAGCTGTGGCAGCTCATAGTGCAGTGCCTCGCCAAGGCCCCGGCCTCCCGGCTGCGCGCCTCCGAGCTGGCGGCCGGCCTGCGCGAACAGCTCCCCTCGCTGGCCGGGATGCCGCCGCTGGACGTGGACGAGCCGGAGTCGGAGGCCTCCGTCCCGACCGTCTCGATGACGTACGAGGACGAGGCCCCCGCCCCGGAGCCGGTACGCCGCAAGGGGGCCGTGCCGCTGGTCCCCGGCGGGTCCCTGGACTCCTCCAACCGCGACACCCACACCTCCATGCGCGTGCCCGCGCCGGACGAGCTGGCGGGCGGGCCGCTGGGCACCGCCCGGGTGCCCCGCGCCTCCGGCGACCGGCGCCCCGGCTCCGCGCGGCACCGCTCCGAGGTGCGCCGCCGCCGCCTCATCATGACCACGGCGGGGGTCGCCCTCCTCGCGGCCCTCGGCGTGGGCGGCTGGCTCGCCGTCACCTCCTCCGACGAGGACCCCGCGCCGCCGCCCACGCACTCCTCCCCGGCCCAGCCCTGAGCCGCGCCCCGGACCCTTCGCGGGGACCCGGGGCACGGCTGAGCCGGTACCCGTTAGGCTGGTGCACGTGGCAGTCGTCGATGTATCCGAAGAGCTGAAGTCCCTCTCCTCGACCATGGGGTCGATCGAGGCCGTCCTGGACCTCGAAAAGATGAGGGCCGACATCGCCGTGCTCGAAGAGCAGGCCGCGGCACCGTCCCTCTGGGACGACCCCGATGCCGCCCAGAAGATCACGAGCAAGCTCTCCCACCTCCAGGCCGAGCTCCGCAAGACCGAGGCCCTGCGCGGCCGCATCGACGACGTCGCGGTCATGTTCGAGCTCGCCGCCGACGAGGACGACGCGGACGCCCTCGCCGAGGCCGAGAACGAGCTGGTCTCCGTGCGCAAGGCGCTGGACGAGATGGAGGTCCGCACCCTCCTGTCCGGCGAGTACGACGAGCGCGAGGCGCTGGTCAACATCCGCGCCGAGGCCGGCGGCGTCGACGCGTCCGACTTCGCCGAGCGGCTCCAGCGCATGTACCTGCGCTGGGCCGAGCGGCACAACTACGCCACCGAGGTCTACGAGACCTCCTACGCGGAGGAGGCGGGCATCAAGTCCACCACCTTCGTGGTGAAGGCGCCCTACGCCTACGGCACGCTCTCCGTCGAGCAGGGCACGCACCGCCTGGTGCGCATCTCCCCGTTCGACAACCAGGGCCGCCGCCAGACCTCCTTCGCGGGCGTCGAGGTCCTGCCGGTGGTCGAGAAGACCGACCACATCGACATCGACGAGACCGAACTGCGCGTGGACGTCTACCGCGCGTCCGGCCCCGGCGGCCAGGGCGTCAACACCACCGACTCCGCGGTGCGCCTGACCCACATCCCCACCGGCATCGTCGTCTCCTGCCAGAACGAGCGCTCCCAGATCCAGAACAAGGCGAGCGCCATGAACGTCCTGCAGGCCAAGCTCCTCGAGCGCCGCCGCCAGGAGGAGCAGGCCGCCATGGACGCCCTCAAGGGCGACGGCGGCAACTCCTGGGGCAACCAGATGCGTTCGTACGTCCTGCACCCCTACCAGATGGTCAAGGACCTGCGCACGGAGTTCGAGGTCGGCAACCCGCAGGCGGTCCTCGACGGCGAGATCGACGGCTTCCTGGAGGCCGGCATCCGCTGGCGCAAGCAGCAGGAGAAGTAAGAGACGGCACAACGCCGACGAAGGCGCCGGGCCCGCACGGGTCCGGCGCCTTCGCGCGTTGCGCGGCGGGCGCCGTACATGTCACAGCCCGGTGTGCATCTCCCGGGCAAGTGCCCGTATAACCGGGCATCGCGCCCGGAACGTTCTTGACGCCCTTCTCGCGGCTGGGGGAGTGTGGCGGGCAGCATGCGTATGTCTGGGGCGGGTGTGAACGGGGGCCCGTGGACGGGCCCTTGAGGGGCGGTCCGGTGAAGTGGCGTCCCCGCCAAGGCCGTTGCCCCTGCATGGCTGCTCCAACGACTCGATTTCCAAGAGCTCGCCAGCTACTGGGGGTAGCAACCAGATGACCAACAAGATGCGGGTGCGTGTCGCGCGGATCGCCGCAGGCGCGGTGGTCGCCGCCGGAGCCTCGCTGACCGTCGCGGGCGTCGCCCAGGCCGCGGGATCCGGCGGTGCGCCCAAGGAGAAGGTCGGCGTCCAGCTCGACACCGGTGTGGTGCAGGCCGACGCCGGCGTCGACGCGGCCGACCCGGGCGGCAACGCCGCGGGCGACCCGGCCGCCGCCGGGGGGAACGCCGCGGGCGACCCGGCCACGGCCGGAGGCAACGCCGCGGGCGGCGCCGACCCGGGCGGCAACACGACCACGAACGGCGGCCCGACCACGACGGGCGGTCCCACCACGACGGGCGGTCCCACCACCACGGGCGGACCGACCACGACGGGCGGCCCCACCACCACCGGTGGTCCCACCACGACGGGCGGCCCCACCACCACCGGCGGCCCGACCACGACCGGCGGTCCCACCACCGGCGACCCGACCACCACGGGCGGCCCCACCACGGGCGGCCCCACCACGGGCGGCCCCACCACGGGTGACCCGACCACGACCGGCGGTCCCACCACGGGCGGTCCCACCACCGGCGGACCCACCACGACCGGTGGCAGCACCGCCGGCGGCCCGACCACGACCGGCGGCACCCCCACCACGGGCGGCACCACGGAAGGCAAGCCCTCCGGCGGCAACACCACGGGGGAGACCCCCACCACCGGCGGTACCACCGGCGGCGAGGACCCCTCCACACCGCCCACCGACCCGACCACGGGCGGCAGCGGCACCGACGCGGGCACGGGCACCGGCACCAACGCCGGCACGGGCACCGGCACCGGTGACAACCTCGACGTCGACTCCGTCGCCAACCGGCCCGTCGAGCAGGCCACCCCGAAGGACGAGCTGGCCGCCACCGGCGCCGGTGACACCACGCTCCTCATGGTCGGCGCCGCGACGATGATCGCCGGCGGCGTCGCCTTCCGCTTCCTGCCCCGCCTGGGCGGACGCACCCCCGCGGCCTAGATCCGGCCCTCGGCCGTACGCGCGCGGAGCACCGCCCGTACGCACGGGGCGACAGCACGAAGGAGAGGGGCCTGGGACGCCGTCAAGCGCCCCGGGCCCCTCTCCCTCGTTCTCCCTCGTGTTCCCCGTACCGTACGAACTCTTACGCGGCCTGGTGGGCCAGCAGGGCCATCGCCGCCACCAGCACCACCAGCAGCGCCAGCAGCGTCGCGGGATTGAGCTGAGCGAACGGGCCCTCGCGCTGCTCCAGGCGCTGCCTGCTCGCCCGGCAGGTCGCACAGCGGCCCTCGGCCACCGGCCCCGCGCAGTTCGCGCACACCAACCGGTCATAGGTCATGCGCTGTCCTCCTCCGGTCACCGGCCGCACACTCCGCGCCACCTGGATGCACATCCCGAATACTTCGCGTTCTCTCCCCCTAACGCACGGGGAAACGCATCCGTTCCCCTCCACTGTGCCAGCCGCCCGCCCGACGTGCGCGGCCCGGGTGCAAAGGGACGGCCCACGGGCACCCGCAGACACCCACGGGCACCACCGGACACCCCACGGTCACCCGCTGCCGCTCCGCAAACCGGAGCAAACCCCTCATCGCGGGGAAGCAGCCTGCACGGCCGGGGCCGGGTCGCGTATGGTCACGCACACCTACTCCCGGCGACCGTGGTGCACCTGTGATCCGATTCGACAACGTGTCCAAGTCCTACCCGAAGCAGAACCGCCCCGCCCTGCGGGACGTCTCCCTGGAAGTCGAGAAGGGCGAGTTCGTCTTCCTGGTCGGTTCCTCGGGTTCCGGCAAGTCCACCTTCCTGCGGCTGCTGCTGCGCGAGGAGCGCGCCAGCCAGGGGCAGGTGCACGTCCTGGGCAAGGACCTCGCGCGCCTGTCCAACTGGAAGGTGCCGCAGATGCGCCGCCAGCTCGGCACCGTCTTCCAGGACTTCCGCCTCCTGCCCAACAAGACGGTGGCCGAGAACGTCGCCTTCGCGCAAGAGGTCATCGGCAAGCCGCGCGGCGAGATCCGCAAGGCCGTCCCCCAGGTGCTCGACCTGGTCGGCCTCGGCGGCAAGGAGGACCGGATGCCCGGCGAGCTCTCCGGCGGTGAGCAGCAGCGCGTGGCCATCGCGCGGGCCTTCGTCAACCGTCCGATGCTGCTGATCGCGGACGAGCCGACCGGCAACCTCGACCCGCAGACCTCCGTCGGCATCATGAAGCTGCTGGACCGCATCAACCGCACCGGCACCACTGTGGTGATGGCGACCCACGACCAGCAGATCGTCGACCAGATGCGCAAGCGCGTCATCGAACTCGAGAAGGGCCGTCTCGTACGCGACCAGTCTCGCGGCGTCTACGGCTACCAGCACTGAAAGGACGCCGATGCGCGCCCAGTTCGTCCTGTCGGAGATCGGTGTCGGTCTCCGCCGGAACCTCACGATGACCTTTGCCGTCATCGTCTCCGTCGCTCTCTCCCTGGCACTCTTCGGCGGTGCCCTGCTGATGCGCAACCAGGTCAGCGAGATGAAGAGCTTCTGGTACGACAAGGTCAACATCTCCATCTACTTCTGCAACAAGAACGACGCCGAGACCGGCGTGCCGCAGTGCGCCAAGGGCGCCGTCACGGCGGAGCAGAAGCAGCAGGTCAAGGCCGACCTGGAGAAGATGGACGTCGTCGAGAGCGTCTTCTACGAGGACGCCGACCAGGCGTTCAAGCACTACAAGGAGCAGTTCGGCGACACCGCGATGGCGAACGTCATCACGCCGGACCAGATGCAGGAGTCCTACCGGGTCAAGCTCAAGGACCCGCAGAAGTACAAGGTGGTGGCCACCGCCTTCCAGGGCAGGGCGGGCGTGCAGTCCGTGGAGGACCAACGCTCCATCCTGGACCAGCTCTTCGAGCTGATGAACGGCATGAACGTCGCCGCGCTCTTCCTGATGGGGCTGATGCTCGTCATCGCGCTGATGCTGATCGTGAACACCGTGCGGGTCTCCGCGTTCAGCAGGCGGCGCGAGACCGGCATCATGCGGCTCGTCGGCGCGTCCAGTTTCTACATCCAGGCGCCGTTCATCATGGAGGCCGCCGTCGCCGGCCTCATCGGCGGCGTGCTCGCCTGCGTCCTGCTGGTGCTCGGCCGCTACTTCCTGATCGACCACGGCCTCGCGCTCGCCGACAAGATGGAGTTGGTGCAGTTCATCGGCTGGGACGCGGTGATCACCAAGCTGCCGCTGGTGCTGGCGATCAGCCTGTTGATGCCGGCGCTCGCCGCGTTCTTCGCGCTCCGGAAGTACTTGAAGGTGTAACCCGGGCACCTTCCGGCGCCCCCCGAACCATGTGCCCCGTACGGCATCCCGCCGTACGGGGCACGGCGTTTGTCCTAGACTTCTCGCCATGCCAGGCCCGGAATTCGGTATCCGGCCCCGCGGCCTGTGCCGCGGGGCAGCCCTGACCTTGGTCTTCGCGGGGGCGCTGGCCACCGTCTCGACGACCGGTCCATGGGTGTACGACGACGAGCCGCAGCCCGCTTCCGCGGTGCGGCCCGCCACCGCGCACGCGTCCCGCGGCGAAGCCGCCCGGGCGTCCGCGGACGCGGTGGCCCGCGCGGCGGCCGACGCGGTCGCCGACGGCAAGTCGGGCAAGAAGGCCGCCGAGGCGGCGGTCAGCCGCAGCGGCGACCGGTGGGGCGCGGTCTACGGCCCGGCGGAGTACGAGGACTTCGAGCAGTCCCTGGACGGCGAGTACACGGGCGTCGGCCTGGTCGCCAAGCGGTGCGCCGACGGCCGTGTCCAGGTCGAGCGGGTGCGCCCCGGCGGCCCTGCCGCGCGGGCGGGCCTGCGGCGCGGGGACGCGCTGCGCGGCATCGACGGCCGGGCGGTGGACCGCCGTCCGGTCACCGAGGTGGTCGCGCTGCTGCGCGGCGACGGCCTGGGCGCCGCGGCGGGCACCCCCGTACGCATCACGCTCCAGCGGGGCGCGAAGGTGTGGACGCAGGAGGTGCGGCGGGCGAACCTGCCCACCGACGCGGTCACCGTGGAGAACCTCGCCGACGGAGCGGTGCTGATCAAGGTGACGTCCTTCACCCGGGGCTCCGGGCAGCGGGTGCGCGAAGCCGTGCGCGGGGCCCCCGCGGGCAAGGGCGTCCTGCTGGACCTGCGCGGCAACGAGGGCGGGCTGGTCGACGAGGCCGTCACCGTGGCCGCCACCTTCCTGGACGGCGGGCTGGTGGCGACGTACGAGGACCACGGCAGGCAGCGGGCGCTGCACGCCGAGCGCGGCGGTGACCTGGCGCGACCGCTGGTCGTGCTCGTCGACGGCGGCACGATGAGCGCCGCCGAGCTGGTGACGGGCGCGCTGGCGGACAGGGGCCGGGTGCTGACCGTCGGCTCGCGGACCTTCGGCAAGGGTTCGGTGCAGAAGCCGCGCCGGCTCGCCGACGGCTCGGTCGCCGAACTGACCGTCGGCCACTACCGCACTCCCGCCGGGCGCGATCTGGACGGCCGGGGCATCACACCCGACCTGGTGGAGACCGAGCGGGCCCGGGAGCGGGCCGAGGCGGTATTGAGTGGCCTCCAGGGGGGCTCGTAGTGCGAAAATGACCGCACTATGGCAAAGGAAAAGGACCCCAAGCGCAAGATCATCGCGCAGAACAAGAAGGCCCGGCACGACTACACCGTCCTCGACACCTACGAGTGCGGGCTCGTGCTGATGGGCACCGAGGTGAAGTCCCTGCGGCTCGGCAGGGCGTCGCTGGTGGACGGCTTCGTGCAGATCGACGGCGGCGAGGCCTGGCTGCACAACATCCACGTTCCGCTGTACTCGCAGGGCACCTGGACCAACCACGCCGCACGGCGCAAGCGCAAGCTGCTGATGCACCGGGCGGAGATCGACAAGCTGGAGTCGAAGTCGAGCGAGAGCGGCCACACGATCGTTCCGCTCGCCCTGTACTTCAAGGACGGCCGGGTGAAGTGCGAGATCGCGCTCGCCAAGGGCAAGAAGGAGTACGACAAGCGGCAGACGCTGCGCGAGAAGCAGGACACGCGGGAGACGAACCGCGCGATCGCGGCGGTCAAGCGCAAGGAGCGCGGGTACCTGTAGCGGGTGTCCGGCGGGTACGGGCGCCGGTGGCCCGCGCCCGGCGGGAATTGACTGGCCTTGCCGGACGTCGGTCACGTACGATGGCTACTGCACCCCACTTGGTGAGGGGCGCACCTTGAAAAATCAACATGGGGATGATCGGTTTCGACAGCGGATGTCGAAGCAGGGGAAGCGTGTCGAGGAAGCGGCAATGATCTCGTAAACCATATGTCGCAACCAATAATCGCCAACACCAAGCGCGATTCCTTCGCCCTCGCTGCCTAAGTAGCGACTTGCGAAGTGTCAGCCCGGGGGTGATCCCGACCCGGATCCTGGCATCATCAAGGGATCTAAACTCACCGTCCCGGTCACGGGGACGGTGAGGAAACCAAACAGTGACTGAGCCCGTCGGAGACTTGTCTGCGTGATCTCCGGGGCCGAGAAAATCGCAGCAGACTGCACACGGAGAAGCCCTGATTCTGCACCGTTGGACGCGGGTTCGATTCCCGCCATCTCCACAGTTCCCATGTGAGGCGAAGGCCCGGCTGCTTGAGGCAGCCGGGCCTTCGTCGTGTCCGGACCGGTCCGCCCGGCGGGCGCGGAGCGGTGCGCGGGGTCGCGTGAGGCTCGCCATAGGGGGCGGCGCGGGGCCCTCGGGGGACGCGCTGTCGTATGCGTCACGTGATGTCTTATCTGCGCTAGAGATTGGGGGTAAATGGGTCTAATCGGACTCGGAACGATCCATTCCGGCTCGGGATATGTCATTGATGTGTGACAAGAGTGCACTCGCGAGAAGTGCTGTCACCCGCGTGCGCTACATTCGACGTCCGGGTGCAGTGTGATAGGGACGCTTGGACGGGTGGGGGCCCGGGCCGATGACGGATCCTGCTGGTCGCGCGCGCCCACCGATGAGCCAGTCAGTGGGGGATGTGCGAAGAGCCGTGAAGAACACTCCTGAGGGTGCCCAGACCGGGCAGACCCGCCAGATACGCCAGATACGCAACGCCGACGACCGGACGATGCAGCTCGACTCCGTCGGGCCGCACCTCGGCCAGCGTCGGCACGACCCTCCGCCGCTGCCCGAGCTGTCCACGGAGAGCCCCGACGGTCCCGTCTTCGTCGACGAGAGCGGCCGGCGCGGCAAGAAGCTCCGCAGGATCGGCTGGGTGCTCGGCGCGATATGCGCCTGTTACGCCGCGATGCTCATCGTCTCCCTCATCGGCGGCAACTCCCTCGCCCCGGGGCTGCCGATACCGGACTTCGCCTCCGACAAGACCGCGGAGAAGGTCAAGTCCGAGCCCGACCCCACCCCGTCCGTGCCCAAACCGGACGGCGTCCCGCCGGTCAGCGGCAACGAGGTCCCCGACGGCACCCAGCAGACCACCGGTGCCACCACCGGCAAGGTCCCCGCCGGCGGCACCAAGAAGGACGAGCCCAAGGACCCGAAGGACCCCACGAAGAAGCCCCCGGCCAAGGACCAGCCCGAGAAGCCGGGCGGCAACCAGCCCGGCGGCACTCCGGGCGGCACTCCCGGCGGCACTCCGGGCGGCAACCAGCCCGGTGGCACCCCGGGCGGCACTCCCGGCGGCACGCCGGGCGGCGATCCCGGCGGCACCCCGGGCGGCACTCCCGGTGGAACCCCCGGCGGCACTCCGGGCGGCACTCCCGGTGGAACCCCCGGCGGCACTCCGGGCGGCACTCCCGGTGGAACCCCCGGCGGCGACCCCGGCGGCACCCCGGGCGGCGTCGACGCCGGAGGCAACACCACCGACCCCAACGTTCCTGACCCGGTCGATCCGGCGAAGTAGAAGGCACGGCACGTAGATGTCCAACCCTCGCAGGCGTTCCTCCCAGGGCGCCCGCCGCTCCGCCGCGCGCGCACGCACGCCGCGCAACCGGCGGCGCTGGTTCCCCATGCGGTATCTGTTGCCGTCGCTGGTCCTCGTCGCCCTGATGGCGATGCTGCTGCTGCGCGGCTACGTACACAACGAGATCGACTCGGACCAGACCGGCGCCCGCCCGCCGGTCGACCAGGGCACGGTGCCGGAGGTCATCCGCAAGGGCGGCCCGGTGCTCGACACCCGGGACCCGAAGAAGCCCGAGGCGCGGCACGTCAAGGACAAGCACGTCGTCATCACCTTCGACGACGGCCCGGACCCGAAGTGGACGCCGAAGGTACTGGACAAGCTGAAGGAGTACGGCGCCCACGGCGTCTTCTTCGTCGTCGGCTCCAACGCCACCCGCTACCCCGAACTCGTCAAGCGCATCGTGGACGAGGGCCACGAGCTGGGTCTGCACACCTGGAACCACCCCGACCTCTCGTACAAGACGCGCGACGGCATCGACTCGCAGTTCTCGCGCAACCAGCTCGCGATAGCCGGCGCGGCCGGGGTGCACACCTCGCTGTTCCGGCCGCCGTACTCCTCCTTCGCCTACGCCTTCGACGACGCGAGCTGGCCGGTCGCCAAGTACGTCGGTGAGCTCGGCTACCTCACCGTCGTCAACGACACCGACTCCGAGGACTGGAAGCGGCCCGGCGTCGCGGAGATCATCAAGCGCGCCACGCCCAAGACCACCAAGGGCACCGTCGTGCTGATGCACGACTCCGGCGGCGACCGCACGCAGACCATCGACGCGCTGGACCAGTTCCTGCCGGACATGCAGAAGCGCGGCTTCAAGTTCACCAACCTCACCGAGGCGATGGGATACCCCTCCGCCCACTCCCCGGTGACCGGCGTCGAGCTGTGGAAGTCCAAGGCGTTCCTCGCCGCGATCACCGTCTCCGACGGCATCACCGACGTCCTGACCTACGGTCTGGCGCTCGTCGGCTCGCTCGTCATCGCGCGCTTCGGCCTGATGCTGATCCTCTCCTTCGTGCACGCCCGCAAGGTGCGCAAGCGAGGGTTCCGCTGGGGGCCCGAGATCACCAGACCGGTCACCGTGCTGGTTCCCGCGTACAACGAACGCGAGTGCATCGCGAACACCGTGCGCTCCCTGATGTCCAGCGACCATCCGATCGAGGTCATCGTCATCGACGACGGCTCCACGGACGGCACCGCCGACATCGTCGAGCAGATGCGCATCCCCAACGTCCGGGTGGTCCGCCAGCTGAACGCGGGCAAGCCCGCCGCGCTCAACAACGGCATCCGGCACGCGCGGTACGACATCATCGTGATGATGGACGGCGACACGGTCTTCGAGCCGTCCACCGTCCGCGAGCTGGTCCAGCCCTTCGGCGACCCGCGCGTCGGCGCGGTCGCGGGCAACGCCAAGGTCGGCAACCGCGACTCCCTCATCGGCGCCTGGCAGCACATCGAGTACGTGATGGGCTTCAATCTGGACCGCCGCCTGTACGACATGCTCGGCATCATGCCGACCATCCCGGGCGCGATCGGCGCGTTCCGCGCGGAGGCCCTGCACCGGGTCGGCGGCATGAGCGAGGACACCCTCGCCGAGGACACCGACATCACGATGGCCTTCCACCGCGAGGGCTGGAAGGTCGTGTACGCGGAGAACGCGCGCGCCTGGACCGAGGCGCCGGAGTCCGTGCAGCAGCTGTGGTCGCAGCGCTACCGCTGGTCGTACGGCACCATGCAGGCGATCTGGAAGCACCGCCGCGCGATCATCGAGAAGGGCCCCTCGGGCCGCTTCGGGCGCGTCGGCCTGCCGATCGTCTCGCTCTTCATGATCGTGTTCCCGCTGCTCGCGCCGCTGATCGACATCTTCCTGATCTACGGCCTGGTCTTCGGCCCGACCGGCAAGACCGTCATCGCGTGGTTCGGCGTGCTGATGCTCCAGGTGGTCTGCGCGGCCTACGCGTTCAGGCTGGACAAGGAGAAGATGACGCACCTGCTGTCCTTCCCGCTCCAGCAGATCCTGTACCGCCAGATCATGTACGTCGTCCTGCTCCAGTCCTGGATCACCGCGCTCACCGGCGGCCGGCTGCGCTGGCAGAAGCTGCGCCGCACCGGTGTGGTCGAGGCGCCGGGGGCCCTGCCGGGCCAGCGGCGCGAAGAGGAGAGGTGGCCGGTCGGATGAGCCACGGTTATCCGGGCCCGAACGGCAGCAACTACCCCGAGGAACAGGGGTACGGCCCCGAGTACGACGCGGACGGCTTCCCGCTGCCGCAGCAGTCCGGCGGCCCCGCCCCCCAGCAGGGCGGCGGCTGGCCGACGGTCCGCAACAACCCGGGGCCCGCACTGCCCTCGTCCTCCTACGGCCAGGGCCAGACCTCGGGCTACCCGCAGGCCTACCCGCAGACCGGCGGCTACCAGCAGCAGCCCCAGCAGGGCGGCTGGCCGCAGCAGGGCGGTTACGCCCGGCAGGGCAACGCCGGTTACGCGGAACCCGGTTTCGCCGGGCCCGGCTCCGGGGACGCCACCACGGCGTACCCCTCGGCCGGTGACGGCTACGGCGTTCCCGGCGTCCCGGGCGTGTCCGGCGGGCGCCAGGAGGAGACTCCCGCGTTCGCCAGGTCCGCCGTGGGCGCGCCGACCCGCCAGCAGCCCGCCTGGGGCCGCGACGGGACGGCCGAGGACACGTACGGACCGGAGACGTCCGCCTGGCCGGAGACGGCGGGGGAGGACGGCCTGGACCTGAAGAAGTCCCCCGAAGGCCCCGAAGGGCCGCAGGGCCCGGAGGAGGCCCCGGAACCGGCGGCGCCCAAGAAGGGCGGCCGCGACCGCTACCTGGACCTGCTGCGCTCCGTCGCGCTGGTCCGCGTCGTGCTCTTCCACGTCTACAACCAGGCGTGGATGACGATCGTCTTCCCGTCCATGGGCGTGATGTTCGCGCTGGCCGGCTCGCTGATGGCGCGTTCGCTGGGCGCCAGGTCCGCGGGCCAGGTCATCAAGAGCCGCATCCGGCGACTGATGGTGCCGGTGTGGGTGTTCGCGATCGTCACCCTCGCGCTGATCTTCAACGGCGGGTGGAAGCCCACCGCCGGCGAGGACGGCGAGTCCATCATCTGGTGGTGGGTCAGGCTCGCCTGGTGGTTCGTGCCGGTGGGCGCGGCGAGCGGTCCCGCGGAGGTCGGCTCGCCGGGCGGTCTGCTGGACGTCAGCTGGGCGGCGCAGACCTCGGGTCCGCTCTGGTACATCCGGGCGTACCTGTGGTTCGTGGTCCTGTCGCCGCTGATGCTCAAGGCGTTCAAGAAGCTGCCCTGGGTGTCGATCCTGGCGCCGCTGGTGCTCTCGGTCGTCATCGGCATGGAGTGGTTCGCCATCCCCGGTGAGACCGGCAACGCCATCAAGGACTTCACGACGTTCGCCTCCTGCTGGATGCTGGGCTTCGCCCACCACGAGGGCACGCTCAAGAAGCTCAAGGCGTACATGATCCCGTCGTTCGCGGCGGTGCTGATGGGGCTCGGCCTGTGGTGGGCGGGGACGCATCCGGGCGAAGTCCCCTGGAACTTCGACGAGATCGCTCCCGCCAACGCCCTGTGGTCGCTGGGCTTCTGCGCGGTCCTGCTGCACTACTCGCCCTCGTGGCAGGAGCTGCCGGGCAAGCTCAAGGGCTTCGACACCCCGATCACCCTGGCCAACAACCGGGCCGTGACGATCTACCTCTGGCACGAGATGGCGATCATGCTGGCGATCCCGATCATCGACCAGATGTGGTCGCTGGGGTCGCTGCCGGTGGTGGGGGAGCTGATCAACTCCAACCTCGGCAAGCTGTACCAGGTGCTGATGTTCATCCTGGCGTGGCCGTTGATCGCGGCGGCGATCGCCGGGTTCGGCTGGGCGGAGGACGTCGCCGCCAAGCGGAAGCCGAGGCTGTGGCCGAACGGGGCCAAGAAGAAACCCCGGGCCTGATCCCCCCCCGCTGTGCGCGCAGTGCGCTCGCCCGTCCCCGTCGCCGGGGGCGGGCGGGCGCTGCTGCGTACGGGGGCGGGGCGGTCGTTCCGTGCGGGTGCGCGGTGGCCGGCCGCGCGGTTCCCCGCGCCCCCGGGACGCCTCCCCCCGCCCGGTACGGGCATCGCGGCCCGTGCGGCGGCCGAAGGGCGGTACCGGGGCTTCCGGTCGGGCGCGGGGGCGGGCACTCTGGAGGGATCGGGAAGCACCGGCCACCCCCGGGAGGGCATCGGCATGGGCGCGAACGGCACCGGCACAGGGTCCACCGGAACACGCCCCTCCTGGTGGTTCGACTCCGGACGGGTCTGCCTCGACCTCCTCGCCACCTGCGCCCGGGGCCGGGAACTGCTTCCCGGCGCGGAGGAGTTGGCCCGGTGGGCCGCGGGGGCCGGGCTGGTGCCCGCCGGGACCGCCCTGCCCGCCGACCCTGCCTGGGTGCCCCGCTTCCACCGCCTCCGCGCCCACGTCGCCGCCGTGCTCGACGGCGACCGCGGCCCCGCCCTCGACGCGGTCAACGCCCTCGCCGCCCTGCCCCCGCCCGCCCCCCGCGCCGTCCGCGCCCCCGACGGCTCCCTCGCCTGCGTCCTGGCCGCCGAGCCCCGCTGCGAACAGCTCCTCGCGGTGCTGGCCCGGGACGCCGTCGTGCTGCTCACCGACCCCGCCGCCCGGGCCCGCCTGCGCCGCTGCGAGGGCGACACCTGCGACCGCGTGTACCTGGACACCTCCCGGGGCCGGCGGCGCCGCTGGTGCTCCAGCGAGACCTGCGGCAACCGCGAGCGCGTCGCCCGCCACCGCCGCCGGGCCGCGGTCCCGGCGGCGCCGGCCTGAGCGGTCGTACGAGAAGAATCTCGCGCCCCCGTTGAGTCGCGCGCACCCGCCCGTCCGTATGGACCGTCGAGGAAGGCGTGACAGGGCTCGACCGGGAGGTGGCAGGTGCGCGAGGATGCGGCCGTGGCCGATGACCGTCCGCGGCGCCGGGCGCGGCACCGCGGCACCGGACGGAGCGTCAGCAGCCCTTCCCCGGAGGAGGAGTTGATGCGCTCGCTGTACCGCGAGCACGCCGGTCCGCTGCTCGGGTTCGTGCTGCGGCTGGTCGCCGGCGACCGCCAGCGTGCGGAGGACGTCGTGCAGGAGACGCTCATCCGCGCCTGGAAGAACGCCGGCTCGCTCAACCGGGCGACCGGCTCCGTCCGCCCCTGGCTGGTGACGGTCGCCCGTCGCATCGTCATCGACAACCACCGCAGCCGGCAGGCCCGGCCGCAGGAGGTCGATCCGTCGCCGCTGGAGGTCCTGCCCGCGGAGGACGAGATCGACAAGGCGCTGTGGTTGATGACGATCGGCGACGCCCTCGACGACCTGACGCCCGCCCACCGGGAGGCGCTCGTCGAGACCTACTTCAAGGGACGTACGGTCGGCGAGGCGGCCGAGATCCTCGGCGTGCCCAGCGGGACCGTGCGCTCCCGGGTCTTCTACGCGCTCCGCTCGATGAAGCTGGCCCTTGAGGAACGAGGTGTGACGGCATGAGCGCACAGGACGGCGGCGCACGCGACGGCGACTCGGTCCACGACGCCGTCGGCGCGTACTCCCTCGGCGTTCTGGACGGGCCCGAGGCCACCGCCTTCGAAGCCCACCTCGCGGTCTGCGGCCACTGCGCCGCCCAGCTGGCGGACCTCGCGGGCATCGAGCCGGTGCTCGCCGCGCTCGCCGGACCCCCGGGCCCGCCACGGGAGCCGGCGCCGCCGGGCCCCGCCCTCCTGGCGAACCTCCTCGACGAGGTCGCCGGGCGGCGGGAGCGGCAGGCCCGCCGCAGGCGCCGCGGGCTGCACCTGGCCGCGGCCGCCGCCGCGGTGGTGATCGGCGGCGCCGGCGTCGCGGTGCTCGCCGCGGACGGCGGCCCGCCCGCCGTGACGGCCCTGCCCGGCCCGCACCCCACCAGCCCCGCCGAGGACGCCTTCCACCACCGCATGACGCACAAGAAGCAGGCCACCGACCCCGTCACCCGGGTCACCGCCGTCGTCGGCACCGAGCGGAAGGGCTGGGGCACCGACGCCGTGCTGGAGCTCAAGAACGTCAAGGGGCCCCTGAAGTGCAGCCTGATCGCCGTCTCCACCAAGGGCGAGGAGCAGGTCGTGAGCAGTTGGTCCGTCCCGAAGTGGGGGTACGGCGTCCCCGACAGCCCGCACGAGGCCGCCCGCAGCCCGCTCTACGTGCACGGCGGCGCGGCCATGGACCCGGGCGAGATCGACCGCTTCGAGGTGCGGACATTCGACGGCAGACCGCTGGTGAAAGTCGAGGCCTGACACAGCGGTCCCCTTCGCGTACGGTGGACGGCTGCCCAGTGCACGTCAGAAGGGGGCCTCGGTGGCCGCGCAGGATGCCGCTGTCGATTCGGTCCGCGACCGTGAAATCGGCGTGGAACAGGATCATCTGGATCAGGTGTACCGCCGTCTTGAGGAGAAGATCCACGAGGCCGAGTTCCTGATGAACGACGCCGCCCAGCGGGGTCAGGTCGGCACGCCCGGCGCGCTCGCCGAGCGCGACGCGCAGGTCTTCCGGGCGGGGGTGCACCTCAACCGGCTCAACAACGAGTTCGAGGACTTCCTCTTCGGCCGGATCGACCTGCTGCACGGCAAGGACGGCAAGAAGGGCCCCGACGGCGCGTTCACGTCCGTCGAGCCCGCCGACGACGCCGTACGCGAGGACCTGACCGCCGACATCGGCGAGACCCTGCACATCGGCCGCATCGGCGTGCTGGACTCCGACTACGCGCCGCTGGTGATCGACTGGCGCGCGCCCGCCGCCGCGCCGTTCTACCGCTCCACGCCCAAGGACCCGGGCCGGGTGGTGCGCCGCCGCGTCATCCGCTCCAAGGGGCGTCAGGTCCTCGGCGTCGAGGACGACCTGATGCGGCCCGAGCTGACCGCGCACCTGGACGGCGACAGGCTCGCCGTGGTCGGCGACGGCGCGCTGATGGCCGCCCTCGGGCAGGCCCGCAGCCACACCATGCGCGACATCGTCTCCTCCATCCAGGCCGAGCAGGACCTCGTCATCCGGGCCCCCGCAGCCTCGGTCACTGAGGTCGCGGGCGGCCCGGGCACCGGCAAGACCGCCGTCGCCCTGCACCGCGCCGCCTACCTCCTCTACCAGGACCGCAGGCGCTACGCGGGCGGCATCCTGATCGTCTCGCCGACCCCGCTGCTCGTCTCGTACACCGAGGGCGTGCTGCCCTCGCTCGGCGAGGAGGGCCAGGTGGCGATCCGGGCGCTGGGCTCGCTCGTGGACGGGGCCGAGGCCACCACGTACGACGAACCGGGCGTCGCCCGCGTCAAGGGCTCCTCCCGGATGCTGAAGGTGCTGCGCAACGCCGCGCGCGGGGCGCTGGAGTCGCCCGGCGCGCCCCGGGCCGAGGAAGCGGGCCAGCTCTCCTTCGGCGACCCGGAGGAAGAGCCCCCGCAGGCGGTACGGACCGACCTGCTGCGCGTCGTGGCCTTCGGCGCGCGCCTGGAGCTGGAGGCGGGCGACCTCCAGCGCGTCCGCAACACCGTCCTGTCCGGCACCGCCCCGGTCAACCTGCTGCGCCCGCGCGCCCGCAAGCTCCTGCTGGACGCGCTGTGGGCCAAGTCCAACGGCCGCGCCCGCTACACCGACCCGGAGCTGGCCGCCGAGCTGCGCTCCACCTTCGACGACGACGTGTCCAACGAGGACTCCTTCCTGGCCTTCCTGGACGCCTGGTGGCCGGAGCTCACCCCGCGCGGGGTGCTCGCCGAGATGGCCGACGAGAAGCGCCTCGCCCGCTGGGCCCGCCGCGTCCTCAACCCGCGCGAGGTCCGCCAGGTCGCCCGCTCCCTGCGGCGCGAGGAGCTCTCCGTCCACGACGTGGCCCTCCTGGACGAGCTCCAGCTCCTGCTGGGCACGCCCGCGCGCCCGAGGAAGAAGCGCGAGTACGACCCGCTGGACGCGCTCACCGGCCTCGAGGAGCTGATGCCGCAGCGCGAGGAGACCCAGTGGGAGCGCGCCGAGCGGCTGGCCGCCGAGCGCACCGAGTACGCGCACGTCATCGTCGACGAGGCGCAGGACCTCACCCCCATGCAGTGGCGCATGGTCGGCCGGCGCGGGCGCACCGCGACCTGGACGATCGTGGGGGACGCCGCCCAGTCCTCCTGGACCGACCCCGCCGAGGCCGCCGCCGCCCGCGACGAGGCGCTGGGCTCGCGCCCGCGCCGGAAGTTCGAGCTGACGGTCAACTACCGCAACCCGGCCGAGATCGCCGAGCTCGCGGCGAAGGTCCTGGCGCTGGCCGCGCCCGGCATGCGCTCGCCGCGCGCGGTGCGCTCGACGGGCGTGGTGCCGCGCTTCGTGGCCGTACGGGACGATCTCGAGTCGTCGGTGCGGGAGGAGGCCGGGCGGCTGCTGGAGCAGGTGGAGGGCACCGTCGGCGTCGTCGTCGCGATGAACCGCCGCGCCCAGGCCCGGCGCTGGCTCGCCGGTCTGGGGGAGCGGGTGGTAGCCCTGGGCAGCCTGGAGGCCAAGGGGCTGGAGTACGACGCGACGGTCGTGGTGTCGCCCGCGGAGATCGCCGAGGAGTCCCCGGCGGGGCTGCGGGTGCTGTACGTGGCGCTGACGCGCGCGACGCAGCAGCTCACGGTGGTCTCGGGGAAGCGGGACGCCCCCGACGGGAACGGGGTTCCGGCGCTGCTGCGGGACTGAATCACAGTCAACCGCTCCGTCGGGAATCACTTCCCGGGAGGGTTTGTTAGTCTCGAATGTGACACCGGCTCGATCCAAGCCCCCGGGCCCAACCTTAGTCGCTTCGAGCGACCACTTGCCGCGAGGCGAGCATGGCGGGCCGGTGTCGCCCTCGTGCATGAAGAAGAGGTCCGGAGCGCTCGTGCGAGCGCTCCGGACCTCTTCTGTTTGGGTTCTGTTCGGGGCCCGACCGGGTTCCCGTCCGGAGTGCCCGTGGAGGATTCCTCCATGCCTTTCGGGGGTTCCGCCAGGGAAGTGTTTCTCGTATGGTGGAAAACAGTTTCCGAAACGGGAGCACCCATTAACCGGTACCCGCCGGTAGGTGCGACGATCGGACCACGCTGCCCGGTTTCGGAACCGGGCGGCGTAGCAATGAAGCTAGGGAAAGCAGAGGAAGTCGGCCATGGCAACGGCGCCCAGCGTCTCGTACTCGATGACGGTCCGGCTGGAGGTCCCCGCGAGCGGGACCTCGGTCAGCCAGCTCACCTCGGCCGTCGAAGCCTCCGGCGGCTCCGTGACCGGCCTCGACGTCACCGCGTCCGGCCACGAGAAGCTGCGGATCGACGTCACGATCGCAGCCTCCTCCACCTCGCACGCCGACGAGATCGTCGAGAAGCTGCGCGGCGTCGACGGGGTCGTGCTCGGGAAGGTCTCCGACCGTACGTTCCTGATGCACCTCGGCGGCAAGATCGAGATGGCGTCCAAGCACCCCATCCGCAACCGTGACGACCTCTCGATGATCTACACGCCCGGCGTCGCCCGGGTCTGCATGGCCATCGCAGAGAACCCCGAGGACGCGCGCCGCCTCACCATCAAGCGCAACACCGTCGCGGTCGTCACCGACGGCTCCGCCGTGCTCGGCCTGGGCAACATCGGCCCGATGGCGGCCATGCCCGTGATGGAGGGCAAGGCGGCCCTCTTCAAGCGCTTCGCCGACATCGACGCCTGGCCGATCTGCCTGGACACCCAGGACACCGACGCCATCGTCGAGATCGTCAAGGCCATCGCCCCCGGCTTCGCGGGCATCAACCTGGAGGACATCTCCGCGCCGCGCTGCTTCGAGATCGAGGCCCGGCTGCGCGAGGCCCTGGACATCCCGGTCTTCCACGACGACCAGCACGGCACCGCGATCGTGGTCCTCGCCTCCCTGACGAACGCGCTGCGGGTCGTCGGCAAGTCGATCGGCGACGTCCGCGTCGTCATGTCGGGCGCGGGCGCGGCGGGCACGGCCATCCTCAAGCTGCTCATCGCGGCGGGCGTCAAGCACGCCGTCGTCGCCGACATCCACGGCGTGGTGCACGCGGGCCGCGAGGACCTGGTCTCCGCGGACGCTCCCGGGGCCGGCGGCGCCGCGCTGCGCTGGATCGCCGACAACACCAACCCCGAAGGGGTGACGGGCACCCTCAAGGAGGCCGTCGTCGGCGCCGACGTCTTCATCGGCGTGTCGGCCCCCAACGTCCTCAACGGGGACGACGTGGCCGCCATGGCGGAGGGCTCCATCGTCTTCGCGCTGGCCAACCCCGACCCGGAGGTCGAGCCCGCGATCGCCCGTCAGACGGCGGCAGTCGTGGCCACCGGCCGCTCGGACTTCCCCAACCAGATCAACAACGTGCTGGTCTTCCCCGGCGTCTTCCGCGGCCTGCTGGACGCGCAGTCGCGGACCGTCAACACGGAGATGATGCTGGCCGCCGCGGCCGCCCTCGCCGACGTCGTCACCGAGGACGAGCTGAACCCGAACTACATCATCCCGTCCGTCTTCAACGACAAGGTCGCGGGGGCCGTCGCGGGCGCCGTCCGCACCGCCGCCAAGGCCGCGGGCGCCACTGTGACGGGTCCCACGTCCGCCTGACGTGCGGCGCGTCGCGGGTCGCGGCACATCCGGGGCACCTCTAGGGTGGCGGGCTATGAGCCTGCGGAACCCGGTCGCCCCGGGGGCCGCGGCCCGTAAGCAGTCCGCGACAGGGAAGTCGACGGAGCGTCACGACACGAGGCAGTGACGCTCTCCAGGTGGCCTTCGGGTGACTCCGCCGGGTGCCGGATTGGCTTTCCCGCCGCTGGTGGGGGCAGGATGCGTAACCGGGCGCGAGGGTCTGAGCACCAGACCCGGTCCGGGGACTGTCCTAGAGCCCTGGCAGCATCGGCTTCGCTGTGCCCCAACACGCGGCTCCGCCGCGTGGCACGCCTCACAGGCAAGAAGAACACGGGAGTAACAACATGAACCGCAGTGAGCTGGTGGCCGCCCTGGCCGACCGCGCCGAGGTGACCCGCAAGGACGCCGACGCCGTGCTGGCCGCGCTCGCCGAGACCGTCGGCGAGATCGTCGCCAAGGGCGACGAGAAGGTCACCATCCCCGGCTTTCTGACCTTCGAGCGCACCCACCGTGCCGCTCGTACCGCTCGTAACCCGCAGACCGGCGACCCGATCCAGATCCCGGCCGGCTACAGCGTGAAGGTCTCCGCGGGCTCCAAGCTCAAGGAAGCCGCCAAGGGCAAGTAACACCGCCAGGCGACACAGGCTGAACCTTTCAGGGGGCGGCCGTCCGGAATACGACGGACGGGCGCCCCCTGTGGTGTGTCCGCGCGTCCTGCGGGGTTCCCGCGCTCCGTGGCACCGCCTACGGGGTTCCCGCGATCCGTACGTCCTCCAGGGAGGCGTAGAGGTACGTCCTGGGGCCCGGCTCGATCCCGGGGACCGACGGGACCGCCAGCAGCCCGCAGCCGGCCGCCAGGGCCGCCTGCGCGCCCGTGGGGGTGTCCTCCACGGCCAGGCAGTCCGCCGGGTCCGCGCCGAGCGCCCGGGCGGCGGCCAGATACGGGTCCGGGTGGGGCTTGCCGCGCCCGGTCTCGCCCTGGGCCACCGACGCCGCGAAGCGCTCCGCGCCGAGCCCCTCCAGCACCAGGTCGGCGACCTTGCGCTCGGAGGCGGTGACCAGGGCGACGGGGACGCCCAGTTCCGCGGCCCGGTCCAGGAGCCGCAGCGCCCCCGGCTGGACGCTCACCCCGGCGGCCACCAGCGCGGTGAACTCCCGGTCCAGGCGCCCGGCCGTGCCGAGGACGCCGTGCCGGTCGGCGAGGAGGGCGGCCGCGGTGTCGATGGCGGCCCCGGCGAAGGGGGCCAGGGCGTCGGGCGTCGGCTCGACGCCGTGCTCCGTCAGCAGGGCGGCGACGACCGCCAGCCACTGGTGCTCGGTGTCGACGAGGGTGCCGTCCATGTCGCAGAGCAGGGCGGCGGGGCGGGCGAGCGCGGGCGGGTTCATGGGCGGCCTCGGCCTCTCGGGTTCGGTGATCGGTGCGCGCAGTGTGCCGGGCCCACGTGAACACCTGGTGGGCGCACGGGACGGGACAGACGGAACAAGGGGCCGGCCGCCCGGGCCCCGCCGGCCCCGCCGGACGTCTCGGACCCGCCCGGTCCGCCCGGAACGTGCGCTCTCGGAATCCGCCCGGTCCGCCCGGGGCGTGCGGCCCCGGACCCGCCCGGTCCGCCCGGGACACGTGCACCGGGTACTGACACGCCGACGGGGGCGCCCCCCGCGCGATGGCGGTGGGCGCCCCCGGTGACGTACGGGACGATCCGTCAGACGAGCGCGCCGCCCGGCAGTTCGACCTTCGCGCCGAGCTTCTCGAGCTTGTCCATGAAGTTCTCGTAACCGCGGTTGATCAGGTCGATGCCGTGCACGCGGCTCGTGCCCTGGGCGGCGAGCGCCGCGATCAGGTACGAGAAGCCGCCGCGCAGGTCGGGGATGACCAGATCGGCGCCCTGGAGCTTGGTCGGGCCCGAGACGACCGCCGAGTGCAGGAAGTTGCGCTGCCCGAAACGGCAGTCGGAGCCGCCCAGGCACTCGCGGTAGAGCTGGATCTGCGCGCCCATCTGGTTGAGCGCGGAGGTGAAGCCGAGGCGGGACTCGTAGACCGTCTCGTGGACGATGGACAGGCCGGTGGCCTGGGTGAGGGCGACGACCAGCGGCTGCTGCCAGTCGGTCTGGAAGCCCGGGTGGACGTCCGTCTCCAGGGCGATGGACTTCAGCGCGCCGCCGGGGTGCCAGAAGCGGATGCCCTCGTCGTCGATCTCGAAGGCGCCGCCGACCTTGCGGTAGGTGTTGAGGAAGGTCATCATCGAGCGCTGCTGGGCGCCGCGCACGTAGATGTTGCCCTCGGTGGCCAGCGCCGCCGACGCCCAGGAGGCCGCCTCCAGGCGGTCCGGGAGGGCCCGGTGGGTGTAGCCGTCCAGCCGGTCGACGCCCGTGACGCGGATGGTCCGGTCGGTGTCCATCGAGATGATCGCGCCCATTTTCTGCAGGACGCAGATCAGGTCTTCGATCTCCGGCTCGACGGCCGCGTTGGAGAGCTCGGTGACGCCCTCGGCGAGGACGGCGGTGAGCAGCACCTGCTCGGTGGAGCCGACCGAGGGGTACGGGAGGCGGATCTTGCAGCCGCGCAGCCGCTGCGGGGCCTCCAGGTACTGGCCGTCGGCCCGCTTCTCGATGGTCGCGCCGAACTTGCGCAGCACCTCGAAGTGGAAGTCGATGGGGCGGCCGCCGATGTCGCAGCCGCCGAGACCGGGGATGAACGCGTGGCCCAGACGGTGCAGCAGCGGGCCGCAGAAGAGGATCGGGATGCGCGAGGAGCCCGCGTGCGCGTCGATGTCGGCGACGTTCGCGGACTCGACGTGGGAGGGGTCCAGGATCAGTTCGCCCGGCTCCTCGCCGGGGCGGACGGTGACGCCGTGCAGTTGGAGGAGCCCGCGTACGACGCGTACGTCGCGGATGTCGGGCACGTTGCGCAGTCTGCTCGGCCCGCTGCCGAGGAGGGCCGCGACCATCGCCTTGGGGACGAGGTTCTTGGCGCCGCGGACGCGGATCTCGCCCTCCAGCGGAGTGCCGCCGTGGACAAGCAGTACATCGTCAGTGCCGGTCATGTATCTCGCGTTCCGGAATCGTCGGGCAGGGGGCCAAGAGGAAAGGGTAATGGGCTGATGCCCCGGTTCAGCGTGTGCGAACGCGATGGACGTAGGTCATGAATTCGCCACAACACGTTCTGTTTTCCGTGCATCAGCGGAGGGTCACGGTTCAGTTGTGTGCGGTGGTGCGCGCTCCCGTTGCTGCCGTGCGCCCTGAGCTGGGGACCTGTCGGGCGCCGACGACTCCCCGCGCGGGACGAAACTGCGGGATCATGTGGCGCATGACGGAGGTGTCCTCGCTCACAGGGCGGCTGCTGGTGGCGACCCCGGCACTCGCGGACCCGAATTTCGACCGTGCCGTGGTGCTGGTCATCGACCACGACGACCAGGGCTCGCTCGGCGTGGTGCTGAACCGGCCCACCGCGGTGGGCGTCGAGGAGATCCTCGCGCCCTGGGCCGGGCTGGCGGGCGCGCCCGGGGTGGTCTTCCGGGGCGGCCCGGTCTCGCAGGACTCGGCGCTGGGGGTGGCGGTGGTGCCGGGGGCGGACCCGGCGGGGGCCCGGGCGGGGGCGTGGGCGGGGGGCGGCCCCATGGGGTGGCGGCGGGTGCACGGGGCGATCGGCCTGGTGGACCTGGACGCGCCGCCGGAGCTGCTGGGGGCGGCCCTGGGGTCGCTGCGGATCTTCGCCGGGTACGCGGGGTGGGGGCCGGGCCAACTGGAGGAGGAGCTGGGCGAGGGGGCCTGGTACGTCGTCGAGTCGGAGCCGGGGGACGTGTCCTCGCCGCGGCCGGAGGGGCTGTGGCGGGAGGTGCTGCGGCGGCAGCGCAGCGGGCTGGCGATGATTGCGACGTATCCGGACGATCCTTCGCTGAACTGAACGCGGGTGCGTGGGTACCCTTGGGTGCCATGAGCACTCTTGAGCCCGAGCCCGAGCGCGGGGCAGGTACGGGGACACTTGTCGAGCCGGTTCCGCAGACGTCGCGCGGCGACGGGGACCACGAGCGGTTCGCCCACTACGTCCAGAAGGACAAGATCATGGCGAGCGCCCTGGAGGGCACTCCCGTGGTGGCGCTCTGCGGCAAGGTGTGGGTCCCGGGCCGCGACCCGAAGAAGTACCCGGTCTGCCCGATGTGCAAGGAGATCTTCGAATCCCTTGGCGACAAGGGTGGCAAGGGCGGCAAGGACGGCAAGGGCGACAAGAAGTAGCCCCGGAGTCCTGCCGGATTCTTTTGCCCGCGGGGCCCCCGGGTCCCGCGGTGCTGTTGTGGGAGGGCAGCCCCCTCGTGGTGCGTTGACGCGCGCCGCGAGGGGGCTGTTCTGCGTTCTGAGCCGTTCGGAGCTGTCCGGAGCCGTCCGGGGGTGCGCTTCGGGGCGTGCGGGGCCGTTCGGAGCCGTTCGGGGGTGCGTTTTCGCGGCGGCCGGGGCGTTCGGAGGTGCCTTCGGAGCCGTTCGAGGGAGCCTGCCGAGCCCTTCGGATGTGTCTGGCGAGGTGATCGAAACCGTTCGGGGGTTGTTCACGGTCCGGGTGCCGCCTACTCTCCTGCCTGTTGTGTTGTGCAGTACGAAACGTGCGTTGCGGAGAATGCAACGGCGCTTACTCGACAGGGGTTTCCGTACATGAAGCGCATCGTCCGAACGTCCCTGCCCGCGGCGGCACTTGTCCTGAGCGGTGTGCTGGCGGCGAGCGCCTGCGCACCGCAGACCTCCGGCGGGGGCGGCGCCAAGAGCGACGAGAAGAGCGGCACGCTGAGGGTGTGGCTGTTCCAGGAGGTCGGCAACGACCCGAAGAAGAAGGTCGTCGACTCCGCCGTCGCCGCCTTCGAGAAGGCCCACGCGGGCACGGAGGTCGAGGTGGAGTACATCCCCGTCGACACCCGCGCCCAGCGCATCAAGGCCGCCTTCAACGACCCGAAGAGCGCCCCCGACGTGATCGAGTACGGCAACACCGACACCGCCGGGTACGTCCGCGACGGCGGACTCGCCGACGTGAGCGCCGAGTTCGGGGCGTGGAGCGAGGCCAAGGACACCGACCCGACGGCCAGGCAGTCCGTCACCGTCGACGGCAAGGTCTACGGGTCGCCGCTCTTCGTGGGCGTGCGGGCGCTGTACTACCGCACGGACGTCCTGAAGGAGGCCGAGGTGGACGTCCCGACGACGCAGGCAGAGTTGATCACCGCCGCGAAGGCGCTGCACAAGGCGAAGCCGGACATGTACGGGCTGGCCGTGGGCGGCGCGTACACCTACGGGGCGATGCCCTTCGTGTGGGCGAACGGCGGTGAACTCGCCACCGGCAGCGGCTCCTCGTACAAGGCGGCCATCAACAGCGAGGCCTCCCGCAAGGGCATCGCCGCGTACACCTCGCTCTTCGGCGACGACAACTGCCCGGCCGCCAAGTGCGCCAAGATGGGCGGCAACGACGTCATCACCGCCTTCGCCGCCGGCAAGGCCGCCATGGCCGTCGGCGGCGACTTCAGCCACGCGGCCGTGGAGGCGGGCCCGGCGAAGGGCAAGTACGCGGTCGTGCCGCTGCCCGGCGTCGAGAAGGGCTCCGTGGCGCCGGCGTTCGCGGGCGGCAACAACATCGGCGTCCTCAAGTCCAGCCCCCGCCGCACGCTGGCCGTCGACCTGATGAAGTCGCTGACCTCGAAGAAGACCCAGGGCGAACTCTTCGACGCGATGGGCTTCCTGCCGACCTTCAGCGACGTGCGGGCGGCGGCGGCGAAGAAGGAGCCGTTCGTCGAGCCGTTCGTGAAGACGCTGGACGCCGGAACCAAGTTCGTCCCCGCGTCGCCCGGCTGGGGCCAGGTCGACGCGTCCCTGGTCCTGCCGACGATGTTCCAGCAGATCGTCAGCGGCAAGAGCGACGTCGTGAAGGCGTCCGACGAGGCGGCGAAGAAGATGGACGAGGCGTTCGGAGCGGCCGCCAAGTGAGCGCCGCACCTGTGACCGCGCCCCCCGTGGAGAAGCACGGGGCGCCTTCGACGGGGCGTGGCGGGGGCGGACCCGCGCGCGGGCGGCGCCCGTCGCCGCGCGGGCGCGCCGGGTGGACGCCGTGGCTCTACCTGGCCCCCGCCCTGGTCGTCCTGGCCGCCCTCCTGCTCTACCCGATCTACCAACTTGGCCTGATCTCGTTCCTCGAATACACCCAGGCTCAGGTCAGCGGTGGCGAACCGACCACCTTCCAGGGCTTCGGCAACTACTCCGCCCTCTTCGGCGACGGGCAGTTCTGGCAGGTGCTGGGCGCGACGGTGGGCTTCGCCGCCGCGTGCGTCGTGACGACCCTGGCGGTGGGGTGTGCGCTGGCCGTACTGCTGACGCGGGTGCGGGCGCTGCCCCGGCTGGCGCTGATGCTGGCGGCGCTGGGGGCGTGGGCGACGCCCGCGATCACCGGGTCCACGGTGTGGGTCTTCCTCTTCGACCCGGACTACGGGCCGGTCAACCGGCTGCTGGGCCTCGGCGACTTCTCCTGGACGTACGGCCGCTACAGCGCCTTCGCGCTCGTCCTCCTCGAAGTGGTCTGGTGCTCCTTCCCGTTCGTGATGGTCACCGTGTACGCGGGCATCCGGGCGATTCCGGGGGAGGTGCTGGAGGCGGCGGCGCTGGACGGGGCGTCCCAGTGGAAGATCTGGCGGTCCGTCATGGCGCCGATGCTGCGGCCGATCCTGGTCGTGGTCACCATTCAGTCGATCATCTGGGACTTCAAGGTCTTCACCCAGATCTACGTCATGACGGGCGGCGGCGGCATCGCCGGCCAGAACCTCGTGCTGAACGTGTACGCGTACCAGAAGGCCTTCGCCTCCTCCCAGTACAGCCTCGGCTCGGCGATCGGCGTCGTCATGCTGCTGATCCTGCTGGCGGTGACGCTTGTGTACTTGCGGTTGATGAGGCGTCAGGGGGAGGAACTGTGAGCGCGGTGGACGGGGTTTCGCTGAGGGGGCGCCTGCGGGTGCGGCGGCCGTGGCGGCTCTTCGCCGAGGCGTCGGCGCTGCTGGTGGCCGTGGTGGTGGCGTTCCCGCTGTACTGGATGGTGCTGTCGGCGTTCAAACCGGCGGGGGAGGTGCAGTCGACGGAGGCGAAGCCCTGGACGCTGGCGCCGTCGCTGGACTCCTTCCGGAGGGTGTTCGCACAGGAGGACTTCGGGCGGTACTTCCTCAACAGCCTGCTGGTGGCGGGGTCGGTGGTGGTGCTGTCGGCGCTGATCGCGTTCCTGGCGGCGACGGCGGTGACCCGGTTCCGCTTCCGGTTCCGCACCACGCTGCTGATCATGTTCCTGGTGGCGCAGATGGTGCCGGTCGAGGCCCTGACGATTCCGCTCTTCTTCCTGATGCGGGACTTCGGGCAGCTCAACACGCTGGGCTCGCTGATCCTGCCGCACCTCGCCTTCTCCCTGCCCTTCGCGGTGTGGATGCTGCGGGGGTTCGTGAAGGCGGTGCCGGAGGCGCTGGAGGAGGCCGCCTACCTGGACGGGGCCTCCCGGACCCGCTTCCTGTGGCAGATCCTCTTCCCGCTGGTCTTCCCGGGCCTGGTGGCGACGAGCGTCTTCTCCTTCATCTCGACCTGGAACGACTTCCTCTTCGCGAAGACCTTCCTGATCAGCGACGTCTCGCAGTCGACGCTGCCGATGGCGCTGCTGGTCTTCTTCAAACCCGACGAGAACGACTGGGGAGGGATCATGGCGGCCTCGACGGTGATGACGGTCCCGGTCCTGGTCTTCTTCGTACTCGTACAACGCCGCCTGGTCTCGGGACTGGGCGGGGCGGTCAAGGACTGAACCGATGTCCCGGGCGGGACTGATGGGAGTGATGGGCGTGACGGACCAGATACCGGTGATTCCGGCCCCGGCGACGGTGGAGCGGTCTTCGCCGGAGGGCTTCGTACGGCTGGACGCGGCGGCCACCGTGCACGCGGCCCCCGGCACCGAGGGCACCGCTCGCTGGCTGCGCGGTGTGCTGGGCGCGGCGTTCGGCCTGCCGCTGGACCCGGCCGGGCGTGCCGAGGACGCGGTCGTACGGCTGGCGCTCGACGCGTCGCTGGCGGCGGAGGCGTACCGGCTCGACATCGGCCCCGACGCGGCCGTGCACCTCACCGGCGGCGGCCCGGCCGGCGTCTTCTGGGGCGCCCAGACGCTCCGGCAGCTCCTGGGGCCGGAGGCGTTCCGCAGCGCGCCGGTGACGGCGGGGCCGACGGGGCTCGCGGAGCCGGCGGGGCTGGCGTACCAGCGCATCGAGGACGCGCCCCGCTTCGGCTGGCGCGGCATGATGCTCGACGTGGCCCGGCACTTCATGCCGAAGAACGACGTCCTGCGCTACCTCGACCTGCTGGCCGCGCACAAGCTGAACGTCTTCCACTTCCACCTCACCGACGACCAGGGCTGGCGCATCGAGATCAAGCGCCACCCCCGCCTGACCGAGGTCGGGTCCTGGCGGCCGCGCTCCAAGTGGGGCCACCGGGCGTCCGAGTCGTGGAACGACACCCCGCACGGCGGCTTCTACACCCAGGACGACATCCGCGAGATCGTCGCCCACGCCCACGCCCGGCACATCACCGTCGTCCCCGAGATCGACATCCCGGGCCACTCGCAGGCCGCCATCGCCGCCTACCCGGAACTCGGCAACACCGACGTCGTCGACACCTCGGCGCTGGGCGTCTGGGACACCTGGGGCATCAACCCCAACATCCTCGCCCCCTCCGACCGTGTGCTGCGCTTCTACGAGGAGGTCTTCGAGGAGGTACTCGCCCTCTTCCCCTCGCAGTTCGTGCACATCGGCGGCGACGAGGCCCCCAAGGACCAGTGGAAGCGGTCCCCGGCCGCGCAGGCCCGGATCGAGGCACTCGGCCTGGCCGACGAGGACGAGCTCCAGTCCTGGTTCGTCCGGCACTTCGACACCTGGCTCACCGAACGCGGCCGCCGCCTGATCGGCTGGGACGAGATCCTGGAGGGCGGCCTCGCCCCGGGGGCGGCGGTCTCCTCCTGGCGCGGCTACCAGGGCGGCATCGCCGCCGCCAAGGCCGGCCACGACGTGGTGATGTGCCCCGAGCAGCAGGTCTACCTGGACCACCGTCAGCACGACGGCCCCGACGAGCCGATGCCCATCGGTTACGTCCGCACGCTGGAGGACGTCTACCGCTTCGAGCCCGTCCCGCCGGAGCTCTCGGCCGACGAGGCCCGGCACGTCCTGGGCACCCAGGCCAACGTGTGGACCGAGGTGATGGAGAACCGCGCCCGGGTCGACTACCAGGTCTTCCCCCGCCTCGCCGCCTTCGCCGAGGTGGCCTGGTCGTCCCTCCCGGCCCCCGCCGAACGGGACTTCGCCGCCTTCGCGTCCCGGATGACCGCGCACTACGCCCGCCTGGACGCCCTCGGCGTCGACTACCGGCCGCCCACCGGGCCCCGGCCCGAGCAGCGGCGCCCCGGAGTGATCGGACGCCCGATCGAGGGGTCGCCCCCGAACGTGTGAGCCGCACGGGCGGCGGCGCGTCCTGCGCGCCCGGCCCCGGGACCGTTCCCCGCGACCGTCCCGGGGCCTTCGCCGTGCCCCCGTCCCCGCCTTCCGCCACGCCGCGACCCGTGCCGGGGCCCGGCCCGGCCGGCCGTGCGGCGACGCCTCGAACAGCACCCCGAACGCCGGCCCGAACCACGCCCTGAACAGTGCAATGTTGAACAACAGCCGTGAAGGCTGCGGTGCGGCCCGAACGATCCAAAACACCCCGTTCCGGTCAATCCGGCCCGGGCGGGAGGAGCGGGTCAAAGGGGCGACGTGCCTGCGCACCGGGCGGGAAGTCCTCGGGCGGACCCTCGCGTCGGGCCGATTCGAAGATGTGCCAGAGTTGCCACCTCCGGGCCGGGAGCACGTACCGTACGGCGCAACAAGGCGGGAGACCGGGAAGGGGCAGCTGGGTTGACCACGCACGCACCGCAGGCGGCGCACTCGGTGACGCTGCCTGCCTCGCTCGACGAGGCGGTGGCGGCTCTCACCGCCATGCCCGCCGCCGTGCCCGTCGCGGGCGGCACCGACCTGATGGCCGCCGTGAACTCCGGGCACCTGCGCCCCTCCGGACTGGTCGGCCTCGGCCGGATCAGCGAGATCCGGGGCTGGCAGTACCAGGACGGGCACGCCCTCCTGGGCGCCGGTCTCACGCACGCCCGGATGGGCCGCCCCGACTTCGCCGCCCTCATCCCCGCCCTCGCGGCCGCCGCCCGCGCGGCGGG
Source organism: Streptomyces sp. NPDC039736 (assembly GCF_055596485.1). Lineage (NCBI taxonomy): Bacteria > Bacillati > Actinomycetota > Actinomycetes > Kitasatosporales > Streptomycetaceae > Streptomyces > Streptomyces sp. NPDC039736. The sequence continues at coordinate 665,138 of NZ_JBVIUQ010000004.1, read as the reverse complement.
CCCGCCGCAGATCCGCAACGCCGGAACCCTCGGCGGCAACATCGTCACCGCCGCCCCGACCGGCGACTCCCTTCCGGTCCTGGCCGCCCTGGAGGCGACCCTGGTCGTCGCCGGTCCCGGCGGTCAGCGCGACGTCCCGGTCTCCCACCTGCTGGCCGGGCGCGCGATGCTGGAACCCGGCGAGCTCATCGCCTTCGTCCGCGCGCCCCTGCTGCACGCCCCGCAGGTCTTCTTCAAGGCCACCGGACGCACCGGCCCCGGCCGCGCGACGGCCTCCGTCGCCCTCGTCCTGGACCCGGCCCGGCGCGGCGTGCGCTGCGCGGTGGGCGCGATCGCGCAGATGCCGCTGCGTCCGCTGGAGGCCGAGGCGTGGATCGCCTCGCTCATCGACTGGGACGGCGAGCGGCGCCTCGCCCCGGAGGCCTGCGAGGCGTTCGGCGAGTACGTCGCCGCCGCCTGCATTCCCGACCCGCCCCAGCCGACCGACGGGACGGAGGCGCCGCCGCTGGCCCCCGCCGTACTGCACCTGCGGCGCACGGTCGCCGCGCTGGCCCGACGAGCACTGGGGAGGGCGCTGTCGTGACGGACAACACCGAGCACACCGAGCGCGCGGAGCACACTGAGCACGCGGGCTACGCCGAACGCGCGGGGTACGCCGAACAGGCGGAGCACGCCGAGCAGGCGGGGGAGCCGGGGAACGCCGGCGGGCCCGACCATCGGACGCCGCACGCCCCGGCGCTGGGCCTGGTCTCGCACGGCTGGCAGCCGACGCCGCAGAGCGGGGAGTACGACGCCGACGCCACGGCGTTCGTCCAACTGCCCGAGGGCTTCGACCTCGGCCGCACCGGCACCCCGCTCGCCGCGCCCGGCCACGACTACGTGCCCCCGCACATCACGGCCCCCCTGGAGACCGGGACCTGGAACGTCCACCTCCATCAGGACCCGCCGCCCTACCAGGACCCGCTGCCCTACCAGGGGCCGCAGGACCGGGGCACGCAGTCCTACGGCACGCCGCCCCATGGCGTACCGGGGTACGAGGCTCACGGCGCGCAGGAGGCTCCTGGGGTTCAGCCCCACCAGGCACCGGCCGCTTCCGGCTGGCCCGAGGCGGGGCACGACGCCGGTGCGACCAGTCAGTGGAACTTCACCGAGACCCTCGGCCCGTCCTCCTCCCCGACCGCCGCGGGGGCCGCCGCTCCCGGCCGGGTCTCCGCGAACGACGGGATCGGCTCCGCCACCGACGGCACCGACGGCGTCGGCACCGCTGCCGGCGCACCCACGGGCCAGTGGGCCGTGCCGTTCACGGGCGAGGACTCCCGGGACGACTCGGGCGAGTACCCGGCGTTCGGGACCGTCCCGCCGACCACGGAAGCCGAGGCCGAGACCGCAGCCGCAGCCGGGGCCGCGACTGCACCGCACGCGCCCGGTGAGCCAGGCGCACCGGCCGGCCCCTCGGACCACCCGGCGGGGCCGCACGCCCAGGCAGGCCCGGCCCCCACGGCCGCTCCCGTCCCCCCGGCGACGCCCTGGCAGATGCCCGGCACCCCCGCGACCCTCCCCGGCGGCGCCCCGGCGCCCTGGGCGATCCCGCCCGTCCAGCCGGCCGGTACGACCGAACCCTCCTCGGGCGACGGTGCGCACCTCGGCGACGGCGCCCGCGCCACCGATGCCGCACCCCTGGGGAACGGTGCGCACCCCGGCGACGATGCCCGCGCCACCGATGCCGCACCCCTGGGCGACGGTGCGCATCCGGCCCAGGAGGCCCCCTTCGACGGTCCCCAGGAGCCCGCGTTCGGCACTCCCGCCGCGGGGACGCCCCTCCCGGCCCCGGACGCCTTCGCCCCCGACGCGGAGGCCGACGCCCCCGGTCCGGCCGAGACCCCCGACGCACCTGCGACGGAGCCCGCCCCGGAGGCTCAGGACACCGCCACCGAGCTCGGGGGCGCCCCCGGCGACGGACTTCCCGCGGACGAACTCTCCGTGGAAGGACTTCCGGGGGACGGACTCCCCGGCGACGGCACCCCCGCCGACGTTGACCCCGCTGACGGTGACCCCGCCCCCTCCGCTTCCGAACCGGCCGCCGAGGCAGCAGCCCACGATGCCGAAGGAGCCGCCGCGCCCGAGGCGGCCCTCGCGTCCGAGGCGGCCCTGGCCCCCGAAGGAGCCCTCGCACCCGAGGCCGCCCCGGACCCGAACTCGGCGGACCTCCCGGACCTCCCGGGCTCGCCGACCGCTCCGGCCGACGACCCGGAGGCGGCCCCCGCAGCCCTTCACGAGGCTCCGTCCGGTGACGCGCCGGCCGCGGCCCCGGAGCCCGAGACCGGTTACGGCGCCGAGCCCGCCCCGGACTCCGGCCTCGTGGCCTCCCCGGAGGCGGCCTTCGCCCCGTCCTACGCCGCCCCGCACGAGCCCCCGCCCTTCCACGACGCGCCCAGCGAACACCCCAGCGCCTCCTACGTCCTGCGGGTCAACGGCGCCGACCGGCCCGTCACCGACGCCTGGATCGGCGAGTCGCTCCTGTACGTACTGCGCGAGCGTCTCGGCCTGGCCGGAGCGAAGGACGGCTGCTCCCAGGGAGAGTGCGGCGCCTGCGCCGTCCAGGTCGACGGACGCCTCGTCGCCTCCTGCCTGGTGCCGGCCGCCACCACCGCCGGCTCCGAGGTCCGTACCGTCGAGGGGCTGGCCGCCGACGGCGAACCCTCCGACGTCCAGCGGGCCCTGGCCAACTGCGGTGCCGTCCAGTGCGGCTTCTGCATCCCCGGCATGGCGATGACCGTCCACGACCTCCTCGAAGGCAACCACGCGCCGACCGAGCTGGAGACCCGGCAGGCCCTGTGCGGCAACCTCTGCCGCTGTTCCGGCTACCGGGGCGTCCTGGAGGCCGTACGCGACGTCGTCGCCGAACGCGAAGCCGCCGCCGAGGCCGCCGCCACCGGTCACGCCTCCGACGAGGCCCGCATCCCGCACCAGGCGCCCCCCGGCGCGGGCAGCGCCCAGCACACCCTTCACCACCCGCACGACGGAGGCATGGCGTGAGCAACGACGCGGCCACCGCGACCGCAGCGCTCGGCGGCACGCAACAGGAACAGCCCGCCCACGGACTCGGCGCCTCGCTCCCCGCGGCCGATGCCCGCGCCAAGACCGAGGGCACCTTCCCGTACGCGGCCGACCTGTGGGCCGAGGGCCTGCTGTGGGCGGCGATCCTGCGCTCGCCGCACGCGCACGCCCGGATCCTCTCCGTCGACACGACCGCCGCGGCCGCCATGCCCGGCGTGCGCGCCGTCGTCACCCACAGCGACGTACCCGGGGACCCGCACTACGGCCGCAAGGTCATCGACCGTCCGGTCTTCGCCTACGACCTGGTCCGCCACCACGGCGAGCCGATCGCCGCCGTCGCCGCCGACCATCCCGACACCGCCCGGCTGGCCGCCGCCGCGATCGCCGTTGAGTACGAGGTCCTCGAACCGGTCACCGACCCCGAGCAGGCCTTCGCCGCCGAACCCCTGCACCCCGACGGCAACCTGATCCGGCACATCCCCCTCAGCTTCGGCGACCCCGAGGTCACCGGCGAGGTCGTCGTCGAGGGCCTGTACCGGATCGGCCGTCAGGACCCCGCCCCCGTCGGTGCCGAGGCCGGGCTCGCCGTGCCGCGGCCCGACGGCGGCGTCGAGATCTACACCGCCTCCACCGACCCGCACACCGACCGCGACCTGGCCGCCGCCAGCTTCGGCCTGGACCGCGAACGCGTGAAGATCGTCGTCACCGGTGTGCCCGGCGCCACCGGCGACCGCGAGGACGCGGGTTTCCAACTCCCGCTCGGCCTGCTGGCCCTGCGCACCGGCTGCCCGGTCAAGCTGGCCGCGACCCGCGAGGAGTCCTTCCTCGGCCACGCCCACCGCCACCCGACCCTGCTGCGCTACCGCCACCACGCGGACGCGGAGGGCCGCCTGGTCAAGGTGGAGGCCCAGATCCTGCTGGACGCGGGCGCGTACGCGGACGACTCGTCGGAGTCCCTGGCCGCCGCCGTGTCCTTCGCCTGCGGCCCCTATGTGGTCCCGCACGCCTTCGTCGAGGGCTGGGCCGTCCGCACCAACAACCCCCCGTCCGGCCACGTCCGCGGTGAAGGCGCCCTCCAGGTGTGCGCCGCCTACGAGGGACAGATGGACAAGCTCGCCGCGAAGCTGGGCCTGGAGCCCGCCGAGCTGCGCATGCGCAACGTCCTGGCCACCGGCGACCTGCTGCCCACCGGGCAGACCGTCACCTGCCCCGCCCCCGTCGCCGAACTCCTGCGCGCGGTACGGGACTTCCCGCTGCCCACCCTCCCCAAGGACTCCCCGGAGGAGGGCTGGCTGCTGCCCGGCGGCCCGGAGGGCGCGGGTGAACCCAGTGCGGTGCGCAGAGGCGTCGGCTACGCCCTGGGCATGGTGCACATGCTGGGGGCCGAGGGCGCCGACGAGGTCTCCACCGCCACCGTGAAGGTCCACGACGGCATCGCCACCGTCATCTGCGCCGCCGTCGAGACCGGCCAGGGCTTCACCACGCTGGCCCGTCAGATCGTCCAGGAGACCCTGGGCATCGACGAGGTGCACGTGGCCTCCGTCGACACCGACCAGCCCCCGGCCGGGCCGGCCACCCACGGCCGCCACACCTGGGTCTCCGGCGGTGCGGTCGAGCGGGCCGCCAAGATGGTCCGCACCCAGCTCCTCCAGCCGCTGGCCCACAAGTTCGGCATGTCCACCGAACTGCTCTCCATCGCCGACGGCAAGATCACCTCCTACGACGGCGTCCTGAGCACCACCGTCACCGAGGCCCTGGACGGCAAGGAACTGTGGGCCACCGCCCAGTGCCGCCCGCACCCCACCGAGCCCCTGGACGACACCGGGCAGGGCGACGCCTTCGTCGGACTCGCCTTCTGCGCGGTGCGCGCGGTCGTGGACGTCGACATCGAACTCGGCTCCATCCGGGTCGTGGAGATGGCCGTGGCCCAGGACGTCGGCCGGGTCCTCAACCCGGCGCAGCTCGCCGCCCGCATCGAGGCCGGGGTGACCCAGGGCGTCGGCGCCGCCCTGACGGAGAACCTGCGCACCCCGCGAGGTCTGGTGCGTCACCCCAACCTCACGCACTACGCCCTGCCGACCTCCCTGGACGCCCCGGACATCCGGATCGTCAAGCTGGTCGAGGAGCGTGACGTCGTCGCACCGTTCGGCGCCAAGGCTGCCAGCGCGGTGCCCGTCGTGACCTCGCCGGCCGCGGTCGCCTCGGCGGTGCGGGCCGCCACGGGCCGACCGGTCAACCGGCTGCCCATCAGGCCCCAGGCGGCCGTGAGCAACCCGTAGTCGTGGAGCCGCGCGGGTGACCGGACCGAGTACCGGTCACCCGTGTCGGCCTGACCGCCGGTATTCGCTCCGGCCCGCCCGTCGGCCACCTGTGCCAGGCCCGCCTGCCGGTCACACGCTTCCGGGCCGTCCGCCGGTCGTACGCTTCCGGCTCGTCCGCCGGCAACCCGCGCCCGGTCCGCCTCGTGCGGGCCCGAGCCGCCTCGTGCGGGCCCGAGCCGCGTCGTAACTCATGAGACGCGTACGGCAGTTCTGGATACGGTCCTTTCATGGTCGATTCCACAATGGCAGAACTGGACTCCGCCGTCGTTCTCGTGACGGGTGCGATGGCCGCGGGGAAGTCGACCGTCGCCCAGGCGCTCGCCGAACGGCTGCCCCGCGCCGCCCACGTCCGCGGGGACGTCTTCCGGCGGATGGTGGTGACGGGGCGCGTCGAGATGACCCCCGACGCGGGCCAGGAGGCGCTGGCCCAACTCCGGCTCCGCTACCGGCTCTCCGCCGGCACCGCCGACGCGTACGCGTCGGAGGGGTACACCGCGGTCGTGCAGGACGTCGTCCTGGGGGAGGAACTGGAGAGGTACGTCGGTCTGGTGCGCACCAGGCCGCTGTACGTCGTTGTCCTCGCCCCGGACGCGGATGCCCTCGCCGCCCGGGAGGAGGGCCGGGCGAAGACCGGGTACGGCGAGGGCTGGACCCCGGCGCTCATGGACCGGGGTATGCGGGAGACCACCCCGAGGATCGGGTTGTGGCTGGACTCGTCGGGTCTGACCCCCGAGGGCACGGTGGACGAGATCCTGGCGCGGCTGGACGAGGCGCGGGTGAGCGGGGCGCGGCCGAGCGGGGCGCTGTCGAGCGGGGCGTAGAGCCTCGGGGGCTCTGCCCGTTTTCCCTATGCAGTTCACAAGGAACTGGTCGCCACAGCGACTCCGCACCGACATCCACGGCACCGACATCCGTGCGTGGAAAAGAGTGTTGCACCCGGGTCTGACAACCGGCCTCTCACTGGCTCGGCACCTGGTCCTGCACCGTTTTTGGCACGCGTCCGCTCTTCTCCGCCCTCCGGAGCACCGCCTGCGTGGCCCCTTGCCGCCGCCCAGTGGTCCACGCCACCATGCGGAGCGCGACACGACGTGCCGGCGGGACGGGAGAGGCGTGAGGGACTTCATGGGTGAGAAGCATGCGGTGGACGGGGTGGACACGGCGGGCGGGGCGGGTGAGGTCCGTACCAGGAGGAGCCCAGAAGCGGCTCTGAGCCGACGAGAGCTGGGTTTCCTCGCAGGCGCGGGGCTCGCGAGCCTGGCCCTGCCGGGGTCCGCGTACGCGGAAGCACCCGCTCCGACCGGTCTCACCGCCGGTTTCGCCAGTTCCGCAGGTCCCGCAGGTTCCGCCCGCTCCTCCGACTCCGCCCGCTCCTCCGACTCCGCCCGCTCCTCCGACTCCGCCCGCTCCTCCGACTCCGCCGGCTCCGACGGCCCCGCCCCCACCGCGCTGCGGGCCGCGTTCCTCGGCACGTACACCACACAACCCGGCGGCGGCACCGGCATCGGCCTGGCCACCTACCGGCCCGGCCGGGGTGAGCTGGCCTCGACGGGCGTGTTCCCCGGGGTTGCCAACCCCTCCTACCTCGCCCTTTCGCCGGACCGGCGCACGTTGTACGCCGTCAATGAGCAGACGGAAGGAGCCGTCACCGCCGTCCGTGTCGGTCCCGGCCGCCCGCCCGAGCTGCTCGGATCCAGGCCGGCGGGCGGAGCGGACCCGTGCCACCTGTCGGTGCACGGAAGGTTCCTGCTGAGCGCCCACTACACGAGCGGCAGCATCTCCGTGCACCCCCTCGGACGCGACGGGGCGCCAGGGGCGGTCAGCGACGTCGTACGGCACGAAGGCTCCGGACCCGACCCGGAACGGCAGGAAGGTCCCCACGCGCATCAGGTCGTCACCGACCCGGCGGGCCGGTACGTCCTGGCCGTCGATCTCGGCACGGACACCGTGCACACGTACCGGCTCGACGGCCGGAAGGGGACGCTCCGTGAGACGAGCCGCGCTTCGCTGCGGCCCGGCGCGGGTCCGCGTCACCTGGTCTTTCATCCGTCGGGGAGGTACGTCTACCTCGTCAACGAGCTCGACAGCACTCTCGTGGTGTGCGCGTACGAACCCCGAACCGGAACGCTCACCCCCGGAAAACGACAGCCGACCCTCCCGCGCGGAACAGCGCTCAACGAGCGCAATTACCCAGCCGGAGTGATCATTTCGGCGGACGGGCGCTTCGTGTACGTGTCCAACCGGGGCCACGACAGCATCGCCGCATTCGCGGTCCGGCGAGGCGGGGCCGAGCTGCGTCCCCTTTCCCTGACGCCTTCCGGCGGTTCGTACCCGAGGCACATCGTCCTCGACCCGACGGGTCGGCTGCTGTTCGCGTCCAACCAGAAGTCGGGAAAGGTGACGACTTTTCGCGTGGACCGGGAGACGGGGCGTCTGAGCTCTGCCGGCGCGGCTCTGGAATTGCCTGTTCCGGTCTGTGTACTGCCGCTCTGAGCAAGGGATTTGGGGTGCTCGCGGTCGATTGTCAGTGGCGGCGTCTAGTCTTTTTCGTACGCGGAGATCCTGCGCGGGAAAGCCAGTGAGGGAGGTGCGGACAAGAGGCCGTGATCGGAATCGAACCGACGTAACTCGCTTTGCAGGCGAGCCCCTGAGCCACTCGGGCACACGGCCGTGTGCGGAGCAGGCTCACGGAGGAATCGACGTGGCGCCGACTGCTCCCCGGAGAGCGTGTTCCTTGGCAACTCCAGAACGGTAGAACGGAAAGGGAAGCCCCCTCAAGGGGCGTCGGCAGCGTGCAATACGACTGCCACATCCCGTTCACAGAGCGCTGTACGCATCGCCGGGAGGCGGCGGTCGGGTCGGCCGTGAGGTCAGCCGTGCTCCGCCCCGCCGGAGGGCGGCCGGTCCTACGACCAAGGGCGGACCCCGGTTACCTCCTGGAGACAGGGGTCCATGCCGGGATTGGCCCTTACCCTGAGGCCATGACCGTGCTGGGGCCCCGCGACGCCGATGTCGCACCGACCGACACTCCCGACACCCCCTACGAATCGCCTTCCGGCACGCCGACGACATCCAAAGCGACAGCCGCCGGGGCACGCACCGACGGGCCTGGCACTCCCGCGATGGCGGCCGAGGCGTCCCAGGAGCCGGGGGACGCCGCCGGGGCGATGCCGGGGGGCTCGCCTGCCGAGGGCGTTGGGGTCGGGCCGATCGGGCGGGCCGGGCCGAACGGGTCAGTCGAGACGGCCGGATCGGATGGCTCGGCAGGTTCGGATGGCTCGGCAGGTTCGGCCGGGGCGAGCGCGCCGGCCTCGCCATCCGTGCCTGAGGGGGTGCTGGGCAAGACGCACCGGGCGCTGAGCATCGGCATCGTGTCGGTCGTCCTGCTCATCGCCTTCGAGGCGACGGCCGTCGGTACGGCGATGCCGGTCGCGGCGCGTGAGCTGCACGGCATTCCGCTCTATGCCTTCGCGTTCTCGGCGTACTTCACCACCAGCCTCTTCGCGATGGTGCTGTCCGGTCAGTGGGCCGACCGGCGGGGCCCTCTCGCACCCCTGACCACAGGCATCGTGGCGTTCGCCGCAGGGCTGCTGCTGTCCGGCACGGCGCAGTCCATGCTGCTGTTCATTCTGGGGCGGGCCGTCCAGGGGCTCGGCGGCGGACTGGTGATCGTCGCCCTGTACGTGGTGATCAGCCGTGCTTATCCGGAGCGGTTGCGACCCGCGATCCTGGCCGCGTTCGCCGCGAGCTGGGTGATCCCCTCGGTCGTCGGGCCGCTCGCCTCCGGGGCGATCACGGAGAACCTCGGCTGGCGCTGGGTGTTCGTCGGCATTCCGGCCCTGGTGGTGTTCCCGCTGGCGCTCGCCCTGCCGGCGATCCGGCGGATGGCCGCCGGGCCCGCCGACCCCGAGGCGCCGGTACCGCCCTTCGACCGCAAGCAGATCCGGTTGGCGCTGGGTATCTCGACGGGTGCCGGACTGCTCCAGTACGCGGGCCAGGACCTGCGGTGGCTGTCGCTGCTGCCCGGTGCGGCGGGAGCCGCGCTGCTGGTGCCAGCGGTCCTCGGGCTGCTGCCCAGGGGCACCTACCGGGCGGCACGCGGGCTGCCGTCGGTGGTGCTGCTGCGCGGGGTCGCTGCCGGCTCGTTCATCGCGGCGGAGTCGTTCGTGCCGCTGATGCTGGTGACCGAGCGGGGGCTGTCGCCGACGATGGCGGGGTTGTCCCTGGCGGTGGGCGGAGCGACATGGGCCTTCGGATCGTTCGTCCAGTCGCGGCCGCGCATGGAGCCCTACCGGGAGCGTCTGGTCTCGTTGGGCATGGTGCTGGTCGCGGCGGCCATCGCGGCTGTGCCGACGGTTCTCCTTCCGGGGGTCCCGGTATGGGTCGTCGGGGTCGCGTGGGGCTTCGGGTGCTTCGGGATGGGCATGGTCATCGCCTCGACCAGCGTCCTGCTGCTGAAGCTCTCCGCCCCCGAGGAGGCGGGCAGCAACTCGGCCGCCCTCCAGATCTCCGACGGCCTGTCCAACGTGATGCTGCTGGCGGTCGGCGGTGCGGTCTTCGCCGGCCTCGGCGGTGGTTCGGTGGCGGCGCACTCCACGGTCGTGGGCGCGGCCGGGGGCTCCCACCCGACGGCGTTCGCCGCGGTGTTCCTGCCGATGGCGTGCGTGGCGCTGGTGGGGGCCTGGGTGGCGACGCGGCTGCGCGAACGGGACGCCGCGTAGGGCCCGGCGGGCCTGCGGCGTATGCCCTGCCAGGACGTTCTCGGCCCAGCCCGGATGTCTTGGCGGCGCGACACCGACCCGAACATTCTGGCGGCATGACACCGGCCCGCCTGGACCGGCGGGTGTGGGGGTCGGGGGCGGCTCCGGAGTGGGCCGGGAGGGGCAGTGGCGGGTCCCGGGCAGGGTCGGCAGGTCCGCAGGCCGGCGGCGGCCCCGGGACGGGCCGGTGGCGGGTCCGGGCCGGGCTGGTCGGCGCGGAGATCGGTGGCGGGTTCCGGCTGGCCGGGCTGGGCCGGCTCGCCGGCAGGTCGGCAGTGGGACCGGTCCTACCTGTCGGGCCAGGTTGTGAGCTGGGTCCCACGGAGGCCGTCCGGACGTGCTCGCCGCACGTTGCGGGTGGAGCGCCGGTAAGGTGGCCCGGTTGTCGTACGGGCCCCGGAAGTCATCCGGCCGGTTCTCCGCGGCAACCGCCACGTACCCGACGCTGCGACCGGAGACCGTGACTACTACCACCTCCCACCACCTCTCACCCGCCTTTCCCGGCCGTGCTCCCTGGGGCACCGCCAACAAGCTGCGAGCCTGGCAGCAGGGGGCGCTGGAGAAGTACATCCAGGACCAGCCGCGCGATTTCCTCGCGGTGGCGACGCCCGGCGCCGGCAAGACGACCTTCGCGCTGACGCTCGCCTCGTGGCTGCTGCACCACCACGTGGTGCAGCAGGTCACGGTGGTCGCCCCGACCGAGCACCTGAAGAAGCAGTGGGCGGAGGCCGCCGCCCGGGTAGGGATCAAGCTGGATCCCGAATACAGTGCGGGACCGCTCAGCAAGGAGTACCAGGGCGTCGCGGTGACGTACGCCGGCGTCGGCGTACGCCCGATGCTGCACCGCAACCGGTGCGAGCAGCGCAAGACGCTGGTGATCCTCGACGAGATCCACCACGCCGGCGACTCCAAGTCGTGGGGCGAGGCGTGCCAGGAGGCCTTCGACCCCGCGACGCGCAGGCTGGCGCTGACCGGCACTCCCTTCCGGTCGGACACCAACCCGATCCCCTTCGTCCAGTACGAGGAGGGGAACGACGGAATCAGGAGGTCCTCGGCCGACTACACCTACGGCTACGGCAACGCGCTGGCCGACGGCGTCGTGCGGCCCGTGATCTTCCTCAGCTACAGCGGCAACATGCGGTGGCGGACCAAGGCGGGCGACGAGATCGCGGCGCGGCTCGGCGAGCCGATGACCAAGGACGCCATCGGGCAGGCCTGGCGGACGGCCCTCGCGCCGACAGGCGAGTGGATCCCGAACGTCCTGGCCGCCGCCGACAAGCGCCTGACCGAGGTCAGGAAGGGCATCCCGGACGCCGGCGGACTGGTGATCGCCACCGACCAGGACTCGGCCCGCGAGTACGCCAAGATCCTGAAGAGGGTCACTGGCGAGAAGCCCACCGTGGTCCTCTCCGATGAGAAGGCGGCGTCGAAGAAGATCGACCAGTTCAGCGCGGACGAGTCCCGCTGGATGGTCGCGGTGCGCATGGTGTCGGAGGGCGTCGACGTGCCGCGCCTCGCGGTCGGGGTGTATGCGACGACCATTTCCACACCGCTGTTCTTCGCGCAGGCCGTCGGGCGTTTCGTGCGGTCGAGACGACGGGGCGAGACGGCGTCGGTGTTCGTGCCGACGATCCCCATGTTGCTCGACTTCGCGAACGAGATGGAGGTCGAGCGCGACCACGTCCTCGACAAGCCCAAGAGCGGCAGCGAGGAGGAGAACCCCTTCTCGGAGGAGGACAAGCTCCTCGCCGACGCGGAGCGGCTGGAGGACGAGGAGACCGAGGACCAGTTGCCGTTCGAGGCGCTGGAGTCGGACGCGGTCTTCGACCGGGTGCTGTACGACGGGGCCGAGTTCGGGATGCAGGCGCACCCGGGGAGCGAGGAGGAGCAGGACTACCTCGGGATTCCCGGCCTGCTGGAGCCGGACCAGGTGCAGCTGCTGCTCCAGAAGCGGCAGACCCGGCAGATCGCGCACAGCCGGCAGAAGCCCGCCGCCGAGGCCGACCTGCTGGAGAAGGCCGCCGAGGCCAGGCCGGTCGTCACCCACAAGCAGCTGCTGGAGCTGCGTAAGTCGCTGAACACGATGGTCGGGGCGTACGTCCATCAGAGCGGCAAGCCGCACGGTGTCATCCACACCGAGCTGCGCCGGGTCTGCGGCGGCCCGCCGAGCGCGGAGGCGACGGCCGGACAGCTCAAGGAGCGGATCAAGAAGGTCCAGGAGTGGGCCACCCGGATGCGGTGAGACCCGCACCCGCACCCGCACAAGGGAGACAGGGGAGAGGGCGAGGCCTCGGGAGCGACTGCGGGCAGGCCCCCGGGAACGGCCGAGAACGGGTCCCCGGGAATGGTCGAGGGCGGGACGCATGGTTGAGGGCGGGACGCCGGGAACGGCTCCGAGCAGGCTTCCGGGGAACGGCGTAGGGCGGGTCCCCCGGAAGGACTGCGGGCAACGGCGCAGGGCGGGTTCTCCGGGAGGACTGCGGGCGGGATCCGGAGCTGTGCGCGTTCCGGGTCCCGCCCTGCCGTCCCGCAGGACGGGATCACGCCCGAGGGGCGGCCCCCACGGTCGGCCCTCGGCGTGTTCGTCACACTATTGCGCTGGTCAGCGCGGGTATATGCCCGAAAGTCCTACCCGTCCATGACTTTGGACCCGAGCCGTTCCTCCGGTGCTCTCCGCTGCTCTCCGGTGGATCGCGGACGGATCTCGGCGGGTTCCCGAAGGGGCCTTGGAGTGTCCCGAGTGGGTCCGCACCGGCCCTCGGAGGGCCCCGGGTGGGGGATTGCGGCGGGTTTCGGCGGTTCGGGGCCGGAGGTGCGGAGGGGGCAACTCCCTTTCCGCGCCCGGATTCTGGACGAGGTCTTCCGCTGAGCGGAGTGGATCGCTACCTTTCCGGCAACGCATAACGCCCCGTGGCAGCGCCGCCTCGGAGCGCAGCCGGTGCCAGGGCCTGCCGGCGGCCTCTGCGCGCGTTGCCGACGGAACCGGTGACGAGCTCGATGCGCAGGAGGACCGCCCGCACTCACCACGGAGGAGTGGGCGTCGTGACCGCGGAGACTTCCCAGACGCTCGACAGAGGACTACGGGTCCTCAAGCTGCTCGCCGACACGGACCACGGTCTGACGGTCACCGAGCTGTCCAACAAACTCGGTGTCAACCGCACCGTGGTCTACCGGCTGCTCGCCACCCTGGAACAGCACGCCCTCGTACGCCGTGACCTGGGCGGTCGTGCCCGGGTGGGCCTCGGGGTGCTGCGACTGGGACGGCAGGTGCACCCCCTGGTGCGGGAGGCCGCGCTGCCCGCGCTGAGGTCCCTCGCCGAGGACATAGGGGCCACCGCCCACCTCACCCTCGTCGACGGCGCGGAGGCCCTCGCCGTCGCCGTGGTCGAGCCGACGTGGACGGACTACCACGTGGCCTACCGGGCGGGCTTCCGCCACCCGCTCGACCGGGGGGCGGCGGGGCGGGCGATCCTGGCCGCCCGCCAGAGCGTCCTGATCGAGCCCGGCTACACCCTGACCCACGGCGAGCTGGAGGCCGGGGCGAGCGGGGCCGCCGCACCGCTGATGGGCGTCACCGGGGTGGAGGGAAGCGTCGGGGTCGTCATGCTCTCCGATTCGGTGCCCGAGCGTGTGGGGCCCCGGGTGGTCGACGCGGCCCGCGAGGTCGCCGACGCGCTCAGGTAGGGGGCCCGACTGGGGGCGGGCCCAGTAGGAGGTGGGCCGGCAGGAGACGGGCCCCGTAGGAGACGGCCCGGCAGGGGAGGGGCGTGCGGGGCGGCCGATAGATTAAGGGCGTGCTCCCTCTTCTCTCTCGGCTCTCCCGCAACAGCCGTCTCGCCCTCTGCGCCCTGCCCGTCGTCGCGCTGCTGGGGGTGGCGGCCCTGGCACCGCTGCCGTTCGCGGTGGCCCAGCCCGGGTCGGCCACCGATGTCCTGGGCAAGGACAGCAAGGGCCGCCCGGTCATCAACGTGACCGGGGTGCCGGCCCGGGAGACCGAGGGAAAGCTGCGGATGACGACCATCGTGGCGACCGGCCCCTCCATCGACCACCGCTTCGGCGACCTGGTCGACGCCTGGTTCCGGGACGACCGGGCGGTCATGCCGCACAGCGTGGTCTACCCGGTCGGCGGTGACGACAAGGAGATCTCCGAGTACAACCAGGGCGAGATGGTGAAGTCGCAGAACAGCGCCGTCTCCGCCGCCCTCGGCTACCTCGGGGACAAGGGGAGGGGCGCCAAGGTCACCCTCAACCTCGCCGACATCGGCGGACCCAGCGCGGGGCTCCTGTTCACCCTCGGCATCATCGACAAGATCGACGGGAACGGCGCGGGCGGTGACCTCACCGGCGGCCTCGACGTCGCCGGTACGGGGACCATCGAGGCCGACGGCACGGTCGGCCAGGTCGGGGGCGTACCGCTGAAGATCAAGGGCGCGAAGGCGGACGGCGCGACGGTCTTCCTCGTACCGAAGGCGGAGTGCGAGCAGGCGGCGTCCGACCTGCCGGACGGCATGCGCCTGGTGCCCGTGAGCACCCTTGACGACGCGGTGTCCTCGCTCAGGGAGCTGGCGAAGAAGGACGGGGCGCGGAAGGTGCCGAGCTGCTGACCGGAGCCGCCGCCGGGTCTGCCTCCGCCGTTCCCGTCGGGCCCGCCCCCGGATTCGCTTCCGCCGTACTCGTCAGACCCGCCGCCGGACTCACCCCCGCCGTATTCGTCAGACCTGCCCCGGACTCGCCTCCGCCGTTCTCGTCAGGTCCGTCCCCGGACTCGCCCCCGCCGGCCCCTCCGGGGTCGGTGTGTCGTCCATGGTGCGCCAGGACGGGAAGACCAGTGGGCTCAGCGTCGCCAGGAAGTAGAGCCCGCCGACCAGCAGCAGCGCCGTCCTCAGGCCCGCGCCCTCGACCAGGAAGCCCGCCGTCAGGCCGCCCAGCGGGATCGTCAACTGGCAGCCCGCCATGATGATGCCCGAGACGCGAGTGCGCAGTTCCAGGGGTACGCGCTCGAAGATGACCGTGGACAGGATCGGGTTGAGCGTGCCGACCAGCAGCCCGCCGAGCGCCAGGGTGACCGCCAGCGGCAGCGTGCCGTCCGTCAGCGCGGCGACCAGGAAGCGCGGCACCTCGCCCACGACGAACGCCGCCGTGAAGACCGCCCGCCGCGAAAAGCGGTGCCCCACCGCCCCGTACAACAAGGCCCCCAGCAGCGCGGCGCCGCCGAACAGGGCGCTCAGCAGGCCGAGTTGAGCGGCCCCACCCAGGTTCTCCCGGGCGTGCACGGGGAAGAGAACCGAACTCCAGGACTGGTTCAGCCCGTTGGTGAGCATCACCATCAGGACGACGGCCGTCAGCAGCCCGCCGGAGGCCACGTACGCGTACCCCTCCCGCAGGTTGCGGCGGTACGTACGGAAGGAGGGCCGGGCCGTCGACCGCATCGGCTCCGCCGCCCGCACCCCGCGCACTCCGGCCGCGACCAGCGCCGCCGAGACGGCGAACGTCGCCCCGTCCAGCAGCAGAACGGCCTCCGCGCCGAGCACCGCGATCAGCACCCCGGCCAGTGAGGCACCGGCCATCCGGGCTCCGCTCGACGCGGCCTCGAAGAGGGAGGCGGCCCGCGCCAGGCTCGTCCCGGCGTGTTCGGCGAGGTCGGGAACGAGGACGGAACGCGAGGTCATCCCGGGCGTCGCGACCAGCCCGCCGAGCGCCATCAGGGCGCACAGCATCCAGAACTCCAGCACCCCCGCGTAGTGCAGCACGGGGATCGCGGAGACCGTGAGGCCGCAGATCAGATCCGTGACGACGCTGGTGCGTCGCCGTCCGAACCGGTCGATCAGCGGCCCGCCCACCAGCGCGGCCACCACCACCGGCAGCGTCGCGCAGAACGCCACCACGCCGGCCCGGCCCGCGCTGCCGGTGGTCTGGAGCACGAACCAGGGCACGCCGATCAGGGTCAGCGAGTTGCCGGCGGTGGAGACGGTGTGCGCGGCGAGGAGGGCGCCGAGGGGCCGCCGGTCGGGCCCGCCGCTCGCGCTCGGGGGAGCGCTCACGAGACGCGGGCCGTACGGAGCCGGGCGTCGTCGGCGGTACGGACGAGACGCAGCCCCAACTCGACCAGTGCCCAACCCAGTTGGGTGCGCACATCGCGGTGGCCCGGGAGGCCGGGGTGCTGGGCCTCGGCGGCCCGGCGGTGGGCGCCGGCCTCGCGCCGGAGGTCGGCGGAACGGGCGTGGTGCAGGCGGTGGAAGGTGTCGGGGTGCATGGCGGTGCTTCCTCTCGGTCGTGGTGGTGCCGGGGGAGGGGGAGGCCGTGCTGTGCGGGTCATGAGGGTGCGCCGGGTCGGCCGGTGGCGGCGGGCATGCCGAAGCGACCGGTGGCGGGTGCGGAAGGTGCGGTGGGTGCGGAAGGCGCGGTGGGTGCTGAGGGTGCCGGGTGCCGTCCCCGGGGAGTCTCAGGTCCTGGGCAGGGGGAACCCGTGCAGGTGGAACCGGTACTGCCGGGTGCCTTCCGGCAGGTCCTCACCGTCGTCCGCAGGGCGGTAGCTCTCGATCAACTGGTTCAGACGGGCGTTCAGTTCGCGTGCCGACTCCGGGGTCATGGCCATGGTGAAGTCGCTCATCTCGGTGGACCGCCGCCATTCCTCCGGCCAGTCGCGCGAGGTGGCGATCCAGGTGCTGAGTTCCTGCGTGTGCTGGTTGGCGACCTCGTGCACGAAGAGATCCGCCGCGCCGCGCACCGCCGGGTCCGGGCTGTTGGCCAGCGAGGAGTCGAAGGTGGTCCCGTCGTGGCTGGCCCGCCACCAGCGCTCGCGGCCCTTGCCCCGCTCGGGGGCGTCCTCCACGAAGCCGTACGCCGCCAACTGGCGCAGGTGATAGCTGGTCGCCCCGCTCGACTCGCCCAGTTTCTCCGCGAGTTGGGAAGCGGTGGCCGGTCCGGTCAGCCGCAGGGCGCGCAGGAGCTGGATGCGCAGCGGGTGGGCGAGGCCGCGCAGGGTGCGGGCGTCGAGGGCGTGAATCCTCCGCTCGGTGGTCGGCTCCGGCGAGGCAGATGCGGACGTGGGAGCGGGGGCGTTCGCACCCTCAGGAGTGCCGGGGGAGTGGGGGGCGTCCGGAGCGTCGAGTTCGGGCATGCCTCTACCGTAAAGTTGCAAAGAACCCCTTGCAAGGGTTTTTCTGCAACTACTTCTTTGCAACTCGGCCTCTGTCCTCGAAGGGCCGGGTCAGGTCAGCCCGGACGCCTGCTCCACCAGCGGGATGATCCGCAGCGGAACGGGATTCTCCATGACGATCGCCGTGGAGGCCCGAACGATCCCGTCAAAACCCACCACCCGGTCGATCACCCGCTGAAGATCCGCGTTCGAGCGCGCGACCAGCCGGCACAGCATGTCCCCGTGCCCGGTCGTGGTGTGCAGTTCCAGCACCTCCGGCACCGAGGTCAGATGGGCCCGTACGTCCGCCCCCTGCCCCTGTTTGATCTCCAGTGTCGCGAACGCCGTCACCGGGTAGCCGAGCGCCGCCGGGTCCACGTCGGGGCCGAACCCCCGGATGACGCCATTCGACTGAAGCCGGTCCATCCGCGCCTGTACGGTCCCGCGCGCCACCCCGAGCCGCCGCGACGCCTCCAGCACGCCGATCCTCGGCTCGCGCGCCAGCAGCACGATCAGCCGCCCGTCCAGTTCGTCCACTGCCATGCCCGCCCCCGGGGGGTTGTGGTCCTGTGCGAAGTGCCCGGCCATCCTGGCCTGCCGCCGGGCGGATCGGCCAGTCGGCACGGGTGCTGTGCGTGTTGACGGTGGTCATCCTGTACAGATAGCCCGCCCTTACCCGCTCACTGCTGAGCACATTGTCCAGTGTTTGTGCGAACTATTGCGCACCTTGCGAAGTGGCGGGACGCTCCCCCCATGACTGAGACCACGACTGAGCCCACCGGGCACGCCACCCCCACCACCGCGCGCGAGGCCGACCCCTTCCCGGTCAAGGGAATGGACGCGGTCGTCTTTGCCGTCGGCAACGCCAAGCAGGCCGCGCACTACTACTCGACCGCCTTCGGCATGAAGCTCGTCGCCTACTCCGGACCGGAGAACGGCAGCCGCGAGACCGCCAGTTACGTCCTCACGAACGGTGCGGCCCGCTTCGTGTTCACCTCCGTCATCAAGGCGGCCACCGAGCACGGCCGCTTCATCGAGTCCCACGTGGCGGAGCACGGCGACGGCGTCATCGACCTCGCCATCGAGGTCCCGGACGCCCGCGCCGCGTACGCCTACGCCACCGAGCAGGGCGCCACCGGCCTCACCGAGCCGTACGAGGTCAAGGACGAGCACGGCGTGGTCGTGCTGGCCGCCATCGCCACGTACGGCAAGACCCGCCACACCCTGGTCGAGCGCAAGGGCTACGACGGCCCGTACCTGCCCGGCTTCGTCACCGCCTCCCCGATCGTCGAGCCCCCGGCCAAGCGCACCTTCCAGGCCATCGACCACTGCGTCGGCAACGTCGAGCTCGGCAAGATGAACGACTGGGTCGGCTTCTACAACAAGGTCATGGGCTTCACCAACATGAAGGAGTTCGTGGGCGACGACATCGCCACCGAGTACTCCGCTCTGATGTCGAAGGTCGTCGCGGACGGCACCCTCAAGGTCAAGTTCCCGATCAACGAGCCCGCGATCGCGAAGAAGAAGTCGCAGATCGACGAGTACCTGGAGTTCTACGGGGGCGCGGGCGTCCAGCACATCGCCCTCGCCACCAACGACATCGTCTCGACGGTGCGCACCATGCGTGCGGCCGGTGTCGCCTTCCTCGACACCCCCGACTCGTACTACGACACGCTCGGCGAGTGGGCGGGCGAGACCCGGGTGCCGGTCGAGACGCTGCGCGAGCTGAAGATCCTGGTGGACCGGGACGAGGACGGCTACCTGCTGCAGATCTTCACCAAGCCGGTCCAGGACCGGCCGACCGTGTTCTTCGAGATGATCGAGCGGCACGGGTCGATGGGGTTCGGCAAGGGGAACTTCAAGGCGTTGTTCGAGGCGATCGAGCGTGAGCAGGAGAAGCGGGGCAACCTGTAATTCCCCTGCGGGGCCGGCATCTTCCCCTCGCGGCCCCTCATTCCCGGTGGCCCCACGGACCTGCCCCGTGGGGCCACCGCCCGTCCCCTCCCACGCCCGCCGTCCCGTGCAGCGCGCTCCCTGCGTCACCCCGCCCCCGAGCCACCGCAGCCGCCCTGCCTCCCCCGTCCCCTCGGACTTCCCCCTCAGCCCTCTTGGGCGACGGGGCCGCCCCAAGGGGGCGAGGGGGGTACCCCCTGCTCGAGCGAAGCCGAGAGCTTGGGGGAGGGCGGGCAAGGGGGCGGCCCCTCCCGCTCCCGGCCCACCCGGGTGCCGCCCCCTACGTAAGCGCCTGCACCGGCTGCGCGACCCCGCCCAGGCCGAGAGCTCAGCCCCGGCATTGGGCCAGACAGCCCCCTCCTGCTCAGGCAGAGAGGCCCCGGACCCGCCCCTTTCCCTAAAGCGCTCGCCGCGCGGCTGCCGCCGGTTCCCGTGCAGGAGCGTCGTGGCTGGTCGCGCAGTTCCCCGCGCCCCTGAAGGGGCACCACCCCCGGTGGGAAACGTGCGGGAGCGTTGCTGGCTCCTCGCGCAAGCCCCCGCCCCCGAGCAGGGGAAATCAGCGCCGCCGAGGCCCGTTCGACGTCGCGCGTGAGCCGGAAGTGCCGGCCGACGGCGACTTCGCCCGGTACCCCCACACGTTCCGCGGACCGCCCTCCACCGGCTCCCCGAGCCGGTCCAGGGCGGTCCGGGCGCGCGGCGCCCACAGCGGGGAGAACGCCGGGTGCACCCGCAGCGCCTCCGTCACGTGCCTGCGGGCCGCCCCGTACTCGCCCAGCGCCCGCTCGATCTCCCCCCGGTGATAGAGGAACAGCGCGTTCCGCGCCCCCTCCTTCACCGCCCTGCGCGCGTACTCCAGCGCCGCCTCGTCATCCCCCGTACGGTGCAACGCCCACCCCAGCGCATCCGCCACCTCCGCCCCCGGATGCCGCGAGAACTCCTCCCGCAGCAGCTCCACCGCCGTCTCCGCGTCCCCGTGATCGGCCTCCAGCCGCCCCAGGACCAGGTTCCCGCGCACCCCCTGCCTGCGGTTCCACTCCACCTGCGCCCGCGCCACCCCGTACTGCGGGTCTCCGTCCCCCGTCGCCGCCTCCAGCAACTCGCCGAGTTCCAACGCATATTCGGGCCTCGGCAGGCGGACGAGCGCCGACTTGTACGCCTTCACCGCCTCCGCCGTGCGCCCCAGCGCCGCCAGCGCCCTGGCCCGTCCCGCGACCGCCGCCCCCTGCCCCCGCTCGATGCCCAGCGAGGCGTCGTAGTACCCGAGCGACTCCGTCACATCGCCCCGCTCCCACGCCAACTCGCCTGCCCTGCGGAGCTGTTCCGCCTTCTGCGGTCCGCCGTCCGCCGCGGCCACCGCCTCCGTCGCCAGTACGGCCGCGTCCTCCCGCCAGCCCTTGTCGCGGTACGTCTGCGCCGTCCAGCCCAGCGCCGCGGCCCCGCCGCGCCTCTCCATCAGCTCCTCGGCCGTGCGCGTCGCCGCCTTCGTGTCACCGAGGCGGCCGTACGTGTCGATCAGCAGCGGATACGTCTCCCACGCGTCCGGCGTTCGTTTCCGCACCGCCTCCGCCGCCCGCCCGGCCGCCGCGAAGTTCCCCCGGGCGTGGTCGAGTTCCGCCATCGCCAGCAGCGCCCGGACGTTCCCCCGCTCCGCCGCCCGCACCTTCAGCGAGTGCCGCAGCGCACCCTCCGCCCTCGGGTAGTACACGGCGTCCGCCGTCCGCACCCCCCGCGCCACCAGCGCCGCCCCGAGCTCCGCCCAGGCCCCGTCGTCCCGGGGACGCGCCCGCGCCCGCGCCTGGAGCCCCGCCAGCGCCGCCGCCGACCCGGGCGCCCCGGCCGCCGGCCTCGGCGCGGGCTCCTCCTCGGGCTCCGCCCCCAGCACCACCACAGCCCCGGCCGCCAGCACGGCCACCCCCGCCGCCGCCCCGATCCGCCGCCCCCACCGCCCGCCCCGCCCGCGCCGCGGCGCGGTCCCGCCGGTACCGCCCGACCCAACACCCTGCTCCGGCTCCCTGGCATCCATGCCGCCACCATGCGCCAGTACGACGAGCACACCCGCGTACCCCTCTCCGTTCCGCAGACGGGTTCACACCGATGGCCCCGAGTGCCAGGCTGGCCCCATGCCCCTGGACGATCTTCAGGCCCTGCTCCGCGCCGGCCTCCCCGACGACGCCCTGGTCACCGACCCCGACGTCGCCGCCTCGTACGCCCACGACATGGCCGGCTTCTGCGCGGCGGGCACCCCCGCCGCCGTCGTCCTGCCCCGCACCGTCGAACAGGTCCAGCACGTCATGCGCACCGCGACCGCGCTGCGCGTCCCCGTCGTCCCGCAGGGCGCCCGCACCGGTCTCTCCGGGGCCGCCAACGCCACCGACGGCTGCATCGTGGTCTCCCTCACCCGGATGGACCGCATCCTCGACATCAGTCCCGTCGACCGCGTCGCCGTCGTCGAACCCGGTGTCGTGAACGCCGTCCTCTCCCGCGCGGTCGCCGAGCACGGCCTCTTCTACCCGCCGGACCCCTCCAGTTGGGAGACCTGCACCATCGGCGGCAACATCGGCACCGCCTCCGGCGGCCTGTGCTGCGTGAAGTACGGAGTCACCGCCGAGTACGTCATCGGCCTGGACGTCGTCCTCGCCGACGGGCGGCTGCTGCGCACCGGCCGCCGCACCGCCAAGGGCGTCGCGGGCTACGACCTCACCCGGCTCTTCGTCGGCTCCGAGGGCAGCCTGGGCATCGTCGTCCGCGCCGTCCTCGCCCTGAAACCCGCCCCGCCCGTCCAGCTCGCCCTGGCCGCCGAGTTCCCCTCCACGGCGGCCGCCTGCGCCGCCGTCTGCGCGATCATGGAACGCGGACACGCGCCCTCGCTGCTGGAACTCATGGACCGCACCACCCTGCGCGCCGTCAACGCCATGGCCCGCATGGGCCTCCCCGAAACCACCGAGGCGCTCCTCCTCGCCGCCTTCGACACCCCCGACCCGGCCGCCGACCTGGCCGCGCTCGGCGCGGTCTGCACCGAGTTCGGGGCCACCGAGGTCGTGCCCGCCGACGACCCGGCCGAGTCCGAACTCCTGCTGAAGGCGCGGCGGTTGTCCCTCACCGCCCTCGAAGCCGTCAAGTCCGCCACGATGATCGACGACGTCTGCGTGCCCCGCTCGAAACTCGCCGCGATGATCGACGGCACCGCCGCCATCGCCGAGAAGCACGACCTCACCATCGGCGTCTGCGCGCACGCGGGCGACGGCAACACGCACCCCGTCGTCTGCTTCGACGCCGCCGACGCGGACGAGTCCCGCCGGGCCCGCGAGTCCTTCGACGAGATCATGGCGCTCGGTCTGGAACTGGGCGGCACCATCACCGGCGAACACGGCGTCGGCGTCCTCAAGAAGGAGTGGCTGGCCCGCGAACTCGGCCCGGTCGGACTGGAGATGCAGCGTGGCGTCAAGGCCGCCTTCGACCCGCTGGGCATCCTCAACCCCGGAAAACTGTTCTGATCCGCACGGACCGGACCCGATGACCACCGGGCGCGACAGGGACCGGACCCGGTGGCCGCCGGGCGCGACCCCGACGGCCACTCCCGCCACCTCGTCATCCACCCCGACGTGACCGATCAGCCCTCCCCCTCCTGCTGCGCGGTCGCCAACAGCTCGGCCAGCGCGTCGTCCAGGCCGAGCTGCCCCCGCTCGCTGCCCAGCGGCACGACGTCGAGCGTCCGCTCCACCCAGGCCGACACGGCCGGCGACGACGCCTCGAGCAGCGCGTCGCCGTCCGGCGAGGCCAGTGCCAGACACACGACCGAACGCCCGTCGACCTTGGTCGGCCAGATCCGGACATCTCCGTGTCCGCAGGGCCGAAAGACCCCGTCGACCAGCAGTTCACGGGCGAACGTCCAGTTGACGGGGTAGTCCGAACCGATGTGGAACGTCACATGCGCGGCGTACGGGTCACTCGTCCGGTAGACCAGCCGTGCCGGTACGGGGATGGTGCGTTCGGGGGACAGAACGAGGTTCAGCTCCAGCTCTCGTTCCACGACGGTGTGCTGCACGGGGTTCCGCATGGGGACGCGCTTCCTTTCCGGTACGGGGCCCAGGGGCGGGCCGTACAAGGTGAGAGCGCGCACTCCGCTTCCCATTACGCGACTTCGGCGAAAGTTTTTCCCGACGACCGGCAATGACCGGAAAGTGGTGCATCCGGGCGGAGCGGCCCGGTGGCGGGCGGCCGTCTGGTAGATGTGGACCCCGGAAATCAAGACAACGAGGCCACTCACAGATACGGGACACGGTGATGAGCGCCCCCACACCGGCCAACGGCGAGAACGCACCCGGCCACGGCTTCTATCCCGACCCGTCCATCCCCGGCTACGTCCGTTACTGGAACGGCAGTTCCTGGGTGCCCGGCACCAGCCGCCCGGCCCCCGCGCCCGGCGAGCCGATGCCCGTCCCGCCCCCGGGCGCCGTCCCCGTCGCCTCGCCCGCGGCCTCCGCCGGCCTCCCCGACCTGGCTCAGGTCCCGGCCCCCGCCCCCCGGATGGAGGAAACGGGCCCCTTCCCCTCGGCGACCGAGGAGCCGGGCCCTTACCGTTCCGCCGTGGGCGAGCCGGGCCCTTTCCGTTCGGCCGTGGACCGGCGGGGCCCCTTCCCCTCCGCGGCCGAGGAGACGGGCCCCTTCCCCTCCACGGCCGAGGAAGCCTTCCGTTCCCCCGCGAACCGGAGAGGCCCCTTCCGGTCCGCCCCGGACGAGACCGGCCCCTTCCCGCCCGCGGTCGAGGAAACCGGCCCCTTCCCGCCCGCGGTCGAGGAGACCGGCCCCTTCCCGCCCGCGGTCGAGGAGACCGGCCCCTTCTTCTTCGACGAGGACGAGCAGCCCGCCGCCCAGCACCCGGCCCGCCCCGCGTCCTCCTCCCCTTCCCCGTCCACCCGGCCCGCCGCCACCGGTCCGGCCCGTGAGACCCCGCCCGGCGCCGGCCACGAGGTCCAGGTCCGCCGCGCCCCCGAGTCCCCGGTCGCCTGGCAGGCCGACACCTCCCGCCAGTCCGGCTTCGGCGGCGACCACGACCGCCGGGTCTCCTGGGGCTCCCCGTCCGACGCGGCCCCGGCGGCCGCCGCTCCCGCCGCCTCCTCCGGTACGTCCCCCACGCGCCCCGCGTCCGGCGCCTCCCGCCCCGCCGCGCCCCTCACTCCCGCCCAGGACCGCGCCCCCGGCCCCCGCGACCCCCGCACCCCGGCCGACGCGCTCCCCGCCCGCGCGGAACGCCCCGCCCTGGAGCCCACCCCCGCCGCCGAACCCGACGGGCGGCGGGGCCGCCCCCAGGGGGCGAGCGGGGCATCCCCCGCACAGGCTGAACCGGGTCCTCGGGGAGGAGGGGCCGAGGGAGCGCCCCTCGCCTCCCCCCGCCCCGCCCCGGAGAACGCCGCACCCCGGACCCCGGCCCCCGCGCCCGCCCCCACCCAGGCCGCCCCCTCCCGCGACGGCACGATGACCATCCGTTCCGTCACCCCCGACACCCGCCCGCCCGCGCAGACCGCCCCCGCCCCCCGGGGCCCCGCCGCAGGACAGGCCCCGGCCGGGTCGCAGGCCCCGGCCCAGTCGCAGGCCCAGACCCGCGTCGCCCCCTGGAAGCCCCCGGTCGAGGACCCCTTCACCCGCGCCGCCCGCGAGCAGGGCAACGCCCGCCCGGCCGGCCTCGGCCGCCGTCTCGCCGCCCGCCTCCTCGACACCCTCGTCCTCGGCGCCGCCGTGGCCGCCGTCGCCGTGCCGCTGGTCACCCGGGCCGTCGACCACATCGAGGAGAAGATCCGCGCCGCCAAGCTGTCCGGCACGACGGTCACCGTCTACCTCCTCGACAGCACCACCCTCGGCATCCTGGGCGCCGTCCTCGGCGCCTTCCTGCTCCTGGGGCTGCTCTACGAAGCGGTCCCGACCGCCAAGTGGGGCCGCACGCTGGGCAAGAAGGTCTTCGGCCTCCAGGTCCGCGACATCGAGGAGCACGAGCCGCCCCGCTTCGGCGGTGCCCTGCGCCGCTGGCTGGTGTACGGGGTGCTGGGCGTGCTCGGCATCGGCGTCCTCAACGTGCTGTGGTGCCTCTTCGACCGCCCCTGGCGGCAGTGCTGGCACGACAAGGCGGCCCGCACCTTCGTCGCCGGCAGGCCGGGCAGGCCGGGCGGCCGCTGAAGAAGTCCCCCCGCCGGCCCCGCCCGTCCCCCGAACGGCGTCCGACCCGTTGCGGGCCCCGGACGCCGGGGGTCGACTGCCGGTATGAGCACCGACCAGCCGCCGCCCGGCGTGCCGCCTGAGAACGACCCGTTCCGGAAGTACCCGCCACCCCCTCCGCAGGGCGGCGCCGGCAGCCCGTACGACCAGGGAAACGCCGGCAGCCCGTACGACCGGGGCGGCGCCGGCAGCCCGTACGACCGGGGCGGGAACCTGCCCCCGTACGGCGGCGGCCCCTATGACGGCGGGGCCGGCGGTTTCGGCGGCGCCGGTGGCTACGGCGGTGCCGACCCGCTCGCCGGGATGCCCCCGCTGGCCTCCCTCGGCAAGCGCTTCGTGGCCCGCCTCATCGACATGCTGATCGTCGGCGTCCCGATGGGCCTTCTGGGCATCCCGTTCGGCTCCTACGAGCGGGTCACCGAGACCACGGACGACTTCGGCGACACCTTCACCCAGGTGACCTCCGGCAAGAGCCTGCTCTGGTCGGTCGTCGTCATCGCCGTCTACCTGGCGTACGACACGATCCTCACCGTGAAGAACGGCCAGACGATCGGCAAGCGCGTGATGGGCCTGCGGGTCGCCGTGCTGAACGACGGCCGCACCCCGACGACCGGTGTGGCGCTGCTGCGTGCCGCGGTGCTGCTGGTACCCGCGCTGGTCTGCTGCTACTGCCTGTGGTGGCTGGTCAACCTGGTGATGGTCGCCGTCGACAAGCCCTACCGGCAGGGCCTGCACGACAAGGCGGCGAAGACCGTCGTGGTCACCACCGCCTAGTACGAGGTGCGGAGGGCGTCCCCTCCGGGCAGCCTCCCGCGTCTAACCGCGCAGCGAGTGCTCGCCCACCGGGGCCGCCGAGGGGCGTGCGCGCGGACCGGGGACCCGGACCTCGCCGTACGCCTCGGTGGCGGCGGGCGCGGGACCGGCGACGGTCGTGCGCGCCGCCGCCGCGGTTTTCCGGGCCCCCCGCGCCCCCGGCATCGGCACCGTCATCGCCACCAGCACCCCCAGCCCCAGCGCGGCACACGCGATGACCGCGACCCAGGCCCCCGACGTGGTCTGCGAGAGCAGCAGCATGGCGAGGGTGGAGAGCACGGTCGTGAGGGCGCCGTACGCGCACTGGGCGACGGTCGGCGTCGTGAGCTGGATCCGGTGCGGAGTCTGGCGCGTGAGCTGCATGGCAGTTCCGTCCTCGGAGCACGGGGGGCGGGGTCGCGGGGTCCGGGCTGACCCTACGACCATGAGGTTCCCTCGTGGAACGTCAAGTAAGCGTGACCTCACACACGGTGCCGGTGCATGGGGGGCGCACGGTGTCATGCGCCCGTCCGCCCTGTGAGACGCGAGCGCCGGTACGGCCCGGGCCGCCCGGCCGCCTCCCCAACTGCCTAGCGCTTACATCCATTTGATGTCAAGGACTGTCTTTTCTTCGCCAACTCCGGTCGAATGGCGTCACTTGTGACGCGCGCCGCGAACGGTACCCCTCCTACCCCATCGGGATCGGCCGGCGGCCGCGGGGGAGGAACCACCAAGTGAGCAGCAAGAGACAGGTCTTCCGCGGCACCGCGATACTCGCGGCCGTCGCCGCGACGGCGGCCACCGCCTCGGTCCACGCCACCGCGCGGGCCGACGAACGGACACCGGCGCCCATCGAGCGCCAGGACCCGGCGCACACGGAGACCGGCAAGGGCCAGGGCAGCGGCCACGACCACGGTCACGGCGGCAAGGGCCACCTGATCGACGGCCCCTTCACCGCCCAGCAGGCCCAGCAGCGGCAGACCGCGCTGGAGCAGGTGCTCAGCGGCAGGGCCAGGACCGAGAAGCGCGGCAGCTCGCAGGTCGTCAAGCTCGGCGACAAGAAGTACGTGGAGCTCGGCCGCGAGCGCACCGACCAGATCTTCACCATCCTGGTCGAGTTCGGCGACAAGGTCGACAACACGACGATGTACGACCCGGACGGCGACGGCCCCAAGCCCCCCGTCCCCAAGTACGGCGGGACGCCCGGCCCCCTGCACAACCGGATCCCGGAGCCGGACCGTACGAAGGACAACTCCACCGCCTGGAAGAAGGACTACAACCAGGCGCACTTCCAGAACCTGTACTTCGGTTCCGGCAAGGGCCCCGACGGCAAGCCCGTCGACTCCCTGAAGACCTACTACGAGAAGGCCTCGTCGGGCCGCTACTCGGTCGAGGGCAAGGTCACCGACTGGGTCAAGGTCGAGTACAACGAGGCCCGTTACGGCTCCAACTACTGCGGCAGCGACAACTGCCCCAACGTCGAGGACCTGGTCCGCGACGGCGTCAACGCCTGGGTCGCCAAGGAGAAGGCGGCCGGGAAGACGGACGCGCAGATCAAGGCCGACCTCGCCAAGTACGACCAGTGGGACCGCACCGACCACGACAACGACGGCAACTTCAACGAGTCGGACGGCTACATCGACCACTTCCAGGTCGTGCACGCCGGTGAGGACGGCTCGGCCGGCGGCGGCGCACAGGGCGGCGACTCCATCTGGGCGCACCGCGGCTACGCGTACAGCCGCGACGACGGCGAGACCGGCCCCGGCGGCTTCAAGGCGGGCGGCGTGCCCGTCGGCGACACCGGCATCTGGGTCGGCGACTACACCGCGCAGCCCGAGAACGGCGGCCTCGGCGTCTTCGCCCACGAGTACGGCCACGACCTGGGCCTGCCCGACCTCTACGACACCACCAACCAGGCCGAGAACTCGGTCGGCTTCTGGTCCCTGATGTCGGCGGGCTCCTGGCTCGGCACCGCGAAGAACGAGATCGGCGACCTCCCCGGCGACATGACCGCCTGGGACAAGCTCCAGCTCGGCTGGCTGAAGTACGACAAGGCGAAGGCCGCCACGACCTCCCTGCACAAGCTGGGCGTCTCGGCGTACAACACCGAGAACCCGCAGGCCGTCGTCGTCGAACTCCCCAAGAAGAACGTCACCACCGAGGTGGTCGCGCCCGCCGAGGGCAGCAAGCAGTGGTGGTCCGACTACGGCGACAACCTCTCCAACACCCTCTCCCGCGACGTGGACCTGACCGGCAAGAAGTCGGCGTCCCTGGAGCTCAAGGGCTGGTGGAACATCGAGAAGGACTACGACTACCTCTACACCCAGGTCTCCACCGACAACGGCGCGAGCTGGAAGACCATCGACGGCAAGGCCGACGGCCAGACCATCCCGCGCGACGGCGGCGACAAGCCGGCCCTGACCGGTGACTCGACCACGTACAAGAACCTGGTCTACCCCCTGGACGCCTACGCCGGCCAGAAGATCGGCATCCGCTTCCGCTACAAGACCGACGGCGGCGCGGGCGGCAAGGGCTTCGCGGCCGACGCGATCACGGTCAAGGCCGACGGCGCGGCCGTGTTCACCGACAACGCCGAGACCGAGGGCGACAACGGCTGGACCGTCCGCGGCTTCTCCAAGGTCGGCGCCTCGATCAACGGCGACTACCCGCAGTTCTACCTGGCCGAGAACCGCCAGTACGTCTCGTACGACAGGACCCTGAAGTCCGGCCCGTACAACTTCGGCTGGCGCAAGGCCGGCGACCCGAAGTACAACTGGGTCGAGCACTACGCCTACCGTCCCGGCCTGATGATCTGGCAGTGGGACACCTCGCAGCGCAACAACAACGTCTCCGAGCACCACGGCAAGGGCCTGCTGCTGCCCGTCGACGCCAACGCCAAGCCCCTGAAGTGGGCCGACGGCAAGCTGCTCAGCAACAAGATCCAGCCCTACGACGCCGCCTTCTCCTGGTGGCCCTCGGCCGGCTTCACCCTCCACAAGCAGGGCGTCCCCACCAAGATCCCCGGCCACCTGGGCACCCCGGTCTTCGACGACCGCAAGGGCACCTACTGGTACAAGGAGAACCCCACCGGGAGCGTCCAGACAACTGACACCAACACCCGGATCTCCATCGTCAGCCAGCCCCTGGACGGCCGGACGATGACCATCCTGGTCGGCAAGAGTGGTCGCTGACGACGACTTTTAGGCCATTCCCCCAGGTCAGAGCATGATCGGCCGTCGCCCCTCTAGCGGGCGGCGGCCGATCACGTTTAGATGCCTCTTACGTACTCGCTATTGACGCGACGTCTTACGGACTTCCTCTCCGGGGTCCTGCGGCGTCGCACGGGGGAGTGTTCGACATGTCCGCAGGAGGTTTCAACAGACTTCCGAACGGGAGCGTGGTGGTGGCCCTGACCCTGCCGCGCCCCGGTCCCTCCGGCACCAAGGTCCGCATCCTGGTCCTCGCCGCGAACCGCGCGAGGGCGCTGACGAGGCTGCGCAACCTCGGCCTCCGCGCCGTCTACCTCCGCGGCAACACGGAACCCCCCACCCCCGACGAGATCACCGCCGTCCTCCACCACCCCGACGGCCTCCTCTGGCGCACGGCCCCCCAGTCCCGCCAGGAACTCTGGCACCCGATACGCAGCCTGATGCGCCCGGCGACCTGAGCCCCGGGTAGCGGACTCAGACCACCGGCTTGCCCGTGAGGGTCACGCCGGCGTCCCGCAGCTCCGTCAGGGCCTGCTCCGTGGTCGTCGCGGAGACGCCCGCCGTCAGGTCCAGCAGGACGTGGGTCGTGAAGCCCTCACGGGCCGCGTCCAGGGCCGTGGCGCGGACGCAGTGGTCGGTGGCGATGCCGACCACGTCGACCTCCGTCACGTCGTGGGAGCGCAGCCAGTCGGCCAGGCCGACGCCGTTCTCGTCCGTGCCCTCGAAGCCGCTGTACGCCGCCGAGTACGCCCCCTTGTCGAAGACGGCGGCGATCGACCCCGAGGCCACCGCAGGGGCGAAGTTCGGGTGGAAGCCCACGCCCTCCGTGCCCGCGACGCAGTGCACCGGCCAGGAGTCCACGTAGTCCGGGGTGGGGGAGAAGTGGGCGCCCGGGTCGATGTGGTGGTCACGGGTGGCGACCACGTACCGGTAGCCCGCCTGGGACTCGCCGACCAGGTCGGTGATCGCGGCGGCCACGTCCGCGCCGCCCGCGACCGCGAGGCTGCCGCCCTCGCAGAAGTCGTTCTGCACGTCGACGACGATCAAGGCGCGGTGCATGTGTCTTCCTCACGTGGTGGGGCGGCGGAGTGGCGTACTCCCGCTACCGAGGGTAGGGATCGCGGCCCGCCCGCGGGAGGGGGCGTCCGCGGGCGGCCCGGGTCAGACGTACTCGGTCGGGATCACCGGCTCGCCCCGGGAGAGCTGCACCGAGGACATGGGGAGGGCTCCGCGCGCCGCCGTGTGGCGGGCGCGGGCCGCGTCCAGGGGCTCGCGGGCGACGACCTCGCCGGAGCGGACCAGTTCGACCTGGAGCCGGTGGTCGGCCAGCTCCGCCGGGACCGTCCCCGTGCCGATGACCTCGGCCTCCGCGATGCCGTACGCGTCCGGGCGGCGCGCCGCCCACTTGCGGCCGCCGCGCGAGGACTTCGCGCCCATCGACTTCTTCGCGACGGGGATCAGGGGGTCCTGGGGGTCGGCGGACCGGGCGCGGGCGACCAGTTTGTAGACCATCGAGCAGGTGGGGTGGCCGCTGCCGGTGACCAGCTGCGTTCCGACGCCGTACGCGTCCACCGGCGCCGCCGCGAGCGAGGCGATGGCGTACTCGTCCAGGTCGGAGGTGACGACGATCCTGGTCTTGGTCGCGCCCAGCTCGTCGAGCTGCTGGCGGACGCGGTGGGCGACCAGGAGGAGGTCGCCGGAGTCGATGCGTACCGCGCCGAGGTCGGGGCCGGCGATCTCGACGGCCGTACGGACGGCCTCGGCCACGTCGTACGTGTCGACCAGCAGCGTCGTGCCGCTGCCGAGCGAGTCCACCTGGGCCCGGAAGGCGTCGCGCTCGGTGTCGTGGAGCAGGGTGAAGGCGTGCGCGGAGGTGCCGACCGTGGGGATGCCGTAGCGGAAGCCCGCCGCCAGGTCCGAGGTCGAGGCGAAGCCGCCGACGTAGGCGGCGCGCGCGGAGGCGACGGCGGAGAGCTCGTGGGTGCGGCGGGCGCCCATCTCGATCAGCGGGCGGCCGCCGGCGGAGGCGGACATCCGGGAGGCCGCCGCCGCGATCGCCGAGTCGTGGTTGAGGATCGAGAGGATGACCGTCTCCAGGAGCACGCACTCGGCGAAGCTGCCCTCGACGCGCAGGATCGGCGAGCCCGGGAAGTAGACCTCGCCCTCCGGATAGCCCCAGATGTCCCCGTTGAAGCGGTACGAGGCCAGCCACTCCAGGGTCGGCTCGTCGACGATGCCCTGCTCGCGCAGGAAGGCGAGCAGGTCCGCGTCGAAGCGGAAGTTCTCCACGGCGTCCAGCACCCGGCCCGTACCGGCGACCACGCCGTAGCGGCGGCCGGAGGGGAGCCTGCGGGTGAAGACCTCGAAGACGGAGCGCCGGTCGGCGGTGCCCGCGCGCAGGGCCGCCTGGAGCATGGTCAGCTCGTACTGGTCGGTGAAGAGCGCTGTCGACGGGACGTCCACCGGCAGGCCGAGATCCGCTGTGTTCATACGACGGATGCTACCCCTGATCTCGTCAGAGTGACGAAATCTAAGGACGGAAGTGGGGCCGTTTGTGCGACGGGCCCGGTGCGGTGGCAGCATGGGAAGGGTGAGTGTCGCCCCCGTAGAGATCGAACGCCCCGAGTCGGCCGAGGAGACCTTCCTGGTCCCCGAGCCGGACACCCCCTGGGTGACCCTGGTCCACAACGACCCGGTCAACCTGATGAGTTACGTGTCGTACGTCTTCCAGACGTACTTCGGGTATTCCAAGGAGAAGGCGAAGAAGCTGATGCTCGACGTCCACCACAAGGGGCGCGCGGTCGTCTCGGCGGGCAGCCGCGAGGAGATGGAACGCGACGTGCAGGCGATGCACGGGTACGGACTGTGGGCGACCCTCTCCCAGGACCGCGGCTGATGGCCGGTTACTTCGAGGCGGTCCCCGGCGGCGGCGCGGCCATCGCCCTGGACACCGTCGAGACCTCCATCCTGCGCTCGCTCGCCGTGCAGCTCCTGGAGATGATCGGCCCCGGCGACGAGCCCGTCGAGGGCGCCGACCCGCTCGCCGCGCTCTTCGCGGAGGGCCCCAGCGAAGCCCCGGCCGACCCGGCGCTGGCCCGGCTCTTCCCCGACGCGTACGCCGATCCGCGCGGCGAGCCCGACGAGGAGGCGCGGGCCGCCTCCGCCGAGTTCCGCCGCTTCACCGAGAACGACCTGCGCACTCGCAAGCGCGAGGACGCCCTGTCCGTCGTGCGGAACCTGGACGCGCTGGCCCCGGCGGCGGGCGAGCCCGCGCTCGTGCTGAAGCTGGCCCCCGAGGAGTCCCGGCGCTGGCTCGGGACGCTGAACGACCTCCGCCTCACCATCGCCTCCCGCCTCGACATCACCGACGAGGACGAGAGCGAGGAGCTGTACCGGCTGCCCGACGAGGACCCGCGCAAGCCGATGGTGATGGCCTACCTGTGGCTGGGCGGGATGCAGGAGACGCTCGTCGAGACGCTGATGCCGTAGCCGCACATCGAGGCCGTATCAAGGGCTGGACAGTACGTGTTCGCTCAGCGGACGCTCAAATCCGAATAACGGTTAGGTCAAACTCCCCTGCACGCTTTGCCGTCGCAGGGGAGTTTTGTCCGCTTTTCCCTGTGCAATAGGGCACAAAGCGACGAACGATCACCTCCGCGTCCGTGATAAATCTGCACGACCACCCACGGACGCCACCCCTGTCCCGTGGGGGCGCTCACGCCGGCCGAACCCGGCGATGCACTCCATCCAACATCCGGGGGCACCCGCCCTGACTCAAGGATCGTCACAGTCGGTCCGAGCCGCGCACCGCGTGCGAGAACGGCCGGATCGCATGGAGAAAGGCGCACGATCATGACCTCAGTGCAGGTCGACAAGAAGCACGGCGACGGCAGTGGGGCCGAGGGCACGGGCGCGACCGAGGACGGCTCGGGCGAGGGTTACCAGCGAGGACTCGGCGCCCGCCAGATCCAGATGATCGCCATCGGCGGCGCCATCGGAACGGGCCTCTTCCTCGGCGCGGGCAAGGGCATCTCCAAGGCCGGCCCCAGCCTGATCCTCGCGTACGCCATCGCGGGCCTGGTCATCTTCTTCATCATGCGGGCGCTCGGCGAGCTGCTCATGTACCGCCCGGTGTCGGGCTCCTTCTCGGAGTACGCCCGCGAGTTCCTCGGCCCCTTCTTCGGGTTCGTGACCGGCTGGACGTACTGGCTCTTCTGGGTCGTGACCGGCATCACCGAGGTCACCGCCGCCTCCGAGTACATGCAGTACTGGACCAAGGACGCCACCGGCTGGATCAACCAGCCGCAGTGGGTCTTCGCCCTGATCTTCACCGTGATCCTCTTCGGCGCGAACCTGATCTCGGTCAAGCTCTTCGGCGAACTGGAGTTCTGGTTCTCGATGGTCAAGGTCACCGCCATCATCGGCATGATCCTGATCTGCGCCGGCATCCTGACGATCGGCTTCTCCGACGCGGGCGACACCGCCTCCGTCTCCCTCCTGTGGTCCGAGGGCGGGTTCTTCCCCAAGGGCGTCGGCTCGACGCTGATGACGCTCCAGATGGTGATGTTCGCCTTCCTGGCCGTCGAGCTGGTCGGGGTGACCGCGGGCGAGTCCAAGGACCCCAAGACCGTCCTGCCGAAGGCCATCAACACCGTCCCGTGGCGCATCGCCGTCTTCTACGTCGGCGCGCTGATCATGATCCTCTCGGTCGTCCCGTGGACGCACTTCCAGCCCGGCATCTCCCCGTTCGTCGCGGCCTTCGAGAAGATGGGCCTCGGCGTCGGCGCGGCGATCGTCAACTTCGTCGTCCTGACGGCGGCCCTGTCCTCCTGCAACTCGGGCATGTACTCCACCGGCCGCATGCTGCGCGACCTCGCGCTCAACGGCCAGGCCCCGAAGTTCTTCACCAAGCTGACCAAGCGCGGGCTGCCGCTGGCTGGCACGTCCTTCTCGGCCGCGCTGATGCTGGTCGGCGTGTGGATCAACTACCAGTGGCCGGGCGAGGCGTTCGACTACGTCGTCTCCTTCGCCACCATCTCCGGCATGTGGGCCTGGATCATGATCCTCTGCTCGCAGATCAGGTACCGCCGGATGTCCGACGCGGGCCTGCTGCCCAAGTCGTCCTTCCGGGCGCCGGGCGCCCCGTGGACGAGCTGGTTCGCGCTGGGCTTCATCGGCCTGGTGATCGTGCTGATGGGCATCGACGAGGACGCCCGGATCTCGCTGGTCTGCGCGCCGTTCTGGGCGCTGCTGCTGGGCGTCTCGTACCTGGTCATGAGGGCCCGGAACCCGGAGAAGTTCGCCGCCAAGAAGTAACCCCGTCCAGCATGCGGTCCCGCTCGTACCACCCCTCGGTACGGGCGGGACCCTTTGCTTATCCTGGCCGCATGCTGACCATTTCCCGGACCGTCTACGACCAGATCGTGGCCCACGCGCGCGCCGACCACCCCGACGAGGCGTGCGGCGTGGTCGCCGGTCCCGAGGGCACCGGCCGCCCCGAACGCTTCGTCCCGATGCTGAACGCGGCCCGCTCGCCCACCTTCTACGAGTTCGACTCGGGCGACCTGCTGAAGCTGTACCGGGAGATGGACGACCGGGACGAGGAACCGGTGATCGTCTACCACTCCCACACGGCGACCGAGGCGTACCCCTCCCGCACGGACGTCACGTACGCGAACGAGCCCGGCGCGCACTACGTCCTGGTGTCGACGGCCGACGCGGACGGCCTCGGCGACTTCCAGTTCCGCTCGTACCGGATCGTGGACGGGGTCGTCACGGAGGAAGAGGTCGAGGTGGTGGGGTAGCGGAGCGCCCGTCAGTAGTGGTGCCGGGCCTTGAGGATTCTGACTTCCTTCTCGTCGACCCGGTACACCAGCCTGTGCTCGTCGTCGATCCTGCGTGACCAGTAGCCGGAAAGGTCGGCCTTCAGCGGCTCCGGCTTGCCGATGCCGCTGAAGGGGTCACGCTGAATTTCGTTGATGAGGCGAGCAATCCTCCGGGCGGCCTTGAGGTCCGCCCCGAGCCAGTACTGCAGGTCTTCCCAAGCGCCGGGTGAGAAGTGGACGCTCCTCACTCCTCTCCGCCGGTCATGGCGCGGAGCTCGTCCATATTCCGGATGACGCCGGGCTCCCCGGACCGATCCCAGGCGACGGCCTCCATGAGGCGACGCGCGTTCTCCGGGGAGCGCAGCAGGTAGACCGTCTCCTGCCAGGAGTCGTAGTCGTCGGCCGACATCAGGACGGCGTCCCCGGCCTTGGACGTGATGCGCACCGGGTCGTGGTCGGTGTTGACACGCTCTATCAACGGAAACAGGGTCTTCCGGGCCTCGCTGGCGCTGATGGACATGGCGCATCCCATCCTTTCAGGGTGAACTGCCAAGGTACCCGTCTGGTACCAGGTTCCGGTACCGGAGCCGGATGGGCGGCCCGTCCCGCCCGGGTGAGACACTGTGCCCGACTTGGGCGGCAGGACCCAGGAAGCCGGTGCGAATCCGGCGCGGTCCCGCCACTGTGACCGGACGCCACCCGCGTCCGGGAGCCAGGAACTGACCTGCCGCCTCACCATCCGCACCAGGGGACGAGGAAATCCCCGGAGGAGGCCTTCCGCATGCCCGTCCGCCGTGCCCGCACCGCCCTCGTCATAGCCGCGGTCCTGCTGCCGCTCACCGCCTGCGGAAGCGGGCAGCAGGGCCGCGGCCAGGACGAGCCGCAGGCCGCGTCCGCCAAGGGCTTCCCGTACACCGTCGAGAACTGCGGGGTGAAGACCACCTTCACCAAGGCCCCCGAGCGCGCCCTGCCCATGAACCAGCACGCGACGGAGGTCCTGCTGGAGCTGGGGCTGGCGAAGTCCGTCACCGGCACCGCCTACCTGGACGACAAGGTCCTCCCGAAGTACGCCGCCGACTACGCGAAGATCCCGGTCGTCGCCGAGGAGTACCCCTCCAAGGAGAAGCTCCTCGCCGCCGACCCCGACTTCGTCTACGGCGGTTACGCCTCCGCCTTCGACGCCAAGCAGGGCCGCAGCCGCGAGGACCTCGCGAAGTCCGGCATCCGGACCCGCCTGAACATCGAGTACTGCACGAAGGGCTCCAGCGCGGTCGACGACATCTACCGCGAGGTCGCCGAGACCGGCCGCACCTTCGGGGTCGGCGAGCGCGCCGACACCTGGGTAGCCGCCGCCAAGAAGACCGTCGCCGACACCGAGGCCCGGCTCAAGGGCGTGCGGCCGGTCAGCGTCTTCGCGTACGACAGCGGCGACAAGACCGCCTCCACCACCGGCGGCAAGGGCATCGCCAACGAGATGATCACCCGTGCCGGCGGCAGGAACGTCATGGCCGACGTCCCCAAGTCCTTCACCGACGCCTCCTGGGAGCAGGTCGTCACCCGCAAGCCGGACGTGATCATGATCATCGACTACGGCTCGACGACCGTCGAACAGAAGAAGAAGCGGCTGCTGGAGGACCCCGCGCTCCAGGACGTCCCGGCGGTCAGGAACAAGAAGTTCGCGGTCATGCCGCTGTCCGAGCTGGTCGTCGGCGTCCGGGCCCCCGCAGCCATCGAACGGCTCGCCCGCCAGCTCCACCCCGAGCTCGCGAAGTAGCGCAAGCCGTGAGCTGCAAGACCCCGCCCGCCCGCGGGCCGCTGCGCTACACCCTCGTCCTCGCGGTCCTCGCCGCCGCCCTCGCGGCGGCGATGACCGCGGGGCTCGCCCTCGGGCAGGTCCGCATCCCGGCGTCCCAGGTCCTCGACATCGTCACCGGGAACGCCGGCCCCAGCCCCTTCCGCACGATCGTCCTGGACGTGCGCATGCCGCGCGTCCTGCTCGGCGCGATCGTCGGGGCCGGGCTCGCCGTGGTCGGCACGGTCCTCCAGGCCCTCGTCCGCAACCCGCTCGCCGACCCGTACCTGCTCGGGATCTCCTCCGGGGCCTCGGCGGGCGTCGTGCTGGTCATCGTCTTCGGGCTCGGCAGCGGGCTCGGACTCGCGACCACCGTGACCATGCCCGCCGGCGCCTTCGCGGGGTCGCTGCTCGCGCTCGTCCTCGTCTACGCGCTGGCCCGGCGGGGCGGGCAGATGACCGGGACCCGGCTGGTGCTGGCCGGGGTCGCCGTCGCGTACATCCTGTCGGCGCTGACCAGCCTGATCATGGTGACCTCCGCGAAGCGCGAGCACTTCCAGGAGGCCATGTACTGGACGCTGGGCGGGCTCGGGAGCGCGCGGTGGGACGCGCTGCCGCTGCCCGCCGTGGTGCTCGTGGCCGGGACGGCGCTGCTCGTCGCGCTGGCGCGTCCGCTCGACCTGATGCTGGTGGGGGAGGAGGGGGCCACCGTCCTCGGACTCGACACCTCGCGCTTCAGGGCGGGCGTCTTCGTGCTGACCTCGCTGGTCACCGGGGTGCTGGTGTCGGTGTCCGGGGCGATCGGGTTCATCGGGCTGCTGGTGCCGCACGCGGCGCGGATGCTGGTGGGGGCCTCGCACCGGACGCTGCTGCCGGTCGTCGCGCTCGCCGGGGCCGCCTTCCTGGTCCTCGCCGACCTGGGAGCGCGGGTCGTCGCCGAGCCGCAGGACATCCCGGTCGGCATCCTCACCGCCCTGATCGGCGGGCCGTTCTTCCTGTGGCTGCTGCGGCGGAGGCCGGAGGGGGCGCCCTCGTGAGGGCGGGGACGGGGCGCCGTTCCGGCCGCCGTGCGGGGCGGCCCTCCCCTCTCCCGTCCCTTGACTGACGCGCCTGCCGCGTAGCGGTGAGCGGTTCCCCGCAGGGGAGCGGGCGACCGGTCGCGCGGTTCCCCGCGCCCCGAGAGCACTCCCCGCGCCCCGGGGAGCCGCCGAAGCCGTACCCCCCCCCGACGATTCCGAAGGAGCCCCCATGAGCCACCTCCGTACCGAAGGACTCTCCTACGGCGTCGACGGCCGGCACCTCGTCGACGCCGTCGACATCGAGGCCCGCCCCGGCGAGACCGTCGGCCTCGTCGGGCCCAACGGCAGCGGCAAGACCACCCTGCTGCGCTGCGTGTACGGCACCCTCGCCCCCACCCACGGCCGCGCCCTGCTCGACGGCGAGGACCTGCGCACCATGGGCGCCAAGAAGCGCGCCCAGCGGCTCGCGACCGTGCCGCAGGACGGGCAGACGGTGTTCGAGCTGACCGTCCGCGAGGTCGTCGCCATGGGCCGCTCCCCGCACAAGAAGTTCTGGGAGGCCGACACCGCCGCCGACCAGGAGCACGTCCGCCGGGCCCTCGACCGGGTCGGCATCGGCGCGCTCGCCGACCGCGCCTTCCCCTCCCTCTCCGGCGGTGAGCGCCAACGCGCCCTCGTGGCACGGGCGTTGGTGCAGGAGCCCGCCCTCGTCGTGCTCGACGAGCCGACCAACCACCTCGACATCCGCTACCAGCTCGAAGTCCTCGGCCTCGTACGCGCCATGGGCACCACCAACCTCCTCGCCCTCCACGACCTCAACCTCGCGGCCTACTACTGCGACCGCCTCTACGTCCTCGACGCCGGCCGCGTCGTCGCCGACGGCACCCCCGCGGAAGTCCTCACCCCCGACCTCCTCAAGCGGGTCTACGGGGTGAACGCCGAGGTCAGCACGCATCCCACCACCGGCGCGCCCACGGTCGTCTACCTCCCGCCATCGCGCTGAAGTCCGCCTGGCGGACGCATTCGTCTCGGCAGGCGAGATCACATGCCGGGATCCGGGCCGGGAATCTATACGATGACCGCATGGTTGCCCACGACGTGACAGCGAAGACGACGCCGAGCACAGTGCTGCTCGTGGCGCGCCTGCACGTCGACCTGTGCCGGCTCGACAGCGCCATCTGTACCGCCGCCTGACCCGCACCGACGCCACACCGAGACGTACGCCCCCCGCGCGGGGGACGAGAATGCCGCGCGCCCTTCCCGCCGACGTACCCGCGTCCACGTACGCACGCACTCCCGAACAGGAGCCCACGCCATGGCCATCGAGGTCCGCATCCCCACCATCCTCCGCACCCACACCGACGGCGCGAAGGCCGTCGAGGGCAACGGGGCCACCCTCGCCGACCTCTTCGCCGACCTGGAGACCCGCCACACCGGCATCCAGGAGCGCATCGTGGAGAAGGACAAGGGCGAGCTGCGCCGCTTCGTCAACGTCTACCTCAACGACGAGGACGTCCGCTTCCTCGACGGCATCTCCACCAAGCTCGCCGACGGCGACAGCGTGACGATCCTGCCCGCCGTCGCGGGCGGCTCCCGCTGACATGCGGTACGACTCCCCGCTCGCCGCCGTCGGCAACACCCCCCTGGTCCGCCTGCCGCGCCTCTCGCCCTCCGACGACGTCCGCATCTGGGCCAAGCTGGAGGACCGCAACCCGACCGGCTCGATCAAGGACCGCCCCGCGCTCCACATGGTCGAACAGGCGGAGAAGGACGGGCGGCTGACCCCCGGCTGCACGATCCTGGAGCCCACCAGCGGCAACACCGGCATCTCGCTGGCCATGGCCGCGAAGCTCAAGGGCTACCGCATCGTCTGCGTGCTGCCCGAGAACACCTCCCAGGAGCGCCGCGACCTGCTGGCCATGTGGGGCGCGGAGATCATCTCCTCCCCGGCGGCGGGCGGCTCCAACACGGCCGTCCGCGTCGCCAAGGAGCTGGCCGCCGAGCATCCGGACTGGGTGATGCTCTACCAGTACGGCAACCCCGACAACGCGGGCGCCCACTACGCCACCACCGGCCCGGAGATCCTCACCGACCTCCCCTCGGTCACCCACTTCGTCGCGGGGCTCGGCACCACCGGCACCCTCATGGGCGTCGGCCGCTACCTGCGCGAACACAAGCCGGACGTGAAGATCGTCGCCGCCGAGCCGCGCTACGACGACCTCGTGTACGGCCTGCGCAACCTGGACGAGGGCTTCGTCCCCGAGCTGTACGACGCCTCCGTCCTCACCACCCGCTTCTCCGTGGGCTCCGCCGACGCGGTCACCCGCACCCGGGAACTCCTGGCGCAGGAAGGCATCTTCGCGGGCGTCTCCACGGGCGCGGCCCTGCACGCCGCGATCGGCGTCGGGAACAAGGCCCGCAAGGCGGGGGAGAGCGCCGACATCGTCTTCGTCGTCGCCGACGGCGGCTGGAAGTACCTCTCCACCGGCGTCTACACGGCCCCCACCACCGAGGCCGCCATCGAGACCCTGCACGGCCAGCTCTGGGCCTAGGGGTCTTCGTACGGTACGAGGAGGGGCCCGCGCCGAATCCCACGGCGCGGGCCCCTCCTCGTACTCCCACGGCGGTCAGCGCACCGGTGCCGACCCCGCCCGCGCACCCTCCGCGGCCACCGTGGGCGGCACGTCCGGTGCGGGACCGCCGACCCTGCGGCGCAGGCGCTGCGGCATCCTCCGGTTCAGCCACTGCGCGGCGGGCTCCTCCACGTACCGGAACAGCGCCCACGACAGCGCGATCACCACGACCGCGCAACCGATCATGTCCAGCAGCACGCTGTTGTCGTCCCCGGCCCGGCCCCACGCGTAGGTGGCCAGGCGCGAGATGGAGTGGTGGATGAGGTAGAAGCCGTACGACCAGGCGCCCAGCAGGATCAGCGAGGGCTTGTTCAGCACCCCGCGGTGGCCGTTCACCTCCCGCTGCACGAACGCCAGGATGATCAGCATCGACAGCACGGCGATGACCGGCCGGATCGTGTAGTCGAGCTGCGCGACGACCGGCGCCGGCAGGTTGGCGCGACCCGTGTAGTACCCCCACACGTACAGCGCGAGCAGCACCACGGGGACGAACGGGCGCATCGGCAGCCGCCAGCCGCGCCGCACGGCCAGCGCGACGGTCATGCCCAGCAGGAACTGCGGCAGGTAGACGAGCGGGTTGCGCATGATCCAGCCCTCGAAGGAGGGCTGGAAGGTGGCCGCCGCCCACCAGTTCACCGCCCACATCCCGACCAGGCCGGCCGCCGTCGCGAGCGCCAGGGTGCGGGTGCGGTGGCGCACCGCGATGCGGGCGGCCAGCGGGAACAGGGCGTAGAAGAGCAGCTCGACGCTGAGCGTCCAGGTCACCTCGTTGCCGGGCAGGGTGGGCGTCACGCCCGGGAACCAGGTCTGCACCAGGAACAGCGAGGCGATCACGCTCGGCCAGTCGACGTGCTCGTGCGCGGCGACGTAGTAGGCGTAGAAGCCCAGGACCGCCGCGGCCAGCGAGGCCGGCCAGATCCGGGCCATGCGCCGCCAGTAGAACGCGACCGGATGCTCCTGCGGCTTGAACACCCAGGTCAGCAGGAAGCCGGAGAGCACGAAGAAGAAGGTGACCCCGTGCCCGCCGATCATCGAGTACGGGAAGATCGCGGGCGCCGTGCCGTAACCGGTCTTGTTGCCGAGACCCGTGAAGTGGTGGGCGAACACGGCGAACGCGGCGAAGAATCTCAGGCTGGTGAGGGAGTCCAGCCGGTTCGGCAGCGCCGAGGAACGGACGGCCGACCGGAACGGGGCGGGGACGAGGCCGGGGCGTGGAGCGGTGAGCGTCGCAGTCACAGGCTTCTCATGGCGTCGGGGGCGGGGGGCGGGCGCCGTGCGGAGCGGCAGCGGTCGAGGCGGTCGGGGAGGGCCGGTCGGCCGACCGGGCTCTTGCCCGCCTGTCCGGACCTGTCCGTACCTGTCAGGCCTGGCCAGGTGGGACACCTGTCATGACGTCTGCCGCACGTGCACAACGCCACGGTTGGGGACGAGGCTACCGGGGCGGCAGAGGTGTTCACTCACGCGAGTGAACTACGGGAACGCACGTGCGCTTCGGCCTTCCGGCGGCGGGTGTGCCGGGGACGCGCGCACCCGCCGCCGATCCGGCACGGACCCCGTGCCCTGTCCCGGGACGCCCGGGTGGCGGACCCGGTGTGCGCCCCGCCCTGGGACACCGGGCGGCGGACCCCGCGTGTGCCCCGTCCTGCGAAGCCGGGTGGCGGACCCGCTGCGCCCTCCTAGGACGCCAGGTGACGGACCTGGTCCCACACCGTCGGGTCCGCGACGCCGACCCGGCGGCGGAAGTCCTCCAGTGCGACGTCCCGCAGCTCGTCCGTCTCCAGGAAACTGGGGCGGCCCTGGGCGTCGCCCACCGAACCCGGCGGCAGCGGGATGACGCCCTGCCGCTCGTGGTGCCACTTGCTGGTGATCTTCGCGACGAGGACGTCGTCGCCGCGCACGCCCAGCACCAGGCACGGGCGGTCCTTCGACCCCGGCCCGTCCTCGTACGGCACGTCCGCCCACCAGATCTCACCGGGCTGCGGCAGCCGCTCGGGCCGTCTGCCGGGCCTGCGCCGGGGGCCCTCCGGCCTGCCCGGCGGACGGGTCCGGCCGCCGGGCCGCCTGCCGGGCCTTCGGCCTCGGCCCCAGCCGTCGGACAGCGCGGCCATCAGTGCCAGCACGACCACGCCGAGCAGCGCCAGCCACCACGAGGTATCCATACCCCGACGCTACCGGCCCCCTCCGGCCCCGGCACGCCTCCACCCCCCTGTCGCCTCCGCCCCCTGCCCGCCCCCCGCCCGCCCCCCGCCCCCTCGAACGCCCCACCTCCCCTCCTCTTCCTCCCGGCCCCCCGAGCAGCGACCCGCCCTCCCCTCCGTGCCCCCGTTCCCCGGCGGCCCGAGCGCCCACCGCCCCAACACCGCCCTCCGCGCCCCCAGTTCACGCCCCCCGAACCGGTGACGCCCCAGGTGAGTTGCCCCACAACGGCACACGGCCGAGGAGCGAGCACCCTTCCCGCGCCTTACGCTCGAACCCATCCCGCACCTCCCGCCCGCACCCACGGAGGCCCCGCTCAATGAAGCTCACCGTCGTCGGCTGCTCGGGGTCGTTCCCCTCCACGGAATCGGCCTGTTCGAGCTACCTCGTCGAGGCCGACGGCTTCCGGCTGCTGCTCGACATGGGCAACGGCGCCCTCGGCGAGCTCCAGCGCCACATCGGTCTGTACGACCTGGACGCGGTCTTCCTCAGCCACCTCCACGCCGACCACTGCATCGACATGACGGCGTACTTCGT
This sequence comes from Streptomyces sp. NPDC039736, assembly GCF_055596485.1. Lineage (NCBI taxonomy): Bacteria > Bacillati > Actinomycetota > Actinomycetes > Kitasatosporales > Streptomycetaceae > Streptomyces > Streptomyces sp. NPDC039736. The sequence goes on along the minus strand of NZ_JBVIUQ010000004.1, from coordinate 621,699 downwards.
CACCCGGTACTACCGCCACGACGGCGGCATGGCCCCCGCCCTCCCGGTGTACGCCCCCGAAGGCGCCGAGGAACGCCTCACCACGGCGCACGGCGCGACCCCCACCCCCGACTCCATGAGCCGGGTCTTCGACTTCCGCACCCTCAAGTCCGGCAGCTTCGACATCGGCCCCTTCACCGTCCGCACGGAACAGGTGCGCCACCCCGTCGAGACGTACGGCATCCGGCTGGAGCACGGCGGCCGCACCCTCACGTACTCCGGCGACACCGGCCCCTGCGAGGCCCTGCACGAGCTGGCCGCCGGCGCCGACCTGCTGCTGTGCGAGGCGTCCTTCCTGGACGGCAAGGAGGACATCCCCGACCTGCACCTCAACGGCCGCGAGGCCGGCGAGCACGCCGCCCGCGCGGACGTCGGCCGGCTGGTCCTCACCCACATCCCGCCGTGGACCGACGAGGAGCAGAACCTCGCCGACGCCCGCGCCGCCTACCCCGGTCCCGCCGAGGTGGCCCGCCGGGGCGCGGTCTACGAGGTCTAGCGCCGGGAACGACACGAAGAAAGGGCCCCGGAACCGATCCCTCGGTTCCGGGGCCCTTCGTCAGGCGTGGTGCGGGCTACTTGGCCTCCGCCTTCTGCAGCTCCGCCAGCTCCTCGTCGGACTCGCGGCCCGGCGTCGGAATGTTGAACTTCGTGATCGCGAAGCGGAACAGGAAGTAGTAGACCACCGCGAAGCAGAGGCCGACCAGGACCAGCATCCAGGGCTTGGTCGCGATGCCCAGGTTGAGCAGGAAGTCGATCGCGCCGGCCGAGAAGCCGAAGCCGTCCTTCATGCCGAGCGCCCAGGTCAGGGCCATCGAAACACCGGTCAGCACCGCGTGGACCGCGTACAGCGCCGGGGCCAGGAACATGAAGGTGAACTCGATGGGCTCGGTCACACCGGTCACGAAGGCGGTCAGCGCCAGCGAGAACATCATGCCGCCGACGATCTTGCGGCGCTCGGGGCGGGCGCAGTGGACGATCGCCAGGCAGGCCGCCGGGAGGGCGAACATCATGATCGGGAAGAAGCCGGTCATGAACTGACCCGCGTTCGGGTCACCCGCCAGGAAGCGGGCGATGTCGCCGTGCTTGCCGTCGAACTCGCCGGCCTGGAACCACGGGAAGGAGTTCAGCAGGTGGTGCATGCCGACCGGGATCAGCGCACGGTTGGCGACACCGAAGATGCCCGCGCCGACCGCGCCGGAGCCGACCAGCCACTCGCCGAAGTTGTGCAGCGCCGAGCCGAGGACCGGCCAGATGTAGCCGAAGACGATACCGACGACCAGGCCCGCGAAGGACGAGAGGATCGGGACCAGCCGGCGGCCGCCGAAGAAGCCCGCCCAGTCGGGCAGCTTGGTCCGGTAGAACTTCTGGTACAGCAGGGCCACGATCAGGCCCATCACGACGCCGCCGAGCACACCGGCGTTGACCGGGGCCTCGTTCATGACGATCTTGCCTTCGACGACCGCGGCGACCTTCGGCAGGTTGCTGTCGGTGAAGGTGGCGAGCACCTTCTGGAAGACCAGGTAACCGGCGACGGCGGCCAGCGCGGTCGAGCCGTCCGACTTCTTCGCGAAGCCGATCGCGATGCCGACGGCGAACAGGATCGCCATGTTGCCGATGATCGCGTCGCCGCCCGCGGCCATGAAGGTCGCGATCTTGTTGACGAACGCCCCGAAGGACTCACGGCCGAGCATGTCGGGCTGGCCGAGGCGGATGAGCAGCGCGCCGGCGGGCAGCACCGCGACCGGCAGCATGAGGCTGCGGCCGATGCGCTGCATGACCGACATCACGCCCGCGCCCTTCTTCTTCTCGGCCGCGGGGGCGGCGGCGCTGGCCTTGGGCATCTGATCCTCCAGGGGGGCAAGGCGCCGCCAGGGGACAGGAAAGAAGAGGGGACGGCGGCGTCTCCGGGGGTACGCGGCCCGAGGACTTCGGGGTCGCGTGGTCTAAACCACTCAGTGGTTTAGACCAGTTGTAACACGATGAGGGCGAGATAAGGAACCGCCGATTCCGGGGAGCCCTCCATAGCGCAAGAAAGCAGACAAAAGCCCCCGGACCGCAAGGGTCCGAGGGCCTGGGGGAGGAGGGGAGGAAGCCCCTAACCCGTTGCCATGTGCAGTTACTTGGCCGGTGTCCGCGGCGGGTGCGCCGCCGTGGTCACTTCGTGTTCTCCTTCTCCAGTTCCTCCTCCAGCTCCTCGGGCTCGCGGCCCGGGGTCGGCAGGTTGAACCTGGTGATCGCGAACCGGAAGAGCACGTAGTACACGACCGCGAAGCACAGTCCGATCGGGATGATCAGCCAGGGGTTCGTCGCCAGCTTCCAGTTGAGCAGGTAGTCGATCAGCCCCGCCGAGAAGGTGAACCCGTCCTTCACTCCGAGCGCCCACGAGACCGCCATCGACACACCCGTCAGCACGGCGTGGATCGCGTACAGCACCGGGGCGATGAACAGGAACGAGTACTCCAGCGGCTCCGTGATGCCGGTGACGAACGACGTCAGGCCCACCGACAGCATCAGACCGCCGACGGCCTTGCGCCGGTGCGGCTTGGCGCAGTGCGCGATGGCCAGCGCCGCCGCCGGGAGGGCGAACATCATGATCGGGAAGAAGCCCGTGGTGAACTGGCCCGCCGTCGGGTCGCCCGCCAGGAACCGTCCGATGTCCCCGTGCGCCTCGGTGCCGTCCGGCTTCTCGTAGCTGCCGAACTGGAACCAGATCGGCACGTTCAGGAACTGGTGCAGGCCGATCACCAGCAGGGCGCGGTTGGTGACGCCGAAGATCCCCGCGCCGATCGAGCCGAGCCCGATCATCCAGTCGCTGAAGCTCTCCAGCGCGTTGCCCACCGGCGGCCACACCCACAGGCACACCACGGCGAACAGGACCGCGACGAACGACATGATGATCGGCACCAGCCGCCGCCCGTTGAAGAAGCCCAGCCAGTCGACGAGCTTCGTGCGGTGGTACTTCTGCCAGAAGTACGCGGCCAGCAGCCCCATGACGATGCCGCCGAACACCCCCGGATTCTGGTACGTGAAGGCGCTCACCGTGCCGTCCGCCGCCTGGCACCCGGTGGCCGCGGCCTTCGCGCCGTCCACGCAGTCCTTCGGGAACTGGCGCAGCACGTTGTAGTACACGAGGAAGCCCGCCACCGCGGCCAGCGCGGTCGAGCCGTCCGCCTTCTTGGCCATGCCGATCGCGACACCGATGCAGAACAGCAGGGGCAGCCCGATGTTGGCGTCCAGCAGGGCGCCGCCCGCTCCGGCCATCACCTTGGCGACGTTGGTCCACCCGAGCCCGTCGTCGCCGAAGACGTCCGGCTGGCCCAGCCGGAGCAGGATTCCCGCCGCGGGCAGGACCGCGATCGGCAACTGGAGGCTGCGGCCCATCTTCTGGAGCCCCTGGAAGAGGCCGTTCCACCACTTCGGCGACGATGCCGTCGTGCTCTGCACACTCATGGGCGTCCTCCCGGAACAAGCCGACCTGCACGGGTGTTGCACACTGGTGTAGACCAGTTGCGATACGGTCCCCGGAGTACGACCGACCACGCACCACCGGTGATCGTCATCTTTCGTCACCGCCCGCACGTGCGCCCGAGAAGTTGGGCCAACCGTGGGTTAACGTGACAAAGCGGCCAACGCTGGGCCGACGCAGCGTGACGCAGCGACCTGTGACCACTCAAGGAGAAACACCATGGCCACCAAGGCTGAGAAGATCGTCGCCGGGCTCGGCGGGCTCGACAACATCGAAGAGGTCGAGGGCTGCATCACGCGCCTGCGCACCGAGGTCGTCGACCCCGAGCTCGTCGACGAGGCCGCGCTGAAGGCCGCCGGCGCCCACGGCGTCGTCAAGATGGGCACCGCCATCCAGGTCGTCATCGGCACCGACGCCGACCCGATCGCCGGCGAGATCGAAGACATGATGTGAGCCGCTGAACTCCTCGCCGTGAGGGCCCGTTTCCAGCCACGGAAACGGGCCCTCACGCATGCGCGGAACAGCCCCCTCACCCGCACCCACTAGGCTCGGCCCCATGTCTCGAATCGACGGCCGCACCCCCGAACAGCTCCGCCCGGTCACCATCGAACGCGGATGGAGCAAGCACGCCGAGGGCTCCGTCCTCGTCTCCTTCGGCGACACCAAGGTCTTCTGCACCGCCTCCTTCACCGAGGGCGTCCCCCGCTGGCGCAAGGGCAGCGGCGAGGGCTGGGTCACCGGCGAGTACTCCATGCTGCCGCGCGCCACCAACACCCGCGGCGACCGCGAGTCCGTCCGGGGCAAGATCGGCGGCCGCACCCACGAGATCAGCCGCCTGATCGGCCGCTCCCTGCGCGCCGTCGTCGACTACAAGGCCCTCGGCGAGAACACCGTCGTCCTGGACTGCGACGTCCTGCAGGCCGACGGCGGCACCCGCACCGCCGCCATCACCGGCGCCTACGTCGCCCTCGCCGACGCCATCGCCTGGGGCAAGTCCAAGAAGCTCGTCAAGCACAACCGCCAGCCCCTCACCGGCACCGTCGCCGCCGTCTCCGTCGGCATCGTCGACGGCGTCCCCCTCCTCGACCTCTGCTACGAGGAGGACGTGCGCGCCGACACCGACATGAACGTCGTCTGCACCGGCGACGGCCGCTTCGTCGAGGTCCAGGGCACCGCCGAGGCCGAGCCCTTCGACCGCAAGGAGCTCAACGCCCTCCTCGACCTCGCCGCCGGCGGCTGCGCCGACCTCTCCGCGCTCCAGGCACGCGCGCTGGCAACCGTGGACACCCCCGACGCGTCCTGACAGGTACGGGCGTACGGCCTCAACCCCGTACGCCCGTCCAGCCGCCGCAGTCCCTCGGGGGAGGAACCGCTTCCATGCAGTCGTACGCACGCCGCACCGCCCTGGCCCTGGCCGCCACCACGCTCACCCTCGGCGCGCTCACCGGCTGCGAAGCCGTGAACAAGGTCCTGGACTGCGCCGGCACGGCCGCCACCATCGCCGCGAGCGTGGACCGCCTCCAGACGGCCGTCTCCAACGCCGCGAACGACCCGCTCGCCTCCCAGCAGGCCCTCAACGACATCGACCGCGAGCTGAAGTCCCTCGGCGACAGGACCGACAACGCGGACCTCGCCAAGGCGGTCAAGGACCTCGGCACCGGCGTCGACAACGTCCGCAAGGCCGTCGACGGCGGCGACCCGACCCCCGACCTCACCCCCGTCACCAGCGCCGCGGGCGAGATCGGCAAGATCTGCACCCCGTAACTTGGGACGCATGACGACCCGCCTCATCCTCGCCACCCGCAACGCGGGCAAGATCACCGAACTCCGCACGATCCTCGCGGACGCGCAGCTCGGGTACGACCTGGTCGGCACGGACGCCTACCCCGACATCCCCGACGTCAAGGAGACCGGCGTCACCTTCGCCGAGAACGCCCTCCTGAAGGCCCACGCCATGGCTCGCGCGACGGGCCTGCCCGCCGTCGCCGACGACTCGGGCCTCGCGGTCGACGTCCTGCACGGCGCCCCCGGCATCTTCTCCGCCCGCTGGTCCGGCACCCACGGCGACGACCGCGCCAACCTGGACCTCCTGCTGGCCCAGCTCGCGGACATCGGCCCCGGCCACCGCGCCGCCCACTTCGCCTGCGCGGCCGCCCTCGCCCTCCCCGACGGCACGGAACGCGTGGTCTCCGGCACGATGCCGGGCACCCTGCGCTACGCCCCGGCGGGCACGAACGGCTTTGGCTACGACCCGATCCTCCAGCCGGACGGCTACGACATCACCTGCGCCGAACTGACCCCCGCCGAGAAGAACGCCATCTCCCACCGCGGCAAGGCGTTCCGGGGACTGGTCCCGGTGCTGCGGGAGTTGTTGGGCTGAGCGGCTTGTCTGCTGGTACGCCGAAGGGCCGCCCGTACCCGACGAGCGGCCCTTCGTGCTGTGTGCGGCCGGGGGGACTCGAACCCCCACGGGTTTTACCCCACTGGGACCTAAACCCAGCGTGACTGCCAATTCCACCACGGCCGCCTGCGCGCCCCCATCGTAAGGTGCGCGCACCGCCGGGCGGTGCGGACCGTCAGAACTTCGGCTCGCGGGCCTGGGCCTCGACCAGTTCCGCCGCCTCCTCCTTGGTCCCGACCGAAGGGGGCGAGCCCTCCAGGGGCTGCTGGGCGGTCTCCTTCATGCAGGCCACCGCGATGATGCCGACCAGGGCCGCCGCCATCGAGTAGTAGGCCGGCATCAGGTTGTCGCCGGTCCAGGCGATCAGGCCGGTGACCACCAGCGGCGTCGTGCCGCCGAAGATCGAGGCGGAGAGGTTGTAGCCGACCGACAGGGAGCCGTACCGGACCGGGGTCGGGAAGAGGGCCGGGAGGGCGGCGGACATCGTGCCCAGGAGGCAGACCAGGGAGAGGCCCAGCATCAGCAGGCCCCCGACGACCGCCGGGATGCTGCCCTGGCCCAGCAGGAGGAAGGCCGGCAGGGAGAGGACGAAGAAGCCCACCATGCCGGTCATCAGGAGCGGCTTGCGGCCGAAGCGGTCGCTCAGCCTGCCGACCTGGCTGATGATCACCATGAGGAAGGCCATGACGGCCAGGAGGATCAGGAGGCCGTGGGTCTCCGAGTAGCCCAGCTCCTTGGAGAGGTAGGTGGGCATGTAGGAGAGCAGCATGTAGTCGGTGATGTTGTACGCGCCGACCAGGCAGATGCAGAGGATGAGGGTGGGCCAGTAGTCGCGGAAGATGCGGCCGAGGTCGCCCTTGGTGGACTTCTCGACGGCGTCGGCGGCCTCCGAGGCGCGGGCGTTCTCGGCTTCGAGCTTCTGGAAGGCCGGGGTCTCGTCCAGCCTCATCCGCAGGTAGAGCCCGATGAGGCCCATCGGCGCGGCGACGAGGAACGGGACGCGCCAGCCCCACTCGCGCATGACGTCGTTGCCCAGGAGCGCGGTCAGCGCCGTGACCAGGCCGGCCGCGCCGACGTAACCGGCGAGCGTGCCGAACTCCAGGAAGCTGCCGAAGAAGCCGCGGCGCTTGTCGGGCGCGTACTCGGCGATGAAGGTGGACGCGCCGCCGTACTCGCCGCCGGTCGAGAAGCCCTGGAGCATGCGGAAGAAGATCAGCAGGATCGGCGCCCAGACGCCGATGGAGTCCCAGGACGGGATGAGGCCGATGGCGAGCGTGCCGACCGACATCAGGATCATCGTGAGGGCGAGGACCTTCTTGCGGCCGATCTTGTCGCCCATCGGGCCGAAGAACATGCCGCCGAGCGGCCGCACCAGGAAGGCCACCGCGAAGGTCGCGAAGGAGGAGAGGAGCTGGGCCGTGTCGTTCCCGGACGGGAAGAAGACCTGACCGAGGGTGACCGCCAGGTAGGAGTAGATGCCGAAGTCGAACCACTCCATGGCATTGCCGAGGGAGGCGGCCTTCACGGCTCTCTTCACGGCCGCTTCGTCGGTGACGGTGATGTCGGAGCGGCGCAGCGGCGGGTTCCTGCGGCGGTTCAGGGCGCGGAAGAGGACGCGGTGACGCTTGACCGCCTCGGGGTCCTCGGCCCGGTGGGGGGCGGTGGGCGTCATGGTCGGGTCCTCCTGGGGCAGGTGATGCGGGTGGTCCAGGAGGTACGTCTGCGCGATTGCGCCGGGGGCAAACAAAAATCCCACCGCCCGGCGGTGGGATTTCCATCACGCGGTTCTTACACAGGGTGATAAGGGTCAGATCTTCAGGTCCTTCATGATCTTCGCGACATGGCCCGTGGCCTTGACGTTGTAGAAGGCGTGCTCGACCTTGCCGTCCTCGTCGACGACGACGGTGGAGCGGATGACGCCGGTCACCGTCTTGCCGTACAGCTTCTTCTCGCCGTACGCGCCGTACGCCTCCAGCACCGTCTTGTCCGGGTCGCCGACCAGGGTGACCTTCAGGGACTCCTTCTCGCGGAACTTCGCGAGCTTCTCCGGCTTGTCGGGGGAGACGCCGATGACGTCGTACCCGGCGGCGGCCAGCACGTCGAGGTTGTCGGTGAAGTCGCAGGCCTGCTTGGTGCAGCCGGGGGTCAGGGCGGCCGGGTAGAAGTAGACGACGACCTTGCGGCCCCGGTGGGAGGCGAGGGAGACGTCCTTGCCGTCGGCGTCGGGCAGGGTGAAGTCGGGGGCGGTGTCGCCGGGCGCGAGGCGCTCGCTCATGAGGACTCCCGGGAGGGGGTAGGGGGCGGGTGACTGCTTGAGCGTAATGGGGGTGCCGATGGGTGCGAGCGCCCGGGAGCTGACAGACTGTCGTGACGGATTACCGGACCGGACCACGGAGGCGGCGCAGTGTCGGAAGCCAGGACCCCTGCGCAGATCGAGGCGGACATCGTCCGCAGGCGCGACCAGCTCGCTGTGACGCTGGACGAGATCGGTGTACGGCTGCACCCCAGGACCATCGTGGGGGACGCCAAGGCGAAGGCGAGGTCGGCTGTCGACGAGACCGCCGGGCGGGCGTTCGTGGCCGTGAACCGCAAGGTCACGGAGGTGCGGTCGCAGTTCGTGGACGCCGACGGCGCGCCCCGCGTCGACCGGCTGGTGCCGGTGGCGGTGGTCGCGGTGGCGGTCGTGGGGCTGCTGCTGGTGTCCTCGCGCCGTCGTAAGGGCTGACCCGCTCTCGGCCGGCGCCGGTCCGCAGAGGTAGGTTCGTGGCGTGAGCGAGAAGAACCAGCACGACGACAAACTGCCCATCCGGATGCTGCACGACCGTGTGCTGGTCTCCTCGGACACCCCCGAGGGCGAGCGCCGTTCGGGCGGCGGCATCCTGATTCCGGCCACGGCGGCCGTCGGCAAGCGCCTGGCGTGGGCCGAGGTGGTCGCCGTCGGGCAGAACGTGCGGAGTGTGGTGCCCGGCGACCGGGTGCTGTACGACCCGGAGGACCGGGCCGAGGTCGAGGTGCGCGGCACGGCGTACGTGCTGATGCGCGAGCGCGACCTGCACGCGGTGGCGTCGGAGCGGGTCTCCGAGGACGCGACGGGGCTGTACCTGTAGAGCCGTACCGCTGGAGCCGTACTTCCGGAGCCGTACCTCCAGAACCGTGCGCCGAGGGCCTGGTGACCGTTGTCACCAGGCCCTTTCGCATGCCCTTTGCTACCGTGGAGGGACCCCGACGAGACGCGCCGTACCGGGACGGGCCCTGGGCTCATCGCAAAGACGACGCACCCGTGAGTTGTTCCGCGTTCTCGTTCTCGGAGGTGCTGTCATGGCATGGGTCCTGTTGGTCGTCGCCGGTCTGCTCGAAGTCGCCTGGTCGATCGGGATGAAGTTCACCGACGGGTTCACCCGGCTGTGGCCGAGCGTGTTCACCGGCGCCGGGATCGTCGTCAGCATGCTGCTGCTCTCGCAGGCCGCCAAGACGCTGCCCATCGGCACGGCGTACGGCGTGTGGGTCGGGATCGGTGCGGCCGGTGCGGCGGTGGTCGGGATGATCGTGCTGAACGAGCCCGTCACCGCCGCCCGGATCTTCTTCGTCTGTCTGCTGCTGGTGGCCGTGGTCGGCCTGAAGGCGACCTCGGGGCACTGACGTCAGCGCGGCGGCGCGTTCCCGTCGGCCGCCGGGCGGCGGCCCTGTTCGCCGCCGCCGATCAGGCCGCCGACCGGGTCGGGGATGCCGCCGTCGCCGCCCCCGTTGTCGCCGCCGCCCTGGTCGCCGCCTCCGTCGGCGGCGGCGCCGCCGACGTTGCCGCCGGTCGGACCGCCGCCGGTGTCGTTGCCTCCGTCGGCGGCCGCACCGCCGTTGTCGCCGCCGCCCTGGTCGCCGCCGGTGGCCGCCGCGCCGCCGGTCCGGCCGCCCTGCTGGCCGCCGTCCGCCGCCGCGCCGCCGTTGTCGGTGCCGGGCCGCTGTCCGCCCGTGTCCTCGCTCGGCGGGGGCGCGACGGGCGGTGCGACCGGCGGCGGGACGACCGGGGCCTCGGAGCCCGCCTCGACCTCCAGGTCGAACTCCTTGGCCTCCTTGTCCTCGAGAGCGGCGGCCGTGTACTGCGCCCAGGTCTCGGCGGGCGCGCCGCCGCCGTTGATCCGGTCCTGGCCGAGCGCTCCGTACAGCGGCTTCTGGACGGCCGTGTCGGGGTCGGCCCCCATGACCGCCACGACGGTCGCCAGGTCCGGGGTGTAGCCCGCGAACCAGGCGGCCTTGTCCTCCTCGGCGGTGCCGGTCTTGCCCGCCGCCGGGCGTCCCGCGGCCTTCGCCGCGGCGCCCGTGCCGCCGTCGACGACGCTCCGCAGGATCGAGGTGGTGGTGTCGGCGGCGGTCCGCGAGACGACCTGCTTGGTCTCCTGCTGGGGCAGGGGCAGGTCCTCGCCGTTCTTGGAGATCTTTTCGACGAGTGAGTACGTGCCGCGCTTGCCGTGGTTGGCCAGGGTGGCGTACGCCTCGGTCATGTCGAGCACGCTCGCGGTGGCGACGCCGAGCGCGATGGAGGGGTACGCGTTCAGCTCGGGCGTCTCCTCCGGCAGGCCCAGCGCGACCGCGGTCTCCTTGACCTTCGTGGGGCCGACGTCCACGGCCAGCTGCGCGTACACGGCGTTCACGGACTTGTCGGTGGCGGTGCGCACGGAGATGTTCCCGTACGACACGTCGTCCTCGTTCTCGGGCGCGAAGGGGATGGCGCTGCCGACCACGGGCCGCCTGTTGGTGCCGTCGTACACGGTGTTGGGGGTGATGGGCGTCCCGGCCTGGGTGGTGGAGCCGTTCTCGACGGCCGCGGTGAAGACGAAGGGCTTGAAGGTGGAGCCGACCTGGAAGTCGCGCCGGGTGGCGTTGGAGACGTACTGCTTGGTGTAGTCGATGCCGCCGTACAGGGCGACGACCTTGCCGGTGACCGGGTCGATGGAGGCGCCGCCGACGCGCACGTTGCGGTCGGCCCTGCGCTTCGCGGCGTCGGCCTTCTTCATGACGTTGTCCTCGACCGCCTGCACGAAGGCGTCCTGGCGGGGCTTGTCCAGGGTGGTGGTGATGCGGTAGCCGCCGGAGTTGAGGGTCTCGTCGTCGATGACCTTGTGGGCGGTCAGGTAGTCCTCGACGGCCTGCACGATGTAGCCGCGCTGCCCGGAGAGCCCGGCGGCGGGCCTGGCCTGCTGGGGCTGCGGGAACGTGATCTTCGTCCGGGCGGCCTGCTTGAGCCAGCCCTCCTTGACCATGCCGTCCAGGACGTAGTTCCAGCGGCCGAGCGCCTTGCCCCGGTTCTCGGGGTGGGTGGCGACGTCGTAGGCGTTGGGGGCGTTGAGCAGGGAGGCCAGGTAGGCGCCCTCGGGGGCGCCGAGCTGCTCGATGTCCTTGCCGTAGTAGGCCTGGGCGGCGGCCTGGATGCCGTAGGCGTTGCGGCCGAAGTAGCTGGTGTTGAGGTAGCCCTCCAGGATGTAGTCCTTGGACTTCTCCCGGTTGAGCTTGATCGCGATGAAGAACTCCTTCACCTTGCGGGTGACGGTCTGTTCCTGGGCCAGGTAGTAGTTCTTCACGTACTGCTGGGTGATGGTGGAGCCGGACTGCTTGCCCTTGCCGGTGGCGGTGTTCCAGGCGGCGCGGATCATGGCCTGCGGGTCGACGGCGGGCTCGCCGTAGAAGCCGCGGTCCTCGGCGGCCAGGACGGCGTGCTGGATCGCCTTGGGGACCTGGGAGAGCTGGACGTTCTCCCGGTTGACCTCGCCGTCGCGGGCCAGCGGGGTGCCGTCGGCGTACAGGTAGACGTTGGACTGGGCGGTCGCGGTGTCGTTGGCCGCGGGGATCTTGACCATGGTGTAGCCGGCGACGAACGCGCCGCAGAGCAGCACCGCGACGAGCAGGAACGCGGCGAGCAGCATCCGCCAGGTGGGGAGGAGGCGCCGCCAGCCGGTGCGCCGGGGGCGCTTCTTCTTGCCCGGGGCGTCCTCGGGAGCGTCGGGGCCCGGCCCCCGATCCGGGTCCGGGTCCGGGACGGAGGGGTCCCGGGGGGCCCAGCCCGGCTGCTGCTGCGGCTCGTCGCTCATGCCTGTGGAGACTCCTCGGACGCGGCCAGAGGTTCACACTCCGGCATAACGGTGTCGTGTCGGGCGATTCGCATGTTCTCCCATGAAACACCGTGTTCCACCGCGAATCCCACTCGTCCTCACGGGGGGCGAGTAATCGCTCGCGGGCGGTGACCCCGTTGGGCTAGGGTCGTGCGCTTCGGTGCCGGGCGGCCTGCGGTGAGCCAAGTGGCACAACGAGCGAGGGGGTGGGGAGGTGCGGGTGCGCTCGCGGCTGTACGCACTGGTGGCCGCCGGCGGGTTCCGCCGGTACGCCACCTACCGCGCGGCGACCTGGGCGGGGGTCTTCACCAACACCGTCTTCGGCTTCATCCTCGCGTACACGTACACGGCCCTGTGGACCCAGCGTCCGCACCTGGGCGGCTACGAGCTCCCCCAGGCCCTCGCGTACGTGTGGATCGGCCAAGCCCTGCTGGCCGCGGCCTCGTTGATGGGCGGCGGCTTCGAGAACGACCTGATGGAACGCATCCGCACCGGCGAGATCGTCACCGACCTCTACCGGCCCGCCGACCTCCAACTCTGGTGGCTGGCAGCCGACTTGGGCCGCAGCGCCTTCCAGCTCCTGGGACGCGGCGTGGTGCCGATGGCGGTCGGCTCGCTCGCCTTCGAGGTGGCCGTGCCGTCGCCGTGGTGGCGCTGGCCCGCCTTCCTGGTCTCCGTCTTCCTGGGGTTCGTGGTGAGTTTCGCGCTGCGCTACCTGGTGGCGCTGAGCGCGTTCTGGCTGCTGGACGGGGCCGGGGTCAGCCAGCTCTCGTGGCTGGCGGGGATGTTCTTCTCCGGGATGCTGCTGCCGCTCAACCTCTTCCCCGGAACGCTGGGCGAGGTGGCGCGGGCGCTGCCGTGGTCCGCGCTGCTCCAGGTCCCGGCGGACGTGTACCTGGGGATGCGCTCCGGATGGGACCTGCTGGTCGCGTACGCCTTCCAGGCGGGCTGGGCGGTCGCGCTGTTGACGGTGGGGCGGCTGCTGCAGGCGGCGGCGACCCGGCGGGTGGTGGTGCAGGGTGGCTGAGGAACGGCTGGTGCCCGCGCGCGGGCGGGCGGCGCTCGCGCGCGACGGGTTCCGTGCGTACGGGCTCATCGCGATGATGTGGATCCGCTCCACGATGGCCTACCGGACCTCCTTCGCGCTGACGACCGTCGCGCACTTCGCGGGGACCGGACTCGACTTCGTGGCCGTGCTGCTGATGTTCGGGCACGTGGAGCGGCTCGGCGGCTTCTCCCTGGGCGAGGTGGCCTTCCTGTACGGGGTGGCGGGGGCGGCCCTGGGGATCGGCGACCTGGCGATGGGCACCATGGGCCGGGTGGGCCAGCGGGTCCGCGACGGCACGCTGGACACGCTGCTGGTACGGCCGGCGCCGGTGCTGGCGCAGCTCGCGGCGGACCACTTCGCGCTGCGCAGGATCGGCCGGATCACCCAGGGGCTGGCCGTGCTGGCGTACGCGATCACACAGTTGGACGAGGTGGAGTGGACGCCGCTGAAGGCGTTGCTGGTACCGGTGATGATGCTGAGCGGCGGGGCGATCTTCGCGGCGCTGTTCACGATGGGCGGCGCGTTCCAGTTCCTGGCGCAGGACGCGGCGGAGGTGCAGTCCGCGTTCACCTTCGGGGGCAACACGCTGCTCCAGTACCCGCCGACGGTCTTCGCGAAGGACCTGGTGCGCGGGGTGACCTTCCTGCTGCCGCTGGCGTTCGTGAACTGGATTCCGGTGATGTACGTGCTGGGGCGGCCGTATCCGCTGGAGGTGCCCGGGTGGTTCGCCTTCCTGTCGCCGGTGGTGGCGGTGGGGTTCTGGGTGGCGGCGGGGCTGTTGTGGCGGCTGGGCCTGCGGTCGTACCGCAGTACGGGGAGCTGACTTCGGGTGGAGGCGGGATGGATCTCATCGAACTGGACAACGTCGAGAAGGTCTTCGACGTACGCCGCAAGAAGGGCTTGCTGCGCAGGGAGAAACGGCAGGTCAGGGCGGTCGACGGGATCAGCTTCACGATTCCGCGCGGTGAGGTGGTCGGTTATATCGGCCCCAACGGGGCGGGCAAGTCCACCACCATCAAGATGCTCACCGGCATCCTCACCCCCAGCGGCGGCCGGCTGCGGGTCGCGGGCATCGACCCGGCGCGGGAGCGCACCCGGCTCGCCTCCCGGATCGGGGTGGTCTTCGGACAGCGCACGACGCTGTGGTGGGACCTGCCGCTGAAGGACTCCTACCGGCTGATGCACCGCATGTACCGCATCCCGGACGCCCGGTTCGCGGCGAACCTGGCGCGGTGCGTGGAGCTGCTGGACCTCGCCGAGCTGCTCGACGTTCCGGTACGGCAGCTCTCGCTCGGGCAGCGGATGCGGGGCGACATCGCGGCGGCGCTGCTGCACGACCCCGAGGTGCTGTACCTGGACGAGCCGACGATCGGACTCGATGTCGTCTCCAAGTCCAAGGTCCGCCAGTTCCTGCGGGACCTGAACGCGGAGCTGGGCACGACGGTGCTGCTGACCACCCACGACCTGACCGACATCGAGCAGCTCTGCAAGCGGGTGATGGTCATCGACCACGGGCGGCTGATGTACGACGGGGCGCTCGCCGGGCTGCACGAGGTGGGGGAGAGCGAGCGGACGCTGGTGGTGGACCTGGAGCGGGAACTCCCGCCCCTGGTCACGCGGTTGGCGCGGGTGGTGAAGGTGGAGGGCCCGCGGCAGTGGCTCGCCTTCCCGGCGTCCGTTTCGGCGGCCCCGCTGGTGGCCGAACTGGCCGCCGCGTACCCCTTGTTGGACCTGTCGGTGCGCGAGCCGGACATCGAGGCGGTGATCGCGAAGATGTACGCGGGCGGGGCGGACGGGGCGCGGGGAGCACGGCTAACCTGACCGGTATGACGAGTGCTGGGGACCACCACCTGCCCGAACTGCGTTCCGAACTGCGGGCTTCCGACGCCGACCGCGAGCGGGTGGCCGAGGTGCTGCGCGAGGCCGTCGCCGAGGGGCGGCTCGACATGGAGGAGTTCGACGAGCGTCTCGGCGCGGCGTACACGTCCCGTACGCAGGGGGAGTTGCAGGTGCTCGTACGGGACCTGCCGGCCGCCGCCGGGACGGCGCCGATGGTGCTTCCCGGGGAGCGGGGGGACGCCTCCCCGGCGTCCTGGGCCTCGCGGATCGGGGTTCCGGCGACCTCGAAGGGGGCGTTCGCCTTCTGGGGCGGCTTCAAGCGGTGGGGGCAGTGGAGCGTGCCGCGGGTCTTCACCTCCTTCGCGATGTGGGGCGGCGGGGAGATCGACCTGCGCGAGGCGCGGTTCGCGGAGCGCGAGGTGACGATCCGGTGCGTCACGATCATGGGCGGCATCGTGGTGAAGGTCCCCAACGACCTGCACGTGGAGGTGCGGGGCGTCGGCATCATGGGCGGCTTCGACGACAAGGCCACGGGCGAGGGCACACCGGGCTCCCCGCGCGTGACGGTGACGGGCTTCGCCCTGATGGGCGGCGTGGGCGTCGAACGCAAGCTCCGCCGCGCGGAGAAGGAGAGGCTGCGGGGGGAGCGCCGCAAGGAACTCTAACGGGGGTTCGCTGCCGCGGAGGCCGGGAGGGCTGCCGACGACACCCCCCTCCCGGCCTCGGGCTCCCCACCCCGTCCCTCCTGGGCCA
The DNA here is from genome assembly GCF_055596485.1 of Streptomyces sp. NPDC039736. NCBI lineage: Bacteria > Bacillati > Actinomycetota > Actinomycetes > Kitasatosporales > Streptomycetaceae > Streptomyces > Streptomyces sp. NPDC039736. Next base: position 606,052 of record NZ_JBVIUQ010000004.1, on the reverse strand, counting down.
ACGCAGCCGCCCTCGCCCCGTCCCCTTGGCCCCCTTGGCCTCCTTGGGCGACGGGGCCGCCCCATGGGGGCGAGGGGGGCACCCCCTGCTCAAGCGAAGCCGAGAGCTTGGGGGAGGGCGGGCAAGGGCGTGGCCCCTCCCGCTCCCGGCCCACCGGGTGCCGCCCCCGCCCCAGCGCCTGTGCCGGGTACGCTCCTCCGCCAAGGCCCGGACCCCTGCCCCGATACCGGACGCGTCAGCCCCGCCCGGCTCGGACAGAGCGGCCCCGGACCCTTCCCCAAGCTCTCGACTCCGTTCGAGCAGGGGAGACCCCGTCCTTTCCCTGAAGCGCTCGCCGCACGGCCGCCTCCGGTTCCCGTGCAGGAGCGTCGTGGCTGGGCGCAGTTCCCCGCGCCCCCGGCGGGGCGCATCGCCGGACAGGAGCCGTGCAGGCGCGTCGTGGCTCAGCGCGCAGTTCTCCGCGCCCCTGAACAGGGCTCCGCCCCCGGGCGGGCCCCGGGCCGGGAGGTCAGGAACGTAGCGGCGAAGTCTCCGGGCGGCCCGCCCGCAGGGTCCGCCAGTCCAGCGTCAGCCCCATCCGCCGATACCCCGCATCGCTCGGATGCAGATGGTCCCCCGAGTCGTACACCGCCGCCATCCGCACCCCCTCGACCCCCTCCCCCCGCACCGCCCGGTCGAAGTCGACCACCGCGTCGAAGACCCGCCCCGCGCGGATCTCCGCGTTCACCGCGCCCCGCACCGCCTCCCGCTCCCAGGTCCACGCCGGATGCCCGCCGAAGGGCAGCAGCGTTCCGCCGATCACCCGCTGCCCCCGCGCGTGCCCCTGCCGCACCAGCTCCCGCAGCCCGGCCACGATCCGTCCCGCGTCCCGCTCGTGCGGCGGCGCGATGATGTCGTTGATCCCCAGCAGCACCACCACCGCCTTCACCCCCGGCCGGCCCGCCGCGTCCGCCTCGAAGCGGGTCAGGCCCCGCGGGCCCCGGCCGTCCGTCAGGAGCCGGTTGCCGCTGATGCCCTGGTTGAGGACGCCGTAACGCGGCGCCCCCGGCTCCGCCCGCAGCCGGTCCGCGAAGACGTCCGGCCAGCGGCGGTTCGCGTCCACCGTCGACGTCATGCCGTCGGTGATCGAGTCGCCGAACATCACCACCGCCCCTTCGGCGTCCGCGTTCAGCACGTCCACGCCGGTCAGGTAGCGCCAGTTGTTCGTCCGCGTCCGGTACCCGGCGCCGGACACGTCCTCGGTGTGGTCGCCCAGCGCGCTGTACCCGGTCTGCTGGGCGTGCGGGTGGTACGTCACCGAGCCGCTCGGCTGCGGCGAGTAGGTCGTCACCAGCAGGTCCCCGTCGTACGGCACCCGGAGCGCCGTCCGGTCGCCGACCACGCTCCCGCCCGCCGGGACGGTCACGGACGGTTTCCCCCCGAAGGTGACCTGCCGCATGGTCCCCGGCGCGGCCGCCGGAGCGCCCTGCTGGGCGGCCACGGCCACCGAGGCGTGCGATATGAGGAGCGGCCGGTCCCCGAAGCGGTTCGAGAGGGTGATGCGGGCACTGGTGCCCCCGATGCTGGTGTGCACCACGTTGCGTACGGAATGACCGGCCAGCCCTCCCGCGGTCCGCGGCTCGGGGCCCACCGGGGAGGCCGCCCACGTCCCGATCCACCGCTCGGAGCCGGCGGGCCGCGACCCGGCCCCGCCGTGCTGCCCGGCGCGCGCGGAGCCGTCGCCGACGAGACCGGTGAGGGCGAAGATGCCGCAGGAGATGAGCACGACCACTGCCGCCAGAGCGGCCAGCAGGGTGCAACCGTGGCGCCGGGTCATGCTGGTGGGCACTCCTCGTATCGCTGTCCGTACGTTCGTGATCTCCGCACGGTTCGTGCGGTTCGTGCGGGATCGTCCGAGCACCATGATGCGGTACGCCGACGAGGACCGGGAGGTCGGGAACTCGGCGCGCGTTCCGGGAGTAGGACAGGTAAGGACGGTACGGGGGAGTCTTCGGGTACGGAGGTCTCCCTCCGCCCCGCGGGGCCGCGCCCCGCGCGTACGCGGGCCGGGACACGGGAACCGGAAGCAGGACGGCAACGGGCCGGGACGGCGAAGGGCGACGGACGAAGCGCATGGACGAACGCAACGACAACGGGCGGACGGAGCCCGCACGGGCACCGGGGAGCGGCGCTTCCCGGACCGACGGGCCTGCCCACGCCACCCCGCCCGCCGCTCCGCCCCCCACTCCCCGCCAGCCCTTCGCGTTCAGCGAGGCGGACGCGGAGAAGCAGCGGGGCGTACGCCGCATGAAGGCGACGGCGACGGGTCTGCTGCTCTTCGTCGCCCTGGTCTACGTCCTGGCCAAATGGGCGCAGCACAGCGGGCTCGGCGGCTGGGCGGGCTACGTCGCGGCGGCGGCGGAGGCGGGGATGGTGGGCGCGATGGCGGACTGGTTCGCCGTCACGGCGCTCTTCAAGCACCCGCTCGGCCTCCCCATCCCGCACACCGCGATCATCCCCACCAAGAAGGACCAGTTGGGGGTGTCCCTCGCGGACTTCGTCGGCGAGAACTTCCTCTCCGAGGACGTCATCCGCGCCCGCCTCGCCCCCCTCGACCTGGGCGGCCGGCTGGGTGCCTGGCTGGCCGATCCGGCGCACGCCGACCGGGTCACCGAGGAACTCGCCACGGCGCTGCGCGGAGCCCTCACCGTCCTGCGCGACTCCGACGTGCAGGCGGTCGTGGGCGAGGCCATCACCCGCCGCGCGGAATCGGCCGAGATCGCCCCGGGCCTGGGCAAGGCCCTGGGCAAGGCCCTGGACAAGGTCGTCGCCGACGGCGCCCACCACCGCGCCGTGGACCTGATCTGCACCCGCGCCCACGACTGGCTCGTCGAGCACGGCGACTCGGTCATGGACGCGGTCCAGGGCGGCGCCCCCGGCTGGACCCCACGCTTCGTGGACCGCAAGATCGGCGACCGCGTCTACCGCGAGCTGCTGCGTTTCGTCACCGAGATCCGCGACATGCCCACCCACCCGGCCCGCGGCGCCATCGACCGCTTCCTCGCCGACTTCGCCACGGACCTGCAGTCGGACTCCGAGACCCGCGCCCGCACCGAACGCCTGAAGTCCGACATCCTCAACCGCCCCGAAGTCCAGGACGTGATCGCGTCCGCCTGGTCCGCCGTCCGCGCGATGATCATCGCCGCCGCCGACGACGACCGCTCGGAACTGCGCCTGCGCGTGCGCGCCTCCCTCATCTCGCTGGGCACCCGCCTGGCCACGGACGACCGCCTGCAACGCAAACTCGAAGGCTGGGTCGAAGGCGCGGCGGTCTACGTCATCACCACCTACCGCTCCGAGATCACGTCCCTCATCACCGACACCGTCGCGGGCTGGGACGCGACCCACACCTCCCGCAAGATCGAGGCGCACATCGGCCGCGACCTGCAGTTCATCCGCATCAATGGAACGGTGGTCGGCGCGCTGGTGGGGCTGGTGATCTACACGGTCTCCAAGGCATTCGGAGCCTGACCCCGCCGCCGGCGAGGCCGGGCCGGGCGCCCCTCGCTCACAACCGGGCGTCCCTTACTCACAGCACCGACGGCCCCGGGTCGCGGCCCACGAAGCGACGGCGACCCCGCCCGCCACCGCGAACACGGAGGGCCACGCCCCGACCTTCTTCGCCAGCGGATGCGACCCGGCGAACCCGGCGACGTACAGCCCGGTCAGCCCGGCCGCGACCTTCCCCCCGGCCTCCTGCTGCCACTGCCGCGCGGCCACGGCCCCCGCCGCCGCCAGGGCCACACCCCCGAGCGGCCGCTTCTTCGTCCACCGGGCCACCCCGTACCCACCGACGAGCCCGGCGGCGGCGACGAGGGATGCGGGCACCTTGACCATGACTTCTGCCTCCAGCTGTGACACGAACGTGTGTACTGCGAGGCTAACGGGACCCCCGGCCGGGCCGCCCGCACCCCCGTCCCACGACCGCATCACCGGCGTCCGGGAGCACCGCGCACACCCGCGGGGCTCGGCACGGGACGCGCCCCGGCCGGTGCAGGATCGGCGCATGCAGAACACCGCGAAGTCCCGCGCCCGCTTCCGCAGGCCGCTCGCCTTCGGAACCGGCCTGGCCGCCTCGCTCGCCGCCTTCGCGTTCGCGCCCGGACTCCCCGGGGTGATCGACGCGGGAGCGCTGGTGGTGTCCGCGGGGGCGGGGGCGCTGACGGCATGGGTCTGCGGGCGGCGGTTCGGTCCGCACCGCTGAGCCGTACCCGCCGCCGTGCGACGCCGTGCTCCTACCGCTCGCAGGCGACCCCGTCGCCGTCGCGGTCGAGGTGGGCGCCGAAGCCCGGCTGGCCCGTGCGGATCGGGGCGGCGCCGGCGGCGCGTACGGCGGCGCAGTTCTTGTAGGTGAAGCCGGTGCCGGTGCCGCCGGAGGCCTTCTTGGGCGTACCGGCCGCGCCGGACCCGTCCGTCGTCCGGGCGGGCTTCCTGAGGGGCTTCTTGGTGGGCTTCTGGGCGGGCTTCTTCGCGGAGGAGGGCGCGGGGGTGTTCATGGTGACGCGTACGACGGCCGTGCCCTCGACGGGCTTGGCGCCGACGGGCTTGCCCTTGAACTCCTTGACCTTCACCTCGTACATGAAGTCGTCCTCGCCCACATAGGCGGCGGACGGCGTGTACGTGACGCGGGTGCCGTCGACGACGGCGGACCCGTGCCGGGGCTTGCTGTGCAGGGTGAGCTCGTACCCGGACTCGTCCACAGCGCCGAGGAAGGGCGCGGCGGGCGTGCCGGCCGGGGAGAGGGTGTCGTTCTTGAGCACGTCGACGACGACCTTCTTGCCGCCCTCGGTGTCGTCGGCGTCGTCGACGAGCTGCATCCAGGGCGGCCCGGCCTTCGCCGCCTGCGCGACGACACCGTCACTGGTGCCCGCGGTGGGCTTCGCGGCGCCCGCGTCCTTCTCGCAGGCGACCAGGGCTGAGGCCATGCCCATGACAGCTCCACCGACGACCACGGACCGCCGAAGGGCGGCACCTCTCACCCACTGCATGTGCCCCCCAGGGCATTCGATCCGGAACGCGGTATTCGTCCGGAGGTTCGAAAGCGAATCAAGAGGCTGATGATGACAGTGTGACGGGGGCGCGGGCAGGGCCGGGGCGGCTCAATGACCGAAAGTCGCCGCTCGAAACCCCCAAAAAGGACACCCGCCCCCTTCGCTCTCCCCTCCCGACCGCGCTCCCGCAACCCCGGCGGCACGATTTCTCGCCACTGGGGCCGCGAGGCCGATGGGCCACCGGGACGTGCGAGACCTTCAGGGCCTGCATACGGCCCACGCGGGCCACGAAACCTACGTGGCCCGCGTCGGGCCGACCCCGCCGGTACTACTACTCGCAGCCGACCCCGTCCCCGTCGCGGTCGAGGTGACGCCCGTACCCGGGGTCGCCGCGCCGGATGGGCGCGGCACCGGCGGCCCGCACGGCGGAGCAGTTCTTGTACGAGACACTCCCGCCGCCCCCGGACCCACTGCCGCCGGAAGCCGACCCGCCGCCGGAAGCGGACCCGCCCCCGGACCCACTCCCGCCACCGGATCCGGTCCTCCCCTCATTGGCCTCGCAGCCGACCCCGTCCCCGTCCCGGTCGAGGTGCGGCCCGTACCCGGCCTGCCCCTCCCGGATCGGCGCGGCCCCGGCCGCCCGTACGGCGGAACAGTTCTTGTAGGACGCCTTCACTGGCGGCTTCTTGGGCTTGGCGGGAGTCTTGACCGGTGCGGGCTTGGCCGCGGCCACCTGCAACCGCACGACCGCCGTCCCGCTCACGTCCTCGGCGCCGCCCGCACCGTCGACGGTGACCTTGTACGTGAACTCGTCCTCGCCGCCGAACCCCGCCTGCGGCGTGTACGTGAAGCTGTTCCCGCCGGCCCCGACCACGGCGGTCCCGACCTTGGGCGCGACCTCCACCGCCAGCGTGAACTTCCCCTTCCCCACGGCTTCCTTGAAGGCCTCGGCGGCACCGCCCGCCGCCTTGAAGGTGTCGTTCACCAGCACATCCACGACCACCGGCCGGACACTCTTCACGCTTGCGGTGTCGTCCACGGCCCCGACCACCCCGGCCGCGGCCGCGGTCTCGCTGGGCGACGGCGTCGCCGTCACGCTCCCCGTCGCCGTCGGCGTGGACACACCCCCCACCGGCTTCGCGCCGACCGCACTGCCACCCCCGCACCCGGCCAGGGCCACCGCCGCCACGACGGCGACGGCACCCCCCACCGCTCCACGCTGCCGCACCCCACCTGCACGTATCCCGAACAACATGAGCCCCCCAAGGCACCAGAAACAACCGAGACGCCGATGATGACAGTGGTGTGGAGGCCAGGTGCCCACACTGTGAACACTTGGCTTGAAGCAGCCGTTTGGCTCGCGCAAGGCCTCTTGTCCGGCACCTCGCCGGCCTTGCTCGGCCTCACCTCATGCCTCTTGTCCCGATTCACGCCCAAGCCTCATCTGCAGGGCTTCTCGTGGCCCTCCTTGTGGAGCGCTGCGACGGACCCGCCGGAGCGGTGGAACGACGCGTCGAAGCGCCTGCCGTCGCTTTCGATACTCAGGACCGTGCCGCCCGGGGCGTGGACCAAGGAAATGTTTGAGTGGCTCTCGACCGGGACGGTGACGCTGTACTCGACGAGCTCTGTCGGCTCCTCCGACTTTGCGAGCATGCAAATAGGCCTTTCTAGTAAATATACTACTTAATGTAGTTTTCTAGGCGAAAAGTAAGTATGTCCATATTTTCTCTCCTAGAACTCCTGTCTACAAGATCTCAGTTCGCGTCCACCTTCTGGTCGCTGTGTGGTGCCCGGGAGGTATCTTGGTGAAGTTTCTTGGGGCGAGACCGTACGCCTGTACGGGCGTTGTGGGTAGCGAGAAACCCCTTCAAGGCACTGATGCGAGTCGGTTTGATTGACTCTGCGGGTCGGTAAATGCATTTATGTCTGCTTTGCGTGCCACTTAAAGCGTGAATTTTTGATTCTTTGCGACCGGTGAAATTTGATCTGTATGATTTGTAACCGCATCGGCGAGAGGAGTGGCACGTGCCGCAGGACTTTGCGGACTGGTTGACTGGGATGCTGCGTCAGAGGCGGATGTCGCAGAAGGATCTGGCGCTCCGCCTGGGAGTTACTCCTGCGGCCGTGAGTGCCTGGGTGAAGGGGCGAGCCGTACCGCGGTACGAGAAGATCGAGGCGGTGGCGGAAGCGCTCGGAGTCGCCGTCGAGGACGCGGTCAGTCGTCGTACGCCTGAGAGTGCACCGTCGGATCTCGGGTGGACCTTTCAACCCGCCCCGGTCGACGGCAGTAGGACCGGTGGAAACGCGGCCGCGTACGCGTTCGCTGCCAACCTGGAGGTTCTCGCCCGCGAAGCCACGCAGAACAGCCTCGACGAACGGTACGACGGGGACGCCCCGGTCACCTCCCGTTTCGTTCTTCACGAACTCACTGGCAGGCACCTCGAAGACTTCCTGACCGCTCTCCGTTGGGGGACGATCGAGCCGCACCTGCGAAGTGCTGCCGATCGGCGACAGAAAGCGGGACGCGTACTCCTCGACGGCCTGGCCGAGTTGGAGCGGACAGGGCGACTGGTACTCCTCAGGATCGACGACTACAACGCTCACGGCCTCACGGGGCCGGAGTACGGGGACGGTCGATTCGCCCGCGTGATGCGTAGGACTCTGGACAGTGGCAAGGCAGGTGCGCAGGGCGGTTCGTACGGCCTCGGCAAGGCCGCCCTGTGGGCAGCGAGTCGTTTCGGGCTGGTGCTGGTGAACAGCACCTTGTCCAAGGAACAGGACGGTCGCCACGAGCGTCGCATGGCCGGTAGGCTCGAACTTCCTTGGCACAGCCTTGGCGACGTCGAATTCGCCGGACCTGCGTGGTTCGGAGTTCCGGATCCGGAGCGCGACGGTGTTGCACGTTCCTGGTGGGCCGACAACACGACAGCCGAGAGCCTCCACCTCGAGCGGGTGGATTCGTCGCCCGGCACCTCGTTCCTGGTGGTTGGTGCCTATGACGGTTCCGGGGACACAGAGGATCTTGAGGAGTTGTACGAACAGCTGACCACGGGGGTCGCCGGCAATTTCTGGGCCTCAATGGTGGGCGGCGAGCGGAACGGGCCCTTGCTACGAGCTTCGGTGGCAGCCTGGCGCAATGGGGAGATGGTCAAACCCGAGCGTCTTATCGATCCGCACTCCTATGAGCCGGCACGCTCGCGCGCGGTGAAGGCCTTCCTTGATGGACGCACCACTTCCACGCTCACCTCGCGCGAAGACGTGTTGCAGGAGACCGTGACGCTGAAGCTGCCGGCGCGCAAGGCGCGGGAACTCGCAGCCGGCCCACGGGCCGAGTCGCACGAGGCGGTTCTTCTGATCACCCCGACCCGTGACGACGATCCGAGGCCCGACCAAATCTCCTACATGCGAGCCACTCGCATGGTGGTCAGGAACAAGAAGGTCAGTGACCTTCCCTTGGGGCATCGACGGTTTCAGGCGGTCCTATTGACCGGTGTTGCCACAGGCCGCGAGTCCGCAGATGCGGTGGAGGCCGAGGAATTCTTGCGGACGGCCGAGCCCCCGGACCATAACGACTGGACGAGCACCGAAGACCTCACCGCCACTTATGTGCGCGGAGCCCGTCAGAGCATCCTCAACTTCAAGCGGGCTGCCGAACAGGCCGTACGCGACCGGCTGAAGGGGCAGCAGGAGGAGAGCGATGCCGACGAGGGACCGCAGGTGTTGCGGGACCTTCTGACGCTGGACTCTCCGGCGAAGAACAGGACCCAGGGATTCCCCGTGGTGCACGCCGTCCAGGGGGAAGTGCTGACCAACGGTGCTTGGAGCGTCCGGGTGGTCGTCAAGCTTCCCGTCAGGGAAGAGCCCTGGGTGATCGCTCCCGTCGCCCGGTTCGTCGTGCGATCCGGTTCCAACATCCCTGTCGAGTGGGCGGGAACCCTGGTTCCCGAACGGGCCTGCGAGTTGACGAAGAAGGGAAATCTGGTCATCCGGGATGGTGCCACGAGGGCAATCTTCAGAGGTGTCACGGACGTGTCCAGCCATCCGGTGGCGGCGGGCATGTCGTGTATCGAGGTGGACGTGCCCAGGGCCAAGGAGACAGTCGAGTGAAAACGGCATTTCCGTATCCGATTCTGGTCGGAGACGTCAAGCTTGTCGCGGACAAGGTGTGGGTGGACAATCATCCCTTCGCTTTCGAACTCGTCTCCGACGAGGAAAAGATGATTGCTCTGCACTCCGTGAAGCGGGACTGGGAAGAGATTCGGGTGAAAATCTCGGTCGAGGTGGACCCGGAAGAGCTGGCGGCGGGACCGTGGAAGAATCCGCACTGCATTGCGATCGTGCGTAATCGAAAGACCAATGTACGGTTGTCTTTTCCGCTCGACCTAAATTCTCCTGGTTGCTGGAGCGGAGAGGTCGAGCTGCGTCGGGGCGAGCATGTGGGCAGTTGCAGCATCGACGCCTGGGTCGTGGCGGAGGTGTCGGGTCTTGAGGGACGCTTCATTGGGCGAGCCGATTCGGCGTGGAGCGCCGACCTCGAAGCGAAGGAGCCCGTGCGGCAGAAGAGTATCAAAACACTCTGGCGTGACTTTGTGACTCATTCTGCTCTTGTGGAATTCCGCGACGATCCCTGGATGTTGGATGCCGAGGCCGGAGAGCCGGTTCTTTACCTCAATTCCTCGCTCGAGGGATTCAGGGCGGTCATGGACAGTCCGTCGAGTGCTGAGCAGAAACTCGTGCGGGACGTCCTGGCGAACCAGATCGCTTCCGAGGTCTGGTCGGCAATGTTCGGAACAGCCCTGTACGCAAGTGCGGTTGAGGCAGGCGAACCACGGTGGCCGGGGGGCTGGCAGGAGGACGTTCTGCGTCGCATGTTGCCCGATTTTTTCCCCGACGTCGCACCGGACGAGGCGCTGGTCGAGCTGGTCGGCCGCCGGCAGCGCGGCGAAAGTGGATCGGATCTGCACGCGCGACTGATGCACGCGGCGAGTCTGCGGTCCAGGAAACAAAGGGCGGTGACGGACGCCGTGCGCACTTTGGGGCGAATGGCCGAGAAGGACAAGGAATCATGAGCAGAGCGGAAAGAGTGGATTTTGCGCCCCGTTTGGGACGCCTGCCTGACGCCGTCGCCGCGCGAGCGATCACCCCCCGTGTTCTCCAGGGGTACGAGACGCTCGTTCCCTCTGCTTTCCGGGAGAAGGTGGAGGAACCCGTTGATGTGAGCGGGCGCTGGGAAGCCCGGCCCGTTCGGGACTTGCTGGACGAAGCCATGCGCAGATTCGCCGTGACACCGACCGCGAGCGATGCCTGGCTGGCCCCCCGACTCCACTACACCCTCCGGCTGACACGTGCCGAAGCTTCGGACACGACGGTGTGGAATTATCTCGGGCTGTGTCTGGCACCGGATTTTGTCCGGTGGCGGTGGGGGCGAGGGGAAGAGAGAAAGGCAGTGGGACAGGCCGCTCGATTCGCGGGACGCTGGGATCTCCAGTGTTTCGCAAGACTTTGGTGGGCCGCAGAGCTTTTCCGCGACGGAAAGAATTACGCTCCGGTCGAGTTGGCTTGTGAGAACCAGGATATTTTGAATACGGTCCTGCGGCAGCAGATGATTCAACATCGGCCTGTGGCACAGGCCCTTTTGAGATTGACGAAACGTGGATCGGTCCGCACCGGGCGGGACGTCAACGCCGCAGCGTCCGCAGCCAACGCAGCAGCAGCCACGGTGGTGTACGAAGTCATTGCACCCGACGAACTGCCGGACGCCGAGCTGTACCAGGAATGGGTTCTCAGCGCGGGCGAAGGATCGGGTGTGCAGTTCGAAACCTTGCCGGAAGGTCCGAACGACGGAAGTGTTTCCCACCAGTCGGCAGAGACTCTGACCGATTGGTTCGAGAGGCTTTTCGCCGATGCTCCTGTGCGTGGCAAGTCCTCCGAGCAGGAGGAGAATTGGGCGGGGACAGGCACGTAATTTCGGCTCAGTACGCCTTTTCTGTCAGTCGCTCGTAGATGGCCTGGGCCAGCGCACGGCCCAGGCCGATCGGAACAGCGTTTCCGATCTGCCGCGCAATTTGGATCTTGCTGCCGAACCACTTGAAGTCCTTGGGAAACCCCTGGATGAGCGCGGCTTCGTAATGCGTAATGGGTCGATTTTCCGTCGGGTGGAGGTAACGTCCCTTCTCCGGCTTGTAGAACTCGGTACGGATGGTCACGGAGGGGCGCCCCTTGTGCATGCGTCCCATCACATCTCCCGAACCGGAGTTGTGGCTGTCCCAGCTGACCGTCGAGAGTTCGACGGTCTCACCGTTGATCTTCGCCGTTTTCCCTCGGAGGTCGTGACGATTGCCGCCGGCGGGAATCTCCTTGTAACGCGCCTTTGACAGGTCGGTGGGGGTGCGTCCGATGTGCAGATCGGTTGTGGTGTAGGGGCCGGGAAGCTCGACATCGAGGGGGGAGCCGGTCCGCTTCGGCAGATCGGTGACAGGGGCGTCCTTGGGGGTGATGTCGAAGACGACTTCGTCGACAGCCACCCATTCTTCCAGGGCAGGCGTGCTGCCATCGACCTGGCTGTCGAGGGTCGGCTGCAAGGCCGACGGGTTCCGCGAATGAGTCGGTGCCGGGTGTTCCAGCGGGTCACCAAGATCCTTGCGGGTGGCGATGACGATGGCGCGCCTGCGTGCCTGCGGTACCCCGTAGTCCGCAGCGTTCAGGATTTTCCAGCGCAGCGAGTAGGCGGAGAGCTCCCCACCGTCCTCGGTGGCACTCTTCAGGTCCTCGAACTGTTGCGATTTCAGGAAGCGGTCCACGTTCTCGAGTACGAAAATTTTCGGCTTGATCGTCGTGACCACCCGCATGTACTCGCGCCACAGAGAGTTCCGTGGGTCATCGGCATTGGGTGCCCGATTGGCCCTGTTCAGCCCGGAGAAGCCCTGGCACGGGGGGCCACCCATGACTACGTCCACCTGGTTTTCGTAGGGGGTCGCATCCCAGTGCGTGATGTCGACGTGCGCCACGTGGGAGGAACCGAAATTTGCCGCGTACGTCGCGGCTGCGGCGGCATCGAACTCGACCGCTGCCACCGATTCGAAGGGGGAGGACCCCTCACCGTTCGGCTCATAGGTGCGGAAGCCCGCAGAGAAGCCACCCGCGCCTGAGAAGAGGTCGACCACCTTGATCTTGGGATCCGTCACTGAGGGTCCTTGGTGGTCTTGGTCGAGGTGGTGGCCATGGTGACAGAGTCTACTGTGCGGCGGCCGGGCCGAACGGAACGGCCTGCGCGTACTCGATCTGCTGTCTCTGCGCCAAGAGCCCGGACAACGCTTGTCAGGCGTCCGTCTGTGACTGCTTCAAGGCGGCCAGGATCCGGTGCCCCAGGGCGGTGGCAATCGGCGGTGGAGTCGTCTGACTGATCTGGCGGTACGCGGAGGTCTTCCGGCCGCAGATCTGCCAATCCGCCGTAAATCCCTGCAATAGGGCGACTTGGGGAACGGTGATCTTTGCCAACCCGTACTTCGGTTCGATCTCACGGTTCAGCCTGAAGTCGGGGCCGGGAACGGTGTCGCCCACGGTCCCGCCGTGAATCCCCCAGCGGGCCCAGATGGCCTTGGCGCGACTTGCACCGAGGTCGGCCCCGCCCCGCCCGGTCGCACCGCCCATGATCAAGGGAGCCGGCTCCGAGGCCTGAGCAGCCCAGGAAGCGGCTTCGGGCCAGCCCGCGGACGCCATGGTCTCGTGCAACGTCTCACCGAGAGTCGGGCAGGGGGCGGGATCGGCCGTCGGCCATACGAAGTGCTTCAGGTCCTCGGGGCTCATCGCGACCATGAATCCGTGACTGCGGTGCTGCGGAACTCCGAAGTCGGTGGCGGTGAGCACCGCCGTAGCCAGTTCGTAGCCGAGGTCCTTGACGGACTCCTTCACAGCTTGACGTTCGGTTGCGAACTTCGGCGTGCGCAGAAAGGTGGGGATGTTCTCAAGGAGCAGTACCCGGGGCCTGATGTAGGACGCCATGTCCAGAGTGGCCCGCAGCATGTCCCGACGGTCGGCCGTGGCGAGCTGCTTGCCCGCGATGCTGTAGGGGGAACGGGGCAGGCCGCAGCTCAGCACATCGGCGTGATCCAGAGGGGAGTGATCGGCGGGGTCGAGCTCCTTCAGGTCGGCCTGGAGCGTGTACCAGTCAGGACGGTTTGCGGACAGGGTCGCGCAGCTGTCCTTGTCGATGTCCACGGCGGCGACGATGTGGAAGCCCGCCCGCTCCAGCCCGAGGGCCTGCCCGCCCACCCCTGCGCACAACTCAACGACGCTAAAAGGCTTTTCCTGCATATGGCTGCCCCTCCCATGAAGTACTCATGTTAAGGGATCACCGATGTGCTCCCAGGGTCGTACAGTCCTGTTCGTCCTGCCGTACGACCCCGGTCGACCGGCCCTACTCCTCTCGGGAGTCGATGGTGGTGAAGCGGACGACCTGGCCGTCATGGCTCCGTGCAGAGGCGGGTGCCACGAAAGTAAAGGCCATGACCAGCTTGGCCGGGTCGATTCGACCGGAGGCCTCGAGCTCTGGACGGTGTTCGGGCTCCACGACCGGGTAGAGCGAAATCACTCCACGTCGTTCGGAGACGAATTGCTCGGTGGTGGCGTTTCCGCCGTACGGCAACGCACCTGCGATGCGAAGGGCAGGCGCGCGGTGTTTCGGCTCGCTGATGGCACCGAAGACCGCACCCCGTCGACGTGTGCGGCCGAACCAAGAGAAGGTTCGTGAGCCGGATCCGAGCGGGATCCGCCTGCTGCCGGTTGCATGCTGCGGTGCGAGGACCACCCAGTCGTTCACCTTGGCCGGACTGGAGGAGGTGATCTCCTCCAGATAGGAGAGGTGCGGGACGAACCGCCCTGGGGCGTCCCACGTCAAGGTCTGGAAGATCTCGAGCATGTCCTTTGCGGAAACAAGGCCGGCGTGGGCATGGAAGCGGTGCTCGACAGAGGACTCGTCGAACTGGTACGCAAAGGTGCTCGTGGACGCAGAGAGTGACTCGAGGACGGGGGACCACAGGTCGGTGTTGCCGCGCAGTGCGGTGGCGCTCGAAGGGTAGGCGCTCGGCTCCTCCCACTTGCCGGCGGATCGGATCTCGACCAACCGTGCATTGTGCATCTTGTTTGTGCTCGCTGGTTTCAGCCATGCGAGATGCTGGGAGACCAGTGGCGGAATCCGGGCCGGCGTTACCTGAGGTTTTCCGTCGACGAGGACGGAGTACTGCTGGAGCTGTTCGCGGAATGTCTCTTCGTCCCGGCAGATGGCCTCGAAGGCTTCGTAGAGATCGATGTCCTTGGCGCCCATCGACTCCTGCCGGCCGAGATACAGGCGTACCAGATCCTGGTACCCCTTACGAAATCCGAACCAGCGACCCATCTGCATCAGAGTGGAGGCGTTGTTGGTGCGACGCCGGTAGTAGGTGACCGTGAGGCCCTCCACGGTGAATCCCCGGGCGAGCTTCTGTCCTCCGATGAGGATCTTCCAGATGGGACGCTTGTCGAAGTCGGCGTCGCCCCCGGCCTTGAGGTCGACGTCCCCGTTGACGACGATGATCGGTTGGTCGTCCCCTCCGATACGGATCGCGGCTGCTCCCACGTACGGGGACAGATCGTCGTAACTCGAAGGGACGGCGAATCCGTCGGCACGGACCCGTGAGACCGGCTCCAGGTCGGTGTCGAAGAGCTTCCGCAGACGATCGTGTCCGGAGGGGCCCGTATAGCCCGACGACCACCACAATTTGTTGATTCTGCCGTGCAGTTCCCGGTGGTCCGCCGTCCTGACGGATTCGTGAACGAGCATGGTGTGGTGTTGGAAGAATCGGTCTCCCAAGCCGTTCGCTTCTCGGTACAGTTTCATCGCGGCGGTCAGAACGAACATGTCCATTGCCTTCTGAAGGGCCGTGTCGTCCTCGTCCGATTCCAAAAAGATGTCCCGTACGTGGGCTTTCTCGTTGGAGTTCCCGAAGGTGCGGTCCTCCAGTGGAACTGGCGAGTCCAAGTCGTGGAAGTCCTGCACGCCCATGTAGCCGACAGGACGCGGCAAGGAGACGATGAAATCCTTCGGAAAAATGTCCTCGGCGTCACTGGGGTCGATGAAGACATTGGCGAAGGGCGTCGCAGTGTAACCAACGTACTGTGCGCGGGGAAGCAGGCGCAGGAGTTCGGAGATCTTCTCGTTGATGGCGGTCCGCTCAGCGTCCGGTTTTCCGCGGTCGGCCGTGTTGACGGATGCCTCGTCCGACTCGTCGTCGATGATCAGAACCGGAATCTCCGCCAGCGGAGTCTTGATCTTGTTGAGGTCCTTGACCAGTTTGGCCAACACCGACTTGTTCTTCTTCACCACCATCAGACGCGCCGAGGACCGGTGCAGATTCCTGGGGTCGTAGAGCGGGAGAGCCGGTTCCTGCTTCTCGAACTCGAGGGCGACGATTCCCTGGAGCAGACTTTTGTAGTCGTTGTCCCTGGTGGTCATGCGAACGATGTCGAAACCCCCGAGCGCCGATGGCAGACCACGGTGAGAAAGGAACTTCCCTTTGGCCCAGGCAGGGTCGTCCGCATAGTCCGATTCATACTCGGCAGCCCCACGCAGGATGTTCTCGCGGCCGACGAGCTCCATGTCGAGGCGCCGCTGAGTCTGAGCGCGCAGCAGATTCAGCGTGCCACCCAGCACGATGACCAACCGGTAGCCGGCGTCCACGGCCTTGGCGATCACACCGGTGAAGTTGGCGGTCTTGCCCGACTGCACGTACCCGACCACAAGGCCCTTGGACTGGTAGGCGCTTTCGGACGTCGGGTCGGCGAGACGCTCGACCACGCGGTCCGACGAATCGTCCAGGGCGGCCACCGCCGATTCCGGCCAACCCTTTTCCGAAAGGTGGCTGCGGTATGCGGGCCAGTACCAACTGCGACCCTGCAACGTCTGAGGGGTGTACCAGGGAGAGAATTCCTCACTGATCACGATCGGCCCGGTGCTCCGAGGGACGGGGATCAGGGAGTTGATGATGCTCTGTGTGCTCTCGGACAGGTCAAGAAGCCCGAACACCTCGCTCCGACGCGCATCGGAACGAGCCTCGGTAGACGACCAATTCGGTCTGTCCGCGTAGTCCCACATCGTGAGCTGCTTCCGCCACAGTTCTACCAGTTGGTCGGTTGCGTGCGCAGTGTTGAGGAAGACCCGGAAGTCGGACTCGCTGGCGAACAGGTCGGCCCCGGGGCCTTCCTCCTCGGACTGGTAGGACAACGCGCGGACGAGATTCTTCGGGCGATTGGCCATGCCGGCGAGAGCCGAGGCATGCAGCGTGAGCCGGACTGCGGAAGTGACGTTCATTCGTGGTCCTCGGGCTTACGGGAGACGGAGATCGGCCAGCGCACCCGGTGGGCAGGGGTCCGGCGTGAGGCCGGTCAATTCCAGCGTGTAGTCGACATGACGAACATGCTCCCGAAACGGGGCTGGGACGGAGTTGATGTCGAGCCGGGGGAACGTGTCGTTCACCTGGAACAGGGCCGGTGCGGAGCGGATGTGCCACCTCTCGTCGTCGGGGAAGTCCGGGTTCCAGCCTGCCGCAGCCAGTATGCGATCCAGCCGGTCCACCGATGCGGGAGCATGTTCGGCAACGTCGTGTCGCACCGTCCGGACGCAGTCGTAGAGTGTCCTGCCATCGGTCCCGCCACGAGTGAATTGCAACGAGACCATCCACAGAGGGCGATCGGCGGTCGGGGTCAACTGGGCCAACCCGTGTACCGTGTGCCGCCGCTGGTCGGAGGAAGTGGACTTCACCTCGGCGTCGAAGCCCGGCAGGCCGAAGTCGTGTTCCTCACGGTCCGAGCCCTTCCAGGCATCCAAAGCGGTGGACCACCCATACGTTCTGGAGATCGAACCGAGAGCGGCGATCTCTCCCATGAGCCCGATTCGTCGCTCGGCGCTCAGAGCGCGGGGCCGTCCGAGCAGGGTGCTCCAAGCCCGTACGGTCTCACTGAACGCCTGTTCCAGGGTGCGGTCGTGAGCGACCATGCGTCCTGCCACGGCATTGAGCAGGTCATGGAAGTCGCGGACGAGATCTTCCTGAGTGGTCCGAATACGGGCCATACGCAGCCCTCGTTCCACGATCTGATCGATTCGGATCATAGGG
Source organism: Streptomyces sp. NPDC039736 (assembly GCF_055596485.1). Classification (NCBI taxonomy): domain Bacteria; kingdom Bacillati; phylum Actinomycetota; class Actinomycetes; order Kitasatosporales; family Streptomycetaceae; genus Streptomyces; species Streptomyces sp. NPDC039736. Next base: position 588,876 of record NZ_JBVIUQ010000004.1, on the reverse strand, counting down.
AGCGGTGAGAGTGGAGGCCGGTGCCGTCTGTCGAGTTCGACATGCAGTGCGATTTCCCGTCCGCCGTCACTCACTACGTAGGAGACCTCGGGATGGGCGGACGGTGCTGACAGCCGGTAGGACGTGGACTGGCCCACACCGAGGAAATGCTCGACGGAACTCCAGGGAACGTGGGGTTCGTCATTCACCGTCAGCCACCCGATCCAGTTCCGAACGGGCGGCAGACACGAGAATGGCCTGCCACAATTGCAGGTTGTCCTTTTCCCTGCTCCCGCTGTACTCCTTCTCGAAGACCTGGTGAAGGAGTATGTACATCAAGGATTTTATCAGCGGGGCATCGTTCAAGCCGCCTTGTCGACCGCCGAGGATAGCTGCGCGATAGTGCTGGTTCAGCACGATCGCGCGTCCTTCGCGTTCGATGTCGAAGAAGACCTCGTTTTCAAGCTTTTTCCAATGGATTGAAATCGGGTCCTCGCCAGGGGCGACGGGCAGTTCTTCGACCACGGTTTCCCGTACGGCCGGATCGATTCCTTCGCCTGGAGGAATCACCGGTTTGCGAGTGGTGCCGGAGCGCCTGCGAGCGTCGCGATAGACACCCTCGGCAGCGGCCAAGTAGTCGAGGAAGCGCTCGCCGGAAGGGGCGACCGCGTCCTCCAGGGCAGAGGTGAACTCGGGCGAGGCTTCGACACCGGACTTCTTCACTGTCAGACGGAATACGGCGTCTGCATCGTCCGGGAGGTCCACTGCGATGCGCGCGAGCGACAGATGTTGTTCCGGTTGGCGGAAGTTGTTCCAACCACCGGCCTGAACGAGACGGCCATGGCGGTAAAAGTAGAAGCCCTGACGGTCCATGACGGAGCCCACAGCTTTGTACTCGTCGAGGTTGGACTTGGGCGGCCAGACATGGGAGTCGAGGATCACCTCGCCGATGGAAGGAAGCTGGGCGACGAACTTCTTCGGGTGGTCCGAGCTGCCGGAAACCGGGTAACCGAAGGGATCGAGCGGCTCGACCCCGAAGTTCATGTAGACGGTCCTCGTGCGTACGTCCTCGACCGCAATGGTGATGTTGAAGTCGTCACGGGCCAGGAACCGATGCAGGTGGAGGCCGAGGTGCAGACCCAACTTGTTGATGGTCCGATGCAGGTAGCGGTCCGTCTGCCCACCACCGCCGTGCTTGGGGAAGTTGTTCACCCCGTCCCATCGAACGACGGTGCCCTGCCAGGCGATGGGGCGGTTGTTGTCATACCTGTCGATGAGCTCCTGTGCGTAGACCGGGTCGACGATGTCGCACTGGAATCCGGAGAGGGCCCGTTTCATCACCCAGCGGCGACCGACGGAGCGAGTGCGCTTGGTCGTGCTGACGACGGTGACGGCGGACGCGTGACTGAGCGACGCCGACTTGAGGCCGGTGCCGAACATCCCTAGAGCCGTCGGAGCGTAGTCGCGTCGACCGCCGACCGTCATGGCGACATCGAGGGCGGTGTCGTCCATCCCCTTGCCGTCGTCCACGACCAGAAGGCTCACCAGTTGGTCTCCGTCCCGCAGGAAATGGATGACCACGTCGCGGGCCCCGGCGTCGATGGAGTTGTCCACCAGGTCGGCGATGGCTACCTCGAAGCCGTATCCCTGACTGCTGAGCGCCTCCATGTACCGCGCGTCGGGTGGGAGGGTCTTGCTTCCCGCGACAGGGACCTCGAACTGCCAGTCTTGTGTCATTTCCTCGCCTCGGTGACCAAAGGGTTCTCGCGCTGATCAATGGTGACCGTAGTGCAGGAGCAAGACAAAGGGACGGGGATCAGTCACATGGCTTGGGGGACTCCGCAGGATGGTGCGGAGCGCGTCCCAACGACTCCCTGACGCGTGACACCTCTTCGGCGACGGTCTCGGGGAGTTCGTGCTCCCAATACCGCAGTACGGTCCAGCCCGCCGCTCGCAGGTGCTCGGTCGTCTCCCGGTCACGCGCCATGTTCTTGTCGAGCTTGGTGCGCCACCACTCGGCGTTCGACTTCGGGCGGGTGGCGTGTTCGGGGCAGCCGTGCCAGAAGCAGCCGTCGAGGAAGACGGCGATCTTGGCGGGGCCGAAGACGATGTCGATGGTCCGGCGGGGCTTTCCGGGGACCGGGACATTGACGCGGTAGCGCAGGCCTGCGGCGTGGAGGAGTCTGCGGACCGCCAGCTCGGGGGTGGTGTCGCGAGAGCCCTGACGGCTCATGCGGGCGGAGACCGCGGGGGAGGAGGGGACGGGATCGGGCACGGGAGCATTGTGCCGGTGGGCGGCCCCGCGCGCGCAGCGGGGTGGGGCCGCCCCGGCGGCCGGGGTCAGACCGCTTCCGGCGTCCCGTGGCAGCTCCGGTACGTGTCGCCCGAGCCGCACCAGCAGTCTGTCGTCGCCGTCGGGGGCCACGGGAGGGCGCGGCCGCGGGCGGCGAGGGTGGTGGCGTATTCGGCGAGGAGGGAGGGGGAGTCGGGGGAGGTGCGTTCGGAGGCGGCGAAGGCCTCGTAGGAGGGGATGGAGCCCGTGACGATGCCGAGGTTGGGGGTGCCGGCCGCGGCGAGTTCGCGGAGGGAGGACTCCAGGGCGGACAGGTGCTCGGTGTGCGTGGCGGGGTACTCGGCGGCCAGGGCGGGGTGGGCGGCCAGCAGCTCGGCGTACTCCGCGGCCGGCCAGTGCAGCAGGGCGACCGGGAAGGGGCGGGAGAGGGCGGCGCGGTAGGAGCCCAGTTCCGCCTGGAGGCGGGTGATCTCGGCGCGCAGTTCGGCGGGGTCGGAGGAGCCCAGGGCCCACAGCCGCTTCGGGTCGTGCAGCTCGTCCAGGGGGACCGGGCCCGGGTTGACCGTGTCCGCGAGCGCGTCCCAGCTGTCGTGCGCCTTGCCGAGCATCCGGCGTACGCGGTGGCGGCCCGTGAGGAGGGGGCGAGTGGAGTACTGGACCTCTTCGGCGGGGTCGACGAGGAGGGTGAGGGCGGTGGTGTACGCCTCGTGGGCCTGAGGGAGTTCGTCGTGGTTCTCCAGCGCCTCGGCCAGGACCACCCAGGGCTGGGGGGTGCGCGGGGCCGAGGTGCGGATGCCGTCGATGATCGCGCGGGCCTCGGCCTCGTGGCCGTACTCCCATAGGTTGGCCGCCTTGAGGGCCTTGATGAGCGGCGTGCCCTCGGGGGAGGGCGCGGTGAGGAGCTGGTCGTAGAGGGTCGCGGCGCGGGCGCGGGCGCGGTCGCCGGCGAGCTCCAGGTGGGCCGCTGCTTGCAGGAGCAGGGGCTCCTGGTCCTCCGGGTACTGCGCCGCGGTGCGCAGCAGACGCTCGGCTTCGGTCGTGTGGTCGGCGGGCGAAGGCGTGTCGGGGCGCATGGGGGACACCGTACTGCGGTAGGGGGCGCGGGTGAGAGGGAGCTGCGCGGGCGGGTTCGGGGCGGGAGCGGGGGTGTGCATGCCGGGAGCGTTCCCCGGTGGGGAGGCGGCGGAACGTGGTTTTCGGGGTGGTGAGTTGCGGGGGCGGGGGCTATCTTGCGGGGCGGTTGTGGGGGCCCGTCCGGGTACGGGGGCGGGTGCGTGGACCGGTTCGCGTGTGGGTGCGGGTACGGGTTCGTGGACCGGTTCGCGTCCGTGCACGGGTGCGGGTTCGTGGGCCGGTGCGCGTACGGGAGGGCCGGTGCCTCCGGTGACGGGCAGGGACCGCTCCCTGCGGAGGGGGCGGGCCGGTGCATCCGGTACGGGCCGGCCCGCCCCCTGCGGAGCCAGCGGGCCGAGGCGTGGTGAGCCGGGAGGCGGTGGGGTGCGGGTGAGGAGCCGGGGGCGGCCCGCGTCGGGGGTCAGGGTGCCGGGCGGGGGCCGGCCGGTGCCGGGGGTGCGGGCGGGGAGGGGGGCCGCCCGGCGGGGAGGGGGCCGTCCCGGGCGGCGTACCGGACTCGCCCGGTGCCTGTGGGGTGCCGCCGAGGCCGTCGTCACCTGCGGGGTCGTGCTGCTGCTCCTCGTCGTGCACCAGGTGTGGTGGACGAACCGGGAGGCCCGGGCCGGGGCCCAGGAGGCCGTACGGTCCCTCGTGCGGGAGTGGGAGGACCCGGACGGCGGGGCGCCCGCCCCGGAGGGTCCGGGAGAGCAGGCACGTCCGGAACTCCCCGGGGACCTTCCCGAAGACCTCCCCGGCGGCCCTCCCGAGCAGACCGCTCCCGGCGGCCGGGCCGCCCCCCGCCCCCACCCCGTCGGCAAGGTCCCCCAGCCCCCCGACGCGCCCCGCTGGGACCAGGCGTACGCGGTGCTGCGCATCCCCGGGCTCGGCGTCGTCGCCCCCGTCGCCCGGGGCGTCGCCAAGCGCGGGGTCCTCGACAAGGGGTACGTCGGGCACTACCCCGGCACCGCCCTACCCGGCCGGGCCGGGAACGTCGCGCTCGCCGGGCACCGCAACACCCACGGCGAGCCCTTCCGGCGCCTCGACCGCCTGAGGAAGGGCGACGAGGTCGTCGTCGAGACGCGGGACGCGGTCCACACGTACGTCGTCAGCGGCGGCGTCCCGCAGACCTCCGCCCGGGACGTGGGCGTCATCGCCCCCGTGCCGCGCAGCGCGGTGCATCCCGGGCGCGGCTTCAGCGAGCCCGGCCACTACCTCACCCTCACCACCTGCACCCCCGAGTTCACCTCGACGCACCGCCTGGTGATCTGGGCGACGTTGGCCAGGACGACGCCGAAGTAGCGGCTAGGGTCACCCGCGTGGCGAGTGACGATCATCGTGAAGAAGGCCCGGGAACCCGGCGCGGGCGGCCGCAACTGCTGTGGCTGGCCGTCCCCTACGTCCTCCACCTCGGCGCGCTGCCCCTGGTGAACCGGGTGCGGCCCGTCGTGTTCGGGCTCCCCTTCCTGTTCGTGTGGCTGCTGGGAGCGACCCTGCTCACGCCCGTCGCCGTGTGGCTGACCTGGCGGGGGGACCACAGGCGATGAGTTCCGCAGCGGTGGCGACCTCCGTCTTCGGCGTCTTCATGGCCGCGACGGTCGGGCTCGGCCTGCTCGCCGTGCGCGGTCGCGGGGGCGGTCAGGGAGGGCTCGCCGAGTGGTCGGTCGGCGGGCGCAGCCTCGGGGCCGTCTTCATCTGGGTGCTGATGGCCGGCGAGGGCTACACGAGCTTCAGCTATCTCGGCGCCGCGGGCTGGGGGTACAACTACGGGGCTCCCGTGCTGTACGTCGTGGCGTACATGTCCTGTGGTTACGCGGTCGGTTATGTCGTCGGGCCGATGCTGTGGAGTTACGCGCGCAGGCATTCCCTCGTCGGCATCACGGACATGGTGGCCCACCGGTACGGAAAGAAGTGGGCCGGGGCGCTCGTCGCGATTCTCGCCTCCGTTTTCCTGCTGCCGTACATCCAGTTGCAGATCACCGGAATGGGGGTGGTCGTGTCGACGATTTCGTACGGCACCATCAGTCTCGACTGGGCGTACTTCATCGGCTTCGCGGTGACCGTCGGGTTCGTGGTCGTCAGCGGGCTGCGCGGAAGCGCCTGGGTCTCCGTGCTGAAGGACGTCCTGGTGATCCTCACCCTCGGATTCCTGGCCGTTTACGTACCCCTCCACTATTTCGGCGGATACGAGAACTTCCTCGACCGGATCGTGACCGAGAAGGCGGACTGGCTCACGCTTCCCGGGCACGGGGAGAGCGGGTTCGGGCAGTGGTGGTTCATCACCACGTCGTTCCTGAACTCGCTGACGGTGGTCATCTTCCCGACCACCGTGGCCGGATATCTCGGCGCGAGGTCCGCCGACGGCCTGCGGCGCAACGCCATGTGGCTGCCCGCCTACAACGTGCTGCTCTTCGTGCCCATGCTGCTCGGCATGGCCGCGCTCTTCGTCGTCCCCGGGCTGACCGGCGCGGACTCCAACCTCGCCCTCTTCAAGCTGGTCGTCGACTCGCTGCCCGCCTGGCTGGTGGGGGTCGTCGGGGTCGCCGCCGCCCTCTCCTCGATCGTCCCGATGGCGGTGTTCATGCTGGTCATCGGCACGATGTGGGGACGCAGCGTGCTCGGGCCCATGCCCCGGTGGCGGGGGCGGGAGAAGACCGCGTCGCAGATCGTGGTGGTCGTCGCCGGGACCCTCGCGCTGGTCCTCACGTACACCGCGCCCACCACGCTCGTACGGCTCTCGCTCATCTCGTACGAGGGGATGGCCCAGCTCCTGCCCATGCTGCTGCTGGGGCTGCTGTGGCGGAAGATCACGCTCGCCGGGGCGCTCAGCGGGCTCGTGGTGGGGGTGGGGGCGGTGTGCGCGCTGGTGTTCACCGGGAACGACCCGCTGTGGGGGACCAACGCGGGAATGGTGGCGCTGGCACTCAACCTTCTGGTCGCGCTCGCCGTCTCCTACGGTGGGTCGGCCGACAGCGACGGCCGGCCCGACGACCAGGTGCTCGCCCGCGACCCGCTGGCGGAGCCACTGGCCAAGGACGCCGGACCCGTGGCACGCTGAGCCGCACCGTACGAGGAACAGAAACACCGTACGAGGAACAGAAAGAGGAGGGGTGGGAGTGGTCGGGAACGTGGCGCGTGCGCGCGGTGCGCTGCTGATGTTCTTCCTGCTCGCCCAGGTCCTCTTCGACCTCGGCGGCTTCGGCTTCGCGGGCGCCGTCGCGCTCGCCGCCACCGCCACCGCGGGCGCCGCGCTCATCGCCTGCGCGCTCCTCGCCGGGCGCACGGCCCCCGCCGTGCCGCGGACGAAGGTGCGCACCGCCCTGCGCGACCGGGAACGGCGCACCGCCTTCCTCGCCCAGCGCGACCCCGACGCGGCGGGCCGGGCCCGCCCCAGGGCGCCGGGGCAGCTGTCTCCGACGGCCGCGTAGGGGACTCGTACACACACCGCCCGATCCGTGAGAGCCCCCTCGTGGGCCGTCTGCCGACGCGCGCTTTCGCGCGCTTCTCATCCTCGGTACGACGAGACCCCCGGAGGGCTCTTTCCGTGTTTTCCCTTTTCGCTTCCCTGGTCGAAATCCTCGCCCGCGTTCTTGAACCGCTGTTCGCCGCATCGGCGACGGCCGCCGCCATCGTCGTCTTCACGATGCTGGTGCGCATCGCCCTGCATCCGCTGTCCCGCGCCGCGGTGCGCGGTGAGAAGGCGCGGCAGGCGCTCGCCTCGAAGGTCGCCGCGCTGCGGAAGAAGCACGCGAAGGATCCCGAGCGGATGCAGAAGGCGATTCTCGCGCTGCACGCGGAAGCGAAGGTGTCGCCGTTCTCCGGAATGCTGCCGATGCTGGTGCAGTTGCCGGTGTTCTTCGTCATGTACCACGTCTTCTCGTCGGCGGAGGTCGGCGGAGAGGCGAACGAACTGCTCGGGCACCGGCTTCTCGCCGCGCCGCTCGGCTCGCGGTGGAGCGACGCGCTGGCGCACGGCGGGGTGTCCGGTGCGCAGGGGCTCGTCTACCTCGCGCTCTTCGCGGTGATCGCGGGGGTGGCGACGTGGTCGTTCCGGCGGGCGCGGCGGAACGCGGCGGCTTCGGAGTTCGCGCAGATGGCGAGCGCGTCCGGGGGGACTCCGGGGGCCGGGATGTTCAAGTGGCTGCCGCTGCTGTCGTTCGGGACGGTCGTCACGGCGGCCATCGTGCCGCTGGCGGCCGGGCTCTACCTGGTGACGACGACGGCGTGGACGGTCGCGGAGCGGGCCTGGCTGCAACGGGAGCGGCCCGTCGCGGGTGCCGCTTCGACCGGATGAGGGCTGTTTCGCGGTGTATGGGCGGTCGGTCCAGTCGGTGAACGAGGGCTTGCGGAGCGGGCGTCGACCTTGGAGGATCGAACAATTCTCCGGTGGCCGGGCCGCGGCGTGCGAGCGGTCGGGTTGGGCGCGACCTTCGACCACGAGGAGATCGTCAGTATGAAGCTGCTGCGTGTGGGGCCCGTCGGTGCGGAACGTCCGGCGTTGCTCGACGAGGACGGCGTGACCGTACGGGACCTGTCCGGGGTCGTGACGGAGATCGACGGAGCCCTGCTCGCCGACTCCGCCGCGCTGGAGCGTGTCCGCGCGGCCGCGCGGGCGGGAACGCTGCCCGTGCTGGACACGGCCGGACTGCGGATCGGGGCGCCGCTGGCGCGGATCGGCAAGGTCGTGTGCGTCGGGCTGAACTACTTCGACCACGCGAAGGAGGTCGGGGCGGAGATTCCGGCGGAGCCGATCCTCTTCCTGAAGGCCCCCGACACGGTCGTCGGCCCGAACGACACCGTCCTGGTGCCGCGCGGCAGCGTGAAGACGGACTGGGAGGTCGAGCTGGCCGTCGTCATCGGGCGGACCGCGCGGTACGTGGAGAGCGCGGAGGCCGGTCTGTCGTACGTCGCCGGGTACGCGACCTCGCACGACGTGTCCGAGCGGGAGTGGCAGATCGAGCGGGGCGGGACCTGGGACAAGGGCAAGAACTGCGAGACGTTCAACCCGCTGGGGCCGTGGCTGGTGACGGCGGACGAGGTGCCGGACCCGCAGGGGCTGACGGTACGGCTGTGGGTGAACGGGGAGCTGAAGCAGGACGGGACGACGGCGGAGCAGATCTTCGGGGTGGGGGAGGTGGTGCGGTACGTGTCCCAGTTCATGACGCTGTACCCCGGGGACGTGATCAACACGGGGACGCCGGCGGGGGTGGCGATGGGGCAGCCGGAGCCGAAGCCGTTCCTCCGGGAGGGGGATGTGGTGGAGCTGGAGGTCGGGGGGCTGGGCCGCCAGCGCCAGTCCCTGAAGGGCGCCTGAGGCCCCTGCGGGGGTGCCTGGTGCCTCGCCAGGGCGCGGGGCCCGCACACTTCTCCTCCGGGGGGCGCCCCGTTCAGGGGCGCGGGGAACTGCGCGACCAGCCACCCACTCACCCGCACGGGAACCGTTCCCCTTGGCCGCGCGGCGAGCGCTTTAGGGAAAGGGGCGGGTCCGGGGCCTCTCTGCCTGAGCTGGGCGGGGCTGAGGCGTCCGGTACGGGGCTGAGCTCTCGGCCCTTGCGGAGGAGCGTGCCCGGCACAGGCGCTTGCGCGGGGGCGGCACCCGGGTGGACCGGGAGCGGGAGGGGCCGCCCCCTTGCCCGCCCGTTCCGCCCCCTTGGGGCGGCCCCGTCGCCCAAGGGGGCGGGGGAGTGGGGGGAGGGGCGGCCCCGTCGCCCAAGGGGCGGGGGTGGCAAGGTGGCTGCGAAAGCCCAAGGCGGCGGGGGTGGCAGGGTGGCTGCGAAAGCTCAAGGGGGCGGGGGTGGAGCAGGAGCTGCGTCGATCGAAGGGGCTCGGGGGTGGGGCCCAGAATCCCAGGGGTCCCGGGCCCAGGAGCCCGAGGGGGCCCCGGGTCCCCGGGGCTCAGGGGAGAGGGACCACGGTTCCCGTCGTGGCCGAGTGCCTGGCCGCCTCCAGGACCGCGAGCGTGCCCGCCGCCTCCCCCGCCGTGACCGGCGGCGCCCCTCCGCTCAGGAGAGCCTGCGCGACCCCCGCGTAGTAGGCGCGGTAGTCACCCGGGACGGTGGGGACCGGCGTGCCGCCCCCCGTGAGCGGGGACTCCCCGGCGCCCAGCCGCCCCCAGAGTTCCTCGGGCTCCTCGCCCCACGCCTCCGGGTCCGACGGCCGCCTGCCCTCCCGCAGCGCCGCCTCCTGCGGGTCGAGGCCGTACTTCACGTACCCGGCCCGTGATCCGAGGACCCGGAAGCGCGGCCCGAGCTGGGCCGTCGTCGCGCTCACGTAGAGGTGGGAGCGGACCCCGCCCGCATGGGTGAGCGCGATGAAGGTGTCGTCGTCCGCCGCCGCGCCGGGACGGCGGACGTCGGACTCCGCGTACACCTGGGTGACCGGACCGAAGAGGGTGAGCGCCTGGTCGACGACGTGGCTGCCCAGGTCGTACAGGAGCCCCCCGATCTCCGCCGGGTCGCCGGACTCGCGCCAGCCGCCCTTCGGCTGCGGCCGCCACCGCTCGAAGCGGGACTCGAAGCGCTGTACGTCGCCCAGCTCGCCCTTCTCGACGAGTGCGCGCAGGGTGAGGAAGTCGTTGTCCCAGCGGCGGTTCTGGAAGACGGAGAGCAGCAGTCCCCGCTCCTCGGCGAGCGCGGCCAGCTCGCGGGCCTCGGCCGCCGTGCCGGCGAGCGGCTTGTCGACGACCACCGGCAGCCCCGCCCCCAGGGCGGCCCGCGCCAGCGGTACGTGCGTCTTGTTCGGGGTGGCGACGACCACCAGGTCCAGCTCGGCGGCCCGCGCCCACACCTCGTCCGGCGAGCCGGCGAACGAGACGTCCGGGAACTCCTCCCGGGCCTGTGCCCTGCGCTCCTCGTTCGAGGTGACGACCGTGTCGAGCACCAGGCCCTCGGTCGCCGCGATCATCGGCGCGTGGAACACGGAACCGGCCAGCCCGTATCCGAGCAGTGCCACTTTCAGGGGTGCGGCGGAAGACGGATCGGACGAGGTGGGAGCAACTGTGGACGTCATGGTTTCCACTTAAACAACACGCCTGGACAAGTGCAAAAAGGACCCGGAACGCCTCCTCGGGTTCTTCAGGGTTCCGGGCTGCCGCACGAGACGTCTCTCCGCTATTCACACGGGCGGAAAATAGGCTGATGGAGGGGCTTTCGCCCCGAATTGGGCCATACGGGTGTGTGGTGCTGTGAGCGCCGGCCGCCGACGGGGCAGGTACACCGAGGCATGCCCGACCCCCGGGACCGGACCGCGCGCACGCGACCGTCCGCTCCGCCGTCCGGCCCCGCGACCAGAAGGACCCCGCCCATGCGACTGCGTGACGCACTCGTCCTGACAGTCGCCGCCGCCACCCTCGCCGCGGCACCGGGCGCGATCGGGTCCGCCGCCGCCCTCCCACCGCGCCCCCACCCCCAGGAAGCCGCGGCCCCGAGACTCCTCGCGGCCGGTGCGCGGCCGACCGCCACCCCCGTCTGCGGCGACCCGGGCAGCGCCGGCTTCCCCCTCACCACCCGCATCCACCGGGCCCCCGCCGCCTATCGCGCCGGCGGCGACAGCGCCGCCTGGGACCTGGACCTCGCCAACACCACCGACAGGCCGTGCGCGGGCGTGCACCCCGTACTCGTCCTCGTCGACGAGGCCCGCACCCTGCGCCCCGAACACATCGCCGCCGCCTTCCACGCGGACGGCGCCTGGCACCGCGTCCCCTTCGTCCGCACCGACCACGACGAACTCATCGGGGTCTTCGCCGAGGACCTCCCCGGTTTCGCCGTGGGGCCGGGAGGGACGCACACCGTACGGGTGCGGCTCGGGTTCGCCGAGGGGGCGCGGGCCACCGGCGTCGTCGCCAACGCGGCGATCGTGCAGCGCGACGGCGACGACGGCGACTGGGTCGGTCAGTCCGACGACTACCGGTTCGCCGTCACCGACTCGCCCGAGCCCGAGCAGGAGCAGGAGCAGGAGCAGGAGCCCGAGCAGGAGCAGGAGCCCGAGCACGAGCAGGAGAGCGGTGACGCGGCGGACGCCGACAGCGTGCGCCGGCTCGCCCAGTCGGGTCCGGGCCCCCTGCTCGGACTCGGGGGCACCGCCGTCGCCCTCCTCCTCGGCGGCGGCGCGCTCGTGGCGGGTTCCCGCCGGACGCGCGCACCCGCGCGGCGCTGAGCAGCCGCCCCCGCCGCCCGCCGCCCGGTCGCCCTGCCGTCCCCGCCGCCCGGCGGCACGGCTCCCCGTACACCGTCGTCTGCGACGATCCCTGTCGTGGACTACCCGAACACGCACCACCAGGACCCCGGCGCGCCCGTCCGGTCCGGCATCCCGGAGCACGGACGCATCCCCAAGTACTACGCCGTGAAGGCCCGTCTCGCCGAGCTGCTCGGGGAGTTGGCCGAGGGCGAGCCGCTGCCCACCGAACGCGACCTCGCCGTCCGTTACGAGGTCGCCCGGGACACCGTGCGCCAGGCCCTGCGCGAACTGCTGCTGGAGGGGCGGGTGCGCCGGCAGGGGCGGGGCACGGTGGCCGCCGGTCCGAAACTGGAGCAGCCCCTGGCGTTGGCCAGTTATACAGAAGGCGTACGCCGGCAGGGCCGCCGCCCGGGCCGCAACCTGATCGGCCTGGAACGCTTCCCCTGCCCCGCCGCCCTCGCCCCGGACGTCGGCGTACGGCCGGGTGCACCGGTCTGGCACCTGGAACGGGTGCTGCTCGCCGACGACGAGCGGGTGGGGCTGGAGAGCTGTTACGTCGCGGTGGAGCGCGTCCCGCGTCTCGACGTGGACTTCGCACCCGACTCCTCCTTCTACGCCTACCTCGGCGATGAGGTCGGGATCGGCCTGGGGAAGGCGGGGGAGCGCATCGAGACCGTCCTCGCCACCCCGCGCGAGGCGCTGCTGATCGGCACCCCGCCCGCCCTGCCGATGCTGCTGCTGCACCGGTGGACGCGCGACGTGACGGGCCGGCCGCTGGAGCGGGTGCGGACGCTCTTCCGGGGCGACCGGTTCAGCTTCTCCACCCAGCTCGGCGGCTAGCGGGCCGGGGTGGCGCGGCGCGGTGACCCCGAGGCGTTTCGATAACGGAAACATAACGGGTCTGAGCCAGCCTTGGGGGGCTGTTCACCATGCCGTTGCCGGGCGGATTCGGCCGCGTCACCCGTCCCGAGGACCGTGGCGGCCGTGAGAGTCATAGTCGTTGGAGCCGGCGTGGTGGGAACCATGCACGCCTGGCACGCAGTGGAACGCGGCCACGAGGTCGTACAGATCGAGCGCGAGAGCGAGGCACGCGGCGCGAGCCTGCGCAACTTCGGCCAGATATGGGTCAGCGGGCGGGCCGGTGGCGAGGAACTCGACACCGCGCTGCGGGCCCGCGAACTGTGGGAGGGCATCGGGGCCCGCGTCCCCGGCCTGGGCTTCCGGCCCAACGGGTCGCTCACCCCGGTCCGCACCGAACTCGAACTCGCCGTGGCCGAGGCGGCGCTGACCCGCGACGACGCACCGGCGCGCGGCTACAAGCTGCTCACCGCCGACGAGGCGCGGGGCCTCAACCCCGCCCTGCGCGGCGACTTCCGCGCCGCCCTGTGGTGCGAGCGGGACGCGGCCGTCGAGCCGCGCACCGCGCAGCTCGCCCTCAAGGAGGCCCTGCTGGCGTCCGGGCGGTACACCTTCCTCGGCGGGCGTGAGGTCCGTGAGGTGGTCGGCGACGCCGCCGTCCGCGACGACCACGGCGACGTGCACCGGGGCGACGCCGTCGTGCTCTGCACCGGCGCCTGGCTCGGCGGACTCGTCCGCGAGCTGGCCCCCGAGCTGCCGGTGCGCCGGGTGCGCCTGCAGATGATGCAGACCGAGCCCCTCGGCGAGACCCTCACCACCTCCGTCGCCGACGCGGACAGCTTCCGCTACTACCCGGCGTACGCGGGCGGCGCCCTGGACGCCCTCAACGCCGGGCAGGACCAGACGCCCACCGCCGCCGCCCACAGGATGCAGCTCCTCATGGTGCAGCGCCGGGACGGCGGACTGACCATCGGCGACACCCACGAGTACGAGCACCCCTTCCGCTTCGATCTGGAGGAGGAGCCGTACGAGCACGTCGCAGCCGTGGCGGAGAGCTTCCTGGGCCGTCCGCTGCCGAGGATCCGACGGCGCTGGGCCGGGGTGTACGCCCAGTGCGTCGACACCGGCCGCGTCGTGCACCGGCAGCAGGTGCGGGGCGGCGCCTGGCTGGTGACCGGGCCGGGCGGGCGCGGGATGACCTGCTCGCCCGCCATCGCCGAGCAGACCGCGAACGAACTGGGCTGGTGACGGGAAACATGAGCAGCAACCGCGTGAACCTCGTCGTACTCGACATGGCCGGCACCACCGTCGCCGACGGCGGCCTGGTCGAGCAGGCCTTCGCCGCGGCCGCCGAGAAGCTCGGCGTCGTGGCCGGGACGGCCGACTTCGACAGCAAGCTGGACTACGTCCGCGCCACCATGGGCGAGTCCAAGATCTCCGTCTTCCGGCACCTCTTCGCCGACGAGGCGAAGGCCCAGCGGGCCAACACCGCTTTCGAGGAGGCGTACGGGGACCTGGTCGACGGCGGCCGGATCGCCGGCCTCCCCGGGGCGCGGGAAACCGTCGAGCAACTGACCGCCGACGGCCGCACCGTCGTCCTGACCACCGGGTTCGCCCGGGTCACCCAGGACGCGATCCTCACCGCGCTCGGCTGGCAGGACCTGGTGGAACTCACCCTGTGCCCCGCCGACGCCGGCGGCCGGGGCCGCCCGTACCCGGACATGGTGCTCACCGCGTTCCTGCGCACCGGCGCGGTGGCGTCGGTCGCCGACGTGGCCGTCGTCGGCGACACCTCGTACGACATGCTCAGCGGCACACGGGCCGGGGCGGGCGTCGTCGCCGGGGTGCTGACCGGCGCGCACGGCCGCACCCGCCTGGAGGCGCACGGGGCCGGTCACGTGCTCGGCTCCGTCGCCGAACTCCCCGGCCTGCTCGCGGAGCTGGGACGATGAGCAGCGGCATCCGCTTCGACGCGGTGTCGGTGGCGTACGGGAAGAACGTCGTCCTGGACCGCCTCGACCTGACCGTCGAACCCGGCGAGGTCATGGCGCTGCTCGGGCCCTCCGGCTCCGGCAAGACCACCGCGCTGCGGGCGGTCGCGGGCTTCGTGAAGCCGGCCTCCGGGCGCGTCTTCATCGGGGACCGGGACGTCACCGCGCTGCCCCCGTACCAGCGGGGCATCGGGATGGTCGTCCAGAGCTACGCGCTCTTCCCGCACCTGCGGGTCGAGGACAACGTGGCCTTCGGGCTGAAGGCGCAGAAGGCCGACAGGGCCGGGATTCCGGCGCGGGTCGCCGAGGCGCTGGAGATGACCGGGATGGCGTCCTACGCCCGGCGCTACCCCCGGGAGCTGTCCGGCGGCCAGCAGCAGCGCGTGGCGATCGCACGGGCGTTGGCGATCCGGCCGGGGGTGCTGCTGCTGGACGAGCCGCTGTCGGCGCTGGACGCGCAGCTCAGGTCCGGGATGCTGGCCGAACTGGCCCGGCTGCACCGGGAGTTGCCGGACGTGTCGATCCTCTACGTCACGCACGACCAGGTCGAGGCGCTGACGCTGGCGGACCGGATCGCCGTCATGGACAAGGCGCGGCTCCAGGACTGCGGAACCCCGCAGGAGCTGTACCGGCGGCCCCGGACGGAGTTCACGGCGTCCTTCGTGGGCAACGCGAACCTGCTGCCGGTGGAGGTGGGCCCGGGGGGAGTCCGCTTCGACGGGATCGAGCTGACGGTCGACACCGGGAGCCTGTCGGCCGGGACCACGGCCACGCTGTGCGTCAGGCCGCACCTGGTCGGGCTCGGGGAGGGGCCGAACGCCCTGCGCGGGACGGTCGGCGAGGTGCAGTGGCGGGGGTCCACGCACCGGCTGTACGTGGACGTCGCCGGGGGGCGGCACCGGGTCAAGGCGGATGTGCGGGAGCTGCGGGAGACACCGGCGCTCGGGTCGGACGTGGTCCTCCACTTCGCGGCCGAGGACGCGGTGCTGCTCGGGGCGGGGGTGTCCGGTGGCTGAGGTCGACGTGGACCGGGGCCCGGCCCCCGCCGCCCCGGCGGACGGCCGGACCGCCCCGGGGGCGCAACGGCAGGGCGCCCGGACGGTCTCCGGCGAGGCCGCGTCCCCCCGTACCGGGACGGCTCCCGGGGAAGCCGCACCTCCCCGCACCGGTGCGCCTCCCGGCCCGCCCCCGCGCACCTCGCGCGGTGTCCCCCGCTGGGTGTGGGCCCTGCCGCCGGTGGCCGTGCTGGCGCTGGTGTTCCTGTACCCGCTCGCCCTCGTCGTGCGGCAGTCGTTCACCTCGGACACCGGCGAGGTCTCCCTCGCCCCCTACGGTGACGTCTTCGCCTCCGAGGCGTTCCGGGAGGCGTTGACCACCACCGTCTGGCTCGCGCTCGGCGCGACCGTCGGATGCCTCGTCCTCGGCTTCGCCCTGGCGCTGGTCATCGCCTTCGTGCCCTTCCCCGGCGGGAAGGCCGTCGCGAAGTTCATCGACGTGTTCCTGTCCTTCCCGTCCTTCCTCATCACGCTCGCCCTGCTGTTCGTCTACGGCACCGTGGGCATGGCCAACGGGGTCTGGACCGGGGTGACCGGAGCCGCCGAGGGGCCCTTCCACTTCCTCACCACCCCCTGGGGCGTCCTCCTCGCGGAGATCACGTACTTCACGCCCTTCGTGATGCGCCCGCTGCTCGCCGCGTTCTCCCAGATCGACCCCGCGCAGCTGGAGGTCGCCTCCTCCCTCGGGGCGCGGACCTGGCGGATCGTGCGGCAGGTGATCCTGCCCGAGGCGCTGCCCGCGCTCGCCGCCGGCGGAGCGCTCGTCCTGGTGATGTGCCTCAACGAATTCGGGATCGTGCTCTTCACCGGGGCGAAGGGCGTGACGACCCTGCCGATGCTCGTCTACGGCAAGGCGATCCTGGAATCCGACTATCCGGCCGCCTGCGTGGTCGCCGTCGTCAACATCGCGATATCCGTGGGACTCTACGGAACGTACCGGGTGGTGAGCCGTCGTGTTGGTGCATAGCCGCACCGGGAAATGGGCGACCTGGGCCGTCTTCCTCCTCCTCTTCCTCCCGCTGTTCGCCCTGCCCCTGCTGGTGATCCTCGCCGCGTCCTTCGCCACCCACTGGTCCGGCGCCTTCCCGTCCGGGCCGACCGTCGAGAACTACGGGGCGGCCGTGCGCGGCGAGTCCCTCCAGGCGCTGACCACCAGCCTCGTCACCGCGCTCGCCGCCAGCGTCCTCGCGCTGGTCCTCGGGAGCTGGGCGGCGCTCGCCGCCGCCTCCTTGCGGAAGGGCGGGAAGCGGGTCCTGGACGCCCTGTTCATGCTGCCGGTCGCGGTGCCGTCGGTGGTCGTCGGACTCGCGGTGCTGGTCGCCTTCTCCCAGCCGCCGTTCCTGCTCAACGGCACCCGCTGGATCGTCATCCTGGCGCACACCGTTCTTGTCACGGCGTTCGCCCACCAGTCGGTCTCGGCCGCGATCGTACGACTGGACCCGATGTACGAGCAGGCCGCCGCCTCCCTGGGGGCCCGGCCCGCGTACGTCCTGTGGCGGGTGAAGCTGCCGCTCCTGCTGCCGTCCCTGAACGCGGCCGCCGGACTCTGCTTCGCCCTGTCCATGGGCGAGCTGAGCGCCACGATGATGCTCTACCCGCCGGACTGGATGCCGCTGCCGGTGCAGATCTTCACCGCCACCGACCGGGGCTCCCTCTTCGCCGGATCGGCCGTCGCGGTCGTCCTCATGGGCACCACGCTGCTCGTCCTGCTCGCGGTCTCCCGCATCCGCACCAAAGCCTCCTTCCGCTGAGCCCTCTTCCGCCGACCCCTGCCCTGGAGACACGAAACGCCATGCACCGCACCCTCAAGCCGCTCGCCGCCGTCACCGGCAGCCTCGCCCTCGCCGCCTCCCTCTCCGCCTGCGGCGGGTCCTCCGCCGCCTCCTCCGACGAGAAGACCGTCACCGTCTACAGCGCCGACGGCCTCAAGGGCGAGAAGGGCGACGGCTGGTACGACAAGGTCTTCAAGGACTTCGAGAAGAAGACCGGCATCAAAGTCAAGTACGTGGAGGGCGGCTCCGGCGAGATGGTGCAGCGCGCCCTGCGCGAGAAGTCCAACACGCAGGCCGACGTCATCGTCACGCTGCCGCCGTTCATCCAGCAGGCCGACTCCAAGGGGCTGCTCCAGGCGTACAAGCCCGTCAACTCCGACATGGTCGAGCCCGCCAACAAGTCGGCCGACGGCAAGTGGACCTCCGTCGTCAACAACTACTTCGGGTTCATCAAGAACAAGAAGGAGCTCCCCGGCGACAGCCCCGAGACCTGGCAGGACCTCCTCGACCCCAAGTTCAAGGGCAAGATCCAGTACTCGACGCCGGGCGTCGCGGGCGACGGCACCGCCGTCGTCATCAAGGCCATGCACGACTTCGGCGGCAAGGACGCCGCGATGGCGTACCTGAAGAAGCTCCAGGCCAACAACGTCGGCCCGTCCTCCTCGACCTCCAAGCTGGCGCCCAAGGTCGACAAGGGCGAGATCCTGGTGGCCAACGGCGACGTGCAGATGAACTTCGCGCAGTCCAAGTCCGCCCCCAACCTGGGCATTTGGTTCCCGGCGCGGGCGGACGGCGTCAAGCCCACCACCTTCGCGCTGCCGTACGCCGCGGGTCTCCTCGACAAGGCCCCGCACGCCGAGAACGGCAAGAAGCTCCTCGACTTCCTGCTGTCCGACGCGGCCCAGCAGGAGGTCAGCTCCATCGGCGGCGGCTTCCCGTCGCGCGCGAACGTCCAGCCGAACGACGCCAACGCCCGCGCACTCGGCCGGATCCTCGACGGCGTCGACGTCTTCACTCCGGACTGGGCCGACATCGACAAGAACCTCAAGGAGTACGTCGACGCCTGGAAGACCGCCACCGGCAGCTGACCCGGACGCCGTCGGCAACCGTCCGGCCGCGCTCCGCCCCGAAGGTCCGGACCCGGCCCTCTGATCACACAAAGGTAACGGGTCTGGTCCAGACCCTCACGCCCCCGGAGGAGCCCCGACGCCCCGGGGACGGTGCCTCGCCCCCGCCCCCTGCTCCCCGCCCACGCGCCACCCGTCTCCCTGGAGAAAGACATGCCCCGAGGCATCCCGCGCCGCGCCGTCCTGCTCGGCGCCGCCGCCGTCGCCGCCACGGCGGGCCCGCTCGCCGCCACCGCCCGGGCGGCCGCCGCCGAGTCCGCCGCCCGGGCGGCCAGGACCCCGAAGGTGCTGGTCATCGGCCTGGACGGGGCGATGATCCGCCGGATCAAGGACGCCGACACCCCGCACCTGGACGCGCTGATGGCCGCCGGGATCACCGCGCCCTCCAGCATCTACAGCAACCCGATGGCGCCGACCTCCTCCGGTCCCGGCTGGACCACCCTCATCACGGGCGTGTGGCCGGACAAGCACAAGGTGGTCGACAACGACTTCACCGGCCACGACCTGGCCCGGTACCCGGACTTCCTGACCCGCGCCGAGACCGCCGATCCGGCCCTGAAGACGTACGCGGTGGCGTCCTGGAACCCGGTCACCGACGTCATCTTCTCCGCGAAGGTCGACCAGCGGGTCTCCACCCCGTCCGCCGAGTACGACACGGGCACCACCCGGCGCGCCGTCGCCCGGGTCGCGACCGACGTCGACGCGGTCTTCGTGCACCTCGACAACGTCGACCACGCGGGCCACGGCCACGGCAGCGCCAGCCGGCAGTACCTGGACGCGCTGCACGCGGCCGACACCCAGGTGGGCGAGATCCTCACCGCCGTGCGGTCCCGTCCGACGTACGCCGGCGAGGACTGGCTCGTCATGATCACCGCCGACCACGGGCACACCGCGGCCGGCGGCCACGGCGGCGACAGCTGGGACGAGCGCCAGACCTTCCTGATCGCCACCGGCGCCGGCCTGCCCGCCGGCGTCACCCGCCACGACGTGAGGATGCCCGACGTCGCCGTCTCCGCCCTGCACCACCTGGGCGTCGCGATCAGCCCCACCTGGAACCTGGACGGCCGCCCCGTGCAGCAGCCCGTCCCCGATGCCTTCGACGCGCTGCGCGGCTCGCTCCGCCAACGCGTGGACGAGACCGGGATCGGCACGGACGTCCTCGGCTTCACCCATGTCGCGCCCAGCGGCTGGTCCGTGGACAACTCCCGGATGGGCACGGGCGGCGTCACCGAGTGGCGCGGCTGGTCCTTCACCACCGACGAGTTCTGGACCAGGGCCGAGAAGGGCCAGCAGCGCGAGCTGAACGTCCGGGCCCGCAACGTCTTCGCGGTCTGCGACGGCGACGAGTGGGCCGACAAGACCTTCACCGGCGCCTTCGACTCGACGCTGGTCAGCCCGGAGTTCCCGGTGACCCCGGGGGCGTCGGCCACCCTCACGTACACGACGTACTACCGCCACGAGTCCCCGCAGCGGGCCGAGGTCCTCGTGGCCTATGGCGACGCGGCCCCGGTCGCGGTGAAGACGTACACCGCCGACACCCCGTCCCGCGTCGAGAGGATCACGCTCCGGGTCCCGGCGGGCGCCACCACCGCTCAGGTCCGCTTCCGCTACACCGGCGGCAACAACTGGTACTGGACGATCGACGGCGTCTCCGTCACCGCCTGAGACTAGGCTGGGGGCGTGCACAGGGTTGTGCGCGCCCCTTGTCTCATGTGTGTACGTACGGCGGGAGTCCCACCAGATGGCAGAGCGCAAGCCGATCGAGTCCTGGCTCACCGACATGGACGGAGTCCTCATCCACGAGGGCGTCCCGATCCCCGGCGCCGACGCCTTCATCCGCAGGCTCCGCGACACGGAGAAGCCCTTCCTGGTCCTGACGAACAACTCCATCTACACCGCCCGTGACCTGCACGCCCGCCTCGCCCGGATGGGCCTGGACGTGCCGGTGGAGAACATCTGGACCTCGGCGCTGGCCACCGCGCAGTTCCTGGACGACCAGCGCCCCGGCGGCACCGCGTACGTCATCGGCGAGGCGGGCCTGACCACCGCCCTGCACGACATCGGGTACGTCCTCACCGACCACGAGCCCGACTACGTGGTCCTCGGCGAGACCCGTACGTACTCCTTCGAGGCCCTCACCAAGGCGATCCGCCTGATCAACGGCGGCGCCCGCTTCATCTGCACCAACCCCGACGAGACCGGCCCCTCCGCCGAGGGCCCGCTGCCCGCCACCGGCGCCGTCGCCGCCCTGATCACCAAGGCGACCGGCAAGAAGCCGTACTTCGCGGGCAAGCCCAACCCGCTGATGATGCGCACCGGCCTCAACGCCATCGGCGCGCACTCCGAGACCAGCGCCATGATCGGCGACCGGATGGACACCGACGTGCTGGCCGGTCTGGAGGCCGGGATGGAGACCTTCCTGGTCCTCACCGGGCTCACCGGCAAGGACGACATCGACCGGTACCCGTTCCGGCCGTCCTGGGTGGTCGACTCGATCGCGGACCTGGTCGAGCGCGTCTGAGCCGGCCCCCCTTATCACCCGCGGGGGCCCGTACGGCGCAGTGACGGGCCCCTGCGGATGCGCAATCACCCCTATGCGTGGATCTTCTGAAGTACCAGGAGGTTCACTATGCGCTCAGCACGACTCACCCTGTGTGCGGGTGCGGTGCTCGCGGCGGTACTCGCCCCCGCGCCCATCGCCCTCGCCGCAGCCGGACCGGCCGCACCCGCGCCGGCCGCCGTGGCCAACAATGACGAGTCCCACGGCACCGTCACCGTCACCCCGTCCACCGTCGCGGCCGGCGGGGAGGTGGATCTGCGGGTCGACGTGTGCGAGGGCAGGAAGGCCATCGGCACATCGGAGGCGTTCTCCTCGCCCGCCCACTTCAGCCCCGCCGCCGACGGCGGTCTCTTCGCCGAGGCCCACATCCGCTCGGACGCGAGGGGCCGCGACTACGGCATCACCGTCAAGTGCAAGGACGGCTCCGGCTCCGCCAACGGCAACGTCACCGTCGTGCACCACCGGGTCGACCCGACCGCCCCGGTCCGCGCGGGCGGCGGCGGCACCGCACTGGCCGCCGAGTCCGCGGGACCCGGCACCCGGCACACCCTGATCGGCCTCGGCCTCGCGGGTGCGGCGGCGGTCGCCGTCGCGGCCCGGTCGGCGCGCAAGCGCCGCAACGGCACGCACTGACGGCGCCGGGAACCCGGGACCGTCCGTCCCTCGACACGCACAGGGGAGTGACATGACCACCGACCGAGCGCCCGGCAAGGGCCGCGCCCTGACGGGCACCGCCTGGGCGGTGCTGCTCCTCGGACTGTGGCTGTGGGGCCGCGACATCACCGACGCGCCGGGCGGCCGGGCCGCACCGACCACCGGTGACGTGGCCGCGGTGGGACGCCCACTGCTGCAGGTCGAGCTCCCCGAGGCGCACGAGCCGGTCGCGGGCGTGCGCCCGGCCCGCGTGGAGATCCCCTCGCTCGGCATCACCGCCCCCGTCAGCGCCCGCGGGCTCGACGCGACGGGGGCGGTCGATCCGCCGCCGTACGACCGGCCCCGCGAGGTCGGCTGGTTCCGGGACGGCGCCCGCCCCGGCGCGAGCGGGGTGGCGCTGATGGTCGGGCACGTGGACACCCGGAGCAAGCCGGCCGTCTTCTACGGCCTCAGCTCCGCCCGCCCCGGCGAGCGGGTCGAGGTCACCGCGGCGGACGGCTCCGTGACCGAGTTCACCATCGACGACGTCCAGGTCTTCAGCCGGGACAGGTTCGACGCGAAGAAGGTCTACGGCCCCCGCGAGGACGGCCGCGCCGAGCTGCGGCTGATCACCTGCGGCGGCACCTACGACCACGAGGCCAAGCACTACACGGCCAACGTGGTCGTCTCCGCCTACCTGACGGACGCCGCGGAGGCCCCGGCCAGGTCCTGAGCGCCGCCGGGGGAACCCGCCCCCCGCCGCCACCGCCGCCGTTCGCCGCGGGCACCTGGCCCGGCCGACTGCTCGCTCCCCCCGGAGCTGTCGGCCGGGCCGGTCCTCGACCGCGTGCGCACGAACTGCGGGAGAAGCCCGGCGCCGACGCGGGAGGCCGGGTGGCAGAGCCGACTCGGATGCCCGGGCCGGGGGCCGGGGCCGCATTCCCACTGTAGAGCGGCCAAGTCCCGTTCTCCAGAGGGCTTCTGACGTGAAGTCACGGAAAGGCCGCGGGGCGTGTCCCGGGCCGCGGGTCCGGCTGCCGCCGGGTCCGCCGCGCGGGCCCGCGCCGCCGCCGCGTGCCCGGGGCGGGCCACCGGGCCGAAGAAGCAGGTTGCGCGGGGTGCGCCGGCGTCCGTACGAACGGGAACGCACCGAGTGGGGCACACGTTCCATGTGGAAGGATTGGATTCGACCGGCTGTGTCCGGGCAGGGGCGGCTGGGGGGCTGCCTCGGGAACTTCTTTCATCTTCGAGACAGTCAGTCACTTTGAGACGTTCATTCATTTCGAGCAGTCACTTCGAGACGGTCAGTCCTCGGCAGGCGCCCAAGGGGGAGTCGATGTACGGCAGTAACAACGGACGTGTGCGCACACTCGGGGCGGTGGCGGTGGGGGCCGCCCTGCTCCTGACGGGCTGCACCTCGGACGGCGGCGGCGACGCCGGGGGCGCCGGCGGCGAGGCCCCGATCACGCAGCTCCCCAAGGGCGACGACCCGTACTGGGTCAATCCGCAGGCCAAGGCCGCCAAGGCGCTCGCCGAGGAGGGCGACCCGGCCAAGAAGGAACTGATCAAGAAGATCGCCCAGCAGCCGGCCGGTGAGTGGCTGATCCCGGAGAACGCCAAGGAGCAGGCCCAGGGCTTCACCGAGGCCGCCGCCAAGGCCGACCGCGAGGCCATCCTCGTCCTCTACAACATCCCGCACCGTGACTGCGGCCAGTACTCCGGCGGCGGCGCCGCCGACGGCAACGCGTACCGGAAGTTCGTCAAGGAGGTCGCCGAGGGCATCGGCGACCGCCCGGCCACCGTCATCCTGGAGCCGGACGCGGTGCTGCACATGGTCGACTCCTGCACCCCGGGGAAGTTCCACGAGGAGCGCTACGACCTCCTCAAGGGCGCCATCAAGACCCTCAAGCAGCAGCCGAAGACCAAGGTCTACCTGGACGCGGGCAACGCGGGGTGGGGCAAGCCGGACCAGATCTTCGAGCCGCTGAAGTGGTCGGGCGTCGACCAGGCCGACGGCTTCTCGGTGAACGTCTCGAACTACTACACCACCGAGGCCAGCAAGAAGTACGGCAAGGAGCTCTCGGCGAAGGTCGGCAACAAGCCCTTCGTGATCGACACCAGCCGCAACGGCAACGGCCCGTACACCAAGGGCGACCCCAAGGAGCGCTGGTGCAACCCGCCGGGACGCGCTCTCGGCGAGGCCCCCACCACCGAGACCGGCGATCCGCAGGTGCACGCCCTGCTCTGGGTGAAGCGCCCCGGCGAGTCCGACGGCACCTGCAAGGGCGGCCCGGAGGCCGGCCGCTGGTACGGGGACTACGCGCTGGGCCTGGCCAAGAACGCCAAGTAGGTCCCGTACGGGAAAGCAGCCGGGAAGCAGCCGGGAGAACAGTAAGGGGCGCCCTCCAGGGAGGGCGCCCCTTACGCGTGCCTACTGCCGGATGCCTACTGGACGTCCACCCAGACCGCCTCGGAGGGCGTGCCCTGGTCGTCCGTCACGAAGAGCATGTAGTACCCGGAGGGCACCAGCGCGCGGTTCTTCGGGACGGTGACGGAGACGCCGTCGGCCGTCTTCTTGAACTCCAGCGCGATGCTGCGCTGGTCCATGTCGGTCATGTGCGTCACCGCGCTCGGCCGCATCAGCTTCGCCGTCTTGATGGACGAGGCCTGCGCGGACTTGAAGGTGGCGGTGGCGCCCCGCTTGATCTCCTTGGGTCCTTCGGTCAGCTTCGGCCGCGAGTCCCGGTAGAGGTAGGGCGGGGTGTAGATCTCGATGCGCTGCTCGAAGACGCCCGGCCGGGTGTTGGCCTTGTCCGAGAACAGGGAGTCCGAGCCCGCGCTCATCACCCGGCCGTCGGGCAGCAGCACCGTCTGCGAGTGGTAGTTGCGGCCCACGTTCGGGTCGGCGACCTGCTTGAACTTGTTGGTCTTCGGGTCGTAGATGCGCGCCTCCTTGACGTTGGAGTCGCTGCGACCGCGGTAGTCCTCCGAGCCGCCGGACACCAGCACGGTGTCGTCGGGCAGCAGGGACGCGCTCGGGTACCGGGTGCCCTTGGCCAGCGAGGGGCCGTCCTTGAAGGCCGGGTTCGGCTCGGTGGCGTCGACCAGGCGGGTCTTCTCGCTGGACTTCTCCGACTCGCCGACCCCGCCGCCGCCGATGACCATGAACTTCTGGTCCTGCGCCGGGGGCAGCATGACCGAGGCCGAGGTCTCCAGCTGGTCCGGGTCGCTCATGCCCGGGATCTTCTGGAACTTGTTGTTGGACAGGTCCCAGATGCCGGGGTCACGGCCGACGTCGGCCGGGCCGTATCCGGCGTTCGAGCCGGTGTAGATCAGCTTGCCGCTGCCCAGCAGGAAGAGCGACGGGTACGTCGGCAGCCGCCGCTCGAAGCCCGTGTACTTCCAGGTCTTCGTCTTCGGGTCGTAGATCTCGTCCTTGCCCGGGACGATCTGGCCGATGTCGTCCAGGCCCGAGGTGGCCAGGACCTTGCCGTCCTTGAGCGTGGTGAGCGAGGGGTACCAGCGGGCCTCGTTCATCGGGTCGACGGTGATGTACTTCTCCGCCACCGGGTCGAACTCGTAGGCCTCCCGGATGCCCTGGAAGTCCTTCTTGTCCAGCGCGAGCTTCTCGGCGACGCCGTAGGTGTTCTGGGCTTCCTTGCCGGTCAGCGAGGGGATCGCGTAGTTGTCCTGGGCGCCCGACTCGTACTGCTTGCCGGACTGCTGCGCCTCGACGTAGGTGCGTCCCAGGCCCGCCTCGGTGCGCAGGAACTTGCCCTTGTTGGGCCCGGAGGTGGCGAAGACCTTCTTGGCCTTCTCCACCAGGACCGGGTCCTTGGAGACGAACGTCTTGCCGTTCTTCTTGCCCTTGAAGACGGTCCCGGCGGGGATGGTGATCGGCTTGTCCGGGTTCTCGTTGTGCACCACCATCAGGCCGCCGGCCTTGGTGACGTCGCCTTCGAGCTTCTCGTACCGCTTGGTGCCGCCGGCGACGAGCAGCTTGCCGTCGCCCAGCTGCGTGTGACCCGAGCAGAACATGTCCTTCGGGGTCTTGATCATCTTGTACGTGTTGTTCTTCGGGTCCCACAGGACCGACTCGAACTTGCCCGCGTCGAAGTTCTTCTGGTTGTTGCCGGAACCCGCGATGAGCAGGACCTTGCCGGTGTGCAGCAGTGCCGAGTGAATCGTGTTGATCTTGAACTTGGTCGGGACGTCCAGGAAGTCCCAGTGTCCGTTCTCCGCCTTGTACTCGGGGCGGTTGATCTTGTACTCGTGGTACTGCTCCGACCCGAAGCGGTACAGCGCGGGCCCGTTGAACGCCGCCACGGCGACGACCACGGCCGCCGTGATGGAGAGTCGCTTGGCCCGGCGGCTCGGACGGAAACTCATTTCTTACGTCCCCCAAGGGAAGAAATCTGCATGGTCTGGTCGGCCGGGGCCCAGCTCGGCCGCTGCTGCGGTGCGTGGCCGCCGTCGCCGTACTGACCCGGGTACTGACCCTGGTTCTGGCCCGGGAAGGCCTGCTGGTCGCCGTACTCCGGGGCGCCGCCCGCGGAACCGGGACCCTGCTGCGGGCCGGGCCTGCCGTTCTTCTTCTCCATCCGCATGCCGATCCGCCAGGCGATGATCGGCGCCGCCGTGACGAGCATGGCGAGCGTCGCCCAGGTGACCATCGCCGGGTGCGAGTGGCCGCGCCAGAACGAGACGCCGATGGAGCCCGCGAAGATCGCGATGAAGAACAGGTGGATGCGGAAGGTGCCGAAGAGGGTGTCGGGGCTGGCCGACTCGCCCTTGGGCGTCACCACGAAGCTGGACTTGCGGCGCAGCACGGAGTCCATGAGGGCGCGCGCGTACAGCGGCGCGGACATCGCGGACATCGCCATGCCGGCCAGACCGCCGGAGCCCTCGGGCTCGTGCGGGGAGACGTTGTGGCGGCGGTTCCAGATGTAGAGGCCGACCTGGAGGGCCGAGGCGTTGCCGTACAGCATCATCCAGATGACCGGGTCGATCTGGACGCCCGAGGCGCCCATGCCCAGGAACAGCGCACAGGAGAGCGCGGCCAGGATCCAGTTCATGGCGGACATCGGGTAGAAGATGATCATCATCGTGTAGTTGAAGAGCTTGCCGGGGGGAAGCGTGCCCCAGCCCCTCCAGTACTGCTTGAGGATCGTCTCGTAGGTGCCGCGCGACCAGCGGAGCTGCTGGGTGAAGAAGTCCGTCCAGGCGGACGGGCCCTCGCCGACGGCCAGCACGTCCGGGGTGTAGACCGAGCGCCACTTCTTTCCCGTCGCCGGGTTCTTGGCGCGGTGGATCTCGAAGCCGGTCGCCATGTCCTCGGTGATCGAGTCGTACAGACCGCCGATCTGCTTCAGCGCCTTGATGCGCACGGCGTTGGAGGTGCCGACGAACATCGGCGCGCCGTAGCGGTTGCCCGCGCGCTGGATCAGGGCGTGGAAGAGGAACTGCTGCGACTCGGCGGCCTTGGTGACGAAGGAGTCGTAGTTGCCGTAGACCTGCGGGCCGATGACGAAGCCGACGTCCGGGTCGCGGAAGTAGCCGAGCATGCGCTCCAGGTAGTTCGGGAGCGGGATGTGGTCGGTGTCGACCGAGGCGAAGTAGTCGTAGTCGTCGCCGTGCGCGTCCAGCCACGCGTTGTAGTTGCCGTGCTTGGTCTTGGCGCGGTGCGGACCCTTCTTCTGGTTCCACTTCGCGACGCCCTTGCGGGAGAAGTGGTGCACGCCGAGGCGCTCGCAGACGGCCTTGACCTCGGGGTCGTCGCCCTCGTCGAGCAGCCAGATGTGCAGCAGGCCCCGGTGGCGGATCTTGACGGCCGCCTCCAGGGTCTTGGTGACCATCTCCAGCGGCTCCTTGCCGGGCACGAAGGAGGTCATGAAGGCGACCCGGGTGCCGGACTCGGGGACGACCGGGATCGGGTCACGGGCCACCAGGGTGGCGTGCGCGTTGGAGATCACGTTCATCGTGCGGAAGAGCTCGATGAGGCCGATCGCCACGAGCATGACGACGTCGAGCGCGCGCAGCAGGTCGTCCTGCAGGTTCGGGTCGCGGTCGGTCCAGTGGCCCGGCTGCATCAGCCAGATGAAGAGACCGAGGGAGAGCAGCGGGGCGGCGCCGAGGAGGAGCGCGGCACGTATGCGGTGCGGCTCCTGGGAGATCAGCGAGCGGTACTGGACCTTGTACGGCCTGGAGGGGTCCGGCTGGGTCAGCGGACCGGCCAGCCGGCTGTAGTGCTCGTAGTCGTACTTGGGCAGCGCCTTCTGCTGTCGGCGCCCCTGTCCGCCGGACGGAGGCGGCGGAACCCGCAGCTGCGTCGTCTGGGTGGGGTCGTGGGTAGGGTCGTGGTACTGCCCGGCGCCGCTCGGCGTCGACGTCATGAGTCATCCCCCCGCACGCAAGACTGGCTGCGTGAGTTCGTAGGTCTCTTCGCTCGCTGGCGGTCCCCCTCGACCGTCCCGAACGCATCCATGGGCAGGCCGCCATCACCACAGACACAGGACGACAACCTTCCGGTTGCATGATGCCCGCCCTGACATCGGTCGGCGAAAGGGGCCCCTCTCCATTCTGGGGGAGGGGCACGCTGACGCGTCCCGCATGGCCCGGCCGTCCCCCCGTCGGCTGTCCGAGCCTCAACTCGGCGAACCGTCCGCCCCATTGGAGCCACTGGCTCCAGGATAGATTCCCCGACTCTTCATGTGATCGCAAGGGTCGCTGATCGCACGGGTCGCCGGGACCCGGGGCGGGCCCGGGGAGGGCCCGGACCCGTGGGAACGACCGAGACCCTCCCACCGGTGGTGGGAGGGTCTCGGTTGCGCGTGCGCCGCCAGGGACTCGAACCCCGGACCCGCTGATTAAGAGTCAGCTGCTCTAACCAACTGAGCTAGCGGCGCCTGCTGACATCGAGAACTCTACCGGATGTTCGAGAGTGGTTTGAACCAGCGAGTGTCCAGGATGTCTTTCATGAGATATTTCACTCCGTCAAGATGCGGTATGTCCGGGCAGTTGGGACACTCGGCGTGTGATCCAGTTCGAGGAAATTCAGCCCGCCGCCGACTGCCCCTGCGCCGGATGCGCCGCCCGTCGGCGGGAACGCCGGTCGGGCGGACCTTGTGCACGTGACGGGGGTCACGCCGCGCGGACGGCGCTGGTACTGGTCACCGCGGCCGGAGCGGTGCTGGGCGGCGGGGGTGCGGCCGGGGCCGCACCGTGGACGCCGGCGGCGACGGAGCGGGTTCCCCACGACCAGCGTGACAAACGCGACAGAAGTCATAAAAGCAACCACCACGACCACGGTACGCACCGGACCGAGCGGGCCGAGGAGAGGCGGGCCGGGGAGGAGCGGGCCGGGGCGGCCGAACGGGCGGAACGGCGGAAGGGCGGCCGGGCCGAGCGGCGGAAGGACGGCCGGGAGGCGCGCGACGTGCCCGTTCCGCAGGGCCGCACCGCTCCCCTGTACGGCGGTTCCGCTTCCGCTTCCGCTTCTGCCTCCCGGGTGCCCGGGGCGACAGGCACCCCCGGCCCCTCCGGGGTGGCCGCCGCGCCGAAGCTGAAGCCCGCCACCCGGGCCCAGATCATCAAGCGCGCCCAGACCTGGGTGGCGGCCGGAGTGCCGTACAGCATGGACAAGTACTGGAGCGACGGCTACCGGCAGGACTGTTCGGGGTACGTCTCGATGGCCTGGGGACTGCCCGGCAACGAGTGGACCGGCAGCCTCGCCCAGTACGGGGTGCGGGTGCCCCGCGACCAGCTCCAGCCCGGTGACATCCTGCTCTTCCACAACACCAGGGACCCGCACGACGGCTCCCACGTCACCATCTTCGGCGGCTGGACCGACTACACCCACGACCACTACCTCGCCTACGAGCAGACCCGCCCCAAGACCCGCCACCAGGCCACCCCGCTCGGCTACTGGAACAACGCGGACCGCTATCTGGCCTACCGCTACAAGGGCCTCGTCGGCGGCGCCCAGGTGCAGGGGGCTCCCGGCGCCCCCGTCTACCCGGGCGCGCGGTACTTCCGGCCCGGCCAGTCCAACGCGTACGTCAAGCAGCTCGGGCAGCGGCTGACGGAGAAGGGCTTCGGCCGGCACTACACGGTGGGCCCCGGGCCCCGCTGGACCGAGGCCGACCGGCGCAACGTCGAGGCGTTCCAGCGGGCCCAGGGCTGGCGGGGCGCGGAGGCCGACGGCTACCCGGGACCGGAGACCTGGCGGCGGCTGTTCGCCACGACGGCGACGACGGAGGGTGCGCGGTGACGACCGATTCCACGAGTACGAGTACGGGAACGGAGGCGGCCGGCGTGGTGAGCGCCGCGAGCCGCCACTCGGTGATCAGGAACGAAGCCACCACCGAGATCCCGGTGCACCTGCTCTTCCGCGACGAGACGGAACGGACGGGCGCGCCCGCGCCGCGCGCCGCCGGGACCGCGGACCGGGTGCCGGTGGAACGGCCGGGACCGGCGGGCCCCGGCTGGGCGGCGGTCGCCGTGGGGCTGGCGGCGCTGGCCGGGTGCGCGGCGGTGCTGTGGTGGGCGGGGCTCGCCCCGGGGCCGGTGCGGGGAGTGCTCGGACTGCCCCCGCGCCGTTACGACGGCATGGGAACCGCCGCGTGGGGGGCGCTGGCCGGGCTTTTCGTGGTCGGGCTGGGCGCGTTCGGCGGGCTGACCCGGGGGAGGGAGGGGCAGGCGTCCGTGCTCACCCTCTTCGGGGCGTACCGGGGGAGCGTGCGGCGCACCGGGCTGATGTGGCTGAACCCGCTGCTGGTGCGCCGCCGGGTGGACGTCACGCTCAAGCACTGGCGGAGCGAGCCGCTGCCGGTGGCCGACCGCAGCGGCATTCCGCTGCGGGTCGTCGTGCTGGTGGTGTGGCGGGTCGCGGACACCGCGCGGGCCACCCTCGCGGTGACCGACCACGCCGGGCACCTGCGCGGCCAGGTCGAGGCGGGGCTCGCCCGGGTGTTCTCGCGGCTGCCCGCCGACGCGTTCGGGACCAAGGGGGGCGGCGAGGTGCGCACCGTGCGGGACGCGGCGGCGGTCGGGGACGCGCTGACCCGGCAGGTGGCGGCGCGGGCGGCGGCGGCCGGGATCGAGGTGTTCTCGGTGCAGCCGCTGCGGATCGAGTACGCGCCGGAGGTGGCCGAGACGATGCGCCGCAGGAGGTTCGCCGCCCTGGACGCGGCGGACCGGGAGCGGGCCCTGGCGGGCGCGGTCGACGCGGTGGAGGACACGGTGCGCGGGCTCACCGGGCGCGGGCTGGTGGGGGAGCTCGACGCCTACGAACGCCACGCGCTCGTCCGGGAGTTGACGGTCGCGTACCTCGGCGGGAGGTAGCACGGGAGGCGTCGGTTCCGGACGAGTTCCGGCAAGTCTCCTCGAGTTCGGACATTGGTCTGGACATGTCCAACTGGCGTCCCTACATTGGGCCTTGGTCTAGACCGCAATCCCCAAGGCCGTCATCCTCAGCAGTGCCACGCGCGCGTGTCCGTACCTCCTGTACAGCTCACAGAGCCCCCCCACGTTCTCCTGGAGCGATCATGCGTAAAAGGGCACTCAGTGCTGCCGTCGTAGGACTCGCCGTCGCGGGCAGCGCCGTGCTGGCCACCGGCAGCGCCACCAGCCACGGGTACACCGACTCACCCATCAGCCGGCAGAAACTCTGCAGCAACGGCACCGTCAAGAACTGCGGCTCCATCCAGTGGGAGCCGCAGAGCGTCGAGGGCCTCAAGGGCTTCCCGGCGGCGGGACCGGCCGACGGCCGGATCTGTGCGGGCGGCAACAGCCAGTTCGCCCAGCTCGACGACCCGCGGGCCGGCGCCTGGCCGGCCACGAAGGTGACCGGCGGGCAGGGCTACTCCTTCCGCTGGCAGTTCACGGCGCGGCACGCCACGTCGGACTTCCGGTACTACATCACCAAGCAGGGTTGGGACCCGAACCGGCCGCTCACCCGGGCCTCGCTCGACCCGCAGCCGTTCCTGAACGTGCCCTACGGCGGCAAGCAGCCGCCCGCGACGCTGACCCACCAGGGGACGATCCCCGCCGGCAAGTCGGGCCGGCACGTCGTGCTGGCGGTGTGGAACGTCGCGGACACGCCGAACGCCTTCTACGCGTGCTCGGACGTGCAGTTCTGATTCGTCGCGGCACCGGGCGCACGTCATCTCGCGTGCGTCACCCGGAGCACGTGCGGGCCGCCCCCGGAACCGACCGGGGGCGGCCCGCCCCGTTTCCGGCCCCTTCCCCGAAGCGTTCGCCGCGCGGCCGGTGCACGGTTCCCCGCGGGCGCGTCGTGGCTGGTCGCGCGGTTCCCCGCGCCCCTGAAGGGGGCGCGGCCCCGGGCCTCCGCGTGAGGAGCTGTCGTCCGGCCGGTACGCTCGGGGGCGTACGCGATCGGTCCCGGAGACCAGTGACCCATGAACATCCTTCTCACCGGCGGCGCCGGCTTCATCGGCTCCGCCTATGCCCGGCTCCTGCTCGGCGGGCGGATTCCGGGGCGTGAGCAGGACCGGGTGACCGTGCTCGACCTGCTCACCTACGCCGGACGCCGCGACAACCTCCCCGCCGAGCACCCGCGCCTCACCTTCGTGCACGGCGACGTCTGCGACCGGTCCCTGCTGCTTGACCTCCTCCCCGGGCACGACGCCGTCGTCCACTTCGCCGCCGAGTCCCACGTGGACCGCTCCATCGACTCCGCCGCCGCCTTCGTCCGTACGAACGTCCTCGGCACCCAGACCCTCCTCGACGCCTGCCTGCGCACCGGCGTCGGGCCGGTCGTCGTCGTCTCCACCGACGAGGTCTACGGGTCGATCGACCACGGGAAGTGGACGGAGGAGTCCCCGCTCGCCCCCAATTCCCCGTACGCCGCGTCCAAGGCGAGCGGGGATCTCGTCGCCCGCGCCTACGGGCGTACGCACGGACTCGACGTCCGGATCACCCGGTGCTGCAACAACTACGGGCCCCGCCAGCACCCCGAGAAGCTCATCCCGCACTTCACCTCCCGCCTCCTCGCCGGCGAGAGCGTCCCGCTGTACGGCACCGGACGAAACGTCCGCGAGTGGCTGCACGTCGACGACCACGCGCGGGCGGTGGACCTGGTGCTGGCCAAGGGAGCCCCGGGGGGCGTCTACAACATCGGAAGCGGGGACGCCCTGACCAACGCCCGGCTGGCCGCCCTGCTGGTCGAGCTCACCGGGGCCGACCCGGGCCTGGTGCGGCGGGTGGCGGACCGCAAGGGGCACGACCTGCGGTACGCGCTCGACGACAGCCGGATCAGGCGGGAGCTGGGGTACGCCCCCGAGATCCCCTTCGTCGAGGGCCTCGCGGCCACCGTCGACTGGCACCGGGCCCACCCCGCATGGCGGTAGGCGGAGCCGGCGGACGGCGACGCGAGGAGGCCCGGTACCGAATGCGTTCGGTACCGGGCCTCCTCGTCAAGTGCGCCGCCAGGGACTCGAACCCCGGACCCGCTGATTAAGAGTCAGCTGCTCTAACCAACTGAGCTAGCGGCGCTTGACTCATCAATCGTACCTGGTCCGAGCGGGTGCTCGCGACCACGGGCCCGCCGGCGGCTCAGAGGGAGAGTGAGAGCGCCATCGGGGTCGCCCGCCGGTTCAGCGCGTCCGCCGCCTGGCGCAGGCGGTGCGCGTGCTCCAGCGGGAGCGAGAGGGCGAGGCAGCCCACGGCGGCGCCCGCCGTGAGGGGGACCGCCGCGCAGACCGTGCCCAGCGCGTACTCCTGGATGTCCAGCACCGGAACGGTCGGGGGCTGGGCGTCCAGCGCGGAGAACAGCACGCGTTCGTCGGTGATCGTGCGGGAGGTCAGGCGGGCCGTCCGGTGCCGGGAGAGGTGGTCGCGGCGGCCGTCCCGGTCGAGCTGGGTGAGCAGGCACTTGCCGACCGCGCTGGCGTGCGCCGAGGAGCGGAAGTCGACCCACTCGTTGACCTTGGGGGTCAGCGGGCCCTCCGCGACCTGGGTCACCTTGATCTCGCCGTCCACGTAACGCCCCAGGTATATGGCCGCGCCCACCGAGTCGCGGAGCTGGTCCAGGGCCTGCTGGAGCCGCTGCTCGACCAGCTCGCGGCGGGTGGTGCCGGGCGTGCCGACGAGTTCGAGGGCCTCGCCGGACACATAGGCGCCGTCGGCGAGCTGTCCGACGTACCCCTCGCGGCGGAGCATCAGCAGCAGGGGGCGCAGTTCGGCGGGGTCCAGGCCGGTCTCGCGGGCGATGCGGTCGGCGGTGGTGCCGCCGCCGTGCCGGGAGACCGTCTCCAGTACGCGCAGGGCGTGCCGCACCTGGCGTTGCGGGCTCTGCGGCGTGGTCGGCTCGGGCTTCAGCGCCACGGTGTCCCCCTACGGCAGGTGAGGTATGGCTGCGGGTCGGCTGCGGCTGCGTCGGTCGTGCGTCGTCACGCGCCACGATAGCCGCCAACCACCGCCGACGGGACGGGGGTTGACAAATTGACTCCGGGAGGCGTGGCGCGGTCACCCCGGTGACCTGCGGTGCGCTGCTCCTGGCATATGCCGGAGGCAGATCACGATTTCGGGCGGAGGGGGACGCGCGAGGGTTCCGAGGGGGCCCTTCCCGGCCAGGAAGGAGTCCTGCACGCCGGGCGCGCATGCGGCGTGAGGGCTCGGGCACCCGAACTCAGCGCCGCAGCAGGGAAGTTGAACGGCGCGCGCCGTGCCGCCGACCGCCTCTGGAGGAGCTCGCGATGTCCACCGCGTACCCCGATGCCCCCGACACGTCCGAGGACGGATCCGACCTGGGCTTCGACTGGGAGGCGGAGCGGCGGTGGAGCGACAACATGGGGGTCCTGCTGGGGGTCGTGGCGGGACTCTGCGTCCTGGCCGTCGTGTTCGCGGCGCTGTTCCTGGACCTCGCGTACGTGGTGGGGTTCAGTGTCGGGGCGGTGGTCCTGTGGGGCGGGTGCGCCTGGGCCGGACGGCGCCTGCGGCACAGGTGGAGCGAGGAGATGGGGGTGCCGCCCGCCGCGGTGCCGGTGCTCTCCCGCCGCCTGGCCAAGGAGCGCATCCCGCAGTCGGCGCGGGCCCGCGCGGCGATGGCGGTGCTGGCGCGGCGGACCGTGCCGAACCCACTCATGCTGAAGTGGCTGTACCCGGTGATGATCGCCCTCTTCCTGCTGAGCGCCGTATTCCGGGGCCTGGACGGGGAGTGGGCGTGGATGGGCTACTGGCTCGCCATGGCGGCCGTGCAGGTCGCGGCCTGGATCTCCGTGCGCCGCGCACGCGGGCGGGCCCTGCGCGTGCTGGCGGAGCTGGAGGGGGCCCGCTGACGGCGGGCGGACACGGGTCCGCCCGGCGCCGGTTCCCGCCCCGGCCGGCTCACGGCCCGACCGGCACCGCCCGGACCCACGCCCTGGCCGGGTCCACGTACCCCGTCACGGACAGCCCCGCCTCCTCCAGCGCCGCCTCGAACTCCGCGTCCGTCAACGCGCACGACAGGTAGGTCTGCGTCCACTTCGCGTCGGGGTACGTGTACTCGCACAGCAACTGCCGCGCCCCCGGCCGCCCGACCCCCTCCGGCGGCCGGGACGACGAGATCCGGATGAGCCCCTCGCCCTCCCGCCGCTCGTACGGCAGCTTCGCGTCCTGCTCGGCCGGCTTCCGCTGGATCACCACGACCCCGCCCTCGGCGACGTGCCGCCGGCAGGTCCGCAGGATCGCCTCGCGCACGCCCTCGGTTCCCGCGTGCACCAGGAAGGAGGCGAGCAGGACGACGTCGAAGCGCTCGACGCCGCCCGCCCCGCCCAGCTCCAGGTCCTCGATGGAACTGCGTACGGTACGCACGCCCGGCAGGGCCTCCCGCACGGCGGCGAGCATCTCCGGCGACTCGTCCACGGCGGTCACCTCGAACCCCAGCTCGATGAGCGGCCGGGTCAACCGGCCCACCCCGCAGCCGAGTTCGAGCAGCCGCAGCCCCCGGGTCCGCTCGCCGACCGCCCGGGCGATCCACTGCGGCTCGTCCCTGACCCCGATCCGCCGGTACAGCTCCACGGCGCACCCGTCCGGGGTGATCGCCCCGGGTCCGGTGCCCTGGTATCCCTCGCGCACGATGTGGTTCATGGGGCGCATCGCAGCACGGCGGGCGCGGTGGGGGAAAGGCGTTCTCCAGCCGTTCGGAACAGCTCCGGGAACCCGTTCCGCCCGAGGGGCCGGTACGGCTGATCTGCGCAGGTCCGCCAAGGGGTGGGGGGCCGGTGGAGCAATCGGGGGAACGGTGTCGGTCGGGCGTGCGTGGAGAATCCTGCCGGCGATCGGCGGCGGGGCGGTGCTGCTGGTCGTCGCCGCCCTGCGGCTGCACACCCAGTTGACCGGAGTCGAAGGCTCCCTCACCGGGGTCCGCTGCCAGGGCTCCGACACGTCCGACAGGGACGACCCCGCCTACACGTGCGCGGGTTCCTTCCACCCGGCGGACCGCACCTTCTTCATCCCGTACCTGGAGGTCGGCACGACCTTCCCGACGGCGAAGCCGCAGGAGCCGGTCACCGTGCTCGTGGACGGCCCCGGCGCGGACACGGCCGTCGTCCCCGGCAAGGAGGCGTGGCTCCCGCAGGGCCTGGCGGGCCTGGTGCTGCTGCCCGCCGGGATCTTCATGGCGGTGCGCGGCGGAGGGCGGCGCATGCCCGAGGTGGCCTGAACCCGCCCCCGCGCCGCCCGCGCGGATGACCACGTGGTGGGAAATCCCGGCGCAGGCCGTGCCCCCGGGCCCGCTCATTCGTCAGGCGGGGTAGGCGACATTCTCGTGTGGCCGCCCGACCTGGACATGGGGAGCAGCACCGTGAAAACCGTTGACACCGAGCAGACCGTGGTGAACCGGGCCGGCGGCGCGACCGGCCGCTTCCGGAACGTACCGCGTCCGCACCCGAGGAACCCCCGGCCGCGCCGCGCCCCGGTGCTCGCCGTGACGGCCGCCGCCACCGCCTCCTCGGTGCTCGCCGCCGGAGTCGCGGCCGCCCCCGCGCAGGCCGCCCCCGTGCCCGCCGTCGCCGTCGGAGCCCCGGCGGCCGCTCCCCGGGCCCCCGCCGTCACCGCCAGGGGCGCCTTCCTGATGAACGCGGGAAGCGGCCGGACCCTCTACGCCAAGGCCGCCGACAGCCGCCTGCCCACCGGCTCCACCACCAAGATCATGACGGCGAAGGTGGTCCTGGAGTCCAAGGGCCTCGACCTCGATTCCAAGGTCGTGGTCCAGAAGGCGTACAGCGACCACATCGTCAAGAACACCGCCTCGTCGGCCCGCCTCATCGTCGGCGACAGGGTCACCGTCCGTCAGCTCCTGTACGGGCTGATGCTCCCCTCCGGCTGCGACGCCGCGTACGCCCTCGCCGACACGTTCGGTACGGGAAAAACCCGCGAGGCCCGGGTGAAGTCCTTCATCGGCAGGATGAACGCCTCCGCCCGCTCCCTCGGCCTGAAGAACACCCACTTCGACTCCTTCGACGGACTCGGCGGCAACGGCAACTACTCCACCCCCCGCGACCTCACCCGGCTCGCCGTGAGCGCGATGAAGAACACCACCTTCCGGGCGGTGGTCGCCACCAGGTCGACCACCCAGCGCACGGTCACCAAATCCGGCGGCCGCCGCGACATGAAGTGGACCAACACCAACCCGCTGCTCGCCAGTTACCGCGGCACCCTCGGCATCAAGACCGGCTCCGGGCCCTCCGCCAAGTACTGCCTGGTCTTCGCCGTCAGGCGCGGCTCCACGACCCTGTACGGAACCGTCCTCGCCGCGTCCTCCGACGTGAACCGCGCCAAGGACGCCGGCAGGCTCCTCGACCACGGCTTCAAGGGCTAGCCGCCCCCCTGGCCTCAGACCCCTGCCGCTCCCGCCACCCCCGCCCCGTACAGCGCGTGCGCCACGCGCAGGACCAGGGCGTCGTGGTGGCGGGCCGCGACCAGTTGCACCCCGACCGGCAGACCGGCGGCGTCCGTCCCGCAGGGGACCGTCGCCGCGGGCTGCTGGGTGAGGTTGAAGGGGTACGTGAACGGGGTCCACCCCGTCCACCTGCGCTTCCCGAGCCGCCGCGGCACCTCCGTCCCCGCCTCGAAGGCCGTGACGGGAAGGGTCGGGGTGACCAGCACGTCGTACGTCCGGTGGAAGGCGCCCATCCGCCGCCCCAGCTCCATCCGCGCGTCCACCGCCGCCAGGTAGTCGAGGGCGCTCATCCGCGCCCCGGCCCCGGCGATCTCCCGCAGCCCCGGGTCGAGCGCCTCCCGCTGCTCGCGGTTCAGGCGCTGCGCCACCCGGGCCGCGCCGCTGAACCACAGCACGTGGAACGCCTCCACCGGGTCCGCGAAGTCCGGGTCCGCCTCCTCCACGTACGCGCCGAGCGAAGCCAGCGCCGCGACCGCGTTCCGCACCCGGGCCGCCACCTCCGGGTGCACGTTGACCTGTCCGCCCAGCGTGGCGGAGTAGGCGACGCGCAGGCCCCGTACGCCGTCGTCCAGGCCGGTGCGCACCCCGTCGTCCGTCACCGGGGACTGCGACCAGTCGCGGTGGTCCGCCTCCCCGGCCATCACGTCCAGCATCAGCGCCGCGTCCGCCGCGTCCCGCGTCATCGGCCCCGCGTGCGTGAGCGTCCCGAAGGGGGAGGACGGATAGAGCGGGACGCGGCCGTGGGTGGGCTTCATGCCGAAGACGCCGCAGAACGACGCCGGTATGCGGACCGAGCCGCCCCCGTCCGTGCCCACCGACAGCGGTCCCGCCCCCGCCGCGACCGCCGCCGCGCTGCCGCCGCTGGAACCCCCTGCGGTACGGGACGGGTCGTGCGGGTTGCGGGTGATCCCGAAACGGGGGGAGTCGGTGACGCCCTTCCAGCCGAACTCCGGTGTCGTCGTCTTGCCCACGAACACCGCCCCGTGCTCGCGCAGCCGGGCCACCGAGGGGGAGTCCTCGTCCCACCTCCCGTCGGCGGACGTGGAGTACGAACCGCGCAGCGTCGGCGTGCCCCGGGTGAGGAGGAGGTCCTTGACCGTCACCGGCACCCCGTCCAGCAGCCCCTGCGGCTGCCGCCTGCGCCACCGCTCCTCCGACGCGCGGGCCTGGGCGAGGGCGCCCTCCCGGTCGATCGACACGAAGGCGTTCAGCGCGGGCTGGATCTCCTCGGCCCGGTCCAGGACGGCCCGGGCGGCTTCGACGGGCGACAGCTCCCCCTTCTCGTAGGCGGCGAGGAGCCGACGGGCGGTGAACGCGGTCAGGGCGGTCGGTTCAGTGGGTTCCGTCATGCAGGGGGACGTACCCAACATTCTTGTCGACTACATTCGGAAGCGGCTTCCCGGCCGCCCACAGGTCGAACAACTCCAGGAACTGGCGGGCCAGTTCGTCACGCCGTCCCACCACGTCCCCGCTCATGTGCGGCGAGACCACCAGCCCGGGGGCGTCCCACAGCGGGCTGTCGGGGGGAAGGGGCTCCCGCTCGAAGACGTCGAGTGCGGCCCCGCCGATCCAGCGCCTGCGCAGCGCGGCCAACAGGTCCGCCTCCACCACGAGTTGACCGCGCCCGACGTTGATGAAGTACGCGCTCGGGCTCATCGCGCCGAATGCCCGCGCGTCGAACATCCCCCGTGTCGTACCGGTGAGCGGCGCCGCCGCCACCACCCAGTCCGCGCCGGCGAGCAGCGGCAGGAGGTCCTCGGGTCCGTGCACCCCCGCGCGGGCCGTGCGCCCCGTCAGCGCCACCTTCACCCCGAGGCCCTTCAGGGTGCCGGCGACGGCCCGCCCGACCGGGCCCGCACCGACCACCACCGCCCGCGTCCCGGCCACCCTGCGGGTCTCCCGGTGCTGCCAACGACGCCCGCGCTGCGCCTCGTCGGTGCCGCGGAAGTCCTTCGCCGCGGCCAGGACCAGCCCTGCCACGTACTCGGCGATCGGCGTCTCGAAGACGCCCCGCGCGTTCGTCACGACCGTGTCCGACGCGGTCAGCTCCGGGCACATCAGGTGATCCACCCCGGCGCTCGCCGTGTGCACCCAGCGCGGCCGCGCACCGGGCCCCGGCCAGGCGCGCCGTACCGCGTCCGAGAGGAAGTCCCACACCAGCACGGCGTCTGCCTCGGGGAGCCAGCGGGCGAACGTCGCCTCGTCGCCGTGCAGGACGCGGACCCGTCCGGTGAGGCTGCCCAGGCGGGGCGGCGGCTCGGCGTCCAGCACGAGAAGGGTCACGTCGCGCGCGCCGGGCGCGGGGGCCGCGTCGTTCACAGCTGTCATGGCGGAGGAACCGTTTCGTCGCGTCCGGCTTGCACGGATGGCGTACGGATCGACCACACCCGTACCCGCACTCCACGGTCGCCGACACCCGGCGTCCCGTCCTGGCGGTCA
The DNA here is from genome assembly GCF_055596485.1 of Streptomyces sp. NPDC039736. NCBI lineage: Bacteria > Bacillati > Actinomycetota > Actinomycetes > Kitasatosporales > Streptomycetaceae > Streptomyces > Streptomyces sp. NPDC039736. Next base: position 548,983 of record NZ_JBVIUQ010000004.1, on the reverse strand, counting down.
CCTGTTCCGCACCGGCCGTACGCCCTCGCCGGGGCCGCGAGCCCAGCCCCGTGCCGGACGCTTCAGCCCGTGCCGCTCAGGCAGGAGAGGCCCCGGACCCGCCCCTCTCCCCGGAGCGCTCGCCGCGCGGCTGCCACCGGGTCCCGTACGGGAGCGTCGTGGCTGGTCGCGGAGTTCCCCGCGCCCCCGAAGGGGCGGTGCCGTCCCGCGGCGGGGAATATCCGGAGTCGGCCTCCTGTTGGCCGGGGGACGACGTTCGAACGAACCGCCCCGCACCCCGCAGGAGGAACCCCGGTGGAAACCGCCCCCCACCCCGTCCGCGCCACCCCCCAGGGCTCCGCCCCCACCCCCCTCTCCGTCCTCGACCTCGCGACCGTCGGCGTCGGCAGCACCCCCACCGCCTCCCTCCGCACCAGCGTCGAGATCGCCCGGCTCGCCGAAGCCCGCGGCTTCCACCGGTACTGGGTCGCCGAGCACCACTCCATGCCCGGCGTCGCCAGCTCCTCCCCGGCCGTGATCCTGGCCCACCTCGCCGCCCACACCACCCGCATCCGCCTCGGTTCCGGCGGCGTCATGCTCCCCAACCACGCCCCGCTCGTCATCGCCGAGCAGTTCGGGACGCTGGAGGCGATGGCCCCGGGACGGGTGGACCTCGGCCTCGGCCGCGCCCCGGGCACCGACGGAGCCACCGCCGCCGCCCTGCGACGCACCCAGAACCCCCACGAGGGCGCCGACGAGTTCCCGCGGCAGCTCGCCGAGCTGACCCGCTTCCTCGAGGACGACTTCCCCGACGGGCACCCCTACTCCCGCATCCACGCCGTCCCCGGCCCGGTGCAGGGCCACGGCAACACCCCCCAGATCTGGCTCCTCGGCAGTTCCGGCTTCAGCGCCCGCCTCGCCGGCACCCTCGGCCTGCCCTTCGCCTTCGCGCACCACTTCTCCGCGCAGAACACCGTCCCCGCCCTCGACCTCTACCGCGAGTCCTTCCGCCCGTCGGAGGTCCTGGACGCCCCGTACGCGGTGATCGGCGTCTCCGCCCTCGCCACCGAGGACGAGGCCGAGGCCCGCCGCCAGGTGCTCACCGGCGCGCTCAACATGCTCCGGCTGCGCACCGGCAGGCCCGGCCTCATCCCGACGCCGGACGAGGCCGCCGCGTACCCGTTCAGTTCGCTGGAGCGGGAGTTCGTGGACTCCTGGCTCGGCAACGTCGTCCACGGCACCCCCGACGCCGTGCGCGCCGGACTCGACGACCTCGCCAAGCGGACCGGGGCCGACGAGCTGATGCTCACCGCCAACGCCCACACCGGCGCCGTCCGGCTGCGTTCGTACGAGCTGATCGCCGACGCCTACGGACTGCCCCGCGACTAGCCCCGCGCGGTCAGCATCGCCGCGATCCGGTCCGGCGTCGCCGGGCGCGAGTACAGCCAGCCCTGGCCCGTGTCGCAGCCGATGCGGCGCAGCCGCGCCGCCTGGCCCGCCGTCTCCACGCACTCCGCGGTGACGGTGAGGCCCAGGCGGTGCGCGAGCTGCACCAGCGCCTCGACGATCGTCTCGTCGGCCGGGTTGGGGTGCGCCTCGTCCTGGAAGCCGCGGACGAAGGAGCCGTCCAGCTTGAGGACGGAGACCGGCAGCCGGCTCAGGTAGGCGAGGTTCGAGTAGCCGGTGCCGAAGTCGTCGATGGCGATGAGGACGCCCATGTCGCTCAGCGCCTGGAGCGCCTGGAGCGGCCGGCCCGCCGAACCCATCACGGCCGATTCGGTCAGCTCCAGTTGCAGCAGACCGGGTTCGAGGCCGGTCTCGGCGAGGATCTCCGCCACGTCCGCCACCAGGTCGGAGTCCCAGACCTGCCGCACCGCCACGTTCACCGACACGAACAGGGGCTCCGCCTCCGGGTGCTCCAGTTGCCACCGCCGCGCCTGCCGGCACGCCGTGCGCAGCACCCAGCGGCCGAGGTGGACGATCGATCCGTCCTCCTCCGCGATGCCGATGAACCGATTCGGCGCGAGCGTCCCGAACTGCGGATGCCGCCACCGCACCAGGGCCTCCACTCCCCGTACGAGCCCGCCCTCCAGGTCCACCAGCGGCTGGTACTCCAGGACGAACTCGCCCCGCTCCAGGGCCGGGCGCAGCGTCGAGGACAGGGCCTGGCGGGTCATCCGGTGCGCGTTGCGCTCCGGGTCGAAGAGGGTCCAGCGGCCCTTGCCGTCCGCCTTCGCCCAGTACAGCGTCGTGTCCGCCGCCTGCATCAGGCCGGTCGCCGTCGTGCCCACCGCCGGGCGCTCCACCACCCCGATCGACGCCGACACCGACAGCCGCTGCCCCGCCAGGTCGAAGGGCTGCTGAAGCGCCGTCAGGACGGTCTGCGCCAGCTCCGCGAGCTGGTCCGTCCCCGTCGAGTCCTCCACCAGCAGCGCGAACTCGTCGCCGCCCAGGCGCGCCACCAGATGGCCGCCCCCGGGGCCGTACCCGTTCTGCTCGGCACACCGCGTCAGCCGCGTCGCGACGGCGGTGAGCAGCCGGTCGCCGACCCGGTGGCCGAGCGTGTCGTTGACCGCCTTGAAGCCATCCAGGTCCAGGTAGCACAGCCCGACCCGCCCGGTCCCGCCGCGCTCGTACGTCGACGCCTCCAGCGCGGCCGACAGCCGCTCGAAGAACAGCGCCCGGTTGGGCAGCCGGGTCACCGGATCGTGCATCTGGAGGTGCCGGAGCCGCGCCTGCAGCTCGCGCCAGTCGCTGATGTCGGACACCGACAGCAGGACGTTCGCACTGTCCGGTACGGGTGCCAGCGCGACCTCCACCCAGAGGGCGTGCCCGTCGTGGTGCTTGAGGCGGCGCGTGCAGCGGAACCGGGGGCGACGGCCGTCCAGGACCTCCCGGTACGCCTGCCAGGTGCGGGCGTCGGAGGCCAGGTCCACCAGGTCGGCGGCGTCCGTGCCGTTGAGCTGCGCCGGGTCCGCGCCGAGCAGCGCGCCCAGCGCGGCGTTCGCGGCGACGACCGTGCCGCGCGGGGTGACCAGAGCCATCGCGGCCTGTGCGGCCCGGAAGGCGGCCCGGTAGTCGCGGGCCCCCGCGTCCGTCCGCGGATGGGGCTCCAGGGGGAGCCCGAGCAGCCCCTCCGGATCACTCACCAGCACGCCCGCCCTCTCACTCTCCGTAACGAACGCTGGGGCGAGTGAGGCGGAAGGGGCGAGGTCGGGCCCACAGCCGGACTCTTCGGGATTTCCGCTCACCGTGTGCTCCCGCAGGGCGATTGAGTCGTACAGGTGTCGTCGCGTGATGTCAGGGGTCCTGATGGTCGGCGTTGCCGGGGGCGGAACGGACGAAGGGTGATCGCAGGGGACCGGGGGGATCGGACGAGGAATCCACTGCCCTGGAACGGATTCCGCGCGGGAAAGTGTGCCGATCATAGAGGCTGCCGTGAGGGCCGATCCAGCTCTGTGCCCGCGTTATCGCCGTCCGGTACGGACCCGCCGCCCGCCCCGCGCCCTCCGGCTGATCGTTTCTGCACGGGTCTGCCTTGACCTGCCGCCCTCCTGACCATTTGTGACTTTCCGTGAGGTGTCGGAGTGTCGCGGCAGGTTGCCCCGGGCACTCGAGTGGCGCACCGTAACAGGGCATACCCTCCTCAAACCCCACATTGTGGGCGAGATGTCCCGAATTCCACCGCGGAGGACCCGGAGGTCGATGTGCAGGACGAGTTGACGCCCGGCGCAGCCGAGCCCTCCCGGGCCGGCGCCACGGACCACCGGGCGGCAGACGCCGCACTCTCCTCCGCACATCCCGGGGCCGGGGCCGGGCCCGCGCCCAGAAGCGAGACCGGGGCCGGGTCCGGCGGCGAGACCAGGGCCGGGGACGCGGACGGGGAGCAGGGCCGGGGTCCGGGCCCGGCCGCGAACCGGCAGCGGGGCCGGGACGGCGGCCCGGGAGCGGGCCGGGGTGCGGGCCAGGGGCGGGGTCCGGGCCGGAACGGGAGGCGGCGCCGGGACCGCGCGCACGGGTGGTCGCGGGTGCGGCTGCGGGGTTCGGCCGCGTTGCTGACCGCGCTGGCCGCCCTCGTCGCCACCGGGCTCGTCGCCGGGCCCGCCGCCGCCGACGACCGGCAGTCCGGGCGGTGCGCCCTGCCGCGCACCTCCGCCCACCACTCCCTCGGCGTCGACACCTGGAACGAGGACTACCCCCGCCCCGCCCGGTCCCTCGACGCGGTGATGATCTTCCTGTCCTTCCCCGACTCCGAGCCCCTGCTCACCCCGCGCGAACTCGCCTCCGACCACTTCCCCGCCACCAGCGACTTCTTCCGCCGCGCCTCGTACGGCAAGTTCGCCCTGCGGCCGCACCCGCTGCCGGGCTGGGTCCCGATGCCGGCCGACTCCACCTCGTACGCGATACAGCGCGACTGGAGCGCCGAGAACCGCACCGCCTATCTGCGGGACGCGGTGGCCGCCGCCGACTCCCGGGTCGACTTCTCGCAGTACGACATCGTTTACCTGGTCGCCGACCCGGACGCCCCGGGCGTCGACTCCGACGCGACGAAGGTGGTCAACTTCGACACTGCGCTGCGGGCCGACGGCACCGACATCCGGCGCGTCGTCACCGTCTTCGAGAAGCACCCCCCGGACCGCCACGTCCTCGCCCACGAGACCGGCCACGTCTTCGACCTGCCCGACCTCTACCACCGCCCCTCCGACGGCAAGGGCGACTGGGACACCCACGTCGGCGACTGGGACCTCATGGGCAGCCAGTTCGGGCTGGCCCCCGACCCCTTCGGCTGGCACAAGTGGAAGCTGGGCTGGCTCGACGCCGGCCAGGTGGAGTGCGTCCCGTGGGGCACCACGAGCCGCTTCACCCTCGACCCGCTGTCCGCCCCGCCCCCGGCGGGCGGCCAGCGCGGCAACGCGCGCCTGGCGGTCGTCCGTACCGGAGAGAACACCGCTCTCGCCGTGGAGGCCCGCGACAGCACCGGCAACGACCGGGGAGCCTGCTCCGAGGGCGTCTTGATCTACCGGGTGCGCAACGGCACCGCCTCCGGCGGCGGCCCCATCGAGGTCGTCGACACCCACCCGCGCACCGAGGCCTGCTGGGACAGCTCGGTCTACCCGCCGCTCGCGGACGCGCCGCTGGGCGTCGGCGAGCGGTTCACGGTGGCGCCGGAGGGAGCGCGGGTGGAGGTGGCCGAGCGGACCGGGTCGGGCGGGTGGACGGTGCAGATCACCACGGGCTGAGCCACGGCGATCCGTACCGGACGCGAAAGCCCCGTACCGGACACGAGGGAGCCCCGTACCGGACACGAGAAAGGCCCCCGAGCCGAAGCTCGGGGGCCTTTCCTGTCGGTGCGCCGCCAGGGACTCGAACCCCGGACCCGCTGATTAAGAGTCAGCTGCTCTAACCAACTGAGCTAGCGGCGCCTGCTGACGTCGTAGACATTAGCACCCTGATCGGCGGGGAGAAAAATCGATAACCGCGAGGCCCGCACACACGCCCAGAACAGCACCTCAGGACCCGGCAGCCAGGGGTGCCGCACGTCGGGCGCGACCACCCAGCGCGGCTCCTTCTCCGCCGCCCCGGGCCGCAGCGCCGGCACCGTCACCGCGTCGCCCGCCCCGTGGCACAGGAGCGGCGGTACGGCGTCCGCCCGCCGCTCCCACGCCAGCAGCGCGGGCAGCCGCTGGGCCGTCCCCGGCGCGGCGAACAGCAGCATCCGCCCCCGCTGCCCGGCCACCGGACCCGACCCCGGCCCCTCCGCCCACAGCGCGTCCAGCATCCGCCGCCCGAACACCGCCGGCACGTTCACCACGTCGAAGACCCTTCCGCAGGGCAGCACGGCCGGGGCGCCGGGCCGGGACTCCCAGGCGGACAGGGTGCTGCGCGGATACGCGGTCGCGGACACCAGCCAGGCGGCTCCGGCGTTCGTGACACGGTCGAGGGGCGGGGACGTGGGGACGGGGGCGTGTGTGGTCATACGCCCAGGTGTACTGGCGGTAAGCGCACCGTTTCCGAGAGTTGTCGGAAACGGGGACAGCGGGGCGGACGGAGGCGTATCTTGCCCGCCCGCACAAGGCGGCGGCATATGCCTCGCACGCGTGTTCCTGCGGCGGCCGGTCCGCGCGGGGCCCGCCGCCTACGTCACGGGCCTCTCGCGCAGCAGCCCCCGCCCGAACTCCACCATCTTCTCGGCGTAGTCCTCGGTCCACCCCGCCCGCTCGGCGATGTCCCCCACCGCCAGCCGGTCGAACCGCTTCGGGTCCGCGAGCTGCGCCGCCGCGACCGCCTGGAACTCCACGGCCCGGTCCGTCGCGGCCCGGAACGCGTGCGTCAGCTCGGTCGCCCGGGCCAGCAGCTCCTTGGGGTCCTCCATCGACTCCAGGTCGAAGAAGTGGTCGGGGTCGGCGGCGGCCTCGGCAGGCTCGAAGAGCAGCGGTGCGGGACGCAGCCGCCGTTCGGTCCGCTCGGTTTCCGCCATGTGCTTCCTCCTGATCGGGCCGTCCAGGGGTCGGACGGCCACCCTCCATTGTCCGGATGCGCGCAAGTACGCCTCGGGCGCCCACCGCACCCGGCGCCCGGCACGGTCCGCCGTCACGGCGCCCGCCGCACCCGGCGCCCGGCGCGGTCCGCCGTCAGGGCGTCCACCGCACCCGGTGCTCGCCCAGGTGGGCCAGCACCGAGTGGTTCGCCTCCCACCCGTCCGGGAACTTCACCGTCACCCCCAGTTGCACCGGCTCCGTCGAGGGGTGCTCGTCCAGCAGGTCCGTCACGCCCTCCCGGCACACCACGACGCACGCGTGCCGGTGCCGGGAGGCCAGGACGCACAGGCGGCCCGTCTCCAGGTGGAAGGCCGTCGCGTCCGGCCGGCCCGACAGCGGGTGCAGGACGACCGTGACGTCGAACTCCCGCCCCTGGAGCCGGTTCGCGGTGTCGACCGCGACCCCCGTCACCCCGAGTCCGGCGAGCGCCGCCCGTACCGCGGCCGCCTGGTCGCGGTGGGCGGTGCCGACCGCGACGCGGTCCGCCGTCAGCGGGGCGGGCGTCTCGGAGCGCTCGCTGAGCGCGGCCCCGCCCCGGTCCAGCAGACGGCGCACCACGGCCGCGACGGCCCCCACCGCCTCCGGGTCCGTGCGCGGGGTGTGCCGGGCGGGCAGCTCCAGCAGCCCCCACCCGGAGTGCGCGGCCTCGTCCACCACCCGGTCCACGGCCGACCCGTCCGACGGCACCCCGAAGGTGAGCCTCCGGTCGCCCGGGCCCGTACCGCTGCGGAAGGGCGTGTACGGGTAGAACGCGTCCGAGACGAGCGGCGCGGCCGACGCGGGCAGCCGCCAGGACACCGGCAGCCGGTGCTGCGGCAGCTCCGGGTTGTGCGCGAGGAGCGTGGAGACCGCGCTCGCGGACGGGTCGTACGACAGCCCCGCCCACTGCTCGGCCCCCACGATCGAGAACGGGTCGAGCTGCCCCGGGTCGCCCACGAACAGCGCCCGCTCGAACAGGCTCGCCACCGCCAGCAGCGCGTCCGACCGCATCTGGTACGCCTCGTCCACGATCGCGTGCCGCCACGGCTCGACCCCCTTGACGTGCGCCCACTTGGCCGCCGTCGAGATCACCACGTCCAGCCCGGCCAGATCGGCCGCCTTCGCGGACTTCTTCACCTGGGGGAGGTCGTCCAGCGCCTTGTCGTACGGGTCGGGGTCGGAGCTGTGCAGCCGCCCCACGGGGAGGCCGGGGCGCTTCTCGGCGAGCCGCAGCACGAGGTCGTCCACCTGGGCGTTGGTCTGCGCGACGACCATCAACGGTCGCCCGGCGTCGGCCAGTTCGAGTGCGGCGCGCACCACAAGCGTCGACTTCCCGGCCCCGGGCGGCGAGTCCACGACCACGCCCCGGTGGGTGCCGTGCAGGGTGTCGTGCAGGATCGCGGCGGTGGCGCGCGCGGCCTCGGCCCCGGGGTCGAACCCGGTGCGGTCGCTGGAGTCGGGGGAGTGGTTCATGGCTCTTCCTCGGGAGGGGCGGGGCGGGGGCGGCGGAACGGGGCGGGAGGCGGGGCGACGCGGACGCACCCGGCCGCGACGCACCCGTACGGGAACCGCGCGTGCTGACGCGGGCTCAGGTGGCGGGGCGGCGCCGGTGACTCCTCGCCCGGACCGGCCGGACCCGCCCGCCCGGCACCGGGCGGACCGGCACTCCTGTCCGCCCCCACCGCCCCCGCCGGGTCACAGCAGGTCCTCCGACGTCACCGGATCGGGACGCTCCGCCAGGACCACGCCGTCCGGCGCCGCGTCCGGGGGGCCGCCGTGGGTCCAGGGGGTCTCCTCCGGGTCGGGCAACCGGGCCCCGCCGCGCGGCTCGTGCTCGAACAGGGTCCAGCAGATCCGGTCCCCGGCCTCCGGCACGGTCCCGGGCGCGGGCTCCTTGCCGCGCCCCATCCCGTTGACGACGCGCAGCACGAGCCGCCCCCCGTCCGCCCGCCCCACGAACTCCGCGGCCTGCGCCTTCCCCTCCAGCGACCGGTACACCTTCTCGCCGCCGCCGAGCTGCGGCAGGTCGTCGGTGGTGACGGTCACCAGCGGCCGGGGACTGGGCCGCCTGCCCTCGCTCCAGCTCATCTCCACCGCCACCACCTCACTGGTGAACGCCTCCCCGGCCAGCCGCCGCGCCGCCATCGCCAGCGGGTCGTCCAGCGCCTCCTGGGCCTCCAGCCGGGCCTGCTCGGTCTCCCGCGAGGCCAGCTTCTGGGCGGCCCCCACCGCGCTGTCCCGCCGGGGCTGCGGCGGCTCACCGGCACGCACCCGGTCCCGGTGGGAGGTGTACGACCACCGGTCCCGCGTCCAGCGCTCGCCCGCCCGCACCCCCTCGGGCAGCCGCCGCATCACGTCCAGGGCCTGCCACACCGCGTCCCAGGTGGGCCGCAGCTGCGCGGCCAGCAGTTCCCTGATGCGGCGCTCGGCGGCGGCCAGTTCGCCCAGCCGCTCGTCGGCCGCCCCGCCGTCCTCGGCGGCGGCCAGCCGCTGCCGGGCCAGGTCGTAGGCGTCGATCGCGGGCGCGAGCAGCGCGTTGTCGAAGGCGGGATCGGTGGCGGGCCCGGCCGGCGGGCACACCAACTGCCCCGCCGCGTCCCGCCCGTTCTCGGCCCGCAGCGCGGCCTCGGCCCCGCTCCACCCCTCGGGCGGGTCGATCCAGGCGAGCAGCGCACCGAGGTGCTGGTCCTCCAGGTTGCTCTGCCCGGTGGCCCAGTGCCGCCCCAGGAGGTCGGTGGCGGACAGCAGCAGCGAGGACCCGGGCACCCGGGCGCGCTCCCCGTAGTGCGTCAGCCAGCGGCCGAGCAACGGAATGTGCGGCGGCGCGGGGTAGGGCGTGTCCGGATCCTGCTCGGCGGTCCGCCGGAACCGCGTCGACCGCCCGAGCAGCCGCACGTACGCGACGCCCGCCCGGCTGGGCACGACGATCTGCGGCGCGTCCCGGCACAGCTCGACCTCCACCGTGACCCGCTTCCCGGTCTCCGGGTCGGTCTCGGTGCGCTCGGCGGGCTCGACGTCGTCGGCACAGGAGTCCAGGTACGGCAGGACGGTTCCGGCCAGCTCGGCGAGGAACGCGAAGCGCAGTTCCCGGTCGCGCGGCTGCGGGACCGTCAGCAGCCGGGGGCTGTCCCGGTCGGTCCCGACGAGCGCCCCGAGCGGGGCCCCGGCCTCACCGGCGGTGGTCAACGGGACGAGGACCAGGGGCCGGTGGGACAGATGCCGGTGCCGGACGGTGGCGAGCGGCTGCGCCCGTCCGCTGCGGGCCGCTTCGAGCCGGGCGAGCGTGGTGATGAGGGACATGGGAGTGCGGTGCCTGGTTTCTAGTCGGTACGGAGACGGGTGCGGGGCCGCGCCCCGCCGGGGGGCGCGGGGGCGAGCGGTCGTGTCCGGGGCCGGGGCCTCACACGCCCGCCCCCGCCGGGGCCGCCGCCCCGCCGAGGGCCTCGGCCCGCAGCGCCGCCGCCCGGCGCAGCGCGGCGACCGTGGGGTCGGCGGGGTCGCCGGCCCGTCCCTCTGCCGCGTCCAGCACCGCCGCGACCGTCGTCAGGCCGCCCAGTTCGCCCCGCACCCCCCGGCCCAGCGTCTCCACCGCCCCGGCCTCCCGCGCCCGCTCCCGGCAGTGGAAGGCCAGTTCGCACGCCGACAGGCACTCGGGGGCGTAGGCGGCCTCCACCGCCTCGACCGCCGCCGCCAGTTCCGACGGCTCCTTGGACGGGTCGAAGGTGGTCCCCGGCGGAAGGGCGGACGCCAGCTCCGCCACCCCGCGCATCCGCCGCAACTGCCGCACGGTCACCGAGCGTTGCTTGCGCACGTCGACCAGTGAGGCGGTCGGCAGGTTGGAGAAGTCCTTCGGGCACACCAGCAGCACCCGGTGCCCGACCTCCGCGCCCGCGACCCGCTCCGCGATCCGCTCCAGCGCCAGTACGTACACCGCCGCCTGCCGGGCCGCCGCCCCCACCTTCGCCGGGTCCGCCGAACCGTCCAGCATCGGGAAGGACTTGATCTCCACGACCGTCCACCGCCCGTCCGGGTGGACGACCACCGCGTCCGGCTCCAGATAGGCGGGCGTGCCCGCCACCTCCAGCGCCAGCATCGGATGGTCCAGCAGCGTCCAGGTCTTCTCGGCCGTCGCCTCCCGCAGGGCGAGCGCGGTCCGCGCCGTGCGCCCCTCGGGGCCCGCCGCCGACACGTCGGGCGTGCGCGCGGCGGCCGGGTCGTCGGCGCCCAGCAGCCGCAGCAGTTCCGTGCCCCCGTCGGACTTCACCCGCGCCTCGAAGGCGTTCCCGCGCATGAAGGCGAACTGCGACTGCCCGTACGCCGCGGGGGAGCCCAACGCCTGTGCCAGGGCGGTCTTGTTCACCCCCGCCCCGTCCAGCAGCGCCCGCCGTTCGCACCCCGGGTTCGCGGCCAGCGCCGCCAGCGCGCGGGCGTCCATCGGGTGCGGCGCGACGGCCGGGCCTCTCAGCTCGGCGAGTCTCTGACGTACGGGAACGGCAGCCGCGCCGGAAGCCGGAACGGCCGTTTCACGACGTGCGTGCGGAGGCTGGGGATCGGGTCCGCTGCCCAGGGTTGCGTTCACCCTCGGAAGTCTCCCATCCGCCACTGACAACACCCCCGCACCGGCCCTCCCACCCCGTGAGCGATGATGGAACCGGCCGGCCCCAATCCGGCTCGTACGCCGCAAACAGGGAGAGATCGCCATGGCACCCCGCATCCTGCTGGCCCGGCACGGTCAGACGGAGTGGTCGCTGTCCGGCCAGCACACCGGCCGGACCGACATCCCGCTCCTCGACGAGGGCCGCGACGGTGCGAAGTTGCTGGGCGAGCGACTGCACCGCGCCCCCTGGAACGGCCTGCCCGACGTCGAGGTCCGCACCAGCCCCCTGCTGCGCGCCAGCGAGACCTGCGCGATCGCGGGCTTCGGCGAGCGCGCCGAGAACTGGGACGCGCTCATGGAGTGGGACTACGGCGCGTTCGAGGGCCTCGCCCCGGACGCGATCCAGGCCCGCCGTCCCGGCTGGCAGGTCTGGCGCGACGGCGCCCCCGACGGCGAGACGCTCGCCGACGTCACCGCCCGCGTGGACGAGGTGATCGCGTGGGCCCGTTCCGCCGACCGCGACGTCCTGGTGTTCGCCCACGGACACGTCCTGCGCGCCCTCGGCGCCCGCTGGCTGGGCCTGGACGTCGGCTTCGGCGCGCACCTGCGCCTCGACCCGACCTCGCTGTCGGTCCTCGGCTGGGCGTACGGGGAGCCCGCCGTCGAGCGGTGGAACGACACCGGCCACCTGGACGCCCGCCGCTGAGCCCGGCATCCGCTCAGATCCGCCGCACCGTGTTCGCGTGCCGGGCCAGGAACGCCCCGATCACCGGGGAGCGACGGTGCGGCAGCAGCGTCCGGATGGTCTGCGCGAGCATGGTGTGCACCCGCGAGGACTGCACCTGATCCAGCAGGTCCAGCACCTTCTGCCCGACGGCCGCCGCCTCGTCCGGCACCCCCGACCTGGCCAGGTCGTCGGCCAGTTCGGCCTGGTAGAGCGCCAGGTTGCGGGCGAAGTGCGGGTCCTGGAGGGCGGCGGCCCGGTGCGCGAACCGGGCCGCCCTGCGCCAGTCGCCCAGCGCCGACCAGCACTGCGCCTCCAGGCCCGCCAGCTCGGCCGCCCCGAAGAAGCTCATCCACTCCGGGTCGTTCTCCGAAGCGCCGCACTGGAACAGCGACTTCGCCCGGACGAGCGCCTCCACACAGCCCGTGCGGTCGCCGAGCGCCGCCCAGCCGGCCGCCTCCCGCAGCGTCAGCAACGACATCAGCCGCATAGAGCCGAGCCCGCGTGCCGCCCGCTGCCCGGCCTGCGCCGCCCGCAGCGCCTCCCGGGGCCGGCCCGCGTCCCTGGCCAGGAACGACGTGTTGCAGAAGGCGTGCGCCTCCAGCGCCGGGTCCCCGGCCATCCGGGCCGTCGCGAGCGCCTCCGCGTAGTGCGAACGGGCCTCCTCGAAGCGCCCCGAGTCGTGCGCCAACCAGCCCACCGACAGGGCCAGTTCCCCGGTCCCGGTGTGCAGGCGGTCCGACACCGCGCGCCGCACCGTGCCCGCGTCCAGCAGGGCGTACGCCGCCTGGAGCGGCTTGCCTGCGTGCCGGTACAGGGCGTCCGCGCCGTGCCGGTCGTCCAGCAGACGGATCTGCCGCACCGCCTCCTCGACGGCGGCGGCCTCGGCCGTGCCGGCCTGCCGGACCCCTCTGCCCGTGGCCGCCCGGGCCCGGTCCAGCGGGCCGAGCGGACCCAGCGGCCCCAGGGCGGCGGTGGCCGCCACCGTGGCGGACCCGTGTGCGATGAACGCGCGACGCAGCACGTCGCTCTCCTCGTCGGTATGGGACGGATGGGGTGGACGAGCACCGGGCACCGAAAGACGTGCGGCAGGATCCGCGTCGGGCGTACCGGGGTGCGCCGGCAGGCCGGTGCCTCCGCGCGCCCCGCGTCCGCGCACCTCCTCCCGGGCCGTGAACCCCAGGTCCGTCAGGGCCAGACCGGGGAACATGTGCAGGAACACCCGCTCGTACGCGTAGTTGGGGCAGCGGATCTCACCCGCCTCCACCCGTCCGATGTACCGGGCGTCGCACGCCACCTGTTCGCCGATCTCCCGGGCCGCGCGCCGCACCGCGGCGGCGAACTCACCGGGCGAGCGGTGTCCCCGCAGGGCCCGGAAGACGAGGTTGGGCTCGCCCCGCCGGGGGAGGGGCCCGGGACGCGCGGACGCGGTGGGCCGACGATTCGCCGGTGACGACGCCATGGCCACGCCCTCTCGTGCGGATGGTGCCGTGGTGCTCTCCGGGACGGATGTGCTCGCCCCGGACGGGGCACGAACGTACCGGCTGTGACGGGTCGGACACACGGAGTTCGCTGACAAACCGGAAATCTCATCCACGATCTGCCATGAACTGCCATCCTTTGCGGCGGCGCGTTGCCGTAGCCGTTGACGCCGTCGCGGCGTTGACAGGGAACGGAGGGGGTGCGGCTCCCTCCCGAACGAGGAGAGTTCCCTTGTTGGAGGCCGGCATGGAGACCGTTGTTCCGGATGCTTCGGGGCCCGCTGAGGGGCGCGCGGGCCGTACGGGCGCCCCGGACGCAGCGGCACAGCAGTGGCCGGGCCCGCGGCCCGGCGCGGCTCCCGGGGCCGAGCCGCTCGACCTGGTCACCGTGCCCGCGCGGCAGGGCCTGGAGGCGGTGGACATCCTGCGCAGGGCGTCGGCGGTGTCCGGCGAGGTGGGACCCGTGCTGCACGACGGGCCGTGCGACACGGTCGGCTTCCTGGTCCCGCCGGGGACGGCCGACGGCTGGGACATGCCGGGCAGCGCGTGCACGCAGACGCTCGGGCGCGGGATGTCCCTCGCCGTCCCGGCCCCCGGGCAGGAGCCGGCCCCGGCCCCCGCGCACGTCCCCGAGCCGCCCGTCACGGGCACCGGCTGGCTGCTGCCCCCCACGGACGCGGTCCCGGTCACCGACCCGGACGCGCTGCGCCGGGCCCTGGGCGAGGCGGCCCGCCTCATCGAGGCCGCCGACCGCTGCCGCTGAACCCCTCCCGCACCGGGCGGGAGCGCGGCCCCCGGCCCGGGTGACGCGCCCGCACCCCCGGAGGGACGCATTCCGCGCGGGGGCGGGGGCGCCGGGCGGCGTCGATACTGGGGGCGTGGCCAAGAAGAACTCCCCGAAGTCCCGGGCCCGCGGGACCGCCCCCGACGCCGTCGTCGAGAAGGTGGACGGCGGTCTCGCCGAGCTCATACCCGACCGGGACCGCCCCCGCTCCTGGACCCTGCTCCTCGACGGCGCCCCCCAGTCCCACGTCGACCTGGACGACCCCGCCCGCCTCGACTTCGCCTACCAGCGCCGCCTCGGCCACGTGGTCGACCTCGTCGCCCCCGCCAAGCAGCCGCTGACGGTTCTGCACCTCGGCGGCGGCGCCTTCACCCTGGCGCGGTACGTCGCCGCCACCCGGCCCCGTTCCACCCAGCAGGTGGTGGAGATCGACGTGCCGCTCGCCCAGTTGGTGCGCAGGGAACTCCCGCTGGACCCCGGGGCCCGCATCCGGGTGCGGGGGGCCGACGCCCGCGAAGGGCTTGCCAAGGCCGCCGGCGGGTGGGCGGACCTCGTGATCGCCGACGTGTTCAGCGGGGCCCGCACCCCCGCCCACCTCACCAGCACCGAGTTCCTGGCCGACGTGCGACGCGTGCTGAAGCCGGGCGGGCACTACGCCGCGAACCTGGCCGACGGGCCGCCGCTCGCCCATCTGCGGGGGCAGATCGCCACCGCCGCCGCCCTCTTCCCGCAGCTCGCGCTCGCCGCCGACCCCGCCGTGCTGCGCGGCAAGCGCTTCGGGAACGCCGTGCTGCTCGCCTCCGCGTCCGCGCTCCCCGTCGCCGAGTGGACCCGGCGGGTCGCCACCGACCCCCACCCGGGCCGCGTCGAGCACGGGCGCGACCTCGTCGACTTCACCGGAGGGGCCGCCCCGGTCGTGGACGTGAGCGCCCAGCCCTCGCCCGCACCCCCGTCGTCCGTCTTCAAGTGACCCTGGCGCACGTGACGCGACGGACTCCTGAGGCGGACGTCAAGCCTCCGACGCCGCGCAACCACCCCCGTACGGCTAGGACTTGACGACCTCCACCAGCGGCGGGTGGTTGTGCCACGAGCAGAAGACCGACAGCCGGGCCGTCCCCGCGGTGAACTCCACCCGGATCCAGGACGGGTTCTTCCACACCTGCATCGCCCACCCGGAGTTCGGAGTCGCCGACTCCAGCGTCGCCGAGTCCGCCTCCAGGGAGAACAGCACCCGCCCCGCCTCCGTGTTCACCGGCTTCAGCCGGCCGGAGGAGGAGGAACCCGCCGGCGGGGAGGGCGGCGCGGGGGGCTTCGGGCTCTTCCGGGCGGCGGGCGGAGTGCGGCGTTCCGGCGGCCGGGACGGCGTCCGCCGCGCGGCGGACGGCTCCGAGGGGCGGTGCGTGGAGGAGGACTGCGGGGGCGCGACCTCGGCCAGGCTGCCGCGCTCCGGGGCGGCGCCCGGGATCGGCAGGGCGCGCGGCGGGTCGTACGCCGTACCGGACATCACCGTGTGCACGCCCCACCACGACAGGGTGACCGCGGCCCCGGTGGCCAGCAGCCACGCCCCGGTGTGCAGGAGTCCTCGTCGCATCCGTGTCATCCTGCACCACGCGTCACCCGGCCCGCGGCAGGGGGGCCGCGCACCGGGTCACGGGGCGGTCGCGGCCGCCGTCCCTGGGGGCGTCCGGCGGACGCCGATGGCGTACGGTGCGGCCCATGGCAAGTGTGCTCGTGGTCGAGGACGACCAGTTCGTGCGCTCCGCCCTCATCCGGCACCTGACCGAGGCGTCCCACACCGTGCGGAGCGTCGGAACGGCCCTGGAGGCGTTGCGCGAGGTCGCCCATTTCCGCTTCGACGTGGTCGTACTGGACCTCGGACTGCCCGACCTGGACGGGGCCGAAGCGCTCAAGATGCTGCGCTCGATCACCGACGTACCGGTGATCATCGCGACCGCGCGGGACGACGAGGCCGAGATCGTACGGCTGCTGAACGACGGCGCGGACGACTACCTGACGAAACCTTTCTCGGTCGAGCACCTGTCCGCCCGCATGGCCGCGGTGCTGCGCAGGTCGCGTTCCTCCGCGAGCGCCGAGCCCGCGCCCAGCGTGCTGCGGGTGGGCGCGCTCGCCATCGACCCGCTGCGCCGGCAGGCCGAGCTGGACGGCGTGCGCCTCGACCTGACCCGGCGGGAGTTCGACCTGCTGACCTTCCTCGCCGGGCGGCCCGGCGTCGTGGTGCCGCGCAAGGAACTCCTCGCCGAGGTCTGGCAGCAGAGCTACGGCGACGACCAGACCATCGACGTGCATCTGTCCTGGCTGCGCCGCAAACTGGGCGAGACCGCCGCCAACCCCCGCTATCTGCACACCCTTCGGGGGGTCGGCGTCAAACTGGAGCCTCCCGCGTGAGGTGGGCGCTGGTGAAGGTCTGCCTGGCCGTCACCGCCATGGTCGTGGTCGCCTTCGCGGTGCCGCTGGGCCTGGTGGTACGGGAGATGGCCGGCGACCGCGCCATCACCGGCGCCGAGCGGCAGGCCGCGTCCATCGGGCCGACCCTGTCCATCACCACCGACAGCGGGCCGCTGGAACGGGCGATGGCCATCACCGAGCCCGGCAGCAGGGGCTGGATGGCCATCCACGTCCCCGCGGTGCGGGAGGCGGGCCGGGTGGTGCGCCCCGAACAGGAGATCGGCACGGGCCGGTCCTCCGCCGAGGACGTCGCCGCCACCCGGCGCAGCGGACGCGCGTACACGGCCGCCGTCCCCGGCGGCTCGGTGCTCCTCCAGCCGACGGCGCTGGCCGGCGGCAGCATCGCCGTCGTGGAGGTCTTCGTCCCCGAGTCGGACGTCAGCAACGGCGTCGCCACGGCGTGGCTGGTACTGGCGGGCGTCGGTCTCGCACTGATCGTCGGATCGGTGGCGGTCGCGGACCGGCTGGGCGTACGGATGGTCCAGCCCGCCCAGCGGCTCGCGGGCGCGGCGCAGGACCTGGGCGAGGGGAAGCTCGGCGCGCGGGTGCCGGAGGAGGGGCCGGCCGAGCTGAAGTCGGCCGCCGTCGCCTTCAACTCCATGGCCGACCAGGTCGTACAACTGCTGGAGAACGAGCGGGAGCTGGCCGCCGACCTCTCGCACCGGCTCCGCACCCCGCTCACCGTGCTGCGGCTCAACGCGGCCTCGCTCGGGGACGGCCCGGCGGCCGACCAGACGCGGGCCGCCGTCGAACAGTTGGAGCGGGAGGTCGACACCATCATCCGCACCGCGCGCGAACACCGCCCGCGGACGCTCCCGGTGGGGGCGGGCGCCGGGTGCGACGTCTCGGAGGTCGTCCGGGAGCGGATGGAGTTCTGGTCGGCGCTCGCCGAGGACGAGGGCCGCGAGGTGCGGCTCGCCGGTGTGGACCGTCCGGTGCGGATTCCGGTCGCCCGGCCCGAACTGGTGGCGGCGCTGGACGCGCTCCTGGGCAACATCTTCCGGCACACGCCCGAGGGCACGCCCTTCTCCCTCGACGTCCACAACGGGGAGGACGCGGTGATCGTGCTGGTCTCGGACGCGGGCCCCGGCATCGCCGACCCCGAGGCGGCGCTCGCCCGCGGCAACAAGGGCGACCGGGCGGGCTCGACGGGCCTGGGCCTGGACATCGTCCGCCGGGTGGCGGAGTCGACCGGGGGCGACCTGCGGATAGGCCGCTCCGTGCTCGGCGGTACCGAGGTCCGCATCTGGCTCGCCCTGGGAACGGGGCGCGGACCCCGCTCCGCCCGGCGCGGGCACCGGGTGGTGCGCCGCGCCTCCCGGCTGCGGCGGCGGGGAGTCGCCGGGCCCCACTGACCCGGCACGGGGCCCGCGCGGGGGCGGCCGTGGCCTTCGTCCCGCGCGGGCGCGCCGTTCCCGCACCCCCCGTCGGCCTGCCCGCCGGGAAGCCGTCCCCGTCCCGCTCGCCCGGGCCCCGTACCGGACGCGTCACTCCCGGACCGGCGGCGGCAGCACCCCCGTCCGTGCCAGCTCCCCGTACCAGCGCGCGCTCGCCTTCGGCGTCCGCTTCTGGGTGGCGAAGTCCACGTACACCGCGCCGAAGCGCTTGCTGTAGCCGTACGACCACTCGAAGTTGTCCAGCAGCGACCACAGGAAGTAGCCGCGCACGTCCGCGCCGACCGCCAGCGCCCGCCGCACCGCCTCCAGATGGGCGTGCAGGTAGGCGATGCGCTCCGGGTCCTGGACCGTGCCGTCGGCCTCCGGCTTGTCGTCGTACGCCGCCCCGTTCTCGGTGATGTACAACGGCACCCCCGGTGCTTCCCGCCCGTACTGGACGAGGAGTTCGTACAGCCCGGACGGGTCGATGGACCAGCCCATCGCGGTGCGCTCGCCCGGCGGCTGGTGGAAGGCGACGGAGTCCGCGCCCGGCCAGGGGGAGTGGTCGCTCGCCCCGTGGCCGTCCGAGCGCGGCACGTCGCCGCCGGGGGCGTGCGAGACGAGCGCCGGGGTGTAGTAGTTGATGCCCAGCCAGTCCAGCCGCTGCCGGGCCAGCTTCGCGTCGTCGCGGCCGACGAAGGACCAGTCGGTGATGCCGGCCGTGTCCGCGAGGAGGTCGTCGGGGTAGGCCCCGTGCAGCAGCGGGCCCGTGAAGACCCGGTTGGCGAGGGCGTCGATGCGGCGGGCCGCGTCCACGTCCGCCGCCGACGACGGGTCCAGCGGGCGTACGACGCTGGGGTTGAGGCTGATCCCGATCCTCGCCCGCGCCGGGAGGCGGGAGCGCAGCGCCTGGGCGCCGAGGCCGTGCGCGAGGTTGAGGTGGTGGGCGGCCCGCAGGGCGGCGAGGGGCTCGGTGCGGCCGGGCGCGTGCACCCCGGACCCGTAGCCCAGGAAGGCGCTGCACCAGGGCTCGTTCAGGGTGGTCCACAGGTCGACCCGGTCGTCCAGGGCCCCGGCCACCAGGTCCGCGTACTCCGCGAACCGGTACGCGGTGTCCCGCTCCGGCCAGCCGCCCGCGTCCTCCAGTTCCTGCGGGAGGTCCCAGTGGTAGAGGGTGACGGCCGGGGTGATGCCGTGCTCCAGGAGGTCGTCGACCAGGGCGCGGTAGAAGTCCAGGCCGCGCTGGACGGCCGGGCCCCGGCCGGTCGGCTGCACGCGCGGCCAGGAGACCGAGAAGCGGTAGGCGTTCAGGCCCAGGTCCGCCATCATCGCGACGTCGTCGGCCCGCCGGTGGTAGTGGTCGCAGGCCACGTCACCGGTGTCGCCGTTCTCGGTGCGGCCGGGGGTGTGCGAGAAGCGGTCCCAGATGGAGGGCGTGCGGCCGCCCTCCGCCGCCGCCCCCTCGACCTGGTAGGCGGCGGTCGCGGACCCCCACAGGAAGCCGGACGGAAAGCTGCCAGAAGACCTGTCAGAAGACATGGTTCAACTCCGTTGGAAGGAAGGGGTGGTGGGGGCGCGGCGGGCGGCTCAGCCCTTGACCGCGCCCTGCATGATGCCGCCGACGATCTGCTTGCCGAACAGCACGAAGGCGATCAGCAGCGGCAGCGTGCCCAGCAGCGCGCCCGCCATGATCACCGACTGGTCCGGGATGAAGCCCCGGCCGAGCCCGGTCAGCGCCACCTGCACGGTCGGGCTGCCGTTCTGGGTGAGCGCGATGATCGGCCAGAAGAAGTCGTTCCAGGCCATCACGAAGGTCAGCATCCCGAGCACGGCCATCGCCGGTCTGGCCGCCGGGAAGACGATGTGCCACATCACCCGGATGCTGCTCGCCCCGTCCACCCGGGCCGCCTCGATCAGCTCGGTCGGCAGGGCCTCCGTCAGGTACTGCCGCATGAAGAACACCCCGAAGGCGCTCACCAGCGTCGGCAGGATCACGGACTGGAGCTGGTCGGTCCACTCCAGCTTCGCGATCATCATGTACAGCGGTACGACGCTGAGCTGCGGCGGCACCATCATCGTGCCGATCACCAGCAGCAGCAGCAGGTTCTTGAAGCGGAACCGCAGCTTGGCGAAGGCGAACCCGGCGAAGGTCGAGAAGAGCACCGTGCCCGCCGCCACCGAACCCGCCACCACCGTGGTGTTCAGCAGCGCCGTGCCCATGTTGGCGTCGGTCCAGGCGATGCCGAGGTTCTTGAACAGGTTCCCGCCGAACCAGAACGGCGGCGGGGTCTGCGCCAGCCGGGTGTTGTTGCGGGACGCGGCGATTGCCGTCCACACCAGGGGGAACAGCGAGCCGAGGGTGAAGACGACCAGGATCGCGTACGTCAGCTTCCCCGCGTACCGCTGCCGCCCGGCCTGGTGCACCCCGCGCGCCCCGCGGGCCCGCCCCGGTTTCCGGTCACCGGTCTTCCGCACCTCTTCGCGTACGGCCGTCGCGCTCATGACCGGCTCCCCTTCTCGCTCTTGGTCAGACGGCGCGAGATCAGCCAGTTGACCACCCCGATCAGCACCAGGATCAGGAACATCGTCCAGGCGATGGCCGAGGCCCGCCCCAGGTGCAGGTTCACCCACCCCTGCTCGTACAGGTACAGGCCCAGCGTCTGGAACTGGTGCTCCGAACCGCCGGTGGCCCCCGCGCTGCCGCTGAACAGCAGCGGCTCGCCGAAGAGCTGCGTGGCGCCGATGGTGGAGACGACCACCGTGAACAGGATCGTCGGCCGCAGCGACGGGATCGTCACATGCCGGAACTGCTGCCAGCGCGAGGCCCCGTCCAGCTCCGCCGACTCGTACAGGTCGGGCGAGATGGCCTGCATCGCGGCCAGGTAGATCAGCGCGTTGTACCCCGTCCAGCGCCAGATGACGATGGTCGAGACGGCCAACTGCGAGGTCCAGTCGCCGTTCTGCCAGTCGACCGGGTCGATGCCGACCATCCCGATCGCCCAGTTGATCATTCCGTAGTCGCGTCCGAAGAGGAGCACGAAGACCAGGGTGGCCGCCGCGACGGACGTGGCGTACGGAGTCAGCACCGCGACCCGGAAGAACGACGAGCCGCGCAGCTTGAAGTGCAGCAGATGGGCGATCCCCAGGGCGATCACCAACTGCGGGACGGTGGACAGGATGCCGATGGTGACGGTGTTGCCGAGCGCGTTCCAGAAGAACTCGTCGCTCATCAGCCTGCTGAAGTTGCGCAGGCCCACCCAGTTCATGTCGGTCGGCGCGGTCAGCTCCACCTGGTGGAGCGAGGCCCAGCCGGTGTAGAGGAGCGGGAAGAGGCCGAAGGCGACGAAGAAGACGAAGAACGGCGCCACATAGGCGTACGGACTGAACTTCATGTCCCACCGGTAGCGGCGGCTGCGCCACGCGCCGCGCGCACCGGCGGACTTCGCGGCGCCCCGCCGGGCGGCCCCGCCTTCCGCCCCCTCGGGGGAGGGGGAGGACGGGGCCTGGACGGACTTGATGCTCGGGCTGCTCATCACAGGTGTCCGCTCACTGGTCCAGTGCGTTGTCGATCGCCTTCACCGCCGCGTTCCAGCCGTCCTCGGACGAGCGGCCCTTCTGGTCGACCTGGAGCATGCCGATGTCCGCGAGGTTCTGCGCGATGACGAGGTCCTTGGGGCCGAGGATCTGCACCGGCACGCCCTTGGCGGCGGCCGAGAAGATCGTCCCGATGGGCGCGTCGTTGAAGTACGCGTGCTTGGCGCCGGACACCTCCGGCATCGTGTACGCCGCCTGGGCGCTCGGGAAGCTGCCGCGCTCGGCGAAGAACTTCGCCTGCTGCTCGGGCGCGGTCAGCCAGGCGGCGAGCTTCGCCGCCGCCGCCTTGTTCTTGCCCGCCTCGGGCACGGTCAGGAACGCCCCGCCCCAGTTGGAGGGCTTCGGCGCGGCCGCCACGTCCCACTTGCCCTTGCCCGCGTCGCCGGCCTTGTCCTGGATGTAGCCGAGCATCCACGGCGGGCAGGACACGGTGGCGAACTGGCCGTTGGCGAAGCCCTGGTCCCAGCCCTTCTGGAACTGCTGGTGCTTGGCCGTCAGGCCCGCCCCGGCGGCCTCCGCCGCGATGTCCCAGGCCTCCTTGACCACCGGGTTCGTCTTGTAGACGACCTTGCCGTCGGCGTCGTAGTACCGCTGCTCGGAGCCGCCCGTGACGGCCGCCATCAGCCCGGCCGCCGAGTCCAGGAACTTCGTCCCGTCCGGCGCCTTCGCCTGGTACCGCTTGCCGACCTCCAGGTACTTCTTCCAGTCCCCGGCCCACAGCTTGCCGACCGCCTCGCGGTCCGTCGGCAGACCGGCCTTCTCGAAGAGGTCCTTGCGGTAGCACAGGCCCATCGGGCCGACGTCGGTGCCCAGCCCCACCGTCTTGCCGTCCTTGCTGGTGCCCTGCGCCCACTTCCACGGCAGGAAGGCGTCCTTCCGCACCCCCGCGACCTTGCCCAGGTCCATCAGCTTCGCGGACTGGGTGGCCGTGATCTCGGCGATGTTGTTGATCTCGACGGCCTGGATGTCGGAGAGGCCGCTTCCGCTGGTCAGGTGATTGAGCAGCTGCGGGTAGTAGTTCTCGTTGCGCTCGATGGAGTTCTGCTCGATGACGACGTCCGGGTTCTCCTTCATGTACTGGTCGTACAGTCCGGCCTCCTTCAGGCCGAAGGCCCCGAAGACCCCGACCTTCAGTACGGTCTTGCCCTTCTGCCCGGCGGCCGAGCTGCCGGTGCCCCCGGCGGGGCCGGGGTCGTCCGACGCGCAGCCCGACAGCAGCGCGCCGCCCAGCAGCACGGCGGCGGACGTCCACGCGACGGCGGTCCTGGAGCGGTTCCTGCGTAGAGCGGTGATCCTGGTGATCTGCATTGCGTCCTCCTGAAGCCCGACGGGTCAGGTACGGTGGGAGCGCTCCCACGGGTGATGTGTTGAAGGTTCGCGGCTCCCCCCGGGGGTGTCAAGGCAACGGACAGAGAGACTTGGCGTCACAACCGTGCGGACACGTCCTACCATCGGGCGTCCGGTACGCGCGGACGGGCCGGGAGGGGTCGATCAATGGCGATACGGGAAACGGGCGGCCGGAACGCGGCACGCGGCACACGCGGCGGCCGCCGCCCCACACTGGAAGAGGTCGCCGCACGGGCGGGCGTCGGCCGGGGCACGGTGTCCCGCGTGGTCAACGGCTCGCCAAGGGTCAGCGAACGCACCAGGGCCGCCGTCGAGGCCGCCGTCGCGGAACTGGGCTACGTGCCCAACCGGGCGGCCCGCGCCCTGGCCGCCAACCGCACCGACGCCATCGCCCTGGTGGTCCCCGAGGTCGAGAACCGCTTCTTCGCCGAGCCGTACTTCTCCGACATCCTGCGCGGCGTCAACAGCGCCCTGGACGACACCGAGATGCAGCTCCTGCTCACCATCGTCGGCAACGACCGCGACCGCGCCCGCCTCGCCCACTACCTGGCCGGCCACCGGGTCGACGGCGTCCTGGTCGTCTCGCTGCGCGCCGACGACCCGCTGCCCGACCTGCTCGCCGAACTGGGCATCCCGGCCGTCATCAGCGGCCGCCGCTCCGCCGCCGAGCCCCTGCCGTGGGTGGACGCCGACAACGTCTCCGGCGCCCGCCAGGCCGTCGCCCACCTGGCCGCCCGGGGCCGCCGCCGGATAGCCACCATCACCGGCGGCCTGGACATCTACGGCGCCCAGTGCCGGCTGGCCGGCTACCGCGACGGCCTCGCGGAAGCGGGCCTGGTCGCCGACGAGGCGCTGATCGCCCCGGCCGACTTCACCGAGGAGGGCGGCCGCCGCGCCATGGAGACCCTGCTGGGCGTCACCCCCGCCCCCGACGCGGTCTTCGTCGCCTCCGACGTGATGGCCGTCGGCGCCCGCCAGGTCCTGCGCGAACACGGCCTGCGGGTCCCCGAGGACCTCGCCATGGTCGGCTTCGACGACACGTCGATCGCCCGCCAGATGGACCCGCCGCTCACCAGCGTGCGCCAGCCCATCGAGGAGATGGGCCGCCTGATGGCGGTCACCCTGCTCTCCGAGCTGGCCCGCGCCTCGCTCCCGGTGGGCGTCCCGCGCCCGCCGCAGCCGCAGTTGTTGCTCCCGACGGAACTGGTCGCCCGCACCTCGTCCTGAGCGGCCGGCCCGGAGAACGACCAAGGCCCCGATGCGAGGAAATCGCATCGGGGCCTTGACCCTTCAGGGTGAGTGACGGGACTTGAACCAGTTTTGTGACCCATTCTTGACCTGCGGCGATGCCCAATACTCGGACATTCGGGTGCAGTTCGATGTCGGTCAGTGCTGGTTCGTGCTGCTTGACGCGGCCATCTGTTCCCGTGGGAACAGTCCCGATAGCAAGATCATAAGCCACCGCAGGGGTGAGTGCAAAGCACCCCAACCGCCGAACGCAACAGTGCCCCCGACTGATCAGGTCGAGGGCACAGTGCACCTCACCGGACCGCCTGGGGAGCAGGTGCCGGGAGGTAGTCAGCGGAGTGGGGGATGAGGGTGCTCCTATCCGCTCCTGCGGCGAGCACCCGTACAACCACTCGGAAGGGTGAAGAACTGTTTGACCTATTTCCACATCGCGAGAAGTGCTGTAAACGCTACAGACTTTTGATCTTGCGCTCGATGGCATTGACGGGTGCCACCCACCGAAAGGCCCGACTGGGTACTCACCCGACGCCAGGCCATCGGCGACAACATCCGCGCCGCCCGCCGCGCCGCCGGCCTCACACAAGAGGAAGTTGGTCTCCGGACGGGTATCGAGCGCAACAACATCAACCGGATCGAGCGGGCCCATGTCAGCGCCCGCCTCGACTCCCTGCTCCTCATCGCCGAAGCGATCGGCGTCCCGCTCGCCGACCTCGTCCGGTAGGCCGGCGGTCCGCAGGAGGTCGGCGCTGCGAACCGCCGGGGTACAAGGGCTACTCCTCGGGCTCGTCCGGGGGAGCCGCAGGGGTGAGGTCGTCGGCGGTGATGGGGTCGCCGTTCCACAGCAGCGTCACCCCGTGCTCGTCGCAGTACGCGCCGGTCTCGTCTTCGTCGGGGAACTGGTGGCCATTCCCGGCACGGCTCGGGCACCGCGTCATGATGCCTCCGGGTTGCTCACCAGGATTCGGCGCCCACTGACCGCCGCGTACGTCGCCTCGCCGCGCTCATTGCAGTACTGGGTCTGCCAGTACCGTTCGTGGTCGCCCATATCGAGCAGCAGCGCCACGGAGAACGCTTCGGACACCTGACCTGGCCGGACAGGCCGCGACCAGAACAGTGCGCTGCTGGACGTGGTGCGACCGGGGTGCGGCAGGATCAGGTGCTCGTCGGGCGGGACGAACGCGCCGAGCCCGTCAGGGTCGCAGCGCTGGTACCACTTCGGACCCGTCGGCCGGATGAGCGCGAGGTACCAGCCGGCGGCCGGGGCGCAGACGACGGCCCCCTCCATGAACCGGTCGAGGTACCGGGCGACCGCGCGGGGGTCGGCAGTACGAGCAGCCGCGTGCACCAGGGCGGCGGGCATCCGGACGGCGTCGTACTCGACCCCCAGGCCCGGCCAGACGTGCTGGCCGGTCGGCCAGCCCCCGGCCTGCGCGCGGGCGGCGTCCCCGTGGCCCAGCAGCCAGGCGGCGGCGGAGTCGGCGGTAGAGGTAGGCGTGCTGAGAAGGGTGGTGGTGGTCATGCTGCCCGCACCCCCCACGGCCGGGTGGCGTCCCACGCTGCCATCAGCCGCTCGCCCTCCGAGCACTGCGTGCCCGCCATACACGTGGCGCACGCGCACCCGTGGCCCATCAGCGCGTCGTACTCCGGCGGGATCTCGGCGCGCTCCAGGATCATGCGGTGCTCGGCATCCATCACCCGCACCGCCCCTCTGCCAGGCGGGTAGCTCCGACCGCGACCAGCTCGTCCACGGCCACCCGCTCGCAGAGCCGGCCCGGGGTGTCTGGGGCGACGGCCCAGTGCAGTCCGGGCGGGCCGAGCTGGTCGACGCGCGGGACGGCGAGGTACTCGCCGATTCCCAGGCACCTGCGCACACGCGTAGGACGCGGGACGGGGCCGCCGGGTTCGACCAGGGCGTACAGCCAGGCGTCGCCGTCGTAGATCACGGGCCCGGCGAGCAGCCCGGGCAGCACGCGGCGGATCACGTCCTGGTTGTTGGTTTCGAGTGCCGCGTGCATGACGTCGGTGGGGAAGCTCACCGCGTCGAAGTGGACGCCGAGCGGCAGCATTGCCATCCTGCGCTCCGCCCACTCCTGGTGAGCGGTCGCCGGATCGGTGTGCGCGCGGGCCAGCCACTCAGCGACGGATGTTCGGCTGTCGGATCGGGTGTGCACGGGGGCCGCCTCTGCGCTCGTAGTTCGCCGGTGGTCTCCCATCGTGATGCCGACAAACGTCCCATTGAAGGCCGTAAAGAGGACGTCTATAGGACTTCAAAGGGCCTTACCTTCACCCGGGTTGGCATCTACCGTGGAGGTAGGAGCTACCTGGAGGTCTGCATGCCCCGCCCCAACGGCAACACCGCGCTGAAGGCCGCCCGCGTCGCCGCCGGGTACGCCACCCAGCAGGCGCTTGTCGACGCACTCAACGCGGCAGGCCCGCGA
The DNA here is from genome assembly GCF_055596485.1 of Streptomyces sp. NPDC039736. Classification (NCBI taxonomy): domain Bacteria; kingdom Bacillati; phylum Actinomycetota; class Actinomycetes; order Kitasatosporales; family Streptomycetaceae; genus Streptomyces; species Streptomyces sp. NPDC039736. Next base: position 522,431 of record NZ_JBVIUQ010000004.1, on the reverse strand, counting down.
CTTGGCCTCGGCCACCTGGAGATCAGCCTCCGACAGGTACGCCGCTGGGAATCCGAAAAGCCACCGTGGCCACAGGCCCACTACCAGCGCGTCCTACAACACGTGCTGGGCAGCACGAGCATGGCAGACCTCGGCTTCAGCCCCGCATGGGGAGCAGCCTCCTCGGAGGACATCCCTCGCGGTTCGCTGCCCGTCGTCGGCGGAATTGGCCCGGCCCCACTTCCTCTCCCCAGCGGAGCTGGAGGATTCCAGCCAGACAGCGTCGCTGCGGACTACGCCCTCATCACCGCCAGCCACCGGCGTCTCTACTGGACCGTGCAGCCCACCCAGATGCACCCCACCGCCGTCGAGCACACGAGGCTGGGCACGGCCCTGATGTCGGAGACCGCCGGCCGCGCGCGCATCACCCTCGCACGCGCCCTCGCCGAGTCCGGCCTGATGGCCGGACGCATCGAGTTCTTCGACCTCCAGAACCCGGACGCCGCGGGCGACACCTACGTCCGCGCGCTCCAGGCTGCCGCTGAGGCGGACGACACGCTTCTCGGGTCAGCGATCCTCGCCCACACCGCGTTCATCCCCGGGTGGGCTGGCGACCGTCCCACGGCGCAGGAGCGGATGAGAGCGGCGCGCTCCTACGCCCGTCGCGGATGCCCGTCGAACGAGTTCCTGGCCTGGCTCGATGCCGTCGAGGCGGAGTGCGAGACGAGGTGCGGGCACCCGCGCACGGCTCTGGCCTTGATCGACCACGCGGAGACGATCCTCGCCGCGGAGAGCGAGCACCGGTCGCCCGAGTGGATGGACTGGTTCAGCCCCGCCCGCTTGGCCGCGTTCAAGGGCAACACCCAGCTCAAGGCGGGGATGTTCGCGCAGGCGCGGCAGACGCTCGTCGAGGTGCTCCACGATCTCCCGCCGGACGCGGGCAAGCAGCGCGCCGTGATCCTCGGAGACCTCGCCGCAGCATCCGCGGGGGAGCGGGAAATCGAGGCCGCGTGCGACTGGGCGAAGCAGGCCCTGGGGCAGCTCTCCGTCACCTGGTACGCGACCGGGATGAACCGGGTTCGCGACGTACGGAACACCCTTCAGCCGTGGAGCGACCACCCGTGCGTCGTCGAACTGGACGACGCGATGCACGGGTGGCGGGCAACCGTCAGTGCGCTTCAGCGTTGAACTTGGCGACCAGATCGGGGAGTTCGGTGAGGCTGTCGACGCGGAACGTCGGCAGCCTCTTCGCCTCGTCGGTGTTCCACTGGATCGTGGCCCACGGGCCCCGGTGGACGAGCGCGGTCGGCATGCCTGCGGCGACGGCCGGGCGGAGGTCGTTGTCGACGCGGTCGCCCACGTAGAGGATCTCCTCCGGGGCGAACGGGACGACCTCGGCGACGCGTTCGAAGAAGAGCGGATCCGGCTTGGACGCGCCCCAGTCGTCCGAGGTGCCGATCAGGTCCACGTCCTCGGTGAACAGGTCCCGGAGGATGCCGCCGGCACGAACGGTCTGATTCCCGGCGATGCCGAGCCACAGGCCCGCTTCGCGCAGCGCTGCCAGCGCAGGGCGCACGTCCGGGTACAGGTCGGACTCGTCGAAGTGTTCCGGTTGCCCGGCATCCGCACGGGCCTGACGCTGCTCGTACAGGTCGAACCCGGGCTGAAACTCTTGGAAGGTCTCCCGGTAGTCCCGGCCCTGCGCGATGACCGCGCCGAACATCGCCGCGAACGTGTGCCGGGGAACGCCGAGCCAGTCGGCCCATGTGCCGTACTCCCGCGTCTCGTCGACCAGGCACTCACCGACGTCGAAGACCACTGCGCGAATCATGATCGGAAGGATAGGCCGGGGCCCGGACATGACGAAAGCCCCCTCCCGCCCGAAGGCGAGAGGGGGAACGTCAGACTCCAGTGCGGTTGTACTCGTCCACCCGGTCAGGCGGCGCCGGCGGCTCGATCCTGTGCTCCCGCATCTGCCCGGTGAGCTGAGCCACGTACCAGCTGAATGACCGCACGAGCGAGGTCAGGCTGTCGATTCGCCGATCGGCGTGATCTACCCGCCGCTCCAGGTTCTCCCGGATCTCCCGGAACGACGCCAGATCCGCCTGCCGCTGAGCAGGCTCCGCAGCCACCGCCGCGGTCATCCGCTGAGCCTCCGCCGTGGTGCGGGCCGCGGCCTTCGTCGCCCGCGCCGCGAACAGCCCGGCGCCGAGCAGCGCGACCGCCCCGAGCACGGAGCCGATGATGCCTGCCGCTATGCCCCATCCACCTGTCATCTACGGCGCTCCCTCCGCGCGAGGTGCGGCACGGAGTGCTCGGGCACCGTGGAGATCCACAGGATGAGTACGACGTGGCCGATCGCGTACCAGGCCGCGATGGCCAGGCCGCGCGGGTACTCCCCGATGAACGCGCCCCACGCGAAGGCGGCGCCCCATACGAACGGGGGGATCAGGGCTGCGACGAACCCCCACCCGTCGCGGCCGATGCGGAGCCACGCGCATCCGAACGTGATGGTCCCGCAGATGATCCATACCGAGGACCAGCAGCGGATGTCCGCCCACCTGGTCAGCAGTCCCAGCCCGACTGGGTGGGGGTCCGGCTGAAGCGCGTACCCGAGGCCGAAGCTGATTTTCGCCAGGCCGAGGATGATCAGTGCGGCGCCCCGGCGGCCCACCGTTGCGTGCATCCGCCGGACCGCCAGGCGCAGCACTCAGGCCGCCTTCACCACGCTCGACTGCTCGATGCGCAGGTGAGCAATCGGCGCAGTGACCTGCGGGCGGACGACGAACAGGGCGATCGCGCCCTCGATGGCGATTGCCCACAGAGTCTGCTGCTCGACAGACATGTCCCGGCCGAGCGCCAGGTAGAGCGCGACGCCGGCATGGCCGAGGTTCACGAGCGCCGCGAACGCGGCACCAGTGCGGAGGATGAACGCCTCTGCCACGGCGACGATGCAGGCGAGGGCCACCATGACCGCGGTCTGGAGTTCGACCGAGAGGTCGAGACCGTAGGCGGCGCCGAGCTTCAGGGTGATGGCGATGAACGCCAGGATGACGACGGGTTCGCGGCCGAAGATCTTCATCGGGGCGTCCTCACTTCAGCTTGATGGTCTGGCCCGGCGTGATGACGTCCGGGTCCTTGATCTTGTTGAGCGCGACGAGCGCCTGCACGGTCGTGCCGTACCGTCGCGCGATCGCGCCGAGAGTGTCGTTGGAGCGCACCGTGTACGTACTCGGCGCGGACGGGCGGCCCTTCAGCCGGTCGGCGACGTTCTCCCGGAAATCCGCCAAGTCCTCGAAGGGCTTGCCGCGCGGGTCGACCTTGTCGTCCGACCACTCCCGGTGCCCGATCACCGACCGGGCCGACCACCCGTGCGCCCGGCACACCGCAGCCGCGGCACGCTCCATCGCCTCGACCTGAACCGCTGGCCACGGGTCCCGGCCGTCGCCGAGGTTCTCGCACTCGAACCCGTAGAAGCGGGCGTTGCCGTCGACACCATCCGCGTTGCCCTTGGTCGGCGCGGGCGGCCGGCCGCCGTAGTCCTCCGCGATCACCCGAGCGAGCACGCGAGGATCCCCACCGCCGGCGTGGTTGGTGCGCCCGTACCCGACGACGTGAACGACGCCGTCCTTCGTGATGACGCCGTGGCACAGCGGGCCTTGCAGCCCGGTGTACCCGGTGCGGCACATCGCCACCGGGTCGGTCGGCCGCTTCGTGACGGTGTGGTGGATCATCACCCCGTTCACCGGCCCCCACGGGCGGCCGGACGCGGTGCGGGTGTGGTGCTCGGCGTCGCCGACCACGCGCACGGTGAGGCCCTCGGCGCGTAGTGCTGCGACGAAACGCGCGAAGGACAAGGGAGCGGCCATCAGACGCGCTCCGGCCAGTGCCAGGAGCCGCCCTCGTACGAGCCGTCGCCCTTGGGCTCACCATTGGTCACCTCGCGGTTGAAAAACATGCCCTCCGGGTTAAGCACCGCGAGATCCACGAGGAACGGCCCGTGCACAGCGGTGATCACGGCGGCCCGACACTGCGAGCTGTACTCGCCGCCGGGTGTGCCGTAGCTGACGTAATGGACGATCCGTCCTACAGACGGGTGATCGGACATGGTGCCTCCAGACATGACGAACGCCCCGGCCGGATCGGCTCGGGGCGGGAAGAGGTAAGGGTGGGTCAGGCGGCTTCGTAGGTGATCTGGAGACGGATCGACGCGCCAGCAGCCCACGAGTACGCGGGCGGGTTGGCGCCCGGGCCCGCCAGGGCCATGTCGCTCTGGCGGATGATGAACGCCCCGAGCAACGTCGAGCTGGGCTGGATGATGCACATCATCGCCCGCCACGCGCTGCCGTCACCGGGGCTGAACCGGCCCGTCCCCTGCCAGCCGCCCGGCGCGAGGGCGCCCGCGGAACTGGTCACCGGCAGCGACGCCGAGATCGACCCCGTGCCCAGGGTGCTGCCCGTCCCATACGCGAGGCACGCGATCACCTCGATGGTGTCGCCGATACGAGCCCACCGGCCCGTCGAGACGGACGCCCCCAGGGCCGTCAGCCCCGTCCACGCCGGCGCGTACGGGGTCCACACCCCGCTGATATCGGCCAGCCGCTGCGCGGTGATGCGCTGCCCGGCCAGCCACGGCGCGTACGCCACAGATGCCTCCTCAGAGTGCGGTGATCGAGGGCTGCGCGAGACGCACGTCCGTGCCCGCGGAATGGGCCTTGACGATGCCGTTCGCCGAGCGAGCCACGGTGAACCGCTGCGGCGAGACGACCTCGAACTGGTCGTACCGCAGCGACGGGTTGACGTTGGTGATGCCCGCGAACGCGGACCCGGTCAGCCCGACAGCGCCGGCCGGAATGGTGTTCGCCACGATGGTCTCCGTCAGATGCCACACCAGCGGCTCCGCCGTACCCACCGGCCAGACCCGCATCTGGATCTGGTGGCCGGCCAGCACCACACGCACTTCGAACTCGTCGCCCGCGGTGTACGTGTACGGCAGGCTCTGCGTGCCGCCGACCTGGGTGGTGTCCCGGGAGACGGACGCGGACATCGCCCCCGCGAGGCCGAAATGAACGCGGGCCCGGTAGTACGTCGTGCCGTTGACGTACCGCAGGAGCACCGCAGGGATCATCGACGCCCCCGTAGCGACCGCGGAGACGGACATCCGTACGCGGACCTCGCAGTCCCCGAGGTCGCCGTCGGTGACCTGGAACCGCACCGTTCCCGGGTTCGCGGGCAGAGCGATCACCCCGCGCGCGCCGTCCACGGACCGGTCCGCCGCCACCCCGCCGGTCTCCGTCCAGGCCCGCCCGGAGAGCGACGTCCCCCACGTGCCGGTCGCTGTCCGGCCGAACACGTCCCAGTTCCACGGCTCGATCCCCGCCGCGTCCACCACCTCCCCGCCGACAAGGACGTCCACCGGCAGTTCGACCGGCATGCCGCCCGGGAGCGCCGGCCGGAGGGTGAGGTGATCCGCCCACAGAATGTCCGTTGACGGTGGGAAGTTCGGCACGGTCGCTGCGAGGTTGCCGGACACGGCGCCTACGGGCGCGGTCGCTGTGAGCTCGAACCACGTCCAGGTGAACGCTGTGACGGCGACATCATTCGAGGACGTCGACAGGTAAACCGACCCGGCGGAGAACCAGTTCAGGTTCAAGGCCACCGTCCGGGATCGTGCACACCGAAGCCACCCGGAGATGACGTACGACTGGCCCGACGTGACAGGGATCTGCACGGACGCGATGTTCGGGTACTGCGCCACGCCGTTCGGTACGAGCTGCCCCGACCACTCGCCCGTCGTTGGCGACGGCAGCGGTGTCCGTACCCGCGTCAGGGTGCCGCCGTCACCGCTCCACCCCGCCAGGTCCTCCTCGAAACCCGCGTTGGCGGACACGGGCGGCGACGCCTGCACCCATTGGGGGCCGACCGTGACGGCCACCGGCAGGCTCGTCGCTGAAGCCGTCACCGGCGCCGCGAGCACGCTTCCGTCGGTGTCCGCCCGGCCCACGGTCGGGTTGTCGACCTCGCCCACCGTCCACGGCGCGCCCGGCGAGCAAGTGAGCACGACGTCCCAGGTGCGGACGCCGATCTCCTCCCGGTAGCCCTCCACGATCAGGTCCAAGGTGCCGCCGCCCACCCACATGGGCGCGTGGATGATCCGCACCAGGTCCCCGACGTCCAAGGCGAGGACGGCCGGGATCAGGTGCGGAACGGCGTGCAGTTGGACGTGCACCGTCGGGACCCGGACCCCCTCCACGGTGCCCAGGTAGAGCCGCCACGCCGCCTGCTGGGCGGCCTGCTCGTCCTCGTACAGCGACAGGGTCACCGACTCGTCGTACAGCCCCACACCGTCGGGCGGCGGCTGCACGGACAGCGGCCCCGACTCCAGCACCACCCGGGCAGCGCTTCCGCCCTCGCGGGTGACGGTGATGTCGTTGCGCAGGCGGGAGTCGTCCTCCACCGGCTCCAGCGGCGGGGCGACCTCCCGCTCCGTGTAGTCCAGGACCAGGGCGGGCGTCTGCCCGTAGAGGCTGGCCCGGTCCCGGTAGCGCAGTCCGAGCCGGTCGCGTTCCTCGTACAGGACACCGCCGTCCGACTCGGCGCACTCTTCCAGCAGCTCCAGGATGGTCGCAGGGCGCTGCGGGCCCAGTCGCTCAGACGAGATGGTCGTGTCCCCGTCGTAGACGCGCAGCGGCAAGGCCTCCTCCCAGGCAAGTCGCTCCAACCGGTTCAGAGCGGTCTCGCCCTGGTAACCGTCGTCGGCCCCGTCGTAGATGGTCACCCCAGGCCGTGGTGGGAGCGGGGTGGCGGTTCCGGTGACACCGGTCCACACGCCGAGGTGCCCGAAAACGAGGCCGTCGGCCCACGCGCCCCAGGCTGCGCTGACCCCGACGGCGCGGCCCTGCGCCCCGGTGTAGGTGGCGCGGACGTAGGCCCAGGCCCCGGTGACGACGTCGCGCCAGGCGGCGACCAGGTTCATGGTGGCGCCATCCATGGCGGTGTAGAACTGGACTCGGTTCCACCCGGCGGTGAAATACGCCAGCGCGGCGGGGTCGGCGTAGTTGGCGAACTGCAAGATTTGGTCGTCGGCGTCGCGGATCTCCACCCGGATGCCGCCGGTCCCGACCTTGAGGACGGCCCACGCCATCCCGGCGCCGGTGACCTGTACGCGGAGCATCTCCTGCTGGGCGGCGGGCAGGGCGGTGAGCCGGTAGGCCATCTCCACGTGCCAGCCGGTGCCCGAGCCGGGCACCCGGCCGGAGAACGCTGCGGCCGCCCCCGCTTTCGGGAGGGCGGCGGAGCCGAGGAGCGAGTCCTCCGCCCCGAACTCCACCCCGCTGATCCGAAGCGGCAGTACGCCGGCGATCGGCGAGTACGCCTGGGTGGCGTTCCGTGCCTCCTCCAGCGGCCAGTACGCCGTCGGGTTACCGGACGGGACGCGGCGCCGGAGGGTGCTGTCGAGCGGCTTCTTGCCCTGTCCGTACCGGCGCAGGATCCCGGACGCGGTGACCGGCACCCACGCCGACTTGCCGGACGTGGTCCAGCGCGGCGGCCATGCCGACACCTCGCCCAGAACGCGGACGCTGCGGTTGGTGATCTCGGCCGGCGCCGTGACGCTCCACGCGCGGCCGGCGGCGTCCGTGAACGCCGTGGCACCGGGGGTCAGCGGGCGCAGGTCAGGGTTGGCGACCACGGTGCCGTCGATCCCGGAGCGGAGCTCCATGCGGTGCATCTGCCCGTCGAACCCGATCATCTGGAGAGGGGCCGTGCCCGCGTGGATGGAGGTCACGCCTGCTGCGGAGAAGGTGCTGATCAGGGTCCAGGGCCCGTCCAGGCTGTGGGCCCAGTAGAAGCGCGCCGTGAGCCCGCCCGCCCCGTTGTCGACGTCTAGGGTGACCCGTACGGCCGCGCGGCGGGGCAGGGACGGCATGCCCGTGTTCACGAAATAGTTCGTGATGCCGTTCGTGGACCACTGGAACTGTAGGAAGCGGCCGTTCGCGAGCAGCAGGTAGCTGCGCTGATTGCCGATGCTGTCCCACTTGTACGCGATGTACCGCACCCCCGACTGGTCCCAGTCGAAGGTCACTTCCGCCCGGATGTCGAGGTCCCCGGTGATGTCGAGGGCGGCGGCATCAGGTGTGGTGGCCGCTGCGACGAGCGACCCGTCGAGCTGGAGGTACGACTCGGGCCCGGGGACGCTCACCCGGAGCGGGGTGTTGCGGCCGATGAGCCCGTAGTACGGCGACAACGGGTTCCTCGGGCTGTACTTCCCGTCGAGGTTGTTCAGCGTCATCGTGCACTTCGCCGGGTCCGTACGGGCGCCCTGGTCCGGGCGCCCGCGGTCGTGCGTGATGACGTCCCGGAGCAGCACATCGGACGTGATGTCCGTCCAGGTGTCGCCCACCTGCATTTCGATGCGGGTGCCGAGCGGGTCGGTCGGGAACGCCACGGTTACCCCCTCCTGCCGAATGCGGTCTGGACGTCGCCCCGGCCGTCGTTGGCGACGATCGTTCGGATGATCTTCTTGACCGCTTCGGGCCCGGCCACCTCGATACGGACGGTGACGGATTGCGATCCGGACGCCGATCCGGACGATCCGGATCGGGTTCCACCTGCGGTGATGCCGATCTGAGCGGACCCGGGGGACACCAGTCCGGCCATGGTCCGGTCCACTGCGGACTGTCCGGACTCGATGCCGGACACCACGCCGGCGGGAATCCACCGGCCGACTTCGCGCGCCATGACCTTGGACGGGGAGGCGATGCCGAGCGCCTTCGCGATCGGGCCGGGGATCAGGTTGCGGGCCCAGCCCATCAGGGTGTCCTTCAGCCAGCCGCCCATCGACTTGATGCCGTTCCACAGGCCGCGGACGATGTCCATGCCCTTGTTGTAGAGGAGCGAGCCTAGGTTCCCGAGGGCCTTCACGATGCGGCCGGGGATGCCGTGCGCCCAGATGATGAACTGGGCGGCCTTCGTGATGGCCGCGATCTTGAACCGCTCGAACGCGGTGCTCGCCGCCCGCCACAGCGTGGCTCCCAGGCCGGAGATCGCGCCCCAGATCCGGCCGGGCAACCCCGCCACCCAGACGACCATCTCGACGAACTTTCGGACGAGCCAGTCCTTCGCGTCACCCACCCAGCCGCCGATCTTGCCAGGGAGCTGGCCCAGCCATTCGATCGCCGCGAGCACCCCATCGACTGCCCACTTCGTAGCTGCGGTGATCGCACCCCAGACGGTAGACCAAAGGGTTTGAAACCAATTCGTTTTGGTGGCAATCAGTACAATCACCGCGATCACGGCGGCGATGGCAATCACGATCCACGTGATCGGGCTGGCCAAGAAGGCGCTGTTCAGGAGCCACTGAGCCGCTGCCCAGATCTTCGTGGCACCGGCGACGACCGCCCCGTACAACGCCCAGAGCTTCATGCCGATGACGATCGCCGCGATGGCCTGCGCCAGGCCGTTCACGACCCCCGGAGGCAACGCGTTGACGATCTCCGCCAGTTTGAGGGCGAGCATCGTCGTGATACCGATCAGCGGCGCCAGCGCCACGATCACCGACAGCGCCGCACGCGCGAGCGTCCCGAGAGTGGCCCCGCCCTGCCGGGCCAGCTCCATGAACTGCCCGAATCCGGTACTGCCCTTGAGGCTCGTGCCCCAGGCGGCGAACGCCCCGGTCATCGAGACGAGGCCGCCCGTGACTCCCGCCGACGCCGGGGCGAACGCGGCGAGGAGCCCCCCGAACCCGACGGCCAGGTTCTTGATGACCGTGAGAAAGGAATAGAGGGCCTTGCCAGCGCCGGCAGCCATGGTCTCGGCCCACGCCTGGATCCCGCCGCCGTCCACCCCGGCCTGGATGTCGCCGATGAACTGCTTGAACGCGCCCGCCGCCGCCTGGACGAACGGAGTCAGCGACGGGAGCAGCGACCGCAGGAGCGTCAACCCGTCGGTGAGGACCGGCATTGTCGTGTCCGACAGGCCGTCCGACCAGTCCTTGTACGCGCCCTTCAGCCCCGCGAACGCCTTCGCCGTAGCCTGCGTCGCCGGCGGCAGCCCCGCCATCTGCGCCTCGGCCGCCGCGTCGGCCTCCTTCGCGGCCTTCGACGCGGCGGCGACTTCGGTCAGCGCCTGCTTGTACGCCTTCCCGCCCTTGGCCGCCAGCTTGGAGGCCATCTCCTTCTTGAGGAGGACCTTCTCGTGCGCGTCGTCGGCTGCCTCCGCCGCCTCCGTCGCTGAGGCGACGTCTTCCATCTGCGGTTTCACCGCCGCGGTGAAAGCCTTCACCGCGATACCCGCGCCCACCGCACCGGCGGCGAGACCACCGAGCGCCGTCGTCATCGCGGCGGCGGCGGGGACGCCCGCTCCGAGCGCCAACCCCGCCTTCCCCGCCACGAGGAGACCAGCGCCGGCGGCGCGCGCACCTTCGGCGATGTTGTCGCCGTACGCCCGCCGGGCCAGGCGGCCCGCCTGGAAGAACGCAGCGCTGATGTCGCTCAGCCGGCTGCTGGTCGTGCGCTGGAGGTCGGCCATCTGCGCGCGGGCAGCGCCGACGCCCGCACTCCACCCGCCGTCCTCGGCACGGATGACGGCGACGAGCTCCCCCAAGTTGAGGGCCATGGTGCACCCCCTCGGGTCTCGCTAGCGCGCTGTGGAGTTGTCAGGTGGTGCGAAGTGCCGGCTGAGCCGGGTGTCCGAGCTCAGCAGGCCGAGGATGCGCAGCCGCAGCCACCGCCAGGAGCGGGCGCGGAGGATGCCGCTGTCGACGTCGATTCCGTACGTCTCGTGGAGGTCCGTCTCGATGAGCCCCCACTGCTCCAGCAGCGCCGACCACGTCAGGTCCGAGCGGCCCTGCGGGCGCGACTGGTAGCCCGCGGGGTACTCGTACCACTCTGCGAGCCCCGTGACGGGGTCGATTTCGCCGCACGGGATGAGCTGCGGCGCTCCGCCCTGTTCGGGGCCTGCTGAGGGTCCCCGTCCGCCTCCCAGAACGCCTCGGCGGCGGGCAGCCCCTGGGAGATCCAGATCACTGCGGTGAGGGCGACATGGCGCAGGCGGGGCCACGCGAGGTGCTGCACGGCCTCTTCGTATGCGGTCCCGAGGGCTACTCGGTAGAGGTCCATCTCCGCAGCGTCATCGAGAACTTCGGCGTCCGGCTCGGCTCCGGAGGCCGCCATCCGTAGTCCGGTTTCCATGAGCTTCTCAACGCGGAGGCCATCCTCGGCGGAGCACGGGGGGATGTGGAAGGTACGGATCTGCCCGTCCACACAGCGCACGGGCAGGTCGAGGGAGTCGCCGAGGAACTCGTCCAGGACCTTGAAGTTGCCCGCCATCAGGGGGTCACCGGGTTCGTGATCGGGGTGAGCGGGCCCGTGCCGACGAGCGTCACCTGCACCTGGTCGAGGTCGGTCGACTCACCGCCCTGCGGCTCCCACTTCGGCAGGGCCCGGCCCCGGTACGCCTCCGGCAGGCCGTTCCTGTCGAAGAAGCGGACGTCGACCTCCGAGGCGTCGCCGTACGCGAAGGCGGCCAGCCGGACGGCCTCGTGTACCGGGCTGTACGAGGTGCTGTCCTTCGAGACCTTGCGGTTGAACGTTGCTTCGACCTCCCACTCCTGGCCGGTCTTCGTGTTCTCCTTCCACCCATCGGTGTCGTAGGTGGTGCTCTCCTCGTGGTTGGGGTCGGCCGTCCAGGAGAACTCGGTGATCGCAGGCCACAACTGCCAGTCTGGTGCCTCGTAGGTGGCCATGTTGAGTTCAATGCGCCAGCGGCGCGCGAGCGCAGTGACAGGGGTAGGCGTCGACATGACGACCTCCTATTCGTACAGGTGAGACGCGGGCCTGCTGACCCGCGCGTAGTAGTTGGCGGCCAGCTCCATGCGCCCGTGCGCGTCCTGGCCCATCAGGTCCTGCGACTGCCGCCACAGCAGCGCCACCCAGACGCCGCCGAGGCTGAGGGACTGCCGGTTGTGGAGCAGGTCGAAGACACCGTCCGCGAGGTCGGTGACGGCGCGTGGGTCACGGCCGGCGCGCATGCGGATCTGGATGCCGGTGACCGCGTCGGAGAGGTCGCCGTCCTCGACCGGGTAGGCCGTCAGGCACATGGCCCGGTCGGGGGTGTCGGGGAGGACGGAGACGGTGATGCCGGTCTCGGCCGGGGTGTAGATCCCCGACGGCCGGTAGGTGCCGAGGCCTGCGTCCGCGAGGAGCTGGGCGAGGCCGCCGATGAGGTCGTTGGTGTAGCCCACCGGTCACCTCCGAGACGAGAAGGGGCGGGCAGATGATCAGCCGCGGAGCCAGCGACGCAGGCCCACAGCCATGAGCTGGAGCATCACGTCCCGCTCGCTGTTCATGGGCCGTTCCAGGTACTTCGCCGTCCGGCCGGGCAGGTGCTTCCAGGTCAGTTCTTCGTGCTGGCGGACGGCGTAGACGGTGTCGAAGCTGATCGCCCCGTTGAGGCCGTCGATGTCGACTCGGCCGGAGCGCTCCAGCGTCCCCTCCTCCAGCGGGATCAACTTCTTGGCCTCGCCCAGAGTGTGCTCCAGCGCCCGCTGGAGACCCTCGGACGCGAGCCGGCGCCCGCGTGAGCCCCATAGTCGATCGCCCTGCCAGGACATGCGCGTGTACTGCGTCACTTGAGCTGCACCTCCAGGTGATCAGGGGTCGGAAGCCCGCTGCCATCCCGCCGCAGGGCTGCGATGACGGTGGTCTGGCGGCCGTCGGGGAGGCTGACGCGCGACCCCGGCGGGGCATGGGCCCCCAGCGGGGCGTAGGCAGTCGAGGACGAGGTGATCTGTTCGCCGCCGGGGCTGCGCACCATCCGGGTCTGCTCGTCGAGGAAGCAGCGCACCACCACCGGGGGCCCGTACTGGGGCCCGTACGGCCCTTGCCCCAGCAGCGGTTCGATGGTCACCTGGTGTCGCATGAAGCGGCGCGGCATGGCACCCATCAGCAACTCCAGCCGGTCGTAACGGTGTAGTGGAAGTCCTTGTGCAGCAGCGCCGCGAGCGCCCGGTAGACGCGCTCGGGTACGTAGGTGGGCCCGGACCGGTCCGCGCCTGCCCCGTACTGGAGCGACACCGACCCGATGCTGACGTTCTGCACCGGGCCCGTGGTGTCGGCGTCCTCACCGACCTCGCCCCAGTACTCGACCACCGCGCACGTCGCCTCTGCGAACGCCGCGGCGACTGTCGGATTCGTGGGGCGGGCCGCGTCGTCGACGGCGTACCAGGCGCCGCGCAGCACCTGCGAATCGAGGAGGGTTGTGGCCCGCTCCAGGAGCCGGTCCGCGTCCAGCGGCGGAGCCTTGTGCAGGTAGTTCGCTAGCTGGGTGCTGGTGGCGTACGAGCGCCCGCCCGCGCGCGGGCCCGGTGCCGGACCGACTGCGACCTGCTGCCCTTCCACGGACGCCCCGGTCCCGGTCACCGCCCAGGCGAGCGTCCACACCCCGGCCACCGTGTACACCACCGGCGCCGACCACGTCGCCCCGCCGTCGGCCGTCGTGACTACCGGCATCGACGCCGTACCGTCCGGCGCGTACACCGTGAGCGTCGCCGCCGTGGTGGCGTCGTACGGGTCGACGCCGAGGGTCGCGGTGACCCGGTCACCGGCATCGGGCATGTCAGCCTCCGTCCGTCGTACGGGTGGTGAGGGTGGGCCCGGCGGTGCCGAGCGTGAGCCGCGGGCCCGTGGTGGACGCCACGAGGTGATCGGCGGGACGCTGCCGCACTCCGACCAAGGCCAAGGCCGTGCTGGTCTCGACCGCCGGGCCGAGGCGGGCGTACGGGCCGATCCGTGCGGCGCTGATCTCCACGGCCGTGCCGAGGAGTTGCCGGCGCACCCTCCCGAGCGGGCGGGCCGTCTCGACCGACGCCGCCGGGACGAGGGTGTCGGCCGCGCTGCCTTCGAGGAGGAGAGCGGTGCTCGTCTCGGCTGCTGTACCGAGCTGCTGCGCGGACGCCCCCACGAGCGGCTGGCCGGCCGCCGTCTCCTGTGCGGTCGGCAGGGGGCGTGCCCTGCGACGGCCGAGCGGCAGTGCTGCTGTTGTGTCAGCGGCTGTACCGAGCGGCCGCACCTTGGCCCGGCCGAGCCCCAGGGCTTCATCGACGACTGGGGCGAGGGCGAGGTTGGCCCGCTTCGCGCGCCCGAGTAGGCGCGCGCTGCTGGTCTCGTCCGCTCGCGGTATGTCCGTCGACGACGTGGCGGACAGCGGGCGCGCCTGTGCTGTCTCCTCTGCGGTGGTGAGGGAGCGCCGCTTGGCCCTGCCGAGCGGGCGCGCGGTGTCCGTCTCGGGCGCCGTGTCCGCCGGGCGCACGGTGGCCGCGGTGAACGGCTGCGCGGCGGCGACTTCCACGCTGAGGCCCAGCAGGCGCGCCTTGACCCGGCCGAGTGGCCGCGCCGCCTCCGCCTCCGCCGCAGGGAGAACGGCTTTCGACTTCCGGCGGAGCAGCGGCTGCCCGGCGTCGACCACGGTCGAGGTCTCGGCCGTCCGCCGCTTCACCCGCCCGAGCGGGCGCGCGGTCTCCATCTCCGTTGCTGGCGCGAGCGCCTTCCGCTTGCCACGGCCGAGCGGCTGCGCTGTGTCCGTCTCCGTACCGCGGGCCAGCGCGCGCGTCTTGGCCCGGCCGAGCGGGCGCCCCGTGTCGGTCTCCACGACCGTGGTCAGCGCGGCCGCCGTACCGGGAGTGGCGTTGAGGTCGTTGAACTCCGCGACGTCGGGGGTGCCGCCGTCGCGGTGCGCGATCAACTGGAGTTGCAGGTTCGTGTTGCCCACCCAGGCCGGGGATGCCTCGGTGTGCCGGGTCACCCATGCCAGGCCGTCCGCGCTGGTGTCCCAGTACAGGGTGCCGCCGGTCTCCCGGATGCGGAGCCAGGCGTGGTCCGTGGGCGAGTACGCGAGGGTGGCCTGCCCCGGGTCGCCGTATCCGACGCGGGCCGCCATGACCAACATGCCGGTCGCCGCGTTCACCTCGAAGATCGCATCCGTGCCGAGCGTCGCCGTCTGGATAAGCACCTGCGCCCACGCCTCAGCGACCGCACCCCCGGCGGCCGGCGGGTAGACCCGTACGCGCACCGACGACTCGCGCAGCCGGTACGCGTCCGCGGACGCGAGCGCGTTGTAGCCGGTGGTGCAGGCGACCTGTGCCCGGCCGCCGGCCTCCGCGAAATTGCCGGGGTCGTAGGCGTCGGGCCACAGCACCGGGTCGACCACCCCGTCGTCGAACCGGTCGACGAGGGTCTCGATGGGGGAGCCGACGAACGCGGTGAGCGGCTGTGCAGCCGTCGTCTCCACGGCCGTCCCCAGGGCGACCGTGGTCACCGGCACTGTCTCGACCAGGGCCCACAGCGTGGATACCCGCCGCACCGTGGCCTGGGAGACGTTCGCCCGGTAGCCGATCTGCGCGGTGTCGAGGAGCGCCGTCGTCCACGGGCCGCCCGCCTGCGGGTCGGTGTACGAGGTGAGCTGGTGAATGTACGGTGCCGCCGACTTGTGGGTGGCCCACCCGTTCAGGGCGACCG
The DNA here is from genome assembly GCF_055596485.1 of Streptomyces sp. NPDC039736. NCBI lineage: Bacteria > Bacillati > Actinomycetota > Actinomycetes > Kitasatosporales > Streptomycetaceae > Streptomyces > Streptomyces sp. NPDC039736. The sequence continues at coordinate 506,940 of NZ_JBVIUQ010000004.1, read as the reverse complement.
ACACCGACGCGGACTCCAGAACGGTCCCGGCGGTCTGGCTCTTGATCCGGTAGACCAGGCTCGCCGCTGTCGCCGCGGTGGAGCCGACCCGGCCGCCGACCGCGACGAGGGTGACCCGCTGCCCGGACACCCCGGCCGCTGCCGTGGAGCCGAGGTTGAAGTCGTCGATGGCCGTCGTCCCGGCCGCAGCGGTCGAGTTGTAGGTCGTCGCGTCGTCCGGGGTGGTCTCGCTGACCCGCTGCCAGTTCGACGTGCCGCCGACGGTGGTCGTCCACCCGGTGTTGTCGCCCGCGCTGTCGGGGCGCAGGTGGACCACGTTGCCGGGGCCCGGCAGATCGTTCTGCACGGTGCCGGCCGTGCTGTTGACGGCGATGTCGTCGATGTACATGTCCAGGCCGCTGACGGTGCTGGACGCGCCCGCGCGGATGCGGGAGAACCCGTTGATGTTGGAGCAGGTGGCCGAGGATTGAAGGACGCCGTCCAGGTACAGCTTGAAGGGGCTCACGAGGGACCCGGCGGTGGCCGCGATGTCCTCGTAGTCCAACTCGACCCGATACCAGCGGCCGAGCGTCAACGGGGCTGTGGGCGTCCCGAGATCCAGCCCGGTCTGCCCATCGTGCAGAGTGAGCGCGCCGGCGGCCGTCAGCCGCAGCAGGCCAGGGAAGTACGAGTTCTGGCCGATGCTGTAGATCGTCACCGTGGCGCTGGGAAGAGCGTCCACCCGCAGGTACACGCGGTGGAGGGTCCGCATGACGACGCCGGCCGTCAACTGGTGCTCGAAGTAGGCGCTGGCCGCGGTCGGCTGGACTCGCATGGACGCCGCGCCCGCGCGTTTCACCGTGGTGGAGATCGTCGGCGCCCCGGTCACGATGGCCACCTCGACGCCGGCGGTCATCGACTGGGACTCGAACCCGCACGTCCACAACCGGGCCATCGGGCACCTCCTGCCGGTCGGGTCAGGTCGCGGAGGACGCGCGCGCGAAGTCCGCGATCGTCAGCGTGAAGTCCGACCCGTCGGGGGTCATCGTCACGTCGTGCTTGCTGATCGGGATCAGGTCCGCGTCGGTGCCGCCGGTGGTGTCCGGGTCGTAGCAGATGACCACCGCGCTGATCGGGTTGCCGGTGGCGGCCGTCCACGTGATGTCGGCCGCGTCGATGTTCACGCGGTCGTTCGCGTTGTCGACGGTGACGGTGACCCCGGACAAGGTCTTGCGGCCCATGGTGACCTGCTCGTTCGACGCGCCCGCGAGGAGCGCGGCGAGGTCGGCGTAGTCCCGCATGACCGCGTCCGTGACGATGCCTGCGGTCTCGATGGGGACGGCGATCAAGGCGTCGTTGGTGGCGGGCAGCCCCGCCAGGTAGGCGATGCGCCCGAGGGCGGTGTTGAAGACGATGTTCGCCATCGCGGCGTCCTTTCAGGAGGGGCCCCGCGCCCCGGCCGCACTCCTGCGGCCGGGAGCCGGACATGAAGAAGGGGAGGCCGCAGCCTCCCCGCACGCGCGCCTGCGGTTATGCGGACGCGCCGATGATGACGATGTCGTACGTGACCGCAGACCCGGCGGCGCTGTTGGTGACCTTCAGCAGGTCGCCCGTACTGGCCGTGACGCCGTAGCACGTCGGGTCGGCCACCCCAGCGGCCAGGGCGAGCGAAGCACCGGGACGAAGGGTGATGGTGCCCGTGGCGTTGAGCATGGTCGCCCACGCGTTGGTCGACGCTGCGCCCACCACCACGTTGTTGGTATTCGCGGCGGCCGCACTGATGAACAGGCCCTTGATCCGGGCGAACGTGATCGCGGCCCCGAACGCATCGAGGAGCACCCCGGCCAAGTCGAGATCCTCGGTGGCCGAGGCAGCCAGGGTGCGCCGGTCGGAGAACACCTTGTCGGCCTTGCCCGCCCCGGTGCCCGACGCGAAGGCGGACACCTTGCGTACGGCCAGCGGGGCGGTGCCCGTAGTGAGGTCCAGCGCGGTTGACAGCTCGGCGTTCGCGGCGATGGAGATGCTGCTGGTAAGCGGCATGATGACCTCCGGTCAGGTGGCGATGACCAGCGGAACCTGGCGCTTGAACGCCGGGCTTGCGATGGTCACCGGAGCGGTGCCGGTCAGAGACGACCCGGACGTCTGCGCCAGGTTGCTCTCCCCGGTGAGGAAGGGCTTCGCGCCCGTGCTCCCCACCAGAGTGGGCACGGTACTCGCCGTCACGGACAGCGCCGCGTAGTAGATCCCCGACCGAGTGATCCGCTGAGGTGTCGCCAGGGCGAACGTCTTGGCGGAGTCCGCCGCCCACGCCTCAGCGGTCTTGTCGGCCGACTGCGCCATCAGCGCGCCGGCCCCGTTGTAGAGCGCGGCGAACTGGTTCGTCAGGGTGGCACCGGCCGTACCTGCGGAGAGGAACGTCAGGTTTGAGATGAGGTCGCCGTCCTGGAGGTACAGGGCGACGGAGCACATCACCCCGGTCGCCGCGGCCGGGACGTCGTCCAGGCCCACGCGGGGTAGGTTCGCCCGGTGGAAGGTGACGTCCGGATCGGGGCGGCCGGCGGAGTTGAACCAGCCGAGGTCATTGCGGGGGTTGCCCTTGAAGGTGCCGAGGAGCGTCATGCCGACTGTCCCTTCGCGTCGGTGGCGCCGCTCTGCGGCACGGGGGTGGTCTTCCGCTCGTAGGCGGCGATCTGCTTGCGGTCCTTGCCTGCGGCCTCGGCGGCCTTCACGCGCTGGACCTCGTTGTCGTCGGCGCTGTCGAGGTAGGCGATGACCTCGTCCTGGCCACGCTTGGACGGGTCGAAGTCGACCGGGGTGACCGGCGGCCCGTCGGCGGTGCCGAGCCCGAAGCCGACCGAGGGAGCGGCGCCGTGGCCGAGGTTGGTCAGCGCCTCGTCCGCGTGCGTGCCGGACGCGGCCTGGGTGTGGTTCTCGGTGACCTCGTCGGTGGGGAAGACGCCGTAGGACTGGCGGCGGAAGTACTCGATGGCCGCGCGGCCCTCCTTGGTGGAGTCGTCGACGTAGCCGGTGCCCTTGTTGAAGGAGACGCCGACAGCCTCCCCGGTGTAGCTGCGGACGGGGGCCTCAATCCGGAACTTGTTCATGCTGATCACCGCACCTTCACGTTACGCAGGACGCCGCAGGACTTCGTGTTGCGCAGGACGGCCGCCACCGGGCCCATCTCGACTTCGCCGGATTTGACGGCGCCGGGCTGGGTGAAGTCGGGCAGGTATGTCTCGACGAGCGGGGCGCCGGCCATCGAGGCACCGTGGAACGCGTCCAGGCCGAGGCTGACGGCGTAGATGTCGGTCAGGCCGGTGATGACGCCGCCCGCGCCTCCACCATCGGTGTCCGCGGAGCGGATGGGGATGATCGGAGCGGCACCGTCGGCACGGTCGCCGAGGTCGACGAGCGCCCAGTCGCCGTAGCGCTCGACGAGGACACCCAAGTCGTCGCGCTCCGAGGTGAACTGCGATGCGCGCCGGGCCAGGGCCTTGATGCGGGCGATGGACTTCGTGTTGCCGAGGATCGCTTTGACGCCGGGCGGAATGGATCCGGCCGCACCGGTGTCCCCGGAGCCGGTCTGGGAGCCCATGATCCGCGAGAGGAAGTCGTCGAACGCGTCGAACGCGCTCATGGCGATGTCCTCGCTGTTCACCGTCGCCGGAGACCAGTCCAGGTAGCCGGTGGCTACGCCCTCGTTCAGCGGCAGGTACTCGGTGGACTGTCCGGTGAGGGCCTTGTCGAGGCCGTCGAATCCGGCGTCGTCCACAGCGGTGTCGCCAAGGATGAGTTCCTGCTGGAAGCGGGTCCGCATCGAAGTGAGCTTCTGCGCGAGCTGGAAACCGATCTCGTTCGACGCGGCCGGGCCGAGACGGGCGAGCTTGCGGTCGATCGTGAACGCGCCGCCCAGGGGGTGGAGCTCCACGCTCTTGCGCTCGCGGGACGCCTGGTTGGGGACGTATTCCTCGTTGAACCGGCGGAACGCCGCCGCGGACGGAGCGAGGAGCCGGGTGTAGCCGTAGGTCAGGGAGCTGTCTCCCGTGCCCGGGGTCGCGGTGTCGTCCCACACGAAGTTGTTGAACAACCACGAGTTGCGGCGGAGGTTGTCGATGACGGCGAAGTCGATGTCCGCCTGGGTGTTGAGCTGCGCCTGAGCGAGCGTCACGGGCATGGGTTACTCCTGGTGGTGTCAGGTTTGGTAGTGGTGTGCGATCGCCCCGGACAGGGAGCCGGTGCGGCGCTTCGCGGTGTCCTCGCCGGTGCCGCCGGAGAGGTCGGTGCCGCTCTTGCCGGCGGTCTGCGCGGCGAACACGGCGGGGTTGTCCTTCACGGCAGCCTTGATGGCGTCGTCGAGTGCGGAAGCGAAGGACTTCGCGGCCGGGTCGAGGTCGGCGATCTTCTCCCGGAAGCTGACGGAGTCGAGGAGGGCTGCGGCCTTCGCGCCGTGCGTCTCGGCGCGCTCGCGCACGGCGTCGCGTACGGTCAGCTCGCGCAGCCGCGCGTCCCGCTTCTCGATCTCGGCCTGGGCCTCCTGCGCGGCGGCCGTGCGGCCTGCCTTCTCCGCCTCGGCTACGGCCTTCTCCTGCTCGGTCATGCTCGCGGCCCGCAGCTTCTCCAGCTCGGTGGCCGCGCTGTTGTTGGCCTTGGCCCGCTTCTCCCACTCGCGGGAGTGGGCGAGGATCTCCTTGTACTTCGCCTCCCAGTCCGTCCCGCTGCTCGCACCGGATCCGGACTGCCCGGATTCCGTTGCGGACTGCTGTCCGCCCTGGTCACTGGCCTTGCCGGAGGAGTCGGATCCGGGCTGTCCGGACTCGCCGGACGGGGATGCGGATTCGGATCCGCCGCCGTCCTCGCCGCTGCCACCCGCGATGGGGTGAATCGGTGCGCCGTTGCGGCGGTAGCCGAGCACGTCCAGCGGGGAGTGTGTCGCGAGGGGGTGCGTGAAAGGGACGTTCATGGGTGTCTCCCGTTTCGGGTTGCCCGGCTGCCGTGCGGCGCCGGAAGTCTCGGTTCAGCGGGCAGAGGTGATCTGCTCGCGCTGAGGCTTGCGCTTGAGGGCGTCGTGGGCGGCGACATGCTCGCGGGCCTTCTTCTGCCACTCGCGGACCTTCGCCCCCGCGGCCTTGCGGGCGGGCTCATCCACGGCCGCCGCCTGCCGGCGCTTCCAGGCGCGGATGTTCCGCTCGATCGCACGCTGGCGCTGGGTGTCCTCATACGTGGTGCCGGGCGTCTCGTGGCGCGGTGGGCGCGTGGTCACACCCGGCAGGTACGCGGACTCGGAGTGGCGGCAGTTCGGGTGGAACAGGCCCTTCTGGCGGGCCTCGGCGAGCGACCCGGCCACCTGCACCGTCACCATCCGCGTGGGCGCGAACAGCCCCCCGTTCTGGATCGCGTGCTCGGCCTGGATCGTGCGTACTCCGGTCTCCGGGCCCAGCGTGAGCACCTTGCCCTCCCACACCGCGCACAGCGGGCACTCCAGCGGCGCATCCGACACGATCACCAGACCCACCCGGATCTCCGCCAGGGTGTCGATGTGCCCGTCGATCGCGGCGCGGGCGGTCACGGACCGCACGGCCATCTCGGCGTAGGAGGCCATGTCCCATGAGCGGCCGGCCTTGTCGACGAACCCGGTCACGCCCTTCTTCGCGAACTCGTCCAGCGCGCGCTGCGCGGCCTGCCGCCGGGTGAGTCCGCCCAGGAGCACCACCCCGGACACCCGGGTGATCACCGAGCGGAACACGTCCAGGACGGCGCGGGTGATGCGGAGGTAGAGGGGGCGGGTGTCGCGGGCGTACGACAGGGCCAGCCGGTCCACGGCGGGTGCGTTCGGCAGGGCCCGGCGGGCGGCCAGTTCACGGCCGATGTCGAGACCGCCCATCTCCGCGACAGCCGCCTGCCGTCCCCGGGTGTACGCCTCCATGAGCGCTGCGGCTACCGCCCCGGTCGCATCCTGCTCCAGCGCCTGGGCGATCTCCTCGACAGCCCGGCGCAGATCGCCGACCGCCGCGAGCTTGAGTTCCGCCCACCGGGGGCTGTCGATGTCCTGCGCCAGGGCGCGCGCGAGGTGGCCCAGGAGGGCGTACTCGGCCTCCTCGTACAGCTCACGCACCTTCGCCGCGAGGTCCTCCGCCATCGCTGGGGAAACCGGCATAACCGTCCTCCCCTTCCGCCCCGGTCATCGCCGGGTCTGCGACAGCACGGCCGGACTCCGCCAGGACCCGGTCGACCTCCTCGCGCTGGGCCCGCTCGTCCAGGTCCGGGCGAGTGAGAGCAACGAGGGTCGCGGTCGACGCGGCCTCGGCACGCCGCAGCAGCTCCGCGGTCTCGGCGAGGGTCTTGATGTCGTCCTGCACGCTGTCCTGGAACGCCACATCCGGCCGTACGACCTCGACCGCGGGCGCGCCGCGGAACAGGCCCGAGGCCAGCAGCATCAGCCACGACTCGGTGATGTCCGCGATACCCGGTGCGGCGAGTTCGGCTTTCCGGGCCCGGGTGGTCATGCTCCGGGCGGTACGGGCCTTGATCTCGGTCGCGGTGACCGCCGCACCGTCGCCGTCGTCGCCGAACGTGCCGCCGGAGTAGCCGGCGTTGCGGATGACCTTCCCGGTCCAGTCCTCGATGGTGGCCCGGTGCTCCTCGTGCCGGATCTTGAACTGGCTCAGGGTGATGCCCTGATCGCCGGTGGGCGGCATGTTCAGCGCGGAGAACACCTCCCGGTCCTCCCATACGGAGCCGCTACCGGGGCCGTTGGAGTAGAGGAAGCCGGCCGGGACGATGATCCTGGACTTCGCGAGGCGGATGTCCCGCATCCAGGAGGTGTACGCCTCGTCGATCGCCGAGAGCAGCGGTTCCGCACCCTGGTAGTCCGAGGTGCCCAGCCCTGCCGCGCCGGGGATGTCGACCCAGTCGGGGGCGTCCATCGTGTTCGGCAGGTAGGCGACGAGGAGCCGCTGCTCCATCCCCGCCGGGAGAACCCGGGCGGGCAGGAGTGACCTGGTGGCCGCGAAATCGGCGAGCGGGCGGGGCTTGCCGAGGTTGTCCTCCGTGCCCTCGTACACCCCGTGCAGGACTACGCCCGGCTCGTGCCGCTCCAGGTGCCGGATGACCCTCTGCCCATCGGTCTCCAGGACTGTCCAGAACGTGATCGCGCGCAGCTTCTCCCCGTGCGCGAACTCCGGCACCCCGGCATCGGCGCGGACGCGGCCGATCCACGGCAACGGGCTGATGGCGTCGTCCCACACGATCCGCAGGTAGGACCCGCCGAGAGCGGCCCCGGTCTCACCGGCGGCGATCAGAGTGCGCTTCAGCCCGGTGTCGAGGAGGTTCTCCAGCACGGCCTGGGTGCGCGGGTCCTCGACCTTGAGGGCCGGCGGTTCGGAGTACAGCAGGTCACTGCTGGTGCGGGCGATGTCCCGGGCGAGCGGCATCAGCAGGTTCGCGCGCTTCTCACCGAGCGGGGTGGGCTCGCCCCAGAACCAGCGGGACATCCGACCGACGACTCCGCCCCGGTACTGCGAGGGCCGGGTGGCGGTCCCGAACCGGGCCTGGTCGCGATGCCGGTTGCGGTAGCGGTAGGCGAGGCGGTCGGGGTTCGAGGCGAGCCAGGCGGACCAGTCGGCCATGTCGGACTGGATGGCGGGGTGGATGGGCGGCCACCTGGTGCCCTTGTCAGGCAGGGGCATCATCCACCTCCTCGTCGGGCGTCTCGATGTAGTCGGCCGTGGCGCGCAGCAGCCCGGCGAGGGCGGGCCGCACATCGAACTCGTCCTGGGGGACGGCCGGCGTCGGGTCGCCGCTGAGACGGAGACGGACGGGGACGTCGAGGGTGCCGATCTCGCACTCATCTCCGTCCTCGCCGACGCGCAGGAAGACCGGCAGGGGCACGGTGGCGGGCATCAGGCGGCCTCCTCCATCTCGGTGCGCAGCAGCCCACGCCACTCGTACGCCGAGGAATGCAGGGCGTACCGCAGGGCGTCCACGCTGTGGTCGTCGCGCTTCACGGGCTTGTCTTCTCCGCGCTGCGCGGCCTGCTCGTCCCAGGCGTACGACGGGATCTCGGAGAGGAGCCCTTCGCACGAGCGGTGGACGGACAGCAGGCCGGCGCCGAGGGCGACGCCGACGCTGCGGATCCCGTTCAGCACCTCGTTGTTGGCCGTGGCGACGCCGGGCACGCCGTCCGACCACAGTTGCGTGGTGAAGGACGCGGCACTGGGGTCTACGAAGATCCATTCCGGGCGTACTCCCCGCTCACCACCATGCCGGTACGAGCTGAGCCACTCCTGCACTGCTCGGCTGTACTGGGCGTCGGTCATCTGGCGGTGAGACTTCCGGGAGTCGTACCGGTACTCCGAGGCCACATAAAGGCGTTGGTCCACACCGATGCCCAGGAGCAGCGCGGAGAACGGGTTGACAGTGCCGTAGTCCACACCGACGCACATCCACCGCTGCATAGCCGGGAGGATGTCGACGACGTGTTTCGCGTCGTCCCACGTGTCGAAAACGACGCCCTCGGCCAGGCACCACTCACCGAGGATGAACCGCCGGTACCACAGGCCCGTGTACTGCGCCTTGAGGCGGCTGATGAATCCGGCGTCGAGGCTGGGGTTGTCGTCCATGGTGAAGTGCCACGACGTCAGCCCGACCTCGCCGGCCTTCAGCATGAAGTCCTTGCGGAGCCAGTGGAACGGCCCGTCAGGGTTCGTCGTGGCGAGGAGCTTCGACTGGCTGCCGACCCGCAAGCGGGAGAGCAGCATCATCCAGAACGACTGCGGTACCAACGTGGCTTCGTCGACGTAGGCGAGGGCGATCGTAGAGCCGCGGATACGGCCCTCGGCCCTGCTGTCGGACGCGCCGATCAGATGGACGGTGCGGCCCAGGACGACTGCGGTGGTCGACCCGGTGGTGTGGTGGACGTGGCGAGCGAGCGGCCCGAAGAGGTGCGTGGACTGGAGCGGGTCGAAGATGTTCCGCTCGATCGTCTGCAATGTGCGGCCCACGACGACGATCAGCCCGTGATCGGGGGCTGTGGTGATGCCGATCAGGAACGCGACGATGGACGCGATGGTCTTGCCGCTGGAGACCGCACCGGACCACAGGGCCAGAGGTGCGTCCTGCGCCTCCACGATGGACGCGATCTGCTTCGGGGACAGCGGGAGGCCGAGGTCACGGAGCATCACCGGCCCCCTCGTCCACGGCAGCCTGGTGCTGCTCCCGGTAGATCGTGTTCAGCCCGGTCAGGAGCTGGCCGACCATGCTGCGCGCCTCGTCGGCGCCGCCGTCGTTGTCGACGGCCTCCAGGCGGGCGGCGGACGCGGTGGCCCCGCTGATCGCGGCCACGAGCGCTTTGCGGTCGTGTGCCGGCAGCCGGTCTGCCTGGTAGCGGACGGGCTTGCCGACGGACACTTCGACGAGGTCGTACGGTCCTGTCTGGCGGAGGTAGGCGAGTTCGTCCTCGGCGACGTCGTAGAGGCCCTCGATGATCGCCGCGCGGCGCGCCTTGGCGTCGATGACGCGGGCCTGGGTGGCGACGGCGGTGGCGGTGCGGTCGAAGTCGAGGCCCATGTCGGCTGCGAGGACGCTGATCGTGCGGGGTGAGCGCCCGAGCCGGCGGGCGATCTCGTTGCGGCCGTGGCCCTCGGCGTGGAGGCGGCGGACGTCGGCACGGGTTTCGTCGGTGACCGGGCGTGCCTTCTTGGCGGGCATGGGCACCTCCTGGCGTGCGAAGGCCCGGCCGCGCGCGGGTGAAGGCAGCGGCCGGGCCGGTATGGGGGGATCCGTCAGCGGCGCCGGAAGACGCAGATGAGGGCGGTGCGGTCACCGGAGAGTGCCTTGCCCTCGGCGGCGGCCATGTTGCTGAGGGTCCAGCCCTGCCGCTCGATGGCTTCGATCTGCTCGCCGACGCCGGACATGAGGCCGGTGCTGCGGTGGGTCGAGTTCGCCTCAATGATCTTGAAGGTGAGGATGAATCGGCCGGCCTGGTACGCGTCCGCGGCGACCTTCTCGGCGCTGTCGGCCTTGGCCTGGTTGATGAACCCCATGGTGTGACCCCTGTGTTGTGGTGACGGTGGGGTCAGCGTGGCAGGAAGGCCCGCGCCGGGGGCGGGTGTTGCGGTCCTGTGACATGCGTCAGCCCCGCGCGGTGGCGGGGCTGTTGTTTCCGGGCACGCCGGATCTGCGGCTCATGATGGGGCATGATCGGCCGGAACGCAACTACGGACGTAGTGGCTACGCGAATGGCACCTGGAACTCGGGCGGGTCGCACAGCTCGACGTCGTTCCTCTTCAAGCCGCGGCGCTGTAGCAGCGCCGCGAGGCTCTCCTCGGACAGTGCTAGGTGATCGGAGTCGTACAGGAACCCGAGCCACTCCCCGGTGGATATCACGCGGACGTGCTTCGTCGAAGCGGTGTTGCCCTCGTAGGTGCCAACCGTGTCGAGGGTGTACCCGGTGCCCTTCACCACGTTGGCAGCTCGTTCGCCAAGACCTTCCAGTTCCTCCTGAGTGGGCCTTCCGTCCCAGTGGAAGTACGCGGCGATGACGTTGTCTCCACGATCCGCCGCGTGCTCGGCGGAGATGCGCGCATCGGCGAGCGCGGTCAGTGCATCCTCGCGGCGGTCGACGGGACCGGACAGCAGGGCGAAGGGAGTACCTCGGACGTCCATGGGATGAGGCTACGGCGGTGGCCGGCTGGCGTCTTGGGAACGTGACAAGGCCCCGTCGCGACGGGGGTGTTCCGCGGCGGGGCCCTGAGGCCAGTGTGATGGTGCTACCCGACTTCGTCTTCGAGTCCGAGGATCTCAGTCAGCCGAGACATCGCTTCGAGCGCACGCTCCTGATGTGCAGAGATGATCCGCTCGCGGTCCGCCGGGGGCAGAAGAGGGTCAACCTGGGTCATGAGGTTCACGTACTCGTGGGCGATCTGGACGTTCAGGTTGGCGAGTTGCGCGGCCTGGCGATGGACGGGGTCGTCGGGGTTGAGGTTCGCCTCGAAGAGGTTGAGGGCGTCTTCGAGGACGGAGACTCGATTCTGGCTGAGAGTGCCTGGCGAGGGTCGCTTGTCCATACCTCAGTGTGGCGGGTCAGTGGCCGCAGTGAGGGCGGGTCCACCATCCGCAGCTCTCGCAGAAGTCGAGTTCGATGACAGCCAACAGGTAAGTGATCATGCTTTGTTCACCCCCTCGCCGTGCCAGCGGACGGTGTGCCGGTGGGGGTTCCCCGGGTCGTCTCGGATCTCGTAGGAGCGGCCTGTAGGTGTAGGTGTAGGAGTCCCTGTAGGCGGTTCCTGACCTGCGGTTCCTACACCTCCTACGGCACCCGGGGGAGGGTTCGGAGAAGGGGCGGGGAGGGCGTCCAGGCGGACCCCTGTGGAGGGGCTGCGGCCGGGCATCCGGACGCCGTCGACTACGGGCACGCCCACGTTGCCGCACACCCGGCGCACGTCCGCCGAGGACCATGGGCTCTTGGTCGCTTCGGTGAGGTGCTCGGCGAGGACGGTCAGGTGCGCGCCCTTCCCATCGCCGATCGCTGCGTGCAGGTGGTCGATGAACTCGCACGCCATGAGCGGGGCGGGGCCGTCGGCCGTCGGGGCTTCCGGGGCAGCGCTGGCCGCAACGGGAGGCTCGGGGGTGTCGCTGCGGGGCTGGTTGTGGCTGCGGTACGCGGCGATGCACCATCCGATGGTGACCGGCCAGAGGAGCCACGCGAGGCGGTCGGAGTGCTGTGCGAGGGACCCGAGGAGTCCGCCTCCGACCCGGCGGACGACCAGGGCGAGGACCAGGAGGATCCCGGCGCGGAGGCACCACTCCCAGCCGCTGGCCGCGCCCAGCCAGCCGCGGATGCCGCCGGCCCACCGGCGGACAACCTGGGCGCTGCGGCGTCCGAGGGCCCAGCAGAGGTACCCGGAGCCGCGTCCGATGCGCCGGCAGGCCGTGCGGAGCCACTGGGTGGTCGTCACACCAGCCCCCCAAGGTCGCCCGTGGTGATTGAGGTGATCGCCCATGCGCCGACCGAGTTCGCCCCGGGGACGACGAGGTCGCCGACGATGGCGAAGATCCCGGTGCCGATCGCGAGGAGTGCCCCGCAGAACACCCCTTTCTTGAACTTGCCTTTCGAGTCCTTGGGGAACTTCTTGCGCATCAGGAACAGGACGAAGACGAGGACGACCACGACGATGGCCCCGTTGCCGTCGAGACGAGGAGCGGATGAGGCGGCGACGGTGGAGGGGCTCTGGCCGGTCATCCAGGACATGACGAGCCCGCCGAGACCGTTGCCGCCCCAGCGCAGTACGCCGGAGGCGTAGCCGAGGAGGCCGGCGGGGCAGGCGACCATGAGGGTCCCGAAGGTCATGCCGAACCAGAACGGGATCAGGGCCTTCGGGTCCTTGGCTTTTCCTCCGCCGGGGGGTGCTCCGGCTGCCGCTGCGCCGCCGCGCCACCAGGTGATGTGCTCGACGGTGAGGAGCCCAACGCCGAGGGCAAGCCCGGCGCTTGTGACGGTGTAGGCGGCCATGCCGTCGAGGCCGGCCGCGAGGGTGACGGTCATGGGCGTACTCCCGTCAGGACGTAGACGACGGTGAGGAAGGGCAGGGCGACGGCGGTGGCGATGAGTGCGGACCACAGCAGCGTCCGGGCGGCGGCGGCGCGCACCTTCGGGAGCCACAGCTCGTCGGCGGCCCCGGCCGCGGCGACGCGGTACACCTGGTCGGCGAACGTCAGGATCGCGAGCGGGATCAGGGCGATTACCCAGGCCCCGGCGAGTCCGGCCTCGTCGCGGGCGGCGCCGAGGACGTTCGTCCACCAGGTGGTGACCGGGGATCCGGCGAGGATGCACAGCGCGTTGTAGAAGGGGCGGCACTTGGTCCACCACGCCGGGCCGGGTTCCGGCTCGGGTACGGCGGGCAGGCCGGTGAAGACGTAGTGCGTGTGGAAGTGAACTTCGCGCGTGGGCGTGGGCGGCACGGCTGGCGGTGCGGCAGGCGGTGGGGCGGGGCGGGGCCAGGCGGCTGGTGGCGTTGGGGGAGGCGGGGGCGGGGCGGTGGGTTTCGGGGGGGCGGGCAGGGGGTGGCCGGCGGGGATGATCCGGGTGGGGGTGATTGGGTCGGTCACCACTGGCTCCCGAAGATCAGGGCGATCAGCAGGGCGACGAGAACGGCGCCGATTGCGGTGTCGCGCCGCTTCTGGGAACGGGTGATGAGGGCGACGATCAGGGCGAGGAGCCCGGCGCCGAGGTACAGGTAGATCATGTGTGGCTCCAGAGGAGAACGCCGACGATCGTGCCGAGGGTGAACCCGGCCACGGCCGCCATGCCGTGAAGCGTGTAGCGGAGGCGGCCGCGAGGATGGGTGGCGACGACGCCGAGTGCGGCGAGGATCGTGAGCGCGGGGAAACCGATCAGGGCAGCGAGGGCCATCACGCGCCGACCTTCAGCGCGCGGACGTACCGCTTCACGGTGTCGGGGGAGACGGCCTTGCCGAGGGCATCGCTGGCGCACCGGCGGATCGTGTCCTCGTCGCGGAGTCCGCTGTCCCACGCGGTCCGGACCGCGTCCTTCGTGGTCAGCGCCCCGGAGACGAGGGGGAGGATGTCGGCGTCCGGATCGTCCGCGGACTCGTCCGACCGGTCCGGATCGGCGTCCGGGCTGGTCCGGAGTGCTGCGGCTTCGGCGGCGATCTGGTGCTCGGCGCGGAGGAGTTCGCGGCGGACGGCGATCATCGCGAGGCGCCCGCCGGACTCGGCGCGCTCCTGGGTGACCCACTGCTGGGTGCGGGGGTCGAGCGGGGTGGCGTGCTGGCTGAGGACGATCGCCCACAGCCCTTTCGCGAGCCCGGACACGGCTGCGCCGACGATGCCGATCGCGAGTACGCCAGCGAGGTGGCCGTGCGCGGCGACGGCGCCCATGGCGAGGGCGAGGGCGACGTACCCGGCGCGGCGGGGCAGGGTGGCGCGCTTCGGGTCGTAGCGGGCGAGCCACTCGGCGGCCAGGCAGGCGATCCACGCGAGGTCGAAGACCACCGCGGCGGCGTACGCGGCCGGCGCGATGGTGACGCGGGCGAGGAGGTCGCCGATGGACGCGGTGGACCAGGTGACCGAGGCGACGAGGACGACGGCCGCGGCGATGGTGAGGCCGGTACGGACGAGCTGATCCCAGTCGCGCGGGGGTTCCGGGTGGACGATCTCGTACTCGTCGTCGACAAGGCGGGTCTTCCCGTTGACGGTGTGCGGGACCTTGCGGGTGGCGATGGTGGTGCGGGTCTTCACGGAGCAGCTCCGGGAGGAGAAGGGGCCGGACCGCTGCGGCGGGCGGCCCGGCCGGGTGGGTCAGCGGCGGCGGTCGGCGCGGGCCTGCTGCTTCGCGGACGTGGTCCGGTCGGCGGCCCCGGCCTCGTAGTCGCGGCGGCACGCGGCCGGCGTCGCGGGCTCGTCGGCGGTGGTGTTCGCGCGAAGGCGGCGGTCGGGCCGCTCGTCGGCGCTCACCGGGCCGCCTCGGTGATGGAGTACGTGGCCTTGTCGAGGACGAGCGCGTACTCGCCGCGGGTGGTGGGCGTCCAGATGCGCGGGGCGACGTCGAGGATCTCCGCGACCCCGGTCGTCGCGGTGGCGCTGGCCGCGTTCGCGAGGGCGAGCCGTCCGGCGTCGTCCAGGGGGTCGCCGGGGTGCTGGCGGCACATGGTCGCCATGGTGGCGAGCGCGGCCCGGACACGGTCGCGGGATGCCGGCGACGCGGCGTGGACGCGGCGGAGCCCTTCATCGGGCTGGGTGGCACAGATACGATCGGTCACGGTCATCTCCTGGTCAGGTCAGGTGGTGGCTGGCCCCGGCCATGTGGCGTCGCAAGCGCCGGCCGGGGCCGTTCTTGTTGTTGCCCGATCCAAGGTAGCGACTTCCTAGCCATATGGCTAGGAAGTCAGAGAGAATGGTGCCCATGGCCGAGGCCGAAGGAGGGCCGGACATGGTTTCGTTCCGCGAGCTCGCGCGTCGGCTGGTGGAGGACGGCGTCGTCGCCTCCATCAGTCACCAGCGGGTGTCACAGCTCCACCGGGAAGACCCGGACTTCCCCGCCGTCGTGCCGGTGGGCCGATCGAAGGCGGTCGACTACCGGCTCGCGCGCCCGTACTTCGCGGCGCGGAAGTCACGGCAGGGGGAACGTACGGACCTCAAGGACCGACCGGTCGGGTAGACGCCCGTGCACGCGCGAGGCCCCCGCCGGGTCGTGGCGGGGGCCTCGCGCTGTGCAGATACGATCCGCCGGTGGCTATCGAACTCTCTGAAGACCTGATCGAGCTGGAGCGCACCGCCTGGGCGGAGATCCAGGCCGGCACTCTCACTCTGGCAACCGCGGTCGCGGTTCACGAAGCGACCGTCGCGCACGCTGAAGCGACGGAGCAGCCGCGCATCAAGGTCGAGCAGGAGCTGAAGCGACGCGTCCGCCACCCAGCCCCCGAGGCGTAGCTGTCCGGGCTCGTCCGGGGCGGCGGCGGGCGCACGGACGGAGCCCCGATACCTACGCGGCCGCGCTCTCGCCGTCGGTCCACTGGGATCGGCACCCTGAGCACGATGCGCGAGCGCCCTGCATCGTTACCTGCCCGCCGCACCGCGGGCACGGGAGCGCGAGGGTGAGCCCGGCGTGGACGCCCTTGTCGAGGGCCTGCTCCGCTCGCCACAGCGCAGTGCGCACGTAACCGCGGACGATCTCGTGGTCGGCTTCCTCAAAGAACCGGAACGGGCCCGGCTGCCCGGCCTCGCGCGCGGTGAGCCAGCTCATCGCAGTCTCCATCGGGAGCGGGGCGCCGATGGGCCACCGGCGCGGGTCGGCCGCATCGCGCGCCGCCTCGGCCTTCCGACGCGCGGCCTTGCCGGGCGGCAGGGCGAGCCCGTGGGGTGCGGCGAGGATCGGGGCGACCTGGACGCGGGAGGCGATCACGTCGGCGCAGTCCCGCATGTCCACGGTGATGTCCTGCATGGCGGCGAACACGGTGAGGTCGAGGGGAATGGGCCGCTGTCCGATCTGGTCCGGCCGGCGCTCCAGGGCGCGGAGGCTGGGGGTTGGGTCGTCGTCGGGGTCGCGGGTGTCGGCGAGGTGGTGGCGGATGCCGACGCCGTACCAGGAGCGGTTGGTGCCGATGGTGAGGCTGTCGTTGAGGTCGGCCCAGCGGAGGGTGAGGAGGTGGAGGGCGGCGCGGGTGGTGGTCATCGTGGCTCCTGGGGTGCGGGGCGGTACGGTGATCAGCACTGGTGGGGCGTGCCTGGTCTGGGGAGACGAGAGGCGCGCCCCTTCTGCGTGTTTAGCGGCGGTGGCGTGGCGGCGGGCCGTAGGGGGACTGCCAGGCGGGCCGGTCGGAGCGGACGAGCTTGCCCTGCTCGTCGACCAGCCCGGATGTCTGCACCGCGCGGGCGAACGCTGTGAGGGCTTCACCCGCGGTCCGTACGGCCTGCTCGCAGTTGCGGACCATCTGCTCGATCACCGCTTTCGTGGCGGCCTGCCGGTCGGCTGTGGCCGCCGGAACCTGGGCGAGGGCTGCCCGGAGCGGTTCAATGTCGGGCTCGATCTCGATGGACGTGACGCCGTCGACTGTCTGCCATGCGCCCGTCTCGTCCTGGATCTGGAGGACGGTGTCTGGGCCGTGGAAGGTGGTGGGTTGGCTGCGCATGGCGTCCACGCTGACGGTCCAGTCGCTGACTGCGTCGTCGATCTGGGTCAGGATGTCGTTGGTGCGGGCCATGGGTCAGTCCTCCGTCGTCTCGGCGGCCGGTGCGCCCTCGCAGCGCCCGGTGTACGTGTGGCCCTCCGCGCACGCGGGCCCGCAGTGCCGGGCCAGGTATTGGGTGTGGAGGCGGATGCGCCGGTACTTCTCCTCGGTGCTGTGCCCGTCCCACTTCGCGCGCGGGTCGTCCGCCGTCGCGAGGGGCACGTCCGTGAAGAGGTCGGCGTCCCGCGGGTGGATGTGCCAGGACGCCTGCCGGCCGCCGATGGTCAGGTAGGCGATGTGCCAGCCGGGCTCGTCGACGTCGGAGGCCGGCGCGAGGACCGCGCCGTCGGTCATGGCGGCGAGGAGCGCGACGAGGTGGGCGCGTTCCCGGTAGACGGTGTCCCGCTCCCCGGCCGCAGTCCCGGCCTGCTGCTCCCAGTACTTCGCGGCCTCCGCGAGCTGGCCGCGGGACGGCTTCTCGAAGGGCCGCCAGTGGTCCGGGGGTTCGGCTACGAGGGGTACCTCTGCCCGTTCAGTGACAGCGTGTCCGTCGGGGCCGGCGTAGAAGTGGCCCGTCTCGTCGCGGACGAAGATCTCGTAGTGCAGGACCCGGGTCCCGTTCGGGGTGGTGCGGATGGTGATGTCGGAGTCGCGCGGGACGTGGTTGGGGTTGACGTGGTTGGCCTGGAGCCAGGCGGCGGTGGTCTCGCGGTAGGTGTTGGCGGTGGCCACGGTCAGCGCTCCATGTAAGTCGGGGAGTTGGTCTCTTCGGTCCCTGCCGCGGTGGGCGGGTTGATGGCTTCGGCCCACTCGTAGTCGCAGCGGTCGCAACTGCGGGTGAGCTGCTCGCCGTGGTGCGCGATGTCCTTCCACTCGGTGCGGGCACCGGCGTTGGAGCACTTGGGGCACTGGGCGTAGTCGCCGGAGAACGGCGGGAGAGGGTCAGGCACGGCTGGTCTCCGTGGGGCCGGTGAGGATCACGTGCTGGCCTTCGACGCAGTGCGAGGACACACACTTGCTTGCGCTGGCGGTGTCGGGCGCTGCGGATGCGTGTTCAGCGCGCTGCTCCGCGGCGAACGCGCGGCCGCGCTCGTCAGCGGCCAATTGCGCGGCGGCGAGGAGACGGCGCTCGGCCTGCTCGGCGCGCCCCTGCTCGTGGGTGAGGCCTGCGAAGAGCTGCTTCACTTCCGCGCGAAGCACCGCGGCCTCGGCGGGGAGAAGTCGGCCTTCGGCGGCGCGGTCGACGAGGTGGAGCAGCCGTTCGGCGGTGGGCTCGGTCATGCTGCTCGTTCCTTCCGAGCGCGGGTGGATCGGCCGCTGTACCAGGGGAGTGCCAGGCCGTCGTTCTCTGTGCGGGGCACGAGGTGTACGTGGAGGTGGAACACGGACTGGGTTGCTTCCCGGCCGCGTGAGGTGATCACGTTCATGGGCCGATCCGTCCACCGCATGAGCTCTGCCGCTCGGCGGGAGGTGGCTGCGTAGACCTCGGGGTTCTCGGCGAAGTCGCGCACGTGCACCTTGGGCACGATCAGGCAGTGCCCTTCGGTGATCGGGCCGCGCGGTGCGAAGGCCACTGCGTCGTCCCAGGTGTCGGGGTCGACGATCCATTTGGCCTCGGCTCGGCCTGCGATGATCTCGCAGAACGGACACGGCTGCTCGGTCATGCTGCTCGGTCCTTCCGGGCGCGGGTGGCGCAGGTGGCGGTGTGGCTGTCGCCGAGGGAGGTCCAGAACCCTTCGCAGCACGCGGCGTCGAGGTCGCACATCGCGGTGTCCATGCCCGCGGGGCAGGAGGCGGCGTGCACGGACTGGGTCTCGCCCCACGGGATGCAGCACGCGGTGAAGACGCCGTCCCCGGCGTCGGCCGGGCGAGCGACACGTTCGGCTGCCTCGGCGCGCCGACGGGCGAGGAGGTGGGAGTCCCTGCTCTGGGCGGACGCCCCGACGAGGAACATCGCGATCGAGCCGCAGAGGACTGCGTGCCAGGGGAGGCCGGAGCGGACGCAGGCGACGGCGGAGAGGCCGCAGCCGGCGGCGAGGGTGGCGAGGAGGGTCTGTGTGCGGACGTACGGGGTCATCGGTGGCCTGCCTTCCAGCAGTTGGGGCAGATGTCGCGGCCCTTCGGACGGGTGTGCCAGCCGTCGGGGCGGCGGAGGCGGCGGAGTTCGGTGACGGTTTTCGCGAACGGGTGGGTGATCTCCGCGCCACACTCCGCAGGTCCGTCGCACTGGATCGCGGGGTAGTTGTCGGCGGTCATCGGCGGTTGTCCTTCCAGATCAGCACGAGGGCGAGGGCCGTCCCGAGGAGGAGGAGGACGAGCGCGCCGATCGCGAGCAAGGCGAAGGCGGTCAGCGGGTCGATCACCGGTCCTCCTTGGTCGTGCGGGTCCAGGGCAGGGGCGGCGCGAGGTGGCCGCAGATGTGCAGTGCGCAGAGCACCATGACCGCGCCGGCCACGAGGACCGGGCCCGGGGCGGGTAGCGAGGCGAGGGTGTGGAGGAGCGCGTCGAGGGCGGTGGTCACGAGGTGCTCCCCTCGGCGGTGTCGGCCAGGCGGCGGAGCTTCTTCAGGGCGGCCTCGTCTTCGTCGGTGAACTCGTCGCCACGCGAGGCCATCTGCTCGGCGGCCAGGTCGAGGGCGAAGGAGAGGAACTGCCGCTCGGCGTCGGTGAGCCCGGCGACCCGGTCGGCGGCCGCGGGCTCGGCGGTCGGCGGGACGAGCGCGTCGTGCAGCTCGGCGAGGCGCTTGTCCCACCAGCGGGTGATGATCGTGCCGAGCGGGGGCGGCCCGGCCTGCACCCACTGCTCGTACAGGGCGGTGACGCGGGCGACGTCGGCCTCGGCGGACTGGTGGAGTCCGGCGAAGACGCGGGCGGTCGTCTCCAGGTCACCCGGCACCGACGCCAGGGCGGTCATCGCCGAGTCCAGCAGATCCCGTACGAACGGCGTCTCCTCGGCGGCGGTCAGCGCGTCGGCGTGACGGCGCAGCGCGTAGGCCGCGGGGTCGGGGATGTTGGCGTCCCAGCGGGCAGCGAGGGTGTCGGCGTGGTGGGCGAGAAGCCCAGCCATCTGGGCTCGGTTGAGGGTGACGCGGTCGGCGGGCTGCTCGGGCATGTGCTGCTCCTCGGTGGTGGGTGGTGCGAGGGTGAAGTCATCGGGGCTGGCGTTGGCGGCGGTACGGACGGCTGCGACGAGGTGGGCGAGGACGGCGCCGAAGTCGGTCACTGCTGCTCCTCGGGGTGTTGCGGGGGTGGGGCCGCGGTGGTGGCCGGCCCCACAAGGACGGACAGGTCAGGCGTTGGGGTGATCGCCGCCGACGTCGGACAGCAGGACCGTGAGGTCCTTCATGCCGCCGGGGCCGAGCTCGTTCGCGGCCGTCATGGCGTTGCGCGTCCAGTCCGCGAGCGGCGCGACCTTCTCCGCGGCCAGGAGAGCGGCCTGCTCCGTCTCGAAGCTGGCCAGGGCCGCACCTTCGTGGTGCGCGAGAACCCACCGGTACGTGGAGCCAGTGCTGACCCCGTCAGGGATCTTGTAGACGTGGAGTCCGGGCAGGGGCTCGGTGGCGGTGACGGTGGCCGGGCCTGCGTTGGTGGGGATGGTGATCTCGGGCATGTGGGTCTCCTGGTGGTGTGGGTCGTAGCGCGCGGGGCCGGCGGGAACCGGATGTCCGCGGTCAGGCGGCGTCGTGTGGGTGGGTGCCTGTGGTGGGGTCGCAGCCGAGATGTGTGGTGTAGCCGCGCTTGGCCCAGTCGGTGTTGAGGGGGCGCGCGCATTCGTCACATACGGGGCTGGTGTTGCTGGGGGATTCTTCGTGTTCCCCCACACCTCCCCCCTCCCTAGAGGGGGAGCGGGGGGAGGGAGTTTTTGATGGGCCATCCCCCGGACCTCCCCCAAGGCTTGGGGGGAGGTCTGACCTGGGGTTTTGTTGGAACTCCCCCGAACTCCCCCCTTGATCGTGGGGGAGTTCGTGTTCAAGATCGCGGGGGAGGTTCGGGGGGAGGTCATTTCGGGCGTCGTGGAGCTCGTCGAAGGAGCCCCTCCGCTTGCGTGCCCGGACGGCTTCCTCGATCTTGTCCTTGCGCATCTGGATGCCTCGCTCGCGGCACCACTCAATGACGCGGGGGCTGCCCCAGCGGATGTCGACGCGGTCGGTGTCGAGGCGGCGGATGAGCCACTCCGGGGTGCCGATCGCGGGGACGTTGGGGCGTGCGTCGCGGGATTCCAAGACGACGGAGGTGACGGGCCGGCCGTCGGGCTTGTGCTCACCGTCGAGGGTGACGACCTTGAGGCCGAACTGGAGGTCGGTGCCTTCCTCGGAGTCCTTCTGTTTGCCGACCTTCATGGTGACGACGATGTTGCGGGCGTTGTCGCCCTTTTTGGAGACGTGCATCTCCGACTGCAACGCACCCTTGGCGGCGGAGGCCCCGCGGCCGTGTTCGCCGATGTGGCCGGTGTGGTGGATGAGCAGGACGCACGCTTCGGTGGCGCGGCGGAGGTCGTCCATTCGCTCGATGACGATGCCGAGTTCGGTGTTGGAGTTCTCCTCGACGCCGACGGAGACGCGGGCCTGGGTGTCGATGACGATCATCGTGGGGCGCAGGCGGCGCATGGCCTCGATCAGGACGTCCCACTCGGGGCCGCGGGCCTGGACGGGGCGGGGCAGGAAGAGGACGTTCTTCATCTTCATGCCGTGGTGTTTCTCCCACGCGCGCACGCGCTGGCGGATGCCGCGGGCGCCTTCGGCGACGAGGTAGACGACGGTGCCCTGTCGTACGTACTGGCCGTGCCACTTCTTGCCGGTGCCGACGTGGGCCGCGATGTCGATGGTGACGAACGACTTCATGTGCCCGGACGGGCCGATGATGCGGGCCAGGGTGTCCAGGTGGAGGAGGTCCCCGACGAGGGGCTCCAGGGTGGGCATGTTGTCGAGGCTGGACGCGTCGAGGAGTTCGGCGAGGAGGGCGTCCGCGGGGTCGCCGGAGCGGCCGGCGGCGCGTTCCTTCTGCCGGGTGAGGTAGTCGTCGATGAATGTGACGACGCGACCGGGTTCGGCGTCGTGGGCGGTGGCGGTCTGGACGATGCGGCGGCCGAGGTCGGCCTCTGCGCGGAGTTCAGCGCGGGCCCGGACCTGCTCGGCGTAGTACTGCGGGGCGCCGGACGCGTAGTCGGCGAGGTGGTTGACGTACGGGGCGCCGCCCGCGCGCTTGAGTTCGTCGCGCTTTTCCAGCTCCAGTTGTACGGCGAGAGGGTTGGTGGGCTGGCCGTCGTCGTAGAGGCGTCCGAGGGTGTCCCAGACCAGTTCGTGGGCGGGGTGCTCGAAGTCGCTGCGGTCGAGGGTGGTGCGGAGGGTGGGGATGTGGTGGGCGTTGTGCATGCAGTCGCCGAGGACGTACCGCTCGGCGTCGAGGTGTTCGGGGCCGTGCGGATCCGCCGAGTCGCGCGGGAAGGGGCGGACGTTCTCCACGTGCAGGGCTCCGATCAGAAAAGGGTGGTGGGCTCGGCCGGTGGGCACTGGTGGTCGGTGACGTGGGGGTGGGGGCAGTCCGGGGGGTGCCAGGTGCCGGTCCAGCGGAGGCGGGGCGGGGTGTGGGGGCCCGCCCGGTAGAGGCACCAGATCAGCCGGTTGGGACCGCGTAGGGCGGCCTGTTCGGCGGGGGTGAGCGGCCGCAGGTCGGCGGTGACGGTGAGGGCGGCGGTGCGGCCGACGAGCTGGGTGAGGGTGGGGGCGCGGCAGGCCGGGCAACGGGCGCTGTCCGGCCTGCGCGCCCCGCCCATCAGGCGCTCCGCTGCTCGGATTCGAAGAGGGTGCCGCCGGAGGTGCGCCGGTCGTACATCTCCCGCTGGAGGCCGCGGAGTCGGCCGCCGCTGATCTCGTCCCCGGCGACCTCGATGGAGGTGATCCTCACCTTCACGGAGGGGGCCTTGTCCTCCTCGGGGCCGGGCTCGGTGCGCTCGACGTGGGACAGCTCGACGACGGCCATCCACCGGCCGGCGCGCTGCTTGAACATCTGGGTGGCGAAGGGTTCGAGGGCTTCGGCGACGTCGGTGAGGACCTTGGAGTCGACCTTGACGTCGGCGTCGATGTGGAGGGTCATGCGGCGTGTGCTCCTTGCTGGGCGGGGTGCCCCGGGCAGGTGGCCCGGTGGGTGTGGCGGATGGTCTGGACGAACGCGGTGACCGCGTGGGCGCCGGAGACGGGGCCCTCGGTGGTCTCGCAGAGCAGGCACTCGTACTTCGCGGCGGGCTTCTCGATCCACCGGCCGTCGCGGATCTGCTGGCCAAGGCGGACGGTGAGGGCTCCGGTGATGGTCCTGCCGTCGGGCAGGGGGTAGGCACTCACCTCACGCCCCCGGCGAGCTGAGCGGCGGCCTGCTCGCCGAGGAACCGGGTGTAAGCCGGTGGGATGGCCTCGGTGAGTTCTTCGTGGACGTCGGTCCAGTCGATACCGAGGGCCGCCTGCATCTCGGGCACGGTGGCCTTCCCGCCGCCCTTGCCGTACACCGCGAGGTATTCGCCCTCGTGGAATTGGCCGTGCCTCCAGCCGCGGACACGCCCCTTGTGCGGGGTGTGGGGCAGGCCCATGGGGGTCCAGCCGTGGACCTCGAAGCGGCGGTGCCGCAGGATCGGCAGCCCGAACTGGGTTCCGCACAGGACGATGTCGGGCCGAGCGGCCGAGGTTTCGATCACGAAGGGGCGGCCGGTAGCGAGCATGGCCGCACGCCCGGCTGGCAAGAGGTTGGCGTACTGGTCTCGCAGGTGCGCGTTGGTTCCCCGGGTGATCGCTGCGTCGTACTGGCACGGCCACGAGGCGTGGAGGAAGTCGTACCGGTGGCCGTGGGCGG
Organism: Streptomyces sp. NPDC039736; assembly: GCF_055596485.1. Taxonomy (NCBI): domain Bacteria; kingdom Bacillati; phylum Actinomycetota; class Actinomycetes; order Kitasatosporales; family Streptomycetaceae; genus Streptomyces; species Streptomyces sp. NPDC039736. The sequence continues at coordinate 483,437 of NZ_JBVIUQ010000004.1, read as the reverse complement.
TGACGTACTCGATGGCGTCGGCCTGGACGAAGTCGTACGGGTAGCGGGGGCGCGGGACGATGTCGACGCCGGTGATGTCGAAGTAGTCCGCGTAGCCGGCTGCGGCGCCGCCAGAGCAGCAGCAGAGGTCAAGGAGAGTGGGCTTCATGCTGCCACCGCCACGACGTCGGGCCACTGGCACTTGGTCAGGACGGCGGTTTCCCGCTCTGGCACCGCGGCGAGCGGGTGGCCGAGGTGGTGCAGCCCCATGGCCATCGCGGTGTACGCGTCGGCCTGGTCGTAGCGGCCGACGCCCTCGGTGTGGTGGCCGAAGCGCTCGGCGACACCAGAGCGGACCTCGCCCTTGGTCGCGTTGCCGCGCCCGGCCGCGTACAGCTTCAGGCAGGACGGCGGGACGACGCCGTACGGGATGCGGTGCCGGTAGCAGTACTGCCGGATGAGGACGCGGAGGCCGGCGAGGTCTTCGTGTCCGGCGAGGGCGCCGTGTCCGTAGGAGGGGCCCTCCATGACGACGAGGTCCGCCTGCTTGATGTAGTCGCCGACGGCCATGGTGAGGAAGTGGAGCCGGTCGTCGCCGCGCCGCTTCGTACGGACGATCTCCGACCACCCGGCCCCGGCGACGCCGGTGCAGGTGAGGGAGAGGTCGAGGCCGATGACGAGGGGGGTGGGCCCTGCGGCCGGGCGGGGGGACAGCCCGGCCGCAGGAGTCGTGACGTCGAACAGGGTGGTCACAGGGCGCCGCCCTTGACCTTGTCGGCCCGGCGTTCCTGCCAGGAGGTGCCGAGATCGAGGTCCGGGTGGTCGAGACCGACGGCCATGTCCAGGCGGGCCTGAAGCGCGCGGCACCGGCGGTCGGCGGCGGCCAGATCGCGGCGCAGCCGTACGACCGCGTACGCGAGGCGCGCGAGGCGCTGCTGGTACCGGGACAGGGCGGCGGTGTACCGGCGGGCGTCGAGGTCGGCATGCCCGGCGACCGTCGACATGCTGGAGACGGCGGCGATCCGGTGCGCCTTCTCGACGTCGCGCTGCTCGACGAGGCGCTCGACTCGCGCCTCCAGCTCGGCGATGCGACGAGTTCGTGTGCTGAACATCAGTTGCCTCCAGCCTGGTACGGAATCAGGGGCCACTCGGTGCGGACGCCGTCGGCCTGGTGCTCCTTACCGGGCGTGCGCCGGAAGTGGTCGGCGAGGCTTTCGGCCTGCTCGCGCGCCCAACCGACCTGCGCGGCGTGCACCTCGTCGAGGCTCTTGCCGCCGATCTGCTGCTTCGTCGACGCGATCCGCCACGCCACCCGGCACGCAGCGATCGCGTCGGCGTCCGCCGAGTGCGCACCGTCGAGGCGAACCTGGTAGGTGCGGCAGAGGTCTTCGAGCTTCCGTCCGCCGCGCCGGTACCGATCGACGGCCTTGTCCAGCACCCGCGGGTCGATCACACGGAGCTCGTCACCGACTCGGTCGGCCAGCGGCATCACCCGGTGCCGGCGCGCCTCGCGGTCGAGGAGGGTGAGGTCGAAGCTGGCGTTCATCGCGACGATCGGGATCCCGGAGAGGACGACCTGCACGAGGGCGGCCACCACCTGCTCGACGACCTGCCCGACGGGCTGACCTTCGGCGCGGGCCTGCTCGGTGGTGATGCCGTGGACCTTCGCGGCGCCCTCGGGGATGTCCACCCCGGGGTCGGCGAGCCAGGTCGCGGACTGGGTGGGGTGCTTGCCGCCGCACTGGACGACGCACGCGGTGACGATGCGGTCCGACTCGACGTCGATGCCGGTGGTTTCCAGGTCGAAGCCGCACATGCGGCCGAGGTGCCAGCTCATGCGCGGGCCCCCTTCAGCGAAGCCAGAAAGCGGCGGAGCGCGGCTGGCGGGGCGGTCGCGGGGAGCTGGCCGCCGTTGGTGCGGGCGAACTCGGACTCGACCTCGTCGGTGGTCATGCCGTGGGCTCCGGCGGCGGCGATGATCTGGAACCAGATCGCCTCGACGTCGTCGTCCTCGACAACCTCCGCCTCCACGGCGCCGTCTTCGTCCGGCACCTGCTCCGGTACGGCCGGGGCCGGGGGCACGTTCGGTGTCGGCTTCGGCTTCAGCGCCTCACCGCGTGCGGTCAAGGTCGCGGCGAGTGCCTCGTCCATGTGCCCGGCGGCCACGGCCTGCCGGTACAGGTCCGCGACCGCACCGGACGTCGTGGCCACAGCAGCGAGTGCGGCGTAGTCCGGGCGCCCGCCGGTGATCGCGACGCGCTCCGGCCCGGACGCGACCGCCGGGGTACCCCCGTTGATCTTTCCGGCCATCAAGGCGGTCGGGGTGATCTCGACGTCCAGGGTGGGGACCATGAACCGGGCCGGGCCTTCGTCGCGCTGGACGAGCTTCTCCTCCATGCCGAGCCACCCGGCGACGTATCCGCCGGCCTGCGCCAGCAGCTCGGCGGCGGGCGGGAGGGTGACCGCGGCGTGGTACCCCTTGGAGACGAGCAGCCACTGGCCGAGCGCGGGGACGTCGCGGAGCATGACGTTGACCCGGGTGGTGATGGCGCACTGCCGGTTGTCGGGGTTGCACATGCACGGCTTGTCGCTCTTGTGCTCGGTCTGTCCATCGCAGCGGCGCAGGCACTTCGACCCGGCGTACAGCTCGTACCACTGCGACACCGCGTCCCGTGGCGGGATCAGGACGGGCAGCCGGTTGGTGGTGGAGAACACCTCGAACTCGGAGGGCCCGCCGTTCGCGGGGGTCCAGGGCTTGACCTCGCCGCCGTACAGCTCGGCGACGGTTGCGAGGATCTCGCGGGACGCCGAGGTGAAGCGGAAGTGGTTGAGCTTCTCCGGACGGAGGATCGGCTTGCCGGTCTTCTGCGAGACGCGGCCGGTGTCCACGGCGCGCCCGAGGCGGATCTCGCCGAGCTGACGCATCCGCATCTGGAGGTCCAGGATGGGCATCAGACGGCCCTCTCTTCAGTGGTGGGGAGGATGAGTGCTTCACCTACGACGGACTTGGCCAACACCCGCTGGAACTCGGCGACCTGCTGGACGTGGAGGAACGCCTCGTACACGTCGTCGCCGCACTTCAGTGGCATCGGCCGGTAGCCCTCCGGCCGGAGGTGAAGAACGATGCCGACGCTGTGCGCCAGGGGCATGGGGATCTGCGTCCCGTCCCGCAGCCACGCCACTTCAGCCCGCCGGTACGCGGACATCTGCGCCCCCGCTTCGGGGTAGACACCCTTCTCGTCGAGCTCGCCGCCGGTCTTGGTGTCCCCGATGAACAGCGTGTCGGCGGGGAGGCCGAGCACGGCAGCGATGCGCGGGGAGCGGAACAGGAAGTCGAGCTTCCCCGCCCATCCGTCGGTGAAGTTTCCGACGGTCATCTCCGATGCCTCGAAGGTGACGTCCCACTCGGCGACGAACCGGAGGAAGTTCTCCAGGTACGGGGCCATCTGCTCGTCGGACAGGAGCGCCTCGGGGAGCGGGTTGCCCAGGACGTGGGCTTCGACGAGGTCGTGGACTGCTCTACCGATTTCGCCGCGCTCGTCCTTCTTGCGGGTGTGGCCCTTGCGGAGCCAGTCGTAGGCGGCCTCCTTGTCCTCGGTGCGCAGGGAGGCGCGGACGAGGGCGGGGAGAGTGGCGAATGCGTCGGCGGCGGTGAGATTGGCGGCCCAGAACACGAGTTGGGGCTTGGGGAAGCCCTGGCCGAGGATGGTGGTGACGCGGCGGAGCTTGATGTCCGTGCCGGGCACGCGGTACCAGCCCTGTGAGGGCTTGGGAATGCGGTCGGCGCCGGTGGGCGCGGGGGCCGGAGGCTTGCGCCTGCGGCCGGCGGCCGGGGCCGAAGCCCCGGCCTGCACGGTGGTCTGCATCAGGCGTCCGCCTTCGCATAGTTCGGGGTGTACGACCGGCGCCCGGCACGGTCGTGCTCGATCAGGTAGCCGATCGCGGCCAGGTGCTGGAGTGCGTGCCGGGCGGCGAGCCGCGTCACCCAGGGGTCGACCTCGGCGGCCAGCCAGTGGTGGGCCTTGCCGGTGGTCCACTCGCCGCCGGCGCCGAGGATGTGGTCGGCGAGACGGCCGAGCCGCTCGTCCACGTCCTTCTCGGGGAGCAGCCAGCGGCCGACCTTGGCCCGGGTCTCCGGGTCGAGGAGCAGGGCGACCGGGGTTCCGTCCTCGGCGATGCACCCGATGGTGAGGAGGGGCTCCTCCTCGAGTGCGGGCTCAATCGCGGTGTCGAAGCGGGACACCACCAGAGGAGTGGCCGTCGCGGCCGAAGCCGTGGCCTTCTCCTCGGCGAGCCGCATCTGAAGCCGGTCCACCTCGGCACGGAGCCGTGCCAGCTCGGACAGCCCGGTCTCGTTGTCGCGAACGGCGCCGCGGCTGAGCTTGTCGGCCATGCTTCCGACGGCTCTGGCTGCGGCCCGGTTCTCACGGTTGGAGACCCCGTACTCAAGGGCCTTCTTCGTGAGCCACGCGATGGTCTGCGCGTCGCGCTCGGCGATGACCTCGGCGCGCAGCATGGCCACGTGGTCGTGGTCGTCGCGGGTGCAGCCCACGGCGATTGCCTCGATCAGGTGCTCGGCGGCGCTCATGCGGCACCGTCCTCGTCCACCGGCGGCATCCCACGTGCAGCCCGATACTCGGCAATCGCAGCAGAGCAGCAGTAGGGCTCGCCCTCGGCGCTGTACCGGTCCTGCCGATTCGCAGCAACGGCCGCCTTCTCGGCGGTCAGCGCGTCGTACGTCAGGCCGCACAGGGTGCAGATGGTGACCTCGTCGCCAGTGAACGCGATGTCGATCCCGTTGCCCCACATGTCGCGGATGAACTGCTGCACCGCAGGCATGATCTCGTCGCGCAGCGTCGCCGTCTCGGACGCGTGGTCGGCAGGCGTCCAGTGGCGACCGGAGCGCGGGGTGATGACCAGCAGGCCGTTAATTTCCACGGTCTTCTTCACGCGACACCGTCCAGACGCTGCACGGCCTTCGGCTGGCCGATCTCCTGGAGCCGGTTCGCGAGCCGCAGCACCTGCACCCCGTACACCGGGATGCGACCGCCGTCGACCAGCTCGGCGAGAAGGGTCTCCACGCAGGTGTCCCGCTGGTGCCCGGCATGCGAGTCAGGCCCCTGATGGCCGGCCGACCGGTCCAGCCCGGCGATGTGCCGGAGGTCGTCGAGGACCGACTGCCCGTCCTCCTCGGCCGCGTGGGCGAGGGAGACGATCAGGGTGTGGAGGTAGTGCGAGATGTCGAGCGTGGCCCCGGCGGGGATCGCCTCGACGTGGATGCGGAACGGTCCGTCCACGGTGGGCATACGGTCCTCGGTCATCGGTTCCCCCGGTGGGTCATGTCGTAGTGGGTGTCGTCGAGGCCGAGCGCGCAGAACGCGACGAGCACGGCCAGCGACACGACGGCGAGGATCTGGAGGACGATCACGAGGCGTCACCCCGCTGACGGGCCAGCAGCTCCCGGAGCCTGGCCACCCGCGGGCTGAGCTCCTCCGCGCTGACGGCGGCCATGCGCTGATGGAACTCACAGACGGGGCACGGCATGTCGTGCTCGTGGCCCGCCCCGCAGGTCCCGCAGGTCTGGATCGGCGACGGGGTCACGGCCTCCAGCTCGGCGACCCGGGCCCGCAGCGCGGCCAACTCGGCGCCGGTCTCCGGGTCCTGGAGGAGCTGCGCCGAGTCCAGCGCGCACGCGATCCCCGCGGCCGTCTGCCGGCCCTGCTCCATCGCGGCCTGAATCACGCCGGCCGCGCTGTTCACACGGTGCGCGTTCACGCGGTCACCGCCGTCGGCACCCCGGACCACGCGTGGACCTGGACTCCGGAGACCACGCCGTCGGCGCGGACCTCGGGACGGCCGTCGGCACGCATGGTCTCGGACACGACGAGCTTGAAGGTCTCGCCGAAGAGGCGGACCGCGTCGGGCTCCTCGAAGAAGTGGAGCATCAACTCCAGCCGGTTCACGGACCACGGCATGCAGCGCGTCTCTAGCGCGGTCGGGATGACCGGCGAGGCGCTCATGATGTGCTCGGCGACCGACAGGGCGGCCATGTGCCCGTCCCGTTGGGCGGTCTCCGTGGAGACCTCGCTGACGGGAGCGACTAAATTGATCGTCACGGTGTCCTCGCTTCTGCAATGGGTGAGGTACTGCCGAGGGGCTGCTGTGGACCTGGACCGTCCGCGCGGCCCCGACTTCGTGGTGGATCAGGCGATGCGGACCGGGGCGCCCCGGGGCGGCAGCGGCTTGAGCTGCGCCAGCGGGTGAGCGGCGGTCGTCGCGGGAGCAGCAACGGTGAGGGCGAGCGGCCCGGACGTCGGCTCGTGGTGGAACAGCTCGTCGATGCGGTCGAGGTCGGCGTCCGTGAAGGTCACGACACGGCCGCGCTTCGAATGCGGGAGCTTCTTGATGTGTCGGCGGAGCCACGTCTCCTCGACGCGGAGGATGGCGGCCGCCTCGGGGTAGGTGTGGCGCTTCATGCCGGTACCGCTTCCGGGTCGTACGCCGGAGCGGGGACTGCGCGGCCGACCGGCGCCCAGAGGACCAGATGGTCGACTCCCAGCCGCCTGGCAATTGCCAATGCCTCGGTGTGCGCGGCGGTCTTCCGCTCTCCGGTGCGCAGGTGCCCGATCTTGCTCGGGTGCACTCCCGTGGCCTCGGCCAGTTCTCGGACGCTGATCTCCGAGCCGTCACCGGTTCGCTCCATGAGGAGGACCAGCAGGTCAGGGCTGACGAGGAGATCACGTTCCTCAATGGCAGGCATGTATCACCTCCGTGAACAGAGTGTGCGTTTCTGTGAACAAGAGCGACAGTACACCGCCGTAGACGAACTGTCTACGTGCGTGAACAAGCGACGCGAATGCGCCTCACACCCCGTGCGCTCTATCGCACCCGGGGCGTTTCCGTAGACACTTTGTCCGGGGGCGTGGACAGGCGGGTGCGATGATCAGGGCGTATATGCAGGACGCCCCACGCGCCACGTAGACACCAGTCGTGCGACAGGGGAGCGAGCAGGCAGGATGAGCCTCATGGCTGAGCAGGTACAGAGGACGCAATTGGGTGACCTGGTACGCCGTCGTCGCGCCGAGCTGGGCATCAGTCTTCGCGCAGTGTCGGAGGGAGCGTTCGACCGGCAGACGGGCGAGCAGGCCAAGTACGGATGGATCTCCAAGCTGGAGAACGGCAAGCCGACGGACGCCCCATCGGCGCCGATGCTGAGGGCGCTCGCGGCCGGCCTGGAGTTGCCGCTCAGGGTCGTGCAGGAAGCGGCCGCGGCGCAGTACCTCGGCATGGGGGAGGTGCGTTCCGAAGACGGGACGGCGCGGCTGCTGATCGCCCGAATCGAAGAGATGGACCCGGAAGACGTACGCCAGTTGGCCGCCATTGCGGAAACGTTCGCAACTCGGGGCAAGGGTTAACCCTGCGTCAGGGCTGATACTACTTTTGACTACTTACGGGTTAACCCTGGTCACGATGTGGTCCGTGTGGCAACGTAGTTGATCCGCCTGGGGGGCGAATCGGTAGGCTCAGTGCATCCGTGCGCTCGAACAAGCGCACGATTATTGATGCACCCGTGCAAGGGGGCTCGATGGCGGACAGCACGCAGGCTCACGTACGTATCGAACTCGTCGACACCCTGCCAGGTGGACGGACCTGCTTCCCAGCAGAAAACGATCAAGGCGAGTTCACCTGGCTGATCCTCCGCTCGGAGATGACCGAGCGACTGGCCGACGAGATGGCCGAGTACCTGAACTTCCTCGTCGGTGAAGCCCGGCGGTGGACGCAGAACTGGGACGGCCCCGCGGGGGAGCCGCCCCAGATCAAGAGAGCGTCGTAGCCGCCGGATCACACCACCCGCCTCAGCCCAGACCCCGCTGGGGCGGTACCCATCGCAGCCTCGACCGCCGCCGTGATCTCTCCGTCCAGGGCGCGTACGAGGTGTCCGTACCGGTCAACTGTCGTTGTGATCGACTCGTGGCCCAGCCGGATCTGGATCGCCGGAAGCGGGATGTTCGCGCCGATCAGCCACGACACGTGAGTGTGCCGCAGGTCGTGCAGGCGCGGCTTCTTCGTGAGGCCCTTCTTCGTGGCCTCCTTGATCGCCCGCTCCCACTTCCGGTGGTAGAAATTGGAGTGCCGCCACGCCTTGCCCTGGCCGCCACGGAAGATGAAGTCCTCCGGGCCCCGGCCGGCCATGTGCCTGCGCAGCATGTCCATCTGCGCCGCGGTCAGGGCCAGTACCCGGCGGGCCTTCTTCGTCTTGGGTGGGCCGATCTCGAAGGTGTTGTCCTCCTGCCGCTTCCATGCGCGCTGGACGCTGACGGTCCCGGTGCGGAGGTTCACGTCCCGCGTCTGAAGTGCAGACGCTTCGCCCCAGCGCATGCCGGTGCCCACGAGCCAGTCGCAGAGGTCGGCCGCGGCCGGGTCGAACTCGCGCATCTCGCCGACGATCCGCGCGTACTCGTCGTGCTCCAGGAACGTCATCTCCTCCTCGGTCCCGGAGTCCGTGCGGGGAAGGCTGGTCTTCGCGCACGGGTTGGTGGCGCGGATCGGTGGCGTCGCGTCCAGCGCGGCCTGGAAAATGCACCAGAGGAGCCCGTGGCGGTTGGCGATGGACTTGGGGCTGGCCTTGCGCCACAGGGTCCGTGAGGGGTCGTCAGGGTCCTGGACGGTGGTCTCCTGCGCGCGGACCCAGTCGGTCACGTCGTCCTGCGTCACGTTGCACAGGGTGGCCGGCGCGCGGGCGCCGGAACGGTCGGTGTGGACGAGGCCGCCGTACGTCATCACGGACCCGTCGCGTCGGGTGTGTGTGGCCGGCGCGAAGTGGTTGTTGATGTCGCGCTTGTAGTCCTTGCGGGTGCGCTCGTCGATCCCGGTGAGCCGGTCGGCGTAGCGGTGCGCCCACTCCGTGAAAGGGACGTCGTCGGGGTTGGTGTCTGGCTCGACGAAGCCGCGCCCGCGTACCCAGCCGTGCGGCCAGGTGCCGCCATGGGCCTCGACGAGCTTCTTGAAGGACTCCGCGGAGTCGATGTCCCCGAAGCGCTCGGACTGCCAGGCGCCGCCCTCGCGCCACTTCACCTGGAAGGTGCTGTCGCCGCCCTTCTTGGGGCGTTTCACGATGCTTGCCATGGGGCGAGAGTAGGACTCAGATCACATGATCGGTTCCCGTTGTGTTCCCAAGACCCGAAAACAGATCAAGGGCTGACCTGTTTTACGAGGTCAGCCCTTGATCATTCAGGGTGAGTGACGGGACTTGAACCCGCGGCCACCTGGACCACAACCAGGTGCTCTACCAACTGAGCTACACCCACCATGACCGGTCTTCTTGCTGCGTTCTTCCGACCGGCTGAGAAAAAGTGTACAGGGTTCGCGGGGGTGCTCGCGCCCAGGTTTTCCGGGGCCCGCGGCGGGGCCCCCTCAACCTCCTACTTGCCCCCCTCACCAGGGATGACGTACTTGGCCGCGATCTGCTTCGCGGTGTCCGAGTCCGGTCCCGGCCGCGGTACGAAGACCGCCTCCCGGTAGTAGCGCAGCTCCGCGATCGAATCGCGGATGTCGGCCAGCGCCCGGTGGTTCCCGTTCTTGTCCGGACTGTTGAAGTACGCCCGCGGGAACCAGCGCCGCGCGAGCTCCTTCACCGAGGACACGTCGACGATCCGGTAGTGGAGGTAACCCTCCAGCTCCTTCATGTCCCGCGCCAGGAAGCCGCGGTCGGTGCCCACGGAGTTCCCGCACAGCGGGGCCTTCCCGGGTTCCTTCACGTGCTCCTTGACGTACGCGAGGACCTGCTCCTCGGCGTCGGCCAGCGTCGTCCCGCCCGCCAGCTCGTCCAGCAGCCCGGAGGAGGTGTGCATCTGCCGCACGATCTCCGGCATGGTCTCCAGGGCGGCGTCCGGCGGGCGGATCACGATGTCCACGCCGTCGCCGAGCACGTTGAGCTCCGAGTCGGTGACCAGTGCGGCCACCTCGATAAGTGCGTCGTCCGTCAGCGAGAGCCCGGTCATCTCGCAGTCGATCCACACCATGCGATCGTTCATGCGCCTCACCCTACGGGGCGCCCGGACCTCCCGGGACTGCGCGGTGCGCCCCGGGCCCCGCCGGGCCCGCCCCGGCGGAGGCGGACCGGAGGCGGACCGGGGACGGGCCCGTACCGGGCCCGCCCCCGGCCTCCGCCGTGTCAGCCGCGCCGGGCGTACGCCTCGGGCTTGCCCGGCTCGGACGCCGCGGCGGAGGCCCCCAGGGACAGCGAGGCCGAGGCGGCGGCCGCCCGCCGCACCTGCTGCGGCACGGCCTCCGTGAGGGGCGCGCCCAGCGACACCGCGTCGCCCGCGGGCCGCCGGGCCCGGTAGGCGGCCCGGTACGCGGCGGGGGAGGACCCCAACTGCCGCCGGAAGTGCCCGCGCAGCGCCACCGGAGAACGGAACCCGCACCGCCCGGCGACCTCGTCGACCGAGTAGTCGGAGGTCTCCAGGAGCCGCTGCGCCTGGAGCACCCGCTGGGTGATCAGCCACTGCAGTGGAGCGCTCCCAGTGAGCGACCTGAAGCGCCGGTCGAAGGTCCGCCGGCTCATGTACGCCCGTGCGGCGAGCGTCTCCACGTCGAACTGTTCGTGCAGGTGCTCCAGTGCCCAGGCGACGACCTCCGCGAGCGGATCCGCCCCGATCTCCTCGGGTAAAGACCGGTCGAGGTAGCGCTCCTGACCGCCGGTGCGCCGGGGCGGCACGACCAGCCGGCGCGCCAGCGCGCCCGCGGCCTCCGTTCCGTGGTCCGTGCGCACGATGTGCAGGCACAGGTCGATCCCGGCGGCGGTGCCCGCCGACGTCAGCACGTCGCCGTCGTCGACGAACAGCTCCCGCGGATCGACGTGCACCGACGGATAGCGCTTGGCGAGCGTCGGCGCGTACATCCAGTGCGTGGTGGCGGGCCGGCCGTCGAGCAGGCCGGCGGCGGCGAGCACGAAGGCCCCCGTGCACAGCCCGACGATCCGGGCGCCCTCCTCGTGCGCGCGGCGCAGCGCCTCCAGCGCCTCCGCCGGCGGCGGCGAGGTGATGGAGCGCCACGCCGGCACGACGACCGTTCCGGCGCGGCTCATCGCCTCCAGGCCGTAGGGCGCGGAGAGTTCGAGTCCCCCTGTGGTCCGCAGGGGTCCTTCCTCGCCGGCGCACACCAGCAGCCGGTAGCGCGGAACGCCCGCGTCCTGGCGGTCGATGCCGAACACCGAGAGCGGAATGGAGCTCTCGAAGATGGGCCCCCCGCTGAAAAGCAGCACCGCTACGATCTCCCGGCGGCGGCGCCCGGAGAGCTTCCGGGCGGCCTCCGGCGGTGCGGCCAAGTCCTGGCTCATGGCGCTAAGCCCCCCTCGCTGGTCGCGGCTCCCTGTTCGTGACGGGCCTGTCGCTCCTGCACACTGCTCCTCGAAGTCGCAGTCCCTCTAGGTCCTGCACGGTTCCCCCGCCGTCGAATAACCCATGATCGAATCTACTGTGTTGCATGGCGCCGCCGTGACAAGTTCCCCGAGCGCCGCTATGTCGACATGGCAACTTGGCGTGAAGCATTCGATCAGGAAGCGTTCCACTCCCGAGCGCCGCAGGGAAGTGCGCCTCTCACTCATGGCCCGTCCCCGTAGGGTGCGCGGGCCGCCTGCGGTCCTTTCTTCCCTGGTGGCACCAGGGTTGGCGGGCCATTTCGCCAAGGGTACGGATGGCCGGAGAAGTTGGCTGAAAAACTACGGGCGCGCATGTGCGATCCCGTCACTCACCCGACGCACGAGCCCGCTCAGAGGGCGGGATTCCGTTGATTCTTCACGCATTGTTCTCGATGCGGGCTCGAGTGGATCTCCAGTGGAACTCGGCTGGGACTCGACCGAAACCAGGCTGTTGGGCAGACGTCCGCCGGACAGCTCCTACCGGCCGCCGCGATGCGCCCCGGAGCCGGTGCGGCTGTGCCGTCCGCGGTGGGTGCCCGTCTGGAGTTCCTCGGCCGCCGCGCGGGCCGCGAGCCGCTCGGAGCGGCGCAGCAGGAACCGGCAGACGGCGGTGACTCCGCCGAGCCCCACCGCCGCGAGCGCGGCACCGCCGGGCGGGGCTCCGTACCCGAGGAGGACGAGGGGGACGAGCAGACAGCTGAAGGCCGCCCAGCGGACGAGATCCGCCACCGAGCGGGAGACGGCCGCCGGTGAGGAATCCGTACCGGCGGACCAGTGGTCCCCCGGGGGGCCGGAGGGCGCGTGCGTGGCGTGGGGGATGTGAGGGGAGTGGGAACTGCGGGGATCGTGGGTGTCGTGGGACACATGCGTTTCGTGCGCGCCATGGGGGCCGTGGGCGTCGTGGGGCGCATGGGTTTCGTGCGTGCCGTGGGCCCGGTGCGTCCCGAGCGCCCTGTGCGTCCCGTGCGCCGTGTGTGTCCCCTGCGCCCCCTGCGCTCCGTGGGAGGGGTCGTACGGAGAGGGGAAGGGCAAGGGGCCGGGCACGGGGCGACCTCCTCCGGGGAGCGGGGCGGAGCCTGACCAACGAACGGGTCACCCGTACGGTCACGTTCCGCGGCGTCCGTACGGACCAGCGGCAGACGCCTGTACGGGGCAGCGGGCATTGCGGTACGGCCCCACGTCGTGCATGCTCCAGGAACCCCGCGGCCAAGTGGGGGCTGGGCAGTGGAGGAGTGCGGTCGTACCCTTGGGGGTATGGGCCCGGGAAGACGATTCCCGGACAGCTCCGCCGCCGCGGGGCCGCCGCCCGTCCCGCCGCACCAGTTGTTCCGCCGTCCCTTCCACCCGCTCCTTATGTCAGCTCCCTGAGGATTCAGACGCCGAGACACCGATGGCCGGTCACGAAACTCCCGAACCCGCGGACCGCAAGCAGGTCGCCGATCCCCGCGCCGAGCACGGCGCGGAACGCGGCGGCGACCTCTACGCGCTGGCAGAGCCGCGACACTCCTGCGATCCCGCCTTCCGGCACGGTGTCGTCGTCGGCTTCGACGGCTCCACCTCCAGCGAGCGGGCCCTCGCCTACGCCATCGGCATGGCCCGCCGGCTCGGCCAGGGGCTGATCATCGTCCACGTCGCCAACCGGCTGCCGACCACCGTGTGGGCGGGCTGCGAGCCCCCGGTCTTCGTGGACGTCCCCGACCACCGCACCGAGGTCCTCGGACTCGAACTGGCCTGCGCGGACTACCTCGCCGAGGTGCCGTGGATCCTGGTCGAGCGGGGCGGCGACATCTGCCACGAGCTGGAGGAGGTCGGCCGCGAGTACGAGGCCGACGCGATCGTGGTGGGCTCGACCCAGGGCATCGTCGGGCGGCTCTTCGGCTCGGTCGCGGGACGGCTGGCCAAGCGGGCGCAGCGGCCGGTCGTGGTCATTCCGTGACGGTTCCTCAGGAGGCGTCCCCTGCCCGGCGGTCGGCGGCTCCCCGCCCTTGACGGCGTGCGGCGGTTCCTGCGACCTGCCGCCCTATGAAGGAGCGGAAGGGCCCCGTACGGCCGCGGTGGCGGCGTACGGGGCCCTTCTTCGTACCGTGTGCCGGGACTACTCGACGGTGACGGACTTCGCCAGGTTGCGCGGCTTGTCGATGTCGCGGCCCATCGCCAACGCGGTGTGGTAGGCGAGGAGTTGCAGCGGGATGCCCATCAGGATCGGGTCCAGCTCCGGCTCGTTCTTCGGGACCACGATGGTGTGGTCGGCCTTCTCCTGCTCGCGGTGCGCGACCGCCAGGATGCGGCCGCTGCGGGCCTTGATCTCCTCCAGGGCGGCGCGGTTCTTCTCCAGCAGGTCGTCGTCGGGGACGATGGCGACCGTCGGCAGGGCGGGCTCGATGAGGGCGAGCGGGCCGTGCTTGAGCTCGGAGGCGGGGTAGGCCTCGGCGTGGATGTAGGAGATCTCCTTGAGCTTCAGGGAGGCCTCCAGGGCGACCGGGTAACCGCGCACGCGCCCGATGAACATCATCGACTGGGCGCCGGCGTACGCCTCGGCGATCTCCTTGACCTTGTCCTCGTCGGCGAGGATCTCGGAGATCTGCTCGGGCAGCCTGCGCAGGCCCTCGATGATCCGCTTGCCGTCGGAGACCGACAGGTCGCGGATGCGGCCCAGGTGCAGGGCGAGCAGCGCGAAGGCGACGACGGTGTTGGTGAAGCACTTGGTGGACACGACGCAGACCTCGGGCCCGGCGTGCACGTACACGCCGCCGTCGGCCTCGCGGGCGATCGCCGAGCCGACCACGTTGACGACGCCGAGCACGCGGGCGCCCTTGCGCTTCAGCTCCTGCACGGCCGCCAGCACGTCGTACGTCTCACCGGACTGGGAGACCGCGATGTAGAGGGTGTCGGGGTCCACGACCGGGTTGCGGTAGCGGAACTCCGACGCGGGCTCGGCGTCGGCGGGGATGCGGGCCAGGGACTCGATGAGCCCGGCGCCGATCAGACCGGCGTGGTACGACGTGCCGCAGCCGAGGATCTTGATCCGGCGCACCCCGCGGGCCTCACGGGCGTCGAGGTTGAGGCCGCCCAGGTGCACGGTGGAGAAGCGGTCGTCGATGCGGCCGCGCAGCACGCGGTCCACCGCGTCGGCCTGCTCGCTGATCTCCTTGTGCATGTACGTGTCGTGGCCGCCCATGTCGTACGACTCGGCCTCCCACTCCACGGTGGTCGGCGTCGAGGAGGTGGTCGAGCCCTCGGTGGTGTACGTGCGGAAGTCGTCGGCCTTCAGGGTGGCCATCTCGCCGTCGCCCAGGGTGACGATCTGGCGGGTGTGCGAGACCAGGGCGGCGACGTCGGAGGCGACGAACATCTCCTTCTCGCCGATGCCGAGGACGACCGGGGAGCCGTTGCGGGCGACGACGATGCGGTCGGGGAAGTCGGCGTGCATCACGGCCAGGCCGTAGGTGCCCTCGACGTGGCGCAGCGCCTCGCGGACCTTCTCCTCCAGGGTCTCGGCCTGGGCGCGGGCGATCAGGTGCACGACCGTCTCGGTGTCCGTGTCGGAGGCGAAGACCACGCCGTCGGCGAGCAGCTTGGCGCGCAGGTCGTCGGCGTTGTCGATGATGCCGTTGTGGACGACGGCGACCTTGGACTCGGCGTCCAGGTGCGGGTGCGAGTTCTCGTCGGAGGGCGCGCCGTGGGTGGCCCAGCGGGTGTGCGCGATGCCGGTGGTGCCGGCGAAGCGCTTGGGGACCTTGGCCTCCAGGTCGCGGACCCGGCCCTTGGCCTTGACCATCCGCAGGGCGGGGGCCTTGGGGGTGTTGATCACGACGCCCGCGGAGTCGTAACCCCGGTACTCCAGGCGCTGGAGGCCTTCGAGCAGCAGGGGCGCGACGTCACGCTTGCCGATGTAACCGACGATTCCACACATAAAGGTCTGTTCCTCCGAGTTTCAGGGGTGCTGCTCAGCCGTAGACGATGCGCCGGAGCTGGCGCAGCGAGAGCTCCGGGGGAGCGACCGCGCGGTGCGGCAGCTCGGCGGCGATCCGGTCGAAGATCTCCGTGTTCACGAGGCCGCCGGACTGGAGCTCGCGGTGGCGGCGGCGGACGAACCCCTCGGTCGTCTCGTCGAAGTACGCCAGCACGTCGAGCACGACCCGGGCCGCCTCACCGCGCGGCAGGGCGGTGGAGCGGACCAGATGGTCGACGAGATCGGCGTGGGAGTAGGACGACTCCGCAGGCGTACGGCGTTCAAGCACCTGTCGATAGTGGGGGAGCGTGTCCTCTTGTGCAAGAATCCTGCCCGATATCGGGCAGGATTCTTCTTGATCGCGCTACGTTTCTCCCTTGGTCTGGACCTTGACCCCCTCCGGGAGCGGTCACAGCCGCTTCAGGACCGCCTGCTTCGCCAGCGTGAACTCCTCCTCGGTGAGGATCCCGGACCGGTGCAGCTCGCCCAGTTCCCGCAGCCGGCGCAGCAGGACGTCGTGGTCCTCGGCGGCGGGCGCCGCGTCCCGCGCGGCGGCCTCCAGGGCGGCGGGCGTCTCGGGCGCCGTGTCCTCGGCCGCGTGCGGGTGCGGCATCCGGGCGGCCACGGCCGCCGCGGCCAGTGCCATCAGGGGGTCCTTCTTGAAGCCGTACACCTCCACGGCGAACCGGTCGAGGCTCGCCCGGAGCGCCGGCGGCGACTGGGCGGTGCGGAAGCGCAGGTACCCCTCCTCCAGGCCCATGGCGGGCAGCCACTCCACGGCCAGCACGTCCTTCAGGGCGATGGTCTGCGGGCCGCCGGAGGACTTGGCCTCGTCGGTCTTCCAGTTCCACTCCAGCCGGACCGTTTCGCCGTCGAAGGTGAGCACGCCGTCGCCCGCGCCCACGGTCAGCGGGACGTGCGGGCCGCGCAGGAGGTAGCGGTCCACCGGGCCCTTATCGACCTGCTCCAGCAGCAGGGCGTTGCGCACCGCGTCCACGAAGTACTCGGCGGCGCCCTGGAGGTCCTTGCCGACCGTCAGCAGGTAGGGGTTCGACACGTCGTCCAGCCGCCCGCCCGTGATCTGGGTCAGCGCGCACGCGCCCTCGCGCATCCGCAGCTTCAGCCGCCCGGTCTTGCGCCCCGGTTCGAAGGAGGCGCCCGCCAGCGCCTCCAGCGGTACGACCACCTCGCCCAGCGTCCGGCGCAGCAGGCCGACTCCCTTGTCGCCGCTCGGCTCGATCCGGACCGCGTCGCCGTCGAAGGTCCAGGTGCCGTCTTTCGAGAAGATCTCCGCCATCGCCATACGGGGGATTCTCCCACCGGGCGGATTGGGCCAGTGGTGTGGGGAATTGGTCTACACCCTTGACCCGGGGTGAGGGGGCGGGTAGCCATGAATCCTGCCAGACACGTGCCACGTACATGCCACATCCGCGATGCCCGTCGAAGGGACGCTTTGTGAGACACCGTCGTACGCTCCCCCGCCTGCTCGCCCCGATGCTGCTGGTCGCCGTCGCGGGCACGGCCGCCGTCGGCGCCGCGCCCGCCCCCGGGGCGGCCGAGCCGCCCCGCCCGCTGGGCCAGATCGTCCCGGCCCCGTCCGAGGTGCGGCCGGGCGGCCAGGCGTACACGATCGACCGCGCGACCGACATCCGGGTGGGCCACTCCCGGGAAGCCCGCCAGGTCGGCGAGGCGCTCGCCCGGGTGCTGCGCCCGTCCACCGGCTACCGGCTGCCGGTCACCTCGCGCGAGGGCCACGGCGGCATCCGCCTGAAGCTTGCCGACGAGAGGTCCCTCGGCGACGAGGGCTACCGCCTGCAGTCCGGCCGCGGCGGCGTCACCATCACCGCCCGCAGGGCCGCGGGCCTCTTCCACGGCGTCCAGACGCTGCGGCAGCAACTGCCCGCCGCCGTCGAGAAACCGACGAAACAGGCCGGGCCCTGGCAGGTCGCCGGCGGCACGATCAAGGACGTCCCGCGCTTCGCCCACCGGGCGGTGATGCTCGACGTCGGACGCCACTTCCTCTCCGTGGAGCAGGTCAAGCGGTACATCGACCAGGCCGCGCTCTACAAGATCAACACCCTGCGGCTGCACCTCACCGAGGACCAGGGCTGGCGCATCGCCGTCGACTCCTGGCCGAGGCTGGCCACGTACGGCGGCTCCACCCAGGTCGGCGGCGGCCCCGGCGGCCACTACACCAAGGCCCAGTACAAGGAGCTGGTGACGTACGCGGCCTCCCGCCGGATGGACGTCATCCCCGAGATCGATATGCCCGGCCACACCAACGCGGCGCTCGCCAGTTACGCCGAACTGAACTGCGACGGCGTCGCGCCGCCCCTCTACACGGGCACCGAGGTCGGCTTCAGCAGCCTGTGCGCGAGCAAGCCGGTCACGTACCGGTTCATCGACGACGTGGTGCGGGAGATCGCGGCGATCACCCCGGGCAGGTACCTCAACATCGGCGGCGACGAGGCGCACTCCACCAGTGACGCCGACTTCGCCAAGATCATGAACCACGCGCAGAAGGTGGTCGGCAAGTACGGCAAGAAGGTCATGGGCTGGCACCAGCTCGTCGGCGCCGACCAGGTCGAGGACAAGGTCGTCCAGTACTGGGGCTACGACAAGACGAGTGCGGCCGAGCGGCAGAAGGTCGTGGACGCCGCGAAGGGCGGCACCCGGCTGGTGCTCTCCCCGGCCGACCGCAGCTACCTGGACATGAAGTACCACAAGGACACCCCGCTCGGCCTGAAGTGGGCGGGTTACGTCGAGGTCCGGCGCTCGTACGACTGGGACCCCGGCACCTACCTGGCGGGCGCGCCGGAGTCCTCGGTGCTGGGCGTGGAGGCCCCGCTGTGGACCGAGACCCTCGCCACCAGCGACCAACTGGAGTTCATGGCGTACCCGCGGCTGCCCGGTATCGCCGAGCTGGGCTGGTCGCCGAGGTCCACGCACGACTGGGAGAAGTACCGGCTGCGGCTGGCGCAGCAGGGGCCGCGCTTCGACGCGCTCGGCATCGACTACTACCGGTCGGCGCAGGTGCCGTGGCCGGCGCGGTGAGGTGATCCCGTACGGGGGGAGGGGCGCGCCGGGACCGTCCGGCGCGCCCCTCCCTGCTCATGGGGGTTACGACACCTCGTGCTCGGAGGTGGCCTCGCGGAGGCCGTCCTCGGTGAGGCCCTGGCGCCAGTAGCCGGTGAAGGTGATGCGGCGGCGGTCGACGCCGCGGTCGTTGACGAAGTGCCGGCGCAGGGCGCGCACACAGGAGGCCTCCCCGGCGATCCAGACGTACGGGGCGCCGGGGGCGTCGATGCCGGCGGCGGCGATCGCCTCGACGGGGGCGGGGGCGTCCTCGTCCCGGACCAGGTAGGTGATCTCGGCCCGGTCGGGCGCCGTCAGCTCCATGGCGTCGCCCCGGTGCTGGACGGTGATCCATGCCTTGACGGGCAGGTCGGCGGGGAGCTGCTCCAGGGCGGCGGAGGCGGCCGGGAGCGCGGTCTCGTCCGCCCAGATGACGACGTGGCCGGTGTCGTCGGCGGGCCGGAACCGCACCCCGGTGTTGTCGGCGGCGGTGGGGCCGAGGACGGCCACGCGCTGCCCGGGCGCGGCCTGCTGTGCCCAGCGGCAGGCGGGGCCGCCGTCGGGGTGGAGGGCGAAGTCGATGTCCAGCTCGGGCCCTGCGGGGCCGTCGCGGTGGGCGCGGGCGGTGTAGGAGCGCATGACGGCGCGTATGCCGTCGGGCATGTTCCGGTACGAGGTGAACCAGTCGGGGTCGGTCTCCGCGGGGAGGGCGGGCTCGTCCTGGCCGGGGTGCGGGAGGAAGAGGGAGAGGGACTGGTCCCGGCCACCGGAGACGAAGCCGCTGAGCCCGGGTTCGCCGTGACCGCCGAAGGTGACGCGGAGGAGGGAGGGGGAGAGGGGGGCGGTGCGCAGGACGCGGAGCGCGAAGAGACGGAAGGGGACGGTCACGGGGGCCTCCTGGCGGTGTACGGGAACCGGCCGGAGGCTACCCGGCCGGGGGTGACGCCCCTTCAGGGGCGCGGGGAACTGCGCGACCGGCCACGACGCTCCCGCGGTGAACCGGAGGCAGCCGCGCGGCGAGCGCTTCAGGTGGAGGGGCGGGTCCGGGGCCTCTCCCGCGTGAGCAGAACGGGGTTGACGCGTCCGGTGCCGGGGCTGGGCTCTCGGCCTTGGCGGAGGAGCTTGCCCGGCACCGGCGCTTGCGCGAGGGGCGGCACCCGGGCGGGCCGGGAGCGGGAAGGGCGGCCCCGCCGCCCAAGGAGGGCTGGGGCGGCGGGGGACGGCTGCCCGGAGGGCATGCCGTCGCGGGCGCGAGCAACCACGACGTGCCCGCACGGGATCGAGGTCACGGCCGTGTCCGTGCGGGGCGAGGCCCGAGGGCGGTACCCGGCGTCGGGGACGTTCCGTCAGGAGACCTTCTTGGCGGATTCGATCGCCTTCGCCAGGTCCTCCAGGACCGGAGCGCACTTCGCGTAGGAGTAGATCGGCTCCGTCACCCGCGGGACGACCTGCCCCGCCTTGACCGCCGGCAGCCCCGCCCACGTCGGCTTGTCCGCGATGTCCTGGGGCTGGAGGACCGCCGACCGGTTGTCCATCATGATGATGTCGGCCTGGTACTTCCCGACGTTCTCCCAGCTCAGCGCCTCGAAGAAGCCCGCCTTGTCCACCTTCGGCTCGACGAACCGCACGCCCAGTTCCTGGAAGTACAGCGTGTCCGCGCTCATCTTGGCGAGGGAGACGTAGAACAGCTCGGCGGAGGCGGAGCCGATCAGCACCTTCACGTCGGGGTGCGCCTTGGCCGCCGCCCGCAGCCGCGCGGCGGCCTTCTCGAAGCGGGACTTCGCCGCCACGGTCTTCGGGGCCTTCAGGTCCGCGCCCAGGGACGCGGCCAGGGCCGCCCGGCGCGCGAGGGCCTTCTCCATGTTGGTCTGCGAGGCCCACAGCGCGACCTGCGGAGCGAGCGAGGCGATCTTCGCGGCGGACTTCTCCGGCACGTACCAGAGCTTGTCCTTCTCCCACATGTCGGAGATCAGCAGCTCGGGCACCAGCTTGGCGTACTTCTCCACGTCGAACTCGCCGAAGGTGTTGCCGATGATCTCGACCTTGGAGATGTCCAGGTCCCCGGCCTGCACGTCGGCCTTGCCGTCCTTGCCCCTGGTCGGGCCGAAGACGCCCTTGACCTCGACGCCGTAGTCGTGGAGGGCGGCGGCCATGCCGGTGAAGGCGACGATGTTCCTGGGGAGGGACTTCGTCCCGGCCTTCGTCCCGCGGTCGTCGGTGAAGGACCAGGGGCCGGACTTCTCGCCCGCGCCGGTGCCGGACGCACCGCCGGAGGACTTCCCGCCGCACGCGGCCAGGGCGGCGCCGACGCCGAGCGCACCGCCGACGGCGAGCAGACCGCGGCGGGTGGGACGGGAAGGACGGGGCGAGGGGGACGAGGAGGACATGGCGGAGTCTGCTTTCGTACGGGCGAAACCATGGACGACGGAACCGGAACCGGGAAGTCCAGGTCAGGTTAGCCTAACCTTCCAAGATCCCCGGGCCCGTCCGCCTTCCGCCCGTACGAAAGCATCCGAAAGCCACCGAAGAGCCACGCGTCAGGCAGGCAGGCCCAGCTCCCGCGCGATCAGCATCCGCTGCACCTCGCTGGTCCCCTCGCCGATCTCCAGGATCTTGGAGTCCCGCCACATGCGGGCCACCGGGTACTCGTTCATGAAGCCGTACCCGCCGTGGATCTGCGTGGCCTCCCGCGCGTTGTCCACGGCGACGGTGGACGAGTACAGCTTCGCGATGGCCGCCTGCTTCTTGAACGGCTCGCCGTTCACCAGCCGGGAAGCCGCGTCGTACCAGCCGATCCGGGCCATGTGCGCCCGCATCTCCATGTCGGCGATCTTGAACTGGACGGCCTGGTTCTCGCCGATCGCCCTGCCGAAGGCGTGCCGCTCCTTCGCGTACCGCAGCGACTCGTCCACGCACCCCTGGGCCAGCCCGGTGGCGAGCGCCGAGATGGCGACGCGGCCCTCGTCGAGGATGCGCAGGAACTGGGCGTACCCCCGGCCCTCCTCGCCGAGCAGGTTCCCCGCCGGGACCCGGACGTCGGAGAAGGACAGCTCCCGGGTGTCGGACGCGTTCCAGCCGACCTTGGAGTACGGCGCCGCGACCGTGAAGCCGGGGGTGCCGGAGGGGACGATGATCGAGGAGATCAGCGGCTTGCCGTCGGGCTTGCGGCCGGTGACGGCGGTGACCGTGACCAGGGCGGTGATGTCGGTGCCGGAGTTGGTGATGAAGCACTTGGAGCCGTTGATCACCCACTCGCCCGTCGCCTCGTCCCGGACGGCCGTCGTCCGGGTCCCGCCCGCGTCCGACCCGCCGTCCGGCTCGGTCAGCCCGAACGCGCCCAGCGCCTCCCCGGCGCACAGCCTCGGCAGCCACTCCCGCTTCTGCTCCTCGGTGCCGAACCGGAAGATCGGCATCGCGCCGAGCGAGACACCGGCTTCGAGGGTGATGGCGACGGAGGAGTCGACCCGGGCCAGTTCCTCCAGGGCGATGCCGAGGGCGAGGTAGTCGCCGCCCATGCCGCCGTACTCCTCGGGGATCGGCAGGCCGAACAGGCCCATCCGGCCCATCTCGCGGACGATCTCGTACGGGAACTCGTGCCGCTCGTACAGGTCGCCGATCTTCGGGGCGACGACGTCGTGCGCGAACTCCTCGACGGTGCGCCGGAGTTCTTCGTGCTCGGGGGTCAGGCGGTGGTCCATCGTCAGTCCTAGGGGGTGTCAGTCCTGGTGGGACAGGGCGCGAACGGTGCGGGACGGGCTGGGTCGGCCCAGGTGCTCCGCCATCCACCCGCTGGTGGCGGTGAGGCGGGAGAGGTCGACGCCGGTGTCGATGCCGAGGCCGTGCAGCATCCACACCAGGTCCTCGGTGGCGAGGTTGCCGGTGGCGGACTTCGCGTACGGGCAGCCGCCGAGCCCGCCGGCGGAGGCGTCGACGGTGGTGACGCCGTGCCGCAGGGCGGTCAGGGTGTTGGACAGGGCCTGGCCGTACGTGTCGTGGAAGTGGACGCCGATGCGGTCGGTGGGCACCCCGGCGGTGTTCAGGGCGGTCAGCAGGGAGGCGACCTGGCCGGGCGTGGCGACGCCGATGGTGTCGCCGAGGGAGAGCTCGTCGCAGCCCATGTCGATCAGCGCCCGGCAGACCCGCACGACCTGTGCCTCGGGCACGGCCCCTTCCCAGGGGTCGCCGAAGCACATCGACAGATAGCCCCGGACCCGCGCCCGCTCCGCCTTCGCCCGGGTGACGACCGGCTCGAACATGGCGAGCGCCTCGTCGACCGTACGGTTCAGATTGGCCTTCGCGAAGGACTCGGTGGCGCTGGCGAACACGGCGACGTGCCGCGCGCCGAGTGCCAGCGCACGGTCGAGCCCGCGCTCGTTGGGGACGAGGACGGGCAGGTCGACCGTGTCCCCGAGGTCGGCCAGCAGCGGGAACAGGTCCTCGGCGTCGGCGAGTTGGGGCACCCACTTGGGGTGCACGAAGCTCGTCGCCTCAATGGTGGTGAGGCCGGACGCGGCGAGGCGGTGGACGAACTCCGCCTTGACGCCGGTCGGGACGACGCCCTTCTCGTTCTGGAGCCCGTCGCGGGCCCCGACCTCGTGGATCCGCACCCGGGAGGGAAGCCGGGGGTCGCGCACGACCATGGGAAGGGTCATTTCTGCTCGTCCTCCTCGTCGGGGGCCACCACGGCCAGCACCTGGTCCATGGCGACGGTGGCCCCGGCCGTCACGTCGAGTTCGGTGACGGTCCCGGCGTGGGGGGCGGAGATGACGTGCTCCATCTTCATCGCCTCCACCACGAGCAGGCTCTGCCCCGCGCCGACCCGGTCCCCGACGGCCACCTTCACCACCGTCACCGTGCCCGGCATGGGCGCGGTGAGCGCGTCCGCGCCGCCGTGCGCGGCACCGGTGAGGCCGGCCGCGACGGGGTCGTACGCCGGCAGGTGCCAGGCGTCGCCGTCCCGGCCGAACCAGTCTCCGTGGTGGTGGAGGGTGTGGGTGAGCCCGCCGACCTCCACGGTGAGGGCGCGCTGCCCGTGCGGGGCGCGCGCGATGCGGGCCGGGAGGGCCTCGGCGGCGTCGACGCGCACCTCGCCAGCCCGGACCCGTACCGTCACCGGCTCCTGGCCGGACGCCTTGACGTGGTGCGCGGTCCACGCGGGCGTGCCCCCGAGCCGCCATCCGCTGGGCGCGTCGAAGGGGTCGGCCCACGCCTGCGCCGGGGGCGACAGCTCCGCCTGCGCCAGCAGGCCCGCCGCCGCGTACACCTCGGGCGGGACGGGCGCCTCGGCCAGCGACTGCGCGTCCCGCTCGACCAGCCCGGTGTCCAGGTCGCCCGCGACCACGTCCGGGTGGGCGAGCAGCCGGCGCAGGAAGCCCGCGTTGGTCTGGACGCCCAGGGTCACCGTCTCGGCCAGCGCCGCGCGCAGCCTGCGCAGGGCGGTGGGGCGGTCGGGACCGTACGCGATGACCTTGGACAGCATCGGGTCGTACAGGCTGCCGATCTCGGTCCCCACGGACAGCCCGGAGTCGGTCCGCACCCCGTCGCCCTGCGGCTCGTGCAGGGCGAGGATCGTGCCGCCGGAGGGGAGGAAGCCCCGGGCGGGGTCCTCGGCGCAGATCCGGGCCTCGACGGCGTGCCCGGTGAGGGCGATGTCGGCCTGCGCGAAGGGGAGTTCGGCCCCCGAGGCCACGCGCAGCTGCCACTCCACCAGGTCGATGCCGGTGACCAGCTCGGTCACCGGGTGCTCGACCTGGAGGCGGGTGTTCATCTCCATGAAGTAGTACGAGGACGGATCGTCGCCCGGCACGATGAACTCCACCGTGCCCGCCCCGCTGTAACCGCACGAGCGGGCCGCCTGCACGGCCGCCTCGCCCATCGCGGCGCGCGTCGCCCCGTCCAGCAGGACGGACGGGGCCTCCTCGATGACCTTCTGGTGGCGGCGCTGGAGGGAGCACTCGCGCTCGCCGAGGTGGACGACGTTGCCGTGCCCGTCGGCCAGGACCTGGATCTCGATGTGCCGGGGGCGGTCGACCCACCGCTCCACCAGGAGGGTGTCGTCGCCGAAGGAGGACCGGGCCTCGCGGCGGGCGGCGGCGATCTCCTCGGCGAGCAGGGCCTCCTCTCGGACCAGCCGCATGCCCTTGCCGCCGCCGCCGGCGCTCGGCTTGAGCAGGACCGGCATGCCGATCTCCCGTGCCGACGCGGCGAGCTGGGCGTCCGTCAGCCCGGAGCCCGAAGAGCCGGGGACGACGGGCACGCCCGCCGCCCGCACCGTCTCCTTCGCCCGGATCTTGTCGCCCATGAGCGCGATCGCGGACGGCGGGGGCCCGATGAAGACCAGCCCGGCGGAGGCGCACACGGACGCGAACTCGGCGTTCTCCGCGAGGAATCCGTACCCCGGGTGGACGGCCTGCGCGCCCGAGCGCACCGCCGCCTCGACCAGGCGGTCGGCGCGCAGATAGCTCTCGGCGGCGGCGGGCGGCCCGATGCGCACCGCCGTGTCCGCCTCGTGCACGTGCCGCGCGTCGGCGTCGGCGTCGCTGAACACGGCGACCGAGCGGATGCCCAGTGCGCGCAGCGTGCGGATGACGCGGACGGCGATCTCGCCACGGTTGGCGACCAGCACGGTGTCAAAAAGCGAAGTCATCACGTCTCACATCCGGAAGACGCCGAAGGCGGGGTCGGCGAGCGGGGCGTTGGCGCAGGCGGTCAGGGCGAGGCCGAGGACCTGCCGGGTCTCCAGCGGGTCGATCACGCCGTCGTCCCACAGGCGGGCGGAGGCGTAGTAGGCGTTGCCCTGGGTCTCGTACTGGGCGCGGATCGGGTCCTTGAACTCCTCCTCGGCCTCGGCGGACCACTCCTCGCCCCGCCCCTCGATCTGGTCGCGCTTGACGGTGGCGAGGACGGAGGCGGCCTGCTCGCCGCCCATCACGGAGATCTTGGCGTTGGGCCACATCCACAGGAAGCGGGGGGAGTAGGCGCGCCCGCACATCGAGTAGTTCCCGGCCCCGTAGGAGCCGCCGACGACGACGGTCAGCTTCGGCACGCGCGTGCAGGCGACGGCGGTGACCATCTTCGCGCCGTGCTTGGCGATGCCGCCCGCCTCGTAGTCCCGGCCGACCATGAACCCGGAGATGTTCTGGAGGAAGAGCAGCGGAATGCCGCGCTGGTCGCACAGCTCGACGAAGTGCGCGCCCTTCTGGGCGGACTCGGAGAAGAGGATGCCGTTGTTGGCGACGATGCCGACGGGGTGGCCGTGGACCCGGGCGAAACCGGTGACCAGGGTCTGCCCGTACTCCGACTTGAACTCCTGGAAGCGCGAGCCGTCCACGATGCGCGCGATCACTTCGCGCACGTCGTAGGGGGTGCGGGAGTCGACGGGCACCGCCCCGTACAGCCCGGCCGGGTCGGCCTTCGGCTCCTCCACGGGCGTGACGGACCAGGGCAGCGGGCCGCGGCCGGGCAGCGTGGCGACGATGTTCCGCACGATCCGCAGCGCGTGTGCGTCGTCCTCGGCGAGGTGGTCGGTGACGCCCGAGGTGCGGGAGTGGACCTCGCCGCCGCCCAGCTCCTCGGCGGTGACGACCTCGCCGGTGGCCGCCTTCACCAGCGGCGGCCCGCCGAGGAAGATCGTGCCCTGGTTGCGGACGATCACGGCCTCGTCGCTCATCGCCGGGACGTACGCCCCACCGGCCGTGCAGGACCCCAGCACGGCGGCGATCTGCGGAATGCCGGCGCCCGACATGCGGGCCTGGTTGTAGAAGATCCGCCCGAAGTGCTCGCGGTCGGGGAAGACCTCGTCCTGCATCGGCAGGAAGGCGCCGCCGGAGTCCACGAGGTAGAGGCACGGGAGGCGGTTCTCCAGCGCCACCTCCTGCGCCCGCAGGTGCTTCTTCACCGTCATCGGGTAGTACGTACCGCCCTTGACGGTGGCGTCGTTGGCGACGACGACGCACTCGCGGCCGCTCACCCTGCCGATCCCGGCGATCACCCCGGCGGCCGGGGCCCGGCCGTCGTACATGCCGTCCGCGGCGAAGGGGGCCAGCTCCAGGAAGGGCGAGCCGGGGTCGAGCAGGGTGTCCACCCGGTCTCGGGGCAGCAGCTTGCCGCGCGCGACGTGCCGGGCCCGGGACTGCTCGCCGCCGCCGAGTCGGACGGCGGCGAGGCGGGTGCGGAGGTCGTCCGCGAGGGCCTGGTGCGCGGCCTCGTTGGCCTGCCAGGCCGCTGAGGACGGGTCCGCGGTACTGGTCAGCACCGGTGCTTCCTGCATGGTGTCGAGCTCCCTTGCCCGCGTGGTGCGCGGGATGCGCGCGAAGTTAGTGACCGTTAACGTCACTGCGAGGTTAACGAGCGCTAACGAGTCTGTCCAGGGCGGCCGGGGGGCGACCCGGCGGCGACCGCGGGGCGGGGGAGGGGTGTCGCGGGCGGGCCGGGGACCGGAGTGGCGGCGGCGCCTCGTGCCGGGCCGGGGAGAACGGGCGCCGACGGCTGCTCGCGCCGGGCGGGGGCACCCTGCGCCGGTGGCCACTCGTGCCGGGCCGGGGGAACGGGTGCCGGTGATCGCTCGCGCCGGGCCGGGGCCGGGATGCGTGCGGGGCGGGCCCGTCAGGGATCATTCGGCGCATGAGCACGCATGACGCGACGGGGATACCGGCCGGTGCCCCGGCCCCTGGCCCCGACCAGAGACCGCAGCACCCCTCGGCCGCCGCGACGGCTCCGGCCCCGCGGGTGCCGCAGACCTCGCAGGACCCGCAGGCCCCACGCACCCCGCAGGACCTGCCGGGCCCGCACACCTCGCAGGACCCGCAGGCTCCGCACACCTCGCAGGTCGCGCAGGATCCGCAGGACCCGTCGAGCCCACGGATCCCGCATCCCGCGCAGGCCCCGCATCCCGTGCAGGCCCCGCACCCCGCGCAGGCCCCACACGCCCCACACGCCCCCCAGACCCCGCAGGCCGCGCCCCCGGGCCACGTCCCCGCCGGTGTCTTCGGGCCGCCCCCGAGCCCGGTGGGGCCCGGTCCGTACGGGGGTCCGGCGGCCGGGGGCGGTCAGTGGCCCCCGCACCCCCCGGCCCCGGCCCGGAAGGCGCTGCCCGCGCTGCCCGTGCCCCGGCGGATCGTCGAGGTCGACGCCCTGCGCGGGTTCGCCCTGCTCGGGATCCTGCTGGTCAACGTGTTCGTGATGAGCGGTGCGGCCGGGATCGGCGGCGGCACCGGGGCGGTCGCCACCGCGCCGGGCGCCGGCGGCGGCGACGCGACGGGCGCCGACTCCGTGGTGACGTGGCTGGTGTCGTTCCTCGCGCAGGGGAAGTTCTACCTGCTGTTCGCCTTCCTCTTCGGCTACAGCTTCACCGTCCAGATGGCCTCCGCCGAGCGCTCCGGGGCCCGCGTCGTGCCCCGCACCCTGCGCCGCACCGCCGGGCTCCTCGTGCTCGGCCTGCTGCACGCCGTGTTCCTCTTCGCCGGGGACATCCTCACCTCGTACGCGCTCCTCGGCCTGATCCTCCTCGCCTCCCGCAACGCCTCCCCGCGCGGCGCCCGCACCGCCGCGTACTGGGTGTGGGGGGCCTTCGGCGCCCTGCTGCTCCTGCTGTCCGCGCTGATGGCGCTCGTCCCGCCGACCGCCGCCGACCTCGCCGGCACGGACGCCGAGTCCGCCGCGCTCGCCACCGCCTACCGGGGCTCCTCCGCCGACGTCGTCGGCGCCAACCTCGACCAGCTCCCCCTCGTCGTCCTCGTGGCGGTCCTGGGCGCCGGAACGGTCGTCCCCGCCTTCCTGTTCGGGCTGGCCGCCGGGCGCTCCGGCTGGTTCGACCGCACGGACCCGGCCGGGCTGCTCCGTACCGTGCGCGTCGGACTCGCCGTCGGCCTGCCCGCCGCCGCGCTCGCCGCGACCCTGGAGCTGGGCGGCGGGCGCTGGTCGACGCTCGGCTCGGCGCTGGGCATGCTGACCGCCCCGGCGCTCACGGCGGCGTACCTCTGCGGCATGCTCCTGTTCTTCCGCACCCGCCCCGGCCGCCGCGCCGTCGCGGTCCTGGCCCCCGCGGGCCGCATGTCGCTGACGAACTACCTCACCCAGTCCCTGGTCATGGCCCTGGTCTTCACCGGGTACGGCTTCGGGCTGTACGGCGAGCTGGGCGTCGCCGTCCCCGTCCTGATCGCCCTGCTGCTGTACGCGGTCCAGCTCGCGGTCAGCGGACCGCTGATGCGGCGCCACCGGCACGGGCCGGTGGAGTGGCTGCTGCGCGCGGTCACCCTCGCGGGCCGGCCGGGCGGCGCCCGCACCGGCGCCGGTCAAGTTAACGAGCGCTAACGCGCCGGTCTAGAATGCTGCCATGAGCACCCAAGCCGCCCCCGGCGGAACGTCCCGGGTCGCGGCCCCCACCCGCCGCGAGCAGATCCTCAGGGAAGCCGCCCGCCTCTTCGCCGAGCGCGGCTTCCACGGGGTCGGCGTCGACGAGATAGGCGCGGCGGTCGGCATCAGCGGCCCCGGCCTCTACCGGCACTTCGCGGGCAAGGACGCGATGCTCGCCGAGCTCCTGGTCGGCATCAGCGAACGCCTCCTGGAGGGCGGCCGGGCCCGGGTCGCCGCAGCCCCGGACGACCCCGCCGCCCTCCTCGCCTCCCTGGTCGACGGCCATGTCGACTTCGCGCTCGACGACCGCCCCCTGATCACCCTCCACGACCGCGAACTGGACCGGCTGCGCGAGAGCGACCGCCGCCGGGTGCGCCAACTCCAGCGCCAGTACGCGGAGCTGTGGGTCCAGACGGTCCGGGACCTGCACCCGGCGACCCCCGAGTCCGAGGCCCGGGCCGCCGTCCACGCCGTCTTCGGCCTCCTCAACTCCACCCCCCACCTGGGCTCGGGCCTGCCGGACCGGGACGCGACGGCGGCACTGCTGCGCCGCCTGGCCCACGGCGCGTTCGGGGCGCTCGGCTCCTGAGCCCGCCCGCGGGCCCGCCCGGCAGAATGGACCCCATGCCCATACTCAGCCGTGCCGCCCTCGTCGAGCACCTCGTCCGCACCCGCATCGCCGGGGACGTGGCGACCCCGCGCGACAACAACCTCTCCCACTACCGCAAGCTCGCCAACGGCGACCGTCACTACTGGCTCGGCATCGAGCTCGGCGACCGGTGGACGGACGAGCAGGACGTACTGGCCGTGATGGCCGAGCGGTGCGGGGTGAGCGACGACCCCGAGCACCGGCACGGGCAGGACACCATCGACCCCGAGCTGACCGTCGACGCCCTGGACCGGGCCGCCGCCCGCCTGCGCAAGGCCGCCGCCGACCGGCAGCGGGTGCTGTTCGCGACCGGGCACCCCGGCTCGCTGCTCAACGTGCACGGCGCGACCGCGCGGGCGCTGCGGGACGCGGGGTGCGACGTCGTGCGGATCCCGGGCGGGCTGACGGCGGACGAGGGGTACGTGGTGCAGTTCGCGGACGTGGCCGTGTTCGAGCGGGGGGCCAGCCTGTGGCACACGCACTCGCCCGCGCCGATGACCGCGATCCTGGACGGCCTGGAGCGCAACGGCGAGGCCCGCCCCGACCTGGTCTTCGCCGACCACGGGTGGGCGGGGTGCGCCGGGCAGCGCGGCATCGACGCCATCGGGTACGCCGACTGCAACGACCCGGCCCTCTTCCTCGGCGAGGCGGAGGGGACCATGGCCGTCACGATCCCGCTGGACGACCACGTCGTGGACCCGTTCTTCTACGAGCCGATGACCGCCTACCTGCTGGACGCGGCCGGTCTGCGCTGATCCGGGCGACCGCCTACCCGCCGGACGCGGCCGGCCGGCGCCGGCCCCGGCGCGGGGTCGGGTCCAGATAGACCCGGGCGACGGCCGGATAGCGCTCGCGGAGCTGCGCCTCCGCCTGCTCGCAGGCCCATTCCACCTCGGCGGCCGACGCCACGTCCCGGAAGTCGATCTTCGCGGCGACGAGGACCTCGTCCGGGCCCTGGATGAGGGTGGTCAGTTCGATGACGTCCGCGATGTGGGGTACGGAGAGCAGCTCCTCCCGTACCCCCTCCCGCATCTGCGCCGGCACGGCCCGCCCGATGAGGAGCTGGGCGTTGCTGCGGCCCAGGACCCAGGCGACGTACGCCAGCAGCAGGCCGATCAGGACGGAGGCGAGGCCGTCCCACACGCCCGAGCCGGTGAGCCGGCCCAGGAACAGGCCCGCCGCCGCCAGCAGCAGGCCCGCGAGGGCCGCGGAGTCCTCCATCACGACGGCCTTGACCGCCGTGTCGGGGGTCAGCCGGAAGTAACGGCCGACGGGCGCGCCCAGCCGGGCGGCCTCCGCGCGGACCTGCTTGACGCCGGTGCGCAGCGAGTAGCCCTCCAGGAGGAAGGCGACCGCGAGGACGATGTAGGAGACGAGGGGGTTTCCGAGTTCCTCGCCGTGGGTGAGGGTGTGGACGCCGTCGTAGACCGAGAAGACCGCGCCGCCGACGAAGGTCGCGACGGAGGCGAGCATCGCCCAGATGTAGCGCTCCGGGCCGTGGCCGAGGGGGTGCGTGGCGTCGGCGGGTTTCCCGCTGCGTTTGAGGGCGGTCAGCAGGAGGAGTTCGGTGACCGTGTCGGCCACCGAGTGCGCCGCCTCCGACAGCATCGCGCTGGAGCCGCTGATGACTCCCGCGACCGCCTTCGCGACCGCGATGCCGAGATTGGCGACCGCCGCGACGACCACCGTGAAGGTGCTCTCGCCCCCGGGCTTTTCCGTACCGTTGTCTGTCTTGCCGTGCTCCGCCATGCCTCGGACCGTATGCCCGATCAGCGCGGTACGCGAACCACGCCCTCCTGGATGACGGAGACGGCCAGCCGCCCGTCCTGGGTGTAGATCCGCGCCTGGCCGAGTCCGCGCCCGCCCGACGCCGACGGCGACTCCTGGTCGTACAGCAGCCACTCGTCCGCCCGGAAGGGGCGGTGGAACCACATCGCGTGGTCGAGGGACGCCCCGACGACGTCGCCGGTCGCCCAGCCGCCCCGGCCGTGGGCGAGCAGCACGGAGTCCAGGAGCGTCATGTCGGAGACGTAGGTGGCGAGGCAGATGTGCAGCAGGGGGGCGTCGGCGAGTTTGCCGTTGGTACGGAACCAGACCTGCGAGCGCGCCTCGCGCGGCTCGCCGACCGTGGCGTACGGGGGCGGGTCGACGTAGCGCAGGTCGATCGCGGCGCGGGCCTCCAGCAGGCGGTCCACCGTGGCCGGGTCGACGAAGCGGCCGGCGTGGCGGGGCAGGGCCTCGGCGGCCGTGGGCAGCGTCGCCGGGTCGGGGGAGACCGGCATCGGGGCCTGGTGCTCCAGGCCCTCCTCGTACGTCTGGAACGACGCGGAGAGGTGGAAGACCGGCCGGCCGTGCTGGACCGCGACCACCCGGCGGGTGGTGAAGGAGCGGCCGTCGCGGATGCGGTCGACCGTGTAGACGATCGGGGCGGACGG
This sequence comes from Streptomyces sp. NPDC039736, assembly GCF_055596485.1. Classification (NCBI taxonomy): domain Bacteria; kingdom Bacillati; phylum Actinomycetota; class Actinomycetes; order Kitasatosporales; family Streptomycetaceae; genus Streptomyces; species Streptomyces sp. NPDC039736. The sequence goes on along the minus strand of NZ_JBVIUQ010000004.1, from coordinate 451,572 downwards.
GTCGCCGGTGCGCAGGAAGTAGGCGTGCAGCGAGTGCGGGAGGCGGTCCTCGGCGACCGTGCGCCCGGCGGCGACCAGGGCCTGGGCCGCGACCTGGCCGCCGAACACGCGCGGGACGATCGCCGAGCGGCTCACGCCCCGGAAGATGTCCTGCTCGATCCGCTCCAGGTCGAGCAGATCGAGCAGGGAATCGAGTGCCTTGGTCATGGGAGGGGCAGCGGGTGGCTGCTACAGGCCCATGTCCTTGGCGATGATCATCTTCATGACCTCGCTGGTGCCGCCGTAGATGCGGTTCACCCGGTTGTCGGCGTACAGGCGGGCGATCGGGTACTCGTTCATGAAGCCGTAACCGCCGTGCAGCTGGAGGCACTTGTCGATCACGCGGTGGGCGACCTCGGTGGTGAACAGCTTCGCCGAGGCGGCCTCGGCGGCCGTCAGCTCGCCGGCGTCCAGCGCCTCCGTGGCCCGGTCCACGACCGCCTCGGCGGCGTCCACCTCGGCCTGGCAGGCGGCCAGCTCGAACTTGGTGTTCTGGAAGGCGGCCACCGGCTTGCCGAAGACCGCGCGGTCCTTGACGTACTGCTTGGTGAAGCGGATCGCGGCCTTCGCCTGGGCGTACGCGCCGAACGCGATGCCCCAGCGCTCGGAGGCCAGGTTGTGGCCGAGGTAGCCGAAGCCCTTGTTCTCCTCGCCCAGCAGGTCCTCCACCGGCACCTTCACGTCCACGAACGCCAGCTCGGCGGTGTCGGAGGTGCGCAGGCCCAGCTTGTCCAGCTTGCGGCCGACCGAGTAGCCCTCCAGCTTGGTGTCCACGGCGAACAGCGAGATGCCGAAGCGGCGGTCGTCCTCGCGCGGGGGCGCCGTGCGGGCGCAGACGATCACGCGGTCCGCGTGCACGCCGCCGGTGATGAAGGTCTTGGCGCCGTTGAGGACGTAGTGCGTGCCGTCCTCGGAGAGCTTGGCGGTGGTCTTCATGCCCGCCACGTCGGAGCCGGTGCCCGGCTCGGTCATGGCGAGCGCCCACATCTCCTCGCCGGTGACGAACTTCTCCAGGTAGCGCTTCTTCTGCGCGTCGGTGGCGAGCATCTTGATGTACGGCAGGCCCAGCAGGACGTGCACGCCGGAACCGCCGAAGGTGACGCCCGCACGGGCGGTCTCCTCGTACAGGACGGCCTCGAACTTGTGCGACTCCATGCCGGCGCCGCCGAACTCCTCGGGCACGTTGATGCCGAAGACGCCCAGCTCGCCGAGCTTGTAGTAGAACTCGCGCGGCGCCTGTCCGGCGGCGAACCACTCGTCGTAGACGGGCACGACCTCCGCCTCGATGAAGGCCCGCAGGGTCTCCCGGAACGCCTCGTGGTCCTCGTTGAATACGGTACGGCGCACGTGACGCTCCCTCTGCGAGTGGTGGTTCCCTGTCCTTGAGCGAGGCCCGCCCGGCCGCGACCGCTAAGCGCTTGCTCAGATACCCGGCAAAAGTTACCGGCCGGTTCTGGGGGTGTCCAGGGGGGAGGGGTGTCGGAGGGGCCACAGGGGGCCGTCCGGGGGGTGCGGGCGGGGTGGACGCCCGGCAGGGGGCGGGTCCCGCGCGGCGGCCTGTTCTGTCCTTCGCGTACAGGTGCCGGGGCCTCTTCATCCATCCGTACATGTGCGGAATCCGTCGTGCTGCCTACGCTCGGAGCCATGAACACTCCCTCTTCCGAGCCCCGCGGCCCCGTCGACTCGTCCCGCATTCCCCGGTACGCCGGTCCGGCGACGTTCGCCCGGCTGCCGCGCCTGGACGAGGTCGGTGGGCGCACGGATGTCGCCGTCGTCGGCGTTCCCTTCGACACCGGCGTCTCCTACCGGCCGGGCGCCCGCTTCGGCGGCAACGCCATCCGTGAGGCCTCGCGGCTGCTGCGGCCCTACAACCCGGCGCAGGACGCCTCCCCGTTCGCGCTGGCGCAGGTCGCCGACGCCGGGGACATCGCCGCGAACCCGTTCAACATCAACGAGGCCGTCGAGACCATCGAGGCCGCCGCCGACGACCTGCTCGGGTCCGGCGCGCGGATGATGACGCTGGGCGGCGACCACACCATCGCGCTGCCGCTGCTGCGGTCGGTGGCGAAGAAGCACGGGCCGGTCGCCCTGCTGCACTTCGACGCGCACCTGGACACCTGGGACACGTACTTCGGCGCGGAGTACACGCACGGAACGCCGTTCCGGCGGGCCGTCGAGGAGGGCGTCCTCGACACCGAGGCGCTGTCGCACGTCGGCACGCGCGGCCCGCTGTACGGCAAGCAGGACCTGCGGGACGACGAGAAGATGGGCTTCGGCATCGTGACGTCGGCCGACGTCATGCGGCGCGGCGTGGACGAGGTCGCCGACCAGCTCCGGCAGCGGATCGGGGACCGGCCGCTGTACATCTCGATCGACATCGACGTGCTGGACCCGGCGCACGCCCCCGGCACGGGCACGCCCGAGGCCGGCGGCCTCACCTCGCGGGAGCTGCTGGAGATCATCCGGGGGCTCTCGTCCTGCCACCTGGTGTCGGCGGACGTGGTCGAGGTCGCGCCGGCGTACGACCACGCCGAGATCACGTCGGTGGCGGCCTCGCACACGGCGTACGAGCTGACGACGATCATGTCGCGGCAGATCGCCGCCGCGCGGGGCTGAGCGGGGTCCCGTGCGGGGCTGAGCGGGTCCCCGTGCGGGGCTGAGCGGGTCCCCGTGCGAGGTGGAGGCGGTCTCTGTCCCGTGCGGGGAGGTGGGTGGCCCCTGTCCCGTGCGGGGGCGTCGTGGCTGGGCGCGCAGTTCCCCGCGCCCCTGACGGCACGCCCTCCGGGCAGCCGTCCCCGCCCCGGCACGGGCCCGCCGCCGCACCATGCGCCAAGCTGGGGTGCATGACCCACGATCACGACCTCGTCCTGCGGCCCACCCCCGCGCAGACCGCCGCCGCCCTCGCCCCGCCCGCCGGGCGCACCGGTGGGGACCTGGTCGTGGAGACCCTGCGGGGGCTCGGGGCCACCACCGTGTTCGGGCTGCCCGGGCAGCACGCCCTGCCGCTCTTCGACGCCCTGCGGCGCTCGCGGCTGCGGTACGTGGGGCTGCGGGTCGAGAACAACGCCGGGTTCGCCGCCGACGGCTACGGGCGGATCACCGGCGAGGCCGCCCCGCTGTTCCTGTCCACCGGGCCCGGCGCGCTCACCGCCCTCCCCGCCCTCCAGGAGTCGGCCGCCGCCTCCGCGCCCGTGCTGGCGATCTCCAGCCAGGTGCCGGTGGACGGGCTGGGGGGCCACCGGCGTGGCCACCTCCACGAACTGCGGGACCAGCAGGCCTCGTTCCGGGACGTCGTGAAGTCCGTGCACATCGCCCGTACGCAGTCCCAGATCCCGTCCGTGATCGCCGAGGCGTGGGAGTCCGCGCTGAGCGCCCCGCACGGGCCCGTCTGGGTCGAGATCCCGCAGGACGTGCTGGCGGCCGAGACCTCCGTGCCGGTCGTCGTCGCCCCGGACGGCATCCCGCACGAACTGCCGCCCCGCCCCGAACTCACCGCCGTGGCGGCCCACCTGCTGTCCACCGCCGCGCGCCCGGTGATCGTCGCGGGCGGCGGAGTCGTGCGGTCCGACGCCTCGAAGAAGCTCAGGCAGCTCGCCGAGCGGCTCGACGCGCCCGTGGTCACCACCTTCGGCGGCAAGGGGGCCTTCCCCTGGCACCATCCGCTCTCCCTCCAGTCCTGGCTGGAGGACCGGCACCTGACCGACTTCCTGGAGGAGGCCGACGTCCTGCTCGTCGTCGGGTCCGGGCTCGGTGAACTGAGCACCAACTACCGGACGTTCGCCCCGCGCGGGCGGATCATCCAGATCGACGCCGACCTCGGGAAGCTCGAAGCCAACTACCCGGCCCTCGGCATCCACGCCGACGCCCGGCTCGCCCTCACGGCCCTCCTGGAGACCGTCGAGGAGGCGCGGGCGGACGACGGCGCCGCCGCAGCCGTACGGGACGTACTCGACCGGATCCGTCAGCGCATCGACGGGCAGGGGCTGCGGCTGGAACAGGACGTCCTGGCCGCCGTACGCGAGGCGCTGCCCGCCGCCGCCCCCAGCTTCTGGGACATGACGATCCTGACCTACTGGGCCTGGTCCGCCTTCGACGCCGGCCGGCCCAACACCATGCACTCCGCGCAGGGGGCGGGCGGGCTCGGCTACGCGTTCCCGGCCGCCCTCGGCGCGGCCGTCGCCGACCCCGACAGCCCCGTCCTCGCCGTGTCCGGGGACGGCGGCGCCCTGTACTCCGTCGCCGAGCTCGCCACCGCCCGCCAGCACGACCTGCCGGTGACCTGGCTCATCGTCGACGACGGGGGGTACGGCATCCTGCGCGAGTACGCGGGCGAGGCCTACGGCGAGCCGTTCGGCACCGAGCTGTCCCGGCCGGACTTCGTCGCCCTCGCCGAGTCCTTCGGGGTGCCCGGGACCCGTACGACACCCGAGTCCCTGGCCACCGACCTCGCCGCCGCGCTGAAGGCCCCCGGGCCCTCGGTGGTCGTGCTGCCGGCGCGGCTGCGGATGTTCGGGGCGACGCACACGCAGGCGACCTAGGCCTGCGCTGCCACCGTGACCTCGGGCGGCCGGTCCTGGCGGTCCGGAGCATCGGCGGCCGGGGTTTCACCGGCCGGGGCCCCGGCGAGGGGCTGGAACTCGACCGTCCAGGTGTCGCCGCTCAACCGCATCGTCAGTGCGGCCTCCAGGGCCAGCGCCAGCCGGCCCAGCAACGGCAGGGTGGGCACGGTTCCGCCCAGTTCCATCTTCGAGAGCTGGGGCTGGGACATGCCCGCCCGGCGGGCCAGCACGGTCTGCGAGAGCCCGAGTGCGGTGCGCCTGTCATAGATGATCTGCCCGAGGTCCCAGGCGAGATCGCGCTCCTTGCGCCGCCGCTCCCGCTCCGGGTCCTCGGCAATCCCCTCGACGACCTTGCGGTCCCGGGATCGCTTCCACTCCGCGTGACTGACCATGGGGTCATCCTCTCTCAATCGGTACGACGAAATTCCTGTTCCGCGGGATCGTGCTCGGCCTCGCACTCGGTCTTGGCGCGCCGCGCACGGGCCACTTCGGCGGTCTCCCGCTGCCGCGTCTTGCGAAAGACGGTCAGCATGACCACCCGGCGGCCGGGGGCGAGCCAGTACGTGATGCGGACGGACCTGCGGTCGTGGCCGATGGTGAAGCGCAGTTCACGGACGCCGTCCCCCAGGTAGCGGGAGTAGGGCTCCCGCAGGGTCGTGGCGTTGTGGCGGAGGCGTTCCGCCGCGTCCTCGACGGCCTCGTAGTCCTCGGCCGGCAGATTCATCAGCCACAGCCGAACCTCCGCCTCGATCTCGATCTCGAATGGATCACTCATGTCTGGGACCGTATAGATCGCCAGAAGTATATATCCGGGAACGGCTAGAGGGCCCCTCGAAGGTGTGAACCCTCCCTTCCCGCTGACGCCACTCCCCCTTCCCCCCACGGCGTACAACCTTTTCCCTCCCCCCGAGTCCTCTGTGGCGGGGAGTGCCGCACAGCCGCTCCCGGGCCGCCGGTACCCAGCGCGGTCCAGCCAGCAGAGTCCAGGGGACGGATACGCATGCCCATACGCACCAGCGCCACCACCACGCACCGCTGCATAACCAGAGGCCTCACCGCCGCCGCCCTCGCCGCCGGCGTCCTCCTCCCGGTCGCCGCCGCGGGCCCCGCCACCGCCGCCGCACCCCGGGTGACGTGCAGCTCGAACAAGGCCGGGCTTGCCAAGAAGCTCACCGCCGACCTCACCGCCGCCCTGCGCGGCCGGCCCGGCGCCCCCGCCCTCGCCGTCCACGAGCGGGCGACGAACACGTACTGCACGCTGCGCGCCCAGGACTCCTACGACTCCGCCAGCATCGTCAAGGTCACCGTCATGGGCGCCCTCCTGTACGACGCCCAGAAGCGCGGGCGCGCCCTGACCGCCCGCGAGCGCGACCTCGTCACCGCCATGATCACCACGTCCGACAACAACGCCACCAGCACCCTGTGGAAGCAGCTCGGCACGGGCAAGGTCAACGCGTTCCTGAAGGCCGCCGGGGCCACCCGCACCAAGCCCGGGGCGAACGGCTACTGGGGCCTCACCCAGGTCAACGCCGCCGAGCAGAGCAAGATCCTCGACCTGTTCACCCGGACCAACGCCGTCCTCACCGCCGCCTCCCGCGCCTACGCCCTGGACCGCATGGCCCGCGTCGTGCCCGCCCAGCGCTGGGGCGCCCCCGCGGGCGCGCCCCGCACCGCGAAGGTCCACGTCAAGAACGGCTGGCTGCCGCGCGCCACCAAGGGCTGGCGGGTGCACTCCCTCGGCGTCTTCACCGGCCAGGGCCACGACTACACGATCACCGTCCTCACCCACGGCAACACGACGATGCGGCAGGGCGTCGACACCGTCCAGGCCGTCTCCCGCGCCGTCCACCGCGACCTGAACCCCGCCGCGAAGGCCGCCCACACCCTCCAGGCCCCCGAGGTCGTGCCCCCCGCCGTCCCGCGGGAAGTGATCCCGCCGACCCCGGAGAACCCCGCCCGGCGGTGACCGGGGGCGGCTCCGGCGCACCGGACCGCCGCCCGCGCCCCCGCCCGGACCCCGCGGCGGGATGAAATCCGCAGCTCGCGGCGTTGGTGCCTTCCGGTGGGACGAGAACCAACGGGAGGCACCGCGTGGCAGACCAGGAACAGAGGGCCGTCGGGGCCCGCAAGGCGGGCTGGGCCCGGCGGCTGACCTCCTACGCCTGGCGCTACCGCGCCAACGTCCTGCTCGCCCTCGGCTCCTCCCTCGGCGGCATGGCCGTCATGGCCCTCGTCCCGCTCATCACGAAGATCGTCATCGACGACGTGATCGGGAAGGGCACCCGGTCGCTCGCCGTGTGGACCGGGCTGCTCATAGCCGCGGCCGTCGTGGTGTACGTGCTGACGTACATCCGCCGGTACTACGGCGGCAAGCTCGCCCTGGACGTCCAGCACGACCTGCGCACCGAGATGTACGGCACGATCACGGGGCTCGACGGCCGCCGCCAGGACGAGCTGTCCACCGGACAGGTCGTCGGCCGCGCCACCAGCGACCTCCAGCTCATCCAGAGCCTGCTGTTCATGCTCCCGATGACCATCGGGAACATCCTGCTCTTCGTCATCTCTCTCGGGATCATGGCGTGGCTCTCACCGCTGCTCACCCTGGTCGCCCTCGCCGTCGCCCCCGCCCTGTGGTTCATCGCCCGGCTCAGCAGGAAGCGCCTCTTCCCCGCCACCTGGTACGCCCAGGGCCAGGCCGCCGCCGTCGCCGGAGTGGTCGACGGGGCCGTCTCCGGGGTGCGCGTCGTGAAGGGCTTCGGGCAGGAGGAGCAGGAGACCGGCAAGCTGCGCGAGGTCTCGCGGCGGCTGTTCGCGGGCCGCCTGCGGACGGTGAAGCTCAACTCCCGCTACACCCCCGCCCTCCAGGCCGTCCCCGCCCTCGGCCAGGTCGCCATGCTCGCCCTCGGCGGCTGGCTCGCCACCCGGGGACAGATCACCCTCGGCACCTTCGTCGCCTTCTCCACCTACCTCGCCCAGCTCGTCGGCCCGGTCCGGATGCTCGCCATGGTGCTCACCGTCGGACAGCAGGCCCGGGCGGGCGTCGAGCGCGTACTGGAGCTGATCGACACCGAACCGTCCCTCGTGGACGGGACGAAGGAACTCCCCGCGGACGCCCCCGCCACCGTCGAGTTCGACGCGGTCGCCTTCTCGTACGAGGAGGGGCGCCCGGTCCTCGACGGGTTCTCGCTGGAGATCCGCGAGGGCGAGACCGTCGCCGTGGTCGGCTCGTCCGGCAGCGGCAAGTCGACCGTCTCGCTGCTGCTGCCGCGCTTCTACGACGTCGAGCGCGGCGCGGTCCTGGTCGGCGGCCACGACGTGCGCGAGCTGACCCTGGAGTCGCTGCGGGACGCCATCGGGCTGGTGCCCGAGGACAGCTTCCTCTTCTCCGACACCGTCCGCGCCAACCTCGCCTACGGCCGCCCCGACGCCACCGACGAGCAGATCCGCGCCGCCGCCCGCGCCGCCCAGGCGGACCGCTTCATCGACGAGCTGCCGAACGGCTACGACACCCTGGTCGGCGAACAGGGCCTCACCCTCTCCGGCGGCCAGCGCCAGCGGCTCTCGCTGGCCCGCGCCATCCTCACCGACCCCCGCCTGCTCCTCCTGGACGACGCCACCTCGGCCGTCGACGCCCGGGTCGAGCACGAGATCCACGAAGCGCTGAAGTCCGTGATGGCGGGCCGCACGACGCTCCTCATCGCGCACCGCCGCTCCACCCTGAACCTCGCCGACCGGATCGCCGTCCTCGACCGGGGCCGCCTCGCCGACATCGGCACCCACGCCGAACTGGAGCGCCGCTCGGCCCTCTACCGCCGTCTGCTCACCGACCCCGACGAGCTCGGCGGCGTGTCGCCCGGGCACGTGCTCCAGCAGGCGCCGGTCCAGGACGACCGGTCCGTGCAGGCGGAGCTGGACGCCGAGTTCGACGCCGAGCGCGGCATCACCCCCGCCCTGTGGACACGGGACGGGAACGACCCGGCCGAGGACACCGGCCACGCTCCCGGCATGCCCGCCACGCCCGAGCTGCTGGCACAGGTCGAGGCCCTGCCGCCCGCGCACGACGTCCCGGACATCGACGAGGCCCGCGCGGTCGCGCCCGAGGACTCCTACAACCTCCGCCGGCTGCTGCGCGGCTTCGGGCTGCCGCTGCTGGTCAGCCTCGGCCTGGTCGCCGTCGACGCGGGCATGGGCCTGCTGCTGCCGGTCCTGATCCGGCACGGCATCGACGAGGGCGTCACCCGGCTCGCGCTCGGCGCGGTCTGGACGGCCGCCGGGCTGGCCCTGCTGGCCGTGCTGGTGCAGTGGGGCGCGCAGGTCAGCGAGGCCCGGATGACGGGACGCACCGGCGAGCGGGTGCTGTACTCGCTCCGGCTGAAGATCTTCGCGCAGCTCCAGCGGCTGGGACTCGACTACTACGAGCGGGAGCTGACCGGGCGGATCATGACCCGGATGACGACGGACGTCGACGCGCTCTCCACCTTCCTCCAGACCGGCCTGGTCACCGCGTTCGTGTCCGTCGTGACCTTCCTCGGCGTGCTGGTGGCGCTCGTGGTCATCGACGTCGAACTGGCGCTGGTCGTCTTCGCGACGCTCCCGCTGTTGGTCGTCGGCACGTACTTCTTCCGCAGGAAGAGCGTCCAGGCGTACGAACTGGCCCGCGACCGGGTCTCCGTCGTCAACGCCGACCTCCAGGAGTCCGTCGCCGGGCTGCGCGTCGTGCAGGCCTTCGGACGGGAGCGGGCGGGCCGCGAGCGGTTCGCCGAGAACAGCCGCGACTACCGGCGGGCCCGGGTGCGCGGCCAGTGGCTGATCTCGGTGTACTTCCCGTTCGTACAGCTCCTCGCGTCCGTCGCGGCGGCCGCCGTCATGATCGTCGGGGCCGGGCGGATCGAGGCCGGGACGCTGACGCCGGGCGCGCTGGTGGCGTACCTCCTCTACATCGACCTGTTCTTCGCGCCGGTGCAGCAGCTCTCGCAGGTCTTCGACGGGTACCAGCAGGCCACCGTCTCGCTGCGGCGCATCCAGGAGCTGCTGCGGGAGCCCACGTCCACGGCCGGCGCGGCCGCGCCGAAGGACGTTCCGTCGCTGCGCGGCGAGATCGCCTTCGAGGACGTGTCGTTCAGGTACGGAGAGGAGGAGGAGGCGCTCTCGGACGTCTCCCTGCGCATACCGGCGGGCCAGACCGTCGCCTTCGTCGGCGAGACCGGCGCGGGCAAGTCGACCCTGGTCAAGCTGGTCGCCCGGTTCTACGATCCGACCTCGGGCCGCGTCACCGCCGACGGCCTGGACCTGCGCGACCTCGACATGACCGCATACCGCCACCGCCTGGGCGTCGTCCCGCAGGAGGCGTACCTCTTCGCCGGGACGGTCCGCGACGCCATCGCCTACGGGCGGCCCGACGCCACCGACGCCCAGGTCGAGGCGGCGGCCCGCGCGGTCGGCGCGCACGACATGATCGCCACCCTGGACGGCGGCTACCTGCACGAGGTCGCCGAGCGCGGACGCAACCTCTCCGCGGGCCAGCGCCAGCTCGTCGCGCTCGCCCGCGCCGAGCTGGTCGACCCGGACGTGCTGCTCCTCGACGAGGCGACCGCCGCGCTCGACCTCGCCACCGAGGCGCAGGTCAACCGGGCCACCGACCGGCTCACCGGCCGGCGCACCACCCTGGTCGTCGCGCACCGGCTGACCACGGCCGCCCGCGCCGACCGGGTCGTGGTGATGGACCGCGGGCGGGTCGCCGAGGACGGCACCCACGACGAGCTGCTCGCCCTGGACGGGCGGTACGCCCGGCTGTGGCGCACGTTCGTGGGGGAGGACGAGCCGGCGGCGGTCTGAGCCGGGGGCCCCGCGGCCCGGCCGGCCCGGCCCGTTCCCGCCCCTCGGTGCCGGTCGCCCGCTTTGCCCGTGCAACCGTTGTGGGCCCCCGGGCGTCGTACGTGCATACGACCCCCGGGCCGCCGGGGGTGCGGGTGTTCGACGGTGCGGGGGTGTTCGGTGGGGAGGGGCGGGGCAGGCGTGGGTCCGATGGGACGGATGAGGCGAAGAGTGACCGGTGTGCTGGCGGTGACGGTCGCGGCCGGGCTGCTGACCGTGGGCGGCCCCGCCGTCGGCCGGGCGGACGCGGCGGCCGGCGCCTGCGCCGGGACACGTGTCAAGACGTACGGCTTCGCGACCGGCGAGGTCCGCGTGCACCGGAACGGCTCCTACGTGTGCGCCATGACGGTCGCCAAGCGGCCGGGCGTGCGGCAGAGGATGCGGGTCGGCGTGCAGGCGCGCGGGAGCAGGGCGGCCGTCGACTCGGGGACGTACGCGCGACGGGCGGGGCCGGTGACGGTGTACGCCAGGGCACGGTGCGTGCGGGTGGAGGGGGCGGTGGCCGGGCGGGGGACGGCCTCGGGCTGGATCCTGTGCTGAGACCGGCCCGGACCGCGGATTCTTCCGTCCGGTTGCCGGTGTGGCGCACATTCGTCCAACTTCCCTGGTGACAAAGGGGTTTGCGGGACACTAGGTTCCCCCTGTTGTCCGTGTGCCGACAGGGGAGTGGTTCATGCGCAAGACGTTCCGGGCAGTGGTCGCGGGAGCGGTGCTCATAGGCACCGTCGGAGCGACCGGGGGCGCCGTCCAGGCCGCGCCCGCCGAGCCGAGACCCGCCGCACGGCCGGCCGCCGCCGACATCAGGGACCGCATCCTCGCGGTACCGGGCATGAGCCTGATCGAGGAGAAGCCGGTCGACGGCTACCGCTTCTTCGTCCTGAACTTCACCCAGCCGGTGGACCACGCCCGCCCCCGGAAGGGCACCTTCCAGCAGCGCCTGACCGTCCTGCACAAGGACGTGGACCGGCCCACCGTCTTCTCCACCAGCGGTTACGACCTCTACACCGACCCGTCGCGCAGCGAGCCCACCCGGCTCATCGACGGCAACCAGGTGTCCATGGAGTACCGCTTCTTCACCCCCTCCCGCCCCCGGCCCGCCGACTGGTCCAAGCTCGACATCGAGCAGGCCGCCGACGACCAGCACCGCGTCTTCACCGCGCTGAAGAAGATCTACGGCAAGAAGTGGCTGTCCACCGGCGGCTCCAAGGGCGGCATGACGGCCACCTACTACGAGCGCTTCCACCCCCGCGACATGGACGGCGTCGTCGCCTACGTCGCCCCGAACGACGTGGACAACCGCGAGGACTCGGCGTACGACCGCTTCTTCCGCACCGTCTCCACCAAGGAGTGCCGCGACAAGCTCAACGCCGTGCAGCGCGAGGCCCTGGTGCGGCGCGGACCGCTCACCGCCAAGCTGAAGAAGTGGGCGGCGGAGAACGGGGCGACCTTCCGCACCGTCGGCAGCCTCGACAAGTCCTACGAGTCCTCGGTGCTCGACTTCGTCTGGGCCTTCTGGCAGTACAGCGACGAGTCCGAGTGCGCGGACGTCCCCGCCGCGGACTCCTCCGACGAGGTCATCTACGACTACGTCGATTCCAAGTCGCCGTTCTCCTCCTACACCGACCAGGGCCTCGACCCGTACACGCCGTACTACTACCAGGCCGGCACCCAGCTCGGCGCGCCCCAGTACACGTACCCGCACCTCAAGGGCCTGATGAAGTACGGCCCCGACTACTTCCAGCCGCGCGCCTTCGTGCCGCGCGAGATCCCCATGCGGTGGCAGGAGGGCGTCATGAAGGACGTCGACCGCTGGGTGAACCGCAACGCGCACCGGATGATGTACGTCTACGGGGCCAACGACCCGTGGGGCGCGGAGCGCTTCCGCCCCGCGCGCGGCGGCGACAACCACGTCTACACCGTGCCGGGCGCCAACCACGGCGCGAGCATCGCGGGCCTGCCGGCCGATGAGCGGGCCGCCGCCACCGCCCGGCTCCTCAAGTGGGCCGACGCGGCGCCCGCCGCCGTCCAGGCCGACCCGTCGAAGGCCGAGCGGCTCACCGCGTACGACGCCCGGCTCGACCGGACGGAGCTGAACAGGGAGCGGACGCTGCGCCCCTGACCCCTACACCGGCCGGGCGCACCCCACCGGCTTCCCGCCGCCCAGCTGCACGTACAGCCGGGTGGCGGGAGGGCACTCGGGGCGGGCGTCCACGGCGCGGCTCACCCGGTACTCCGGGGAGCGCCCGCCCGAGCCGTCGCAGGGGGTCTCCTCGACCTGGCCGCCGCCCGCCCCGTACAGGCAGTCCCCGACGATCGTGTGCGGGCCGCCGCCCCCGCCGGGGTCGCCCGGGTGGGGGTCGGTGAGGTTGCGCATGCAGGCGTAGCCGCGCGGGACGACGCCGTCGCCGTTCTCGTCGCCCCGGGTGTCGCCGGGCGGGCGCGCCTCCGAGATGTGCAGGACGAAGTCGGTGGTGGCGGGGCACGAGGGGCCGTTCCCCGCCTGCCCGTTGTAGCGGGCGGTCACCTTCGCGGCGGCGCGCTCGCTGCGGCAGGAGACCTCGCGGGGGGCCCTCCCGTACGAACTGCACTCCCGTACGTCCAGGAAGACGGCCCCGTGGCCGGACGGCGCGGCGGGCAGCGAGTCGGCGGCCCGGGCCGGACCGCCGCCGGTGGCGCCGTTGCCATTGCCGTCGCCGTCGCCGGAGAAGGGGTTCTGGCAGCCGGTCAGCACGGTCGCGGCGAGGAGGGCGGCGACGGCCCAGACCCTGGGCGAGGGCCGCGTGGCCCGGGTCTGTTCGCCTGCTCTCCGTGCCCCGGTCGTGCTGGACGTCCTCGTCGTTCCTTTTGTCCTGCGCATGCAGCATCCCCCCGAAAGCCTCCGCACCTGTGCCCAGAGTGGGCCGTCCTGGTGGGCGCACGCCAGGCTCACGGGGGCGAATTACGTCGTACGGGGCGGCGGCGGGGCCTTCCGGCCCGCGGAACGGCCCCGTGTTCGACCACATCCGTCACTCCGCGCGCCCGCTGTCGCTCCCGTACCGGCTCCGGTAAAAACCATGGAATCCGGGGAACCCGGCCGCGACCCGCTCCGTCCCATCGCCGTACTGCTGGTGAGTCTCCGCAGAGCGGTGTCGGCCCACGCTGCTGGCCGCGTTCGCCGACTCCCCTCTCCAACCGCCTGCGGCCGGCAGCACGGCCGCCACCGGTGCGCCCCCTGACGTATGCGCCGGTGGCGGCCCCCTCTCTCCTCCCCCCTCCGGAACCGCCGACTCCGTTCCCCCGCACGGCTCTTGACGGGTACTTAGTTTCAGGGAAGCGTGACCCCGCTGGAAGTTTCCGTCAAGGACCGCCGCGTCCGTCGAGGGCTTCATGGAGGGGTACCGCGATGTCCGAGAACACCTTCGAGCCGTCCCGCCGCGCACTGCTGGGCGCGAGCGCCGCCGCGGTGGCCGCCGCCGCCACCTCCGTCGCGCCCGTCGCCGCCGCCGAACGGCCCACCGCGTACTCCGACGCCCGGCTCGGACGGATCATCTCCGGCATGACGCTTCCGGAGAAGGTCGGCCAGCTCTTCGTGATGCGCGTGTACGGGCACTCCGCGACCGCCCCCGACCAGGCCGACGTGGACGCGAACCTCAAGGACCTGGGGGTGCGCGACGCCGCCGAGCTGATCGCCAAGTACCACCTCGGCGGGATCATCTACTTCGCCTGGGCGCACAACACCCGCGACCCGCACCAGATCGCCGACCTGTCCAACGGCATCCAGCGGGCGGGGCTGGCCGAACGCCACCGCGTCCCGCTGCTCGTCTCCACCGACCAGGAACACGGCATCGTCGCCCGCGTCGGCAAGCCCGCCACCCTGCTGCCCGGAGCCATGGCGCTCGGCGCGGGAGCCTTCCGGCGGGGCACCCGGGACGCCCGCGAGGCCGCCCGGATCGCCGGGGCGGAACTGCTCGCCATGGGCATCCGGCAGAACTACGCGCCGGACGCGGACGTCAACGTCGACCCGGCGAACCCCGTCATCGGGGTGCGCTCCTTCGGGTCGGAGCCGCGCGCGGTGGCGGAACTGGTCGCGGCGCAGGTCCGCGGCTACCAGGGGGCCGGCGTCGCCACCGCGGCCAAGCACTTCCCCGGGCACGGCGACACCAAGGACGACAGCCACGACCAGTTGCCGCACATCGACCACACGCGCGAGGAGTGGGAGGCCCTGGACGCCCCGCCGTTCCGGGCCGCGATCGCCGCCGGGATCGACTCGATCATGACGGCGCACATCGTCGTGCCGTCCCTCGACCCGGCGCTGGACCCGGCCACCCTGTCCCGGCCGATCCTCACCGGCGTGCTGCGCGAACAGCTCGGCTACCGGGGCGTGGTCGTCACCGACTCGCTCGGCATGCAGGGGGTGCGCACCAAGTACGGGGACGACCGGGTGCCGGTCCTCGCCCTGAAGGCCGGCTGCGACCAGCTCCTCAACCCGCCGAACCTGGCGGTGGCGTGGAACGCGGTGCTCGCGGCGGTCAGGAGCGGCGAGCTGACCGAGTCCCGCCTCGACGAGTCGATCCTGCGCATCCTGCGCCTGAAGGCCCGGCGCGGCCTCTTCGACCGCCCGTACGTCACCCACCGGGGGGTCGACCGGACCGTGGGCGTCCGCAGCCACCTCGCGGCGGCGGACCGCATCGCGGACGCCACGACGACGCTGCTGGTCAACGAGGGCGGCCTGGTTCCGCTCTCCCGGCGCGAGCACCGCGGGGTACTGGTCGTCGGGGCCGACCCGGCCTCGCCCTCCGGCACGACGGGGCCGCCGACAGCCGTCCTGGCCCGGCTGCTCGGGGAGGCGGGCTTCACGGCGACCGCCCTGTCCACCGGGTCGGCCCCCACCCCCGCGAAGATCGCCGAAGCGGTGGCGGCGGCGCGGGCGGGCGCGGATGCGGTGCTGGTCGCGACGCGGAACGTCTCGGCGACGAGCGCCCAGCGGACGCTGGTGAGGGAACTGGCGGCCACCGGGCTGCCGGTGGCCGTCCTCGCCCTCCAGAACCCGTACGACGTCGCGCACCTGGCCGGAACGGGAGCGCGGGCCCACCTGGCGGCGTACTCCTGGACGGACGTCGAGCTGGGCGCGGCGGTACGGGTCCTGACCGGCCGGACCCGCCCGGCCGGGCGGCTGCCGGTGCCGGTCCAGCGGGCGGACGACCCCACGAAGGTGCTCTTCCCGGTGGGCCACGGCCTGCGCCGCTGACGCGGGGCGGGGCGTGCCGCCGCGCCCCTCCCAGGAGCCGGGGTCCGGAAGCCGCCCCCGGTCTCCCGCGCCCCCGGCCGCCTACGCCGCCGGCGCCCGCAGCGCCAGGAACTCCCGCCCCGCCACCAGCAGCCCCGGCAGCTCCGCGGCCTCCGGATACCACCGCTTCTCGTACTCCCAGCACACCCACACGTCGTCATCGGCCCCGGTGGTGCCGGGGGCGGCGTCGGACCCGCCGAGCTGCGCCAGGCACTCGTCCAGCGGCAGCACCCCGCTGCCCAGCGCGAGCGGCGTGGTCACATCCCCGGAGGCGATGTCCTTCACCTGTACGTAACCGAGGTGCGGCGCGAGCACGCCGTAGGAGGTGACGGGGTCCTCCCCGCCGAGCCACGTGTGCATGACGTCCCACAGCACCCCGACGTTCTTGTGCCCGACCGCCGCCACCACCCGGGCCGCGTCCACGCCCGTGCGGTGCGAGTCGTGCGTCTCCAGCAGGATGCGCACGCCGTACTCGTCCGCGCTCTCCGCCGCCGCCCCGAGCCGCCGCGCCGCCCGCTCGTCGCCGCCCCCGACGTCCTCGCCCGCCCCGGGGAAGACCCGCACGTACCGGGCCCCCAGGTCCCGCGCGAGCTCCAGCAGCCCCCGCACCTCCTCCAGCACGGGCCCGTCCTCGCCCTCCGCCGCGACCTTCGCGTACCCGGCGACCGTCAGGATCTCGACGCCCGCGGCGGCGAACGTCTCCACCACCTCCGCCCGCTCCTTCGCCCCGATCCCCGGATGCACCGGCTCCTCCGGGTGCGCACGCAGCTCCACCCCCTGGAACCCGCACGTCTGCGCCAGCGCGGCGACCTCCGACATCGGCATCCCGGGCACCCCGAGGGTGGAAAAGGCGAGCTTCACCGTCTGAACAACTCCTTCGATCCGTGTGCGTGCGCTGCATCCGGTGTCCGTGCGCCGCATCCGGTGCGCGTGCGCCGCGTTCCGTACGCGGGGGCCGCGACCTGCACGTCATCGGGTGCGCCCTTCCCTCCCGGTACCCCTGTCAGCGGTCCGAAACCGCCCGCACCCGCCGTCGCCGCGTAGCCGCGCCCCGCACGGGGCAGGGAACGGCCATGACCCCTACCGCAGCCACGCCCTGGCAATTCACCGACTCCCGCGGCCAGTTGGTGACCGCGCCGGCCCGCCCGGCCCGTATCGCCGCCTACATCCAGGCGGGCGCGACCCTGTACGACCACGGCCTGCGCCCCGCCGGGATCTTCGGCTCCTACCACGACGGCCCCGCCCCCGACCCGGCCAAGGCGGGCAGCCTGCCGCTCTCCGAGGTCGCGTACTTCGGCGCGGGCCAGGCACTGGACCCCGACGCGGTCCTCGCCGCCGGAATCGACCTGCTGGTCGCCGTCAGCTACGGCGGCAGCGCGGTCTACGGCATGGAGCCGGACACCGCCAAGCACCTCGAACAGCACATCCCCACCGTCGTCCTGGACATCGGCCAGGGCCGCTCCCTCTCCGAGGTCCGCGACACCTTCCACGCCCTCGCCGAGTCCCTCGGCAGCACCGAGCCCCCGGAGGCCGCGCACGCCCTGGCCGACGCGCAGGCCAAGCTGAAGTCCCTGATCAGCTCCACCACGCCCGCCCTGCTGGCGCTCTCCCCGGCCGACGCCGCCGACGTCCACCTGGCCCGCCCGCACGCCTGGCCCGACCTGCGCGCCCTCACCGCCCTGGGCGTCCCCCTGCTGGACCCGCCCCCGGAGGGCGGCGCGAACTGGTCGACGGTGCCGTGGGAGCGGGCCGCCGGACTCGCCCCGCAACTGGTCCTCGCCGACGTACGGGCGAACGCGGCCCCCTTCGAGGCGGGGCGAATCGGCCCGGACGTCGAGGTCGTCCCCTGGAACCCGGAACTCCCGGCGAGCGCGACGGCCCACACGGCCTTCTTCGAGTCCATCGCCGAAGCCCTCCACGAGGTCTGAGGGAACCGCCTCAGCGGTGCGGGGGAGACCTGGGGTGACGGCGCGGGGCCGAGGGCCTGGAGGCGGAGCCCCGGCGGCGACCGCACCCCACCCACCCGCACAACGGACCCGCCCCCCGAGGGATCATGGACGGCGCGCGACGCACCGACCCGCCAGGAGGCCCCATGTCCCGCCCCATCACCCTCGTCACCGGCGGCAGCCGCGGCATCGGGGCCGCCACCTGCCTGCGCCTGGCCGCCGACGGCCACGACATCGCCCTCGCCTACGCCCAGGACGAGAGCGCCGCCCGGACGGTCGCCGCCCAGGTCCGCGAGGCCGGGGCCCGCGCCCTCGCCGTCCGGGCCGACACCTCCCACGAGCCCGACGTCGACCGCCTCTTCGACACCGTCGCCGCCGAGCTCGGCCCCCTCACCGGCCTGGTCAACAACGCCGGCGTCACCGGTCTGCTCAGCCCCCTCGCCGAGGCCTCCACCGACGACCTCCGCCGCGTCCTGGACGTCAACGTCCTAGGCACCCTCCTGTGCTGCCGCCGCGCCGTCCGCGACATGACCGCCTACGGCACCCCGGGTGCGATCGTCAACGTCTCCTCCGGCGCCGCCACCCTCGGCAGCCCCGGCGAGTACGTCCACTACGCCGCCTCCAAGGCCGCCGTCGACACCGTCACCCTGGGCCTCTCCAAGGAGCTCGGCCCCGACGGCATCCGCGTCAACGGCGTCGCCCCCGGCCTCGTCGACACCGACATGCACGCCACCATGGGCGACCCGGACCGCCCGGCCCGGATGGCGCCCGGCATCCCGCTGCGCCGGGCGGCCGACCCGTCCGAGATCGCCGCGGGCATCGCCTGGCTCCTGTCGGAGGACGCCTCGTACACGACCGGCACCGTGCTGCGCATCGCGGGCGGCCGCTGACCGGCCCGCCGACGAGCACCTACGCGACCGGCGGGGCGACGTCCGTCCTGGCGGACCGGCTCAGCCCAGCCAGCGTTCCCGCTCCGCCCGCAGGGCGTCGCCGACCGTCGCCGGTTCGGCGTCCCACACCCGGGTGGCCCGGCCCGCACGGGTGTAGCGCGGCCAGTCGGCGCCCGGGTCCAGGTCCCGGACGAAACCGACCCACGCGCCGTGCATCGCGTCCGCGAGCGACTGCGGCGGAGTCGGGCCCGCGACCTCAACGACGTTCTCCGCGTCCAGCGCGTCGAAGGAGAACGGCAGGTCCAGGCAGTGGAAGGCCTGCCCCGCGAACGGTCCCGCGGCCTTCGTCTCCCACCGGAACTCGTAGAACCAGGTGGGCAGTTCGCGTGCCGCGCGGCCCTCGGCGATCGTCAGGCCGGGCCGGCGGAAGACGGCGTCGGTGAGGGCGGAGCCGCCCATCGCGTCGAACTCGTCGCGGGTGAACCCCAGCATCAGCGGCTGCTCGCCGACGCCCGCGCCCGCACCGCCGTCGGCGAGCGCCTCGGTCACGGGCACGGGGATCAGCCCGCCGTCCGCGAAGGGGGCGAGGGCGAGGCCCTGGGGCAGGCCCTCGCGGTCGTCGCCCGGCGCGTCCAGGGCGTCCTGGAAGTCGTACAGCGTCCCGTACGGCAGGTCCCGCAGCGCGGCGGCCGTCGCCGGGACCCCGGTGCGGGCGGTGAACAGCCGGGCGACGCCCTCGCCGGCGGCCTTGTCCTGCGGCCGCATCACCGCGCCGGACACCGAGATCGCCGCCCGGAACAGGCCCTGGGCGCGCGGCGTGGCCAGCAGCGTCTGGACGGCGCCGCCGCCCGCCGACTGCCCGGCCACCGTGACCTTCGCCGGGTCGCCGCCGAACGCGGCGATGTTGTCGCGCACCCACTCCAGCGCGGCGATCCAGTCGAGCACCCCCCGGTTGTCGGGGGCGTCGTCCAGGTGCAGGAAGCCCTCGATGCCGAGCCGGTAGCCCACCGACACCAGCAGGACGCCGTCCCGGTTGAAGGCGGCCCCGTCGTACCAGGGGCTGGCGGCCGAGCCCGCGACGTAACCGCCGCCGTGGATCCACACCAGCACGGGGAGCCCGCCCCGCTCGGGGGCGGCCTCGGCGCGCGGCGTGAAGACGTTCAGGTTGAGGACGCCCTCGCCCGGGATCGTCGGCTCGGGAATGACCGTCATCTCGGCGAAGGCGCGGCGCTGGGCGGTGGGTCCGTACGCGGTGGCCTCCAGCGGCCGGGTCCACGGCCGCGGCGGCACGGGCGCGGCGAACCGCAGGTCGCCGACCGGGGGTTGGGCGTACGGAATGTTGAGGAAGCGGTCGCCGCCGGCCCGGCGTTCGCCGCGTACGGGGCCGAGGGCGGTGGTGACGACGGGGGCCTGGGCGGACATGGCACTGCCTCTCCTGGGGCGCGCACCGGCGTCGTGGCCGACCGGAGCGGGGGGTGCTGCGCGGGGTGGACTCGCTGCTCCTCAGCAGGTTCCGCTTCCGCCCCATTTAAGTCAAGGGTTGAAATAAATGCGGTGGCCGCCCCCGCACCCCCCGTCGGGCCCCACCGGGCACAATCGGCGGGTGCCGCACACCACGCCCGCCCCCGTCCCCCTCGACTCCGCCTCCGTACGCCGGCGCAACCTCGCCCTGGTCCTCCAGCACATCGCCGCCCACGGCCCCTGCTCCCGCAGCCGCATCGCCGCCGCCGTCGGGCTCGTGCCCGCGTCCGTCACCGGTCTGGTCGCCGATCTGGCCGCCCGCGGCCTCGTCCAGGAGGAGGCCGGCGGAACCGGGGGAGGGCGAGGCCGCCCCGGCCGCCCCGTCCGGCTCGCCCCCCGGCGCGTCCTGGCCGTCACCGTCCAGATCACCCTGGAACAGCTCCGCACCCAGGTCACCGACCTCGCCGGCGCCGTCATGAGCCGCGCCGACACCCCGCACCGCGTTCGGCACGGCGACCCCGCCCCGCTGGCCCGCGCCGTCGCGGCCGTCGTGCGCGAGGCGGAGGACCGGGTCCGGTGCGTTCCCGGTGCGCTGCTCTCCCGCGTCGTCGTCGCGATGGCGGGCCCGGTCACCTCCGACGCCTCGCACGCCGTCCTGGCCGCCACCGACTTCGGCTGGACGGCCCCGGTGGACCTCGGCGCCCTCGTCACCGCCGAACTGCCCTCCCTGGGCTGCCCGTTGGAGGTCGTCAACGACGCCAACGCCGCCGCCCTCGCCGAGTACCAGGCGCTGGCCGCCGACCGGCCCCGCCCGCCCCTCGGCCTCGCCTACCTCAAGGCGGACACGGGCGTCGGCGGCGGCCTCGTGGTGGGCGGCCGCATCGTGGACGGCAGTCACGGCGCCGCCATCGAACCCGGCCACCTCCCCGTCGCCCTGGACGGCCCGCCCTGCGCCTGCGGTGCGCGCGGCTGCCTCGCCGTGTACGCGGGCCCGGAACCCCTCCTGACGGCCGCGGGCCTTGCCGCCGCACTCCGTACGGACGGCAAGGACGCGGCGCTCGCCGCACTCGACCGGGCCCTGCACGCCGGCGACCCGGCCGCCCTCGCCGCCCTCGCCGCGGCGGGCGAGGCGGTGGGCGCGGCGATCCTCGGCATGGTCGCGCTGCTGGACGTCGAAGAGATCGTGCTCGGCGGCTACCTCGCGGACTGGCACCGCTGGCTGGCGCCCGCCATCGACGCCCGCCTGGCGGGCCGCCGCGCCCTCGCCGCCCCCTGGATGCCCCGCCTCACCCCCAGCACGCTCGGCACCGGCGCCACGCTCCACGGCGCCGCCGCCCTCGCCCGCGCGGCCGTCCTCGACGACCCGGGCGCGATTCCGCCGCTGTCCCCGTGACCCCCGCGAGCGCCGGGCCCGGCCCGCCCCCTCACCCGGCGCGCACCACCCCCGTCGAGCCCCGCACCACCAGCTCCGCCGGAACCACCTCCACGTGCCCCGCCGCCCCCGCACCGGCGGCGAGCGCCCCCGCCCTCGCCCCCGCCTCGTACAACGGCAGCCGTACCGTCGTCAGCGCGGGCACCGCGTCCGTCGCCGACGGCAGGTCGTCGAACCCGGCCACCGACAGATCCTCCGGAATCCGCAGCCCCCGCTCCCGCGCCTCCGCGCACACACCGAGCGCGATCGTGTCGTTCGCGGCGACGATCGCGGTCAGGTCCGGGGCGGCGGACAGGAGGCGGGCGGCGGCCGCCCGGCCGCTCGCGCGGTCGTACGAACCGTGCAGGACCAGCGCCGGATCGTCGGCGGCCCCCGCCGCCGCGAGCGCCTCCCGGTGCCCCTCCAGCCGGTGCCGGGTGGTGGTCCGCTCGGCCGGCCCGGCGACGTAACCGATCCGCCTGTGCCCGAGGGAGAGCAGGTGCCCGGTGAGGCGGCACGCCCCGGCCCGGTTGTCGAAGGAGAGCGTCGCGTGGACGAACTCCGCCCCGCCCAGCGCCGGCCGCCCGCACAGCACGATCCGGGTGCCCGCCTCCGCCAGCCTGGCCAGCTTCGCCGCGACCGCCGCCGAGTGCTCGGCGTCCTCGATCGCACCGCCGGTCAGGATCACGGCGGCCGCGCGTTGGCGCTGGAGGAGAGTGAGGTAGGTGAGCTCCCGGGCGGGCGAGCCCCCGGTGTTGCAGACGACGGCCAGCCGCTCGGCGTTCGTACGGATCGGGGCCGAGGCGTCCGACGGGGTGTTGAGATGGGCCTGCGCCGCCCCCGCCATGATCCCGAAGAAGGGGTCCGCGATGTCGTTGACCAGGATGCCGACCAGGTCGGACGTGGCGGCGGCGAGCGCGCTGGCCGGGCCGTTCACCACGTAGTCGAGCTCCGAGACGGCGCGCAGGACGCGCTCGCGGGTGGCCGCCGCGACGGGGTAGTTCCCGTTCAGCACTCGGGACACCGTCGCGGGGGACACCCGGGCGTGCGCCGCCACGTCCGCCAAGGTCACTGTCATCGCGCAGTCCTCATCAAGCCCTCATCCGTCCGTCCCGGTCCGCCGGGTCCCGCCCGCCCGCTCGCCGGGACCAGGTGCCCGGTCCCGGGTCTTGTCGCATCGCCGTGCACAGGTTAGCTTCTTGCCTCACAGCGTATAGAAAGCGCTTTCTACAGGGTGGGGCCGCCGAGCGCGGCCGTACGAAGGGACTGACGTGACACGCAAGACAGTGCGGATCGCCATGAACGGCGTCACCGGGCGCATGGGCTACCGCCAGCACCTCGTACGGTCCATCCTGGCGATCCGCGAACAGGGCGGCCTCGACCTCGGCAGCGGCGAGATCCTGTGGCCCGAGCCCGTCCTCGTCGGCCGCCGTGAGCACGCCCTGCGGGCGATGGCCGAGCAGCACGGCATCGAGGAGTGGTCCACGGACCTGGCGGCCGTCCTCGCCGACGACTCCGTCGACGTCTACTTCGACGCCCAGGTCACCTCGGCCCGCGAGGACGCCCTGAAGCAGGCGATCGCCGCCGGAAAGCACGTCTACACCGAGAAGCCGACCGCCACCGGCACCGAGGGCGCCCTCGAACTCGCCCGCCTCGCCCGGGCCGCCGGGGTCAAGAACGGCGTCGTCCAGGACAAGATCTTCCTCCCCGGCCTGCTCAAGCTGAAGCGCCTCGTCGACGGCGGCTTCTTCGGCGACATCCTCTCCGTCCGGGGCGAGTTCGGCTACTGGGTCTTCGAGGGCGACTGGCAGGCGGCGCAGCGCCCCTCCTGGAACTACCGCTCCGAGGACGGCGGCGGCATCGTCGTCGACATGTTCCCGCACTGGGAGTACGTCCTGCACGAGCTCTTCGGCCGCGTCACCTCGGTCACCGCCCAGGTCGCCACGCACATCCCCGAGCGCTGGGACGAGAACGGCAAGCCCTACCCCGCCACCGCCGACGACTCCGCCTACGGCATCTTCCAGCTCCAGGGCGGCGCGATCGCCCAGATCAACTCCTCCTGGTCCGTCCGCGTCCACCGCGACGAACTGGTCGAGTTCCAGGTCGACGGCACCCACGGCTCCGCCGTCGCGGGCCTGCGCAACTGCCGCGTCCAGCACCGCTCGGCCACCCCCAAGCCGGTCTGGAACCCCGACCTGCCGGTCACGGAGTCCTTCCGCGACCAGTGGCAGGACGTCCCCGACAACGCCGACTTCGACAACGGCTTCAAGGCCCAGTGGGAGCTCTTCCTGCGCCACGTCGCCCTCGACGAGCCCTACACCTGGGACCTCCTGGCGGGCGCCCGCGGCGTCCAGCTCGCCGAGCTCGGCCTCAAGTCCTCCGCCGAGGGCCGCCGCTACGACGTCCCGGAGCTGTCCCTGTGAGCACCGTGCTCCTCCCCCTCGCCGGAGGCGGAATCCACGCCCACACCCCCCGCACCGAGACGTCCTCGTACGTCCCCGGCGGCAGCCCCCTGGTCTCCCGTACGGTCTTCTCCGCAGCCCACGTCGTCGCCGACCCCTGCGCCGACACGAGCCCCGACTCCCCGGCGGCCGTCGACTGGGACGCCACCCTCGCCTTCCGCCGCCACCTGTGGTCGCACGGCCTGGGCGTCGCCGAGGCGATGGACACCGCCCAGCGCGGCATGGGCCTGGACTGGGCGGGCGCGGCGGAACTCATCCGCCGCTCGGCCGCCGAGGCGAAGTCGGTCGACGGCGCGATCGCCTGCGGCGTCGGCACGGACCAACTCCCCCCGGGGGCACACGACCTGGCGACGGTCACGGCCGCGTACGAGCAGCAGCTCGCCCTCGTCGAGTCCACCGGCGCACAGGCCATCCTGATGGCATCGCGCGCCCTGGCGGCGGCGGCCCGTGGCCCCGAGGACTACCTGGCGGCGTACGGGCACCTCCTGCGGCAGGCCACCGAACCCGTGATCCTGCACTGGCTGGGCCCGATGTTCGACCCCGCCCTGGAGGGCTACTGGGGCTCGACCGACCTGGACGCGGCGACCGAGACCTTCCTCCAGGTCATCGCCGCCCACCCCGAGAAGGTCGACGGCATCAAGGTGTCCCTCCTCGACGCCCGGCGCGAGATCGACCTGCGCCGCCGCCTCCCGGAGGGTGTGCGCTGCTACACGGGCGACGACTTCCACTACCCCGAGCTGATCGCGGGCGACGAACACGGCTTCTCCCACGCCCTCCTGGGCATTTTCGACCCGCTGGGCCCACTGGCGGCGGAAGCGGTGCGGGTCCTCGACACGGGGGACCGGGACGGTTTCCGCAAGCTCCTCGACCCGACCGTCGAACTCTCCCGGCACCTCTTCCGGGCCCCCACCCGCTTCTACAAGACAGGCGTCGTCCTCCTCGCCTGGCTGGCGGGCCACCAGTCCCACTTCACGATGGTCGGCGGCCTCCAGTCCGCCCGCTCCCTGCCGCACCTGGCCCGCGCCTACCGACTCGCGGACGGAGTGGGCCTGTTCCCGGACCCCGCCCTTGCCGCGTCCCGTATGCGCTCCCTGCTGACCGTCCACGGAGTACCCCAGTGACGACCCCCGACCCGACCCGCCTCAGCATCAACCAGGAGACCATCAAGCAGTGGTCCCTGGAGGAACTGGCCACCGGCTGCACGGCCGCGGGCATCTCCCACGTCGGCCTGTGGCGGGCCCCCGTCCAGGAGTACGGCGTGGAACGCGCCGCCAAGCTGATGCGCGCCTCCGGCCTGGCCGTCACCAGCTTGTGCCGGGGCGGCTTCCTCACGGCCACCGATCCGGAGCAGCGTGCCGCCGCCCTCGACGACAACCGCCGCGCGATCGACGAGGCGGCCGTCCTGGGCACGGACACCCTTGTCCTGGTCTCCGGCGGACTGCCCGACGGTGAACGGGACTTGACGGCCGCCCGCGAACGCATCGCCGACGCGCTCGCCGTCCTCGCCCCCTACGCGGCCTCCTGCGGCATCCGCCTCGCCATCGAGCCCCTGCACCCGATGTTCGCCTCGGACCGCTGCGTGGTCTCCACCCTGGGCCAGGCCCTGGACCTGGCCGAACGCTTCCCCGCCGACCAGGTCGGGGTGGTCGTGGACACCTATCACATCTGGTGGGACGACCAGGCTCCCGCGCAGATCGCCCGGGCGGGTGCGTCCGGCCGCCTCCACTCCTTCCAGGTGGCGGACTGGATCACTCCGCTTCCGGCGGGTGTCCTGCTCGGCCGGGGCCGGCTCGGTGACGGCAGCATCGACATGCGCGCCTTTCGTGAACTGGTCGATGCGGCGGGCTTCGTGGGGGCGATCGAGGTCGAGATCTTCAACGAGGAGCTCTGGGGGCGTCCCGGGGCGGAGGTCCTTGGGGAGGTCGTGGCCCGCTTTACGGAGCACGTGCTGTGACATCGGGCTGTACGAGTGGGTCCCGCCCCCTTGGTAGTGGTGCTACCGGGGGTGGTCCCGTTTCGGGAGGGTGGACGAGGTCCCGGAGTGGGGTGGGGCCTGGTCGGGTGTGCGGGAGAGATCGCGGGGTGGGGTGGGGTGGGGCCGGGTCGGGTGTGCGGGTGGGGGCGGTGGTTGATGGGCCCGGATCGGGTGTTGTGGGGGCCGTCCTCTTGTCCGGAGTGTGGCGCTTGCGGGGAGCCCGTCAAGGGCGCTCCTTCGTCGCGTCGGCTTCGCCGATGTCGCGTGCGCTCCACCCTTGACTGTCTCCCCTCCAGCGCTGGTTTCGTGGTGCGGAGGACGGCCCAGAAATGGCCCCGGAGGAGGCCGGGAAGTGGCCGTTCGCCGTTGCCGGGTGCGAGTGGGTGGGTGGGGGCGCCGGGAAGTGGTCCGGGTTGCTCGCTGCCCGTCGGTGGGTGGGTGGGGTGTCGGCTAGTGGTGGCGGGTGCGTGCGCCTGATGCCGCCGGTGGGGGTGCGCCGACTTGAATGGGGCTGCCGGTCTGGGTTTCGCGGGTGCGGGCCGTCGTGGGGCCGGTGCACAAGCTGGTGGCTGAGGTGAGTGGGTGGATTCAAAGGAGAAACGACAGGCGTAGGTGTGCTGGGACATATGCATTGGGCGCACATATCGCCACCCGCCCTCCTGTCTCCTGGTGCCCGCCGTGTCTGACGTCTCGGGGGAAGAGGTCGTTCGTCAAAACAGGGGCGGGCGGGGGAGTAGTTGATGGGGTGGCTCGTGCGGCGCGGAAGCGGCCGGGGCGCGGCGGGTCATCGCAGAAGTGGGACACATCTGCGCTCGTGTGTCCCACTTCGCGGCCCACGAGCACCCGCAATTCCAGCGGAGCACAGACAAACGGGGAACACCCTTTGCCCCGCCGTCCCACACCCGTCCCGCATCCGTCACATGTCCGAATGTGCCCGCATACCGGTCCTGCTGTTCGCTCATGTGGTGAAGGCGTCCCAGAAGTAGGACACTTCCGCGTCTATGTGTCCCACTTTCGGAACGCACCCCCCGCGAACCCGCTCTGCGAAGCGCCCTCCCGACCCGCCCACGCGGACCAGGCCCGGCACCGTACAGGCCTCCAGGAGGGTAGGTAGTGATATGTGCGTCCAATGCAGATGTCCCAGCACACCTACGAACACCGATGAGCTGGGAATCCACCCACTCACCTCAGCCACCAGCTTGCGCACCGGCCTAACGGCGGGCCGCACCCGCCGATGTGACGCCCACAGCCCCATTGAGGTCGGCGCACCCCCACCGGCAGCATCAGGCGCACGCACCCGCCACCCATAGCCGACACCCCACCCACCCACCCACCGACGGACACACCCAGTACATCGGCCACTTCCCGGCGCCCCCACCCACCCACTCGCACCCGGCAACGGCGAACGGCCACTTCCCGGCCTCCTCCGGGGCCATTTCTGGGCCGTCCTCCGCACCACGAAACCAGCGCTGGAGGGGAGACAGTCAAGGGTGGAGCGCACGCGACATCGGCGAAGCCGACGCGACGAAGGAGCGCCCTTGACGGGCTCCCCGCAAGCGCCACACTCCGGACAAGAGGACGGCCCCCACAACACCCGATCCGGGCCCATCAATCACCGCCCCCACCCGGGCTACTTCTTGCCGCCTCCCAGCACCTGACCCAGCAGATCACCGAGCCCGCCCCCCGCGCCGGACGCCGCCCCCACCGCCCCGGGGTTCCGCTTCTCCGTGGCCCGCTTCGTCACCACCGCCAGGACCACCGGCAGCGCGATCTCGATCGCCCGCGTCACCGACGCCTCGGGCAGCCCGGTCTTCTTCGCGACAGCACTCGCCACCGGCTTGGCCATCTTGCCGAGCATTCCGGCCATCATTCCGCCGCCGAGCAGACCACCCAGGCCGCCGCCCAGCGTGGCCACGCCCTGGAGCGGCGGATCCGCAGCCTCCGTGAGGGCGGCCCGGACCTCCTCGGCCTCCTCGGGCGAGGCGTTCTCGGCCTTCTCCGTGAGCCCTCCCGCGAAAGCGTCCGCGGTGGACGCGACGACGCCCTGGGCGCCGGCCGCGTCCGTACCGAGCAGTCCGGCGATCTCGGCGAGCTTGTCGTCGCCCAGTTCGTTGAGCACGTCCTTCTGAAACGAGTCGTCGTTCATATCGGAAACGCTACGTCTGCACCCAAATGTCGGCACCTTATGACCACCCGAAGAAAACCCCCCCACCGCCGTACAACCCTTGGCCGCCCTCGCGGGTCTTACGTGACATCAGGGCTTCCGGGGGGAATCTGGGGGGATTCGAGGGAGGCCTGACACGGGGAGGGGGACATCGAAGGGCCCGGTCGACGGACCGGGTCCTTCGACTTCCACGGGGAAGCTGTGCGGGGGAGTTCCCTCGATGCCGCGTCTTCAGGCAGTCAGTCTGCCGCTCCGCACCGCGCCCACGAAGGACGACCGGCCCTCGACGGACAAGCGGGCAAGCGGACGACCGGGCCACGCGCCGCCGGGCCCGTCCCCGGCACGGACGTCCCCGGTGAACCCCACCAGGCGCCTCGCCAGAAGTCCTCCCTTCGAGCAGAAGGCGAACGGTTCACAAGACCCCGGCCCGCGCCCGCCCTAGCATGGGCGCTCCCGGCCCCGACCGCCCGCAGAGGAGTTGACCATGGTGTTCGCCGTTGACCCCGAGGCGTGCGAGAGAACGGCGGATGCGGTGCGTGTCGCGCTGCAACGACGCCCCGACTGGCTCCAGGCCTTCGAGCAGGACTGGCTGAGCGCCGCCGCGGACTTCGACAGCGAGGCCCTGGAGCGCGTGGTCGACAAGTGGTTTCCGTTCGCCTGCGCCTGTGCCACCCCCGGCTACCTGGACGAGGTGGAGCACACCGTCAAGCGGATGACCGAGGGGGACACCGAGGGCATGGTCTTCTTCGACGACGACGGCAACACGTACGACGCCGACAACAGGCCGGTGGACGCCAGGGGACACGGATGAACGACGTGTACGCGATCCGGTACGCCGACCGGGCCGCGCGGTGCAAGGCGACTCTCACGGCACCCCGGGCCGCGTCCCTCGCGGCGCTGGAGAAGCAGTTGGCCCGGAACCCCTTCGGGCCTCCGGCGACCAGCAACCGGGACAACAGTTGGTCCGCCGCCTTCACCGGCGGCTTCGTGACGTACATCGTCTCCAACCGTCACGTCGTGGTGAACGTCGTGGATCTCGTCGCGCTCTGACCCGGGCCCCGGCCCGGACCTTCGTCCACAGCCCCGCACACGTTGTCGGACCCCGGCGGTAGCGTCGTCCCATGTCCAGCACAGGCAGCGCGGCAGGCGCACAGGGCGGTCCGGTCAACAAGGCGGTTCTCGAAGGCGTCCTGGAGCGGATCACGTACGCCAATGAGGAGACCGGTTACACGGTCGGCCGTGTCGACACCGGGCGCGGGTCCGGCACGGGCGACCTGCTGACCGTCGTCGGCGCGCTGCTCGGCGCGCAGCCGGGGGAGTCCCTGCGGATGGAGGGGCGCTGGGGGTCCCATCCGCAGTACGGCAAGCAGTTCACCGTCGACAACTACACGACGGTCCTGCCCGCCACCATCCAGGGGATCAGGCGCTATCTCGGTTCCGGGCTGATCAAGGGCATCGGGCCGGTCATGGCCGACCGGATCACCACCCACTTCGGCGTGGACACCCTCGACATCATCGAGCAGCAGCCGAAGCGGCTGGTGGAAGTGCCGGGGCTCGGGCCGAAGCGGACGAAGATGATCGCCGTCGCCTGGGAGGAGCAGAAGGCCATCAAGGAGGTCATGGTCTTCCTCCAGAGCGTGGGGGTCTCCACCTCCATCGCCGTCCGCATCTACAAGAAGTACGAGGACGCCTCGATCTCCGTCGTGAAGAATCAGCCGTACCGCCTGGCCGCCGACGTCTGGGGCATCGGCTTCCTCACCGCCGACCGCATCGCCCAGGCCGTCGGCATCCCGCACGACAGCCCCGACCGGGTGAAGGCGGGCCTGCAGTACGCCCTGTCCCAGTCCTCCGACCAGGGGCACTGCTTCCTCCCGGAGGAGCGCCTCATCGCCGACTCGGTGAAGCTGCTCCAGGTCGACACCGGGCTGGTCATCGACTGCCTCGCCGAACTGGCCGAGGACCCGGAGGGCGTCGTACGGGAGAAGGTGCCCGGTCCGGAGGGGCCGGGCGGAGAGCCGGTCACCGCCGTGTATCTGGTGCCCTTCCACCGGGCGGAACTCTCCCTCGCCGGGCAGGTGCTGCGCCTGCTGCGCACGGAGGAGGACCGGATGCCCGGCTTCCGGGACGTGGACTGGGGGAGGGCGCTTTCCTGGCTGGCCACGCGGACCGGGGCCTCCCTCGCCTCCGAGCAGGAGGCCGCCGTCAAGCTCGCGCTGACGGAGAAGGTCGCGGTGCTGACCGGCGGCCCCGGCTGCGGGAAGTCGTTCACCGTGCGGTCCGTGGTGGAGCTGGCGCGGGCGAAGCAGGCGAAGGTGGTGCTGGCCGCGCCCACCGGGCGGGCGGCCAAGCGGCTGTCCGAGCTGACGGGGGCCGAGGCGTCCACCGTGCACCGGCTGCTGGAGCTCAAGCCGGGCGGGGACGCGGCGTACGACCGGGACCGGCCGCTGGACGCCGACCTGGTGGTCGTCGACGAGGCGTCCATGCTGGATCTCCTGCTCGCCAACAAGCTGGTCAAGGCGGTGGCACCCGGTGCCCACCTCCTCCTGGTGGGGGACGTGGACCAGTTGCCGTCGGTCGGGGCGGGGGAGGTGCTGCGGGACCTGCTCGCGGCGGGCGGCCCCGTGCCGCACGTGCGGCTCACCCAGATCTTCCGGCAGGCCCAGCAGTCGGGCGTCGTCACCAACGCGCACCGGATCAACTCCGGGGAGCACCCCCTCACCCAGGGCATGAAGGACTTCTTCCTCTTCGTCGAGGACGACACCGAGGAGGCGGGCCGGCTCACCGTGGACGTCGCGGCCCGCCGCATCCCGCAGAAGTTCGGGCTCGATCCCAGGACGGACGTGCAGGTGCTCGCCCCCATGCACCGCGGCGCCACCGGGGCCGGAAACCTCAACGGGCTGCTCCAGCAGGCCGTCACCCCCGCCCGCCCGAACCTCCCCGAGAAGCGGTTCGGCGGCCGCACCTTCCGCGTCGGCGACAAGGTCACCCAGATCCGGAACAACTACGACAAGGGGGAGAACGGCGTCTTCAACGGGACCGTCGGCGTCGTCACCGCGCTGGACCCGGTCGAGCAGACGCTGACCGTGCGTACGGACGAGGACGAGGAGGTCGCGTACGACTTCGACGAACTCGACGAGCTGGCCCACGCGTACGCCGTCACCATCCACCGCTCCCAGGGGAGTGAATATCCGGCCGTGGTGATCCCGGTCACCATGAGCGCCTGGCCCATGCTGCAACGGAACCTCCTGTACACCGCCGTCACCCGGGCCAAGAAGCTGGTCGTCCTTGTCGGCTCCCGCAAGGCCATCGGCCAGGCGGTGCGCACGGTCTCGGCCGGTCGCCGGTGCACCGCGCTGGCCCACCGGCTCGCAGGCGGAACGTACGTGCCGACCCCGCGTCAGTCCTCCCGGTCAATCTCTGCGGGCCATCGGTGGGAAACATCACCCGGGGCTTCCGGAACCGGGGCGAAGGGGGCAGTATGAGCAGGTTGGCGGCACTCAGTGCCGCGAACTGGCCTGTTGGCCGACCCCGAGTGCACTCTGCTGAGCCAAGTGGGGGATGGTAGAGACAGTCAGGGCACCTCGAAGAAGAGGCACTACGTCGGTGAGGGATGACGTGAGCGAGAGCGACAACTCTGTAGTACTGCGGTACGGCGATGGCGAGTACACCTACCCGGTGATCGACAGCACCGTCGGCGACAAGGGCTTCGACATCGGGAAGCTCCGGGCCCAGACAGGACTGGTGACCCTCGACAGCGGCTACGGCAACACCGCCGCCTACAAATCCGCGATTACCTACCTCGACGGCGAGCAGGGCATCCTGCGCTACCGCGGGTACCCGATCGAGCAGCTGGCGGAGCAGAGCAGCTTCCTGGAGACCGCCTACCTGCTGATCAACGGCGAGCTTCCGAAGGACGACGAGCTGTCGACCTTCAAGAACGAGATCACCCAGCACACGCTGCTGCACGAAGACGTCAAGCGCTTCTTCGACGGCTTCCCCCGCGACGCGCACCCGATGGCCATGCTGTCCTCGGTCGTCTCGGCGCTGTCCACCTTCTACCAGGACAGCCACAACCCGTTCGACGAGCAGCAGCGCCACCTGTCGACGATCCGTCTGCTGGCCAAGCTGCCGACGATCGCCGCGTACGCGTACAAGAAGTCGATCGGCCACCCGTTCGTCTACCCGCGCAACGACCTCGGCTACGTCGAGAACTTCCTGCGGATGACCTTCTCGGTGCCCGCGCAGGAGTACGACCTCGACCCGGTCGTCGTCGCCGCGCTGGAGAAGCTGCTCATCCTGCACGCGGACCACGAGCAGAACTGTTCGACCTCCACCGTGCGCCTGGTCGGTTCCTCGCAGGCGAACATGTTCGCCTCGATCTCCGCCGGCATCTCCGCCCTGTGGGGCCCCCTGCACGGCGGCGCGAACGCGTCCGTGCTGGAGATGCTGGAGGCCATCCAGGCCGACGGCGGCGACGTGGACGCCTTCATCCGCAAGGTGAAGAACAAGGAGGACGGCGTCCGCCTGATGGGCTTCGGCCACCGGGTGTACAAGTCCTTCGACCCCCGCGCGAAGATCATCAAGGCTGCGGCGCACGACGTCCTCTCGGCCCTCGGCAAGTCCGACGAGCTGCTGGACATCGCGCTGAAGCTGGAGGAGCACGCGCTCTCCGACGACTACTTCGTCTCGCGCAACCTCTACCCGAACGTGGACTTCTACACGGGTCTGATCTACCGGGCGATGGGCTTCCCCACCGACATGTTCACCGTGCTCTTCGCGATCGGCCGCCTGCCGGGCTGGATCGCGCAGTGGCACGAGATGATCAAGGAGCCGGGTTCGCGCATCGGCCGCCCGCGCCAGATCTACACCGGCGAGGTCCTGCGCGACTTCGTTCCGGTCGAGGGCCGCTGACCTCTTCGCCTCCGGGCCGCGACAGCGAAAAGCGCCCCGCCGCCGATCCCCCCACGGGTCGACGATGCGGGGCGCTTCCCTGTTTCCCGGATCGGATTCCCCCCACGGGATCCCCACCGGGCCGTCTGACGGCTTGCGCCGCCAGAAGTCTCTGGGTCGTGCGTCCTGCTCGGTCCTGCTGTGCGTGCGTACCGCTCGTACGTCCTGCCCCGTGCGCGTCCTGCGTACCGCTGCGGTCCGCCAGGACACGTAACGGACGGGAGGGCCGCTCAAAGCTCCCCGGCGTACGTGTCCCGGCCAACGCTTGCCGGGGACGTCCCCCAAGACATCCCGCGAACGTCCCCCAAGACGTTCTTGGCATCGCTTCTTGGACTCGCGAACCCGGCCAATGGTTACCCCCTCAACACAGTGATCTGCGTCACTCCACCATGCACTGTAGTTGCGACGCGTTCGTGTGTGTTGGTGTACGTCATGTGAAGGTACGGAGCCGGAGGCTGTTTGTCACTACGAAGACGGAAGAGAACGCCATCGCGAATCCCGCGATCATCGGGTTGAGCAGCCCGGCAGCCGCCAGCGGGAGTGCCGCGACGTTGTAGCCGAAGGCCCAGAAGAGGTTGCCCTTGATGGTCGCCAGGGTCCGCCGCGACAGCCGGATCGCGTCCGCCGCGACCCGCAGGTCGCCCCGGACGAGCGTCAGGTCGCCGGCCTCGATCGCCGCGTCCGTGCCGGTGCCCATGGCCAGGCCCAGGTCGGCGGTGGCGAGCGCCGCCGCGTCGTTCACGCCGTCGCCGACCATCGCCACCGTGCGGCCCTCGCCCTGGAGGCGGGCGACCACGGCCGCCTTCTCCTCGGGCAGGACCTCCGCGTACACCTGTGCGGCGTCGATCCCTACCTCTGCGGCCACCGCGTCGGCTGCCCGACGGTTGTCGCCGGTCAGCAGCACCGGTACGAGACCGAGGGCGCGCAGTTCCCGCACCGCCTGGGCGCTGCTCGCCCGCACGGTGTCCGCGACGGTGAGCACTCCGCGCGCCTCGCCGTCCCAGGCCACCGCGACGGCGGTACGCCCCCGGGCCTCGGCGGCGGCCTTCGCGTCGGCCAGCCGCGGCGGCAGCTCGATCGCGGCGTCGGACAGCAGCTTGGTCCGGCCCACGAGGACGGCGTGTCCCTCGACCTCGCCCCGCACGCCGAGCCCGGGGACGTTGGTGAAACCGGAGACGGGCGGGTGGTCCCGGCCCGCGCCGCCCTCCGTGTCCGACGCCGCGGCCACCCGCGCCACCGCCCGCGCGATCGGGTGCTCGGACGCGTGCTCCAGCGCCCCCGCGAGCCGCAGCAGCTCCGCGCGCCCGACCCCGGGGGCCGGGAACACGTCCTTCAGCTCCATCCGGCCGGTGGTCACCGTGCCCGTCTTGTCCAGGACGACGGTGTCCACCCGGCGCGTCGACTCCAGCACCTCGGGCCCCTTGATCAGGATGCCGAGCTGCGCGCCCCGCCCCGTCCCCACCATCAGCGCGGTCGGCGTCGCGAGGCCCAGCGCGCACGGGCACGCGATGATCAGCACCGCCACGGCGGCGGTGAACGCGGCCGTCACGTCGTCCGTGACCAGCAGCCACCCCACCAGGGTGCCCAGCGCGATCAGCAGCACCACCGGCACGAACACGGCCGAGATCCGGTCCGCGAGCCGCTGCACCCGCGCCTTGCCGTTCTGCGCGTCCTCCACGGCCCGCGCCATCCGGGCCAGTTGCGTGCCGGAGCCGACGGAGGTGGCCTCGACGACGATCCGCCCGCCGGCGTTCACCGTCGCCCCGGTGACCTTCTCGCCCGGACCCACGTCCACCGGCACCGATTCACCGGTGAGCATCGAGGCGTCGAGCGCCGCACGGCCCTCGACGACCGTGCCGTCAGTGGCGACCTTCTCCCCGGGCCGTACGACGAACCGGTCGCCCACCGACAGCAGCCGGACCGGAATCCGCACCTCCTGGCTGCCGCGCAGGACGGCGACGTCCGTGGCGCCCAGTTCCATCAGCGCGCGCAGCGCCGCGCCCGCCCTCCGCTTGGAGCGGGCCTCCAGCCAGCGGCCGAGCAGGATGAACACGGTGACCCCGGCGGCCACCTCCAGGTAGACCGCGGACGCCCCGTCCGAGCGGCCCGCCGTCAGGTCGAAGCCGTGCCGCATCCCCGGCATCCCCGCGTCCCCGAGGAACAGCGCCCACAGCGACCAGGCGAAGGCCGCCAGGGTGCCCGTCGAGACGAGGGTGTCCATGGTGGCCGCACCGTGCGTGAGGTTCGTCCAGGCGGCCCGGTGGAAGGGCAGCGCCCCCCACACCACGACCGGCGCGGCCAGCGCCAGGGACAGCCACTGCCAGTTGTCGAACTGGAGGGCGGGGACCATGGACAGGAGGACCACGGGAGCGGCGAGCAGCGCGCAGACGACCAGCCGCTGCCGCAGGGCGAGGAGGTCACGGTCGGCCGGCTGCTCCCGCGCCGCCTCCTCGGGGGCCGGCGCGGCGGGCTCCTCGGCGGTGTACCCCGTCCGTACGACGGTGGCGATCAGGTCCGGCACGCCGACCGCCGCACCGTCGTACGCGATCCGGGCCTTCTCCGTCGCGTAGTTGACGGTGGCGGCCACCCCCTCCATCCGGTTGAGCTTCTTCTCGACGCGGGCCGCGCAGGAGGCGCAGGTCATGCCGCCGATGGCCAGCTCGACGTGCGTGTCCAGAGGGGCGGGCGGGGTGGCGCTGTTCATCGGGGCTCCAGACAGCGGACGGGCCGTACCCGTACCAGTATGGGGAACCGGCGGGTACGGCCCGGCAGGGCGCGGGGGCGGCGGGTCAGCGGGTGCCGACCAGCTCGTACCCGGCCTCGTCGACGGCGGCGCGGACGGCCTCCTCGTCCAGCGGGGCGGCGGAGACCACGGTGACTTCGCCGGTCGAGGCGACCGCCGTGACCGAGGCGACGCCGGAGAGCTCCGAGATCTCGGCCGACACGGCGCCCTCGCAGTGGCCGCAGGTCATGCCCTTGACCTCGTACACCGCGGTGACGGAACCGACCGCCACGTCCGCCGCGCCGGCGGAACCACAGGAACCGGACGGCGAGCAGCAGGAGCCCGAGGCGGCCTGGGGGGTCTCGGCGGCGGGGGTCTGAGCAGTCATGTCGGTGCTCCTCTTCGAAGGACGTACGCGGCACATCCGGGCGGTGTCGCGCGACTGTGGTGCTCAGGGAGGGCGCGGGGCTGCCGTGACTCCCTGACACGGCACACACTATACCCCTAGGGGGTATCAAATCCAGCGTGGCCCGGCGACACGCCGGGCACGGCGACGACCGCCGTCGCCGTCGGCGGCAGAGCGGCGGCCGAAAGCGAGGCGGGCAAGTCGGATCGGTGGCGGTGGCGGTGGCGGTGGCGGAGCCGGGGTCGGAGGCGGCGTCGGAGGCGGACGGAGCCTCAGTGGGTGGGCCGGCCCCGGTGGACGGCCCACTCCCGGGCCAGGATCGACATCCGCGTCGCGTCGGCCCAGCCGTCCCGCTCGTCCCACAGGGCCTCGCGCTCGACCCCCTCGGCGACGAAGCCGACCTTCTCGTAGGCCCGGCGGGCGCGCGGGTTGAAGTCGTAGACGCCGAGCCCGACCCGGTTGAGGCCGAGCACGTCGAAGGCGTACGTCACGATCAGGCGGCAGGCCTCGGTGCCCAGGCCCCGGTCGCGTCCCGCGGGCCCGAGCAGGGTGCGGAAGGAGCAGCTCCGGTTGGCCGGGTCCCACTCGTTCAGGACCACCTCGCCGACGCACGTGCCGGTGGCCCTCTCGACGACCGCCAGGTCGAGCCGGTCGGTCTGCCCGGCGCGGGTCAGGTACCAGGCGCGGGTGCGGTCCACCTCGTCCTCGGTGAAGGCCGGGGAGCCGGTGAAGCGGGCCACCTCCGGGTCCCGGAGCGCCGCCAGCATCGCCGGGAGGTCCCCCTCGGTGAAGGGGCGCAGCAGGGTCCGCCCGCCGGTCAGGGTCGGCTTGACGGAGAGGTCGGCGTGCGGGGCGGCGGTCATGCGGTGATCCTCCGCGCCGCGCGGGAACGGCGGCAAGCGAAATTCGGGGGGAGGAAGGGGGCGGGCCCCGCACCGACGGCCTGGATGCGGCCGGGTGCGGGGCCCGCGGGCGGCGGAACGGTCAGCCCCGGCGTCCTCTGTTGCCGGGACGGCGGGACACCCAACTGCGGATCGTGTCCGCGTACCAGTACGGCTTCCCGCCCTCCACGTGGTCGGGCGGCGGCAGCAGGCCGTGCTTGCGGTACGAGCGCACGGTGTCCGTCTGCACCTGGATGTGTGCGGCGATCTCCTTGTACGACCAGAGCTTGTGGTCCGTCGTCATCGGTGCACCTCCCTGCGACTGCCCGCAGCCACGGCCGGGGGGCCGTCGGGGGAGCTGCGGCTGTCGCTTGGCGATCACTCAGCCTCTGCCCCGTGAACGACGCTGCGTGACCAGGAGGGAGGGGCTGTCGTGTGCCTGTGACCGAAGGCCCGCGTAATGGCGACAAGTGTGACGCAAAGGACATCTCTGTGACGGAAGTGGTGCGGGGACAGAGGCGACACACCGGCCGGGCCGGACCGATGTGCTCGGCCCGGCCCGGCCGGGGGTGATAGGGGAAGCGCCCTGGCGGCGGCCTTCCGCTCCACTCCTCCGGCCGCGCCCGCGC
Source organism: Streptomyces sp. NPDC039736 (assembly GCF_055596485.1). NCBI lineage: Bacteria > Bacillati > Actinomycetota > Actinomycetes > Kitasatosporales > Streptomycetaceae > Streptomyces > Streptomyces sp. NPDC039736. The sequence continues at coordinate 413,937 of NZ_JBVIUQ010000004.1, read as the reverse complement.
CCCCGCGCCCCGCTACGCCCCGCACCCCCGCAGGAACGCCCGTGTCCGGCGCGCTATCGGCAGCGGCGCCTCCGGCGCGCACGGGTACATGTCCTGCTCGACGATCGCGAACAGGTCGCCTCCGCGCGCCTCCGCGAGGCGCCGCGCCGCCGCCAGCACCGGTGCGAGATCGGGCACCCCGCGCGGCGGTTCGCACATCACCCCGAGCCCGACGGCGGGGCCGAACGGCAGCCGTTCCTCCCGCACCCGTGCCAGCACCGCCGGGTCCACCTGCTTCAGGTGCAGATAGCCGATGCGCTCCCCGTACGTCTCGATCAGCTCGACGCTGTCGCCGCCGCAGTAGGCGTAGTGCCCGGTGTCCAGGCACAGCGACACCAGTCCGGCGTCGGTGCCGTCCAGCAGCCGTACGACGGCCTCCTCGCCGTCGACGTGGGTGTCCGCGTGCGGATGCACGACGACCTTCAGCCCGAACTCCTCGCGCACCTGCCGCGACAGCCGCTCCGTCTGCGCGGTGAGCGTGCGCCACTGCGCCGGGGAGAGCGTCGCGCCCTCCAGCACCTCGCCCGTCCTGTCGTCCCGCCAGAACGCCGGAATCATCACCAGGTGGTCCGCGCCCACGCCCTGCGCGAGGCGGGCCACCGTCGACACGTGCGACCAGGTCGACTCCCAGTGCCGTACGCCGTCGTGGTGCAGCGCGGTGAAGACGGTGCCGGCCGAGGCCCTGAGGCCGCGCGACCGGAGCTCCGGCAGCAGGGCGGCGGGCCGCGGCGGCAGATAGCCGTACGGGCCCAGCTCGATCCACTCGTACCCCGCGCCCGACACCTCGTCCAGGAAGCGCCGCCAGGGAACCTGCCGTTCGTCGGAGGGGAACCAGACACCCCAGGAGTCCGGGGCGGAGCCGATCCTGAGGCGCGGGTGGCGTGCGTCGGGAACCATGGGGGAAGGGTCCGGGCAGGCCGAGAGGGGTGTCAAGGGGGAGGCGGGGGAAGGCGGTCGGGGAAGCGGCGCAGGCCGTGCGGTCCGTATGTCCTGACACACCATTGACAGTGTTCCGGGCCCGCGGATAGACCTGGGACCGCCGCCGCCGGCCCGAGGAGGTGCTCATGTACGACCTGATCGTGATGGGCCGCCTCGGGGTGGACCTGTATCCGCTGAGCGCGGGCGTGCCGCTGGACCGGGTCGAGACCTTCGGCCGGTTCCTCGGCGGCTCCGCGGCCAACGTGGCGGTCGCGGCGGCCCGGCTGGGGCCGCGCACGGCACTCGTCTCGCGCACCGGGGCCGACCCCTTCGGGGCGTACCTGCGGCGCGAGCTGGCGGCCTTCGGCGTCGACGCGCGCTGGGTGACCGAGGTGGCCGCGTACCCCACGCCCGTCACCTTCTGCGAGGTCTTCCCGCCGGACGACTTCCCGCTGTACTTCTACCGGCGGCCCCGCGCCCCCGACCTGGAGATCCGGCCCGGCGAGAGCGACCTCGACGCGGTGCGGGCCGCCCGCCTGTTCTGGGCCACCGGCACCGGGCTCTGCGCCCAGCCCAGCAGGGACGCCACCCTGGAGGCCCTCGCGGCCCGTTCGCGCGCCCCGCACACGGTGTTCGACCTGGACTGGCGGCCCGTGTTCTGGACGGAGCAGGACCCGCGCCCATACTACCGGGAGGCCCTGCGGCACGCGACGGTGGCCGTCGGCAACCTCCAGGAGTGCGAGATCGCCACCGGTGCGCGGACGCCTGCCGAGGCGGCGGCGGAACTGCTCGCCGCGGGGGTGGAGCTGGCGGTCGTGAAACAGGGCCCCGAGGGGGTGCTCGCCGCGCACCGGGACGGGACCCGGGTGCGCGTGCCGCCCCTCGAGGTGACCGTGCTCAACGGGCTCGGCGCGGGGGACGCGTTCGGCGGCGCGCTGTGCGAGGGGCTGCTGGCGGGGCGTCCGCTGGAGGAGACGCTGCGCCGGGCGAACGCGGCGGGGGCGCTGGTGGCGACCCGGCTGGAGTGCTCCTCCGCGATGCCCTACGCACACGAGATCGACGCACTGCTGGCGACAGGGGGCACCGGGCATGGCTGAGCACCCGCACGAACCCCGACGGGGGGCGCCGGGCACGGCCGGGCACCTGCACGTACCGGCGGGCGGCGCGGCGCACGGACCGTACGCGCTGGACATCGGCCCCGAACGGGCGGGCTGGACGTACGCGTCGCTGCGCGTGCTGGAGCTGCGGCCCGGCGGGTCCCACCACCTGGCCACCGGGGACGCGGAGTGGATCGTGCTGCCGCTGGCCGGGGCGTGCGACGTCCTGGTCGACGGGCAGGCCGTCGGACTGCGCGGCCGGGAAGGGGTGTTCGCCTCGGCCACCGACTTCGCGTACCTGCCCCGGGACGCCCACGCTCGGATCGCCTCCGGCACGGGGGGCCGGTTCGCCCTGGCCGGGGCGAGGTGCGAGCGACGGCTCCCCGTCCGTCACGGACCGGCGCCGGACGTGCCCGTGGAGTCGCGGGGGAGCGGCCGCACCGCGCGCACGGTGCGCAACTTCGCGTCCGCCGACGCCTTCGCCTGCGACCGGCTGATCGCGGTGGAGGTGGTCACCCCGCCGGGGAACTGGTCCTCCTACCCGCCGCACAAGCACGACGAGGCGGTGGCGGGGAAGGAGTCGGTGCTGGAGGAGATCTACCACTTCGAGCTCACCGGCGTCGGCTACCAGCGCATCTCGCCGTCCCGGCCCGGGGGATCGGACCTCCTGGCGGAGGTGCGCTCCGGGGACACGGTCCTGGTGCCCGACGGCTGGCACGGCCCGTCGATCGCGCCGCCGGACGGGCCCCTGTACTACCTGAACGTCATGGCGGGCCCGGTCCGCTCCTGGGAGATCACTTTCCGGGAGGGGCACGGCGGGGCCTACCGCTGACCAGCCCGTGCGGGGCGGGCGCGCGGTGTCCGTCCCGTGCGGGAGCGTCCGGCCGGTCGTACGCCTGACGGCAGGCCGTCCCCGTCCCGAACCCCTCCCGGAGGAGGACCCCGATGCCCGCCACCGCCACCACCCGCCGCCTGACCACCGCCCAGGCCCTCCTCACCTTCCTCACCCACCAGTTCACCCCCGCCCGCACCCGCCTCGTCTCCGCCACCTGGGGCATCTTCGGGCACGGCAACGTCGCCGGCGTCGGCCAGGCCCTCACCGAACTCGGCCCCGCCGCCATGCCCTTCCTCCAGGGCCGCAACGAGCAGGCCATGGTCCACGCCGCCACCGCCTACGCCCGCCAGAGCCGCCGCCTCTCCACCCACGCCGTCACCACCTCCATCGGCCCCGGCGCCACCAACCTCGTCACCGGAGCCGCCCTCGCCACCGTCAACCGTCTGCCCGTCCTCCTCCTGCCGGGCGACACCTTCGCCACCCGCCCCGCCGACCCCGTCCTCCAGCAGCTCGAAGTCCCGTACGCGGGCGACGTGTCCGTCAACGACTGCCTGCGCCCGGTCTCGGCGTACTTCGACCGCGTCACCCGGCCCGAGGCCCTGATCCCCGCCGCCCTGGCCGCGATGCGCGTCCTCACCGACCCGGCCGGGACCGGCGCCGTCACCCTGTGCCTGCCGCAGGACGTCCAGACCGAGGCGTACGACTGGCCGGAGGACTTCTTCCGCGACCGGGTGTGGCGGGCGCGCGCCCAGGAGCCGGACGCGCACGCCCTGGACCGGGCCGTGGAATGGCTGGGAGCGGCCCGCCGCCCCCTGATCGTGGCCGGCGGCGGCGTCCGGCACGGCCGCGCCGAGGACGCCCTCGGCCGCTTCGCCGAGCGCACCGGCATCCCCGTCGCCTCCACCCAGGCGGGCAAGGGCTCGCTCCCGTACGACCACCCCTGCGACGTCGGCGGCGTCGGGCACACCGGCACCGCCACCGCCAACCGCCTCGCCCGCACCGCCGACCTGGTGCTCGGCGTCGGCACCCGCTGGAGCGACTTCACCACCGCCTCCCGCACCCTCTTCCAGCACCCCGGCGTCCGCTTCGTCAACCTCAACGTGACCGACGCCGACGCCCACAAGCTGAACGCCCTCGCGCTGGTCGGCGACGCCCGCAAGGGGCTCCTGGCCCTCGGGGACGAGTTCAGCGGCCGTACGCCGGAGACCTACCGCACCGAGTTCCGCACGGCAAAGGCGGAGTGGGAGGCCCATGTGAGCGCCGTGTACGCCGCCCGCGACGACAAGGCCGCACCCACCCAGGCCCAGGTCCTGGGCGTGCTCGACGCGCTGGTCGACGAGCGGGACGTCCTGATCAACGCGGCGGGTTCCCTCCCCGGCGACCTCCACCGGCTGTGGCGGACCCGCTCGCGCGACCAGTACCACGTCGAATACGGGTACTCCTGCATGGGCTACGAGATCCCCGCCGCCCTCGGCGTCCAGCTCGCCGCCCCCGGCCGGCCCGTCTGGGCGCTGGTCGGCGACGGAACGTACCTGATGAACCCCACCGAGATCGTCACCGCCGTGCAGGAGCGCCTGCCGGTCAAGGTGGTGATCCTCGACAACCGCGGGTACGCCTCCATCGGCGGCCTCTCCGAGGCCGTCGGCGCGGAGCGCTTCGGCACCGACTACCGCTTCCGCGCCCCCGACGGCACGTACACGGGAGCGCCCCTGCCGCTGGACCTCGCCGCCAACGCGGCCTCGCTCGGCATGCGGACCCTGCGCGCCCACACCATCGCTGACCTGCGGGAAGCCCTCGCCGACGCGCGGGCGAGCACGGTTCCCACATGTGTCTACGTCCGGACCGAAACGGGCGACACAGTGTCGGGCCCCTCCGGCGGCGACGCGTGGTGGGATGTTCCCGTGGCCGAGACCGCGACCCGCCCGTCGGCGGCCCGGGCACGCGCGCAGTACGACCGGCACGTCGCAGCCCGACGCCACCACCTCTGAAGGAGTGCAGTTCATGAAGACCGTCAACCACTGGATCGGTGGCAGGACCGTCGAGGGCGCGTCGGGCAACTGGGGCCCCGTCACCGACCCGGCCACCGGCGCTCCCGACACCCGCGTCGCCCTGGCCTCCGTCGAGGAGGTGGACGCCGCCGTCGCGTCCGCCAAGGCCGCGTACGCGACCTGGGGCACCTCGTCCCTCTCCACCCGCACCGCGATCCTCTTCCGCTACCGCGCCCTGCTCGACGCGCACCGCGACGAGATCGCCGCGCTGATCACCGCCGAGCACGGCAAGGTGCACTCCGACGCGCTCGGCGAGGTGGCCCGCGGCCTGGAGATCGTCGAGCTGGCGTGCGGCATCACCACGCAGCTCAAGGGCGAGCTGTCGACGCAGGTGTCCAACCGGGTGGACGTGTCGTCGATCCGGCAGCCGCTCGGCGTCGTCGCCGGCATCACGCCGTTCAACTTCCCGGCCATGGTGCCGATGTGGATGTTCCCGATCGCCGTCGCGTGCGGCAACACCTTCGTGCTGAAGCCCTCCGAGAAGGACCCCTCGGCCTCGCTGCGCCTCGCGGAGCTGGCCACCGAGGCCGGTCTGCCGGACGGCGTGCTGAACGTCCTGCACGGTGACAAGGTCGCCGTCGACCGCCTCCTGGAGCACCCGGACGTCGCCGCGGTCTCCTTCGTCGGCTCGACCCCGATCGCCCGCCGCATCCACCAGGTGGCCTCCGCCAACGGCAAGCGGGTCCAGGCCCTCGGCGGCGCCAAGAACCACATGCTGGTCCTCCCGGACGCCGACCTGGACGCCGCCGCCGACGCGGCCGTCTCCGCCGCGTACGGCTCGGCGGGCGAGCGCTGCATGGCCGTCTCCGCCGTCGTCGCGGTCGGTTCGATCGGCGACGAACTCGTCGCGAAGATCGTCGAGCGCGCCGAGAAGATCAAGATCGGCCCGGGCAACGACCCCGCCTCCGAGATGGGCCCGCTGATCACCGCCGCCCACCGCGACAAGGTCGCCTCGTACGTCACGGGCGCGGCCGCCCAGGGCTCCACCGTCGTCCTCGACGGCACGGGCCACACCGTCGAGGGCTTCGAGAACGGCCACTGGATCGGCCTCTCGCTCCTGGACCACGTCCCGACCGACTCCGACGCCTACCGCGACGAGATCTTCGGCCCGGTGCTGTGCGTGCTGCGCGTCGACACATACGAGGAGGGCGTGGCCCTCATGAACGCGTCGCCGTTCGGCAACGGCACCGCCATCTTCACCCGTGACGGCGGCGCGGCCCGCCGCTTCCAGCTGGAGATCGAGGCGGGCATGGTCGGCGTCAACGTGCCGATCCCGGTGCCCGTCGGCTACCACTCCTTCGGCGGCTGGAAGGACTCGCTCTTCGGCGACCACCACATCTACGGCAACGACGGCGTCCACTTCTACACCCGGGGCAAGGTCACCACCACCCGCTGGCCGGACCCGGCGGACGCGCCCTCGGGCGTCGACCTGGGCTTCCCCCGCAACAACTAGCCCGTACGGTTCCGCTCCCGCACCCCGCCCCACCTCGACGGCCCCGCCCCCGCTCCCCGGGGCGGCGGGGCCGCCCCGGGGGTGGAACGGGCAGGCAAGGGGGCGGCCTCTCCCGCTCTGGGCCCACCCGGGTGCCGCCCCCGCCCCGACACCGGCCGCTCCCGAGCCCCTCCCCGTGCCCCCCACCCGCTACGGATACATCCCCCCGGCCCTCACCCCTCGCGCCCCCACCACCCGCTCCACCGACACCAGCGTGAACCCCCGCTTCCGCAAGCCGTCCACCACCTCCGCCACGGCCGCCCCGTCCGCCCCCTCCCGCACCCGCACGATCCCTCCCGCCCCCCACCCCACCTGCACCAGCCCCAACTCCCGGCACACCGCCCCCACCTGCCGGTTCGTCAGCCCCTGCGGCGGCCGCATCAGCCGCGGCCGACGCCCCGTCACCTGTTCGACCACCCGCTGCGTCTGCGCCAGTTGCCGCCGCGCCTCCGCCACCGGCACGTCCGTCAGCCGCGGCTGCGTCCAGGTGTGGTTGCCCACCTCGTGACCCTCGTTGGCCATCCGCCGCACCAGCTCCGGATACCGGAAGACGGGCCCCCGCCCGGCGACGAAGAACGCCGCCGGGGCGTCCTTCCGCGCCAGCACGTCGAGCACCGCTCCCGTGCGCGGCCCCGGCCCCCCGTCGAAGGTCAGCGCCGCGCACGCGACGACCCGGCAGTCCACCGGGTCCGCCGTCGTGCCGCCCGCGAAGCCGGTCAGCAGGGCGGCGCCCACCGCGGCGGCGGCGGCGATCAGGGAACGGCGCGGTTTCGTCACCGCACACCGGTACCAGCGCGGGCCCCCCGCACAAACGCCCCGCCCGCCCCGGGTCACCCGGTCAGCGCGGCGACGTCCCCACGGCGACCGTCGCGCCCGTCTCCTCGTCCTCCTCCACCCGTGCGGCCAGCCCGCCCCGCGCCATCGCCGTCACCGTCCGCCCGGCCTGCCGCTCGCTCGTCTCGATCAGCAGGCTGCCGCCCGGAGCCAGCCAGCGCGCCGCCCCGGCCGTTACCCTGCGCTGCACGGCCAGGCCGTCCGCGCCGCCGTCGAGCGCGACCCGGGGCTCGTGGTCGCGGGCCTCGGCGGGCAGCAGGGGGATGTCGTCGGTGGGGACGTAGGGGGCGTTGGCGATGAGGACGTCCACCCGGCCCCGCAGCGCCGTCGGCAGGGGCGCGTACAGGTCGCCCTCGTGGACCCGGCCGCCCAGCGGCTCCACGTTGCGCCGCGCGCACCGGACCGCCGCGGGCTCCACGTCGGCCGCGTGCAGCTCGGCGCCGGGCAGCCGCGCCCCCAGCACCGCCGCCACCGCCCCCGAACCGCAGCACAGGTCCAGGACCACGGCCCCCGGCTGCCGGGCCGCGGCCAGCGCCAGCGCGTGCCGGACGAGGAACTCCGTACGCGGCCGGGGGACGAAGACACCCGGGTCGACGGCGACGCGGTGACCGCAGAACTCGGCCCAGCCGAGCAGGTGTTCCAGCGGCAGGCCGGCCACCCGCCGGGCGACCAGCGCGGCGAGGTCCGGGCCGGTGCGTCCGGTGGACAGGAGCAGCCGTGCCTCGTCCTCGGCGAACACGCAGCCGGCGGTGCGCAGTCGGGCGACGAGGGCGGTGAAGACGGAGGGGGAGAGCGCGGTGAGGGACATGGGAGAGCCTTTCGGAATGCTTACCGAGGGCGCTCTCCGGTCGAAATCCGTTACGACGGGACCGATGACGGTGTCATCGGGCGACGGCTACGGCGACCACGGGGCGAGAGCACCCGACCTGCGACAGCGGTAATGGGTCTCACCTCCTGAGGTCCGGGCCCACACACCGGTGGTGGGCAACGCGGTCCGACCGTACCCGAGCAGGTCAACCGGTGTACAGGCCGGTGGACGACCGGGCCGTCGGGCGGGCGCCACCGGTGACGGCGGGCGGCGCGCCGCCCGCGCGGCGCCCGCCGAGCGAGCGCGCGGTACGCGGCCGCCGGGAGGCCCGCGTCGACGACCGGCGGAGCCGGGCTCCGCGACAACGGGTGCGGCACACGGGCGGCGCGGAAGACCGGCCGGCGGGGGAGGCCGGGCGCTCCGCGGTCACCCCCACCGCGCCGGGCCCGCCGAAGGGGCCCCGTATGCCTCCGGGCCGGGCACTGGACGCGCGCCGGGCCCGCGTGCCTCCGGGTGCCGGGCGTTGGACGCGCGCCGCCGGTGTGCCGTCGGCGGGCTACTTGCCGGCGGCGAAACGCATCAGGGCCTGCTCGTCGCCCTGCTTGATCTTGCCGGTCTGGTTGATGACCTCGAGCTGCCAGTTCGGCCCGTTGCGCACCGCCTTGGCGACCGCGCAGCCGTTGTCGCTGGTCAGCAGCGAGGGCCAGATGTCGGCGACCTGCTGGACGCTGCCGCCCGTGGCGTCGTACACCTTGAAGCTGATGTTGCGCGCCTTGGAGAAGGAGCTGCTCTTCTTGAAGGCGGCGGCGACGAACACGATCGACGTGACGTTCGGCGGCACCTTGGAGAACTCGACGGTCACCGTCTCGTCGTCGCCGTCGCCCTTGCCGGTCTGGTTGTCACCGCTGTGCACCAGGCCGCCGTTGCCGAGCGGGTCCAGGGAGTCCAGGCCGGCCAGGCGCACCGGGTCGCCGCCCGACATTGCGACGGCGATCAGGTCCAGGTCCGTGCCGACCGTCCGCAGGAGCTTGCCCAGGACACCGCCGCTGCTGCCGGAGGTGGGGTCCCAGGACACCCCGATGGACATGTGGGTCACACCGGCCAGGTCCGCCGGTCCGTCTTCCTTGCTGAGCGTGATCATGTGCGATCCCTTTGCTGGTGGACAAGTGAGTACAAAGTCTGCATCGAACACTGCAACGATCTCCGGGCGGGGTTGGTTCCAGCGCGGGCGCACCGGACCCGGCGGCCGCGGTCCGCCGTCCGGGGCGTACAGCGGTCGCGGTAGGGCGGCCGGGCGGTCTACTCCCGTCGGAGGGGCACGAGTTCCACCCGGCGGCGGCCCGGGGCTGCCGGGGCGGACCGTAGGGTCGTCAGCATGGAGAATCCCCTTCGCCGACTTCCGCGCGGACGCCCGCGCGGGCGTCGGCTCGCCGCCGTGGCCGCGGTGCTCGCCGTGTCGCTGGGCGGAGGCGTCTGGGCGTCCGTCGCCGCCGCGGACGACCCCGTACCGGTGCACAGGTCCGACCGCATGCTGGAGATGCCCGGCGCACGCGTCGACACCTCGTACTTCGTCGGCGACGGCGGCGGCCGCCGCCCCGCCGTCCTGATCGGGCACGGCTTCGGCGGGTCAAAGGACGAGGTCCGCGCCCAGGCCGAGCAGCTCGCCCGCGACGGGTACGCCGTCCTGACCTGGTCCGCCCGCGGCTTCGGCAGGTCCGGCGGGAAGATCGGCCTCAACGCGCCCGACGCCGAGGTCGCCGACGTCACCCGGCTCGTCGACTGGCTGGCCGGCCGGAAGGAGGTCCTGCTGGACGAGGACGGCGACCCCCGCGTCGGCGTCACCGGCGGCTCCTACGGCGGCGCGGTCTCCCTGCTGGCCGCCGGCCACGACCCCCGCGTGGACGCCGTCGCCCCCCGGATCACGTACTGGGACCTCGCCGATTCCCTCTTCCCCGACGGGGTGTTCAAGAAGCTCTGGGCCGGGATCTTCGTCACCACCGGCGGCGGCTGCCACCGCTTCGAACCGAAGCTGTGCGAGCTGTACGAGAGGGTCGCCGTCACCGGAAAGCCCGACGACGCGGCGCGCGCCGCCCTCCGGGCGCTCAGCCCCGCCGCCGTCGCCGACCGCATCAAGGTGCCCACCCTGATCCTGCAGGGCCAGAGCGACTCCCTCTTCCCCCTCGGCCAGGCCGACCGGATGGCACGGGCGATCACCGGCAACGGCGCCCCCGTCGCCGTCGACTGGCTCTCCGGCGGACACGACGGCGGCGACCCGGAGACCGCCCGCGCACAGCGGCGCGTCACCGCCTGGTTCGACCGGTACCTCAAGAAGGACACCTCCGTCGACACCGGCCCCGCCTTCCGGGTCAGCCGCACCGGAGGCGTCGACTCCACCAACGGCGCAGCCCGGCTGCGCGGCGCCTCCGCCGACGTCTACCCGGGCCTGCGCGGCGGCGCCCGGGCCGTCCCCCTCACCGGCCGCAAGCCCGAGCAGACCTTCGGCAACCCGGCGGGCGGCAACCCGCCCGCCATCTCCGCCGTGCCCGGCGCGGGCGCCCTCTCGCAGCTCTCCGGGCTCGGCGTGGGCCTCTCCCTGGACTTCCCCGGCCAGTACGCCCGTTACGACTCCGCGCCCCTCGACGAGGGCGTCCAGGTCACCGGAACGCCCACCGTCAAGGTCAGGGTGAAGTCCACCAGCGACGACATGGTCCTCTTCGCGAAGGTCTACGACGCCGCCGCCAACGGGCGGCAGGTGCTCCCGCGCCAGCTCGTCGCCCCCGTCCGCGTCACCGGCGCGAAGGCCGGGAGGACCGTCGAGCTGACGCTCCCCGCCGTCGACCACACGTTCCAGGCCGGACACCGGATGCGGCTCCTGCTCACCGCGACCGACCTCGGCTACGCCTCCCCGGCCGAGCCCGCCGCGTACACCGTCTCGCTCGCCGACGGCACGCTGAGCGTCCCCACCGACGCGGAGCTCGCCACCGCCGCCGCCGGGCTCGCCCGGTGGGTGTGGGGACTGCCGCTCGCCGGCGCGCTGGTCGCGGGACTCCTGCTGCTCAGCGCCCGGCGCCGGACGGCCGCCCCGGCGCCGGACCCGGCGCTCGCCGAGGTCCCCCTCCAGATCACCTCCCTGAGCAAGCGGTACGGCAAGTCCGGCGACCGGTACGCCGTCCGCGACCTCTCCTTCCGGGTCGAGAGGGGCCAGGTGCTGGGCCTGCTCGGCCCCAACGGCGCGGGCAAGACCACCACCCTGCGCATGCTGATGGGCCTCATCACCCCCGACGGCGGCGAGATCCGCGTCTTCGGGCACGCCATCCGGCCCGGCGCGCCGGTGCTCTCCCGGGTCGGCGCGTTCGTCGAGGGCGCGGGCTTCCTGCCGCACCTCTCCGGACGCGCCAACCTCGACCTGTACTGGCAGGCCACCGGGCGGCCCGCCGAGGACGCGCACATCGACGAGGCCCTGGAGATCGCCGGCCTCGGCGACGCCCTCCAGCGCGCCGTACGGACGTACTCCCAGGGCATGCGCCAGCGCCTGGCCATCGCCCAGGCCATGCTGGGCATGCCGGACCTGCTGATCCTGGACGAGCCGACCAACGGCCTCGACCCGCCGCAGATCCGCGAGATGCGCGACGTGATGATCCGGTACGCGGCCGGCGGACGCACCGTCATCGTCTCCAGCCACCTCCTGTCCGAGGTCGAGCAGTCCTGCACCGACCTCGTCGTCATGGACCGCGGCAGACTCGTCCAGGCCGGGCCCGTCGCCGAGATCATCGGGTCCGGCGACACGCTCCTGGTCACCGTCGCCGGCGACGTCACCGCGGCGGCCGTCGAGAAGGTCGCCGCGCTGCCGGGCGTGGAGACGGCGGTACGCGCCGAGGGCGGCCTCCTGGTCCGGCTCGACGGCGCGAGCGCACAGCAGCTCGTCGCGGAACTGGTGCGCCTGGACGTGCCGGTGACGGGCGTCGGCCCGCACCGCCGCCTGGAGGACGCGTTCCTCACCCTGATCGGAGGCTCCGCATGAGCACAGCAGGCCCCGCCGCGGCGGACACCGCCCCCGGCTACCGCCCCGGCCGCACCCTGCCGCTGCGGGTGGAGGCCCGGCGCCAGTGGCGGCGCCGGCGCACACTGGTCATGGCGGTGATCCTGGGCGCACTGCCCTTCGTCCTGATCGCCGCCTTCGCCATCGGCGGCACCCCCGCCGAGCGCGGCAGCGGCGCCAACAACCGCATCAACCTGATGGACACCGCCACCGCGTCCGGCGCGAACTTCGCCGCCACCTGCCTCTTCGTCTCGGCGGGCTTCCTCCTGATCATCCCGGTCGCGCTGTTCTGCGGCGACACCGTCGCCTCGGAGGCCAACTGGTCCTCGCTGCGCTACCTGCTGGCCGCCCCGGTGCCCCGCGCCCGCCTGCTGTGGAGCAAGCTGGCGGTGGCGCTCGCCTTCAGCCTCGCGGCGATGGTCCTGCTGCCGCTGGTCGCCCTGGTCGCGGGCACCGCGGCCTACGGCTGGGGGCCCCTGGAACTCCCCACCGGAGGCGCCCTGGCGGCGGGCACGGCCCTGCCCCGCGTCGCGATCATCGTCGGCTACCTCTTCGTCTCCCAACTGGTCACCGCGGCGCTGGCCTTCTGGCTCTCCACGAAGACGGACGCCCCGCTGGGCGCGGTCGGCGGCGCGGTCGGCCTGACCATCGTCGGCAACGTCCTGGACGCGGTCACGGCGCTCGGCGACTGGCGCGACTTCCTGCCCGCGCACTGGCAGTTCGCCTGGGTGGACGCGCTGCAACCGCAGTTGGAGTGGGGCGGCATGCTCAAGGGCGCGTCGGTCTCGGTGACGTACGCGCTGGTCCTCTTCGCCCTCGCCTTCCGGGGCTTCTCCCGCAAGGACATCGTCTCGTGACGTAATCGAAGCTGCGGCGGGCGGTCGGCTCCGTACATCATGTGCGGCATGTCAACTCTTCTGCTCGCCCTGGCAGTTGTCTCCGCCGGCCTCTACGCGGGCATGATGCTCGTCTTCCGGACGGGCGTCATGCCCGCACTCGCGCGGGTGCCGGACGACCAGTTCGCAGCGGTCATGCGGCGCATCAACGAGGAGGTGCCGCGCGCTGTCTTCGTCACGACGATGTTCGCGTCGGTGCTCTTCCCCGCCGCCGCCCTGTTCGTCCCCCCGGAGGGCGGCCGCACCTCCCTCCAGCTCTGGCTGCTGATCGGCGGCCTGGCCCTCACCGTCCTCAACCACGCCGTCACGGCGGGCGGCAACGTCCCCCTGAACAACGCCCTCGCGTCCGCCGAGAACGGACCGACGACGGACATGCAGGCCCGCGCGGCCTTCGAGACCCGCTGGAACCGCCTGCACGCCGTCCGCACCCTGTGCGCGGTGGCGGGCTTCGCGCTGCTGGTGGCGGGCGCGGTGGTGACCGGCTGACGCGGGCCCCCGGTTCCGTCCGCCCCGCGCGGGCTGTTCATTCCGGCAGGTGTGATCGCGGTGCCGGGCGCCGGTACGGCGACACCAAGGGTTCAACCATGCGGAAAAGCGGAATTCCGGAGTCCTCAAGAGGCGATCTTCCTTCGAAGGGGGGAGGGTGAGCATCGGGTCGATTCGCCGTCGCGCACGCCACGTTCTCTACCCATGGAGGAAAGAGAGAGTGTTTTCGGAATCCGCTTCATTCCGTGCCGCATGGATTACTCGCGGCCTGTCCGGGCATTTCGGCACCGGAGGCCGCGAGCCGGCCGAAGAGTGCCCGCCGCCGGCGCGCCGGCCGGTGCGGCGTCGCACCCGCGCGGGCGTGGTGGCGCTGGTGCTCGCGGTCACCGGGGGCGCGCTGCTGCCCGTGGCGGCGGCCGGCGCCGCTGCGGCCGCCCGGCCGGCCGAACCGCTGCCACCGGCGCCGCAGTACGTGCCGGGTCCGCCCCCGGCCCACCACGCGAGCCCCCCGCCGTCCGGTACGTACACCATGCCGCCGCCGTCCTGGCACACCGCCCCGCAGGGGGCGCCCGACGGGCCCTCGCCCCGCCAGGCGGCCGCCCGGGCCACGCCGAGCCAGGTGGCCACCGCCTTCGTGCGGTTGCTCAACCGTGAGCGGGCGGCCGCCGGATGCCGTCCGGTGCGCACCCAGCGGACGCTCACGTACGTGGCGCAGCAGCACAGCGCGTACCTGGCGAAGAGCCGCACCCTCACCCACACCGACGCGTACAACCGGGACGTGGGAGAACGGCTGAACGCCGCCGGGTACCGCTGGCGGCGCGCCGCCGAGAACCTGGCCGTGGCCTCCTACGACGCGCCGTCGGCGCTGCGGGAGTGGAAGGAGAGCCCCCGGCACCGCCGGTCCATGCTCACGTGCGCGTTCCGCCACGCGGGGGTGGGAGCCGTCCGGTCCGGCGGCCGCACCTGGTGGACGCTGACCCTGGCCGTGCCGGCCCGCTAGGGGCCGCACGTGCGTGACCGGCCGCACCCGCGGCGGCGGGCCGGTCGCGCACGGCGCTCCGCAGTCGGCGAATTCAGGGCCGCAGTGCGGAACCTGCGCGCGTTTTTCGACGACGCGCACCCGGGCGGGGGCGGACGGCGGATTCCGTCGGGCGGAACAGCGGTGGCAATTCCACATCGGCACGTGAAGCGCCCCCGGTTGCGGAGCCTTTGCACTCGACGACATCGGCGGGCCCGCCCTCCCACGCGCCGTTCACCGCATTGCCCGTCCTCCGCCCGGTGCGGGGAAAACCCCTCGAACGGGAATTCCGCACGACGTTGTTGACGTGGGCGTCGTCGTCGGGGAGGGCGGGGCCCGGCGGTTCGGGAACGGGCCCCGCTGCCGGGTGAGGCCGCTCTGCGGGCCCGCGGGTGCGGCGACGGCGCGTCGCGCTGCCCGGGTGGCGGCGGTGCGCGCGAAAAAGGCCCTCCCCGGAAGGGAGGGCCCGAAGGTTTCGCGCGGTGCGCCCCCGGCAGGACTCGAACCTGCGGCCAAGCGCTTAGAAGGCGCCTGCTCTATCCACTGAGCTACGGGGGCCGGGCGGTGGGCCTGGTGGGGCCCGGGTCGGCCGGTGGGGCCGTTGCCGGGGACAAGGATAGGGCTCCGATCGCCTTGGCCCGGCTGCTTCACCTGCGTGGCACGATGTGGAGGTTCAGTGAAGCGCCCCCGATAATCGCAGGCAAGTGCGAATCCCGCACCGCTTTTGGCGTCCCGTACCCCGGGTGTTGTGCACTCGTTATGCCTGTGCCCCACTCGTCCCAAGTGTCCCGGGGTGCGCATTGTCACCGATTGGGGGGATATCGGCGCGCAGAAGCCCTCTATACGCTTCTAAAAAAGGTCATAATTGGGCATTCTTCGTATGTGGTGACCTTGGACGTACGGCCTCAGCTGCTCGACGCACTTTCCGCCCTGCGCGACCGTGTCGCCGCCGTGCGCCTCCCCTTTCCGCTGCCGGGAGCGCCCAGGGCCCGGCAGACGCGGGTGGAGCTTCTCGCACAGCTCGACGACTACCTGGTGCCCCGGCTGCGCGCCCCCGAGGCACCGCTGCTCGCCGTCATCGGCGGCTCCACCGGGGCCGGCAAGTCGACGCTCGTCAACTCCCTGGTGGGCAGACGCGTCACCGAGGCCGGTGTGCTGCGGCCGACGACGCGCACCCCGGTCCTGGTGTGCCACCCCGACGACCACCACTGGTTCGCGGGACAGCGCGTCCTGCCGCAGTTGACGCGCGTGTGGCTGCCGGAGCGGTGCGAGGAGGAACGGGAGGACCAGGACGCCAGGGGCGACGGGAGCGAGGAGCAGGAGAGCGGGGTGCTGCGGGTGGAGACCTCCGCGTCGCTCCCGGCGGGACTCGCCCTCCTCGACGCCCCCGACATCGACTCGCTGGTGTCCGCCAACCGGGTGCTCGCGGCCGAACTCCTCTGCGCCGCCGACATCTGGGTGATGGTGACGACGGCGTCCCGCTACGCCGACGCGGTGCCGTGGCACCTGCTGCGTACCGCCAAGGAGTACGGCGTGACGCTGGTGACCGTTCTCGACCGGGTGCCCCACCAGGTGGTCGGCGAGGTGTCGCGGCAGTACGCGGCGCTGCTCACCCGCGCCGGGCTCGGCGCGGTGCCCCGCTTCACCGTCCCCGAACTCCCCGAGTCGGCGGGCGGAGGCAACGGGCTGCTGCCGTCCACGGCGGTCGCCCCGCTGCTGGAGTGGCTCACCCACCGGGTGCGCGACCCCGCCGCCCGGCAGCAGGCCGTCGCGCGCACCGCGTGCGGCGTCATGGACTCCCTGAACGCCCGGATGCCGGAGCTGGCGGGCGCGGTCGCCGCCCAGTATGCCGCCTCCGTACGCCTGACGGGGGCCGTGGAGAACGCGTACGCGAAGGAGGGCGCACGGGTGCGCGGGCGGCTGGAGAGCGGTGCGGTGCTCTCCGGTGACGCCCTCACCCGCTGGCGGGCCCACCCCGCGGACGCCACCGACGGGGAGCTCCTGGAATCCCTGGTGGACAGCCTCACCGCCCTGTTGCAGTGCGCCGTCGCCGCCGCGGACGAACAGGTGCGCGCCGTGTGGGGCGCCGAACCCGCGGCCCGGGCGGTGGTTCCGGCCGGCCCCGACCCCGAGTCGGGCGAGCGCATCGGCCTGGTCGTGCGGCGCTGGCGGCGGGTGCTGGAGGAACTGGCGGAGGAGGAGGTGCGGGAGCTGGAGCTGGAGCGGCCCGCGGCCCCCGACCCCGAGGCCGTCGCCGCCCTCCTCGCCGCTTCCCTGCTGGGCGGCAGGCGGGCCCGTTCGGCCGGGGAGCGGCTGGCGGAGCGCATCGGTGCGCAGGGCGCGCTGCGGCTGCGCGACCGGGGCGGCGAACTGGTGACGACGTACATCGAAAGGGTCCTGCACGCCGAGCGCGACCGGCGGCTGGCCCCCCTGGACGCGCTGGACGTGACGCCCGAGCCGCAGGCCGAGCTGATCGCCGCGCTGTCCGTGACGAAGAAGGAGAGGTGACGGCGATGGGCGCGGAGACGGGTGCGGACGCGGCGGACGCGGCGAGGGCGAACCGGAGCGGCTGGGACGACGGGCTGATCGCCCGGCGGGCGGCGGACCGGCGGCCGGGCGACGGCCCGCGCGGGCGGGTGCCGCGGGCGCGGGCGCTCGAAGGGCCGCGGGACTTCCCCGCGGACGAGTTCGGCGACCTGCCGCCGGGCGGGGGCGAGTACGGGGCCGACCTGTCCGTACGGCTGGACGCGCTGCGGGAGTTGCTGGGGCTCTCGCGGACCCGGCTCGCGGACGACGCCCTGCACGAGGCCGGGCGGGTGCTGGACGAGGCGGTGGCACGCCGGCGGCTGTCCGCCCAGCACACGGTCGTCGCCGTCGCCGGCGCGACCGGAAGCGGCAAGTCCACGCTCTTCAATTCCCTCGCGGGAGTGAGGATCTCCGAGACCGGGCTCAAACGGCCCACCACCTCCGCGCCGATCGCGTGCAGTTGGACCGACGGCGCGGCGGGGCTCCTGGACCGCCTCGGCATCCCCGGACGGCTGCGCCGGCGCCCCTCCCCGGCCGGTACCGGCGCCGGCGGCGACGAGGGCCTGCGCGGACTGGTCCTGGTGGACCTGCCCGACCACGACTCGGCCGTCACCGCGCACCGCGAACAGGTGGACCGGGTGCTGGCCCTGGTGGACGCGGTGATCTGGGTCGTCGACCCGGAGAAGTACGCGGACGCCGCCCTCCACGAGCGCTATCTGCGGCCGCTCGCCGGGCACGCCGAGGTCACCTTCGTCGTCCTCAACCAGATCGACCGGCTGCCCGGCGATTCCGCCGACCTGGTCCTGGACGACCTGCGCCGCCTCCTCGACGAGGACGGCATGGCGCTCGGCGAGCACGGCGAACCCGGGGCCGTCGTCCTCGCGCTCTCCGCCCTGACGGGTGAGGGGATGGAGGAACTCCGCGAACTGCTGCGGGCGTTCGTCACGGAAAGGGGCGCGGCGGGCCGGCGGCTCGCGGCGGACGTGGACGCGGCGGCGGCCGGGCTGCGCCCGGTGTACGTGGCGGAGGGCCGGGCGGGACTGGGCGAGCGGGCACGGGCGGAGTTCACGGACCGGCTGGCGGCGGCGGTCGGCGCGGCGGCGGCCGGAGAGGCGGCCGAGCGGGAGTGGCGGCGCAACGCGGGCAGGGCGTGCGGGTCGCCGTGGCTGCGGCTGTGGCGCTGGTACGAGGCCCGGCGCGTCCCGGGCGGCGGCGCGGTGGGGCCGGAGCAGGCGGCCGTGCCGCCCGCGGACGTGGAGGTGACCGCGCGCCAACGGGTCGAGCAGGCGGTGCGGACCCTCGCCGACGCCGCGACCCACGGGCTGCCCGCTCCCTGGGCGCAGGCCGTACGGGAGTCCGCGGTGCGCGGGGCGAAGGGGCTGCCCGAGGAGCTGGACGTGCTCGTCCTGGAGGCCGGGGTGCCGCGCGGCAACCCGCCCAGGCCCGCCTGGTGGCCCGCCGCGGTGCTCGCCCAGGCGGCGATGACGCTGCTTCAGGTCTACGGCGGGCTCTGGCTGCTGGGCCAGGTCCTCGGGGTGCTGGAGCCCGACCTGCTGCCGCCGGTCCTGCTGATGCTGGCCGGGGTGGCCGGCGGGCCGGTCGTGGAGTGGGGCTGCTGGGCCGCGGCCAGGGGGCCCGCGCGGCGGTACGGGCAGGACGCCGAGCGGCGGCTGCGGGAGGCGGCGGCGGGCTGCGGCCGCGCCAAGGTCCTGGACCCGGTCTCGGCGGAGCTGCTGCGCTACCGGGAGGTGCGGGAGCGGTACGCGGTGGTGACGGGGGCGGGGCTGGGCTGACGCGCCCGTTCCGTGTCGTGCGGGCTGCTCGCGCGGCCCTCGCGGAAGGCCCCGTCACCCCGTCGGGTGACGGGGTTCTCCCCATCCGGCCCGTTGTCCACAGGCCCCGGCGGGAATCGCGGAAACCGGTCAGCATGACGACAGGCGCCTTACGACAGGCGCCGCACGGCAGGCAGAGAACGGGGGAGAAGCGATGAACGACACGATGGTGACCCTGGTGGGCAACGCCGCCACCGCACCCGTCTTCATGGAATCGGCGCTGGGCACGGGATCGGTACGGCTGCGGCTCGCGGTGACCGCCCGGCGCTTCGACCGCGGGCAGGACGCCTGGGTCGACGGCCCCACCAGCTTCTACACGGTGTGGGCCAGGCGCTCGCTCGCCGGGAACCTGGCCGGTTCGGTGGACGTGGGCGATCCGCTGGTCGTCTACGGCCGGCTGCGGGTCAAGGACGAGACGAAGGACGACCGGCGGTGGCTCTCGGCGGACGTCGACGCCGTGGCGGTGGGGCACGACCTGTCCCGGGGGACCTCCGCCTTCCGGCGGGTGGCCAGGGCGGACCCCCGCCTGGTGGAGCCGGCCTCCGTCCGCGAGGCCGCCGCCGCCGGGAACGGCGGAGCGCCCGGGGCGGGCTCGCCCGCGGTCGTGGGGTGGGGCGGCGAGATCCCGGTGACCTGGGCGGCACGCGGGGCCCCGGACGGGACGGGCCCGGACAGGACGGCCCCGGACAAGGCGGTTTCGGACAAGGCGGTCCCCGGCGGTGGGAGGACTCCGGACGTGAAACCCGCCCGCAGGCCCGGCCGCCCCGTGGGGGCCGCCTCCTGACCCGGCGTCACCACGCAACGTGGCCAAGCACAAAGGAACGGTCACCGACGATAACGATTCCGATGCTAAATCGGACGTCCGGACGCAAGGCGGGGAGCTGTTCGGCGGAGCGTCCATAGGATTCCCGGATACCCATGGGGCTCTTGAGGTTGCAGGCGAGGCACTCCCCACACGCGCACCATGCGAAAGAACCTCGCCCGGAGGGGACTTGCATGTTTGACGAAGCGCCCGCTTCGGAACGAAGGCGCCGCACCGCTCGCGCGCCCCGCACCACCACCAGCACCGACTGCACCACGAGACCGACCAGTACCGACCGCACCACGAGAACCGGCCGCACCAGCAGAACCGCCCGCGCCGTCCGCGGGCTCGCCGTCGTCGCGCTGGCCCCCGCGCTGCTCCTGGCGGGCCCGGCGGCCGGCACCCCGGCGGCAGCAGCCGAGAAGCCGCGCAACCCGGGAGGCGCGGCAGCCACCCTCGGCAGGCTCACCGTCCACGGCACGGTCACCATCCGTGACGCGGGCCAGGAGTGGAAGACCGAGGCCGGCCTCTACGAGATGACCGTCACCGGCGGCGGAACCCTCCAGAGCTACGGCGTCGACCTGCGCAGCGCGGCCCGCACCGGGACGACGTACAAGGAAGTCGGCTGGGACGAGTCCTCGCTGCACAAGAACAAGAACGCCGGGAAGATCCGCTGGATCCTGGAGCACTCCTACCCCCAGGTCAACAACCTCTCCGAGCTCGCCGAGGCGGCGGACGTGAAGTCCCTCGACGACACGTCCGCCGCGGCCGGCACCCAGGCCGCGATCTGGCACTTCTCCGACAACGTGGAGGCGGTGCCGGCCGGCCGCAGCGCCCGCAGGCTCGCCGCCTACCTCACGCGGGCCGCCGAGCGCGCCGCGGAGCCCGAGGCCTCGCTCGCCCTGGACCCGCCCGCCGTCGCGGGCCGGGCCGGGGAACGGGTCGGCCCGGTCACCGTGCGCACCCGGGCGGACCGGGTCACCGTCGCCCCGTCCGGCGACGCACCGCACGGGATGCGGATCGTCGACGCCGAGAACCGGCCGCTCCGGGACGTCGGCCGGGGCGCCCGCCTGTACTTCCAGCCGCCCGCGGACGTCCCCTCCGGCACCAGCGCGCTCACCGTCCAGGCGGACGCCCGGGTGCCGATCGGGCGGGCCCTGGTCAGCGACACGCACAGCCAGACCCAGATAGTGGCCGGTTCCAGCTCCTCCACCGTCACCGCCGAGGCCACCGTCACCTGGGCCGAGAAGCAGGCCGCGGGCGCGGTCCCGGCGCTCTCCGCGAAGCGGGACTGCGCCAACGGCGGCATCGCCCTCACCGGCACCAACGCGGGCGACGCCCCCTTCACCTTCGAGCTCCTGGGCGCCCGGCACACCATCCCGGCACGCGGCTCGCGCACGGTGACCGTCCCGCTCCAGGAGGACCAGGCGTACGACCTCACCGTGTCCGGTTCCGCCGGCCCCCCGGCCCCCCACGGCTCCGCCGATTCCGGCAGCCCCGTCGCCCTGCGGATGAACGTCAGGGGCGTCCTGGACTGCGAGATCGCGGGCGCCGCCGCCATCGGCACCGCCGACGCCCCCGCCAACCGCCCCACCCCGGCCACCGGCGGCAGCGCCCCCCTGGCCACGGCCCCCGGCGACAACCTGGCCGAGACCGGCGCCTCGGGCGCCACCACCGCGATCCTCTACTCCGCCCTGGGCCTGCTGGTCCTGGGCACCGGAGCGGTCGTCCTGCTCCGCAAGAAGGAACCCGCCCCCGCCCCCGACGGGAACTGACCGCCCCCGGCAGACCCACGGCACCCCCGGGGGCCTGCCAGGACAGGCCCCCGGCCCCCCGCGCCGGGCCCCGCGTCCGGCACCCCGGCAGTTATCCGGTTACCGCCGGGGGAGTGACGTCAGGCAAGATGGGGTGTATCTGCCCACCCCACGATCTGCCGGACGGTTTCTCTTGGCTGAGTTCATCTACACCATGCGCAAGGCGCGTAAAGCGCACGGCGACAAGGTGATTCTCGACGACGTCTTCCTGAACTTCCTGCCCGGCGCGAAGATCGGTGTGGTGGGCCCCAACGGTGCGGGCAAGTCCACCGTTCTCAAGATCATGGCCGGTCTGGAGCAGCCGTCCAACGGCGACGCGTTCCTCTCGCCCGGTTACAGCGTCGGCATCCTCATGCAGGAGCCGAAGCTCGACGAGTCGAAGACCGTGCTGGAGAACGTCCAGGACGGCGCCGCCGAGCAAATGGGCAAGCTCAAGCGCTTCAACGAGGTCGCCGAGCTCATGGCGACCGACTACAGCGACGAGCTCCTGGAGGAGATGGGCAAGCTCCAGGAGGACCTGGACCACTCCAACGCATGGGACCTCGACGCCCAGTTGGAGCAGGCCATGGACGCCCTGGGCTGCCCGCCCGGCGACTGGCCCGTCACCAACCTCTCCGGTGGCGAGAAGCGCCGCGTGGCGCTGTGCAAGCTGCTCATCGAGGCCCCGGACCTGCTCCTCCTCGACGAGCCCACCAACCACCTGGACGCCGAGTCGGTGAACTGGCTGGAGCAGCACCTCGCGAAGTACCCGGGCGCCGTCGTGGCCGTCACCCACGACCGGTACTTCCTGAACAACGTCGCCGAGTGGATCCTCGAACTCGACCGCGGCCGTGCCATCCCCTACGAGGGCAACTACTCCACGTACCTCGACAAGAAGGCCACCCGCCTCAAGGTCGAGGGCAAGAAGGACGAGAAGCGCGCCAAGCGCCTCAAGGAAGAGCTGGAGTGGGTGCGGTCCAACGCCAAGGGGCGTCAGACCAAGTCCAAGGCCCGTCTCGCCCGGTACGAGGAGATGGCGGCCGAGGCCGACAAGATGCGGAAGCTGGACTTCGAGGAGATCCAGATCCCGCCGGGCCCGCGACTGGGCTCGATCGTCGTCGAGGTGGAGAACCTCTCCAAGGCCTTCGGCGACAAGGTCCTCATCGACGACCTCAGCTTCACCCTGCCGCGCAACGGCATCGTGGGCGTCATCGGCCCGAACGGCGCCGGCAAGACCACGCTGTTCAAGATGATCCAGGGCCTGGAGAAGCCGGACAGCGGCTCCATCAAGGTCGGCGACACCGTCAAGATCAGCTACGTCGACCAGGGCCGCGCCAACATCGACCCGAAGAAGTCGCTGTGGGCCGTCGTCTCCGACGAGCTGGACTACATCAACGTCGGCCAGGTCGAGATGCCCTCGCGCGCGTACGTCAGCGCCTTCGGCTTCAAGGGCCCGGACCAGCAGAAGCCGGCCGGCGTCCTCTCCGGCGGTGAGCGCAACCGCCTCAACCTGGCGCTGACCCTCAAGGAGGGCGGCAACCTGCTCCTCCTCGACGAGCCCACCAACGACCTCGACGTCGAGACCCTCTCCTCGCTGGAGAACGCGCTCCTGGAGTTCCCCGGCGCCGCGGTCGTGATCTCCCACGACCGCTGGTTCCTGGACCGGGTGGCGACGCACATCCTCGCGTACGAGGGCGAGTCCAAGTGGTACTGGTTCGAGGGCAACTTCGAGTCGTACGAGAAGAACAAGGTCGAGCGGCTGGGCGCCGACGCGGCCCGCCCGCACCGCGCCACCTACAAGAAGCTGACCCGAGGCTGATAGCCAGTGGCACGCCACATCTACTCCTGCCCCCTGCGCTGGTCGGACATGGACGCCTTCGGGCACGTCAACAACGTCGTCTTCCTGCGGTACCTGGAAGAGGCGCGGATCGACTTCATGTTCCGGCTCGCGCCGGGGGAGGGCAGCGCGTCCTTCACGGGCGGGTCCGTCGTCGCCCGGCACGAGATCGACTACGTGCGGCCCCTGGTGCACCGGCACGAGCCGGTGCGCATCGAGTCCTGGGTCACGAAGATCGGCGCGGCGTCCCTGACGATCGCGTACGAGATCAAGGACCCCGAGCAGGTGTACGTCCGGGCGTCCACGGTCGTCGTCCCGTTCGACCTGGCGGCGGGCCGGCCGCGGCGGATCACCGCCGAGGAGAAGTCCTTCCTGCTGGAGTACCTGGACGACTCCGCGACGCCCGCCGACGTCACCGGCCGCGGCAAGGCCGTGGCGGCGTGAACGTGCGGGCGGGAGCCCTGACGCTGGAGCTCGAAGGACCCGGGGAGGCGGCGGACCTCGCCGCCTTCCTGGGCCGTCTGCTGCGGTACGACCGGGCCGCCGCCGTCCGCCTCCAGGCGCACGGCGGCGCGCTCGCCGTCTTCGGCCGCCCGCCGTCCTTCGACGTCCTCGCCGTCCGCGCCGCGCGCCTCGCCCGGCCGGCGGACCTGGACGTCACCGTCTCCGCCGGTGAGCTCCTCGACGGCATCGAGGACGCCGCGCCCGCGGTACGGGTCCCCCAGGCCGTCACCGGGCCGCCGTGGGCCGGTCTGCTCCCGCCGCGCGGCGGCTGGCACCGGGTCGAGGGCGTCCCGGACGCCGGGGCCATGCGGGGCGTGGTCGCGGCGGCCGTCGCCGAGTTCCGCGCCCGGGACGAGGAGCTGGGGGAGGCCGGGCGCACCCGTCAGGCCCGGGACCGGATCGGGGCCGACATCTGGTCGCGGACCCTCGCCGGCACCGAACTGCCGCTGCGCGCCGTGCACGCGGCCCAGTCGCTGGGCTTCCTGCGCCCCGGGGTGCCGGTGGCGCTCTTCGCGGCGGGCGCGTGGCTGCGGCTGCGCACGCCCTACGGGGAGATCGCCCTGCGCGGGGTCACGGGCGGACTGGGCGCGCTCCAGGTCACCCCCGCCTGAAACCCCGCGCCCCCCAGGGAGGCGCCGGAGGCCGGCCCGTTACTTCTGGTCGTCCGGCCACACCCCGATGTGGTCCGACTCCAGCTCCAGCATCACCCGGTGCCGCATGTCCAGCGACTCCGTGTACTCCTGCGGGAGCTGCAGCCGCCCGGCCCGGTCCAGCATCGCGTACTCGCGTGCGACCACCGACTCCTGGCCGGTCGCGGCGTCCACCTCCGTGCGGCGCAGCACCTCGGTCGAGGTGCGGCCGTCGCGGATGGCGACGGTGCGCCGGACCTCGTCGGCCACCGTCTGGTCGTGGGTGACGATGACGACGGTGGTGCCCAGCTCCTCGTTCGCCCGCCGGAACGCGGCGAAGATCTGCTCGGCGGTCACCGAGTCCAGCTCGCCGGTCGGCTCGTCCGCGAGCAGTACGGACGGTTCGTTGGCCAGCGCCACCGCGATGGCCACCCGCTGCTGCTGGCCGCCCGACATCTGCGCGGGCCGTCGGTCGCGAAGTTCGGCGACCTCCATCATCGCCAGCAGGTGGTCCACCCGGGCGACGCGCTCCGCGTTCTTGCCGCGCCCCTTCAACTGCATGGGCAGCGCCACGTTCTGGGCCGCCGTCAGGTACGGCAGCAGGTTGCGGGCGGTCTGCTGCCAGATGAAGCCGACCACGTTGCGCCGGTAGTGCAGCCGCTCCTTGGCGCCCATCGCCAGCAGGTCGCAGCCCGCCACCTTCGCCGCGCCGGCCGTTGGCTCGTCCAGCCCGGCGAGGATGTTCATCAGCGTCGACTTGCCGCTGCCGGACGCGCCGACCAGGGCCATCAGGTCGCCCTCCTGGACCAGCAGATCGAGCCCCTGGAGGGCCTGCACCTCCACCCCGTCGGTGGTGAACACCCGCACCAGCCGGTCGCAGGCGATCAGCGCGTCATGCCCGAACGCGGGCTTCGCCCGCCGGGAGGCGGCCGCCCGCTCCAGATCCGCCAGGGTCGTCGCCGTACCGGACCCCGTGCCGGAGGCCGTACCGGAAGTCGCGCCGGTCATCGCATCGGTCATCGAGCGTCTCCTGCCCTGAGTTCTGTCGTCGTGGTGCGCCGCGTGGACCACCACGCCTGGAGGGCCGCCACACCCGTCGCGATGCCCACCACCGCCACGGCCGGCACCAGCAGCGACCAGCCGTCCGTGCGCAGCGGGGCCGCGGCGGTGCCCACCCAGTGCGTGTGCGTGGCCAGGGCCAGCGTGGCCAGGTCGATGCTCGGGGACAGCAGGGCGATCGCCGTCCAGCCCACCAGCGCCCCGCCGCAGGCCGCGAGCAGCGCCTGCGGCAGCGACTCGAAGACCAGCAGCCGTCTGCTCTGCCTGCGGGTCAGGCCCATCGTGCGCAACCGCGCCAGCAGCGCGCCGCGCTCCGGGGAACTCTGCAGCAGCGACAGCAGCACGGCCAGCACCGCGAAGCCCGCCCCGGCCGCGATCGCCGCCGTGTACACCTGCTCGGCACCCCGCTGCAACGGCGGGTCGCTGAGCTCGGCACGGGCCTCGGTGCGCAGTGCGACCACCGCGTCCCGGCCCGCCAGCGCCCGCAGCGCCTTCTTGTCCAGGCCGCTGCCCGTGATCATCAGGGTGGACGGCCTGAAGCCCGGGAGCGCCGCCTTGTCGATCACCAGGAACTCCCGCTCGTCCATGACGGGCGTCGCCGACAAGGTGCCGCCCAGGCGCGTCGTGAAGGAGCCGAGGACGACACTGCGCAGCGCCAGGTCCTTCTTCCCCGCCAGCCGCGCGGCCGTCTTCGGCGAGGCGAGCACGGGGAACACCCGGCCCCGCGGGGCCAGCGCCTCCGGGTCGAACTCGCCGATGCCGGTGTGACGGGACAGCTTCGCGTACGAGTCCGGGTCGACGGCGACCAGCGTGACGTCGGGCTGCCGGTCCTGGAGCGACAGGCGGTAGTCGACGCCGACCGGGCTGACGTCCCGCACCCCGGCCGTCCGCCGCACCTCGGCGACCGTCCCCGCGTCGAACGAGCCCACGTTGCGGCGCAGCATGGCGTCCGCGCCGACCGTCACCGTGGCGGCCCGGTCCCGCGAGTCCGACACCCCGGCCAGGACGGAACCGCCGAACGCGGCCGTGGACAGGGCGATCAGCAGGGCCAGCAGCGGCAGCGTCGCCGTGGCCGGGGCGCGCCCCGACCGGGCCGCCGCCAGGAACCCGACGGCCCCCCGGCGCCGGGCCGCCGGACGCGCCGCCAGCCGCAGGGGCAGCGGGTACAGCCGTACGAGGACGAAGGAGGCGATCACCGCGACGAGCACCGGAGCCGCACTGACCAGCCCGTCGGCGCCGCTCCCGGTGCCGCGGCGGCTCAGCGCGGCGATCGCGCCCGCCGTCAGGGCGACGAAGGTGAGCTCGACGACGGTGCGCCGCCGGGACGGCTTCGCCCGGACCAGGTCGGCGCGCTCCCCGTGGGTCCTGGGCCGCAGGTGGGCCACGGCGGCCCGGACCGGCAGTCCCGCCACCGCGGTCGCCGCGACGGCCGCCGCGGCCAGCACCGACGCCGTGGTGCGCGCGCCCGGCAGCAGCAGCCAGGCGGCCAGCCAGCCGACGGCCGCCGCGGGCACCGCCACCACGGCCAGCTCGGCGCACAGCCGCCCCGCCATGCCCCGCACCGAACCGCCGCGGGCCCGCAGCAGGGCCAGTTCGCCGTGGCGGCGGGCGGAGGCGAGCGCGCCCATCATGAGCAGGACGACCCCGGCGACCGTACCGATGCCGTATCCGGCGACGGCGGCGACCGGGTCGATGGTGGCGCGGCTGGCCAGATGACGGGCGACCAGGGTCTCCAGGTCGGTGGTGAGGACGGTCGTCACCCGGGCCCGCTCGCGCAGCAGGCTCTGCGCGGGGCCGCTCTCCAGGGAGGCGACCGCGCTGGTCAGCGGCCCGGCGTCCGGTGCGGTGAGGGCGTCCGTGCGGGGCGCGAGGTCCCAGAAGGGGGCCGGTTCGGTCCGTCCGGCGGGCAGGTCGGGCCCGGCCTCCAGCGGCAGCAGCACCTCGGCCGACCAGAAGTCGGTCTCGCCCGACATGTCGGCGGCCTTGACCACCGGGGTGTGCAGGCTCGGGCGGACGTCCCAGTACATGGACGCGGGGCGCAGCGGCTCGACGATGCCGGTGACGCGCACCGCCGTGTCGCCCCCGCCGCTCTTCTGGGCGAGATGCAGCACCGCGCCGACCTTGATGCGCAGGTCACGGGCGGTCGCCCGGGTGACCACGCCCTCCAGCGCCACCTCGGGGCCGTCCGCGGTGAAGTCGTCCCCGGTCCCGGCCCCGGCCCCGGACGGCGGGTGCACGGCGGCCCGTCCCTCGACCAGCCGGGAGTGCCGGGCCAGGTCCGAGCGCGTGGACAGGGCGAGTTCGGCCGGCGCCAGGCTGAGCCGGGGCAGCCACTTGTCCTGGCCGACCAGCGGCTGGTGGGCGCGGACCCCGTACGCGGAGTCGGCGAGGTCCGCCGTCAGCGGCGCCGGGAGCGTGCGCACGATCTCCTGGAGCGTGCCGCGGAGCTTCTCAGGCGTCCTGACCAGCCGGCCGTCCGGGACGGACGAGGGGTCGAGGGTGACCTGCACGGCCCGCTGCTCGGACGGCGCGGTGCCGAGGGCGTGACGCAGCCCGGCGTCCTGGTACCGGTCCACCGCCCGGGGATAGGCGGCCGCGAGGAAGGCCGTGACCAGGACCAGCACGCCCAGCGCGACGGCGGCGCCGGGCGCGGTGCGCAGCCGGGTGCGCACCCAGGGGGCGACAGCGCGGTGGCTCATCAGTTGCCGCCTCCTTGGAAGCGCAGGGTGGTGGCGGGGTCGCCGCGGCGCAGCGCGAGCAGCAGGACCACCAGCAGCGGTACGGCGACGACGCCCGCCAGCAGCACGGCGACCTGCCCGGCGGGCAGGTGCACCAGGACGTGGGGCAGCGGCTGGGTGGCCTGCCCGGTCAGCACGATCAGCGGGACCACCGCCCGGGTCAGCACGGCGCCCAGGGCCACGCCCACGACCAGCGCGACGCCGATCAGCAGGGACTGCTCGGCGGCGATCAGCCGGGCCAGTTGCCGCGGCGGCGTGCCGAGCGCCCGCAGCACGGCGAACTCCGCGGTCCGCTCCCGCAGCGAGCCCATCGCGCCGACCGCGAAGCCGACCGCGGCGAGCAGCGCCGCCACCACGGCCACCGCGAGGAGGGCCGCCTGGGGGCCCGCCCCGAGCGGGTCGTCCGCCAGCTCGCGCAGGGTCTCGTCCCGCACGACCACCTGGGAGGGGTCGAGGTCGGGGCGCTCGCGCAGCTCGGCGGCGGCCTGCGCGGCCCGGCCCGGTGCAGCGGCCAGCCACCATTCGTCGGGCTGCGGGGTCGTCGCCTGCTGCCGGGTCAGCTCCCGGTTGAGGGCGTTCAGGTCCAGCAGCAGGCCGCCGCCGTCGCGTTCGGCCTCCTTCGGGCTGCCGCCCGGCAGGGTGGCCGGGCCGGTGGTGGGCAGTTGCCGCAGGGTGCCGGCGACGCGGACGGTCAGGGTGGTGCCGGACAGGTCGAGGTCGATGTCGGAACCGGCCCTGGCGCCGGCCGACGCCAGGAAGGAGTCGGTGGCCAGGGCCCGCAGCGGGCCCGGCCGGGGGCCGGTCGCGCTGAGCCGCACGGTGGACACGGGGATCTGGGCGGAGAAGGCGTCCTCGGGCTTGTTCGCCCCGGTGTCGAAGGCGGCCCGCAGCAGCGAGGCGCCCGGCTCCCGGACGGCGACGCCGGCCTCGGCGTGGGGGTTGGCGCCCGCCGCGTCGTTCTCCGCCCCCACGGCGACCGAGGCGCCCGTCCAGTCCAGCCGGGCCGGCCGGGGCACGGCGGTGCCGTCCGCGGCCCGGACCGCCGTCAGGTCCAGGTCCAGGTACTCCGGCTTCCCGGCGGGCCTCGGGAGCGTCGCCTCCAGCCCCGTCACGTACAGGGGCCGGGGCGGGTCGCCCGCCGCGGCCAGGTCCGCGGTCAGCACGTGGGGGCGCGTGTCGGCGGTCAGCGCCCCGGCGGGCAGCCGGTGGGCGGTGCCGTACCGGTCCTCCACGACGACCTGGATCTCCGCCCGGGTCGTGGAGGCGGCGCCGGACGAGCGGCCGAGCGTCAGGTCCAGCCGGAACCGGTCGCCCGCGGGGACCGGGACGCCGTGGCGCTTCAGGTCGCTGCCGCGCAGGGCGGCGGTCAGCGTGCCGACGGCCGGGGCGCCGCCCTCGACGAGGTCCTCGCGCAGCAGCAGGCCCTCGTCGGCCTGCGCGGTGTCCAGCGCCAGCAGGGTCGCCGTCCGGTCGCCCGACAGCGGAACCGTGCGGCGCACGGCGGGCGCGGCCGAGGTCACCCCGGGGGTCTTCAGGTACGCGGCCCCCGCGCCCGAACCGGAGTCGGTGCTGCCGGTGATCCGGAGGGAGGCCCCGGCGCGGAAGTCCGCCTGGTCCTCCTGCGAACGGTTCCAGGACGCGCCCTGCCCGATGGCGAGCATGCCCATCGCGACGGCCAGCACCAGCAGCAGCACGGGCCCGGTCCCGCGCAGCGGCCGCCGGCTGAGCTGCCAGCCGGCCAGCGCCACGGGCAGCGCACGGCCGCTCGCCGCCCGTTTCTCCGCCAGTCGGGCCAGCGGCGGCAGCAGCCGCAGCGTCAGCACGGTTCCGGCCAGCAGGGCCAGCGCGGGCGCGGCGACCAGCAGCGGGTCCACGCCCAGTTCGCCGGTGCGGTCGCCGGACAGCGGTCCGGCGCCGGAGGTCTGCCGGTCCAGTTGCCAGTAGGCGACGGCCGCGATCACCAGCAGGGCCACGTCCGCGCCCGCCTTCATCGGCGCGGGCACCGAACGGCCCTTCTTCTCGCGGCCCGCGGCGAGCGCCGGGGCCACCACGGCGAGCGCGCACCCGACGCCCACCGCGATGCCGACGGCCCAGATCCCCGGCGTCGGGCCCGCCGCCTCCAGCGAGAGCCCGATCCGCCCGAGTGCGCCCTGCTCCGAGAGCAGCCGGGCCAGCGGGCCCGCCAGCAGCGGCGCGAGCACGGCGGCGGGCAGCGCGAGCAGCGCGGCCTCGATGGCGGACAGACCCACGACGCGCTGCCGGGAGCCGCCCCGCGCGATCAGCAGCGAGGTCTCGCCCGCCCGCTCGGCGCTCAGCAGCCGCGCGACGAGCAGCAGCGCGTAACCGGCCAGCAGCATCAGTTGCAGGGAGACGATCAGCAGCGTCGAACGCGACACCAGCAGGGCCCGCTGCGCCTGGTCCAGCACCTGGGGCAGCCCGTTGGCGACGGCCACCGCCCCCTTGAACGGCGCGGTGGCCTCGACGTACGCGGCGCCCCCGACGGCGGCCTCCCGCAGCGCGCCGATCCGCCGGGTGTCCACGGCGCGGAAGTCCGCGGTGACCATCCAGGCGACGCTGCCGAAGGACACGGTGGCCGAACGCAGCAGGGCGGGGTCGGCGAGCAGCGGCCCGTAGGCGGTGAAGGTGGCGCTGCGGATGCCGCGCCCGTTCAGCTCCTCCAGCTTCCAGTACGGGTCGGAGGGCTTCCGCGGCTCGTACAGGCCGGTGACGCGGATCTTCCGGGCGGGGCCCGAGAGGCGGTCGGTGAGGGTGACGACCGCGGGGCCCGGGGTGAGCTTCAGCACCTTGGCAGCGTTGTCGGGCAGCGCCACCTCGATGACGGTGCCGCTGTCCGCGCTCTTCGGCGCGGCCCCGGGCCAGGTCCCGGCGGTCAGCCGCACCCGGTCCCGGTCGAGCCCGGCGAACCTGGTGAGGCCGGGTTCGCCGCCCGGGGACGCGGCGGGGCCCAGGGTGCGCGGGAGCGCGTAACTCCCGGACTGGTTCAGGGCGTCGACGCGGGTCGGCAGTCCGTCGAAGGTGCGCCGCGCCGCCTCCCGCACCACCTCGTCGGCGTCGGCGCGCCGCGCTTCGGTGACGGCGCTGCTGGTGACGGTCAGCGCAGCCGCGGAGGCGTCGCGGGAGCCGAGCGAGCGGCGCAGTCCCGCGTCCCCGATGGAACCGGAGAAGGCGGTCAGCGCCGCCAGCACCGCGGTGGTCAGCAGGACCGCGAGCAGCGCCGCCGCGAGCAGCAGCCGGTGCGCGCGCACCCGCAGAAAGACAAACCCCGTCACCTGTCCCCCTGACCCGCCGCGTGGGAGGGCTCCGTGGAACCCTCCCGGGATGCTGTCAGAGGAACAGAGGGACGGAAACCGCTTGCCGTTCCGCCTTGACCTGATCGTGATCGTATTCCGGCGGCGGATCACCGCATGCCGGTCAACGGCGGGCGGATTCGTCCAACTCTGCGGTCACCCGGGGTGGTTCAGCCCTCCGTGTTGACCATGGAGGCGGCGGCGTACGTCATGTAGTTCCACAACTGCCGCTCGTGCTCCGCGGCCAGGCCCAGCTCGTCGACCGCGTCTCGCATGTGCCGCAGCCACGCGTCGTGCGCCGCCCGGTCCACCCGGAACGGCGCGTGCCGCATCCGCAGCCTCGGATGCCCGCGCTCGTCGCTGTACGTGCGGGGGCCGCCCCAGTACTGCATCAGGAACAGCCGGAAGCGCTCCTCGGCCGGACCGAGGTCCTCCTCCGGGTACATCGGCCGCAGCAACGGGTCCTCGGCGACGCCCCGGTAGAAGCGGTGCACCAGGCGACGGAAGGTCTCCTCCCCGCCGACCTGCTCGTAGAAGGTCTGCTCCTGAAGCGTTCCCCGCGGAATCTCGTTCACCTCTCCATCGTCTCAGACGCCCCGGCCGAGGACTCGGGTCCTAGGGCCCTCTCGCCAAGGGGGCGGTGCCCGCGCCACAGTGGGCACATGGGCGCAACAGCGGAGTCCGGCGGCTCCCACCCGTACGCCGACGAGCGGGCCGCCCTCGTCACCGAGATCGCCGCGGCCGGAGCACTGAAGGACCCGGCCTGGCGGGCCGCCTTCACCGACGTGCCCCGGCACCTGTTCGTGCCGTACTGGTTCCGCCCGGGGCCCGGCGGGTACGAACGCCTGTGGTCCGAGGACCCCGACCCGCGCCGCCGGGCCCGCTGGCTGCGCGGCGTCTACGCCGACGTCCCGCTCGCCACCCGGGTGCGCGACGGCGTCCTGCTCTCCTCCAGCAGCCAGCCCTCGCTGATGGCGCGGATGCTGGACGAACTGGAGGTGCGCGACGGCCACCGCGTCCTGGAGATCGGCGCCGGCACCGGCTACAACGCCGCCCTGCTCGCGCACCGCCTCGGCGAGGAGCAGGTCACCTCCGTCGACCTCGACCCGGAGACCGCGGACGCGGCCCGCTCGCACCTGCGCCGGGCCGGCTGGGCGCCGACGGTCGAGACCGGCGACGGCGCCCGGGGCTGCCCGCGGCGCGCCCCCTACGACCGGATCATGGCCACCTGCGCGGTGCCGTCGGTGCCCCCGGACTGGCTCAGCCAGTGCGTGCCGGGCGCGCGGATCCTGGCGCCGCTGTCGACGGGCCTGATCGCGCTGCGGGTGCGCGACGCGGGACACGCGGAGGGGCGCTTCCTGCCCACCCCCGCGTACTTCGTCCCGCTGCGCGGCGGACTCATGGCGCCGGCCCCGCGCTACACGGGAGGCCTGCCGCGCACGGCGCTCGACGACGACCTCTTCCGCTTCCTGCTCTCGCTGAGCACGAACAGCCTCGACCCGCACGAGGCGCTCGCCCTCTGGCACCTGGAGAGCCGCCCGCGGCGCGAGCGCTTCGGGGTCACGGTGACGCCGAGCGGCCAGTGGGCCTGGCTGGACGACGCGGCGGGCCCGTACGCGTGGCCGCTCCTGGGGTCCGGGGGCTGAGCCCCGGACCCCGGGGGCCTCAGCCCCGGTGGATGCGGATCGTCGTCCAGGCGCCGACGTGCACCCGGTCTCCGTCGTTCAGGGGGACGGGCACGTACGGCTGGATCGGGTCCTCGCCGCCGTTGATCGTCGTGCCGTTCGTCGAGTTCTGGTCGACGACCGCCCACGACCCGTCCGGCTGCTCCACCAGCACCGCGTGCTGGTGCGAGACGCCCGGGTCCTCCGGCGGCACCGCGAGGTCCACGTCCGGGGACTCGCCGGTGGAGTGCCGGCGCCGCCCGATGGTGATCTGGTTGCGGCCGCTGAGCTGGATCTGCTGCTCGGGCGAGTACGCGGGCAGGTTGAGGCCGCCCGCCTCCGGGCCGCTGCGCTGCATCATCGCCATGAAGTAGTCGCGGTCCGGGCTCACGGTGGCCGACCACTGCCCGCCGCCCTGCTGGCCCTGCTGCGGGTACCCGTAGCCGCCCTGCTGTTGCTGCTGCGACGGCGGCGGCAGCATCCAGTCCTCGTCACCGCCCCCGCCGTGCTGCTGGCCGTGGCCCTGCTGCCCGGGAGGCCCCTGCTGCTGGTACTCCTGCTGGTAGCCGCCCTGCTGGTACGGCTCGGCGGGGCGGTTCAGCTGCGAGGGCCGGGACCCCTGGTACTCGTACGGGTCGCGCCCCTGCTGTCCGTACCCCTGCTGCTGCATGTGCTGCTGCGGCGGCTGCGCGTACGTCGCCTGCTGGGTGAGGAAGTTCCACCGGCACTCCTCGCAGTACGGCGCCATCGGCTCGCGCGGCGTGCGGCACTGCGGGCAGAGCTCGGCCTGCGCGGTGGCGTCCGGGCCGTACCCCGGGTCGGGCTGTGGATATCCGTAACCGGGCGGCGGGGGCGGCGGCGCGGCGCCGGCCATGCGATGGCCGCAGACCTCGCACCAGTCGTCGGAACCCGACTGGTGTCCGTTCGGGCAGGTCGGCATGTCGGCGCTTCCCCCTCTCCTCGTCCGGCCCGCAGGCCGTACACAGTCTCGTGAAATCCGTGGATCCCTTGAGACAACTCGTGATCGAAAACGGTTGTACTGGATTTACTTCTTTACTCGGACGGTCTTCGTGGACCGGGTTTCGAGAGTCATCTCGTCCGCTTCCGCGACCTTCGCCTTCAGCCGCACAGTACCCGTCGCCTCGTCGACGACGTCCACCACCTTCGCAAGCAGTTTCGCAGTATCCGCGTTCCCCGAGGCCGCCGCGAGCTGCACCGCCCGTCCCAGTTTGGCCGTGGCGCCGTCGAAATCGCCCGATTTCCGGGCATCCAGCCCCTGTTGGATCGCCTGCGCGAGTTCCGCCTGACCCGTGTAGTGGGCGACCTGCGGATTGATCGAGGTGGAGGCCGCCATGTCGTCCGTCCACACCGCGCGCACCAGCCCCTGCGACAGGGTCGTCGGGGCGCCGCCCGCCGCGTCCGGGAGGATCAGCGAGACCCGCGCGGCCAGCATCTCCTGGCCCACACCGGCCTGCGGCACCGTCACGCACACGTGGTAGTCGCGCGACTCGTCGCCCCAGGAACCCGTCGGGTAGTCTCCGGCGCGGGGACCCGCCTCGCTCCTGCGGGAGGTCAGCTCCTCGACCGTCGGGGCGACCTGCTTGACGAACTTGATCTCCACGCCGACCGGGGTCCACAGCCGCAGGTTCACGTCCGCGACCTCCTTGCCCATCGCGTTCTCCATCATCCGCGTGAAGTCCGCGGCGAGCCCCGCCGGGTCCGCGACGATGTCCGCCGTGCCGAGGAGCGCGGAGGCGATGCCGGTGACCTCCTTCACCTCCCAGTCCGTCCCCACCCCGCGGGCGTCGCAGGTGAAACGGCCCGCGACGGCCTCCAGCGCGGCGGCCAGGTCCTGGGGCGACTCGTGCTCGTTGCGGCCGTCGGTCAGCAGGATGCCGTGCCGGATCGGGGCCTGCGAGGTGGCGAGGAGCCGGTCGGCCAGCCGCAGCCAGGTGCCGATCGCGGTGCCGCCGCCCGCGGTGAGCGAGCGCAGCGCCCCCTGGGCCTGGGCGCGGGTGGTCGCGTCGGCCACCGCCAGCCTGCCCTGCCCCGGGTAGACCTCCTTGGCCAGATGGGTGCCGCCGACCACCGCGAAGGCGGTCCCGTCGCGCAGCGCGTCGATCGCCGCGGCCGTGGCGTCCCGGGCGCCGCGCATCTTCGTCGGCGGGTAGTCCATCGAACCGGAACAGTCCACCATGATCACCACGGCCGCCGCGGGGTCGGCTCCGGGTATCGCGGAGGGCGCGCCGGACGCACCCGTCAGGGGTGCGCCGCCGCTGGTGCCGCCGCCGGTCGAGGTCACCGTGACGATCGCGTTGACCTCCCGGCCGCCCTCCGGCAGGAACTCGTTCTGGTACACGTCGACGGAGAACTGCGGCACGTTGGACTTGGCGAAATTGGCCATCGAATCGGCTCCTGGTGAGTCCTGCGGAGAGTGCGAACCTGCGGAATCCTGTGGGTGGGGGGCGAGGGGCGGCCGGCCCGGCGACGGGCGTCCGTGGGGGACGCCCGCCTACGCGTAGGCGGAGCCTGCCCCCTGCGACGGCATTGGGAACGGCACGACCGCCACTGTTACGTTGTCGTGGCCCCCGCCGTCGAGCGCGTGCCCGACCAGCACCTGCGCGCTGTGCAGCGGCCGGGTCCCGGCGTCGGGGGGGACCGCCCGCGCCATCTCGTGCGCGGACTCCGCGTAGTTCCACAGCCCGTCCGTGCAGACGACGACCACTCCCGGCCGGTCCGGCTTGAACGAGGCGGTGTGCGGATCGATCTCGTACGCGTCCGCGCCCAGCCAGCCGGTGATCGCGTGCGCCCGGTCGTCGGCGTACGCCTCGGCCTCGCCCATCAGACCCGCCGCCACCATCTGCGCCGCCCACGAGTCGTCCTCGGTGAGCCGGGACGGCGGGGCGGAGCGGTCGTCGGGCACCCAGTACACCCGGCTGTCGCCGATCCAGCCGACGACCAGCAGGCCGCCGGCGACGATCGCGGAGACCAGGGTGCAGGCGGGCGCGTTCTGGTGGCGGTGGGGATCGTGCTCCATGGGCTGCGCCTGCTGCGCGGCGAGCGTGTTGACCGCCTCGGCGGCCGCCAGGATCGCCTCGTGCAGGGCCTGCTGGGGGTGCGTGCCGCGGGGCAGCGCCGCCCGGAGCGAGGCGTCGGCTGCGGCCGCTGCGGCGGCGGACGCCTCGTCGGGGCGGGTCGCGGAGGACACCCCGTCGCAGACCACGGCGATCGTGGCGGTCGAGCCGTCCGCGAGCGCCGCCTCCGAGACCGCGAATGCGTCCTCGTTGCGGTGGTGGCGCAGCCCCCGGTCGCTGACCGCGGCGACCGTGCCCAGCTCGTACTCCTGGTGGTCGCGCTCGCGGGGCTGGGCGTGGCCGCAGTTCTCGCAGTAGCCGTCGGTGTCGATGCGCCCGGCCCGGCAGGCCACGCACACCTTCTGGGCGGCGGCGGGCGCGGGGGCGGGCAGGGGGTAGTCGTCGCCGGCCGGCCGGTCCGGCTGCTCCACGACGGGCATGTCCGCGGTCTCCTCGCCGCCGTCGTCGTCCGGCACGCCGGAGCCCTGCGGGTGCCCGGAGCCCTGCCCGTGTCCGGGGCCCTGCGGGTCTGCGGCGGCCTGCGGGTGCCCGGGGCCCTGCGGGCCTGCGGCGCCCCGCGGGTGCCCCGGGCCGAAGTCCGGTGCGGAGGCGTCCCGGGTCGGCGGATGCGCGGGCTGCCCGGCGCCCGCGTACGCCCCGGCGGCCGGCTCCGTGCCCGCGGGGCGGTCCGTGCCGCCGCCGTCGGCCCCGCGCCCCGGCGCCGGGGACCCGGGCCCGTACGGTCCCGGGTCGTGGCTCCCGACGGCCACCGTCGGCCGGTCGGCCGGGGGTTCCGGCACCGCCGTCAGGTCGTACCCGCACTCCTCGCAGAACGAGTCGCCCGCTTCCAGCGGCTCCTCGCAGCGGGGGCAGGCCGACAACTGGTGCGTCTGCGACATCATCACACCCAAGTCCGGGGGCGGAGGCGGTTGGCCCGCTCCACCAGGTCGATCCTCTCGTCGCCGCGCTGCGCGAGCCGTGCGAGCACCCGGTACGAGCGTTCCAGCCCGAAACGCAGGCCCCGTTCGTCCAGCGGGCTGCCGAGCAGCGCGGTCTGCACGGGGCGGGCCCCGTGCCCACCGGAGAGTACCCAGTCCAGCGCCGTACCCAGCACCTCGGTGGCCAGCTGTTCCCGCCGCACGGCGTCCAGGCCGAACCCCTGGAGGGCCTCCACCTGCGCCGCCGATGCCAGCAGGTCGTCGATCAACGGCTCGTGCGCGGCGCGCCGCCGCAGCCTCGCCCGGACGGCCGCCACCCGGGCCGCCGTGTAGTGGATCGACGCCTCGGGCACCGACTCCAGCGTCCGCACGGCCCCGGTCCGGTCGCCCGCCGCGAGCTGCACCCGGGCCAGGCCGAAGGCGGCGCTCACGAAGGAGGGGTCCGTCGTCCACACCAGGCGGTAGTACTCGGCGGCGTTGTCCAGTTGGCCCAGCACCTCCGCGCACACCGCGAGCGCCAGCTTCGGCGCGGCCTCGCCGGGGAACGCGTCGTAGACCGCGTCGAAGGACAGGGCGGCCGTCTCGTTGTCGCCGGCCGCGAGGGCGGCGACGCCCCGGTACCAGACCACCCGCCAGTCGTCCGGGTAGGCGGCCTCCAGGTCGGCCAGGGTCTGCGCGGCGGTGGGCGCGTCGCCCATCTCCAGGCGGGCCCGCAGCTCGCGCAGCCGCCGCTCCACCGAGTCGCCCGGCGCCTGCTGGAGCGCCGTGAGCAGCTCGGCCGGGGCGGAGGCCATCAGACCCGCCAGGAACCCGGCGTTGGGGTCGTTCGGGTCCACCCGGGGCACCGGCAGGGCCAGCGCGGTGGTGGCGGAGTGCAGGGACACCAGGTACGAGGGCGCGTTCTCCGGCGCGACGGAACCGGCCGCGCCGGCCGCGACCGGGGCGGCGCCGGGCGGGGCCTGCGGCGCGGGCGGCGCGCCGGGGGCCTGCGGCGGCAGGGGGAGCGCGCCCTGCGTGGGGGCGTACGCGGCGGCCTGCGCCGGGAGCGGCGCGCCCGGCCGGCCGGCCGGGGCGCTCTGCGGGGCGGAGGGGGCGGGCGGCGCGCCCTGCTGCGCCGGGACCGGCGCGGGGGCCCCCTGCCGCCGTGCCGCGCCCCGCCCGGTCCGGCGCGGCGCGGGCAGCGACCGTACGCCCAACTGCGAGACGGAACCCGTCAGTTCCGCGAACAGTCCGGTGTCCGTGACCCGCAGCTCCGGGCCGAACAGCGTGGACAGCGACGGCCGCGGCCTGCCCGTCTGGAGCGCCACGACCTCCCGCAGCACCCCGGTCAACTGGTCGGCCATCTCCGAAGCGGAGGCGAACCGGCGGGCCGGGTCGGGGTCGGTGGCCCGTACGAGCAGGCGGTAGAAGGACTCGTACTGGTGGAAGACCGGAATGTTGTCCGGGTCCGGGAGGCAGTCCACGAAGACGTTCGTGTAGCCCTGGAAGTCGAAGGTGAGGACGGCGAGCGTGCGCGCCACCGTGTACAGGTCCGAGGCGACCGAGGGGCCGAGCTCGGCGACCTCGGGGGCCTGGTAGCCGACCGTGCCGTAGATCGCGGACTCGTCGTCGTCCATGCGGCGCACCGCGCCCATGTCGATCAGCTTGAGCTGGTCCTGCTGCTGGATCGCGTTGTCGACCTTGAAGTCGCAGTAGAGCAGGTTGCGGCTGTGCAGGTGGCCCAGGGCCTCCAGCGCCTCGATGCCGTACGCGCAGGCCTGCTCGACCGGCAGCGGGTCGCGCTTGCCGCCGGCGTCGCGGCGCTCGTTGGCGATCTCCTTGAGCGACTTGCCGCCCACGTACTCCATGACGATGTAGCCGTCGAGGGAGCCGGTGCGGGTGTCCAGGTGCTCCACGAAGTTGTAGATGCGCACGATGTTGGAGTGCTCGATCTCGGCGAGGAAGCGGCGCTCGGAGATCGCGGCGGCCATCGCGTCCTGGTCGCCGGTGTCCAGGAGGCCCTTGAGGACCACCCAGCGGTCCGAGACCGCCTTGTCGACGGCGAGGTAGACCCAGCCCAGGCCGCCGTGCGCCAGGCAGCCCACGACCTCGTACTGGCCGTGCACCACGTCACCGGCGTTCAGCTTCGGCACGAAGGAGTACGGGTTGCCGCACTTGGTGCAGAAGCCCTCGGTGCGGCCCGTCCTGGCGCCGCGCGAACGGCCCACCGGCGCACCGCACTCCGAGCGCGAGCAGAACCGCTTGCGCTCCGGCACCTCCGGATTGTCCATGATCGCCGTGCGGGGGTCGGGGCGCGGCACCTCGGGCACGCTGACCAGGCCCGCGCCGAGCCGGCTGCGGCCGGAGGCGGCGGTCGACTTCCCCGAGGAGCGCACGGACACCGAGCGGGACGCCGTCGAGCCGGTGAGCGCGCGCGAGAGCCTGCCGGACACCGAGCGGCGGGAGGTCGACGAGCGCGACGAGCGGGACGCCTGCGAGGAGGCGCGCGACCCGGACTGCGCCGAGCCGCTGCCCGAGCCCCGGGACGACGCCCTGCCGCCGCCGGTGACGCCGGTGGCGGTCGGGGCGATCATCCCGTTCGGCGACACCACGGGGGCCAGCCCGCAGGTGTCGCAGTACAGCTCGCCGCCGCCCATGTCCTCGTAGGCGCCCCCGCAGCCGGGGCGCTGGCAGGTCGTACTCATCGGTTTCCCCCGTCGGTGCGGTCGTTGGGCTCGTACGTGGCAGCCGGGGCGGGGCCGGTCGCGGAACGCGCGGCGGGCCCGGCCGGGCCGGGCGCGAGGACGTCCCGCGCCGTCTCCTGGTAGCGCAGCACCGCCTGCTCGGCGACCCGCAGGTCGCAGGGCGCGCTCCACAGCATCCGGCGGGCCGCGTCGTAGCGCTCGACGAGCTGCGGGTCCTCGGCCATGCCGTGCCGGGCCACCTTCGCCCGGTACGCGTCCAGCCTGCCGCGCAGCTCGGCGCGGACCGCCAGCGGGGCGGTCACGGCCGTCAACGACTCGCGGGCGCGCAGCAGTTCGTTCTCGGCGTCCCGCTCCAGCGATTCCAGCAGCGGCGACAGCCGGTGCCACTGGGCGCGCCTGCGGTACTCGGCGGCCGTCGCCAGGAGCTCCTGCAGGGCGGTCGGCGGGCCGCTCACCGCGGGCACCTCGGAGGCGGCGATCTTCGCGAGCACCTCGCCGCGCGCGGACCGCGCCTCGGCGAGGGTGCGGTCCGCCCGCGAGAGCACGTCCCGCAGCCGTACGAGACGCTGCTCGGCGTCCTGCCGTACGGTCAGCACCGCGTCGACCTCCCGGCGCACGTCCTCCAGGGCGCGCGCCGCACGGTCGTAGCGGTCGGTGTCGGGGCGGCCGCCGCCGGGCGCCGAACTGCCGGGCGCGGGGCGCCAGAAGGCCAGCGGGTCCGACACCACCTGGGCGCGCAGCGCCGCCAGCTCCCGGGTGATCGACTCCAGGTCGTCGCCCGCCGGGTGCTCCCCGGGACGCACCCCCACCGAGTGCGCCAGCGAACGCGTGCGGTGCAGCTCGGCCGCCAGCAGGTCTATCCGGGCCGGCAGCGCCGACCACACCGCGTCGGCCGCCACCACCATGTCCAGGGACGCGGCGTACAGCTCGTTCATCCGGGCGACCAGATCGGCGAGCGAGAACTGCTCGGACAGCTTCGCCGGGCCGTTGACCGACGGCGGGGCGCCGTGCGCGTGCGCGCCGCCGGAGACGGTGACGCCCGTGCCGGTGAGGACGTCGGTCAGCTCCACCAGGTCCTCGCGGCTCGGCCAGCGCCGCCGCGCCCGTACGTCACGGGCGTGGGCGAGCGCCGCCGCGTACGCGTCGAAGTACGTCCACAGCAGTGCGATCGACTGCTCGGCGGACGCCCACCGGTCCTTGGTGACCCCGGTCAGCTCCGCGCCCTCCAGCAGGCGCCGGCCCGCATGGTCCTGGAGGGCGAGCAGTGACGTCTCGATCGCCTCGTGCTCGGCGCCGAGCCGCGCCAGCGCGC
Organism: Streptomyces sp. NPDC039736; assembly: GCF_055596485.1. Lineage (NCBI taxonomy): Bacteria > Bacillati > Actinomycetota > Actinomycetes > Kitasatosporales > Streptomycetaceae > Streptomyces > Streptomyces sp. NPDC039736. The sequence goes on along the minus strand of NZ_JBVIUQ010000004.1, from coordinate 372,727 downwards.
GGTCGGCCAGGTCCCGGTCGAACACCGGGCCCCGGGCGCTGCCCGCCGGGCCGGGGGACGATCCCGCGACGCCCATCGATCACCTCTCCTGCTTCCGGTGTGCCTGGTGCTGCGTGTGGTGCCGGTACGGCGCTCTCCCGCCCGGGGCTCAGTCGAGGAACTTCGGTTCCGGCGGCCCGGTGAGCCCCTTGAGGTCCTCCGACAGCCACGCGCGGTACGACTCCTGCCACGGCCCCTTGCCGTAGGCGGCCAGCACCTTGTTGATCCGGCGCACCAGGTCGGAGGCCTCCTTGTTCGTCGCGACGGCGTAGAACTCCTCGGTGAACGGCTCGGTGCCCTTGAGCTCGATCGCCGGGTCCTGCGCCGCCTGGCTCGCCGCCAGCGCGTTGTCCGTGACGATCGCGTCGACCTGGCCGAGCTGGAGCCGCACCAGGCAGTCCAACTGGTTGGGGACGAGCAGCTCGGGGGTGTTGAAGAGCGCCCCGTACGACTCCTTCTTCATGGCGTCCAGGGCGGTGGAGCCCCTGGCCGTGCAGACCTTCTTGCCCTTCAGGGAGGCGTCGTGCCCGGTGATCCCGGACTCCTTGGGGGCCAGCACCTGCTGGCCGGCCTGGAAGTAGGCGTGGGAGAACGCGACCTTCCGGATCCGGTCGCAGTTGACCGTCATCGTGCGCACCACGATGTCGATCTTCCCGGCCTCCAGCAGCGGAATGCGCTGGTTGGTGGGTATCGCCCGGTAGATGACGTCGTTCTCATCGCCCAGCACCTCCTTCGCGATGGCCTTGACGATGTCGATGTCGAAGCCTTCGAGCCGGCCGGTGGCCGGATTGCGGTAGCCCCACCGGAAGCTGTTCTGGTCGACGCCCGCGATCAGCTTGCCGCGCGCCTTGATCTTCTCGATCGTCGGGCCGTCCGCCGAGTCCGCACGCAGGCTCCGCTCGGGATTCTGGCAGTCGGGGGCCTTCGCGGCGGCCGCGGCCGCGGTGCCGTGCGCGGCCGTCACCGTGTCCGGACCGGCCTGCGCGGGCAGCGGCAGCACCGCGGCCCCCGCGGTGAGGGCCACCGCCGCCCCCAGCGCGACGAGCCCGAGCCGCCAGCCACCGCGCAGGGTGCGGGCGGCGGGGTGCGGTGCGCTGTCGCCCGCGTGCGGGGAAGCGGCTCCCGGGCGGGGCGCACCGTCGCCCGCGGGCAGCGCGCGGGCCCCCGCGGGCGGCGAACCGTCGCCGTGCGTACCGGTGTCGTCGGCGCCGGACCCGGCTCCGTGCCTGCTCATCGCACTCCCTGTGGCCGCCGCGTCCTCGTGCGCGCCGTGCGCGTCGCGTCCCCTCATCCCCCTCATCACCTGTACTCCGAAAGCCTGCGCCCGATGCCCAGCAGCGCCGCGGCGGCGGCCAGCACGGCCAGCACGGCCGCCCCGGCCGCCAGCCCGGACAGGGCGCCCCGGCCGTCCTCGGCCGCCTCGGTGAACTCGCGCCGCTCCCACTCCAGGGCCGCCGCCAGCGCCTGGTCGACCTTGCCGAAGGACTGGCCGGTCGAGTCGCTCGCGCCGATCACCTTCTCCAGCGCCGCGTCGTAGTCGCCCTGGTCGTCGGTCGCCCGGGCGTCCTTGTGCTGGGTCTTCCAGACCTTCACGCTCTCCGCGGCCTTCTGCACCGGGCCCTTGCCCCCGTCGTCGTCGGCGAGCTGCCCGGCCCGGGTGAGCTGCTTCTCCAGGTCGGCCATGCCGCTCGTGTAGTCCGCCTCGTACTTGTCGCCGCCGGCCGCGGTGGAGACCGCGCCGCGCGAGACCAGGGTGAGGTTCTCGTTCGCCCGGGCCTGGAGCGAACTGATCCGGGCGTCGCTGAGCACCTTCAGCGACTCCTGCCCGTACGTCCTGGAGTCGTCCAGCCCGGACGACGCCAGCGCGTGCCCGACCGCGAGCCACAGCAGTACGGCGAGCGAGGCGACGGACGCCCCGAGCAGGCCGTGGTTGAACACCCGGTTGGTACGGCGGTAGTTGCGCAACTGCGCCCAGCCGAGGCCGCCCAGCGCCAGCACGCCGAGCCCGAGCGCCACGAACGGCCAGGCCGTCGCGTCGTCGTAGTCCCGGTAGAGGCGGTCCGTCTCCTCGTCGTACAGCTTCTTCGCGGCGGGCAGCAACTGCGTCGTCATCCGCTCGTTCGCGTACCGCAGGTAGGCGCCGCCCAGCGGCAGGCCCTGGCGGTTGTTGGCGCGGGCGCGCTCGACGAGGCCCGTGTACGTGGGGAGCAACTGGTTGAGCCGGGCGATCTGCCGGCCCGAGGTGCTCGCGCTGGAGGTGTTGGCCGCGGCCTTCACCAGCAGGCCGGAGGCCTCCGCGATGTCGTCGTTGTACTGCTTGATCACCGACGGCGGTTCCTGTGCGCCCGCGAGGAAACCGCTGGCGGCGGCCGTGTCGGCGGCGGCCAGCGCGCGGTAGATGCTCGCCGCGTCGGCGGACAGCGGCTGGCTGCGCACCACCACGTCGTCGGCGGCGGACTCGCGGTCGGCGACCTGCCAGGCCGTCACCGCCCCGAACGCGATCACCAGCGCGGCCAGCGCGGCCCCGATGATCCGCAGCCGGCCGGGCTCGGTCGTCGCGGCGGCGCGCAGCTTCTCCACGCCCTCGGACCAGGCGGTGCGGCGGGCGGGCGGCGGGTGGTGCGGCGGCAGCGGCCCGGACGGGCCGGAGGCGGCCGCTCCGGGTGCCGGCGGTCCGGACGCGGGCGCGCCGGGTGCGGGCGCCCCGGGCGCGGTCGGCGTCACAGCCACGGCGGTCCCCCCTGGGCCGCCCGTCGGCGGGTGTGCCACGAGACCTCCCCCTCGGTCGTGGACGGCTGGCCCGCCCTCCGGCAGGCCCCCTCGACATGAATACGTCGCAGAGATCCGTTTGGTTCCCGTACCGAACCCGGGAGGGGGTCCGTTCGTTGCCCAATTCGCGCCAGGGACATGCCACTTCACGTCCGATCCTATGCGCCGATCCGCCCCCGGACCATGCCCCCTGCCCCCTTGGGCCTCGCAGCCTCTCCAGCCCCTCGGGCAGCGGGGCCCCCGGGAGCGAGGGGGGTGCGCCCTGTTCGAGCGAAGCCGAGAGCTCGGGGGAGGGCGGGCAAGGGGGCGGTCCCTCCCGCTCCCGGCCCACCCGGGTGCCGCCCCTCGCGTGAGCGCCTGTGCCGGACGCCCGTCCAGGAAGCCCCGGCCCGTCCCCGTACCCCCGTACCCCCTACGCGAAGTGCTCCCGCACCACCCGCCGCACACCGCCCCCCGCCCCCACGGCGTCCAGCCCCAGCAGCGCGGCCCCCAGCACCGGCGCCGCCGTCACCACCCGCACCTCCGCCTTCGGCGCCCGCTCCGCCAGCAGGGCGCGGATCCGCGTGTCCAGCTCCGGATGCCGCGCCGCCAGCACACTCCCGCCGAGCAGCACCGGCGCCTCGTCCTCCAGGAGGTCGAGCCGCTCCAGCGCCACGGACGCCATCGCGACCACCTCGTCCCCGAGCCGGTGCACCAGCCCGCGCGCCACCGCGTCCCCCGCGGCGCTCACCGCGAACACCAGCGGCGCCGCCTCGTGCAGCCGCACCGCGGGGATGCGCCCCAGGTGCAGCGCCTCCACCAGGGCGTACATCGACTCCACCCCGTAGTGCGCGGGCAGCACGGTCGCCAGGGCCGTCGGCTCGCCCCGCCCGTCCTCCGCCCGCGACGCGGACCACATCGCCTCGTCGGCGAGACCCCCGCCGCCGCCCCAGTCCCCGGAGATCTTCCCGATCGCCGGGAAGCGGGCCGTGCGTCCGTCGGGCAGCATGCCGACGCAGTTGATGCCCGCCCCGCACACCACCGCCACACCGCGCGGCTCGTCCACCCCGGCGCGCAGGATCGCGAAGGTGTCGTTGTACACCTCCGTCGTGCGCCCCCAGCCGCGCGCCTGCACCGCCGTCGCCAACTCCCGCTCCTCCACCGGGAGGTCCGCGTTGGCCAGGCACGCCGAGACGTGGTCCACGCCCGGCACGCCGGCCGTCGACAGCGCCTGCGCGACCGCCCCCGCGAGCACGTCGACCGCCACCTGGACCCCCACCAGGGGCGGCTGGAAACCGCCGCCCCTGCCGGTGCCCAGGACCCGGCCGTCCGCACCGATCACGGCGACGTCGGTCTTGCTGTTGCCCGCGTCGATCGCGAGGACGCTGCCGTCCTCGAACCGGTGCGGGGGAGTGCTCACGCCCACGCCAGGTGCTCCCTGTTGTGCGCGATCAGTCTGTCCGTGAGCGCCTCCGCGTACTCGATCTGCCCCACCAGGGGGTGCGCGAGCAGTGCCTTGAAGACCCGCTCGCGGCCGCCGTGCAGCGCGGCCTGCAGGGCGAGGTCCTCGTACGCCGTGACGTGCGCGACGAGCCCCGCGTACATCGGGTCCAGCGGCGGCGTCCGGAGCGGCGTCGCCCCGCCCGCGCCGATCCGCGCCTGCGTCTCGATCACCGCGTCGTCGGGGAGGAAGGGCAGGGTGCCGTTGTTGTACGTGTTGACCACCTGCACCGGTGATCCGCCGCCGCCCAGCAGCCCGGACGCGAGGTCCACGGCCGCCTCCGAGTAGAAGGCGCCGCCGCGTCCGGCCAGCAGCTCCGGCTTCTCGTCGAGCGCGGGGTCGCCGTACAGCGCCAGCAGCTCCCGCTCCATCGCGGCCACCTCCGCCGCCCGCGAGGGCTTCGTGCCCAGCTCCCGTACGACCTCGTCGTGCTGGTAGAAGTAGCGCAGGTAGTACGAGGGGACGACGCCCAGGCGGTCGACGACCGTGCGCGGCATGCGCAGGTCGGCGGCGATGGCGTCGCCGTGCTCGGCGATCAGCTTCGGCAGCAGGTTCTCGCCGTCCGGGCCGCCCAGCCGTACCCCCAGCTCCCAGGTGAGGTGGTTGAGGCCCACGTGGTCGAGGTGGATCTCGGCGGGGGTGACGTCGAGCAGCGCGGCGAACTTCCGCTGGAAGCCGATCGCCACGTTGCACAGGCCGACCGCCTTGTGCCCGGCGTTCAGCAGGGCGCGGGTGACGATGCCGACGGGGTTGGTGAAGTCGATGATCCAGGCGTCCGGGTTCCGGCGGCGCACCCGCTCGGCGATGTCCAGGACGACCGGGACCGTGCGCAGCGCCTTCGCGAGGCCGCCGGCGCCGGTCGTCTCCTGGCCGACGCAGCCGCACTCCAGCGGCCACGTCTCGTCCTTCTCGCGGGCCGCCTGGCCGCCCACCCGGAGCTGGAGCAGCACCGCGTCGGCGTCCGCGACGCCCGCGTCCGGGTCGGAGGTGGTGGTGATGGTGCCCGGGTGGCCCTGCTTGGCGAAGATCCGGCGGGCCAGCCCCCCCACCAGGTCCAGGCGGTCGGCCGCCGGGTCGATCAGGACCAGCTCGGAGATCGGGAGCGTGTCCCGCAGCCGGGCGAAACCGTCGATCAACTCGGGGGTGTAGGTGGAGCCTCCACCGACTACTGCGAGCTTCATGAGTGTGATGACCTAGCCCTTCACTCCGGTCAGCGTGACACCCTCGACGAACGCCTTCTGGGCGAAGAAGAAGACGAGGATCACGGGGGCCATGACCAGGACGGTCGCGGCCATGGTCAGATTCCAGTTGGTCTGGTGCGCGCCCTTGAAGGACTCCAGGCCGTAACTCAGCGTCCACGCCGCCGGGTTCTCCGAGGCGTAGATCTGCGGGCCGAAGTAGTCGTTCCACAGGGCGAAGAACTGGAACAGGGCGATCGCCGCGATGCCGGGCTTGGCCATCGGCAGCACGATGCGGACCAGCGTGCGGAATTCGCCGCAGCCGTCCACCTTCGCCGCGTCCAGGTACTCGTTGGGGATGGTCAGCAGGAACTGCCGCAGCAGGAAGATGGAGAAGGCGTCCCCGAACGCGAGCGGAATGATCAGCGGCCACAGGGTGCCGGTGAGGTCGAGCTGCTTCGACCAGAACAGGTACATCGGGATGATGACGACCTGCTGCGGCAGCATCATCATCGAGATCACCAGCAGCAGCGACAGATTGCGCCCGCGGAAGCGGAACTTGGCGAGCGCGTACGCGACGGGGACCGAGGAGACCACCGTCAGGACGGTGCCCAGGCCCGCGTACAGCAGGCTGTTCTTCCACCAGGTCAGGAAGCCCGGCGTCTCGAAGACCTTGACGTAGTTGCTCCACTGCCAGGTGTGCGGCACCAGGTCGCTGGTGAGCGCCTGCGCGTCGCTCATCAACGAGGTGAGCAGCAGGAAGACGAACGGCAGCACGAAGAACAGCGCGACCGCGATGCCCAGGGAGTGCACGCCGATCCAGTGCAGCGCCGCCCTGCGGCGGGCGGTGCGGTGCGCGGGGGTGGGGGCGGGCTCGGGGGTCTTGAGCGGTCGTTCGAGTGTCGAGGTGGACACGGACATCAGTCACCTGCCTGGAGGAGGCCGCCACGACGTCGCATCAGGAGGGCCGTGAAGGCCATCGCGAGGACGAACAGGACGAGTGCGGCGACCGCGGCGGCGCCGTAGTCGAAACGCTGGAAGCCGAGGTTGTAGACGAGCTGCGGGAGGGTCAGGGTCGACTTGTCGGGGAAGCCGGGCTCGAACTGCTGGCCCGAGTTCCCGATGACGCCGGAGGCGACCTTTCCCGCCACCAGGGGCTGCGTGTAGTACTGCATCGCCTGGATGACACCGGTGACGACGGCGAACAGCACGATGGGCGAGATGTTCGGCAGCGTCACGAAGCGGAACCGCTGCCAGGACGACGCGCCGTCCAGCTCCGCCGCCTCGTACTGCTCCTTCGGCACGTCGAGGAGCGCGGCCATGAAGATGACCATCAGGTCGCCGATGCCCCACACCGCGAGGACGGTGAGCGCCGGCTTCGACCAGGCCGGGTCGGTGAACCAGTTCGGCGCGGGGACGCCGAGCGAGGACAGGATCTCGTTGACCGGCCCGGTGCCCGGGTTGAGCAGGAACACGAAACCGAGCGTGGCGGCCACCGGGGGCGCCAGGTACGGCAGGTAGAAGAGGGTGCGGAAGACTCCCGTACCCGTCTTGATCTTGGTGATGAGCAGGCCGACGCCGAGGCCGAAGACGACCCGGCACAGCACCATCACGACGACCAGCCACAGCGTGTTGCGCATCGCCGGCCAGAAGTTCGGATAGTCCTGGAAGACGTAGCTCCAGTTGTCGAGTCCGTTGAAGACCGGGACGCCGAAGCCGTCGTACTTGGTGAACGAGAAGTACACGGTGGAGACCAGCGGGTACGCGAAGAACACCGCGAAGCCGATCAGCCACGGGGACATGAAGGCCGCCGTGCGCAGGGCCGCCTTCCGGCGCTTCGCGGCCAGGGCCGGCGCCCCGCGCTTCGTGTCGAGCGTGTGGGTGGTCATGCGCGGACTACTTCGCCTTCGCGATGTCGGTGTCGATCTGCTTCGCGGTGCGCTCCAGACCGGCCTTCAGGTCCTTCTCCGCGCCCTTCTCGTACTGGAAGCCGAACTCCTGGAGGGTGTTGAGGTACGAGGCGCCGTTGACCGCGCCCGAGGGGGTGTTGGACTTCGCGTGCTGGGCGATGTCCAGGAAGGTCTTGAACGCCGGGTCGTTCTTCAGGTCCGGCGACTTCAGCGCCTCGAACGTCGAGGGCACGTTGTGGATGCCGTTGGAGAACTCGACGACCGCCTTGGTGTCGGTCGTCATGAACTTCACGAGTTCCCACGCGGCGTTCTGCTTCTTGCTCTGCGGGGCGATGCCCAGCACCGTGCCCGACAGGAAGCCCTTGCCGTAGTCGCCGACCCGGTTGTCCGGCACCGGCATCGGCGCGACACCGATCTCGAAGGGCACCTTGGCGTCCTTCGCCATCCCCAGCCGCCACTCGCCGTCCAGCTGCATGGCGACCTGGCCGGTGTGGAAGGGGTGCTTGGCGCTGAACTCGTCGCCGAAGGTGTTGCGGTACTTCTCCAGCTTGTCGAAGCCGCCCAGCCCGTCCACGAGCTTCTTCTGCGCCGTGAACATCTCCGCGAACGCCGGGTCCGTCGCCACCGCCGACTTGCCGTTCTTGTCGAAGTACGCCGGGCCCCACGAGCCGAGGTAGTGCTCGGTGGTCGTCTCGTAGCCGTGGTAGTTCGGCATGAAGCCGAGCTGCTCGTAGCTGTCGCCCTTGGTCTTCGTCAGCGCCTTCGCCGTCGTCAGGAGCTCCGAGTACGTCTTCGGGGCCTCCTTGATGCCGGCCTTCGCGAAGGCGTCCTTGTTGTAGTACAGGCCGTACGCGTCCGCCAGCAGCGGCAGCGCGCAGCGCTTCCCCTCGAACTGGGTGTAGTCGAGCATGACCTTCGGGAAGGTCTTCTCCAGGTCCAGCTTCGACTTCTCGATGAACGGCTTCAGGTCCGCGAACGCGCCCGAGGAACAGAACTTCCCGACGTTGGACGTGGTGAACGACGACACCACGTCCGGGCCCTTGGAACCGCCGCTGCGCAGCGACTGGTTGAGCTTGTCGTCGTTGACGTTGCCGACGACGTTCACCTTGATGTTCGGGTGCGCCTTCTCGAACCGGTCGACGTTCTCCTTGATCGCCTTGACCTCGCTGGGCGCGCTCCAGCCGTGCCAGAAGTTGATCGTGGTGTTGGCGTTCGGGTCGTCCTTCGCCACGTTCTCGGCGGAGCCGGTACAGGCGGTGGCGAGAACGGAGATCGACGCGACGGCGACGGCGGCGGCGGTCAGACGGCGGTTTCTGCGCATGGCAAAGCTCCCAGGGACAGGACGGGGCAGGACGGGACGAGGCGGGCAGGGACGGGGGACTAGCGGGAGGAGGTGTCGAACACTTCGTCCCGGGTGGCCTCCAGGGCGCTCTGCAGCGCACCTCTCAGCACGGGGCTCCGGTGGATCTCACCGAGCACCAGACGGGGGCGGGGCGCGGCCAGGTCGGCCAGCTCCGTCTGCACGAGCGAGCGCAGGGGTTCACCGCCGGCGACGGCCAGCCCACCGGACAGGACGATCAGTTCGGGGTCCAGCACCGCCACCACGGACGCCAGCCCCACCGCCAGCCGGTGCGCGTATTCGGGCAGCAGTCCGCACAGCCCGGCCTCCCCGCACGCCGCCCGCTCCAGCAGGTCCACGGCGACCTCCACGGCGGGCTGCTCCGGCGTCTGGTGCCCGAGGCCCTTGGCGATCCTCGGTACGGCGACGGCGCCGGCCAGCTCCTGGAAGCCGCCGCCGTTGGCCTGCGCCACCCGGCGGATCAGCGGGGCGCCGGGCACCGGCAGGAAGCCGACCTCGCCCGCGCCGCCGGTCCAGCCGCGGTGCAGCCGCCCGCCCAGCACCAGGGCGGCGCCGAGACCGGCGTCGGCCCACAGCAGGACGAAGTCCCCGTGGCCCCGGGCCGCACCGAGCCGCTGCTCGGCGACCGCCGCCAGGTTCACGTCGTTCTCGTACTCCACCGGCATCGGCAGCGCCGCCGCCAGCTCGTCGAGCAGTGTGGGGGAGTGCCAGCCCGGCAGGTGCGAGGCGTACCGCAGCCGCCCGGTGCTCGGGTCGAACGCGCCGGGGGTGCCGATGACGACCCGGTGCAGGCCGGCCGTGGTCAGGCCGGCGTCCTTCGCGGCGCCCTCGACCGCCTGCGTCACCTGGCTCACGACCCCCGTCGACGCCCGTCCGGGGGTGGCCAGTTCGAAGCTGCCCACCGTCTCGCCGGTGAGGTCGGCGACGGCGGCCCGGATGCGGCCGGGGTCGACGTCCAGGGCGGCGACGTGCGCGGCGCCCGCGTTGACCGCGTACAGCTGCGCGCTGGGTCCCGGGCGGCCCTCGGTGGTGCCGGTGGCGACGACGAGCCCGGCGGCCTCCAGGCGGGCCAGCAACTGGGAGGCGGTCGGCTTGGAGAGCCCGGTGAGCTTGCCGATCCGGGTGCGGGAGAGCGGGCCGTGCGCCAGCAGCAGATCGAGCGCCGCCCGGTCGTTCATCGCGCGCAGCACACTCGGTGTGCCCGGAGTCGTGGCCATGACGCCCTCACCCGCCTTTCGGCTGCCTGCTCCCCAACCACGTTGTTAGGAAAGTTTCCTATTCGGTGCGAGGAACGTAAGGCGCAGGTGAAAGGCCCGTCAATGGGAAGCGCCCCCGAGGCAACCAAAGCGTTACCTGCGGGGGCGCAGAAAGGTGTTCCTGGGGCTGTTGTGCCTTTTGCGCTTTTCGCGCGGTACGACACCGGGCGGGCCGGTACCTACTTGTTCAGGTTCGGCTGCGCGGCCGGCGCCGGAGCCGGTGCGGCCGGGCCCGGGCCGGGCGTCGCGCCGGCGGGCGGGATCGGGTTGGCCGCCATCGACTGCGGGGACAGCGGGTTGGCCATGGCGGACGGGGCGGCGACACCCGCCGACGGGTCGGCCGCCTCCGCCTCGGGCACCGCCTCGGGGCCGCCGACGATCCGGATGCCCGCCTTGTCGAAGGCCGCCTTGACCCGCCAGCGCAGCTCGCGCTCCACGCCCAGCGCCTTGCCCGGCATCGTCTTCGCCGACACGCGCACGATCATCGACTCCAGCAGCACCGAGTCCAGGCCCAGGACCTCGATGGGACCCCACAGCCGCTCGTTCCACGGCTCGGCCTTCGCCATCTCGTCGGCGACCTCGGCGAGCACCTCGCGGATGCGCTCCAGGTCCTCCGTCGGGCGGACCTGGACGTCGATGCCGGCGGTCGCCCAGCCCTGGCTCAGGTTGCCGATCCGCTTGACCTCGCCGTTGCGCACGTACCAGATCTCGCCGTTGTCGCCGCGCAGCTTGGTGACGCGCAGCCCCACCTCGATGACCTCGCCGCTCGCCACCCCGGCGTCGATGGTGTCGCCGACGCCGTACTGGTCCTCCAGGATCATGAAGACGCCGGACAGGAAGTCGGTGACCAGGTTGCGGGCGCCGAAACCGAGCGCCACGCCCGCGACACCCGCGGACGCCAGCAGCGGTGCCAGATTGATGTTCAGGGCGCCCAGCACCATCAGTGCCGCGGTGCCCAGGATCAGGAACGACGCCACCGAGCGCAGCACCGAGCCGATCGCCTCGGAGCGCTGCCTGCGGCGCTCGGCGTTGACCAGCAGCCCGCCGAGCGCGGTGCCCTCCACCGCCTGCGCGCTGTTGTTCATGTGCGTTATGAGCTTGGTGATGGTGCGCCGGATGACCGTCCGCAGCACCGTCGCGATGATCACGATGAGCAGGATGCGCAGGCCCACGTTCAGCCAGGTGGACCAGTTCTGCTCCACCCAGCTCGCGGCGTTGCCGGCCTTCTCCGCCGCCTCGTCGAACGTGCCGGGATCGGCGGGCGGACCTGCGGCCAGTAGGGCGGACCAGGACACCTCGGGCACCTCCATGCGATGTGGCAGGCCCACCACACTAACGGGGCAAGGTGGCACACCTTGTTGACATCGGGGCGCCGGGCCTGTGGTTCCGGACACCTCCGCGGCCGGTTCCCCGCTGTGGCGCACAACACGTCGGGCCCATTACCCGGACGTGGTGGCGCCACGACCAGGCATGAGGGGAGACTGTTCGGGAATCGTCCCGGCGCGAGCCACGCGCCGCCGGCGTACAAGGAGGCATCCGTGCCGCATGTCCTGGTACTCAACGCGTCGTACGAGCCCCTCGGCGTCGTACCGCTCCGCCGCGCGCTCGTCCTCGTCCTGGAGAACAAGGCCCTGTGCCTCGAGGAGTCCGGCGCCTTCCTGCACAGCGCGACCCGGGCCGTCCCCGCGCCCAGCGTGGTCCGGCTCAAACGCTTCGTGCGGGTCCCCTACCGGGGGCCCGTTCCGCTCACCCGCCGTGCGCTCTTCGCCAGGGACGGCGGGCGCTGTATGTACTGCGGTGGCGTCGCAACCAGCGTCGACCACGTCATTCCGCGCAGTCGCGGCGGACAGCACGCCTGGGAGAACGTGGTGGCGGCCTGCCGTCGCTGCAATCACGTCAAGGCCGACCGGCACCTGCTGGAACTCGGCTGGCGCCTGCGCCACCAGCCCGCCCCGCCGTCGGGGCTGGCCTGGCGCATCATCGGGACGGGGCACCGCGATCCGCGCTGGCTGCCGTACCTCCAGCCCTTCGGCGCGGACGACGCCCTGGCCCGGATCGACGGCGTCTCCGCCTGAGACCGGGCTCTTTCGTCGGCGCTCGCCCACCCGCCGTGCGGGGCGGGTGAGCGTTCACTCACCACGGGCTTGAGGTGAGTGAACGCTCACTCGCGTGGCCCGGGTGGAGGGTGAACGCTCACTCGCCCGGCGCGGTCGGAGGGTCAACGCTCATCCACCCCTGCCGGACCGCAGGCGAACGCTCACTCACCCGGCCCGGTCGGAGGGTGAACGCTCATCCACCCCTGCCGGACCGCGGGCGCACGCTCACTCACCCCGCTCGCGCCCCCGCTCCCGCTCCTCCTCCGCCACCGCGTACACCTCGACCGACCACAGCGAGTACCCGAACCGGGTCGCCCGCCTGTCGCCCTGCACCCGGACGAACCTCACGTCCCGTGCGTCGAAGCGCACCGTCTCCGCACCCCCGCGGCCGTCCCGGACGGTGGCCGCCGTGCGCCAGGTGCGGCCGTCCGCCGACACCTGGACGCGGTACGCCGTCGCGTACGCGTCCTGCCAGCGCAAGGACACCAGGCCCACCCGCGTGGGCCGCGCCAGCTCCGCCTGCCACCAGGCGCCCGCCCCCGCCGGCGACGACCAGCGCGTGCCGGCCCTGCCGTCCGCCGCGGCCGACGCCGGGAAGTCCGCCGTCTCGTCCCCCGAGGAGGAGATCCGCGCCGTACGCGCCAGATCGGGCCCCGCCGTACGGGGAGCCGCCCGCACGACGAGCGTCTGCTCCGCCCCCTCGCCGAAGGACACCGGAATCCGGTACTCGCCCGCCGGGGCGTCCTTCGCGACCCTGACGTCCAGCGGCACCGAGGCGTCCGTGCCGCGCGGCACCACCGTCGCCTTCGGCGCGAGCACCTCGATGCCCCGGGGAGCCCTCGCGACCAGCTCCCCGCGCACCTCGCCGGGCCGCTGCCCGGTCAGCGCCGCCCGCACCCGCACCGGCGGCCCGCCGATCTCCGCGTCGATCTCCGCCCGCGACAGCGCGAGCCTGGCCTCCGGCTCGTCCGCGTACCACGGCACCACCCGCTGCACCCGGGGAGCCTGCCGCTGCCAGGCGAGCCGCACCGCGTCCACGCGCGTGCCGCCCACCGGCGTCTGCGTCCAGCCGTCCGCCGTGAGCGCCCCGGCCCGCCGCCACCCCTCGCCGGGGACGTGCACCTCCACGGCGGCGTCGGTGGCACCGGGGGCGGCCATCGTCGTGACCGTCGACACCGGACGCGCCCGGCCCAGCCGCACGGTGTACGTGCCGGGCCCCTCGGTCACCTGCCCCGGCTCGCGGTCGGCGCCGGTCCAGGCCGCGCCCTGCCGCACCGCCTTCGACAGGAACGGGTCCAGCACGCCCTTGCCGACGGTCACCCGGGGCGCGCTGAGCGCCTTCCGGGAGGCGTCCAGGGCCCGCGAGTGCCGCCAGGCGCCCGCGCCGTCCCCGGCGGCCTGCGCCTGGAGCATGTCCACGGCCTGCTCGCCCGCCTGCCCGTACCGGGCGAACCGCTCGATCCACGGCCGCACCTCGTCGTCGAAGGCGCCCTGGGCGGCGGCGCCGAGCCGCCGCGGGGTCTCCCGCATCACCGTGAAGGCGGCCCGCAGCCGCTGTGCCGCCGCGTTCCGCGGACCGGCGTCGGCCGACGAGCGCGACGCCCAGAACGCGTCCATCAAGGGACGCAGGTACGCCGACTCGTGGTGCGGGTCCAGGATCGAGGAGGCGTGGTTCCCGGCGAACGCCCGCATCGCCTCCCGGGCCTGCGCGTCGTCGCCCGCCAGGTCGTCGACCGCCGCCCGCCAGGACTCCTGCGGCCGGTAGCCGCGTGGGTTCCAGGCGAAGTCGGCGGCCGTGAACAGCGGAATGCGGGACGCGGAGGGCTGCTCCATGGCGTTCGACAGCAGCGCGGCGCTGCGGCCCGCCACGGCCGGTTCGCGGCCGGTGTAGGGGCCGAGGAAGATGCGGTCCTGCGCGTAGTCGTTGACCGGGTAGTTGTCCATCGTCACCAGCGGATGGCCGAACGCCTCCCGGGTGGTGACCAGTTCGCGCCCGCTGATGGTGCGCGGCACCACGCCCACCCCGGTCCACGCCACCTGCACCCGCCCGTCCAGCTCGGCGGCCAGCGCGCGCCGGTACTCCGTGGCGCCGTCCTGGTAGAACTCCGTCGGCATCAGCGACAGCGGCTCCGCGCCCGGATGCCGGTCCGCGAGGTGGCGGGCCACCGCGCTCGCCACCCGCGCGTGCGCCTTCGCCGCGGCCGCCGGGCCCGACCCGAACACGTCGGCGTCCTGACCGCAGTGCCACTCGCTGTAGCTGACGTCCTGGAACTGGAGCTGGAAGACCCGCACCCCCAGCGCCCACATGGCATCCACCTTGCGGGTGAGGGCGCGCACGTCCCGGTCGTCGGACATGCACATCGCCTGCCCCGGCGCCACCGCCCACCCCAGCGTCACGTGGTTGCGCCGCGCGTGCTCCGCGAGCACCCGGAAGGAGGCGCGCTCGGCGACCGGGTACGGATCGCGCCACAGCGCCTGGCGGTACGGGTCGTCCCCGGGCGCGTACAGGTAACGGTTCTGCTTGGTGCGGCCCATGAAGTCGATCTGGGCGAGCCGCTGCTCGGTGGTCCACGGCCGCCCGTAGAAGCCCTCCGTCATGCCGCGCACGGCCGTCCCCGGCCAGTCCCGCACGACGACGCCGGCGACGGCGGTGCGCGCGCCGTCCGTGCGGACCAGCTGCCGCAGGGTCTGCGCCGCGTGGAAGACGCCGTCCGCGCCGACGCCGTCCAGCGCCACCGTGTCGCGCCCCCCGAACCGGCCCACCGCGATCCGGTAACCCCCCCGCGGGAGATCGGCCGTCGCCGGCGCGCGCAGCGCCGCCATCGCCTCGTCGGCCGCCCCGGCCCGTACGACCAGACCGCGCGGCGGCAGCGGCTCGCCCGGGGCCACCTCGTAGAGGGTGTGCGCGCCCGCGCCCCGCAGCACGCTGCGCAACGCGTTCACCGCGTACGCGTCGGTGCCCGGCGCGACCACCAGCACCGCCTCGTCGCCCACCGGAACGGCGGGGCCGGCGGCACGCACCGTCTGCGGGCGCGGCCACACCGCCGGCGGCGCGCCGTCGCTGTCCTGGTCCCGCGACGCGGGGGCGGGCAGGTCCGGGGCGGGCGGAGCGGCCGCCGCGCCCGGCGCACCGCCGAGCAGGCCGCCCATCACGGCGAGCGCGACGGCGGTCGCGCCCCTTCTGCGCCCCAACTGCACCCCAGTACTCCTCTGTGCTCACGTGCCGCGCGCCGCCGCGGCGGACGGCCGCGGCGCATCGCCGTCGCCGCCCGTCCGCGCCCGCGCCGGCGTGCGGCATTGATCGTTCCGTTACCCGCGCGCGCCGAGCCCATCACCCGTGTGCCGACAGTGTCAATGCGGGCGCCACCGGCGTTCCGCCCGCGCACGGCGGATGTGCCGGACAGTCTGCGGCCGTGCGTCCGATTCCTTCCACTTCTTGCGCCGACTGCCCATCGGAGGAAGTAATGTGACCCGGATCACGTTCCCGTACGGGAAAGGTCTGCGGCTCCGCCCGGTGGGTAGAGACGCTGAAGTCCGCGTCCCCCACCGAGGGAGGCCTCCGTGGCCGCTTCCGCCCAGCTCCTCCTGTCCGCCCTGTCCCCACAGGTCTCGGGCCCCGACTCCGTCCTCGACGGGTCCTGCGCCTGTGGCTGCGGCGCCGAGCCGCTCCTGACCAGCGAGCCGCCCCTCGCCGACGCCGCGCCGCTCACCAGCGAGCCTCCGCTCACCGACGCGACGCCCCTCACCAGCGAACCGACCTCGTACGGCACCGCGTCCGGCACGGAGTACCAGCACCCGGGGATCTGAATGACCGCAGCAGGGGGAACGGCGCCCGACGACCGGCCGCCGGTTCCGCGCGACACGCCCGGGGCGCCCGACGCGCCGGGACAGCCCGACCGGGCCGGCCAGAGCCGTGCGCCCGGCACACCGCCGGCGGAGCCGCGCCCGGCCCCGGCGCCACCGCCCCGGCCCGCCGCCGACCCGCCGGAACCCCCGGCCGCGGACGCCCGGCCGAACGGCGCCGCCGGGCCGGACCCCGCGCCCGGCGGACACCCGGACCCGGCCGCGGCGGACCCGCCGCCCGTCTCCGGCACGCCCTTCTCCGCGGCACCGGCTGATCCCGACCGGCCCGCCGCCCCCCACCCGGCCGCCACCGCGTCGTCCGAGGCTCCCGACGCGCCCACGGCGCCCGGCCCCTCCGACGCCCCCGCCGTCGCCGCCCCGCTGGCCCGGCTCGCCGCCCTGCACGGCGTCGCCGTCTCCTACGCGCCCTCCGAGGGCCGCACCGTCCACGTCCCCGAGGCCACCGTCGTCGCCGTGCTCGCCGCCCTGGACGTCGACGCACGCACCCCCGAGGCCGTGGACGCCGCGCTCGCCGCCCACGACGCCCGCGCCGACAGCGCGGTGCTCCCGCCCACGCTCGTCCTGTGGCAGGACGCCCAGGAGCCCCCCGGGGCCCTCACGGCGCTCCCCGGAGGCACCGCGCTGCGCGTCAGCACCGAACAGGGCGAGACCCGCACCTGGTCCGTCCCGGCCCCCGCCCGCCGCGACAGCTCCGCCCCCGCCGCCGGGAGCGCCCCCTGGGCCGAACTGCCGCCCGGCGTCCACCGGTTGTCGGCCGTCCTGCCCGACGGCCGCGAGTCCTCCTGCCACCTCGTCGCCGCGCCCGCCCGCACGGTCGCCCCCGAAGGCCCCCGGCACGGCTTCCTGGTCCAGCTCTACTCGCTGCTGTCCACCCGTTCCTGGGGCATGGGCGACCTCGGCGACCTCGCCGAACTCGCCGCCTGGGCCGGACGGTCCGTCGGCGCGGGTTTCGTGCAGGTCAACCCGCTGCACGCCGCCGTCCCCGGCGCCCCGACCGACCCCTCCCCCTACCGTCCCTCCTCCCGGCGCTTCCCCGACCCGGTGCACCTGCGGATCGAGGACGTCCCCGAGTTCGCTCACGTCACCGGCCCCGGCGACCGCGCCCGCCTGGACGGCCTCGTCGCCCGGGCCGCCGCCCTGCGCGACGGGGTGCTGTCCGAGGGCGCCCTGCTCGACCGGGACGCCGTCTGGGCGCTCAAGCGCGAGGCGCTGGAGATCCTGTACACGGTGCCGCTGGGCCCCGGCCGACGCGCCGCCTACCGCGACTTCCTCGCCGAACAGGGCACCGCCCTGGAGGACCACGCCACCTGGTGCGCCCTGGTCGACACCTACGGCCCCGACCGCGCCCGCTGGCCCGGCGCACTCGCCGACCGCGCCTCCGCCGACACCGCGCGGGAGCGCGCCGCGCTGGCCGGCCTGGTCGACTTCCACTGCCGGGCCGTCTGGGACACCGACCGCCAGCTCGCCGCCGCCCAGCGCGCCGCCCGGGAGGCGGGCATGGCCGTCGGCCTGGTGCACGACCTGGCCGTCGGCGTGCACCCCGACGGCTCCGACACCTGGGCGCAGGCCCAGGCGTACGCGTCCGGCATGTCGGTGGGCGCGCCCCCGGACGCCTTCAACGCCCACGGCCAGGACTGGGGCCTGCCGCCCTGGCGGCCCGACGTGCTCGCCACGACCGGCTACGCCCCGTACCGCAGTCTGCTGCGCAACCTCCTGCGGCATGCCGGCGCCGTCCGCATCGACCACGTGATGGGCCTCTTCCGGCTCTGGTGGGTGCCCGCGGGCCTGCCGCCCACCGAGGGGGCGTACGTCCGGTACGACGCCGAGGCCATGCTCGCCGTCCTCGTCCTGGAGGCGCACCGCGCCGGGGCCGTCGTCGTCGGCGAGGACCTCGGCACCGTCGAGCCCGGCGTGCGCGACGCGCTGGCCGCGCGCGGCGTGCTCGGCACCTCCGTGCTGTGGTTCGAACGGGACTGGGCCGGCACCGGCCGCCCGCTGCCCCCCGACGCCTGGCGCGAGGGCTGTGTCGCCACCGCCACCACCCACGACCTGCCGTCCACCGCCGCCCGCCTCACCGGCGACCACGTCGCCCTGCGCCACCGCCTCGGCCTGCTCACCCGCCCCCTGGAGGAGGAGCGGGCCGAGGACGCCGCGGAAGTCGCCGACTGGCTCACCTGTCTCACCCGGCTGGGCCTGCTGCCCGAGGGCGGGGGGGACGAGGAGGCCGCGATCCGGGCCGTGCACCGCTTCCTGCTGCGCACCCCCGCCCGCATGGTCGGCATCTGGCTGCCCGACACCGTGGGCGACCGCCGCCCGCAGAACCTGCCCGGCACCTGGGACCAGTACCCCAACTGGCGGCTGCCCCTCGCGGACGCCGCCGGCCGTCCCCTGACCCTGGAGGAACTGGTCGCCTCGCCCCGGCTGCACGCCCTGATGGAGGTGTTCCGCGAGGCGTCCGGCACCGGCACGGAAGCGGGGGCGAAACCCCTTACGGCACCCCCGGGCGAGCGCCCCGCTTAGTCGTTCGCTACTTTTGCACCGTGGACAAGAAGAACGCTCTGCGCGCCGGCGCTGTCGCGACCGGTACGACGCTGATGATGCTGCTCCTGTCGTCTCCCGCGCTCGCGGCCGTACGGGACGACGGTGACGACCCGGGCAAGGGCCTGAGCGTCGCGGAGACCCTCGGTCTCTTCGTCGCCGCCCCGATCGGCCTGTTCGTGGTCATCGCCGGCCTGGTGATGGTGCTCGACAAGTCGCGCAAGCAGGCCTGACACCGGACTTCGCCTCTCCGAGGGCGGCGGGGGGGCGGCAAAAAAGGGGGGGGGGGAGAGGCGCCGCCCCTCTTTTTCCTCCCCCCCCCCCTCCTTTGTTTTCCCCCCCAGCCTAGGTTTACAACCTCACC